>NZ_BDQX01000317.1:23173-72017 GCF_003112455.1 Paenibacillus agaridevorans
GCCGTTGGCATCCAGCCCGTCGCCGTTCGCGTTTACCGTGATCGTGCCGCCGCTGATCGTCAGCAACCGATCGGAGCCTGCCGCAAAGCTGTCCTGCGAAGCACGGCCCGGCATACCTGCATTGGAATCGTTGCCTCCGGCGACGTTGAAGCCGTCATCCGATGCCGTTAACGCAATCTCCCCGCCTGTGACGGTAATCGTCGAGCCTTCTATGCCTTCGTAGCTTGTCGTAATATCGATCGTGCCTCCGGCAATCGTGACCGAAGCGTCGGCGTGAATACCGTCATCACCGCTTGCTAGCAGGAATGTGCCTCCTTTAATGAGCAGGCTGCCATTCGTATGCACGGCATCATCCGCCGCGTCGACCTCGAACGCGCCTCCGTTTACTTGCAGGCCGCCGCCTGCCTTCAGCCCTTTGGCGCTCGTGGACTCCGTCGCAGTCGTTACACCGCCGGAGGTGCCGGAGGGAAGAGCCTCCGTTTCAACATTTTCCGTATTTAATGCAGACGTACTCACAGCAGCTCCCGTTGTTCCTGCGCCACCGGGCATTGTACCAGTAGCGCCTCCTGTACCGCCTTGCCTGCCGCCCATCATGCCTTGGCCGCCGCCCCAACCGCCGCGTTCCTCGACATGCGTCTCGCCGTTCGCGCTGCCGCCGCCGCTGACCAGTTTGAACGCGCCGTCTTCGACGAGCAGCGAGGTCTCCGCTTGAATCGCGTCGTTGCCCGAGACGATATCGAATGTCCCGCCGCCGATCGCGATAATCCCTTTGCCCTCTTCCTCCGCGTTCGTCGACTTCAAACCGTCTCCGCCCGCATCCACGGTCAGCGTTACGCCTTCTAACGCGGCTACCCGGTCCTTGCCTACCAGTCCGTCGTCGACGGACTTTACGTTGATTTCGCCGGACACAAGCAGCAAATCATCCTTGCTTTTGATGCCGTCATTATAGTTCCCCTTCACTGTCAGAGAACCGGTGCCGTTAATGATCAGATCCGCCTTGCTGAACAGCGCCGCATCCGGCTCGTTCGCCGTTGCATCTGCGTAGACATAATCCGCGCCGTCCGTGAGCGTATTATCGGTCCCTTCTTCCAGCGTGACGATAACCCTTCCAGCCTCAACGATGTAGAAGGGCGAATTGTCCTTGCTGCTCAGCCCGACGCCGTTCAACACGACATGCACAGTCTCGTCCGGCGCATCGATCGTAACCTGTCCATCGTTCAGCTGTCCGCTCAGCACATAGGTACCCGCAGCCGTTATGCTGACTGATCCGTCTTCCCCCGCCTTCGCCCCGCTGCCGCTGACGGCAGCGCTCTCTCCCTCGAAGGTGATGCTCGTCGCCGAGTCCGCACTCCAGGCTGTACCGTAGTCCTCATCATCGAACGTGACGAGATCATCCATCGTAAGATTAACCTGCTCCTGAGCTGCTGAACCCGCAGATCCTTGGGCTGCCGCCTGCTCCGTCGACGGGACATTCGTAGCCGCTGCCGCTCCGTCGTCATTTTTGCTGCAAGCCGACGTCAGAAGTACGGCGCACAACGCGATAACGCCTATATAATGTTTGATCTTTGCACTCTTCATCTGGTATCCTCCCTTTCCGAATCTCCGAAATATAAATGTTAATAATCCGCCACCACGGTCGGCGTCATAGTCAGGGACACATCCAGATTGCCGTTCCGGCAGCGAATCGCGTCCAGCAGTTCCTTCTGGTTCACCGACTGTCCGAGCGTTACTCCATACACCAGCTCGTACAGGCTTCCCAGCTCCGTCGTGCGGACTCGCTTTAACTCATACGCCACCCCGAATTGCTCGAACACTTCGCGGAATGCTTCCTCGTAGCCCAAACTCTCCGGAATCGTGACCTTCAATTGCTTTTGCTCGGCCTTCCTTGCGCCATACTTGATCTTGCTGAGCACGAACATGAGCACGCACAAAATAATCGTAAACAGCACTCCATAGCCGAAAGCTCCGACGCCGCATGCAAGTCCGGCCGCCATCGTAAAGAGCACGTAAGCAATGTCCTTGGGATCGCCGGGCGCGCTGCGGAACCGGATGATGGAGAAAGCGCCCGCGAGGCTAAACGCCCGCGCGATGTTGCTGCCGATGAGAAGGATAATAATGGCGACGATGACGGGAAGAATAACCATCGTGAGCGTGAAGTTCGGCGAATATCCACTCTGGTTCGTGCGCATGTATGTCATGCTAATAATAACGCCCAGCGCGATCGCGATCAAAATGGTGGCTACCGCCGAGCCGAAAGTCATCGTCGTCTCTGCCGTCGTTGGATTAAATAAACTTTGAAAATCAAACATATAAGACACGCTCGCTTTCCTGTTGAGGTATAGAGTGGGATTGGCTGGACGCTGCGGCCGCGAGGCCCGCCGTCGTGATGAAATTGCCTCCCGGAACGACAATGCTGCCCAGGCCGCCGCGCACCGTTTTTTTGTATTCGTTGCCGTATTTGGAGAAGCTCGTGCGGTACAAGCCATGCTCCGAGAGCAGCCTCGACAGCCACATCGGAACGGTCTTCTCCGCCTTGACCTCCATCAGCCACTTGCCTTCGGGATTTAGAGGCTCGCCATGATCGCCGAGCTCCAACCCCAGATCGTAACGCCGGTGGCGGATGTTGGTATCGAAGGTAATGCGCAGATCGCGGCTCTCCTTGCTGAACATCGCTTTACGCTCGTAGGCCAGGTATACCTTGGGCTCCAGCTCATAGCGGCTCAGGAAGTAAGCAATCTCGGCAACCACCTGCTTGTTCATGTAGGACTGGTGCTCCGGGGCAATCCCCGTACGGACGAAGTCGTAAGCCTCGGCCAGCTTCAATCCCGTTCTGCGCTTGTTGACGATGCCGAACACCTTCTTTTTGAGCTCCAGATACACCTTCGCATCCTCGCCGGGCACGCCGTAGGCTCTCAGTCTGAGCTTCTCCCTGTACTTCGGCTTGGACAGACTGGTGCGGATGAGCGAATCATGCGCCGTATCAAAATACAAATTACAGATCGAATAGTATTCATGGTGCTTGTTATAGTCATCCAGCTCCATATGGTCGAGCAGATCGTAGTAGAAGCTCCGATATGCCGCATCGTCGAGCAAATATTTATTTTCGTATCGGTTAAATACCTCAATGGCCATTGCCGATCCTCCCTTTCGTCGATTGCCGTGTTCACAGTGCCGCTTGCCTTGTCTGTATATTAGCCCTTCAACCTTGAATGAACCTTAAACACCTTTACAATTCCTCCAAAAAGTTTCTGCTTCATTATATGGGGCCGTCCGCAAGCACCCGCGCAAACTCTTTGTTATCCGATGCGGGCCGCAATGCAAAGTTAAGGTTGATTCAAGGTTGAATTGCTATAATGAGATAACCAACAAAGACTTCAAGCAAGGGATGATACACGATGAGGATATTGATCGCGGAAGACGAAACTCATTTGGCCGAGGCCTTATCACAAATATTAAAGAAACAACATTACTCCGTAGACGTCGTGCATGATGGTCGTTCCGCCTACGATTACGCCCTGAGCGGCATCTACGACCTGCTGCTGCTCGACATCATGATGCCGGAGATGGATGGCATGACGGTGCTTCGCAAGCTGCGGGGCGAAGGCATGCCCACACCGGTCATTTTGCTGACGGCCAAAGGCGAAATCACGGATAAAGTAGCCGGGCTCGATCACGGCGCCGACGACTATATCGCCAAGCCGTTCTCTACCGAGGAGCTGCTGGCGCGAATTCGGGCTGCGCTGCGCCGCAAGGGCGAGGTCATCCCCGAGGAAGGCATCTCCTTCGGAGATATCGAGCTGAGCACAGCCCAATTAAAGGTCACCGTTAAGGGCAAGGAGCTGAAGCTAAATCTAAAGGAATGCGAGCTGCTGGAGCTGCTGACGACACGGAAGCAAGCAGTCACGTCGAAGGAACAAATTATCGAGAAGCTGTGGGGATTCGATTCGGAAGTAGAATATAACAACGTGGAGGTGTACATTTCGTTCCTGCGAAAAAAGCTGACCTTCCTCCACTCCGAGGTGAAGATCAACACGATCCGGGGCGTCGGCTACGTGCTGGAGGTGGCCAAATAACATGTTTAAAAAGCTGAAAAACCGTTTCCTCCTGCTCAACCTTGTGACGATCTCCGTCATGATGCTGGTCGCCTTTGTCACGATCTATACGATCACGTATCAGGATGTACGGAGAGATATCGATATTGAGCTGCATAAAACATCCGAGTTTTTCCGGATGCCTCTCGGCGGAGACGGCAAGCGGCGGATGCCGGGCGGCGGCTTCCAGAACGTTCTGCCGGGCACTCTGCCGCTCCAATCGGGCTACGGCGGACCGCCCCCGGGCAGAACCGTCTCGTTTATGCTGCTGGCAAGCGCGGACGGCACGATTAAAGCGGCGGATTCGCCGTTCGATCTGGAGGATGGTTTCTACGAAGAGGCGCTGCGCAAGGCACTTGCAAGCGGCGGGGAGACCGGACAATTCGCGCATGACGGCAATGACTGGGCGTTTAACGCGCAGGAGACGAACGTAGGCATGTTGTACGTATTCATGGACGTCACCGCTCAGCAGGCTATTTTGACCAAGCTGATCTACACGTTCGCGGCCGTTGGTCTCGGGATGCTGATCGTCATCTATTTCATCAGCCGGTTCTTCGCCAATCGATCCATCCAGCCTGTCAAACAAGCATTCGAAAAGCAGAAGCAGTTCATCGCCGATGCTTCGCATGAGCTCAAGACGCCGCTGGCCGTCATTCAGACCAATACGGACGTGCTGCTCGCCAATCGCGAGGATACGATCGCAAGCCAGGAGAAGTGGCTGCACTACATCAAGCAGGAGACCCACCGGATGGCGAAGCTGACGGGCGACTTGCTGTACTTGACGGAGATGGACGAGGCGCGTTCCACCATGATGCACGCGGAATTCGATCTCAGCGACACGCTGGAGACGATCATGCTGACGATGGAGGCGGTGATCTTTGAGAAGCAGCTTCGATTGGATTACGACATCGAGCACGGGTTAAAGACGGTCGGCAGTCCCGAGCAGATGAAGCAAGTCATCATGATTCTCCTGGACAACGCCATCAAGTACGCAAATCCGCGCGGCGAAATTACGATCGCGCTAAAAAAACAACAGCACGATGTCGTGCTGTCGGTCACCAATACCGGCGAAGGCATCGCGCCGGAGCATCTTGGCCGGATCTTCGACCGCTTCTACCGTACGGATACCTCGCGTACCCGCTCGCAGGGTGGATACGGACTGGGCCTTGCGATCGCGCGGTCCATCGTGGATCAGCACGGCGGCAAGCTGCAGGCAAGAAGCACGGTCGGCGAATCAACGACGTTCTTGCTGCAGCTGCCGGCTTACTAAAAAGCGTGTTGAGATAACCTCTATCGAGGCATCTTGAAATGCAGTCTGTCGACGAGCTTTAGATCGATGACTCCGACTTAAATCTTGAAATGCAGCCGGTCGGCGAGCTTTAGATCGATGACGCCGACTTAAATCTTGAAATGCAGCCGGTCAGCGAGCTTTAGATCGATGACGCCGACTTAAATCCTGAAATGCAGCCGGTCGGCGAGCTTTAGATCGATGTCGCCGACTTAGTCTCCACACGCATCGGGTACTCCCAGCATACCGAGGAAGTAAAAACACATTCCGAAGATCCTCATCAATCGTGAAGATGACATGTCAATGAATATCAGAAATACTTCCTGTTCCAATAAGAAATCCGTTTTCGAGGACCGAAAACTTATCCTATCTTTATGCGGTCAAAAAGTCCGATAAGGGGAGAGGCTGTAACTTATGCCGATCTCCCTATCGCTTTTTCAGCATCGGAGAGAGAGCTTTGCTGTAGATCCAATGGCCGTAATCGTTCGGATGGTTGATGTTGTTGAGCAGCAGGCTCTCATGCGTCTTGCCGGCGGCAAGCTCAGCTGCCCAGGTGGCATGTGCGTCTAACACTCCGATGCCGTATTCGTCGCCCAAGCGGCGAATGACGTCGGCATACAGAGCGGTTTTGCCGCTCGTATGCTGCCAATTCGGATTGGGCTCGCATGGCGTAACGAGAAGGATATCGCTATCGCCGGCATTGCGGATCGTATCGATCATAAATCGAAGGTTCTTCTCGAAATCTTCAAGAGTCGTCGTATGGCCGTCTGCCTGCTTGTTCTGATCGTTCATGCCGTAACCAATAGAGACCAAATCCGCGTTGAGAGGAACGACGTCGCTAGCCACTCGTCTTACGCCGCCGCTTGTATCCTCGCCGCCGATCGCTTTGTTTGCAATCCGAATACGGCCTTCTTTATATAAGTTTAGCAGTGTGTCCCTAATTCTGCCGAAGTACGCCAAACCTTCTTCGCTGGCTTCTCCACCCGTGCTGATGCTGTCCCCGTAGACGACGTAGACGGCTTCTTCTCCCGCTTCCAGTTTGCCGACCAACCGCCTCAACAAGCCCGAACGCTCGATATCTTCGGTCGTCAGGCTGCGGTCCTCCGTCACGGACTCCGTAGAGTAATCCAAGTAGACGGTGTATGCCTGATTGCTGAAATCGGAGTAACGATTGTGATCGAACCCGCTTACCCCATACATCGGATGAAGGGAACCATCGGGAATACGGCTGCCGTTCGCGCGGCGAATCGTGCCTTCCTCATAGTCGACAATATAGTCCTTGCCTTCCTCGTAATGGATCGTATCCGCGAGATCCTTTCTCGAACGGTTTCGCATAGCTGTAGACTCGCCGGCCAGCGGTTTGAACCTGAGGGGCAGGGCTTCTTCTTTCATAAATACGAATGTTTCCGCTAGCTGTTTGTTTGTCATCTAACGACTTCACTCCTCATTGATCAGGCCTCTCCCGATTCCGTCCCCTTCGACCATTCGAGCACGATGCCCAGAAAAAAATCGGATTTGCCCATGATGATGTTCCAGGCTTGTTCCGCGTCTTCCGCCTTTATCCTGTGGGTGATAAGAGGCAGCGTTTGCAGCCAGCCATCGCGTATCCCGATTATCGTATCGTCCATCCGCTGTTTTGTCCACCCGGAGGGGCTGTGCAGCGTGATCTCCTGCGCCCGCAGTTCCTGGATATCGACCATCCCCTCGGTTCCAAGGAAACCGGCCGATACAAGATGACTATTCAGCTTCATCGCGGGTTTCAGCTCGCGAAATGTATCCATGGCGCCGACCGTGTCGACGACTACAGCAATATCCGTCCGATCGCCGATCCAATCCGCCAAAGCCTGCCGTTTCAAATTGAAGGAGCCAATCGACGAAGGCAGCAACGCTAATCTTTGGTCATGCCTGCCCAGAACGGTCACGTTGGCTCCCCTATGAGCGAGCGTCTGCGCGGCCCATTGACCGACCATCCCGTCTCCGATGACGACGGCGATATCGCCGGGCGTCACAGCGGGACGTGTGCCGCAATTGTAACCGACCTGGGTGAGAACCGCCCCGCTGTATGCGATGGGCTCAGCATTTGCTGGCAGTTTCCAAACTTGGCTGGCGTGGGTGACAGAAGGATTGATGTGGCCGCCGGAGTCAAACTTCATTCCGTTTACCATGCTGATCGAAGCAAACACCCGATCCCCGGGTACCAGGTCCGTTACTTGTTCGCCGACGCTTCTAATGATGCCAACCTTCTGATAACCGGCCACTTGGGGGAAGGGCAGCACATCCCCCGGTCGTGTGACTTGTTCTCCGGAAATTCTCTCCCCGTACAGGAAGGAGGATTCCGTGCCATTGCTGATCCAGGAATACTCGAGATCGATGACGACATCCTCGGGTCCCGGCTCTGGAACATCAACTTCCATATAACAAACCTGTCTCACGCCTGTAAAGACGACGGCTTCGGCTCGCATGTTATCCCTCCTTCGCAGCGGCGGCGAAATCGACAGGAGGGTATGCGTAAACTTTTATCGCCTCTTGTTTTTGCAGCAGCTCGACTGTTTCTTGGTATCGGTATAGAGGAATGTGGTGCGTTTGCAGACACTCCGTGTTTAATCCTTTATCGATGACAAGGTCAAGGAGTAGCTCCTGATCGCTTTCCCCGAACTTCCGGTATCGATAGGATTCCAGCTTCATCCCCTTTAACCAGAGATGATCGCCATATCGGATTTCGCCCTTGAGCACGCCAAAGATGACTACATGCGAATCTGTTCGCTCTAACAGACCCTGTACGGAAGGCGCAGCCCCTACGCAATCGTAGCCGAGGTCGAAGCGCTCACCCTCCAGATCATCCAAGTGCTTTGCCAATCCGATTCCGAGTTCATTTACATAAGCGATTCGATCGCGGTTAATATCAACGGCGACAACCCTTGCAGCTCCCATTAATCGGGCGGCCTGCATCGCAAGCATACCGGCAGGACCCAGTCCGGATACGAGCATCGATTTGCCGGTAATATCGCCAAATTGCAGCAGTCCGATCAATACGCACTTAAGCAATTCAAAGGAAACGGCTTGTTTCCAACTCACTTCATCGGGAAGTTTAATCAACTCATGAGTGCGGTAATTCAAGTACTCCGCATAGGCGCCGTTGCCTAGCAGATGCTCCAATGCCGCCACTCGGTCCCCAACCTTAAGCGACGTCACCTTGCTGCCAACCGCAACAACGGTTCCTGCCATCTCATGCCCGGGGAATCCTGGCAGCAAAGGATAGTCCGGTTCCTTGGTCGCATCAAACATATCCTTGCCGCCCATCATATTCATATCCCATCGCGGGCAGGTGGACACGATCTCTATACGCACTGTCACTTGATCGTCTTGCGGAACTTCCGATGGAATCGTAATAATTTCGAACGCATTCTTTCCCGTTATCTGTAGTGCTTTAATTGAAATCAGCTCTCTTTCATTTGCAGAATATGATGCTGTATGGGTCTAGTGTACAACAGAACAGGTAATAAGTATTTGCAGGATATACTCCTATTCAATTAAATAATTTCCTTTAATTTCGGTGCCCGATAGATATTTATCCGAATCTCATTTGTACATTATTGACATCTATTAATTCAACTTTTTGCCTCCGCATCTCCTTTCCGCAAAAGTTGGCATGCCAATCCTCCAGTTTCATGGACCATGTTCGCCGGCAAATCCAATATGAACTGTAGAAAGTGGCAAAAAAATAGATTTTACGTCCTAGGGAAGCCTTTTTCCGTCTAACGGACAGGAGCGTCGCTATTCTTCGATTAAATGATGTTTCTAAAATCTAACGGACACACGCGACCCTATTTGCACCATTCGAGCAGCTTTTCGCTATATTTCGGCCATATAACGGCGCTCCTGTCCGTTAGCATTTGATCCTTGAGCAAAACAGGCTAATAATGTCTCGTGAGTCCGTTAGAACCGACTGCACCGTCCTTTGACGGTGCAGCGCGTTTCATTCCGCTACAAATCAGCAATTACTTCAACATAAGAAGGGTATGCTATGAGATCCTTTATACTCTATTGCATCTTCACCTTATATCCGATATTTAGGGAGCTTTACATCCGTTTTTTTGATTGGTCTGGCTCCTAGGAAATAAACGATTATTCCCCCGATGCTTTATTGTGTTTGCTAATAAACAGATTGGCTGTATACTAGGGTAAGACAAAAAACATCACATTATTGCCCTTTTAATATTTTGATATTATCTTTATACTCAGTGGTTATCCGGTTTTTTATCGATCAATCATTTGAACAATATTGACATTGTTTTCGGAAGGAGGGATCTTATTGAAAATTAGAAATTGCGGGGCGGGGACCTTATCCAGGTCGGCGGAGCTGCCTGGCGGGGGGATGCACCCGTCCAGTTATGAAATTCTCTATATTACCGAAGGGAAAGTACGGTTTAAGTGGAGAGCGAATATATGCGAAGCGGATGCGCCGGCTGTGTTTATTTTGGCTGCCTCGACGCCGCATGAGCTGGAGAGCCTGCAAGCGGAAGCGAAATTTCGTTTTCTGGAGCTTGATGAGATCGAGGAGTTCCCGTTCACCGACCAACAAGTGGATGAGTGGAATTTCATGCAGGCCCATAAAGGCATCTATTCCAAAACAATGCTCGCGTCTTCGATCCTTCAAACCCTCGATTTTGTCTATCATCTCCAATCGACGGGCCTGGCCGGACAAGATTCGAATCTCGGGGATGTATGCTTGCTGGAGATTCGCAAGACGTACAAGCTTATCGCCCACATGATCGAGGATCCGGAGAAATCGGCTGGCGAAGAACGCAAGGTGAAGCACAAGTCGCGCGCCGCGGTTGATTTGCTGATTGATTACATGGATTGGCGGTATAAAGAAAACGTTACGCTGGAAGCTCTTGCGGAAGTCGTCGCCCTGGACCCCTCTTATCTCGTGCGGCTATTTAAGAAACATATGCAGATGACGCCGTTTGAGTATCTTCGGGACCTTCGTTTGAAGGCGGCTGCCAGCTACTTGTCCGGAAGCGATCTGCCGATTAGCGCTATCGCCCAAGATACGGGATTTGCCAGCGTTCATTACTTTTCCCGGATATTTAAAGCCCACTACGGGCAGAGCCCGGCGGAATGGCGCAAGCATCTGAAAGGACCGAAAGGAAAATCAAACTGAGGAGGGTTTTAGATGGATCAGGAACGCTATACCGAACAAGTAACTGAAGGCTATGGATACCGTAAAAAACAAAAAGATGAATTTGAAGCATTGATTGAACGGATGCGCAACGATTCGGCTGCGAAACGCACTGCTTTTTTTCAACCAAGCACCGCAAGCGTAGCTGCATATGAGCAAGATGCTAGACGAATGCGAGTACAGGTAAAAAATATGTTAGGATGGCCTTTAGGCGAGGAGTATGCGGCTGATTTCCATTCGCCCACCGACGTTAAAGGGGTTCCTGAAGCGAATGTAATTTACGTGTCCAAAGACGCGCTGGGAAGCATTTATCGTGTCGAAGTCGCGGCTGGCTACGGTTTAACGACGTATGGCATCTTGTTCCTTCCGCATACGCCGGGGCCGTATCCTCTTGCCATCTCTCAACATGGCGGAGGGGGTACGCCCGAGCTCTGCTCGGGATTTTATGGCGATAATAATTATAACGATATGACACGCAGGGTATTGGAGCAAGGAGTGGCTGTTTTCGCGCCGCAATTAATCCTTTGGAACGATACCTACGGCCCTGAGCATCAGCGAAACGTATACGATAATCAACTCAAGCACTTGGGAAGTTCCATTGCCGCGGTTGAAATATTTAAAATCCAAAGGGCGCTTGACTACTTAACTTCCCGGCCGGATATCGATCCTTCCAAAATCGGAATGATCGGATTATCTTACGGCGGTTTTTATACCCTGTATACCGCCGCGCTAGATACTAGAATAAAGGCGGCCTATTCGTCCTGTTTTATCAATAATCGATTTGTTATTGATTGGCCCGACTTCACTTGGTTTAATGCGGGGAACCGATTTCTGGATGCCGAGATAGGCGCGCTGATCGCTCCGCGGCATTTATATTTGGAAGTCGGCATCCGGGACGAGCTTTTTCAATATGCGCATGCCCGGCCGGAAATCGATAAGATTGCCGCGCTTTATCAGAAGTTGAACATTGCGCATCGGTTTTATGCAAAAGCTTTTGACGGGGAACATGAATTGGATTTAGCGAACGATGGGATTGAAAGCTTCTGTAACGTGCTTAAAGGAGATTCAGGAATTGCGCATTTTCCTGAACAGGATTAACAACAAAATAGGTAAAGCAAGCCTCCTGGAATGCCCATCGGCATCCGGGAGGCTTTATTGTGTTTCCTAACACGTTTTATTGCTCTGCCACATCAGACGGGGCTGCTTGTCCCTGCACCCCTGTCTGCTCGTCAGTCTGGGCCGGTGTCTGCCCATCGGTCTGCGCCCCTGTCTGCCCGTCAGTCGGGGCCGCTTGCCCGCGAGCTCCCGCGTTGCCTGGCATCCGGCCTACGGGGCCGCCTTGACCAACAAAGCCCTGACCGCCGTCAAATCCGCCGAATCCCATGCCTCCCATTCCGCCGCGGCCGCCCGGACCGTTTTCGCCCAGCTTCGAGAGATCGACCGAAGAAGCATCGACGAGACGGTCCGGCGCAGCCTGCTGCCCTTCCGACGTCGACGGGATGTCGCCATCCAGCTGACCCTGTATGCTCTCGGCACGCAGCGTGCCAAGCTTGATCAGCTCCGCCACAGCCGTCTCATACTCTTGATACGTGTTAAATGCGCTAGGATCTGCTTTCACACGCTCCGCAATCAGCTCGTTCAAGCTCTGCACTTTTTGCTCGAACTTGCCGTCCGCGAAATAGCCGTCGACGATCTCCTGCAAGTATTCATGATATTTTGCCTTATACGCCTCCACTTCCAGCAGCTTGCCGAGAATAGGACGCTCCTCAAGCGTTACGCCGGTCACCGGCGTGTCGATGGGCTGGTTGACCACATCCGAAGCCGAGCCTCCCATAAAGCCGCCGAACGCCATGTTGTAATCCCATGGCAGCATGCTGATCTGTCCGTTATTTTCGTAAAGGTAGTAGTTGTGTGCCATGTTGGACGTATAGCTGTCCATATTGACGACAACCGTATGAGCCGCAAAATATCGCAGAACGGCGTCAACGTCCACGTACTTCTCCAAGTCCGTACCGCTGCTTAAATTTTTCAGCGCTTCAATGACACGCTTATGGTCCTCCTCCGTCGTCTTTGTCTCCGCGTTGTCGAAGATCGCGGAGTAGCTGGCGATCTCGTCGTCGGTATACACCAGCGAGACGCCGTTGCCTCCCCCGTTCATACCGCCGCCACCGCCGCGGTTGCCACCGCCCATGCCGCCGAACCCTCCTTGCGGAGGCGCTCCATTCACTCCGCCGGTGCCCGGAGCCAGCTGCCCCTGAGCTCCTGTTGCCTCATCGGCTGTTTCTCCGCTGCCAGCTTCTCCGCCGGGCATAGCCGTTCCGTCGTCCACGGGCCTGTTACCTCCCGGCATGCCCATTCCTTCGCCAGTGGGCCAGTTACCGCCCGGCATGCCCATTCCTTCGCCCGCGGGCCAATTGCCGCCGGGCATGCCCATCCCGCCGCCCATGCCGCCGTCGTCGTTGTTCGGCTTGTACAGTTCTCCCTCGTCTCCCTTGGCGCGGGCAAGATAACCGCTGTCGATGTCTTCGACGGCGAGATAGAAGCCCCATGCCTGGCCGTTCACCTGTATGTCGGCGAAGGCAAACAAGGGGGCGTCCACGCCGATATAGCTCATAATGTCGTAACTGAGATACTCCTTCATGTAGCTGTTGTCCGTAATCATATTATTGACGACCAGCTTGTCGAGACCCATCCAGGTCTGATCCTTGACGTATTCGTCGAACTTGATCTTGAAACTGTAGCGATCCGTCGTATCGTCGCCCGCCACTTGCCTTAAGCTGGAGTTGCCCTTCGGGCGGATCCCGACATTCTCGATCGTGGATCCATTGATTGTAATATTCGCCGAAATATACTGCTCCTCCGTGGCCGTATCCAGCATTCCCTGCCACTCTGTCTCGTCCGCCTCAATAGAGATCGACATCACCTCCGTCTTTTCCATCTCCGCGGCATAACCCGCCGCCGATGCCGTACCCGATTGGCGGTTTCCTCCGAAGCTGCATGCCGCCAGCATGGCCAAGCACAAAAAAGCCGCCATGAGCTTATTCGCTCCACCCCATCGTTGCATTTGCGATCGCCCTCTTTCCATACTTATTTGGTCATAGCCCCATCGTAACCCCCTATTCTTAAATGAATCTGAACCGCCAGTACTAATTACGTCAGACCTTTGAGCATTTCCAAATAGAAAAAAACTCCGGCGCTGACCACAAGCGCATCGGAGTCTTCGTTGTTATCTATGTGCCTTCGCCATCCCTCATTGAGAGAGTCGAACCCGCGCGGCGCGTCGGCCCTCCACTACAAACCGGGCTGCGGCCGGCAACTGCGCCTCATTTACGTCTTCCAGCGTAACGAAGCCATGAGGCTTGTAACGCTCAAGCAGCTCCCAGAACAATGGATATTGCAGCTCGCCGAGGCCTGCGGCCGTCCCCTGCAGCCTGTTCCCGTCCTCGGAACGAACACAATCCTTTGCATGGGCGCTGACGATCCGGGGGCCCAGCAATCGGAACGCCTCGCGCACGATATCCTCCTGCCGCTCGAAGTTGCCGCCGTTCATCAGGTTGCAAGGATCCAGCACGACGCCTACGCAAGACGATGGAAATCGCTCGATCGCAGCAGCAAGCGTCTCCGAAGAATCGATCAGATGGCCTTGCGCCGCTTCCAGTCCGATCGTGACTCCCCAGCGCTCGGCTTCCTCCACCAGCTCGTCCAGGGCGCGATCCAGCCGTTCGCGATATAGCGGGATAAGCGCGGCATCCTGCGGCGTTCCCACTTCTGTTGCGACGATCGGCGCTCCGAAGTGGCGCGCATGGCGCAGATGCTCCTTAAAGCGATTCACATTGTACCGGTAAGTCTCGTCATCCAGGTCGATCAGACTTGCGTAACAGCCCAGCACGGCGATTCCGACGCCATGCTTCGCGAACGCGCCCCCGACTTCATTGGCAAGTCCCGGACTCAGCGCCCCAAGCGGAAACTCGATGTCCGAAATCGCCTTGCTGAGAGCGAGCTGCACATACGAGCAGTCCGTTGCGGCTACCTTGGCCGCGAGTTCCTGAAACGGCTGCCTGCCTAACAAATGAGCTAATATGCCTACCGACATCCTTTTCCCCTCCATATCCTGCTTGTCTGTTTATTCATCCTTGTTCCGCATGTCCTCGGCAGCCGCAGAAAAACCCTCTTTAAATCCTTCTTCGGGCCAATGACGGTAACGATTCAAGTCGATCCGTCCTCCCCGCTCCACCTCGATACCTTCTTCACTGAGGTAAAGCTCCTGTTGAAAACGCGCTTCGTCGTCCTGCACCGCGATTTCTCCCTTCGCGTTGACGACCCGATGCCAAGGCAGCCCATGCGCCGAACTCATGCTGTGCAGGATTCGCACGACCTGCCGCGCTCCTCTGGCACTGCCGGCTTGCTCTGCGATCTGGCCATATGTCATCACGCGTCCTTCCGGTATGCTTTTAATGACGTCGATAACGGCTTTCGTGAAAGGCTGCATGGTTCCCCTCCCCCTGATCTTCTTCCAACCTTCTACAGCTTTTCGAAAAAAACGAAGCACCGGTAACTTGGTAACTTGGTAACTTGGTAACTTACGCTCATTACAGATAATCGGAATTTTTGAACTCGAGCTTGTTGTCACCCTCCACTTTATCATCATGAGAAAACCCTTACAACCGGATAGCCGGCCGCAAGGGCTTCAATTCTTGTCTATTTGATGCATGCTCATGGATATGACGGGTAAGACTACAGGACTCTTCTTGCCGTGGAATAACGGTTCGAGTAATCGCTCAGCTTATTAATGCGAACGCCGTTGAAGGTGCTGCTGATCGTGTTGTGAATGAATTGTCCGTTGCCGATGTAGATGCCGACATGGCTGACCGCGGACGACTTGCCGTTATTGAAGAAGATCAGATCGCCCTTTTGCAGATTGCTCTTGGATACGTATTTGCCCGCATACTTCTGGGAAGCCGTTCCCCACTTGAGACTTACGCCGTATTTACCGAACACGTACTTGGTGAACGAGGAGCAGTCGAAGTAGAGCTTGCTTGGATTATTTACACCATACTTGTACTTGACCTTGCCTTGCAGCGACTTGGCAGCTGCGATAATGCCGTTTGCCTTGGCGGAAGCCGAAGTTGCCGAAGCTGTGGCCGCCTCAGCTTGTCCGATATGGGAAGTGCCGAAGGCCGCGTGGCCCGACACGAGAGTTGCGCATACTGCCGTTGCGATAACCGTCTTCTTGAGCCAGTGGTTTTTGTTTGTCATAGGATGATATACCTCCTGATGTCTGATTTGCTACATCCGGAGTATAGCATGTCTATTTGGGCACAAGTGGTTTCTTAGCGCTTTCTCATTAGACAATACTTGCCCATGCAGGTGATTATTTCCAACAAAGAAAAAGAGACCGATAGAATCAGCCTCTTGTTTTTAACAGTTTTTCGCGCAATTAAGCCGCCCTGAAATTACAAGCTATGACGCTTGGCATTCTCCAGTACCCTGCCCAGACGATCCAGGTTCTGCTCGTTGCTTTCCTCGCACATAACCCGGATGGGCTCTAGCTCTTCCGCATGCCGGAAGCATTGACGAAACGTTACCCGAGTGCCGCCTTCCGCTTCCTCGAACAAGGCCGTGACGCGGAACACAGGCGCCTCGGCATGCTCCAGCACGATCCGCTCGTTCGGCGCAATTTCGATGAACGTATTCCGGTTAGGGTAGTCCTTCCCATCGGGTCCGTGCATAGTGAGACGCCATACGCCGCCGGGACTATAGTCGATTTCGTGGAACGTGTTGGTAAACCCTTCGGGTCCCCACCACTCGGCCAGTTGGTCGGGCGTCGTCCATGCCGCGAATGCCAGCTCGCGAGGCACATCATAGATCCGTGATGTTATTAATTCGAGACCGTCATCCACTGCAGCCGGCTCCGTCAAGGAACGCCCGAGCGCGTCCAGCAGTTCGCCCGTGCCATGCTCCCGAATCTCCACCGTATCATGCCCGTCGAGGAACGCGCCTTGCTCCGTGAATATCAGCCTTGTGCCCTCTTCGACATCCAGCAGCTCGATCGTTGTAATGGAGGCCGAGATGCGAACGCCGCCCATGTCCATGATGTAGGTATAGATAATCCGCTCGTTCGGCACAATATCCTGATAGACGGCGTCGTACACGAAGAGAGGTCCGCCCTCCGCTATTTCGCCGCTGCTATACTCTCGTCCACCGATGCGGAATTCGAAAATATCCGGCTTCGAGAACCACTTCACTTTAGCATCCAGGTCGGCCCATGCCTGGTACACCCTTTCCCGCGTCGCGGGGTAAGTCCGTTCAACTACAAAAGTGCCATGCTTGACAAAACGTTCGCTCATTACGATTCCTCCTTAGAGCCAGGCATTCCGCCCCTCCGGGCCAGCAATGCGCCCAACAGATTCAGCTGCCCCTCCCATTTGTTCTGCCGATCCATGATCGGTTTGTCATACTCCGCCTTCATCGTCTGCAGCAAGCCGGTGAATTCATCGGCCGATACCTGTTTCTTGCCTTGCAGCATCTTCGCCACGTAGCGGAGCTGGCCAAGCATCTTCTCCTGCCGCCGGATGTCTTCTTGCACCCGATTCATTTGCAGTTTTACCACGTCCAGGGGCTGCATGCCGCTGCCGGACATCGCCGCCTTCACTTCCTCCAGCGACAGGCCGAGCTCCTTCAGCGATACAATCTGGTAGAGACGCGTCACGTCCTCCTCGCTGTACAGCCTATGGCCCGAATCTGTCTGCGAGGATGGAGAAAACAGTCCGATCCCGTCGTAGAATCGCAGCGTACGCACAGTTAACCCCGTCAGCTTGGCCAGATCGCCGACCTTCCACTGCTTCTTCATGGCTTCATCCCCACTCACCGGCGCCGGCTTGCTGCCGGTAACCCTATTATAAAACCTTACGTTACGTAAGGTGCAAGCCTCTATTTTTCGAATTCTTGAAGCAACGCCGATGCTTCCTCGTGATCCGGCTCCAGCTCCAGCAACAGCTTCAAATAACGCACGGCTTCCTCTTCCTGCTCCTGCTCGAAGCAGCAAATCGCCAGACAATAATAGACAGTCGAGACAACCTCGTCCTTCTCGGCCTCGACAGAAGCCTCAAGAAATGTTTTCGCTTCTTTGTAGCGATCCATCTCGAACAAAATCAGACCGGCATCCAGCGCCAGATCATATTTCTGCTCCATGACATAATAAGAGGACCACATCAGCTCGATCCCCCTTGTCATATCGTCCAGCTCATCCTCATACGCATCCGGCAGCAGCTCGGAGATCCGTCTCGCGCTCTGGGCGAAAAACTCCGCGTCGTAGCCGCCAAGCCTCCAGAAGCCAAGAAATTGCTGAAGGCCCATCGTATCCAAGTGGCCGTCCAGCCATTCCTTTAGGCTATAAAATTCGTCCGGCCCGAACCGCTCGACCACGCGACGGTACGCTAGGCGAGTTTGGACGTAGGCCTTCGGCCGATCCAGACGGAGAATGCAGCCTACGTTAATATTCTTGTAATGCTGCGGAGGAAATAACGCAAGCGCTCCTTGCCGCTCGAACACGTATTGAAAGGCGTGATAATTGGCCGTAAAAGAGAACCCGCCATGACGGATCAGCTCCGGAGGCGGAGCGTTCCTCCAATTGTCGATTCTATGGTCGCCCTTATCGGCCGTGATTAATGCAGACCCTGCGGTGGATAATGCGTGTAATCGCTCCAGGCAAACGAAGCCCGAGGATGGGAACAGCAGATGGGACTCGTCCAATTCCTCCTGGTAGAAAGCAATTAAGTCGCGATAAGAATAGTCCTCCTGCTCGTATTCCGGCGCCGGACGATGCTCGTAGCGCAGCGACAGCCGATCCAACTTCGCGGCTGCTTCTTCTCCCTCGTTTTCCCCACGCTGGGCAGAACTAATAAACACGTCGGTCTCGTAGACGCGGCCGTCTCCCATATAGAGCAGTTCCTGAGGGATGCCATCGAAGAAGTAATTCGCCACGATGACAAGGGGCTGCTTCAATGCGCCGGCGACGATTCTCTCACCGGACACCAGCAGATGAAGCTCCGTGTCCTGGACAGCATCGAACCGGGCCACATCGAGCGTGCCGTCCTCCAGAAACGGTTGCAAGGCAGGATGTTCCTTCCACGCAAGCACGTTGCTCATCGCCAGATCCGTCATCCAGTAGCGAAATGGCGGCAGCGGGATATCCGCATATTGAATAAGCGATCGCAGCTCGTGCAGCACATGGCAAGCAAGCCTACCCACGCCTGCGCCCACCTCCACGATGCATACGGGCTCTTCTGCGAGGCCCTGCGCTGCCCGATCCATCAGCAGACCGAAGATCATCTCCGCATATGCACCGCCGATCATCGGATTGCTGGTTATGTATTGAGGAACCTGGTCGTTATGCCAAGCCGTCATCCCCGCCTCTTCGTAATATTGCCGCTGAATCTCCCAGATCGGCGCCTCGCTGAACCGGTATCTCCGTTCGTTCGTAACGCTCATAACTATATTGCCCCCGCTCTCTTATGGTTTTATGTTGTCATCATACCTTTTTTTGCCCTCCAGCACGAATATCTCTTTACAGGACAAAACGCGATTCATGTCGAATAAGGAGAAATGATGAAAATACGACCAACAACAACCTTCAAATATATGATTATATTAGCTATCCTGTTCAGCGCGCTCATCGGACTTCGATGGGGCTGGTCCGAGCTGTTCCATACCGAAGATCTGCCCCGCCCTGTCGTCGACGGGCAGCTCGACATGCGCGGCATCGATTTGTCCGACTCTCCCGCTTTCTTTTTAAACGGCGAGTGGGAATTCTATCCCCATCAATTACTTAGTCATGAAGACTTTGCCAGCGGGAACGAGGAGCATTCCTCTGTCATGGTTCAGGTGCCTGGAGACTGGAAGGACGCTTTGGGGCCGGATTCCGGCACCTCTTACGGCTATGGAACCTATCGCCTGCGCGTGCTGATCGATCCCTTGAACCGCCCCATTGCCATGTGGCTAAAGAACGTTCAAGCAGCTTCCGAGGTCGAGATCAACGGCTTTACCGAGGGGCCGATAGGCGTTGTTGCCGCAAGCAAAAATAATTACGAGCCGAAGAGCATTTCTTATACGGCTTCCTACTACACCACCGGTACGACCGAACTGAACATCTTGATTCGAGTCGCAAACCATGACGAGCCGTTCAAAGGGGGCATTACCCGCTCCATTCGATTCGGCTCCGCCGCAGCGGTCGACATGATCCGCTGGTACTCTATCGGCTTCCAGCTTGTCACATTCGTCGTCTTGGTGCTGTACGGCACCCTCGGTTTTATTTTATACGCCTTTAACCGGAAGGAACGCACCTTGCTTTCGCTGGGGATGTTGACGATGACAGTTGCGATTGCCATTACGACCGGTCAGGACAACCTTATGCTTCTATGGCTGCCGATCGACTATGCCTTGGGCTTCAAGCTGCGAATTATTTCACTGCTTTGGCAGAATGTGTTTATTTTACTCATATTCCGAAGGTACGTCCCCGCCCCCGCCGGGCGCCCATTGCTGCGCGGTTATGTCGCTTTGCTCGCCGCTGTCACCTGCGTCCTGCTCGCGGGTCCGGCTTCGTGGACATATGGCTTCCACGATCTGTATGGTTTTATGGGCTTGTATCTCTTCTCCTTCTTCTGGTTCCTCTTTACGACAGGCAAACTCTTGTTCCAGAAAGGGGGAGACCGCGACGTCGTCTTTTTGCTGCTGACCGCTGCCGGCATTACCTCCAATCTAACCTGGAGTATCATGGAATCCAACTACGATGTGACGACGGTCTATTATCCTCTCGATATACTGGCTACGATGATCGGCTTCTCGGCTTATTGGTTCAAGAAGTACTTCCGTCATGCCAGGAACAACGCCATACTCAACGAACAATTTCGGATTGCGGACAAACTCAAGGATCAGTTCCTTGCCAATACTTCGCATGAGCTCCGAACGCCGTTGCATGGCATTATCAATATTGCGGAGACCGTTGTCGCGAAGGAGAGGGAGAAGCTTGATGAAAACAGTCTGAGGGATATGGAGCTGCTCGTCACGATTAGCAAGCGAATGTCTCATACGCTTGGCGATCTGCTCGACGTCGTCCGGCTGCAAGAGCACCGCATCATGCTGCAACAACGGGCTGTCCCTATACAATCGATCGCGCCTGGCGTCGTCGGCATGCTGCGGTACTTGACGCGAGGCAAGCCCGTCACGATTACGATCGATATGCCTGAGTCCTTGCCCCCGGCTTGGGCGGACGAACAGAGGCTCGTCCAGGTGCTGTACAATTTGCTGCATAATGCGTTGAAATATACGGAGTCGGGGACGATATCGTTATCCGCCAAACATCGCGGCGGCAAAATTGTTATCGCCGTTGCGGATACCGGCGTCGGCATGGACGAAGATACGGTATCCCGCATCTTCCTCCCCTACGAGCAAGGTACTTACGGTCGTCAGGATGGAAGGGGCATCGGTCTGGGCCTCAGCATATGCAAGCAGCTCGTCGAGCTTCATGGCGGAGAGTTGACCGTACGCTCCGTGCTCGGGCAAGGTTCCGTGTTCAGCTTCGCGCTAAAGACGGCGCAGGGCGATTCCAGCCACGTCCCCGAAGCCGCCGCTTCATTGGAACAGGATCCTGGCACAGCTCCCCTGCCCAAAGAAAGCAATGACTTATTGAGGCCAGATCTTGACAGCGCGGAGGCGCCCTCCGACTTTCCGCCGTTGCTGAGCGATGGCACCATCCGTATCATCGCCGTGGACGACGATCCCGTCAATCTCAGCGTGCTTGCCGGCATTTTGTCAACGGAGCCTTACACGATAAAGACGGTCAGCAGCGCGGGAGAAGCGTTGGAGCACATTCGAACCGCACCATGGGATCTGCTGATTGCCGATGTCATGATGCCTGTTATGTCCGGCTATGAGCTGGCTCAAGCCGTTCGCGAGCATTACAGTCTCTCCGAGCTGCCCATCTTGCTGCTTACGGCAAGCAGCCAGCCTGCGGATATCTATGCCGGCTTCCTGGCCGGCGCCAACGATTATGTGACCAAGCCCGTCGACGGCATGGAGCTGAAATACCGCATACGGACTCTCATCGAGCAAAAGCGCTCCGTTAACGAGCGGCTGCGGATCGAGGCTGCTTATCTGCAGGCCCAGATTCATCCGCATTTCCTGCTAAATGCATTGAATTCCATCATGGCGCTCGGCGCCATCGACACGGACAAGATGCAGGAGCTCGGCAGTATGTTCGCCTCTTACCTGCGCATCAGCTACAACTTTATCAATACGAATGAGCTGGTCCATTTAACACACGAGTTGGAGCTTGTGCAGGCCTATCTGTATATCGAGAAGGTACGGTTCGGGGATCGTTTGATCGTCGAATGGGAGGTTGACGAATCCATCCATTTGTCCATTCCTCCCCTGTCTATTCAGCCGCTGATCGAAAACGCCGTCAAACATGGCATTATGAGCCAGGACAGCGGCGGGACACTCCGCCTCTATATCGAATCCACCGAAGCAGGAGCCTGGATCGAAGTGCAGGATGACGGCAAAGGCATGGAGCAGGAAGCGGCTTTCCGATTGTTAAACAAGGGGATGAATCGTCAGGGCGGCATTGGCCTTGCCAACACGAACCGACGGTTGCTGCAGCTGTACGGCCGCGGCTTATCCATCTCAAGCCAGCCCGGGAAAGGCACAACCGTATCGTTTTTCGTCCCGTTTGCCGAGCGTTAATAAGCGGACCGCGCGCCAGGGTTAGCGAGCGAGTATAGCTCGCTATAGCCATATCTCGGGCAACGGCCAGTTTTAGTGTCAGGAGCCATGGCTGCTGCTGCAGCCGGCCACAGCATAGGCTATCGAAAAAGGGAGAATCCGCTGCCCGATTCTCTCTTTCCCGTTATACCGTTATATGTAACCTGACACGGGCCAACGCTAGACACACGCATCCACTGATCTCCAACCGGCACCTGGCAACTCCCGCCAATCCCCCCGCTTTCCACTTACCGCGCGCTTCGGACATGAGAGAGCTTATATGGGCAACAAGGCGTCTTGGGGCCTTCTTGCAGACACCAGAGACCCTATTCCGTAGAAAAAACCTCCGTGCATGACATGGGCCAGCACCAGTCCCCCATTTAAGATTCATTCAAGGTCGCCGCTTTAAGATAAGGGTCTAGTATCCCGCAGGAGGAGTGATTGCCTTGATACGTATGAGCAAACAAACCATGATCATTACTCTTATAGCCATCGTGCTCTTAACCGTCA
Source organism: Paenibacillus agaridevorans (assembly GCF_003112455.1). GTDB lineage: Bacteria > Bacillota > Bacilli > Paenibacillales > Paenibacillaceae > Pristimantibacillus > Pristimantibacillus agaridevorans. Next base: position 46,002 of record NZ_BDQX01000317.1, read on the forward strand.
CTTTCATCGTGTATCGGCTGGCGGATCGCTATCTCATCGAGCACTTCGAGGTCATTGTCGAACCGAGTACGCAGACCCCGAGCGCGGGCACAAGCCAGGGCTCAGACACTGAAAGCACATCAGACGCTGCAGAGCTCTCGAATGTCGAGGAAAAGCAGACCATGGCGCATTGGGATGACTGGAGCTACGAAGACGAGACTCAGACCATCCAGATCGAGAAGGTGCAGACCGGCTCTGGCGAGGATAAAATTACCTACTACGTGGCGGATGTTACCTTCCAAGACGAGGCCAATCTCGACACTGCCTTCGCCAAGAACGCCTTCGGCACCAACATCATAGAGGACACGTCGACGATCGCGGAGAACAACAACGCCATATTCGCGATTAACGGCGATTATTACGGCTTCCGTAGCGATGGCGTCATTATCCGCAACGGGACCTTGTTTCGCGACGAACCCGCTCGCGAAGGTCTGGCGCTATACAGTGACGGATCGCTGCAAGCCTACGCCGAAGAAGCGATCTCTTCTGACGCACTGCTGGAGGCGGGGGTCACCGACACGTTCTCCTTCGGGCCGGCTCTCGTGACGGAAGGAGAGATTGCTGGCGACTTCTCCAGCGTGAAGATCGACAAAAACTTCGGCAACCGCTCCATTCAAGCCGCCAATCCTCGTACAGGCATCGGTATGGTCTTACCGAACCGCTTTCTGTTCGTCGTGGTCGACGGACGCAGCTCCAAGAGCCGCGGCATGACGTTGACAGAGTTCGCTGAACTATTCCAAGATCTCGGCGCGGTCGAGGCGTACAACCTGGATGGCGGGGGTTCTTCGACGATGTATTTTATGGGCAGGGTTGTCAATGATCCGCTCGGCAAGGGCAATGAACGCGGCGTCAGCGACATTATCTATATTCCGAAGTCCGTATAAAGAGACAGCCATCATGACCATACTCATCCCCTCTTACGAGCCTGACGAGCGGCTGATCGCCCTTGTTCGCAAGCTCAAGCAAGTTAGCGAGGACGACATCCTGATCGTGGACGACGGCAGCGGCGAGGCATACAAAAATATCTTTGACTCCGCATCGGCAGTCGGCTGCACCGTGCTGACACATCGGAGCAACCTGGGCAAGGGCAGTGCGCTTAAGACCGGCTTCGACTATGTGAGGCAGCTAGGCGATGGCGACGCCGTCGTTTGCGCAGACAGCGACGGCCAGCATCTGCCAGGCGACATAATAAGAGTCGCGGCGGCGATCCGCGATCGGCGAGGGCATATCGTGCTGGGCAGCAGACAATTTACGGGCAAAGTCCCGCTACGCAGCCGCATTGGCAATACAGCTACCCGCATGGTGTTTAAGCTGGCGACCGGCCAGCCCATCCAGGATACGCAGACCGGCCTGAGAGGATATTCGCCGGATCTGCTGGACTGGCTATGCCAATTGCCCGGAGACCGATTCGAATACGAAATGAACATGCTTCTGGAAGCACCAGGCGCAGGCTACGAGCTTGTGGAGATGCCCATCGACACCGTCTATCTGGATGAAAATAAATCATCGCACTTCCGCCCGATCGCCGACTCCGTTCGCGTCTACATGCCGTTCTTAAGGTTCTGCGCATCGTCCGGTCTCGCTACCGTCCTAGATTTTGCCTTGCTGCTTCTGTTGCAGTGGCTGACCGCTAATCTGCTTTTCTCCGTGGTAGGCGCCCGCGTGTTCAGCTCTCTGATCAATTATGCGATCAATCGACGATTTGTGTTCTCCAGTAGCTCAGGCCATGCAGCGGCCATGCGGAAGTCCATGCCCCGTTACTATACGCTGGCTGCGGTCATAATCGCCCTTAACTATGGCATGCTCCACTTGCTCCACGAGAATGTCGGCATCTCGCTCGTAGCAGCCAAGCTTGTCACAGAAGTATCCTTGTTCGCGCTGAGCTATTGGGCGCAGCGAAAGTTCGTGTATGAATAACGCTCCTATATAGCAAGAAAGGCGAGGACATCCCTTGGACGTCCTCGCCTTTCTTCGTGCGCGCGGGAATTGAATTGCCGCTGTTTTGTCTATTCCAGGTTAGCGTGCTGCCTGAACATCGCCCCGGTGCCTTGCGCCAGCTTCTCCATAAGCCGCAAAATCACCGCGTCGAACTGAATCAGCAACGTCTGCTCGAACAGCGAGCCCATGGGTTGCCTGGTGACGCCATCATCGCCCGGCTTTTCCTTGGACACGCCCGGCAGCTTTACAATCAGGTCCGCCAGACGTCCGATCGGGGAATCCGGAGCCAGCGTCAGCGCCGCTACGGAAGCCCGCAGCCGCTTCGCCTTCTCCGCCATGGCGACGAGAGTGCGGGTCTCGCCGGAGCCCGACCCGATAATTAGCACGTCGCCTTCCGAAATTCCCGGAGTAATCGTCTCTCCCACGACGTAAGCGTCGATGCCCAGATGCATGAGACGCATCGCGAATGCTTTGGCCATCAAGCCGGAGCGGCCCGCGCCCGCCAAGAACACGCGCCGCGACGCCAGAATCGCTTCGGCAAGCCGCTCCTCTTGCCCGCCATCGAGCTGTGCCGCGGCAAGCCGCAGCTCTTCGATGATATCGACGGCGTACGCCTTCTTCGAGGCCACGGTTAGGCTCCTTGCTCGATGAGCTGGCGCATCTCCGCCGCGGCTGCCTGCTTATCCGCTTGTCCGGTAATACCGCCGCCGACGATGACGAGATCCGGGTTCGCTTTGATGACTTCGGGAAGCGTGCTTAATTTGATGCCCCCGGCGATCGCCGTTTTGGCATGTTTGACGGCGGATTTGATGGTGAGCAGATCCGCGAACGAATTTTGACCCACGGCTTGGAGATCATATCCCGTATGCACGCAGATGTAGTCGACGCCGAGCGCATCCACTTCCCGGGCACGGCCCGCGAGATCCTTAACCGCGATCATGTCCACCAGAATTTGTTTGCCTTGCTTGCGCGCTTCTTCGACGGCGCCCTTGATCGTCATATCTTCGGATGCGCCAAGCACGGTCACGATGTCGGCTCCCGCCTCCGAAGCCTTCATCACTTCATAGCCCGCTGCATCCATGACCTTCAGATCGGCGAGCACTCTCAGATGAGGGAACGCCTCCTTGATTTCCTTCACCGCGCGCAACCCCTCGTTAATGACGACGGGCGTGCCGATCTCCACGATATCTATATAGGCTTCGACTTCCTTCACCAGTTGTTTGGCCTGCGGAATATCGACCAGATCCAATGCCAATTGCAATTCCATGTACAAGTCACTCCTCGCGTTTATCTTAATAAGTGTGGACCACGCAACTTATTGTATGACGACGGGGAAGACTTGAACAGTACGCACTATTCGGTGACGTAGTTCCCAATTGTATACCAACAGCGTCAATCAAGGTGAAACGGCTACGCCGACCTTTGGCGGCGGAGGGCGTTGCATTCCGACTTTGCCGGGGCTGTACATGGCATGGCCGAAAATCGGCCTCTCTGCACATTTGTGCATTTCTCCCCAATTTTTTAAACAAATGGAACCCCAGCACAGCAAATTGTACGAAAATACACAAATTCTCGCTTCATATCTTCGTTCGGGACCTTTTTGAACCAAAATTTGTGGATATATGTACAAATGTACGATTAGATTGCCCCTACCCATCTTAATTGTGTATATTCGCTCAATTGTTCTACCGTTTGTAAAAATATCCAAGGGCTCACACTAGCACCAGTACTCCAGTGCCTATCATGGGAACAAGACCTCTAACGAGTCGTTAGAGGATCCATTGCTTATCAATGATCGCTCGAGGTTGGCGAAGCCTCCTTATCCACCCGTTCTTGATGCTTCAGCCCCCAGTCGGCCAGCAGATGAAGCACCTCCCCCATCGTCCCTCCGTATGGGGTCAAGGAATATTCGACCTTCGGAGGCACCTGCATAAAGACCTCCCGATGAATAATGCCGTCTTCCTCCAATTCGCGGAGTTGCTGGGTCAACATCTTCTGAGTAATGTCCGGCATGCCCCGTCTTAATTCGCCGAATCGCCTGGCGCCGTCCATCAGATGGCATAATATGACCAGCTTCCATTTGCCTCCGATCACCTTTAGCGTCGTCTCGACGGAGTCCTTAAACAACTGATCGCCCATAATGTCGCTCCTTCCACCGTTCGTCGCAAGCTATCGCCGCCAAGCGACGATAGGCAGCCTGTTTGCCAGAATCGTCCTTCCATGATAGCCGACTCGTCCCGCAATCACAACAGCCCACAGACAGATCCCGAGGACGAGGCTAGCGAAGTACACGATGGCAAGTCGCCCCTGGGCAATGGAATAACAACGGGCAGTCCGCAGGCCGATGAGTCGACCGTGCGGAACTGCCCGTTTCGATTGATTTGCTCTTGCCCTATCGCGTCGCCAACCCCAGCTTCTTCGCAAAATACGCAAAAGCCTTCTCGGAGCAGACTGGACCGATCGCCTGGCCCACCTCTGCCTTCGCTTCTTCCACCGACAGCTGCCGGACATCGCCGAGAACCGATCGTATCCACGAATCCGACGTCTGGTAACACATGCTGCTCCAGCTCTCCTTCTGCTTGGCCGAGCCGGTAATGACGATGTAGCCGCCGCTTTGAAGTTCGTTCAGCGCCTTGTCGTACTCCTTCTTATCCTCTTTGGCATCGAGTCCCGCTTCCTTCCGCAATTGACGGGAGTCCGTATTGCCTTGCTCGCTCAAAATCCCGTAAATCCGATGAGCGGCCCGCGACATGGAGCCGGCTTCGAAGAGATCGCGGACGGACTGGTTGCCGGTTAGAATCGTCCTGACCGCGGGATACAAAGCGCTGTCGATAAACGAAGCCTTTGTCCCGAAGAACCTGCCGTATGCGGCCACGCCTTCCTGAGCGATCCGAATGCGCCAAAGCCAGGGATCGGTAGCCTGTTCCGTATGCCAGGCGCTGTCTTCGGTAACGACGGTCAGCGCCGGATGCTCGGGAGCCAGCTCCGCGAAAGGAAATATCTTATATTTTTTTACAAGCTGCACGAATTCCTCATATTCCGTTATCTTCATCTCTAAGCGCCCCTATGCAAACAGACTGATCAAATTGCCGTCCGGGTCCTGCACGATGGCATAACGTTGTCCCCATACCGCATCCCACGGCTCGCGATGTCCGCCGTAACCGCTCTCCACGATTCGTTGATACAGCTCGTCCACCTCTTGCGCGTTCCCGCAAAGAAATGCAAGCTCGATACGATGGCCCGCGGGCTCTGTCCAACCGCCATAGATATCCGCTATCATCTCTTGTTTGTCGAACGCCAAGCGGACGCCGTCCTGCGCCTCGACCTCTACATGCATATCGCTATCCTTGTTCTCCGGGATGCTGAGGCCCAGCAAGCGGTAGAAGGCAAGCGCCCTGCCCATATCCTTCGTCACGATGCCTACCATATCCAATCGAATGCCCATCCGTTCATTCCCCTTTCGCTGCATTCCGTATTACTGACGCATAATCATTGTCGCCAGTTCTACACCGATCATACCTCAATTCCAGCCGGCATAATAGGAAAAAACGGACATGTTCATTCCTTCGCCCACACTTGCCCCGGCGGTAACCCGTAATATCGTTTGAAAGTCTTGATGAGATGGGACTGGTCGTAATAACCGTATTTCGCTGCAAGATCGGCGTAGCTCATCCTGGCTCCCGCACCCCCATAAATCTCCCGCAGCATGCTCTGGAACCGGATAATGCCAAGTATCTCCTTCGGACCGACGCCAATCTCCCGTTCGAAAACCCTACGCAGATGGCGTTCGCTGAAGCCCAGCTTGTCCGCAAGCTGGGCAGGGGACAATATGCCTTTGTAGTCGTACATATAGTTTAACCCGTTATAAAGCAAGCCGGGCATCGGGACATCCAAGCGAGAAAGCAGTCCCGAAAGCCGGATTTCTGCAAGTTCGATCAGCTGCGATACATCCTTGGCGTACAGCAGTTCCTCCGACAGGAAAAGACCCTCGGCTCCCCACATGTCGTACAGATACACCCGCTCCGAGGCAAAAGCCGAGACCGGAACGCGAAGAATGGAGCGAGCGGACTCCGTATACATGCGAATGCCAAAGGAGGATTGCTCCGAGGCGAGATCGATAACGAGGCAGTTCGTCATCAGACCCGTGACGAAGGCGGCATGGCTGGCGGAGGACGCCCTGCGATCCACGATAATATCGACGCAGCCGTCGGGAATAATCCGATGGGGCTGGCTCCCCGATCGCGCGTCGAAATCCACCGTCCAATAACAAGCCACATGGGGCTCCAAGAAAGCGCTCGGCGCGTACTCCCGATAGCTGTAGCCGGAATGCTGCCTCTCGCTTCGCAAAGTCGGCGACTGTACGGGGCGGAACAAGTTTGACATGCAGCGGAGGCCTCCCTGCTTTTTAGAATCGTCGTTACTAGCGTAACATAGTGTCGCCATGCAAGGAAACGTCCGGCAGTACTCCCTATGCGCCTATGCCTCGCGGGAACCGAGCCTGCGCTTGCACCTCCAGGCCGCCACGCGCCAAAAGCCCGTCCGAATGTTCGGATGGGCTTTGCGCTCCCTTGCAGAAGCGGCGGGCTGCGCAAGAAATTACTTTGCTGCAGCTGCGGACGTTCTTACTTGCTCGCTCGCTTTCAGCGCTTCTTTCAGGCTGATTTTACCTAGTTTGCTACCGTTTTTTTTGTCGTAGCTCGGAGGCATGATGACCATGGATTTCACCTCCTTTCGAGATTTTAGGCTTTCCCGGCAACATGGACTTACTTCCGTTCGCCTGCCTTCAAATAAGCCCAAAGATCGGCAAACGCTGTCTCGTAAACGACTTCGCGGCCGTTGCCGCCTTCGCGTTCCCCGACGTACTTCGCAAACTTGGCATACAGCCGGTTCAGATACGTTTGATTGGCAAGCACATAAAATCGCACCAATCGAACTCCGCGATTATCGCTCTCTACCTTCCTGACCCAATCCCCGAATCCGCGGTAGAAGATCCAACTGCTTCGATAAGGTTCGGCCAATATCGCGGAATCGATAAAAACCGTTTCTCCATCGCTCTCGTAGCGATATTGAAGGTAGGCCGCGAGCTCGCCCTGTTCGTTCTCGTACAGCATAAAGCGGCTGTCTTGAAGCGTCGTCATGAGATGCGCGATTGTCTCCAGCAGCGAAAGCTGCCGATCGAACTGATAGCTCTCGGCGATGTAGAACTTCGCGAATCGCGCATAATCGGAGTCCGTCTCGCAGTTTTTCGCGTACAGCCGCTTTGACATGCTATTTCCTCCATTTGGTTGCAAGATCAGGAAACGATCGGCCGGGACGCGAACCGACCGAGATATGCCTTTAGTTGTGCCAAGGTGACCCGATAGGCGTACAAATCGCCGGCAGCCGTGCCCGATACGCTTGTCCTCTCCGCGAACTTCCCGAACAGTCGTGCCAAATAGGCATCCTGCTTCGTCCAGAAAACAAGCTCCGCAACCTCTTCCGTCTCTTCTTCGAGATACTCGGTTAGAAACTGCAAACCTCGCAAAAAAACCGGCGTCCTCCGGCATTCCTCTACCAAATAAGCAACCTGCAGCTGCAAGATATGGCGATCCTCGTAATCGCCTTCTCCCGTCCCGCGAATGTAGCCCAAAGCGCCTACGGCTTCTCCCTCGTCGTCCAGACAGAGAATGCACCGCGAATCTTCCATCAGCAGCGGGCTTGCTATAAAGTTAAACGAAACGGGGAAGGAATATGGCATGCCGAGCCCCTCGTAGTGACTGAGCAGAAAGTCCAAATATTTTCTGTGGTACATGTGGCTCGCGCTCACGGAAAAAGTATAGTACATAGAAACGCCGCCTCCATGCTTTTGACATTATTTTAATACGTTTCCACCGTTTTGCCTATTTACTTTTGTAAGTTTTCCCGAAAGATTGTCGAAATCGCGGAAAATCGCTCTCATGACAAAACGGACGACATCGTTAGTCCGATGTCGTCCGTCCTATGATGCTCGCTGAGGGAGCACGATGTTAGTTCTTCTTGACGAATTCCGACTTCAGCTTCATGGCGCCGAAGCCGTCAATCTTGCAGTCGATGTCATGATCGCCGTCAATGAGCCGAATGTTCTTTACCTTCGTGCCTATCTTTACGACAAGCGATGTGCCTTTGACCTTCAAGTCCTTAATGACGGTGACGGAATCGCCATCCTTAAGCACGTTTCCGTTCGAATCCTTGACGATTTTCTCTTCTTCGCCGCTCCCGTCCGCGTCGTTCGGGTTCCATTCGTGGGCGCATTCCGGACAAACAAGCAAGCTTCCGTCCTCGTACGTATAAGGCGAATCGCACTGTGGACAATGGGGTAACGTAGACATAATTCAAAAACTCTCCATTCATTTAAGTTAATTAATTGTCTCTTCGTCGATCATCGAGATGCCTTTTAAGGCAACGCCCTCATCCGGCGTCTCCACCATCTCTCAAAGCTCTTTCAGCGAACCGACCAGGTGTTGCGAGATGTCCATCTTCTCCATCTTGATCTCCTTTATCATATCTTTCGGAGAAATGACCTTCGTTCCATGCTACCGCATATCGAAGATCGCTTTCAACCCAATATTCATCATCGAGCCGCAGGCACGGTTGGCTTCATAGTAGCCTTGGTTCCGAAGCAAAGTGCCGTATAGGCCGCTGGATGCGGCAAGGCTTTCCTCTTGAGCCATGGCTCCGTTCAAGAACCCGCCTCCGGGATTCTTGGCGCTGGCAAAGTTCAGCACCCCGATTTTATCGGTTGCCCGACACCGCCATTTGACTCGTTGCCTTGACCGTAGCCTCATTGGCCACGGCATAATGAGCGCTATGCTTCCCTGCCGAGACCGGAAGATTCTGTACCAGAACAGCGCCTTGCTCGGGCGTAATCAGACGGCTGCCTTTCTCGGACCGTTGCTGCGCATCCGCTATCTCAATCTTCCGCCCCCCATGCTCGTAGAAACCACATTGCTGAATATCGACCGTTTCCTGGGCTATTTTTCTGCGATTCATTTCGTCACTTCCTTCCGGCCCAACAGAATGTCTCGGACCTCCATAAGTGCAAACCCAAGCAAATTCGTCCCCCTCCATTGCAGGGGGTCCTTTGCCTTGGGATCGTCCTGCATTAAACCGATTCCCCAAATCCGGTCGTAGGGACTCGCCTCGACGATAATGCGTTCTCCGGTTGCTTTCAAAAAATTGCCCAGCTCCGGATGCTGAGAGAACTTGGCTTCGTTGGCTTGCTTGACGATGCCGTAGCAGCGATCCTCCCATACCTGGCCATCGAAGCCGCTTACCCTGCGTCCAAACTCCTTCATCACCTTGGGATTGCCAGTACGTAGAATTGTCGCAAGGGAGGCTTCGTCATGGAATAACCGCGCCTTCTCCGCCATCATGTATTGCTCCGCGCAGCTGTACCTGCTCCCTTCAATGACGAATGGACTCTTCCACCATTGACTCAAACAACTCTTATCGACCTGTTCTCCTTGCTGCGTATGGCCCCAGAAGAACAGAAAATCGAACTTTCGTCCCTTCGAGCATGACTGGCGCAAAGAATCGATATCATAAATCATGAATAACCCTCCCTTGTAACGCATGGCTACCTGCAAAACAAGCCGCTTCCGAATAGTCATTGATAACGCTTTTTTGATATTATCAATTTAATAATATAAATATAACAGGATCAACTCCCATACACAAGGTCATTTTTGATTATAGGTAAGTGTCCCGGCTGAAGCTGTCCCTCCGTGACGCGGCACACTTAAATGAAAAAACTTCTATCGTAATTCTTCGAGAATGAGCGATTGCGTTTAATGGTTGTATTAGTCGTCAAAACGAAACCCGCCAGCTCGGCTTACGACTGGCGGGTTCCGTCTTCTGCTGCTATTTACTCTCGCGGCAGCTCGCCGATGATTCCGGCATAATCGACGCGTCTTTTCTCCCAGACTTCTTTGCGAGGCTCGGGTTCGCGCCCGTCAAGCAGCGCTTCGACGACGTCGAGACAAACATGCCAGCCTGCAAGATCACGATGCGAGTGATCCGTAATCTTCGTTATTTTCTCAATAAGGAGAAGACGGCAGCCATCCTCTTCGGGGTAGAGCTCGAAGCGCACACGATCCTCGCCCCACGTATATTCCAGCACGGACTGCCGTTTCACTTCCAGAATAGCCATCTCTTCGAACGTGCCATCCCCCATGTCGAACTTAATGACGCTTCCCTCCCGGAGTTCTTCGACATGCAGCTCCGAGAACCACTTCTTCAGCTTGTCATTTTCGGTCAGATACGCCCATACCTTCTCGACTGGATGCTTCAGCTTGCGCTCGAACCTGGCCTCGTATCCTTCTTCGGTTTGTTTGACAACGGCTAACATCGTTTGCCTCCTCTTCGCTATAGCGGCTTCTTGTCGTCCTGCTCCAACGCCATCTCCAGCTCGTCCAGCTTGTCGCTCCAGAACCTCTGGTACGGCGCAAACCAATCATGGACTTGCCGCAGCGGCCCTGGATTCACCCGGTAGATGTGCTGCTTCGCTTCCTTCCTCGCCGTAACCAGCCCCGCTTCCCGCAATATTCTCAGATGCTTGGATATACCCGGCTGGCTAAGGGGCAGCAGCTCCACCAGCTCTCCGACGGATCTTTCACGAACGAGCATCAAATCCAGCATCGTCCTCCTATGCGGCTCCGCCAACACTTCAAATAGTTTGTCGCTGTTCATACAAACATATTACTATTCAGTTATATTTCCGTCAAGTTATGCGTTTGCCCTGCCACTCGCCCCGCCTCCTTCCTGTGCTACAATGAACGAAAGGAGCTGATAGCATGGATATTCTGCGCCTAATGGCCGAAGAGAAAATCAAGGAGGCTATTCGCCGAGGCGAGTTCGATAATCTTCCCGGCGCGGGCAAGCCGCTCCCGCCTGACGACATGGAAGTAGTCCCCGAGGACTTGCGGGTCAGCTACCGACTGCTGAAGAATGCCGGCATCGTGCCGGAAGAGATCCAGCTGCGCAAGGAAATGGTGACGCTCGGCGACCTCCTTGCTGCTTGCCGGAACGATTCCGAACGCGAGAAGCTAGAGCGGGAATTGTCACTTAAGAAGCTCCGCTACCAATCGCTGATGTCCGAGCGCGGCTGGCAGGCATCCGGCGCCTTCGCGGAATACGAAACCAAGGTGCAGCAGAAATTGACGGAGAACGAGTCCGAATAGAACCGATAACGACTGCGGCTTCGCCCCCGATAACAGAGTGCGAAGCCGCTGGATCATTACCCTTATATAACTTCCTTCCTTCTAGCCAACAGCCCATACAAGATGATCCCCGAGGCCGCGCTTAACGCCGCGCATAGCGCGATCACGCCGTAGCCGGCCTGAAGGCCCCGGAACAGCCCCTCTTGCGTCTCCGCGCCTACCATTCCCTTAACAAGCTCGATGACGCCTCCGATCAAATAGTTGCCCAGCACGCTCCCGACGCCCATAACCGTCACCGTGAACGTAATGGCCATGTCGCTCTCGCGAGGGTACCTGCGCGCAATAAACGCCATAACCGTAGGATAGATCATCGCAATGCCTACCCCGCCCGCAGCAAAGAAGAACGCAAGCTTTTCCCCGCCGAAGATGGCGACGAACGTGCATGCCGCAGAGAACGACGAGAACAGGATCAGCGACACCGTAAAGCCGATTCGGTCTGTCAGCGGTCCTAGCAGCAGCCTTGCCAGCGCAAAACAAAGGAAAAACGCGGACAGCATGCCCGATGCGCTGACCGTGTCCCAGCCGTAAGCCTTCTCCAGGAAGTTAACCAGCCAGCCTCCGACCGCCAGTTCCGATACGACCCCGAAGGTAAGCACGCAGATCATGAGCCAGAGAACCGGGTCCCTCATAAGCCGCTTTAACGGAATACGTTCCTCATGCCGAACCTCGTCGCCCGGGAAAGTCGTAAACATGGCGATGGCCAGCGGTATGACAGAGAGCAGCAGGACAACGAGGTACATCCCGCGCCAATCCAGCGTGTGGCCATTAACGGTCACCGCCATCAACCCGGTCGCCATTAGAGGCGCGACCGTCGAAGCGAGTCCATAGAAGCCGTGCGTCAGGTTCATCATCGTCCCCGTATTTTTGACGAAGATGCGCGCCCCCAGAATAGCCAGGCCGATCTCCAGCATCCCGTTGCCGATGTACATCAGGAAGTAAGAAGCCGAGAATGCAGGATAATATTGCGAGCCGAAAATAAATACGCCCGACGCCGCCATTACCGCGAATGCCGCAACCGTAACCCATCTGATTCCCCATAATCGGGTCAAATAGGCGGTAAACGTACAGGCGAGCAAATAGCCGAGCGAATTAAGCGCCAATAAGGTGCCGAGTTGCGATTCATTAAGCAGGAAGTCGAATTGAATGCGCGGTATGGCCGGCCCTTTAATATTTTCCGAAAAACCGAAGATAACAAAGCCAATAAAAATCGTTGCGAGCTGCATGACATAAATCTTGTTGTATTTTCTCTTGCTCTTGCCGCTGCTGTTGGTGCCCTCCACGTTGTCCCTTCTCCCGTTGTTTATCTTCTCTCTATGGTTGGAGCAAAATGACTGGGCTTGCCCCTGCTGCCCCTAAAATAAGTAGCGTTGATGCCCTTTTGCTTTATACGACCCGGCGCCTTCCAGCCGAAGCAGCGTTTCCTTGATGGCGAGCCCGCCGCGGAAGCCCGTAAGCGTGTTGTTCTTCCCGATAACTCGGTGGCAAGGAACGACGATGGGCACGGGGTTGGCGCCATTGGCGGCGCCGACGGCCCGCACGGCCTTCCCTCTGCCGATCGCGATAGCGATATCGGAGTAGCTCCGAGTCTCTCCAAAAGGAATTCGGACGAGTTCGCGCCAGACGTCATTCTGAAATTCGGTGCCCCGGAAATCCACCGGAACCGTAAATGCCTTGCGTTCGCCTTCAAGATACTCCTTCAATTGCGTGCAATAGGGACGCAATTGTTCCATGCTTTGGACCAGTTGGGCATCCGCCACTCGTTTCTTAACAGAAGCAACCAAATATTCGAACGGCTCATGCGGAAAGGTGATCTGGCACAAGCCTTCCTCCGTCGCCGCTACATAGATCGGCTGATCCCCGAATGCGGGATGGATAAACATATCCCAATACACGCTCGTACGTTGTCTCGATTGCGATGTCATGCCACCATCTCCTCTGCTCGATAGGATATATCCTTTAACGTCCGATTAACCCACAATACCAGCTAATAAACATCCAAGCAAGAAGAGAGACTTATATTTGTCCGCATGGGGGTTGGATTGGCTAACGGAACGGCGCGGCGCGTTTCCAATTGCAAAAAAGTGCAATTGCAGGGGATAGCTCATACGCTTACAATATGCGCGTAATCATGTAATCAATAGTCTTTATAGGGGTGAAGTGATGCAACATACAGTTAACGTCTTTCTAGCAGGAGATTCCACGGTACAAACCTATGAGCCGGAGCATGCGCCGCAGGCGGGCTGGGGCCAATATATCGCCGAATATTTTACGAAGGAGGTTCGCTTTGCGAACCGCGCAATTGGCGGCAGAAGCTCGAAGACGTTCGTCGAGGAAGGAAGGCTGCAGACCATTCTGGAAGAGATCGGCAAGGGTGATTATTTGTTCGTCCAGATGGGTCACAACGATTCCACGAAGAGCAGGCCGGAGCGTTATACCGAACCTTTCTCGACTTATACATCTTATTTAAAGATGTACATCGATGGCGCCCGGAGCCGGGGGGCCATCCCCGTGCTGATCACGCCGGTCGGCCGGCTGCACTATGAAAACGGAGAGTTCTTAAACGATTTTCCGGACTACTGCATGGCTATGAAGCAGCTTGCTGCCGAAGAGAATGTCCTCCTCGCCGATCTGATGACGGAAAGCCTGGCTTATTACTCTTCTGTCGGCTACGAGGAGACAAAGTCGTTTTTTATGGTTTCCGTCAACGGGACCGACCACACCCATTTCACCGAAATCGGGGCACGCCGAATGGCGAAGCTCTTAGCGGATCAACTGAAGAGCTTGCGGATCCTGCCCCGTGTATACGCTGCTGCCGATACCAACTGATCCCTCCAATTATTTCATGGAAAGAACCACTTTGATCAGATATACTTTACAAGCACAGGCGGGATAGATTTCTGCCCGCGCTTGAAAGCGGTTCCCTATAATTGATTCGGAACGGAGGGAGTTCATGCTCCAGCGAATGGGCGGCTACGCGAGAACGGGAAGAAAGAATAGAAGCTTTTACCGAAAAAGCTTTACTTGGTTCTTATTCGCCGCAAGCGTACCGGGGTTGATCATCGCCCTAGCGACATACGGATTCGCGGTAGGGCCGATGCAAAAGAACATCAGCGACCTGCACCAGAATCAGATTAAGGAACGCGCGCAGAACATCGACGACCAGTTCGGATCCGTGGAGCTGGACATCTCCCATTGGGCGTTTAATCCACGATTCGGATCCGGCTTGAAGGATATGAATTTCATCTATGAATTCAGAGAAACCTACGATATTACGAAGACGTTATTTATGCTGCAAGGCTCCCACCCGCTCATCAATCAAGTGCAGCTCTACATTAACGGACACAATACGGTGCTGTTCCAGCCCGAGTTCTATAAGCTGAGCGACCGCGTTCAGATTGACGGCTTTGAGCGGATCATAGCGGAGGGAACCAATATTTATTGGACGGATTGGCTGCCTGCCGCCGAAGGGAATGCGCAGGACGCGGACACTCCAATCGTGCTGGTCCACAAAATTCCGGGCGACAGCAGCACGCCATTTGGCGTACTCGTCACTGAGCTTAAGCGGGAGAAGGTCTTGAACCTGCTAAAGACCATGACTCCCTACAACCAAGGCTTCACCATGCTTCTAGACAAGAAAGGCGAGGTGCTTGTCGCCGACCATGCCGAAGAAACGGCAGTCAACGAGCGTCTTCGCGCGGAAGTGCTGGGCCGGGAGGAGCCGTCCGGCACCTTCCTGTTCAACCGGGACGACGTCACGTATTCCGTATCCTACGGGAAGCTGACCCGCCTGTCCACGGAGTGGACGTATATTTCGGCTACGCCGATCACGACCATCACGTCCTCCGTGGTGAAGCTCTCCAACACGATCTTCCTCGTCAGCGCATCGGGACTGGTCCTGGCGCTGCTGCTCTCTTGGCTTGCTTCCCGGCGGGTCTATCTGCCGGTCGAACGGCTGCTGAACAGCCTTAAGTGGCATAAGGGCGAAGATCTTGCCCGTGGCATGGACGAATTTCAATTTTTGGAGAACCAGTGGAACCAGCTGCACGACGAAAGCTTGAATCTCCGCAATCGGCTCGACGAACAACGGACCCATGTCCGTTCGGGCTTCCTGCTTCAATTGCTGCAAGGACATCTCGCTTCCTACACGGAGAAGGACTTGAAGAGCAGAATGAAGCTCTACGGCTGGGATACCGACGACCATCAATTCCGAATTCTGCATATCCAGCTGACGGGGTACGACATTCTGACCGAGCGGTTCTCGCAAGGGGACGAAAGTCTCGTGACCTTCACGGCCTCCAATATTATCGAGGAGCTTGCCGCTCAGCACTTCGAGCAGTTCAGCGTCATGAACTTCCATGACTTGACGGTAGCGGTGCTCGTCATGTATCCGGACGGAGAGCCCATCGGCGAACGGATTCAATCGCTGGGGACAGAAATTACGAAAGCCATCAACGGCATTATCCATATGCAAGTCACGATTACGTTCAGCGGAGCGATGGAGAGGATTCAGCTCATTCCCGACATGTATATGGAAGTGGAGCGCGCGACGGGCTACCGCAAATTCGTCAATCAGAATCAGTTGATCGATATGGAGCAATTGACCGCCCATGCGGACGGCAGCGAGTTCCATTACCCGTTCGCGCTGGAACGGGACATCGTCCATGCGATGAGAGCGAGCGACAAGGAGGAAGCGGAGCGGCTGATTACCTTGTTCCTGGAGGAGGTGCTGTCCGCCCGCGGCACCGAAATTTTGGTCCAGCAAAGCATGCTGCAGCTGTTCGCGACGATCCAGCACGCCATTCTGCAGTCCGGCCTAAGTCCCCATCAGCTGTTCGGCGGAGAGAATATGTTCGGCCAGCTTTCGCAAATCCGCGAGCCGGAGAAGATGCTGGGCTGGATGAAGCGGAAAGTCATTCTGCCTTTCATCGACGAGAGGGACGCCAGAGCCAATATCGAGCTCAAGCGGCTCGTGGAGTCGACGATCGACTATATCCACGCCCATTACGCGTCGGATCTTTCGCTTGAGCAATGCGCGGATTTGGCCGGGACGAACAGCTATACGCTCAGCAAATATTTCAAGCAATTCATGGGCATCAATTTCATTGATTACGTAACGGAGCTGAGGATCGATAAAGCCAAGACGTTGTTGCGCGAGACCGATCTCAAAATCAATGACATCGCCGGCGAGGTCGGCTATCAGCAGCGCTACTTCAACCGCATCTTCAAGAAGCAGGTCGGCCTTACGCCGGGGCAGTTCAGAGAGCAGACGGAAGGCTGACAACAAGAGAGTACCACTCCGGCAACAAAGTTCCATACCTTCGAAAAAGCCTTGATAATCAAGGCTTTTCTTATGCAAAAATGTGAAATTGATTGTCTTTCGCCATGGAGCGATACTGGGAAATGTAAGCGATGACATCTTGGCGCAATCGATACAGAAAGGGTGAGTGAATGAACACGGCGCTTCCTTCCGATTCCAAAATATCCATGACGCGGGGCAACCCCAAACGGAGACGCTGGCTGTCGAGGCTGAAAAAAGACAAATGGTTGTACCTCTTGTTGCTTCCGGGGTTGCTATACTTCCTAGTGTTCAAATATTTGCCCATGTGGGGCGTGCTTATCGCCTTCCAGAACTACCAGCCGTTTCTGGGCTTCTGGAACAGCGAATGGGTTGGATTCGAGCACTTCCGCAATTTTTTCGCCAATCCCGACTTCTTCCGGCTCCTGCGGAACACGCTGATCCTGGCCGTATACGATCTGATCTTCTTCTTCCCGGCGCCCATTATTCTGGCGTTATTATTGAACGAAGTGAGATTGGCCTATTTCAAAAGAATCGTTCAAACGCTCGTCTACGTGCCGCACTTCGTCTCCATGGTCATCGTGGCCAGTATGACCTACGTGTTCCTGACCACGTCGGGCGGCATCATCAACGAGCTCGTCGCCTCGATTACGGGCAAATCGATCAACTTTCTGGCGGATCCGTCCTGGTTCCGGCCCATGATCATCCTTCAGATGATGTGGAAGGATTCCGGCTGGGGCACGATCATCTTCCTGGCCGCGCTCGCCTCCGTCGACATGGAGCAATACGAAGCGGCGGTCGTCGACGGCGCGAACCGCTTCCAGCGTCTGATCTATATTACGATTCCCGCCATCAGCAGCACGATCGTCATCTTGTTGATCCTGCGGCTGGGAAGCTTCCTGGACAACGGCTTCGAGCAAATTTTCCTGATGACCAACTCGCTCAACCGGTCCGTCGCGGACGTCTTCGATACGTACGTCTATTTCGTCGGCATCACGCAAGGAGCCTTCAGCTATAGCACCGCCATCGGCTTGTTCAAGTCGGTCGTCGGCATTCTGCTCATCTACGGCAGCAACCGTCTCGCCAAGCGATTCGGACAAGAAGGCATATTCTAGGGCGGAGAGGAGGAGACAAGAATGAACAGCAAGCACGACTCGCTCGGAGAGAAATTGTTCGACGGCTTTAATTACCTGCTTCTCGGCCTACTGTCGCTCGTGACGGTATTGCCGTTCGTCTACATTATCGCCGGCTCCTTCGCAACGGAAGTGGAGCTGATGGAACGCGAATTCTTTATCTTCCCGAGGGATCCGTCGATCGCGGCGTTTCAATACATTTTCTCGACGGATACGATTAGCCGCAGCTTGATCAACTCGGTCATCATTACGATCGCCGGCACGCTGGCCAATCTGGCGTTTACCTTCACGATGGCCTATTCGCTCTCCCGCAAAGATTTAATGGGACGCAACGTCATCATGAACCTCGTAATCTTCTCGATGCTCTTCAGCGGCGGCATGATCCCGGGTTATCTCGTCGTGAAGGAGCTCGGGCTGCTGGATTCCTATGCCGCGGTCATTCTGCCCGGCGCCATCAGCGCGTTTAACATGATCATTATCAAAAACTTCTTCCAGCAGCTTCCTCCCGGCTTGGAGGAATCGGCCCGGATCGACGGCTGTACCGACCTCGGCGTCCTATGGCGCATCGCGCTGCCGCTGTCGAAACCCATTATCGCCACGTTCGGCCTGTTCTACGCGGTCGGCCACTGGAACAACTTTTTCTCGGCGCTTCTGTTCCTGAACGATCACACCAAGTGGCCGCTCCAGGTCATCCTGCGGGAGATCGTCATGCTGTCGCAGCTCGCCGCGGGCGATATGGGCGCCATGGATCCCAATTTCATCGAGCCGCCGGATCAATCCGTCAAGATGGCCGTCATCGTCGTCGGCACGCTGCCGATCCTGCTGGTCTATCCGTTCCTGCAGAAGCATTTCGCCAAGGGCGTGCTCTTGGGCTCCATCAAAGGCTAGATGAGCGCATTCGCGTGAAATCTATAGAAAGCAACCATTCAATAACGAGGAGGGTTATCAATGAAACAGAAAGCAACCGGTTTGAAAAAAAGCTTGGCATTACTCGCCCTGTCTTCGGTTATGGCCATATCGGCCTGTTCCGGCGGGAACGGGGGATCGAACGGCCAATCGGAGAGCGCTCCGCCGCAAAGCACGAACGCCAATTCCGAAGGCAACGGGAACGCAAAGGAAGAACCGTTCAAGATCAGCATCATGATGCAATCCTTCGATACCAACCTGCCGAAAGCCGACAGCCCGGTCATCAAGAAGCTGGAGGAGTACACCAACACCGACCTGGACATTCAATTCGTGCCGAACAGCTCCTATCCGGACAAAGTCAACATTACGCTCGCCTCCGGCCAGCTGCCTACGATCATGGTCGTGGACAAATCGCCAAGCTTCATCAGTTCGGCCCGCGCCGGCGCGTTTTGGGAGGTGGGTCCTTACCTGAAGGATTACCCGAACCTTAGCCAAGCCAACGACATCGTGCTGAACAACTCCTCCATCGACGGCAAAAATTACGGCGTCTACCGGGGCCGCGTGCTGGGCCGGATGGGCGTGACTCTTAATCAGGTTTGGATGGAAAATCTCGGATTGCAGCCTCCGAAGACGATCGACGAGTTCTACAACGTGCTGAAGGCTTTTAAGGAAAACGATCCCGATCAAAACGGCAAGGACGATACGTACGGCGTCGTCATCACGAAATACGCGGGACCTTGGGACATTATGCAGGTCTGGTTCGGGGCTCCGAACGGCTGGGGCGACGACGGAAGCGGCAATTTGGTGCCGACGCACATGACGCCGGAATACCGGGAGGCGCTGCAGTTTTTCCGCAAGCTGTATGAGGAAGGACTTGTTAACGAGGATTTCGCCGTCATGGATTCCGCCGTGTGGAACGATCCCTTCGTAAACGGAAAAGCCGGCGCCTTTGTGGACGTGGCGGATAATGCTCGCCGCCTCAATAGCCCGATGCAGGAAAAGGCGCCAAGAGACAGCTCCTACACCAACGTCTACCAAGCGCCGGTCGGGCCGAAGGGCCATCGGGATATGCCGACAACCGGTTATGCCGGCATGCTCGCGATATCGAAATCCGCCGTCAAGACGGAGGAGGAATTGAAGAAGGTTCTGACTTTCATTGACAAGCTGAGCGACGTGGAGATGCAGGATCTGCTCGGCTACGGCATGGAAGGCGTTCACTACGACATGGTGGACGGCTATATCGCGCCGAAGGAGAATCTGGATGCCAGTCTCATTCAGCAATACAACGGTTTGAACCAAATGCTGACGTTCATCGGTCCGGTCGGGGCAACGCTGGAGCAAACGGATATCAACAAAATGATCGCGGAGGTGCAAGCGGCCAACGAAAGCATCGTCGTCGCCAACCCGGCGCAGCCGCTGGTCTCCGAGGTGTACGCGCAGAAGGGACAGCAGCTTGACAACATCATCGCGGATGCCCGCATCCAATACATCGTCGGCCAAATAGACGACGCGGGCCTCGACAAGGCCATCGAGCTGTGGAAGACGACAGGCGGAAACGATTATATCGCGGAAATCAACAAGCTCCACAAGGAATCCCAGCAATAAAAATGACGATGGACAGTGCCGCGAGCAACTCGCCGCACTGTCCATTGCTACATCGGAGGCGAATCGGCATGAGCCAGCAAGATAGAATTCCCGTTCTAGTCCGTCAATTGGACATTAGTCAGGCAGGGCTGCGCAACAAAATGCTGCTCGGCGATCTGGACGGAGACGGCCGCATGGAAATCGTCATGGTCCAGCCCGACGGGGGCATCGATGACCGGTACGTACCCCATCAGGTCCAATGCTTGACCGCTTTCGATCTCGACGGCCGCCTCCTGTGGCAGGTCGGAACGCCCGATCCCAATTGCGGGGGACCGGGCTCGGATTATCCGGCGCAGCTCTACGATATTGACGGCGACGGCTGCTGCGAGGTGCTGTGCGTCATGAACAAGCGCTTCTTCATCCTGGACGGTCGTACCGGTCAGGAGAAACGTTCCTTCGGACTGCCCTCGGAGCTCGCGCATGATTGCATCATCCTGGCTAATCTCAGCGGCGGGGCCTATCCCTCGGATATTATTCTGAAGGATCGGTACCGAACGTTATGGGCGCTTGATCGCGAGCTCAACCTCTTATGGACGTACACAGGCAACCCCGGCCACTTCCCTTGGGTATTCGATGCCGACGGGGACGGCCGCGACGAAGTCATGGCGGGTTACGACCTGCTGGATCATGACGGCAAGAAGCTTTGGTCGGCACGGAATCTGGAGGACCACGCGGATTGCATATGGGTCGGCGACGTTCTGGGCAGAGGAGATGTACAGATCGTCATTGGCGGGAGCGTAACCGTCATGTATGACGGCCAGGGCAAGGAGCTATGGCGTTATGAAGGGTCGATCGAATCCCAGCACATTGCGCTTGGCAAATTCAGGAGCGACCTGCCGGGACTGCAGATTGCCGGTCTCGACCGGATTAGGCGCGGGGACACGGGCGAGGCATTCTCCGAAAGCGGCAAGGACGGCCTGTTTTTGCTGGATTCCCAAGGCGCGGAAGTGTGGAAGGAAGACCGGCAGACCAGCGGCTGGCTGACCATCATCGAGACGCTCTCCCGTTGGGATGACGGGCCGCTGGATTATATATTGGCCTACCGCCGGGGAGGCGGCGTCCCGCCAACGCTGTATGACGGCCATATGGAAGCCGTAGTCGAGTTCCCGGCCGACGGCTATGTCGCGCACGCGGACTTGGCAGGGTCGGGGCGGGAGCAGGTGTTGGTCTATAACCATTCTACGGCCTGGATTTATGCCAGCATGCCGATGGGGCTGACTCCACGTCGGCCGGGAGAGCCATTGCCCCAGCCCAAACGTCTGTACAGCTCTACGCTATATCCTGGCGGAGAGTACCGCTGAGGAAGGGGGCATGGGCAATGGACGATCGGGACGACGCCGAGCTTGGGGAGCTGCTCTATGCCAACCCGCTGGGTTGCGCCGAAGACATCGCGGACTTCGTCATGGAGGGCGACGGGATGGCCAGCTTCCCGCTTGGAAGGCTTCGGCTCGAGAGCAGGCGGGACCCGAAGGATGGGCAAGCCGCCAATATCGTGTACTGGTGCAGGGAGCACTTCCAGGGCGACATCGCCATCCGATGGAAGTTCTGGCCCATTCGCCAGCCCGGGCTGTGCATCCTGTCCGCCGCAGGGAGAGGCGGCGAGGACCTGTTCGACCCCGCTCTGCGTCCCAGAAGCGGCGAGTATGACCAGTATCATAGCGGGGACTTGAACGCTTATCATATTTCTTATTTCCGCAGGAGCTATGCCGAAGAACGCCGCTTTCAGACCTGCAATCTGCGCAAAAGCCATGGCTTCCATCTCGTGGCGCAAGGCGCGGACCCGCTTCCTTCTATCGCGGATTGCGATCCGCCTTACCGTATGCAGGTGACGAAGCGCAGCTCCCTGATCCGGTTTTACATTGATGAGCTTCTGATATTTCAATTTCTTGACGATGGGGTGACGTACGGTCCCGTGCTGGAGCGCGGCCTGCTCGGCTTCCGGCAGATGGCGCCCATGATTGCGGAATATTCCGAGCTGGAAGTGTACCGGCTGCAAAGGAGCGATATGGAATGACAGGTAACAGCGGCAAACTAGCCTTGTCGTGGCTTGAAGGGCGGCCCGCCCTGCCTGCGGGCGTCGTCTGGGGCGCGCCCTGGAAGCAAGGCGAGCTGGATCGCCGCACGCCTATCAGGCTGCGCGGTCTGCAAGGCGCCAACGTGGCTATGCAAAGCTGGCCAACGGCCTATTGGCCGGACGGCAGCGTGAAATGGACGGCTCATGCGGCATCGCTTCAAGAGGATCGGGAGGACGGATATATACTGGAGCAGGGACAAAGCTCTCCCCTTGCGCCTGCCGAAAGAATCGTCATACGGAAAACGGCGGAGCATATCGAGGTGGACACCGGCGCCATCGTCTGCCGGGCGAATCGTTCGGGGCCCTCCGTGATCCAAGAGATGCGGATCGGCGAAAGAACGGTATGCTCGGACGGCAGGCTGGTTGGCATGCGCGAGGAGCATCATGCCGTCTCGGGCCATAGAACCGTCGTGGAAGAGCCGATGAACAGCGTCGTCGAGCATGCAGCCGTGGAACAGAGCGGCCCCATTCGCGCGGTTATTGCCATACGGGGCCGCCATCAATTATCGATAAGCAGCCGCAGGTGGCTCCCGTTCACGCTGAGACTCGTCTTCTATGCCGGGCAGCGTTCGATTTCCATCGTTCATACCTTCCTCTATGACGGCAACCCCCATCAGGACTATATTAAGAGCTTGGGCATTACTTTCTTCGTTCCGATGAAAGGCCCGTTATATAACCGTCATGTCCGCCTTGCCGGGGACACGGGCTGGTTCGGAGAGTCCCCCAAGGGACTCATGACATTCCGCTTGCCGGAGAGGCAGCGCGAGCTGTACGAGCTTCAAGCCGCGGGATTACCGATTGCCCTTGACCCTGCGCAGGATGCCGAACTGCCGAGTCTCCTTGCGGATTCGCCGGAATGGGGAGATTTCAAGCTGGTCCAGTCGTCCTCCGACAGCTATGACATCCTGAAGCGGACGAAGGAAGGCTGCAGCTGGATCCGTTCCGTATCCGGCAGAAGAGCCGCCGGACTGTTATATGCCGGCGGGGACTATGGAGGACTGGCGATCGGCGTCCGCCGCTTCTGGGAGAAGCACCCTTCCGCTCTGGAAGCGAAAGGACTAACGGGAGACGAGGCGAACCTCACCTTCTGGTTTTGGTCGCCGGACGCCCCGGCCATGGATCTGCGGCACTACGATACCGATACGCACGTCGTCTCCTGCTACGAAGGAGCGGATGAGCTTCGCAGCACGCCTTACGGCATTGGCAACACTTCCGAGCTGACGCTTTGGTGCTGCGAGTCTACGCCGAATCGCGATATGCTAGATGCCATGGTACGGATAAAGGATTCTCCGCCTCTGTTGGTCTGCGAGCCCACGCGCTACCGGGAAACACGCGCACTGGGGTCCTGGAGTCTGCCGAATCGCTCCACGCCCGTGAAGTCCCAGCTGGAAGACACGCTGGATGGCTTGATCTCCTTCTACCAGGAGGAGATCGAGCAGCGCCGCTGGTACGGCTTCTGGGACTACGGCGACGTCATGCACAGCTACGACCCCGTGCGGCACACTTGGAAATACGATATCGGAGGCTGCGCCTGGCAGAATACGGAGCTCGCTCCGAACATCTGGCTGTGGTATATGTTCCTCCGCTCCGGCCGGGGCGATATCTTCCGTCTGGCGGAAGCGATGACCCGCCATACGAGCGAGGTCGACCTCTACCACATCGGCGAATACGCGGGGCTTGGCTCCAGGCACAACGTGCTCCACTTCGGCTGCGGCTGCAAGGAGGCGCGAATCGGCATGGCGGGGCTGCATAAGTTTTATTATTATTTGACGGCGGACGAGCGGATCGGCGATATCATGGACGAGGTCAAGGATTCCGATTACGCGACGCTTCGGCTCGACCCCATGCGGTCTTATTTCGCCAAGGACGAATTCCCGACGCATACCCGAAGCGGACCGGATTGGGCGGCGTTCTGCTCCAACTGGCTCGTCCAGTGGGAGCGGTACGAAGACGCTGCCTACCGCGACAAGATGCTGCGCGGCATCGCGAGCTTGAAAGCCATGCCCAACCGACTGCTGACCGGTCCCGTTTTCGGGTACGAGCCGAAGACCGGCGAGCTCCTGTTCATGGGCCATGAAAATTACGGCCACCACCTCATGATCTGCATGGGCGGGGCGCAGGTCTGGGCGGAGATGGCCCATCTGCTGCAAGATCCGGACTGGGACGCCATGCTGGCCGAATACGGGGAATTCTACAATTTGCCGAAGGAAGAGAAGATCCGCCGTTCAGGCGGCACGCTGCAGGGCAAGGATTGGAACATCCCCATGCTGTCGACCGCCATGATGGCTTTCGCGGCCCGCCGGACGGGGAACGGCGAGCTTGCCAGGCAGGCATGGGAGTATCTGCTGGGCAGCCCTTACAATTGGAGCGTGGAAATCCCGCTCGAGACGCGGGAAGTGCCCCGCCAGTCGTTTGTCCGGGAGATTACCGAAATACCTTGGATCTCCACGAACACGGTCTCGCAATGGTCTATTAATACAATCGTCTGTCTGGAACTCATCGGGGACGAAGTGCCCGAATCCATTGCCGAGCATAAGGAGGAGAATCTAACATGATGCAGATGGAGCATTTGGACCGGGGACTGGTCGCCATGTGCTCGTCCGAAGGCGTCTTCCTCAGCTGGAGGTTGCTGACGAGCGAAGCCACGGGGCATGGCGAACGCGGTCTGACCGGCACGGACTTCCATGTCTATCGAGACGGTGCCCTGTTGGCTGCCGTGAACGACAGCACCAATTATCTCGACCGCGGCGGAAGCGCGGCATCGGAATACGAGGTTTGCGCGGTTGTAGACGGTCGCGAGACGGAGCGCGGCGAGACCGTTAAGCCCTGGCGGGACAATTATTATGAATTGCCGCTCCGTAAACCCGCGGACGGCGTTACGCCAAGGGGAGAAACCTACACCTACTCCGCCAACGACATGAGCGTCGGAGATGTCGACGGCGACGGGCAATATGAGTTTTTCGTGAAATGGGATCCTTCCAATGCCAAGGACAATTCGCATTCGGGCTACACCGGGCCCGTCTATATCGATTGTTACAAGCTGGACGGGACGCTGCTGTACCGCATCGATCTCGGAGTCAACATACGAGCCGGCGCGCATTATACGCAGTTCCTCGTCTTCGACTTCGACGGCGACGGCCGCGCGGAGCTGATGATGAAGACGGCTCCCGGCACGAAGACGGTACGCTACGAAGGACAGGATAACAGAACCGCGGAGACGTACATCACCATGCCCGAAGAGGATCTCGCCGCCGGCTATAGCCACCAGGACGATTACCGAATGAGCAGCTCGGACTACTATGCTCATATCGTAGCGCTGTTCATGCGCTGGCATCGGCACGAAGAGGTGACGGACGGCCATTGGCCGGCTACCTTGGAGGCATGCTTCGGCATCGAGGAACAGTACGATTATCCCTTGACCCGCGAGGATGCGGAAAAGCTGGCGGATTATATGATGGATGTCTACGCGCCCGGCCGAAGCAGCCGCAACGCGCTGCGGGGAATCGAAGGCTTCGTGCTGGACGGCCCTGAATATTTGACCGTATTCCGCGGCGGGACGGGTGAAGAATTGCAGACCGTCCGTTACAAGCCCGGCCGGCATGACGACGGGCTGATGTGGGGCGATTATGCGTGGAATCGCATCGAGCCCGGCAACCGGGTCGACCGTTTCCTCGCCGGCGTTGCCTATTTGGACGGCGAGAAGCCGTCCGCCATCTTCGCGAGAGGCTACTACACGAGGTCGACGGTCGT
>NZ_BDQX01000317.1:72102-75200 GCF_003112455.1 Paenibacillus agaridevorans
GGCCGCCAGCTTCGGGAGCAATGGATCGCGGACAGCGGCTGGGTGACGATGAACAACCCCTTCAACGATTCGCTCCACCTACCGGACGGGCGCGATGAGTCATTCGGCGCGCTGGCCAGGCAGGGAGCGCATTCCTTGAGCGTGGCCGACGTGGACGGCGACGGCTGTCAGGAAATCATCTACGGCGCGGCGACGATCGACCATGACGGGTCCCTTTTATATAGCTCTGCGGATGTCATGCCCCAAGCAGGCGCTTCGTCGGGGTCCGGGGCGGATAGAAAGGTAAAGCTCGGCCACGGCGATGCGCTTCACGTCGCCAATATCGATCCCGATCGGCCGGGACTGGAAATATTCATGGTCCACGAGGGAGGCGCGTCCGTGCCGTACGGGTACACACTGCGGGATGCGCGGACGGGCGAGGTGTTGTACGGCGCTCCGGCGGATGGCGATGTGGGCCGCGGGATGATCGGCCAAGTGGACCCCGAATGCCGCGGCCTGCAAACGTGGTGCAGCGAGGATATCCACAGCCAGCAGACGTTCGGCTTAATGACTGCGCAAGGCGAGCAGATCGACAAGAGGGCGCCCGGCACGAATATGAACATTCGATGGGCCGCCGACATGACCACTCAAATCATTAGCGGCTCCTTCGATGAACCCGTTGCCATTGACGATTGGAAGAGGGGCCGGCTCCTTACCGCCGCAGGCTGTCGATCCAATAACGGCACGAAAGGCAATCCCTGCCTCGTAGCCGACATCTTCGGCGATTGGCGCGAGGAGCTGCTTGTAAGGACGGCGGACAGCTCCGCGATTCGGATCTACGTCAGCACGGAGCTTACCGACCGCAAGCTGTACACGCTGATGCATGACGCCCAATATCGGGTCGGCGTCGCCTGGCAGAACGTCGTGTATAACCAGCCTTGTTATCCAAGCTTCTATCTGGCATCGGATCTCGATTGGCGCGCGGTGCCTCTTCGGCGGTCGGCGGTGACTCCCGAATCGTAACGGAGGCGTACCTGTCCGTTAGAATTTGAAAGGGGCTGTCCCAAAAGCCGATTTGTGAATTTTGGAGCCTCACATTAAACCGGATTTCCCCAAGGTGAAACGGCTGTCGCCGTCCATTGGCGGTGCAGCGCGTTTCATTCCGAGAAATATAAGCCCAGTATAGAGTGAAACTTATACTTTCTTATCTTTCAAGAAAAGGACCTCAAATCCCACTCTGCAGTAGGATTCGAGGTCCTTTCACGTATAAATCGGGAGTTGTGTTGTGTGGGTCATGCTCGTTCCCCCTTCTCGCGAATAAGGGGAAAAACGCCCTCTAATATCCCCGTCTCCGCCCTTGCTTGCGCTTTAGAGGGAAATCCTCCCTATAATCCCGACCGGATCGCTGTATTCGGGCATAATCCCCCCGATTAGAGGGAGGTTTTCCCTCTATGCCTAGCCGATCGCCAGATTTATTCAGATTAGCGGGAGCTTTTCCTTCTATTTTCCGCCAGCGGGAGCAACGAGGAGGGGAACGCACAAGCTGTCGATCATGCCCACCAACTCGCCTGATCTACCTATCACGCTGAAGCTGCTCCATCTAGATGGACTCATTCTGTGCCAGCTTTGCTTAATTTAGGTCGTGTCTGAAAACCCGCTCAGGGGCATCTTTCACCGCCTTTCCGCCCCCTGCTTCGTCACTTTTGCTTGACGTACCCCCGGTACACCTTCACAAAAGTTCCTTGCATGGAACGAAAATTCGGCAAAATCTGCTCCCCTCGGAGTATTCAGACACGCCCTAGCACGGAATGAATAAATTTCTCCAACGAAGCAATAGCCGTTATGTTGTTATTGCACGCCCGTCCGTCCGCACACACATAATGCCCCACCGACTTGTAATAATCCGAGGAAGCCTGGGCAGGCCTCTTCTTCGCGACGCCTGAGAACAGCACCAGCTCTTCATAGCGGTTGCAGGCGAAGCAATAGCTCTTCTTATTGGTTGCCGTGAACCTTCCCTCGAGGCCCAAGAATTGCTCCCCGTTATGATAGACGATGAACATCTTGCCCGTAGAGATATCGGTCCAGCTCAAGTAGGTGATATATCGGAAGTCGATCCCCGAGAGGTCAGGAATCTTCAATTTCTTATTCTTGGGGAACAGCTTTCGAATCTGCCCTCCGGTGATCGGGGGAAACGGCACCAGGTACGGCTCGAGCGCCTGCACATATGCGTGACACTCGTCCGCTGTTCTTAGCTCCGTCACGGATTCCAGCAGCGCCTTGCCCTTGTCCGTTAAATCCGGGAACAACTCCGTCGCCTTAAGCTGCGCGCCATATCGGACGGAGTCCAGAATCTTGGGATCTCCGACCGATCTTGTCGCGCGCAAGACAGACTCGGCTTGTTGCCTAATTACATTATATTGGTAGTTTCTAATAAACGGTTGGCACATTAAACTTCAGCCCCTTATTCGAATTGGTCAAGCAAATAAGGTGCAAAGCCCGCTATTAGAAACGATATATGCTCAGTCCGGCGATAAGCGCCCGATTCATGCAAAGTATCGCCTCCTTATCAGGCTTTGCATGAGGCCTTGCCAATCCGGCAATCTCGAATTGCCATGAGTATCACCTCCGAGGGGTTCAAGTAAAGCTATTATAACTCTCCCATCGGCCAAAGGAAACAGGAATGCGCCGGCGGACTCCGGGATGATGGGCCAGTCCGAATGATGCATAGCCGACGAATCCCTACGGCGAATCGAGGGGCGAAATCCCTTTGGCTAAGCTGCTTGTGGCGTCGAACGCGGGTTGCGCTTCATTCCTCCTGCGCCTCCAGCCATCTCTCCATCAACGCATCCAGACGCGCCCGAAGGTGTTCCATCTCCGCCCAGCTTAGCTCCATGCGGGACAAAGCGTCAGCGTCCTGTGCCGGAATGCCCGGTACCGCGTCCAGCTCCGCCAGCCGCCGCTCCACTTCGGCAATCTCGGCTTCCAGCTGGGCGCCGGATTTAGCTTCCTTCTCCTTGAGCGGCTCCGCTTGTTTAACCGAACGCTCACGCCCCGTTCGCGGCCGGCTCCGGATCGCGCTATCGCCAGCGCCTGCGGCTGGGGCCGGGGCGGGGGCTGCG
>NZ_BDQX01000317.1:75317-80182 GCF_003112455.1 Paenibacillus agaridevorans
CTTGTATTCATCGAATCCTCCCAGATAGACGGAGAGACGGCCGCGGTCCAGCTCCCATATTTTCTGCGCTAACCGATTGATCAGGTATCTGTCGTGCGTCACGATCAAAATTGTGCCGGGGTAGTCCTCCAGCGCATCCTCCAACGCTTCTCTGGACGGGATATCCATATGATTCGTCGGTTCGTCGAGAATAAGCAGATTCGGCTTCCCGAGCACGAGCAGCGCCAGTCGAAGACGCGTCCATTCTCCGCCCGATAACATACCTACTGGCTTGAACACTTCCTTGCCGTAGAACATGTAGGCTGCAAGGCTGTTCCGAGCTTCGCCCTCCTCCACGCCCGCTTCCTCCCGATAGTAGTCCAAGATCGTCTGATCCGGATTGTCCGGTCGCTGCTGCTGAGCCAGATAACCCGCCTCGACTCTCGAGCCCAGTTTCAGCTCCCCGCCGTCCGGAGCATAATCCCCTAACATGAGCTTCAGCAAAGTGGATTTGCCGGAGCCGTTGTCGCCGATCAGCATAACCTTCTCGCCATAATGCAACTCTCCGGAGATGCCTTTTAACACCGTTGTCGCCCCAAAGCGCTTCTCTACGCCGTCGAATACGACGACTTGCTTCCCAGATCGCCCGGTAGGACGAAGCCCGAACTCCGCCTCCTTGCGATCGATCGCGGGACGCTTAAGCTTCTCCATGCGGTCGAGCGCCTTCTGCATGCTTGCCGCTCTCCGAAAGAACTTGCCGTTATCGCCGATCCTGCCCCATTCCATCAGTTGCTTGATCGTCTCGCGCATCTTCTTTATAACCTTCTGCTGCTCTTGGTAATCGGCGAATTGGCGGAGGACCAGCTCCTCCTTCTCTTTGGCGTAGCCGCTGTAGTTGGCATGGAAAACCGTCGATTCGCCGTCCTCCAACTCCACGATCTTCGTTACGACACGGTCGAGGAAATAGCGATCGTGGGATACGATCAGACAGGCTCCGTCGTACCCCAGCAGGTAATCCTCGAGCCACTCCACCGCGCCCATGTCGAGATGGTTCGTAGGTTCGTCAAGCAGCAGCAGTTCCGGCTCTCTCAGCAGCTCCGAAGCGAGTCCGACTTTCGTCTTCTCCCCGCCGGATAATGTTGCGTAGGCGCGAGCGTACCACTCCCGCGGGATACGCAAGCCGTCGGCCACTCCGTCGATTCGGGCTTCCAGCTCGTATCCTCCGTCCCGCTCGAAACGCTCCTGCAGCTTCGCATATTCCGCCAGCAGATCTTCCAATCGCTCCGGACTTTGCTTCGGCGAGGACATCTCCGACTCCAGCTGCGTCATGCGAGCTCGGCAATCCAGCAAGTCTCGGAAGCCGCTCTCCAGCACTTCGCGTACCGTCGTGCTGGGGCTCATATCCGGCATTTGCCGAAGATAGCCAATCCGCGCGCCCTTGCTGATGGCCAGCATTCCTTCGTCAGGAGCGTCCAGCTTGGCGATCATGCGGAGCAAAGTCGTCTTGCCGCTGCCGTTGCGGCCGACAAGCCCGGCTTTCTCTCCATGCCGAAGCTCAAAGGTGACGTTTTCCAGGACGAGCTGGGCGGCGTTGTATTTTTTCACATTCTGGCAATTTATCGTTAACATAGGGTTTCCTCCTCATAATGGAGGCCCTACCCGCCTGCTTTCAGATCTCCGGCGAGTTCACTCGAAGACGCCGGACATATTAAAAAGGACGCAGGGAAAATTCCCCACGTCCTGTTCCGTTCGATCCGTTCAGGTTAAGGTAGGAGCCTCTTCGCAAGTTGTGTTATCGTATGGTCATAAGTGGACAGACTTCTCCCGTCTTGCGCCAAACCATGAACGATGCCAGCCATCGCGATGGGCAGCCGGCTCACTTGCGCGTTCACAACTTCCGAATTCATCCTACCTTCACCTCCTCTTGCATAATTAGTTTTCAGTATACAACAGCCTCTGCGCCTTCCGCAACATACATACGCGCAAATGGAAATCCCTCTGCCCCACGGCTTCGCGTCGATCTGTCAGGACTCCGTCACGTACAATTCCCGGTCCAGTCCCGTCAGATAAGGTGTCGCTTCGCCAATTACGTACAGCCGCAGTCGATGCATCGCACGCGTACAGGCGGTATAAAACAACTTCCGCTCGCTCTCCCGATTGTACACATGAGCGGATGCGTCGTAGATCAAAACCGCGTCGAACTCGACGCCCTTGGCCAGATAGGCCGGAAGAATGGAGATACCCCGTTCGAAGGTGAGCGTCTCCTTTGTGATGAGCAGGAGATTCTCGCCTCCCGCAGCCGTCAGGCTCCCAAAGGCCTCGCGGCTCTCCGCCGCGGTCTTCGTAATGACGGCGATGGAACCGAAGCCTTCCGCTTGCAGCTTGGCGAGGTCTTGCAGCATACGCGCCGTTCGCTCCCCGTCATTGTCAAGCATCGTCACTATCGGTTTGCCCCCGCTCCGGTCAAAAGGCACAATCCCCTCGCCCTCGGACAGCAACGGCTTCGTAAACGATACGATCTCCCGCGTAGAACGATAGCTTCTGACGAGGCGTATGAGCGTCGTATGTTCTTCTCCGTAGAGTCGGACCAGCGGAGAATCCGTCTCCTGCAGATTGGTCGCCTGAGGAAAGATCGCCTGCCCGAAGTCGCCTAGCACCGTCATGCGGGCGTGGGGGAACAATCGTTTCAAGAAGGTGTACTGGAACGGCGAATAATCCTGGCCTTCGTCCACGAACACATGCCGCACGTCATTGTTTCTCCGGGCGCCTTCCACGAGCTCTTTCATATAGAGAAACGGAGTCGCATCCTCATACAGCAACTCCTTTCTCTCCAGCTTCTCTTGCGTTGCCCGGCATATATCGCTCCATAGCGATGGCAGCTCCTGCTCTCCTGTCATGTCCCGATACTTTGACGCATCGTCGAACAGACTGCTGTAGAGACCGATCACATCGACGAACTTGAGACGCTTTACTTGCCGCCGCAGCGGCGCGAACCTTTCCTTCGCGATCATGCGGCGCAGAAACTCCTCCTCTTGATCGCCGAAGTCGAACACATTCTCTTCTCCCAGCTCCCGCTTGGGGACGTCTCCATACGCATCCAGATATTGTTGAGTAAAGTCGAAGACCGCGTCTTCCTTCTCGTATTTTTTCCTTATGGAGCCGTATGCCGCTTGATAGTCCTCCATATCCAGATAGTTCAGTTCGTCCTGAACCCAATCCGCCGCACGCTCCTTGCGCTCCAATACGGCCAGCTCCTTTAGCAGCCAGTCGCGCAGCATGGTGATCCGATTCTCTAGCGAGACCGAGCTGTCGAAGCTATAAAATTTAGAGGACATTTGTTCCGCGGTAACGAGTTCCCTGTCCATAAACGTAATGCCGATAAACCTCATTCCTTGCAAGCACAGCCACTCCGCATACCGGCGAAGCGCGTCTAGAAAGGCTTCCGACGCTTTATACCGAATCCCTTGCTGCCTGGCCTCATACGCGTCCCTGTCCTCCGTTGTCAGCGCAAATTCCAATCCGTCAAAAGGGCTCTCAACCGAAACTTCGGGCTCCAGCCAATGGGCCAGATACTCCTGAAAGGTCGTCTGCTGCATATTGTCCTCGCCGAGCTCCGGAAGCACGGTGGACACGTAGCTGTTGAACATGGGATTAGGAGAGAACAGGACGATCTGATCCGCCGTCAGCCGATTGCGGTATCTATACAGCAAATAGGCTGCGCGCTGAAGAGCGGCGGACGTCTTGCCGCTGCCGGCCGCTCCCTGCACGATGAGCATGTGGCTCTTAACGTCGCGCACGATGGCGTTCTGCTCCTTCTGTATCGTGGCTACGATACTCTTCATGGCCGTGTCCGCCCCGTTGCCCAGCGCCTGCTGGAGCAGCTCGTCGCCGATCGTGACGCTGGTATCGAATACATTGCGGAGCTCTCCGCTCCGAATTTGATATTGCCGCTTCAGCGCCATTGTCCCCCGGACGGTACCGCCGGGCGTTTCGTATTCCGTCTCTCCCGGAGAGGCGTCATAATATAGGCTCGCGATGGGCGTTCTCCAATCGTACACCAGGAAGTTCAAACCTTCTTCGTCGACAAAAGAGGAGACGCCGATATAGACTCGCTCAGGGGAGCCTTCCCCCTCCTCCGCGAAATCGATCCGTCCGAAATAAGGCGATGGCAGCAGCCGCTTCATATTGTTCCATTGCTTCAAACGCTGGCGGTGGCTTCGCTCCCGCTCCGACAGCAGCGCTTCCTGCTGCTTGATGCTGTGGAACGTTTCCTCGAAATCCTCGTCCGTGCTCGTATTAACCGTCACTTCTTCCCAGAATTGCTTGCGGATATCCGTCACTTGATGGTGAAGCCCCGCAACCTCGGGTTCCAGCCTGTCTATCTCCTTGTGCAGCTGCTCCGTTACGGACTTCAGCCGCTCTTGCTCTTCCTTCCAATCGTCGGCGCTGATCATCTCTTGCGAACACGCTCCTTCGGTGGTTATGGATTTTTTAAAAACCTGGTTGACAATTCGGCGATCCACATGATATTATAGAAGTATAGATAAGATGTTCTAACTCCGTCTAAATTAATGAGGTTCGCACAGATTTATTAATCATAACATAGACTGTTTGTCATGTAAACAGTTCTAATTGATCACATAACCAAAGACGGCCTCTGTCGATGACAGAGGCCGTCTTTTTTGATGGCTGCACAACTTGCCACGGGAGACTTGCCCGGACGAACCTTTATATCGAAGTTTTACGCTTTATTCGGCCGTCTAGCACGAGCCCAGCCTTTTATAGCGGAATTTTCCGCTTTATCCGGACGTCTCGCACGAGTCTAACCTTATATAGCGGAGTTTTCTGCTATATTCGGACGTCTAGCACGAGTACAGCCTTTTATA
>NZ_BDQX01000318.1 GCF_003112455.1 Paenibacillus agaridevorans
ACGCAAGTCTTCGATACAGATCGTTTGGTTTTCACGTATCCATTTCGTGGTCTGCTTGTGCATCCTATCTATTCGACTATTTCGAATTTTTTCGTGGATTTGGGCTACTTTTCGTTTCGCTCTATGCCAGTTGCTCCCGCCATACGTTCTTCTCGCCATGATCCGTTGCC
>NZ_BDQX01000319.1 GCF_003112455.1 Paenibacillus agaridevorans
GGGGCTGGGGGAGCCGTTACAATCGGCTCCACAATCGCGATATTGTCGCAAGCAAGACGCACATCAATTTCATACCGCTTGATGAAGTCGTCGCCGTCCAATTCATAATCAATCCTGTAGAAAGCGGCGCAATCATAGCAGCTGCCTTCGTCCATGGCCTTGAGCTTGCCGTGAACAACGGCTACAGCCCCTGCAGCCCCATTCTCGCGGCTGTCCGCATTGTTTACTGCGGCAGCATCCGCATAGGCATCATGTTCGTACAGATTGCTGTACAATCTTCCTTCCCGGGAAACCTCAATTCTTGGCGCAATCGGCTCTTCCATCCCCGGCAACGCTTTCGGCATATTAAACGCCTCGTATTGCCGATACACGGTCATCCCGCCCAATTGCACAGCGCCAACGGCCCGATGCCATAAGTAGCCGACTGTCCCTCCGGTCGGAGCATTGTGAACCCCTGAGCAGCTAATCGTTGCCATCCAAACATGCGAACGCAATTGATGGACCGCCAGCTCTTTGTAAGACTTGGCGCCGAACAAGATTTCGGAAGGAAGCTGCACCTGGTTCCTCGTGTCCTCCCCTTCCTCTTGTTCCCGCTGCCCGCATTCCGCGCCGTAGGCCAATGCTACAGCCAACGCATCAGCACGATTAATGGAGGGATGGACACAGCCATGTTCGAACAACTGCTCATGCATCGGACCATAACCGAACCGTCCATCGGAACGAATGCAGCTTGCCAAATAATTCGTATGGAGCCGAGCTGCCCGATAAAAGGCAGCATTTTTGTCAGCCAGCAGCATAAAGGCCATCTGGGAACCATGCGCAGTCTTGCTGCCGAACAGCGTCCATTTGTAATTGCGGCTTCCAAAGGAGTTATCAATCGAACCGTCGGGATAAACCATTTCCATATGTTTGGCAAGCGCCAGCAGGACGGCCGACATGACTTTGGGATCACCCGTGAGTTTTGCGTATTCCGCCATGACCCCGAGGCTCATATCGAGGTTATAGCCGACATCGACCGTACACGTCATTTGCGTAAAAGGACGCATTCTCGTCTTCTCGCCAAACAACCATCCGTCACGGCTGAGCCTGTTGCCGATGCATCCATGCATAAGCCGCTTGGCTTGCCCGCCATATTCAGGTTTGCCCAAGATTCGATCCGAAAGCAGCAAAGCCAATGCAGAGGACAAATAATAATTGATATTGGTATCGCCGCCTTCCCCAAACGTCGCGGATACCCAAGCCGCCGCTTTGGCAATGACAGGTTTAAGCGCCTCGCCATCTTCTTGACCCATCAGTTGATCGTAGGCATGACATAAGGCAAGCAGCTGGAATACCGTCGTTCCTTTCCAATCGGCTTCCGGTTCATTGCGCCAAGCTCCGTCTTCCCCCTGGGCAGCTATGATATAACGAAGCAGAGAGCGTGCCGCATCTCTGTATTTCTCTTCTTTGCTGATCAAATATAAATAATAGAGCGGAAAAATCGCATCTCCGCTGCGGCCATGAACGGTCTGACAGCCCGTACACCAAATACCGCCCAAGCTGCCGTTCCATACATCCCGCACCTGTTCCTCGACAAGCAAATCGCAGCAATGGCTCAATATGTCCAGCATAAGAGCTTCCACTGTCCGCTCGCCCTCCAGGAAACCTCGCAGGTCGAATTTGATTGGCTTGCTCGCTCGTTTTTGCGTCTTGTTCCTATGCCAACCCATCGCTTTCCTCCCCCTCTCCTAAGGGCGTTTGATAAAAGCGCCATAGCTTGCAATAAAAGATTCGTACGCATCGGGCGGAAGCTTCAACAAATCGTTTGTTGCTTCCATATGCCTCGCCAAGCTGCCAAGCAGAGACCGGATTTCCTCCTCATACGCCTGCTCAATGGCCAAATTGCGCTGCTCCAGCGGATCTTCCGCCACATCGTACAACTCAAGGAACAGCTCATTCTTAAACATATCCACAATAAGCTTGCGAGCTCCGCGCACCACGCTGCGTTGGAAGTTGCCTCTCGCCCCATTGCCGTCAAATTGGATAAAAAGATCTCTATTCATCAAGGAATTCCCGGGCACATCATCCGCTTCTTGCCGCTCACTTCTTAAAAGCCGCAGCAAAGACTGTCCGGAGAACGCCGTTTCTGCTTCAAGCTGCAAATAATCGGCAAGCGTCGGCATTATATCTACGGCGCTGACCGGCGCTTCTACCGTTTGCGGGGCTACGCGGCTGTCCGCCGGAAATTTCATGAACAATGGCGTCCGTACCGACTCCTCGTACATGCACATTTTCTGATAAAGCCGATGCGAGCCGAGCATTTCTCCATGGTCGCTTGTCAATATCACTAACGTTTCATCGTAAATGCCCTGAGCCTTCAACTCGTCGATTATTAGCCCCACGCAATGATCCAGCAGCGATACCAGACCTAAATAGACTTGCCAGATGGACCGCCACTGCTCCTTCGTATAGCCGTTGCCGATGGCTCCGGTCAGATTATAAAGCTGAAGCGGCGATTGCCCGTATGACCACAACGCCACATTGTCCGGGATCGGCTCGTCCTTGTACATCGAGTACCAAGGCTCCGGCACATCCAGCGGCGGATGCGGCGCGACAAACATCGCATTTAGCAGCAGCGGCTTGCTGCGATCCCGGCCGCGAATCGCATCCAGCGAGGTTTTGGCAATATATCCGTCATAAAAATAGTCGAGTCCTTCCTCGTAGCAGCCCGTAGTTGGAATCGAATACCGTTTAATCCGCGTTGTGGTTCCCGC
The DNA here is from genome assembly GCF_003112455.1 of Paenibacillus agaridevorans. GTDB lineage: Bacteria > Bacillota > Bacilli > Paenibacillales > Paenibacillaceae > Pristimantibacillus > Pristimantibacillus agaridevorans. The sequence continues at coordinate 2,754 of NZ_BDQX01000319.1, forward strand.
CACCATCTCGGGCACGATGCCTTTGAAAGCGGGGCCACCCGGATGCCGCTTGCCATGTTGCTTCAAGAAGTCGCCATAATGATCCTCCAGCGTATGCCAATGCGTCCTGGAGCAGCTTTGCTGAATATCCTTCCTGTTGAAATGCTGTTTGCCCGTATGCCAGCTATCCCAATCCGCTTCCATCATGCTGTACATATTGGCTGTTCCCGGGTGCACATCACCATACTCTGCCTCGAGCGGCTCCCAAGGATTGATAAGCGAACCGTTTACGTTCGGATATAGTCCGCTAAAGAACGCCCCTCTTGCCGGCACGCAAAGCGGGGAAGCGCAGTAAGCTCTCTCGAACGTAGCGCTCTCCTTCTTCAGCCTGCTTACATTCGGCATATAACGCTCGTTCACGACATCGTAGCGCAGCTGATCCGCCATAATGACAACCACATGCGGCTTGGCGAGTTTGCCCGGCGCACCCTCCTTGCCATGCACATCTCGCAATTGCTCCCCATATGTGTCCGGCGTTTCTCGACCGTCCTGCTCACCCTTCTCCATTTGCTCCCATCCTTTCGAGCTGCACAGCCCCAGTAGCAGCTTCCGTAAGCCATACGCCCTCCGTTACTTCCACCTGTTCGCTCCGTTGCTTGCCATCAACCGATCGGCTGTGAACAAGCCATATTCCGTTTGCTATATCTGTAACGAGTATTTTGCGCCTGTTTCCTGACTCATCGGCAGCGATTGACAGCTGCCCATCCAACAACAACCCGCTTCGGCTGAACAACACAAGCCAGCCCTGCACCTGAACGCCAACGGCGTCTCCCGCTTCAACCAGCTTAGCTTCGGCAGCCTGCTCGCCGTCATGATCCTTGATCTGTATCGCGTGCAGGAACAAATCCCGTTCCGCCGCTTCCTTCGGCCTCACTTCTATGCGCCAGGCGCCTTGCTCGACCGTTGCCGCAAAATCATTTGCATAATGGACGCCGCGCGACTCGAATTGACGCCCCTCCCCGCCAACAGGTTCAATCGCCGCTTCCTTCGGCAGCAGCGTATCGACCGCCAGCTCTCCGCCGTAGCCATCCTCGGTACGAGCGATTACGGTCCGCTTCCCCGATATCTCTGGCTTCTCTATGCTGTGCAAGAGCCAAGCTTTCTCAAAGTGCTTGCTAGCCGCCTCCACCGCATCGAATACGATCAGAACGGCGGGCACTCCGGCTTGTTTCAGGTTTAGACAAACGAATGAACGTGTATAATGGCGTACCTTCTTCGAATAAGCCTTGGTCAGATCGCCTTTCAAATAGGAATAATCGGGTGCTTGCGGATCGGGGCCGAAGCTGTGCGCAAGCACCTCGCCGCGCTCGTATTCGCCGCCGAGCAGTTCCTCCATGTTTTGCGGAGGTTTGCCCGCTCCGGGCCAGCGCTGTCCGCCATCCATCACATTCGGCCAGGTCAGCTTGCCGTCCACAATGTACGGCTGCTCCTGCAGCTCGCCCGGATCATGCACGAGCATGGCATTATGCGCGACCGTCCGCTTGAAATAATATTTATTATGCGGCGATTGGTATTTGCCCGAGGAACCTTTGTAAATACCGGAATCGATCGCCAAATAACCTTTGTAATAAATTTGAAAGGCTCCCGCGTCCAGATGCTGATGATTATTGTATTGATACATCCCGATTTTCATCTCTACAAGCGCGGCAGAGGATTGTTTGCCGATAACCGCCCCCTCATTCCAGCCCGTGCGTGCGATCATAATCCCTGCCGGTTCCTCAAAATATCGGGTAAGCGGCAATTCGCTTATCGGCTTCGTGCCGAGCTCGGGATTATGAAACAAAATAGCAAACAGCAAATACATGTCCGGAATGACCGGATGCTCGATTTGTTGCTGCTCCAGGAAATACCCGTTGCCATAATAGTTGCCTGCCATTAAATAAACGAGCGGGAACAGCTTGATATATTCATTTTCTGCATACAACGGATTATCGGCATCCCCATCCCGCAGCAGCTTGCCGTCGGGGCGACGGGCGTAAATCCACTGATAACCGACCCGCTCCTGACGGGGATCAAATACTTGGGCATGCCCCATTCTACCGAAAATCCACGTGGCGAACAGCTCTGCCTGGTAACGATAGCTGCCATAGTTGTCTCCCTGATGATGCCAGCCCGATGGATAAAAGAAGTTGCGCGCGGGAACGAACTCCTCCAGAAAGCGACCTGCGGCGTAGTCATACATCTCAGGGTCATCTTCGTAAATCGCAATGCCGGCGGCCATCATATCGCGCATGAGCATCCATTCGCTTGTATGTCCGACAAAAGCCCCTTCATGTGTCGGCGGATATCCGCATTCCAGGAGCGAAGCGAGTCTTTTCAACTCGATAACCAATCTTTTTTTCTCATCCTCGTCAAACAGCGCATTGCACCAGTCATAAACTAACGCGATCGCAATCATCAGACGTCCGATTTCTCGTGAAATATCCTGCAAATTGGGATTAAAAGCGCGACGCGACGCAATCAAGGCCAGTTTTTTGGCTTTTAATCCGATTGAATGTTCTTCCAGCACTACATATTGCAGCGCATACGATTCAATTGCATAGATGATGTCGAGCGTGCTTCGCATCGACAGTTGCAGCCAATCTTCCTCCCGCAGGGGAGCAAACGCCTTCATTCGATCCCACATACTCCCCATATCCGCATGCTGCAGCCGCTTCCGCAACGGCGCAAGATCGGACTTCCGAAGAAACAAACAAGGTCTCTCCGAAGGCGGAGTCATCGACGGTTTTTTCCACATCGGCTCTCACCACTTATTTTTCGATATATTCGCTGGGCGACGTTCCTTTATATTGCTTGAACACTTTGCGAAAATGTTTATAATCCGCATAACCCACCTGTCTGGCTATTTCCGTTATGCTGAAACCTTTGTTCTCCATGAGCTGAACGGCAACATTCAAGCGATATTCCGTCAAATATTGCAAAAACCCCACTCCGCTCTCCTGCTTGAACAAACGGCTTAAATACGCCGAATTGTAGCCCAGCTTGTCCGCAATGGCGACGATCGACAAATCATGCATATATTCGCTTTGAATCAGCTTCTGCATGGCTTCAATCACTTGTTTGCCTTGCAGCGGCTGCTCCGGCGTAACCGCTACAAGCGCTTCCCTCTGATGCCCCTGGGCCGTCAGCATCGTCTCGATTCGATTTAATGCCGCTCGAATCTCGCTGCGATTAATCGGCTTCAAGATATAATCGAAGGCTCCGTAATGAATCGCCTGTTTCGCATAGTCGAAGTCGCTATAAGCGGAGAAGATGAGCACGGGAATCGTCTTTCCGAGCGCTCTCATCTCCTGCAGCAGCTGCAGTCCGTCCATCTTTGGCATCCGAATATCGGTAATGACCAGATCAAAGCTTTCCCGCTCCAGCCATTCCAGCGCCTGTGCGCCATCTCTGGCGGCCGCAGTCACTGTAAACTGGGGACAATCCCGTTTAATAACCTTCTTCAAACCTTCCAGCATCCAAAATTCATCATCCACAATCAATGTCCGTAACATCTGCCGCTCCTCCTTCTATGCGGATTACAATGCGCGTTCCTTCCCGGGGTTTGCTCCAAATCGTCATACTAAATCGGTCGCCGTACAGCATGTTTAAGCGATAGTAGACATTCCGCAATCCGATATGATCGGAAGCCGCCCCGCCTTCCCCTTCCTTCTGCCGCAGCTCGGCCCGAATCTGATTAAGCCTCTCCTTGGCAATTCCGATACCATCGTCTGCAAAGGTAAAGATGGCCGCATCGCCATCCAGCTTGGCCTCCACGCGTATATGTCCCTGATCCAGACCGGGGAAGCCGTGATTAACCGCATTTTCGACGAGAGGCTGGAAGATCAGCTTCATAAAGCTCATTCGCCTAATCTCGGGATCTGCCTGCAGCTCCAACGTAAATTTCATCGGAAAACGAACATTGACGATACTCATATAGGACAACAAATGGGTTAATTCTTCCTCGACCGTTGCCGTGGAGCCGCCGGTAATACTGTATTGCAGCATGCGCGACAAGGAATGGCTGACCTCCGAAATCTCTTCCCGATCATAGACTTCCGCAATGCATGCAATGGTGTTGAGTGTGTTGTATAGGAAATGGGGGTTGATCTGGGCTTGCAGCGCCCTCATCTCCGAATTTTGGAGCTGGATTTGCTGTTGATACTCCCTGAGCTGGGATTGAAACACCTCGTTATTCATCCGGTGCAGCTCGGTGATCATCCGATTGAAACTGATGCTGAGCCGCCCTATTTCATCCCGGGTCATAACAGGCAACCCCGTCTCGAAATTCCCCTTGCCTACTTCCGCCATACGATGTTCCATCACTTTAAGCGGTTTGGTGATCATTCGGCTCAGCGCTGTTGCCAGCAACAAAATTACGACCAGCGCCGCAATAGCCAAAATAACGATAAAAGTACGAATGCCGTACAGTCCGGAAGCCAGCTCCTCGAACGGAACCGAACCGATGATTTTCCAGCCTGTCTCCGAGGAGGTATAGAAACCGGCCAACATTTGCACGCCTGCATAGTCGAACGGGATAAATCCGGATGACTCCTGCTGCACTTTCTTAAACAGCTCTTCGTCCTTCAGCCAATCCGGCAGCGTCTGCGACGGCAATATCGGCTCGCCATCGGCTGTCATCATCCATACATGCCCGGAACTGCCAAGCTGAATATTTTCGCTCATGCTCTTGATGGTCTGAGGCGAGAAGTCGATGAGCAGCGTTCCCTTTGTCTTGAACTCGCGATTATCCGTTATGCGGGCCGAGAAGGTTACGACCTCTTCTCCTTTCACATACGTTTGCGGATGAGCCTTATTCAGCCTGAAATGGGTTTGCTCCTTCACAGACTGATACCATGGATCATCGTGGAAATTATAATGAAGTTTGGCTACGTCGCCAGTCCCGTTATAGACAAGCAAGCCATGATCCGTCACCATGAAAATACCTTTGAAGTCCTCGCGGAAGTTGCCGATATTTTCGAAAAGACTGCGTACATTGCGCTCGGCATAGATCGACGATGCCGTTCGTTCCTCCGTCCATTCGTATAAAATCGTCTGCACATCCGAATTGAAGCGAATAATATTGCTCACCCGTTCCATTTCCTGCACAAAAGCATCGAGTCTGCCGCCCACCTGCTTGGAAATTTCCAGCGTATATTTCCCCAACTCCTCTTCGAATGCCGACTTCGACTGTTGAAAGAAGAAGGCGGCAAAAAACAATACGGGTACAAGCCCGATCATAATAAAGATGATCAGCAGCTTATTGCGCATATTCATATTGCGGAAGATTGCGGTTTTTTTGATGAGCAGCTTCATATACCCGGATTCCTCTCCATGCCGTGACGATTCTACTTAACCTTTCACCGCTCCGGCAACGCCTTCTACGAAATAACGCTGGAACACGATGAAGATAATGATAATGGGAAGCAACGAAATCGTTGCGGCGGCCGCCATGCCTGTCCAATCAATACTATGCTCGCCTACGAATTGGTACATGCCAACACCAAGCGTGCGCAGCTCCGGCTTATTAAGCGTAAAGACCAGCGGCAGCAGGAATGAATTCCACGCCCACATAAATTGCAAAATGGCGGTTGTGGCAAAAATCGGCTTCGACAGCGGCAACATCACCTGTACGAAGGTTCGGATAAATCCTGCGCCATCGATTTCCGCCGCTTCTTCAAGTTCCTTCGGCAAGCCGCTGAAATGCGCGGTAAACAATAAAATAAACAAGACATGCGCGCCGCCAACCTCTGCCAATATAATGCCCGCCAGCGTATTATTCAACCCCAGCGCATTAATGAAAACGTATATGGGAATGATCGTATATCCCTTTGGCATAAACATCGTAGCCGTAATAGCGGACATAAACACAATTCTGCCCGGGAACTTGTAGCGGCCTAGCGCATACCCTGTCATCGCGCAAACCGCGATCACAATCGCTACTACGGAAACCGTAATAATGGTTGTATTAAGAAAATAGGTGGAGAAATTGGCTGTATCCCATGCCCTTGCATAGTTTTCGAATTGCAGTTTTTCCGGCAGCAAGCTAAAACCTTTCGTAATATACTCCGTGTTTGTTTTCAACGAAGCGGCAATCATCCACACGAACGGATAGATCCAGATGATTCCGATCAGACTCAATATAATATATACAAGCGCTTTGCCGATTCGTTTTTTCTGGGCGTACAGCATAACGGCTTCCCTCCTTGCGACCTTAATGCGCGGCCTTCTTGCCGCCTGAACGTTTAACCAAAATACCTAATATCAATGAAATGAACAAGATCGCAATCCCATAGAATATGCCTGCCGCGGACGCAAATCCGGATCTTGGCATGCCCATGCCTTCAAATGCATAACGATAAATATATAAATCAACCATATCGGTGCTGAATGCAGGACCGCCGTTTGTCATTGATTTCACAAGATCAAATACATGAAGAGCGTTAACCGTCGATAACAGCAGAATCACGCTTCCTACCGGCAGCAGCAGCGGGATCGTAATATAGCGGAATGATTGCACCGCGCTGGCCCCATCCACCTTGGCAGCTTCATAAAGCTCCTTGGGCAAGGATTGCAGCGCGGCTAACCAGTAGACCATCTTCATCCCGAAAGTTTTCCAAATCCCTACGGCAATGACAATCACCAACGCGGTATCCATCGAACCCAGCCAATCGATCGGCGCGCCGATGATTCCGATCTTCATCAGGATTTCATTGACTAACCCGTTATAAGAACCGAAGATAAAACGCATGACAACGCCAATGACCGCGGTTGTTGTAACAACCGGCAAGAAGTAGAGGGTACGAAACAGGGTGGCTCCCTTTAACCAATTCGAATTGAGAGTGATGGCCATTAACAGCGCTAACGGCAATTGAATGACGACCAGGAAAAACATAAAGATAAAGCTGTTTTTAAAAGCATTCCAGAAGAGCGGATCGCGAACCGTCTCTACATAGTTTTCGAACCCTATAAAATCCTTTAGCGGCCCAAACCCGCTCCAGTTGTAGAAGCTGTATACATAACTCATGATGATCGGATACAGTGTAAAAGCAAGAAACAGGACCAACTGCGGTAAAATAAACAAATAACAATAAAACAGCTTTTTGCGTCTTATTCGGCTCATTTTTGATGAACCCGCGGTTTCCTTCATCATGAACCTCCCCTCTGGCAGTACAACCGCCGGCGGAGCGCTTCCTCGCCATTTATAAGAGGTTGTTCAAAAAGTCCGCTTCCCATTACGAAGTCATCCAAGAAGCATACTCGACGTCGAATATTGAATTCTGCCGAACCTTCCGGTGCTCACGTAGCCTCCACTACGCTCCGCTCCTCAGGTTCTAGCTTCATCC
>NZ_BDQX01000320.1 GCF_003112455.1 Paenibacillus agaridevorans
AGGGCCGACGAAGGTTCTCGCCAAAACGGCTACGGACAATTTCGCTAAGAAACATCCGGACGGGATATACCGTCTTGACCAATCAAACATCGAAACGGATCTTTGGCCGCTGCCTATCCATCAGATGTTTATGGTAGCGTCTAGGATGACCAGGCGCTTTACAATGTGGGGTATTGATACAATCGGTCATGTTGCCCGGATGGAGCTGCCGGCTTTTAAAAAGCTAATGCGTCGTATGATGGGTAAGCAGAGTGACATCCAAGCCGAGTATTATTGGCAGACAGCTCGCGGTATCGATCCGAGTCCGGTTGTCTCCTCAATCAGCGCTCCTCTTAAATCTGTAAGCCATGGCAAGACGCTTAGAGCTTCGTTATATACGAGAAGGGAAGATATCGAGGTCGTCTTGCTGGAGCTTTGTATAGAGGTCTGCCGTCGTGCTAGAAGGCTGGGAGTACAGGGTCGGGTAGTATCCCTTGGCATGGGAGAGACAGACGGTAAAAGAGCCAACATGTTTAATCGCCAACTTACCTTAACCAATCCCACATCACTCACTCACGAGCTATCAGAGGCAGTCTTACGGCTATTTAACGAGTACTGGCAGGGATTGCCTGCATCGCATATTATGATCGCTTTGAATCAGCTCTCTAGTGACCAAATACAGCAGCTTGACCTCTTCGACGACCGCCACAAAATATTCGAATTGGAGAAAACGACGGACGCTATCAAAGATCGTTTTGGCGACATGGCAATTATGAGAGCATCTTCAATGCTCGAAGCCGGAGTAGCTCGCGAACGAGCAGGACAGATTGGAGGTCACTATAAATGAACAAACTCGAAAATCATCTTAATTTAAGTGGACGCCCAACACCGGATGAATTAGTAATGATTAGGGATTTTATTACCTACCCGCATATTATTAACATGATCCAAAAGAGTCAGGAAGATATGGGCTTTGCTCACATTGCATTAAAGGGAGTAATTATTAGATGCTTAGAATTCTTGTTGTTTAAGGCAACTAATGATTTTTATGTCCTTAAACGAGAACTGAAATCTCGAAATATAAAGGTAGTAGAAGAAGATACAAATGATGGTATTCTTTACTTTCGGTACTTTTGTCGAGGCTACGATGATAAATTCGGTATAGTTAGGGAAACGCTTCGCACCGAAATTGTGCTACGAATGACTAAATACACCAATGAGATCGCAAAACAGTTGAAAATGTAATAGAGCCGTGAGGGATCAAAGCAAGCGGATATCAGTAGAAGAACTCCGATTGGGTATGATGAATTTAGAACCCAATTAGAACCCAAAACGTTCAAAATACCCACGCGGGTTGGCCACAAACCGCATAAAATCAACAAAAAATCGGGCGCCCCTTTCGGGACGCCCTTTTCATGGGAGAGGAGAAAC
>NZ_BDQX01000321.1 GCF_003112455.1 Paenibacillus agaridevorans
GCTCACAGATGACGCATTTCAAGAACTTCTATGAAAGCTTGCAGTGGTGGAAGCTAACGCCTGCATTCCGGGATACGACCTATGCCGATTTCACGGGGAAGGATGATTCCTATCTGTTGCGTGATGGCAACAAAACGTATATCGCTTATTTCGCCGAGCCTAATACAGTAACGGGTACGCTTGAACAGATGGCAAGTACGGTGTACAAAGCGGAGTGGTACAACACAAGAACGGGCGAATACACGTTGATATCGGAGCAGGTAACGCCGGTTAACGGACAATGGGCGATCCCGGCAAAACCCGACAGCCTGGACTGGGTGCTCTTGGTCAGATCAGACCAATCTGCGCTTGCGCCGAAGTTAGTTGTATCCAGTGCGAATCAATCCACAACGATTAATGTGCAGCATGGTACGCTGCAGCTGTCGGCTGCCGTAAATGTGGAGCATACAGCCGCATCGGTGGATTGGGAAGTGAGTAATGTGGATGGCACTTCCACGGATGCGGCGACGATTGATCAAAATGGCTTATTGACTGCCTTGAAAAACGGAGTTGTCCGAGTGACGGCGACACAGAACGTTAACGGCCAACTGTCGGCTTTCAAAACGGTTATCATTACCAGGCAAGATAAGGCAGCCCCTCCAGCCAAAGCGCAAAGTCTGACCGTTATTGATGGCGGAAACGAATTCCTTGGCAATCAACAGATGCTGCCGGTATTTGCTCCAAACAACACCT
>NZ_BDQX01000322.1 GCF_003112455.1 Paenibacillus agaridevorans
GAAATTTCATACTGATCCGGTGCAAATGCAGTGTGTCCGGCGCTATGTGTATGAAATTTCATACCGATCGGACGCAAATGCAGTGTAGCCGGCGAATTGTGTATGAAATTTCATACTGATCCGGTGCAAATGCAGTGTGTCCGGCGCTATGTGTATGAAATTTCATAC
>NZ_BDQX01000323.1 GCF_003112455.1 Paenibacillus agaridevorans
CCAGCTCCCTCGGGAGCTGGAAAATGGCTCAAAACAATGTTCAAGAAATACTATACGAGGAGGGTTTATGTTGAACAAGAAATCGCTCATTGCAAGATGGGACGACGATCAGCTCGCCGAAGTGAATCGATTGCTGGCCGCTGTTACAGGCAAACATAACCTGCTTGAACACTCCCGTCACCTTGAAGAGGTGGGGGATTCTTGGGTTATTGCTCCTTATGGAGCAAAATCGCATCGATATTTTCTTGCGAAAAATCGTACACCAAGCGATCCCTGCGGT
>NZ_BDQX01000324.1 GCF_003112455.1 Paenibacillus agaridevorans
CATCGTCGCAATCATTTCCAAGTGGGCGAATTCCTCGGTACCTCTAAGATATCAGTGATAGTATACCGTGGAGTTTCACCCCGATATCCTAACGGGCAGAATAGCGCAATAAACGAGCTAGAATTTGAAACATTTTCTATCTTCAAAACGTTAACTTTTTGAAAGTACTACTTTTTGAGTTCGGTTGTGTAATGAAAAGTTAGACAGGAGGGATTACAATGCTGCTGAAAGATACAGATCAACTGGACGATCTGAAGGGTTTTCTAATCAGCTGGTACGGAAGGTATGACAGTTCCTACGGTGTGCCAGTGGACGAGATTCCAGCGTATCTGCCAAATGCGTTGTATGAATTATATGCGTTTGCAGGACGCTGGAAAGATGGTTCGGACGACCACCTCGAGAACTCTCCAGAGATATTTCAACAGCAGGATTGTCTTTATTCGGTGGAGCGACTGAAGAAGGATCAGGAGAAGGTCACGTTTCTTGAAGAAAATCAAGCAAACTGGACTTGCCAAGTGGAGGCAGGCAACAACGATTCTCCTGTCTACTGTGACGAGCACTTGCTTTGGGATGACAATGCAGAGGGATATACCATTGTAAATGACTCTTTATATCATTTTCTGAAAAGTTTTTGTTTACAGGAGGTTGTTTTTGGCTGCAAACATCTTTATCTGATAGAAGGAAAAGTAGACCATATACAGATGTTGTTTGATAAGTCGATTGAAGCAGTGTGGTTAAATGGGTACTATATTAGTCCCAAAGAAGAAGGGCCTACTCATACCTTTTACCGGTGCGGGGACGTGCTGATCATGGAGCGCTATGGTGACTTTTGGTTAGGTTCTAACTCTGATTTGCCTGCAGCATTGAACGATGATGTCCTGTCTTCAATCAAACTGAGAAAGATTAAACCCGATTGAGTCGGTCGCGAAAGTCGTAAGTCTGGAAAAAATCTGATTTTCGAGTCGTCTGCATTTGTGTGATTATTCAAACGACATAAGGATAGCCATTTTCTAGGAGGGATCATGTTGCAGCAGCTCTTTAACGACTTGATTAAGCAGGACGTAAAGCCGTTCCTTTCCAAGCATGGCTTCGCAAAGAAGAGTTTAAATTTCAGTAAGGTAACAGAAAGCCTCATCTACATGTTCAATTTCCAAAAATCCTCTGGCAATTCAGCGGATAATGTCATGTTTTATGTGAACTGCGGTATTTATGCAGCGGAGTTGGCACAGATACAATCGAGAGCGATTCTGACAGCACCTCAAGAAGCGGAGTGTCACTTCAGAGCAAGAATTGGGGAAATTGCCGAGTCTGCTCCAGATCGATTTGCAATCACACCCGATACGAATATGGATGATTTAAGAAAAACGCTGCTAGGTGGATTAGAAGAGGTTATTCATTTCTATAATACTATGACCAGTGCCAGATCGATTGTTGATTATTACACTTCAGGTCCATTTTTACATCTGGGCGAAGAGAGCTTTCATTTGCTATTGCGATCCAATGATTTAGCAGCGGCTAAACATTATTTGAAGGCTTTGCAGGAAAAGTACGGAACAGAAAAGAGATGGGCTATATTCGAAAATAAATACGAGGCCATCTTCAATAAGTACGGTGTGGAATTCGTTAAACTATAAGTCAGCATAGTGAACGGAAGCGAGAAAAATAATGAAATTAAAGAGATGAAGTAATGAGAGCACATAAATTACGTCCTTTTGTGCCATCGGGTGCAGAATATGGAATGATGTGTGTGCTACATGCCATCGACCCATTGCGCTTCCTGGAATGATTGAGCCGCCAGGAATACGGCGTTTTATGCTATATGCTCCGGAAAGATCGATCGACGGTCACCACTGTCGTTTTGTGCATTACATAAACAGGCGTTGTCACCGTGATAACTACGCTCTGTCGACATTGATCGGTTGAACTAACGGGACACGATAGTTCAAATTATGCGAAGGGCTGCCTGCATTTATGTCAGCCTCTTTTCAGTCTTAATCTTACTCAAATCACCGATAACAACGATGTGCGCATAATCCTCGGTAACTCTAAGATATCAGTGATAGTATACCGTGTAGTTTCACCCTGATATCCTAACGGGAGACAATAGTTGAATAAATGACGAAAATGAAGCTGCCGGTGCTGACCTGCAGTTTCATTACGTTAACGGGCAGGATAGTTTGAGCCATTTAGCGAATACCTTGACTAAGGACGATTGACTGATTAACGGGAGAGATAACCGATGGGAGCGAAATTTGCAAATCTACATGTTCGAACGGATTACCCTGCGGCAACGATGGAGATGCTCGAACAGCGTTTTGTACAAAAGACTGATGAAAAGGCTTATTATGATTCGGAAGTTGACATAATTGATCTATACGTAAGTCTTGATAAAGCCGCCCTGGATACATACAGTTTAAACTCCAAAGTATATGTCGGTGAATTTAATGGTTGGGTAAGCTTGTTGCATTCCGAGTTTTCTTGGGGTACGGTGGAGGAGTATGCACTTTCCTTATCTCTGGATTTGCATGATCCCGTGCTGGCAGTATCGTATTTCGACGACGATATCCTATCCATAGGAGTATATTTAAAGGGTACGTTGGTCAATCAGCATATTAAATCTTACGGAAATTACGGCATAGACGACAAGGAAATGGATATTTGGTCATTTATTCAGACACTTGATATACAGGTAACGCCAGAAGAGGTGCGATTTGCTTTGTTCAATCATGGTATACAGAAGCAAGTTGAGGAGCTTGAAAAGTTACTATGTCTTCCCCTCTGGATCGATGCGGAATGGATAGGTGAAAGCGATCTAGTGTATTACGAAGAAATCGGAAATCGGGTCTAACGGAAAGGATAGCACTTCGACACAACGGCAGCCGGCCACCCGATCGGTTGCCGTTATTCGTTGAGGTAACGGGCAGGATAGTTACAATATGTGGTATATTGAAAAAAGGCTAAGACTTGTTGTTAGGAGGCTATAAATGAAGAGGCAACAATGTCCCTGTTGCGATTTTTATACTGTAGATAGTGAAGATGAAGTTATTGTAGATATCTGTGATGTTTGCTTCTGGCAATACGATCTAATTGCACATGAGCTGCCTGATAAAAATATTGGCGCTAACCATATTTCATTAAATCAGGCTAGAGAAAATTATAAGTTATTTGGCGTTTGTAAACAAGAATTCCGGCATTTAGTTAGAGATCCAATAGAAGAAGAACTACCTGAAAATAATATGGGATGAGGGTCTACGGGGGCTCATTAATAGCGTCGCAACATGACGGTAGCCGGCCACGCGATCGGCTACCGTTGATCGTTGAAGTAATGGGCAGTTTAATTCCAATATGTGTTAAAATACAAAGGTAAGAAAGTGTACTTGTTCGACCCTTAAATAAAGGAGGGAAATATGGGATCGAATTTTTCAGCGGTAATAGAACATAATCTTCGGAATAAAAATAGCCTCGAAAAGTTTCTAGAAGATTTAATTTCTCGAACAGACCTATTTCCAACCATTCATAAATTAACAAACCATGAAAATGACCAGTGGGAGTGGATTCGGGAATTAGACATACCTATCTCCTTCGGAATACAAATGACCAGTTGGGTAAAGGACTTGAAAAGAAAAGTAGAGGAGGCTAAATTACAGAAGAGATACAAGTATTCGAACGTTTGGGAAGAACTCATCAGTGAAGACAGATTAGAGTTAAGTGGACCCGATTCAATTCTTGAAATGAAATTTAACATACATATCCTTGAGCTCTATTCTTATATTAGGTGGCGTTCTTTTTTAATGGATATGGAGACGCAATCGATATTAAGAAATGTTTGCAAAGAACTTTGCTCTTATTTCGATACCAATTACTGTATCTATATGTCGGATGAGTTCTGTGCAACTGATTCGATATATGAAGGAAAGTCAATGAGCCAATATAGGGAAGAATTGATGAGAAGATTCGGGCAATCAAAGCAAACAATAGATGACATGTACATAAAACTTGAAGATAGTTGGACCACGGAAGGATATTTTATTGAGTACTTTTAGGGATTGTAAAAAGCAAGAGCGTCGGTCGATTAAACAAAAGGGGAACGATAGCACCAAGACACCTACGGCAACCGGCCACACGACCGGTTGCCGTTACTTGTTGAAGTAACGGGCAGATTAACGTAATATCTAACCGTTTCTGATATACTTTTTAGAGATGGTTTTAAGGAGGGCTGTTATTGTACCTAAGTAAGAAAAAGAAGATTAGAGGCTGGAGAAGACATGTCCGAAAAATTGAAATGTGGAAGCAACGAGTAATTAATTTAGACATGAGACATCTGTCTCGATATCAAAGGGATTATGCTAAGCTTTGGATTCATCCTTTTTACGCTATCCCTCGTAAGAATCCTCCAGGGTGGTATAATCAGCTTCTCCTTGAAGCAATGTTGGAGGTTTATCAAAGTTGGCTTGAAAAGTTCACCCGTTTAGATGAGAGCTTTTATCTCAAGTTATGGATATACGAGCCTCACTTTATAAATTCGCAAGTGGTAACTGCTTATAAAGATTGCCTTCATTTTTATGACCGAACTTTCGATATTGGAACTCAAGATAGGCAGTTCCCGTTTCACAAATACCCTTACCTGAAAGAAAAGTTACAAAGATTCGATTGGCGACTACATATTGATTGTGATGTGTATACTGAGAGCGACCTTGTTGATAATATTTGCCGCGGTTGGATGAGCTTTGATGAGTCTGATGCTATTAAAGCGAAGGCTTACAAAGTTGAAGAAATTCGTCTTACAGATGGTGGTATAGATAAAACGTACAGTGTTAAAGTCGGGGACGTTTGGGTTGGTTCCCTAAAGAACTAGGAAATTGAACTAACGGAGAACGATAGCTCAAACTTTAAGGGAGGAAAATCATGTTTGAGTTTCATGGTTGGGTTGTATTGAGGTACCACACTCATGACACAAATGAAACCTTTCAGGATAAGTCTTACAGTGATTTTATTAATTATTTGAAAGATGTAGATACCGAAGGATTGTCAAATATCACACGAAGAAACGGTCTGGATTCTTGGACAATCACTGGATTACATAATCATCGTTCAAATTATGTGCTCGATATATTTCGTTGGGTGTCTGAGAACATACCTGGCTCATATGGGTTATTATACGTACATGATGATGAAGATGCAGAAGATAACAACAGGTTCGTTGTATGGAAGTTAGCTCGCGGCATTTTAACTCATGAATCGGATAATTTACTGTCACCATATATTCCAGTAGTTGAGGACGAGTATAATCCCGAAAGAGCTGATTGAGCTAACGGAGAACGATAGTTAAACAAAAGCAAAGGCCATCCACACTTTTGAGCTCAGAGGCTGGTTAGCAACCGGCAGTGATTATGTGATAGTCGAAATTGATGGTTTTTTCGAGAATGTACTTATTTCTGGCAAGACATGTTCAATTGCGGAATTAAGGGATAGGTACAGGATAGCCAAAGAGCAATGTACCAGCATACGGGATTTTACTGATATCTTTTGCAGGCTTTTTCAATATGAGCGGGTGCCTTCATCGCATCAGGAGAGTGTCCGGCCTGACTTCGTAATTGATACCGATACTGATCGCATTTATACGCCAAGTTATTGAACTATCAGGAAACGTTAGTTTAAAGACATCAAGAAGCAGTATGCTGCCGTGCAACAGCTCCTTCTGTCGTTGAGCCTTCGTAAGTTTAACTTCGAATTCCGCGTACGTCCAGAGTAGGGAGGCGAAGAATTGAATTACTTAAAAATTGCGATGTTAGTAGCAGTCGTATTTACCTTATTAGGATGTCAAGGTGAACCTACAGGTCAAGGTTACATTTTTGAAGTGAGTGAAGATGGCAGGGTGTTGGTCCTAGACGATATTGACAATATCCAAATAGGTAAAAGATGGGTGGATATCTCTAGTAACTATTCTGGAGATGCTATTTGGTTAAAAACAACAACCTCAAAATATAAAGTAGGACAACGAGTACGATATTGGGTAGATGGTGGAGTTGATCAATCTTTTCCAGCTCAAGCGAGTGCAAAAAAAATTGAAATTATTGATTAAGCTATCGGAGAACGATAGTTGAACCGAACCAGGGAGCAGTTTGCCGCGGCAACTGCTTCCCTGTCTTCTTTAAGTTAAAGGGCAGCATAGCTTGGAAGTATGTTAAATCAAATAGATATTAAAGACATTTCTAAAAAATTGTCGTGGAGCACGGTGACAATGGAATTGTTGATCCTGTTGATCTAAGCAATGAACTTAGCCGTCGCCGAAAGTGTATATTGTTATAGGGGGCCTTTGTAAGATGAACTCTAATAAATATATAGATCAACACGTATTAGTAACTCTTTTCGACGGTAGTAAGCATCAAGGTTTTTTTAAATTGTCAGGCGTTGAATTCACGACCCATAGAGTGTATTACGAGGTACATGGTGGGGGAGAAGTACACCACATTCCATTAGAGGATATAAAAAGTATTGAGATCGTTGCACTGACTTAAGATAGAGGGTATGTCCGATATAATGTTATTAAGCCCACGAACCTATGCGGTTGGAGGGCTTTTTGAGTTATGAGACTATTTCCTTTGCCTTCTTTTTCTTACCTTTCTTTGCTTGCTCGCCCTTACCTGACTGATCAAGACTCGCTTGAAGGGCTGCCATGAGGTCAAGGACATTGGACCGTGGCTCCGGCACGTCGACGACATCGATGCTTTGGCCAGACAGTTTTTGCTCGATCGCCTTTGTTACTGCAGCCCGATAATCGTCTTGGTACTGGCTGGGATCAAACGGCTCACTTAACTGGTCAATGAGCATCTGAGCGATCTGTAGCTCTTTTTTCTCGACGATAACATGATCGGGCAGATTAGGCACATTCGATATGGGGCGGATCTCGTCGGGGAAGTGCATCGTCTCCATACATAAGCAATTGCCGATTACTCTTACAGCTGCGAGCCGGCTTGTACTGCGTATGGTGATTTTGGCAATGGCGATCTTTCCGGAAGCTCGGATCGCCTCAAGTAATAGATTGTAAGCGTTGGAACCGGCCATGTCAGGCGATAGGTAGTAAGCCTTGTCAAAATAAACC
>NZ_BDQX01000325.1:0-23678 GCF_003112455.1 Paenibacillus agaridevorans
ATTTGGGGATTTTTATTTGTGCATGTTCTAGAATTAATCGACAGTCTCAAAAATCGGGTTACAGCCTCATGCTGAGCTACTTTAAGCGCTGCAGCCCTAGCTGGCCTTTTTGTACCATGAAGGCAAAGCCATCGAATACTTGCTGCCAGCTTCGTATAGCTCCGCACCTCATAGGAAATAATGGAAGAAAACGTCGAATCGTCGGGAAAGGTGTTGAAGGATGGGCTACGAATCAGGCGGCAAGGCGCAAGGCGGCCAAAGCACGACAAACGGCATGACGCAGAAGCAGAACAAATCGGCAGACCGTGCAGCTCGTCCGCTCTCGCCATCGCTGGACGCGAATCTTAAGGAATTGGAAGACACGTTCGCGGGCAACTCGGACATTATTTTCCGACATTGGAGCTTCGGACCCGATTTCCGTGAACGTGCCTGCTCCATCTACTTCTCCTCCCTTGTGCAGGAAGACAACATCAACTATATGAAACATTCGCTGCAGGATCTCGAGACCCATGAGGTAGGGCCGGGTAAAGATATTACGATGGAGGAGCTGCGAAATTTCTTCGAGCGCAGCGGCGTCTCCGCCAAAAAAGCGACAGTCGTTAAAGATATGTTCGCGGTGGAGGAAGAAATCCTGAACGGCCGGCTTGTCATTCTATTCGACGAATGGAGCAAGGCGCTCAGCTTTAAAGCGAAGTCCGTCGAGACCCGACAGGTCAACGAGCCCGTCAATGAATCCGTCGTCATCGGCCCCCGCGAGAGCACCGTCGAAAATTTGCAGAAAAACCTCGGCCTCATCCGTCTCCGGCTGAAGACGACGAAGTTCAAAATTATAATGGTCCAGGGCGGAGGCGAGACGAACACTTCCATTGCTTACGGCTATATCGAAGGAAGGGTCGACGGCGAGCTGCTCCAGGAATTTCAGCGCAGAATCGCGGACGTCGACAAGCTAGAAATTCTGGAGACCACTTATATCGAGCAATTGATCGAGGATTCCAGCTACTCTCCTTTCCCCCAGCACCGGTATACGGAGCGAACGGATATGGCGGCGGCCGCGCTTCTGGACGGCAAAATTATCGTCCTGGTGCAAGGAACGGGCGGCATTATGTTATGTCCGGGAAAATTCACGGAATTTTTCCAATCCAGCGAAGATTATTATCAGCGGACGCTAATCTCTACCATGGTGCGATGGCTCCGTATTATCGCCTTTGTAATCGCGCTTACGCTGCCCAGCATCTATATTGCCTTGTCGACCTTTCACCCGGAGCTTATACCTACCGTATTGCTGCTTGCGATTTTGAACGCTCGGGAAGGCATTCCGCTGCCGGCGTTTTTCGAGGCGCTGCTGATGGAGTTTTTTTTCGAGCTCATGCGGGAGGCCGGCGTTCGGTTGCCCCGGCCGGTTGGGTCGGCAGTCAGTATCGTCGGCGCGCTTGTCATCGGCGAAGCGGCCATCAGCGCGGGGATCGCTTCGCCTATCATGGTCATTGTCGTTGCTTTAACCGGCATTGCTTCGTTCTCCCTGCCTCAGTACGGCATGGCAATCTCTTTGCGCATATTACGTTTTCCGCTTATGGCAAGCGCGGCCTTGCTGGGCGGATTCGGCATGATGATCTGCCTGCTGTTTATCCTGCTCCATCTCTGCAAGCTGCGATCGCTTGGACAGCCGTACATGGCTTCGTTGATGCCTCTTCGCTTAAGCGATCTCAAGGACGTGCTGCTGCGCATCCCGCTCAAGAAGCTGCTCCGCCAACCTCGCAATTTGCATAAGCAATAACTACCTTCCGGTCCATGCGCCTGCGGCGGAAGCCCATATTGGAGATGAACGATGTTGATAGAAGATAGAACTCCCCTGCCGCGCCGGCTGGCTCAACGACTGCGCTCCCGGATCCGAAAGGTGTTGAAGCTGATGCTCGCGGCCGCCATGCTCGTCTTGCCTACAGGCTGCTGGAGCAAATATGAGCTGACGGAAAGAGCGTTCGTCATGGGTGTGGCGCTCGACCTTCGTGACGACGGCAAGCTCGATATGTTGACGCAAGTCTATCGGCCTTCGTCGTCGGAAATCGGCAAGTCGACGTCCACGATCGTAGGCTCCAGCGTTAATATCAAAACGTCGGACGATACCGTTATGGAGGCGATCCGCGACATTCCGATCCACTTGGGAAGGAAGGCTCAGTGGAGCCATATGCGCGTCATTATCGTAGGGGAGAAGCTTGCCAGAAGCCTTAATCTGATCCAGACGCTGGATCTGTTCTATCGCGACCATGAGCCGCGGAACAGCGTCTCCCTCATGATCGCGAAGGGGAAGGCTGCACATCTGTTCGAGAAAACGCCGCTTATCGAACAGACGAGTTCGCAGCAATTTTTAAGGACGAGCGAATCGTCGCACCGCAACGCTGCGAAGACGCTGGATACGACCTTGCTGGATCTGATCCGCCGAATGAAGAGCGTGCAGAAGGACATGGCCGTCGCTTACGTTTACGAAGAGGGCAAAACCTCGCAATTTTTTTCCGCCGCAGGTCTCGCCTTGCTTCAAGACGGCATGATGAAGGATGTGCTCCCCGCAAGCAAAGTGGAGGGCTTCCTGATGTTAAGCGGCGATTACAAATCAGGCGCCGTCGAAATCCACTGCCCCGGCTCCAAGACAGAGCTCGAGACGGCGGAGGTCCTCTCGCTCCATTCCAGCATAAAACCCGTGGTGAAAGGAGACGATGTCCGTCTAGTTCTTCGCATTGAAGGCGATATTACAATCAATGAATTAAAATGCTCGAAAATTAGCACAGCCGAGCAAGAGGCCATATTTGTACGCGCCATTGAGGAACGGATCAAGGAGCAGGCAGCGGGCGCCCTTTCCTTTCTGCAGAAGCGGCAAATCGATGCGATCGGCTTAGGCAATCGCGTCTACAGGACTCATCCGCAAGCCTGGTCTCGCATGAAAGCCGATTGGGGCACCCGCTTCGCCGCTATGCCTTACGACATTTACGTGAGAATGCGGCTGGTTTCAGGCGGCACAATTCGGAGCAAAACCATGTCTTGACCATGTCAAGAAAGTCGAAGTGGGGGGAGGGGGAACGAGGATGTGGGAAAGATGCCTTGTAATCGCGATTGCATTTGGCGGCGTACTTCTATTCGACGGCTTTGCGCTTAGGGGGAAGCTGACTGCGCGCGACAAGCTCGTCTATGGATCAATCGTCCTCATCACGCTTTATGGAGCAATCGACTTTGCCATGAACCAGGATTGGCCGGATTATCTGGATCTCGCCAACATTCCGTTCGGCAAGGCAGCGAAAACCATGGAGCAGCTGCTACAGACCGATTGGGAGCGCTAGTCAGAACTGCATGGAGCTAATCAGGAGGAAGGGAGGAAGGGAGGATCGCGATGGACAAGGAACAGATCAGCCATATTCAGCTGGGCGTGCTTTTCTTCGTATTTATGACGGGTTCCTCCATTATCAACGTCCCGGGCCCGCTCATTGGCAAGGCAGGCAACGGCGCCTGGATCTCGCTCATCCTGTCCGGGGCAGCCGGCTTCGCCGTGCTGGCCATGCTATTGTATTTGGCCAAGAGGTTTCCGGATTTGACCTATGTGGATTATAGCCGCAAGCTGATCGGCAGTGTGCCCGCCACGGTGCTGGGTCTTCTGTCGCTTACCTTCATGCTTCAGATGCTGTCGGCTATGGTCATGGATGTCGCCCTCTTTATGGTGAGCTCCATGCTGAGGGAGACGCCGCTCTATATCTTCACCTCTCTGACCTTGCTTATCGCTGCGCTTACCGCCAGGGCAGGCATCGAAGTGATGGCACGCATGTTTATGTTCATTGTGATCATCACCGCCCTCTTCCTGCTCTCAACGCTCTTGCTCTCCATTCCGGAGTACATGCCGCAGCATCTGCTTCCGATTCTCCCAAAGGGGTTCAAGCCCGTGCTGCACGGCGCTTACTTCTCCTTCGGCTTCCCATTCGCAGAAGTGTTCGTGTTCGGCATGCTGATCCCTTTCGTGGCTCCCAAGAACAGAGGGCGTATACCCGCCACGTTATCCATCGCGTTAATTTTCAACCTGTTTACCTTATCGGCGGCAACGATTGGCGGAATTATGGCGTTCGGTCCCTATGCAGGCGAGATTCCATACGTCCTCTACTCGATGGCCCGGCTCGTGGAATTCCAGGAGATCATTCAGCGTATCGAATCCATCATCGGCATGTCGCTCATCCTGGGCTCCTATATGAAAACGTCTATTACACTCTACGCCATCTCCCTGTTTGTGGGACGCCTCTTCAGACTCCAGGACAGCTCCGTCATCGTCATGCCCCTGGCCCTGCTCGGCTTCATAACGGGCATGGTCACGTACGACGGCCCATCCGGCTGGGGAGCCAGCGTCACCTCCGTTCACCCTATCTGGGCCGCAGCGGTATTCATCATTCCGCTGATGCTGCTGACCATTATGGCGGTTGTTCGGAAGAAGGCGGGGTAAAGCCGGTGCCGGAATTCCCGGAAGACCGCCGAATCTTGCCAGCAACCCCATTAAAGTTGATCGTTTCGGAACCTACCGCATATCGCTCAGTACCCATGACCCTTTTACGACAAACTGCGGCTCCCCGATGTAGAAGGTGATTTCCTTCTGGCCAGGCTTCACGGTCAGCCATTCTGTAATGGCACCCGTCACCTCGTTTAGTTCGGAAGAGTACGACATCGCGCTTTGGCCTCTCTTCCCATACAGACGATAATGTTGCAGCGTTCTCGGTTGTTCCGGATCAAAATGAGTATCCACTTCGACGCGCACGCTCTCGGAATCAACGCGCTCTATGCTTCTAAAATCAATCGTGAATCCCATGATTTGGCTTGCCACATTAATTTCTTTCTTGCCTTCCTTCGGTACCGGCAGGGTCACTTTAACCGGCTTCGCATCGGGGTCGATAACTCGAATAGCGGGAATAACCACCTGATAATACTTTGATCCTATAGAGTCATCAAATAGCAGCTCTCCCGGCTTGATGAAACCTTTTTCTTCTTTCAACTCCAGCTCACGCCCTTGATCATCCGTTAGCTTGAGCTGCAAGCCTTCTGCAATCGAACTTTTGCCGTATGAATCCACTTTCTGGCGGCCAGACAATTGAGTAAGCAGATTTATTTTAGTAGTTCCCCCATCTAGCGGAGTCAAGATACCAGTAACGGTTATACCGTTCTTGCTGTCACTTGAGCCAAATCCCTCCAACTCTTCAGCAGTAGCCGCCTTCGACAGCGGAATCGAGCCGATGAGTGTATTTCCGAACCGAATACTAACTATTCCGAGCCCGTTGTCCGGGATGTTTCCTTCATAGTAGTATGTGGCCTGCCATGGACCGTTGCCCCCCCATGCTGCGCTGCCTCGTTTAAATTCGTACTCCCCTTGCTCCGTCATCAGCACGAGGTTTTTCACCTCCGTAGCGCTAGCATGATTCCCGCCTAGGGAAATTTGCGAAACGGATGGCTCGATGAGCACGCCCTCCACCGTAATTCTGCCATATTCCCCTATCGAGTCTATCGGTTTAGGCAGCACGTACGCGATGTGCTCCGAATCTTCGCTTGGCTGCACGAAGCCGAAGCCCGGGATGAACTGCAGCACTTTCTGCATTTCGGCTAGCGCCCCTGGCGAAAGGGAAATAAAAGCCGTACCCAGAATAAGAATTGCGCAGACGGCAGCAATCCATCTCCGACGTCCTGGATTTCTGCGTGACTTTGCTTCTGTCAAGCGTTTCTCGCCAACAATCTCCATACCCAATTGACTAAAAGTACGTTTCCGGATTCGCTCCCATGCGGCAGCATCTGCTGCCTCCTCCTGGCATAGCTCAATCTCTCCTACATCGTCCAGTTCCTGATGATCCATCCACGCGAATATTTCTTTTTCGTCCTTCTGAGTCATTTCCTTATTCCGCCCTCCTTTCGCCAAGCTTAGCTTTAAACCATTTCCGAAGCCTGTACAGGCGGCTCTCCACCGCTTTCACGGTCAGATTGAGACCCTGCGAGATTTGTTCAATGGATTCGTAGGAAAAATATCGCCGGTAGAACAAGCTCTTATCCGGTTCAGGGAGAGCATGGACCAATGCAAGCAGCTCCGCGGATGCTTCTTTGGTTAACACTTTCTCTTCCACGCTCGCCCCAGCAGCAGCATGCCCGTCGAACGACTGCATGACTTGGTGTCTTAAAAGTTTCCGCCGCGTATCGAGAGCGGCGTATTTGGCTAAAATCAGAAGCCAGGTCCGCAACGTTCCTTTCGTCATATCGTATTCATTAATTCGTTTCCAAGCTGCAAGAAACACGTCGCTGACGCATTCCTCCACATCTTCCGTCCTGCCTGCGCCTGCAAGAACCCGTCTCACAAGACCGTAAACTACATCCCCATATTTCTCCATCAAACTTTCAAGCCCCGATGGCAGACGGTGGCGCAAGGCGTCTACCAGCTGTTGCTCCTCCCCGCTCATAACCTCTCCCTTTCAAGTCTTGTTAAGCTCCTATATCTATAACTACGTCACCAGATTCCGGAATCCCTCAACCTAAAAAAATAAAAGACCGGATAGTGACTCCGATCCCTCACGTTCCGCCCTTCATCTGGTCCCTCCAGGCCTTCGGCGGCAGTCCCGTATATTTTTTGAAGCTTTTGCTGAAATGGAATTCGTCCGCGTAACCGCAGCTTTCCGCGATCTCCTTCATCGTGCTGTCTGCGTACAGAAGTTGCTTCTTGGCGTGCTCGGCCCGAAGAACGCTCAAATAATCCTTCGGACTGCGCCCCAGATGGCGCTGAAACAGATTGCGCAGATGCGAATCCGATATGCCGCAGCTTCTCGCCAGCTCGCTGAGTTTAACCTGGCCGGCATACCCTCGGTCGATGGCCTGCTTGGCACGCTCGAACGCATCGGCGGATTGCGCGCTTCCCGTCTGCGCTTCTCTCATTCGGCGCCTAATCGCGCTGATTAGCCGGAACAATGCTCCTTTGGTAATCAACTCGCCATCCGCCTGTCCCGGCACCCAACCCGCCTCTATCTCCCCGAACAGCTTGTCGAATTCATGCGCCGCTTCTCCGTGGGCCTCCAGAAGGAAAGGCAGCGGCAGCGCCTCCTCGACCTTCCGCCAACTTCCGGCGTCCCCTCCTCCTTGCATCGCGGATATCAGCACCATCGTAATTTGCAGGGGATGACGTTCATCCGTCTCCATGGAGAGTTCCATCCCGGGATGCATATACAACAGCATTCCTGCACGTACGGCGAATTCGCTTTCTCCCCGGAAAACGCCGCGTCCTTCCCTAATCCAATAAAACGTATGCGCCAACCGATTCTGCCGAATGTCGCGCCAACCGGGATAAGTCCTTTTATCCATCACCAAATGGACGTGCAAGTGCAGCTGCCGAAGCAACTCCTCCATGGCTTAACCTCCCGTCGTAATCGACAATGCCCTTACCGATCGTCATTCGTATGATAACGAGCATAATCTCGCGAATCGATTTTGACAAGTATGCGATCGGTATTACCATGTTTATCTAGGCACCGTCATGTTAAAATCAGCGTGATTATGACAAAGGGGAGGGAATCCTAATGACGCTAAGGCCGATCGATTATATGCCATGGATGGCCAAGACGGAAGAAGAACGGCAGACCCAACAAACCTTGCAGGACAATCTGGAAGCACGATTTGAAGGCAAGTTCGGCAGCAACTGCTTTGTGTCTGCGGAATCGTTGTTCTATCCGGATTCATTTCGCATTGGCGATCGCAGTTACATTGCGGGCGGAGCGATCGTACGCAATACGCATCTTATCATGGGAAAAGATTGCTCCATTAACGCTTACGCAGTCGTCTCCGGTCGCATCACGATCGGCGACGGTGTGCGGATCGCATCGCATGTCAGCTTGTACGGCTTCAATCATGGTTACGCCTCGACGGAGATCCCGATCTTTCAACAGCCTCATACTTCGCTTGGCATTGTGATCGGAGATGATGTATGGATTGGCGCTGGCGCAGTTATCTTGGACGGCGTACGGATCGGCTCTCATGTCATCGTGGCCGCGGGAGCCATCGTTACCAAGGATGTCCCCGACTACGCCATTGTCGGCGGCAATCCTGCCAAAGTCCTTCGCAGCAGGCTGGGAGGTGACAGATCTGTTGCCTCGACGTCGGACGCAAACGATCGCGGCAAAGGGAGAGACGCACTTGCGACACGCCTTAACAAATTTGGCGCCGGCGTTGCCGGACAAATTCCGGATCTGCTTCATCATTATGAGGAGGCGGACGGAAATGAACGTTATTTCCGCGACCGTCCCGGCTTCAAGCGTACCGTCCGCGCTTATTGCGATGCCGTCGAGATCGCCGCAATGTTCGGCGATCTGCCGCCCGGCTGGTCGCGAGAAGAGCTGATCGCGAAGCTTGACGGCTTCCAGGATGCGGAATCGGGACTTCTGCCGGATCCATGGTCGCCCCCTGACGAAGAGACGTACGATCCCGCTCTGCTCACGGATCATCTCTCCCGCTACCATCTGCTCGCCGTCGGATACGCGCTGGAGGTGCTGGGCTCGGCGCTTCCGCATGCCGTCCAAGTCGTAGAGAGGCTGGATACGCCGGCGTTGTACGCGAAGTTGGCAGCCCTGCCATGGACGAACAACGCTTGGGGCTGCGGCGATTGGATCGACTGTTACGCGACGGGGCTCTACCATAACCTTAAGCACTTCGGCTCCACCAAGCGGCCCGACGACCTGTTCGGCTGGCTGCACACACACGCAAATCGCTTGACGGGGTTATGGGGCGAACCGACGGAAGCCGATGGTTGGCTGCAGCCCGTCAACGGCTTCTACCGTCTGACCCGCGCCACGTATGCGCAGTTCGGCATGCCGCTCCCTTATCCGGAAACGGCCATCGACACTATTCTTGCCCATAGCCGCAACGCGAAGTTTTTCCGCGAGGACCGGCTTAACGCCTGCAACGTGCTGGACGTCATCCATCCGCTGTGGCTGTGCATGAAGCAGACCGATTATCGCCGTGACGAAATCGTCGCCTGGGCGGAGCGCCACATCGAGATCGTCCTGCGCGGCTGGGTGCCGAACCGCGGCTTCGCTTTCGTCCTGAGCGAACGCGAGTCCACGGGCTTGCAAGGGACGGAGATGTGGCTCAGCATCCTCTACTTGCTCGCCGATGCATGCGGCCTCAGCTCTACGCTCGGCTACGAACCGAAGGGCGTGCATCGATTGGAGCCGGCTTGGCGGTTGTAAAAATGAAACAAGGCGAAATGGCAACGGTCCTTTGGCCGGGAGGTGCGTTTCGTCCCGAAAAAATCGGGTTACAGCTCCAAGCGGAGTTACTTTCGGCGCTGTAGCCCGAAAAAATCGGGTTACAGCTCCTAGTGGAGTTACTTTCGGCGCTGTAGCCCGAAAAAGTCGGGTTACAGCTCCAAGCGGAGTTACTTTCGGCGCTGTAGCCCGGAAAAAATCGGGTTACCGCCCCGGGGCAACACTTCGTTTCCTAAAACATAAAAAAAGCCCCTCAACTCTCTCGAAACCAAAACCGAGTGAGAAGCGGGGCTTGTCATTTATTTTATTAACCTTCCAAAAAGAACTGAATCGTCCGATCCGACGAACCCGGCAAACCTTCATGACCGAAGTCCGGATAGATGGCGAGCTGTTTCTTGGCCGTGATTTTGTTGTACATCGCAAACTGCGTGGACGGCGGGCAGATCGTATCCATCAGGCCGACGTACATGAGCACCTCGCCTTGAATGCGGTTCGCAAGGAACTGCAGGTCGATGTAGCCCAACTTCTCGAAAATTTCGTCCTCGCGCTCATGCAGCGGGTCAAAATGGCGGAAGTACGTGCGCAGCTCGGCATAAGCGTCCTTCGCCAGATCCATCTCCCATACGCGCTTGTAATCGCACAAGAAAGGAAACACCGGCGCCAGCTTCTTAACACGCGGCTCCAGCGCCGCGCAGGAGATCGTCAAGGCTCCGCCCTGCGATCCGCCCATCGCGTAAACTCGCTCAGGATCCACCTCCGGCAGCTCAATGGCGATGCCGGCGAGCTGTGCCGTATCCAGAAAGATCTGACGGAACAGGAGATTGTCCGGGTGATCGTCAAGTCCCCGAATGATATGGCCGTGATGCGTATTGCCTTTTACGCCGCCGGCATCCTCGGAGGAACCGCCTTGTCCGCGGCAGTCCATCGCCAGCACGGAGAAGCCCAGCGACGCATAGGCGAGCTTATCGCTCCAGTCCCCGGCATGCCCCGTGTAACCATGGAACATGACGATTGCCGGATGCGGCTCCTGCACGTTTTTGGGACGAACGTATTTGGCATGAATGCGCGCGCCCTTGACGCCCGTAAAATAAAGATCGAAGCAGTCCGCCTGCGGCGTCTGGAATTTGCTCGGCACCAGTTCCACGTTTGCGTCAACGGCGCGAAGCTCCTCCAGCGCGCGATCCCAATATGCGTCGAAGTCCGCGGGACGCGGGTTCCTTCCCTGGTATTCTTTCAACTGGTCTAGCGGCATGTCTACTTGCGGCATCTCTCAATTTCCCCCTCGAATAAGTGCAATGATTGGCATAAGGCCGTAATAGGCTTCAGCTCGAATAAACCCATAATACTCCTTTTTGACAGCGATTCCAACAAAAAAAAGAACGTCCAAAAAGGACGCTCTCCTTCTACCGTTAACGTTGAATAACCGGGCCTTCCGATTGCAATTCGGAGGTTGGCCCTTGTCCGCCGTTGATGACCGGCCAATCATTAAGCCAGTCGATTCGGTCAAGCATCATGGCTCGTCCCGATACATCAGGATGGATCAGATCATAGGCATGGTAAAGCATCCAATCCTGCCCCGCATCGTCCTGAATCACCGCATTATGCCCCGGCGCCAGAAACCGGTCATTCATTTCGAGAATCGGATTCCCGGCATAAATCTCGAACGGCCCGACCGGCGATTCGGATCTTGCGACCATGACCGAATAATGTGCGTTGTGACCGCTATCCTGACAGCAGTAATCGCCGGAGTAAAACATATAATAATAATTAGCTCGTTTGATTACCCAGGGCGCCTCGACCAGCTTGTCATAACCGTCGCGCACATCAAACTGCCCGGCCCATATCGCTTCCGTCTTCTCGCCGACAACGCTCATTCCGTCGGCAGATAGCTCCTGCGCATATATAGGCATGCCGTTGGAACCCCAGTACATGTAGCGCTTGCTGTCTTCGTCATCGTACACGAACGGATCAATCGTATCGAAGCTGATTCCCGCGAGCACCGGTTCTCCCTTATCCTTATAGGGTCCTTCCGGGTGATCCGCCACCGCAACGCCAATCCCCATACCGGTGGATTCATCGTCGTCATTAAGCATCGTCGAATAGTATACATAATACTTCCCGTCATAATAGGTGATATGAGGCGCCCAAAAATAATTGTAAACGGTCCAATCCGGCACGTTCTCCACCGTGAAGACGGTCCCTCTCTCCTCCCAGTGAACCAAATCCTTCGATCTCAAAATCGGAAGGGGAGTAAACGTTCCGTTACGAGTCGTTTGGGTCGTGACAGCATAATAATACCCATCGTCAGCCTTCAGCACGGTTGGATCCGGCGCGTCGGACCGATAAACCGGATTGGTATACGGAACAGGCTCGCCCGGATCCTCTTGGGCTTGCATCCATACCAAGACCGCTCCGACTGCCGCAGCGCACAGAATCAATAGGAACCCGATCCAGACCCGGCGTTTTGCCTTAAAAACTCTGCCCATTTACTCGTCACCCGAGGCTACCGGAAGATCCGTATCTAGCGAAGCCGGAACCCCGAAGTCCGGTTCTCCCTCCTCGGACCAACCGAATTTCTGGATATGCGTGCTGCGTTTTTCGCTCCCCCCGCCGGATTCCGGTATGGCGTGATACACAATCCAATCCTCTGTCCCGTCAGGGGAAACCGTAAAGCTGTTGTGTCCAGGCCCAAATATGCCGTTCTTGACGGATTTGCGGAATACCGGCGTTTCGCTCTTGGACCAGGAAGACGGATTCAAGAGATCGCTGTGTTCGGGTGCGCTCAGCATCCCGAGCGCATAATCATCCGACCAGCAGGTGCTGGCCGAATAGATCAGAAACACTTTGCCGAACCGCTTCAGAAAGCAAGGACCTTCGTTGATCGCCATTCCGCCTTGCTGCTCCCACTCGTACTCCGGTTTTGTCAGCAGCACATTCTTGCCTTTCAACGTCCATGGATCCCCCATCTCGGCCGCATAGATCGCCGAACCGTATAACGGGTAATGACCGTATCCCGCATACATAAAAATCAGCTTTCCTTGGTGCTCCAGCACGCTGCCATCCAGACCGGCGAATTCGGTGTTGACCGCGCCTCTCTCGATCCATTGCCCGTCTAACGGGTCATCGCTTTCATTCTCAAGCACATAGATTCTGCGAGTATCGTCGCCGCCGCCGTCATTCGCGGTAAAGTAGATATACCACTTTCCTTTCAAATAATGAATCTCCGGCGCCCATAAATTTTTGCTGTTCATTCCAGATGCCGGCGGCAGCCACACCACTTTGCGTTCTCCTTCCGCAATGCGGTTCATAGAGCGGGATTTGAACAATTCCAGACGATTCCCTGCGGTCACCATAAAGTAATAATTTCCGTCCGTATGCCTGTACATCCACGGATCGGCTCCGCTAGCCAAAATCGGGTTCCTAAATGTAGTCTCTCTTGCCGTTTCCATGCTTTATCTCCTCCCTATCCCTTCAGCCCGGTCATAGTGATGCCCTCAACGAAATAGCGTTGGGCAAAGAAAAATAGAATCACCGTCGGGATAAGCGCCAGAACGGATCCGGCCATAATTAAAGTCCAATTCGAAACGTAATAGCCTTGAAACGATGCCAAAACAAGCTGCAGCGTAAATTTCTCCGGGCTGTTGATATAAATGAGCGGTCCAAGGAAATCGTTGTAGCCGCCCAGGAATCCGAATATGCCTTGCGCGGCGAGCGCCGGCTTGGACAGCGGCAGCATAATCCGAATGAATACGCCGAACGGATTCAGGCCATCGATCTTCGCCGCATCCTCCAACTCGGACGGAATGGTTCGAAAATATTGACGCAAAAAGAATACGCATGCCGCCGACCCGAACAGGCCAGGTATCATTAGCGGCTTCCAGCTATCCAGCCATCCGATGGTCTTGAACAGGATGAAGGTTGGAATCATCGTTACCACGCCGGGAATCATCATCGTCGTAAGCAGCGCAACGAACAGAAACTCTCGGCCTGGGAATCGAAGCTTGGCGAATGCGTAAGCGGCCAATGCGCTAGTAAGCAACCCGACGAACATCGGCGGCAAAATGATAATAAGGGTGTTCATAAGACCCCCGAACAAAGGGGCCTCCGTTAGTACGGTTACATAATTGCTCCACTCGATCGGCTCAGGAATCCAGCGAATCGGATATTCGAATACTTTGCCTTCCAGCTTGAGCGATGTGGAGAACATCCAGAGAAAAGGCAGGAGCATAAATACCGTGCCGATAATCAGAAAGGCATATGCCGATAATTTCCCGAGCTTGTTTTCTTTATTATTCATAGTGCACCCACCTCCGGGACAGCCAGAAGTTGATCAAGGTGATGATCATGATCAGAATTCCGAGTATCCATGCCATAGCGGAAGCGTAACCCATATCCATGTAACGGAACGCATTCTGGAACAAATAATACACAATGGTCATTGTCGAATATTCCGGACCGCCTTCGGTCATGATCATAAACCGGACAAAATCCTGCAGTGCCGCGATAACGGCTGTGATCAAAATAAACAAAGTAGTTGGCGAAATGCCGGGAATGGTCACATAAAGGAATTTCTTCCAGCTTCCGGCACCGTCGATCTCAGCCGCTTCATACAACGTTGTAGGCACACCCTGCAACGCTGCCAAATACAGGATCATATGAAATCCAAGACCGGCCCATACGCCTTGAATAATCATGGAGGGCATGGCCCAACGAACATCGTTGAGCCACGCGGGTCCAGATACGTTGATCAAGCCAAGCAAGTAATTAAGCAGGCCGTAATCGGCATTAAAGACCCACTTCCAGAGCAATGTCAATGCAACGACGGAGCATATCGTAGGCAAGAAAAATACCGTTCGAAAAAACTTGATTCCGACTATCCTTTGATTAAGGGCAATCGCGATCGCAAGCGCTGCCGCCATTCCGATCGGAATGCCGATCGCGGCATATAACGTGTTCACTAGCGATTTCCAGAATAACGGGTCTTCCAGCAAAAGCCTTGCGTAGTTGTCCGCACCGTTAAACGTCGGCGGATTAAACGCATCATATTTCGTAAAACTCACATAAACCGAATACCCGATCGGAATAAATGCGAACAGCATAAATCCCAGGATAGGAGCAGCGACGAACGAATATCCCCATAGATACTCTTTGTTGAATTTTCGCTTAGCCTTGCGGCTCGGTTGAACGGGGCGGTTCTCGGAGACCTCCGTCATAATCAACTACGTCCCCTCCTTTCCATCATTCGAACAATTTCGGGTTTCCTTCTTTAATCAATTTATCAATTTCCGGCTTCAACTCGTTCATAAGCGCCTCGGCCGTTTTTCTTCCATCCCATACTTGAGCCAGGTTTTGATTCAGCGTATCCCACCATTTGGCATTCGGAAGGTTCGTCCATGGACCTGGTTTTTGAACCTCTGCCGCTTTGACGAATACTTCCGCATGCTCAGGCTTCTGTCCCGGCTGCAAGAACACATCGCTGTTCGCCATCGACTTGAAGCTCGGAATGGCAAAGCCCATCTCGGATTGCAGCTTTTGCCCTTCCGGACCGCCCAGATACTCCACCAATTTGAAAGCCGCATCCGCATTAGCCGTTTTGCTATAGATGCCTAACCCGACTGAACCGCTATGACCATCCCATTGGCCGTTTGTCGGATTTGGCGCAACATCCCAATCAAAGTCCAGCTTCCGATAAGTCGGCACCATCCAGCGGCCTTGCTGCATCATCGCCAGCTTGCCGGTCTCGAACATTTGACCGTCGTTCATCGCTTGCAGCGCTCTGGTGTCAGGCGAAACGCCATGCTTGTTCCGCAGATCCGCAGCGAATTGCAGCGCGTCGGTTGCAGCCTTCTCGTGCATCATAAACTCTTTGCGGTCATCGCTTAAGATCTTGCCGCCGTTGCCCCAGATCCAGCCTTCCCACCACGCCGGTCCCATGCCGTATTGCTCCGGCTTGCCGTCGCCGTTCTCGTCTTTGGTAAGCAATTTGGCCGTCTCGAGCAGCTCATCGAACGTCATTGGATTTTCCGCGCTGGGATAAGGAACGCCAGCGGCGTCAAACAATTCCTTATTGTAATACAAGACAATGGGGCCGATATCTTTAGGCAAAGCATACAACTCGCCTTCCCCTGTCTTTTTGCCGTCATACTTGTAACGCTTGAGGCCCGATTCCCACATATCCCCAATATCGATATTGCTGGATTCGACGTAATTATCGATCGGCATCAACAAGCCCGCGCTTACCCATCTGCCGAAGTCGCCATCCGGTACATACAATACGTCAGGAGCGGTTCCGCCAGCCAGCATTGTGTTCATTTTGCCAACGTAATCGGCTGGCATGTGCATATATTCCACATCAATCGTAGGGTTTTTGGTTTCAAAATCCTTGATCAGCTGATCGAATACCTGCTTCTCGGACGGATCTCCCCAGCCGGCAAATTTAACTTTCACCTTATCGCCTGTATTCGCTGCTCCGTCGTTGTCGACCGCAGCGTTATTGTTGTCTGTACCCTGATTGACATTTTTGCTGGCGTTGGGCTCTTTCGTACCCGCGCAGCCGACTGCGGCAGTTGCCAACACGATAAGGGATACCGTCGTACATATTGCTTTTTTTGCTTTCATTTGCTTTCCCCCTTTTTGTTCATTGGATTATGGTTTGCCCCTTTAGTTTATCAACTCCTGAGCATGAACAGTTCATGGAAACGCTTCCGATTGCAAGCCAAAAAAAACAAAAAACCGCCGTTTCCGACGGTCGTTTTCGTATTTGTCCAATTATAAGCGTTATAAAGTTTCACTTTTATAATTAGACTTATCATTCATCGGTAAACGCGCTCGTCCAAAGGACGGCGTTAGCCGTTTATCCTTGGTTCAATTCGAGCTAGTCTCTTCCCTCTTTCTCCACTCCAACGGAGTTTTCCCGAAATGCTTGACGAATAGTTCATGAAAGCGGCTGGATGAAGTGAAACCTACCTCGGAGGAGATCCATTCAATGGGCTTGAGTGTTTGCTGGAGCAGTCTCTTGGCTTCATTTAACCGTAGACTGATAATATATTGTTTCGGCGATATACCGACCATTTCTGTGAATTTCTTGCGGAAAATGCTTTCGGACAAAAAATAACGCGCAGCCAAGTCGGATATTTTAAGTGCCGTTTGGTAGGAAGCATGAATTACTTTTAAAGCCTCTTGTATGATCTGATTATCGCTGCCTTGCTCGATTCGGGAAGCCTTCATCGCTTCCGACGCGTTGACATGATAACTGAGAAGCAGCGATTCAAACGCGTTTCGCATTAAATCGTAAGATAATTCGCCGTGCTCTCGTCTGGACCATTCCTCTTCTAATTGTCTCAAAGCCAATTCTGCTTTATCCAGCTGCCACCCGCTCAACCTGGAAACTAGAATATGATCCGGATTTTGTTGAAAAGCATTTCCAACTAAATATTGGCAATACGAAGGGACTTCATGTTTGAAAAAGTGGACGGATATCCCCTTCCATGCTTTCAAGCACACGAATCCGTGAAACAGATTAGCCGGGATGAGGATCAAGTCGCCTCTTGCAACAAGGATGTTATGACCCTGGGTCATATAACTGCCTTCTCCGTCCAAGATGAGAGTTAGCTCGTCTGATTCGTGGGAATGTGAACGATACAGCCCTTCACCCTCCAGAGCCTGGAATACATGAGGTGCAAAATGTTCTATTTGTTCTACGAAAGCACGCCCCATATACGATCCCCGACTTTCATTTATTAGTTGCTAATTCTATTGTAGTGGAAGCTGAAAGCGTTGACAACAGGATGCCCGTGCTACATTATCATTCGCTTTCGACTACTATAGAACTTCCTCTCTCTGGAAATTAGCGAATATAAAATACCAAATCGTAATAATAGAACCTCGCAAATGGAGCCTCCCGACCGATACAATAAAAGTGCCGGGAACTCGGACAAGCTTAAGGGCCGCTTCCGCTCCCCATGATGATACCGACCTGTTCTTCTGCGATAGACGCGGTTTGGATGCCCCTATTCCCTGCCAACCTTTATGGAAGAGGATGGTGAGATTTATGTACGCTTTAAGGAAAAGACGGCTTTCCCTCCTGCTTGCGATGTCCCTGTTAGTTATGTGCGTCGCATCCGTCGTATCCCCTCCCCCGCAAGCGCTAGCATCAGGCTCTGGCGGCATCGAGCGGGTATTCACCGACAAAGCCCGCTATAATCCAGGCGACGCTGTCTCGATCCGCGTGCAGGCAAAAAACGGCACCGGCTCAAGCTGGAGCGGCGCCGCCCGACTGGAAATTTTTCATTTGGAGAACTCGGTGTACACCTCTTCCCAATCCTTATCGTTAACAAACGGGCAATCCACGACGCTGACCTTCACTTGGACGGCTCCATCCACGGACTTCAGAGGTTACTTCGTCCGGATCGATGCCGGGACGCTGGGGCAAGGAGCAACGGCGATCGACGTCTCCAGCGACTTCACGAAATATCCGCGATACGGATATATTAGCGAATTCGAGTCCGGCGAGACGGCATTGGAGAGCAAGGCCAAGGTGGATCAGCTTGCGCAGGATTACCACATTAACGCCTGGCAGTTCTACGACTGGATGTGGCGACACGACAAAATGATCAAGCGCACCGGCGGCAGCATCGACTCCACCTGGCTGGACTTGTTCAACCGCGAGATTTCCTGGTCCACCCTTCAGAATCAGATCGACGCGGTGCATGACGTAAACGGCAAGGCGATGGCTTACGCCATGATCTACGCCTCCCGCGAGAACTATTCGCCTCTCGGCATCAGTCCGACCTGGGGCATCTACGAGGACTCCTCCCATACGAACCAGTTCGACGTCGACTTCGGTGACGGCAGCACGTACCTCTATATGTTCGACCCGCAAAATCCCAATTGGCAAAATTATATCCATGCCGAATACATCGATTCCATCAACACCGCGGGCTTCGACGGCATCCACGTGGACCAGATGGGCCAGCGCAGCAACGTGTACGATTACAACGGCAACTCCATTGATCTCTCCACACGCTTCTCGCCGTTTCTGGACCAGGCCAAAAGCGTACTTAGCGCTAACAACCCTGCCCGCGACAACCTGACCTATAATATCGTCGACGGCACGGTAAACGGATGGGCGGTAAACGATGTAAGCAAAAACGCCGATCTCGACTTCCTGTACAGCGAAATCTGGTATCTCTCGGACAGCTACAACCAGCTTAAAAACTATATCGAGCAGCTACGCGCGAACGGCGGCAACAAAGCGGTCGTGCTGGCAGCCTATATGAACTATGCTGACAATGCCGGCACGCGTTACGAAGCGGAGAGCGCGTCGATGACGAACGTCTCGACGAATACGAATCATGCCGGGTACACGGGGAGCGGATTTGTCGACCAGTTCGCAAGCACAGGCGATAAGGTTTCCTTTGCGATCAACGCTCCCGAGGCAGGAGATTATTCGCTCGTATTCCGTTACGGCAACAACACAGGAGCCAATTCGACGCTTAATCTGTACGTGGACGGAAACTTCGTGCAGAAGCTGTATTTCTTCAACCAGAGCAGTTGGGGAACATGGAAGCACGACGCCTGGTACCAGGTGCCGCTGACGCAAGGAGCCCACACCGTAGAGCTGCGGTACGAATCCGGCAACGTCGGCGCGGTTAACCTCGACAGCTTGACGCTTGGCACGTTCGACGAACATTCCGTACGGCTGGCGGATGCCATGATGTCGGCGAGCGGCGCGACGCATATCGAGCTGGGCGACGACAACCAGATGCTGCCGCACGAATATTATCCAAACCGAAGCAAGACGATGCGAAGCTCGCTCAAAAACGCGATGAAGGATCATTACAACTTCATCACGGCTTACGAGAACCTGCTGTTCGACTCGGATGTCGTCCCTAACGACACCGGCTCGCAATTCGTGAATCTGACGGGCGTCAGCGCAAGCGGCGACGGATCGGCCAACACGGTCTGGTATATCAATAAAAGGACGTCGGATTACAATATCGTTCACCTCATTAATCTGCTCGGCAATGATAACCAATGGCGCAATACGGCGTCGCAGCCAAGCTTCCAGACCAATCTTCCGGCTAAAATCTACATCGGCGCGGACGAAACGATTTCGGACGTCTATCTCGCCTCGCCTGACCTGAGCGGCGGGGAGACGCAGGAACTGGCATTCACTTCGGGCACGGATGCCGGAGGCAAATACGTTTCCTTTACGGTGCCGGAGCTGAAGTACTGGAATATGATCTACATGAAACGTACGTTCAGCGTGCCTGCTAACGACATCTATGAAGCGGAGACGGCGATCAAGTCGAACGTCTCGACGAACACGAATCATGCCGGCTATACGGGGAGCGGCTTCGTCGACGGATTTTCTTCTACAAATGACGGCGTCTCCTTCGTCGTGAAGTCGACGGCCTCCGACGATTACGCGCTGCGTTTCCGTTATGCCAACGGCGGCTCCGACGCAACCCGGGACGTGTACGTTGATGGCAAGCTCGCAGGCACCGTTTCGTTTAAGAGCACGGGCTCTTGGAGCACATGGAGCTACGGCGAGATCACCGCGCGTCTGGAGCCCGGCCACCACACCATTGTGCTATGGCAGACGAGCGGCAACACCGGGGCAATCAACCTCGATCATCTGGATCTCGACAAAACGTACATTTGGCAGTTCGACCGTCAAATTGTCAGCGTACCTGCCGGATACCGCATTACCTTCCGAACGGGATTGCCGGGCTGGGTGCACTGGGGCGTAAACGGCTGGACGGGCGTGACCGATACGCCGCTCCGGAGCAACGGCTCCCTGGACGGCAATCTGGATCACGAGACGTCCATCGGACCGTTCGCCACCGGCACCGCGGTCGACGTTACGTTCCTGTGGGACGACAACAACAACGGTATCCTGGAACCAAGCACGGACAGATGGGAAGGGACGGACTTCGGGATCAATGTGAGCTAGCGTGCAGTTTAAAGGTAGGATTTATCGCCAATAAGAAAGCAGGGTATGGATTCTCGGCTCGCGCAGCCGGTCCATACCCTGCTTTATTTTTGAGTTTCTCTCCTGCGATCGTCGATTAGTTCCTGCGACAGAACCCGGTCGCCGATCTCGTACTTCGCCATTTGCTCCTGCACGTATTGAATAGCTTGCTTACGGGTGAGCAACACAAGTTCAGCAGGGATGACGCCCCGTCCTCCCTCTCCAAGTTTGACAGGGAAATTCTTCAATATGGCACCTCCAAACATTACTGGAAATTTCAATTATTGTGTCACGTTAATTATCTCATGTCACGGCAATCGGGCACAATGACATATCAAGTTCGCCCCCTCCAAAAGTAGCAAAAACCCGCAGTCCTTGCGGACGGCGGGTCTGCTCCCAGCTTATCCCTTTACGCTGCCCTCCGACAGGTTCGGGTTGACGAATTGTTTCTGGAAGATAACGAAGATCGCGATAATCGGCATCAATGCCATCATGGAAGCCGCGAAGAACAAGCCATAGTAGGTCGCGTATTGGCCTCGGAACAGCTGCAGCGCGATGGGCAATGTGCGCTGGGCCTCCGTTTTGATCAGCGTTAAGGCCAAAATAAACTCGTCCCAGGTGCCGGAGAAAGCAAAAATGCCCAGTGTGCCGATAGCCGGAAGCGACAACGGAATGTAGATCGCGCGGAAAATCGTCCAACGATTGCCGCCGTCGATGACGATGGATTCCTCCAGCTCCGTCGGGATTCGCTCGAAGAATCCCCTCAGGAAAAACGTGCTGCCGACCACGCCGGTGCTAATGTAGACCAAAATCAGACCGGAGTAGGTATCCACGAGCCCCAGCGACTTAATAATGGTGAACTGCGGAATGATGTTCAGGATGGCCGGGACGAACATGGAAAACAGAAACAGCTTGAACAGAAACTCCTTGCCGGGAAACGGGAATCTCGCGAAGGCATAGGCAGTCGTGCAAGCCAATGAAAGCGACAAGATCATCGTAGCGGAAGAAACGAACAGGCTGTTGACGAAATAGCTGGAGAAGTTGTTTTTATTCCATGCCTCGACATAGTTAACCAGCGTCTTCTCGCTGTTAAGCAGCTTCTGCGGGCTCGGCAGGCTAAAGTTGTCCGTCGTGATCGACGTCAGAATCATATAGACGAACGGCCCGATCACGAAGCCGATGCCAAGGATCAGCACGATATGGGCAAACCAGGACGCCATTCGTTTGGCGCTGCTTGGGCGATTGGGAGTTCCCTTCCGATTCGTTGGCGCGCCTGACTTTGCGGGTACGGCAGTATTCATACGAAGTCTCCTTTCTTGCTATGCGCAAACGACGGCTTTCGTCTAATATTCGATCCGCTCCTTGCCGAACGTCCGCTGGTTGCCGTACGTAATGACAAAAATGAGCAGTCCCAGCATGACGCTGATCGCGGCGCCGTAACCGAAGTCGAAGTATTCGAAAGCGTGCTTGAACATATACGTGTTGACCAAATGCGTGGAATCCAGCGGACCGCCCTTGGTTATGAGAAACACCTGGATAAACGCCTGAAACGCGCCGATGATGAGGTTAATGACGACGTAAGCGGTCATGGTTCGCATGAGCGGAAGCGTAATATGAATGAAAGCCGTCGGCCCTCTCGCTCCATCAATCTGCGCCGCCTCGTAGAGCGATTTCGGAATGGATTGCAGCGCGGCAAGATACATAATCATGACCCAGCCGACGCCCTTCCATATGCTGAGCAGCCAAATGACGATATTTGCGCTCCATGTATTCTGCAGCCAGGCGACCGGCTCTTTTGTAACCCGGAGCACGTCCGTAAGCAAATAGTTGACGATGCCGCTGCTGCCGTCGCTAAATAGAAATTGGAACAAATAGCTGACGACGATCCACGAGCTGATGACGGGCAAATAATACACGAGCCGGAAAAACACCTTGAAACGAATGAATTGCAAGTTGATGATCATCGCCGCCAAAATACCGAGCACCCATTGGCCGGGCACCGTCACGATGGCGAACAGCACCGTATTGCGGAACGCGACCCAGACATTAGGGTCGTTAAATAACTTTTTATAGTTGTCGAAGCCGAGGAATACGCTTTGCTCCGGCTTGATGACCTTGTATTCGAAGAAGCTGATGTGTATGCCCTTTACGAGCGGATACAAGACGAACACGCATGTCATGATGAAACCAAGCGCCAGAAACGGCGCGACCTGGATATATTGTTTGAGCCCTCTGCTCACTCTGTTCATGTTTAGTTACCTCCTAGCGGCAGGCCTACTGTCAAGGCGAGACGAATGCTCGCGGTCTATTGGCAGCGATTATTGATCGTTGCTTTAAGGGCGTTGCCCGTTTGACGGGAAGCCCGATCGTATCCTCCCGATATCAAAAGGGGCGGTCAGCACAGGCCGGCCGCCGCCATCCTTCCGGGCCCGGAGGGCCTTATTTTTTGAGAAGCGCGTCGATTTCTGCCGCCGCCTTATCCAATGCGTCCTTCGCGGACGATTCCTTGCGAAGCGCGGTTTCGAAAGCTTTGCCGAACACGTCGCTGATCTGATTCCAGTTCGCGCTTGGCGTGCGCGCCAATGCCGTATCCATCTCGGCAACGTAAGCTCCGAGATAGTACACGTTCTTCAACTCTTCGGCATTTGCCGCGGCTACATTCGTCGGAATAGCCCCCGTCTTCACGGCCATTAGCGTCTGGATCTCCTCCGTCAGCATGAACTGCGTAAACGTCCAGGCGGCATCAGGCTGCTTGGCGCCTTCGAAGATGACCATGTTCTGACCGCCGATGACGGAATGGCTTGCGCCGTCCGGACCGTTCGGCATTTTGGCCGGAATCATGTTGTCCTTGACCGCATCGCCGAGAATGCTGAAGAACCATGGGCCTTCGTTAATCATCATATAGCTGGCCGGCTTGCCTTCCTCGCCGCGCAGCCCTTCCCAAGTGCCCGGTTGACCGCCGAGGATCGGAGGAGCCAACAGCCCTTCGTCGTTCCAGCCGATGATCGTCTCCAGTGCCTTCACGCTGGCGTCGCTGTTAAGATGTCCCGTCGCCGTCGTGTAGTTGTCGTCCGTAATGCGGCCGCCTAGCGACCAGAACCATGGCGGCATGTTCCAGGCGTCCGGACCGCCGATCGTAATGCCGAATTTGCCCTTTGCCTTTAAGTTGCGCGCCAGTTCCACAAGCTCGTCGATTGTAGCTGGCGGTGCCGAAGCTCCCGCTTCCGCGAGCAGCTCCTTGTTATAGATCGCGATCTTCGTATTCGTGTCGAGCGGCACGCCGTAGTAGCTGCCGTCATAATAGTTCGTGGACATCGGCCCTTTAAAGGAATCCG
Organism: Paenibacillus agaridevorans; assembly: GCF_003112455.1. Classification (GTDB taxonomy): domain Bacteria; phylum Bacillota; class Bacilli; order Paenibacillales; family Paenibacillaceae; genus Pristimantibacillus; species Pristimantibacillus agaridevorans. Next base: position 23,556 of record NZ_BDQX01000325.1, read on the forward strand.
CCACGACCTGATCGAAGCCCGGGAAGCCGTCTACCTTCTGCAGCACGCCCTCCTTCGCCATTCTCGGAATCCACGTATTGTCCATCCGCATAACGTCCGGCACCGCTCCGCCCGCAGCCGCCG
>NZ_BDQX01000325.1:23758-27994 GCF_003112455.1 Paenibacillus agaridevorans
GCTGATCCAGGTTCTCCGTAGGCATGCGCGTCGACTTTACGGTAATATGCGGGAACTTCTCGTTAAACTTCGGCATCACTTCGTCGAGCAGCACTTTCTCTTCGCCCTCGCCGAACGCGTGCCAGAATTCGATTGTGACGGGATCCGCCGGCTTTTCCGTTGGTTTCGCCGTTTCTTCCGCCGCCGGTTTGCTCGGCTGACTTGTCGCCGCCCCGTTTCCACCGTTGTTTCCGTTATTGCCGCCGCTGCATGCGGTCAGCACCATCATTGCCGCGAGCCCTGCCGCCATCGGCTTGGCAGCCGACTTGATGTTCAGTTTCATCTCTTGATCCCCTCCATCGATGTGTGAGTACGCTTTCATTATAGGGCTGCAGGCTGGGGCCCTCCGATTGACTAACTACTTCTTTTGGTGCTTTTTATTCATCGCTTTGGTGCGCATGCAGAATTTTCCAGTAAAAAGGTGCGTTTTTCTCCGATTATCGGAACATAAGATACTGCTCGCCGCTGCGGTAGTCCGCCGCCTGATGTGACTCCGCCATATGCAGCGCCATGCGCCGGCTTCGAAGCATTATAGCGGACTTTTCCGCTATAATTCCGGCCAACCACTGACTTCGGCACTTTATAGCGGATTTCTCCGCTATAATTCCGGCCAACCACTGACTTCGGCACATTATAGCGGATTTCTCCGCTATAATTCCGGCCAACCGCCGAACTTACAGCGTTATAGCGGATTTATCCGCTATAATTCCCGCCGGCAGATGCAGATGTGTATGAAAAAGCGAGTACAATGGGGCGTGGATGGGCGGGGACGAGCAGATGTGCATGAAAAAGCGAGTACAATGGGGCGTGAACGGGCGCGGGCGAGCAGATGTGTATGAAAAAGCGAGTACAATGGGGCGTGAACGGGCTCGGGCGAGCAGATGTGTATGAAAAAGCGAGTACAATGGGGCGTGAACGTGTGGGGGCGAGCAGATGTGTATGAAAAAGCGAGTACAATAGGGCGTGGATGGGCGGGGGCGAGCTAATGTGTATGAAAAAGCGAGTACAATAGGACGCGGACGGGTGGGGGCGGGCAGATGTGTATGAAAAAGCGAGTACAATAGGACGCGGACGGGTGGGGGCGAGCAGATGTGTATGAAAAAGCGAGTACAATAGGACGCGGACGGGTGCAACCGCCGGCCACCAACTTCCCAGCATTATAGTAGATTTCTCCGCCATATTTCCCGCCGACCTCCCACTTCGCAGCATTATTGCGGATTTCTCCGCCATAATTCCCGCCAACCGCCGACTTCGGCACATTATAGCGGATTTCTCCGCTATAATTCCCGCTAACCGCCGACTTCGGCACATTATAGCGGATTTCTCCGCCATATTTCCCGCCGACCTCCCACTTCGCAACTTTATAGCGGATTTCTCCGCTATATTTCCCGTCGACCACCAACTTCGCAACTTTATAGCGGATTTCTCCGCTATAATTCCCGCTAACCGCCGACTTCGGCACATTATAGCGGATTTCTCCGCTATAATCTTTGCCGACCGCTCTGCCCCTGGCAACAACAAAAAAGCCGCGTCTCAGGCGGCAAGTTGTCCCCGCTTGAAACGCGGCTTGAGGCCCCCGGCATAAAGAGGCGCAAGCATGGTTTGTTTTTCTGTTAAAAGTTACTGGTTATCCGCAGGGTACGTGAGTCCCCATTGCTTGCGCATCCGGTCCATCGTGCCCATGATGGAGATCGTCTCGTCAAGCGGCATGACTTCGCTCTCCGTCCTGCCGGAGCGCAAAGCTTCCATGGCGGCTTCGGCTTCATGCTTGTAGCCGCTGTACGTGCGATCATCCTGGAAATGCACGGGTTCCTCTCCGCGGACGTGAAGGCTTGCCGACTTGCCGAAGAGAAAGCTTGGGATGTGGATGTAACCCTTCGTTCCGTAGAGGCACGCTTCGTTCGTCAGTTGCAGACGTACCGCGCCGTTCAGTACGGCCGTACGGCCTCCTTCGTATTCGAACAACGCCGAAAACTTCTCGTCTACGCCCGTCTCGCCGATCACCGCGCTGCTATGGATCGCGCTCGGCTGCTCGCCGAATACAAAAGAGGCAAAGGAAACGGGATAGATGCCTGCATCCAGCAGCGCGCCGCCGCCGATCTCCTTGTTCAGCAGCCTGCCCCCCGGATTCCACCCCGCGTCGAAGCCGAAGTCTGCTTTCAGCAGCTGGACCTCGCCGATCAGCCCTTGCTGCAGCCACTCGCGCACTTGCACGATCGGAGGCAGGAAGCGCGTCCACATCGCTTCCATGACGAACAGACCTTTGTCGCGTCCCGCGCGTACGATTTCTTCCGCTTCCGCGGCATTCATCGTGAACGGCTTTTCGCACAGCACCGCTTTGCCTGCCTCCAGGCATGCAAGCACCTGCTCCTTGTGCAGCGGGTGAATCGTGCCGACGTAAACAATCTCGACGTCCGCGTCGTTAAAAAACTCCTCATAGCTGCCGTAGGCGCGCTCGAAGCCATGTTTCTCGGCAAACGCTTGCGCCTTTTCAAGCGACCTCGCGGCTACCGCCGTCAGCTCGGCTCCCTCCGCCAGCTTTAAGTCGTTCGCAAACTTCGACGAGATGCCGCCGCAGCCTAAAATGCCCCATTTGACCGGTTTCTTGCTCATATATTGTTGCTCCTCTCTCATCGCTATGGGATTGGTACTGCTTTCCATTCTACCATTGTTGGCTCCGGGATGGAAAAGCTAGTTTTGCAGAGCGCCGGGTTAGCTGAACCAAGCAGCTCTTCTCAGCGGCATCAGAATACGATTTCCGCAGCGCTAGCCGCACTGACGCCCCAAACTCAAACTCCCACGAACCAATCGTCCAGGCGCCCCAACTGTCCCGACCGAATCAAATGCCCCTGGTCAACCCTCGCCACAGCCGCTCCTCGCGCGCCAAAAAGCCAGCGCCCGGCAGGCGCTGGCTTTAACGGAATTGCCTCGATTTCGGTGAAATGACCCGTCTCTCCTTCTATTGTTTCGTCAACCGCACGTCGTCCACATGGAGCACCGTGCCTCCCGGCGAGTTGATATAGAAGCCGACGTCCACCACGCCGCTCGTAACGGGGATATTATCGATGCTGATATATTCCCACTCGCCCGTATTCGGAATGTTAACGTAGATCGCCGATCCGCCATGGCTTGTAATCTCCGCTCTCGCCGTCGTCGGGGTCGCGTATTGCATGCGTACCCAAGCCTCCAGCTTGTAGTTCGCGTTGTTTACCGGCACGTTCACCACTTGGTGAACGCTCTGCTGGTACGCGCTTGCGGAGTAGAAGTACGCCCTCGCGTCCCTGTGCCAAGCCGATGTCGGAGGATGCGTGCCCGATCCGCTGTCGACGCCGAAGGCCAGCGCCTGTCCGCTCGGATGCCATTCTGTCCAGGCCGAGCTATACCCAACCCTTTCGAAGCTGCCGTTATCGAGCAGATTCAGCTCCGACTGCGGCGTTCCCGGCGAGCTCGGGGATACCAGAATCCGATCGAGATTGACGTTGCCGCTGTCCGCCGCGTCATACTTGAAGGCGATCGTATTCTCTCCCGCGTTCAAGGTCAGCGACTGCGAAACATCCTGCCATGCGCTCCAACTCACGCCCGGGCTTGGCAGACTGGCCTGCGCTACGTCGACGCCGTTGACGTAAGTGCTGAGCGTCTTCGTGCTGCCCGTGCCGTTCGCATAACGGAGCGCCACTTGGTAGCTGCCGGCGGATGGGACATTAACTTTAAACGTTGCCGTCGCCCCCACTGTCGTCATACTATCCACGAAAGACGTGCCGCTGTGGAACCCATGGTTTTTGTTGGTCGCCGCTCCCCCGGACAGGGCGGCTCCCTCCGCTTCGTACTTGCCGACGGACGGGTTGAACGGCACCGAGATATAGTCCAGATTGACGTATCCGGTGTCTCCTGCATCCGCATAATAGCGGTACGTAATGGCGTTGCGTCCCGCCGCCAGCGGAACGGTTTCCGTCGCCGTCCCCCAAGTGCTCCAGCTCGCCAGGTTCGCGAGGCTCGTCCCCTTCACGCGCTTGCCGTTGACGAAGATGCTCAGCGACTTCGCCGAACCGTTGCCGTTGGCGTAACGGAGATCGATCGCGTAGTCGCCTGTCGCTTTGACGTCGGCATAGAACGTAACGGACGCGCCGTCATTCTCGATTTTGTCCACGAAGCCCGTGCCGGAGTAGCCGGCGTGATTGTTGTTGACGGCAGCCCGCG
>NZ_BDQX01000325.1:28069-72648 GCF_003112455.1 Paenibacillus agaridevorans
CGGCGTGGCGCCCGACAACGAAGCTTGCTCCGCTTCCAGCTTTATGGCCGTAGCGGCTGGCGTGCCTGTGCCCGAGACGACGATGTTTTTAGCGGAGCCGCTTCCGGCCGCGACCTTGACGTATGTCACTTCGCCGTAGATATCGCGCCCCGTCGTCCAGCCTTCGCCGGATGCCGCGCGCAGCGCCGCCAGATCGCCGTAAGAGGTCATCGCGGACCCGCCAAGAGTTACGCCCGTGCCGGCTTTGCCATGGATCTTTACGATATAGCTTTGCAGAGCCGGCGTAAACGTGCCCGTTTTGGCGCCTACCGAGAAGCTGACCCCGCTGCCGCCATTATCCTGCGCCGTCAACGTCTGCTTAAAGATTTCGCCGCTCTCGTAATCGTAACTGCCGCCGTCGTCATCATAATACGTGAAGCTGGTTGCGGCCGTATCCGGGAAAACATCGACATCGACGGTCGTAACCGCGCTTTGGCCGATATAATCCTGGGGCTCTTGCGTCGGAATAATGGCGCCTTTTTTGATGAAGAGCGGGATATCCGACCAGTCGTCCGCGTTTAGCGCGTACTGAATCGTTTGACCGCCCGCATACGTTTTGCCCGTAAAATAATCCGTCCACGTACCCGCCGGCAGATAGATCGGCTTGACCGTCTGGCCCTTGTCCACCACTGGAGCAGCCAGCAGCCAGTCGCCGAACATCCAGCCGTCGACGTAGTTGCTGACCGCCGGATCGTTTGGATAATCGAACAACAGCGGGCGAACCAGACCGTTGCCCGTCTCGTAAGCTTCCCGCTCGTAGGCGTACATGTACGGGATCAACGAATAACGCAGCTTGATCGCCGACTTCGACGCTTCCTCCGCCGTAGGGCCATAAAACCACGGCTGCCGCTGATGGTACAGATTGCCGTGGACGCGGAACACCGGCGTAAGCGCCGCGAATTGCATCCATCTCGCATACAGCTCGGGGCTCGGATTGCTGTCGTTCGGGTTAAAGCCTCCCGTATCCATGCCCCACTTCGGCTGTCCCATGTTTACCGACGAGAGCATGACCGTGCGCTGCTCCTTCATGCCGGATGCCCAGCCGACCTTCTCGCCCATCTCGAACTGTCCTCCGATGTCGCCGGACCACAGCGTCGTCGCGTACCGCTGGGCGCCGGGATAAAACGTACGCGCCGTCTGCCAGACGCGGGCCTGGTTGTTGGTGTAAGCGCGCTGCCCCTCGTACATCGCTTGGGACAGATGGGTCGTCGAGAAGTTGCCGAACCACCATTGGGCCGAGCCCGAGGCGATCTTGTCCGTCTCGTCGTTCCACCAGCCCACGATCCCCTTGTCGTAGGCGTCCTCGGAGTGATCCCAGTACCAGGCGCGCATGCCCGCGTTGTAAGGATCGATGCTTCGCACCTTCACGGGGATAAAATAATCGTTGTATTCGCCATGTCCCGGATACCAATACCCCGCCGCGTTGGCGTCGTTGTATTGCGTCGTCCGGTTGCCGCCGCTGTCTTCCGTCACGATTCTCGGCTTCGTAATGCCGATCAGCTTGATCCCCTTGGCATCCATCGCCGTCTTTAGCGCCGTCGTGCCGGCGCTCGGGAAGTTGGCGGTATTCCAGGCAAACTCGCCGTAATTGCTTGCGCCGTATTGTTTCCAGTCGTAGTCGAGTCCATAGGCGTCGAGCGGAATGTCCTTCGCGCGGTACGTATCGATCATCGAGGTCATCTCCGTCTGGTTGGTATCCCATTCGAAGTTCATAAAGCCAAGCGACCACTTGGGCAGCATGGGAGACTTGCCCGTAATTTCGCCGACGCTGGCCATAATCTCCTCCGGGGAGCCGACCATGGCGTAATACTCTACGTCGGTCTTGAAGTAGCGGCGTCCTTCATCCGGCGTGCCGCCATAATAAAATTCCAGCTTGCCCGTCGTATCGGAGTATGGATAACCGCCATCGCTGTCGACAAGCAGGCCGTAACCGGCCGTCGACCACATGAGCGGACCGCCGGAATCCCCTTGGTTGCCGGCGTGCGCCGGATGGGTGCTGGAGTTGCGAAGTAAATCAGGAGCCGATTCGTTGGCGTTGTAGCTGCGAATGCCATAGATGTTGTCGCCGGAGTTCCGCATAAACCGGACGCCGTCGTAGAAGACGCCTCCGCCCGATGGCTCCCACAGCAGCGTCGTGCCGTCGGCCTTCTTGATCGTGACGCGCGCCGGCGTCTTTGCGATTTCGATCCGAATCTCGGAGGTCGCGATCGTAATGGGGTTGCTCGACGTATTAATCGTCGCCCCGACCGCGCTCCAGGTTTTGCCCGGATCAATCATAGGCGTATCGGGGCTTGGCGATACATCGTTCGGCCGGTACGACACCTTTACGATGTCGTTCTTGAGCACGTCGATAATGAGCTTGTCGTCGTTCGGTTCCGCGCCGTTGTCGATCGTCAGCGTAACCGTGTCTCCCGCTACGGAGACTCCCGTTACATTTCCCAGCGCCCCTACGTAAGCAAGCGTCGTGCCCGGAAGAGCGATACCGATCAGCGAAAAGACCATTGAGAGCAAAACGACGTAAACAATTGCGCGAGACTCTACCCTTAACACATGACATGCCACCTTCCACAATGGATTTAGACCCATGCCCATGTTCGGCTGCCGCACGAATCTATCTCTAGCATAATGGAAGCGCTATCCTATTAAAATTCCATATTATTCCGATTCGGTATCTTTTGTTATGCTCATTGCCTCTATCTGCCGGGGCCCGATCAACGTTCCTTTGGGCACTGTTTCGACAGATTTGCCGAAACTATGATACGATGACCAACATAGAGAATATTTGCAACGCCACTGAAGTTATTTCGGAGGACGCCATGATGAACGACAAGCGAAAGCTGCCGAATTCGGCCCCGGACAAGCAGATCAAATTTCATTTTGACAACCAATACATTCATGACCCCAAGCATTACGGACCCATTACACTGTATCAAATCGGCGATCTGAGCTGCGCGTCAGGCTATGAAGTCGGCGAGCATCGTCAATATTGCTATGAGATCAGCTATATCGTCTCCGGTAAAGGCGTATTTACGACCGACGACACCAGCTATCCCGTTCAGGAGGGCGACTTGATCGTACATGTGCCCGGCCAGCGGCATAACGTTATAGCGGATCGGGAGGATCCATTCCGCTATTATTACGCGGGCTTCGAGTTTCGTCAGGAGCAGACCGACGGCGAGTTTCTTCATATCTCGCGTCTGTTTCAGCAGGTCAAACATCCTGTTGTCGCCGGAAGCCGGGCTGCGGCCCCCGTGTTCACCGGGCTGCTCCAGGAAGTTCTGAACTTGTCGGACTTCTCGCCCCTCATGATCGAAACGTACCTGAAGCAGCTGATCGTGCTGGCTTACCGGGGCTTCTACGAGGACCTGGCTTCCCATTACGCGCCGACCGCCAGTTCGGACGCCGTGCGGGACCTCGTCTACAGAGTCATCCATTACATCGATCTGCATCTGCTGGAGCTGACGGAACTGTCCTCGCTCGCGAACGAGCTTAGTTACAGCTATGCGCATATTTCCCATATTTTCTCCAAAGAGACGGGACTTAGCGTCAAACAATATTACGATCAAAAGCGCTTCGAGCAAGCGACTGTTTGGCTCAGGCAAAGCCGTTATTCGATAACCGAGATTGCCGCCAATCTGCACTACCAGTCCATCCACTCATTCAGCAAAGCGTTCCGCCGCCACTTTGGCATGTCCCCCACGGAATACCAGGCAATTGCCTCCCACCTAAAAAAATGACCAATCATTCCGACAAATGAAAGCAAATCCAGCTCCTCGCGTCCTTGCTATGATAGGGACGAATAAACATATAGGAGCTGATGCGCCAATGAAACCTATGAAAGTCGCCGTAATCGGCAGCGGTCAAATCGCAACCTCAAGACATATTCCCGCTTATACGCGAAGCAAGCAGGCTGAAATCAAATACATCGTTGACCCGATTCTCGAGCGGGCACAAGCTGCCGCAGAGCAATTCGGCATCCCGATAGCGACGGCCAGTCTGGACGATGTGCTAAGCGATCCGGAGGTGACGGCCGTTTCCGTTTGTACGCCAAACCATACTCATGCCCCCGTCTCCATCGCCGCCCTTGAGGCTGGCAAGCACGTCCTCTGCGAGAAGCCGGCCGCGCTGTCGTACGCCGAAGCTTTGCGCATGAAGGAGGCGGCGGACCGGACCGGCAATATCCTGAACATCGGAGTCGTCAACCGCTTTAACAGCGCCGTCAACCACGTCAAACAGCTCATTGACGCAGGGGAGCTCGGCAAGCTGTACCATGTGTATTGCTCCTTCAGGGCGCATCGCTCCATCCCCGGACTCGGCGGACCGTTTACGACCAAAAGCATGTCCGGCGGAGGCGTGCTGATCGACTGGGGCATCCATTTTCTCGATCTCATCTTCTATTGTCTCGGCGAAGACACCAAAGCGCTAAGCGTCTCGGGCGCGGTACACGGCGAACTCGGCAGGCAGATGGAGAATTACGCCTTCACTTCAATGTGGGCCGGACCGCCAAATTACGAAGGAACCTACGATGTCGAGGACTTTGCGGCCGGCATGATCCGCACAAGCGGTCCCAGCTTGACTTTCAACGGGGCTTGGGCGCAAAACATTGCCGAATCGGCGATGTACGTGGAATTTCTCGGGGACAAGGGCGGTATCAAGCTGGAGTACGGCGGCGATTTCACCTTGTATACGTCGCGAGGCGGCATGCTGCTGGAGACGGCTGCGACCTTCAGCAAGGTCGATGCGTTCGACGAGGAGATTGAGGCCTTCCTGTCGTCTGCCGCTGGCGGCGTTAAAAACAGGGCCAACATCGACAATACGCTGACGACCGCTCAGGTCATTGATGCGCTGTACGCCTCGTCTGAGCAGGGCAAGGAAATCGTGCTATGACCAAAAAAATCGGATTAATCGACTATTTCCTTGACGAATGGCATGCCAACAACTATCCCGCCTGGCTGCGCGGGAGCGCCGCAGAGCAAGGACTGGACTGGGATGTCGCGTACGCATGGGCAGATACGGACAAGCCCGGCGGACTCCATACGGACGACTGGTGCATCGCTCACCATGTACAACGGGCAGGCAGCCTCGCGGAGCTTGTGGAACGCTCGGACGCCCTGATCGTCCTGTCTCCTGACCATCCGGAGCATCATCTCCGCCTGTCCGAGCTGGCGCTGCAATCCGGCAAACCCGTCTATATCGACAAGACGTTCGCGCCCGACCTGGCTACTGCTGCAAAGCTGTTCGAGATGGCCGCGGCCGGGGGCACGCCGATATTCTCCACCTCGGCGCTGCGCTACTCCGAGCAACTCGTCGCGTTGCCCGCCGGAATCAATGCCGACTCGATCAGCCATCTGTCCGTGACCGGTCCGGGCGCTTTCGAGAACTACGCCGTGCACCAGATGGAGATGATCGTCGCGCTTCTCGGCACCACCGTCACGCGCGTCAAAAGTTTGTCCGCGCCGAACGGTGGCCGCCAGCTGCTTATCGAGTTCGAAGGGGGCCGCCAGGCGTCGTTCCTCCAAATCAATAACGCTCCGTTCCAGCTCCTGCTTCAGCCCAAAGGAGAGGCGGAGGGTTATATCGTGCCGGAATGCACCGGTTTCTTCCCCGAACTGATGAAGCAGATGCTCCTCTTCTTCGAGAGCGGAGTACCTCCAGTCCCGCGGGAACAGACGCTGGCCGTCATGGCGCTGCTCGATGCAGGCCGCTTGGCCCTTGATCGACGGGACGAATGGATATCCGTTGCGCGATGATATAGAGAATATATGCACGATCTCGGGGACGCGGCAACCGTCTGCGAGATCGTGCTACTCCAACAGCAGTTCGTCAATTTTCCGTGCCGCCCTATCGGTAGCCTCTTCCGCCGTCATCTCGCCGGCCAGGACGCGCTCCACCATTCGTGCGAATTCCTCGTCGATAGCGGTCCAATTCGGGACGGGAGGCCGCGGTCTTGCTTGCCCCAATTGCTCCAGATAAGGCGCCAGCAGCGGATTCGTCACGTTATTCTCGATTCCCTGTATGGTCGGGATTAGACCCGTCTCCGCCATAATCCGCTGCGGTTCCTCCGAAGTCATCCATCTTATGAACTCCCATGCCTCCTGCTTATGCGAGGACTGCTCGAACATGACGAGATTCTCCCCGCCGATAACGGAAATGCCTCCCGATCCCGATTCCAATCCCGGGAACAAACCAATAACTACATCGTCCAGCAGCTCCTTGTTCGGCCCCGTTGCATTGACGGTATGGAACCAGTGCGCGTCGTCGATCATGAGCAATTGTCCCTTCAGAATGCCGTCCCACGTGCCGGGCACCTCTCCCAAAATGGAGCGGCTCATAATGCCGCGGTCCATCCAGTCCTTCATTCGGTTAAGCGCCGCGCGGCTTGCTTCGCCGTTAAGATAGCCGCTTGCCTTGGTGTACTCCGGATTTGTCATTTCTCCGCCAAGGGACCAAAAGTAAGGCAGCATGCCCCAGCCGCCCGAACAGCATACGCCGATGCCGTACGCGTCCGACCGAACGGCGCGAAGCCGCTCCGCCGCCGCCGCCAGTTCCTCGAACGTGGAGGGAGGCGCACTCAGCCCCACCGCATCCAGAAGCTTCTTATTGTAGAGAGCCGCGCGCGTATTGGCGTTGACGGGCAGGCCGTAATAGCCCCCTTTGTACACATTCGTCTGAATAAGGACGCCGATAAACGTATCTTTGATCGCGTCGAAGCCCGGCATGCCGGACAACTCCTCGAGCGCTTCCTTTTTGGCGAATTCGGGCACCCATACGATGTCCATGCGCATGACGTCCGGCTGCTTGTTGTCCGCTACCGCGAACAGCAGCGTATCCTTGAATTGATCCGTTTGGTCTTTGCGCACGGCGTTAATCCGAATATGGGGATATTGTTTCTCGAACAACGGCAGAACCTTCTCCAGGAACACTTCCTGCTCCAGATCGCTATAGGTGTGCCAGTATTCCAGCTCGACTGCATATCTCGAGGTATCGCCCTCAGGCTCCTGCTCCGCGAGCTCCCCCGGCGCAAGCGAAGGTCTCATGCATCCGGCCAGCGTTACTGTTGCCAGTATGAACAGCATCATGGGCACATAAACGGCCCAGCTTCGGGAAGGCTTCCTCGCAGTCCGTGCGTCATCATTCATTTAGACCATCCTCCCCGGGCCATGTCGCCTCCTTGGTTCTCCCCTGCTCGCACTGTTCGCGGAATTCCAGCGGCGTGCAGTTCAGCTCCCGCTTGAACAGCTTCAGGAAGTGCTTGGGACTGTTAAAGCCCGATTCCGCGCCGACATCAATGACCTTCATGCTTGTTTGCTCCAGCAGATGTTTTGCGTAGTGAAGCCGCAGGGAAATCACGAAGTCGATGAAGTTCATGCCGGTTCGCTGCTTGAACTGCTCGCTGAAATAATTTTTGCTCATGTGCACATAATCGGCCACATCCTGCAAAGATATATCTCTGCGATAATGCTCCTGAATATAGGATAACGCGAGCTGAATGACATGCGCGCCGCCGGCGTCGACCGCGACAGTTGGACGATTGTCCGGCTTCCAGAACCGGGACAGCTCCTCCCGCACGGCGCGAATCAGGGAATCCAGCCCGGCCGATTGCTCCAGGCTCCCCAGCCTCCTCATCATCATGCCCATATCCTCCTCCGTCTTCACGCGGAATCGATGCGACCACATAATCATAAGCAGGCTTCTGGCGTGCGCGACGATCTCATCGCGGCCATAACGCCGCGCTTTCCATAACGCGACCATCTCCGCCAACGCCGCCTCGCTGCCGGGTTGATCCGAAAACGCATAAGCCTTCGAGAACTTCTCCCGCAGCCGTTCGAAGCCCGCATCGGGACCGGTAATTTGCCGCCGCTCCTCCCCTCCGGAAGGAATTTGGCCGAGATAACACCGCCCCCTCCCCTCAAAAAAGGCGTTCCCGAGCGCCTTTCGCGCCCATCCGTATGCGTCCTGGGCCGACTGCAATCGGTGTACGACAGGACTGACGCCGACCGTGAATTCTCCCATGCCGTCCTCCTCCGCGAGCAGTCGATGGTAACGCGTAATATCCGAGAGAGCGCTCCCGTTATGATCCGCAAGCAGCGTCACCAGCTCGCCCTCTCCTGACAGAAACGAGTGGCCATGGGGACACCATTCGTTGAGCTTGTTCTTCGCAGACTCAAGCGAGACGATATGCCGCAAAGCTTCACCGCCCGCGGACTCCAGTCGCCAGACGGCCAGCACGATATGGCCGATTGCCCATTCCGGCTTCCATTCGAAATCCTTGCCGATGCCCCCCAAAAAAGCTTTCAGCTCTTCCTCGAACCGATTCTTTCTGCTTTTTTCCTCTTCTTCCCGCAGTCTCAGCTCCTTCTCGCTGCCGGCAAGGTCCCGCGCCAATCGATCCTTGCAAGTCCGGACGACGCGCAGCAGATCCTCCGGTTCCATGGTCGGCTTTAGCAAATAGTCCACCACGACGCCGAGCTTTACCGCCTCCACCGCATAGGCGAAATCGCTGTAGCTGCTCACCAGCACGACCTTCAGCTCCGGACGGAGCTCCTTGGCAAGGCGGATGAGTTCCAGTCCGTCCATGAGCGGCATTTTGATATCCGTTATCAGAATATGGATCTCTTCCGACCGAATGAGCGCCAGCGCCGCTTCTCCGTTCGCCGCTTCGCCGGCCAGCCTGACGCCCTCCTGCTCCCATTCGACGCAGGACGCCAGGCCGAAGCGGATCATCGGCTCGTCGTCCACGATCAGCGCGTTATATACCAATTGCCATCTCCTCCTTTATGAACAGCCTGACCGTTACGATGGTCCCGCCGCCCGGCGGACTGACGATCTCCACGCCGCTTCGTTCGCCATAATACAGCTGCACCGTCTCATGCACGTGATTGAGGCCGATCCCGAACATGCCGGATTTGGCCTCCCCCGTCCTGCCCAGCAACAAGCCCGGCAGACGGTCCGGCGGAATGCCTGCTCCATCGTCTTCGATTCGTAGAATTAATCCTGGCTCCAGCGTATTGGCCGTCTGCTCGATGGTAACCGTCACCGTCCCGCCGTCCTCCTTGGGCGCGAGCCCGTGGAAGATCGCATTCTCCACGATTGGCTGCAAAAGCATCCGCGGAATGGACACGTCCATCAGCGCTTCCTCGCATCTGACATCCAGATGGATACGGAAGTCGTATCGAAACCGCTGAATGACCATATATTTGTCCAGCAGCTCCAGCTCATCCCGAATCGTATAGAACACTCCTTGCTTCTCCATGCTTGCTTCCATTAGCCGGACCAGCGATGAGATGCCGTCATACGCGCCTTCCTTCCGCCCGAACTTGATCATCCAGCGGATGGTGGCCAGCGTGTTATATAAAAAATGCGGATTAATCTGATGCCGCAGCGCTCGCATCTCGGCTTCCCGCTTCTTCCCTTCCACCTCATTTACCTGCTCGATCAACGCCTCGATCTGGCCTACCATCTGGTTGAAGCGGCGGCTTAATTGCCCGATTTCGTCCTGGGACGAGACCGCAGAGAGCGCTTTGAAGTTGCTTCGCTCGATCTCTTTCATTTGCCTCATTAATGATTTAAGGGGTGAAGTAATGCGCTTCGAAAACAAATAACCCGTTACGGAGGCCAGCGCCAGCAAAAGGGTGGCGAACAGCCAGATCTGCTGCTGAATGCGCGCGATATCCCCGATCATCTCGCCCACGGGAACGATGCCGACGATAGTCCAGTCGTTCTTTAGTTTGCGTGTCACCGCATATTGGCGAACACCGTCCAGCTCCAGCTCGAACTCCGACTCCTCAGCCCCGATACGCGGCAGCCGTTCGCCTAACCCCGTTGTCTCAAGCGTGTCGCTCCAGCGCTCCGGCTCCGAAGCGATGACAACCTTTCCGGCTCCGTCGACGACAAAGAAGTCGCCCGTCTTCCCAAGCCGGATCCGATCGATTGCTTGCAGGATAAGCTGGCCGTCGACGTTGACCAAAATCGCTCCCGCCGGCTCGCGCGTGGCGAGGTTGTGCAGCGGCTTAACGAATGTCAACACCAGTCTCGTATTCTCCCCTCCTCCGCTGAAAGGGTCGAATTGGAGCGGCAGCCACAGCTCGTCTTGCCTGCCCCCAAGAATATCGTTGTACCAATCCCGCTCCGTCAGCGTATACCGCATGACCTTCGACGCGTTAAACAGTCCGCTGCCCCAGCTGACGCCCTGCTCCCGGAGCAGGTAGATGCTGTGCACGAACGAACTTGTGTACATGATGTTGTTGAGAATATCGTTAACGGCGTTTTTGTGATCGAACTTCTGGTCGACCGAAAGCCCGCCCTTCGCTTCCTCCTGAATAACGCCCTGAATCCGCGCGTCGCGAAAAATCTGCTGCCCCATGTCGCTGCCGACGGTCAGAATAAGCGACAGGTAGTCGGCGGACTGCTTGGCGGATTGTTTGGTGGAAACCCTTACATTTTGCAGAATAACATCAGAAGAGAGCCAAAAATAAAGCGAGCTGATCATCGCAATCGCGAAGGTAAGCAGCATGAGCAGCAGGAGGATGAGCTTCGTGGACAAGCTGCGGCCAAGTCGGTTGCGAATAAAGGATATCACGGCGCCCCGCCTCCATATTGTTCAAGGTTTCTTTATTATAAACCGGAGCCGGAGCCGCTGCACGAGAAAAAAATGGAGCCGCCGGCGTACACGGGCTGGCGATTGGCTCGCGGGGAAACGTGCTTGACAGCGCTCGGAGTCGTAGGCTCTGCAACCCGAAAAAATCGGGTTACAGAGTAAGTCCATTGTGTACGGACATGTGTGGCATGCGGCCGCTTTCACGAGACAATCTCCGAGGCGCCGCAAACGCGAATGTGTCGGTTGAAAATAAAGTTATTAGATAATAAAGTCCTAGACTGTCGCTGTCTCATATCTTATGGATTTTCATTTTCATTCGTCGTATTTTGATGATTTTCATTTAGCCTCATTAAGTTCTTTTACTTCTATAACCTCTTTATCAAACTGATACGCTACAGTAACATTTTTTATTATCGCAAGATTCTCGTATTGCAGAGAACCCTCAAACTCTAAAGTATCGTTGTCACTCCACACTATGTTATTTACATAGCTATAATTCTCATGGTCTGTGCGAATCCATGTGTCTAATTCTTGTTGTGCACCATATTTGACTCTTGCTGATTCTACTAATTCAGGACTTATCATTCTCTCTTCAGCATCATAAATTTGAACGAATTCACTTTTATTAGAGCATGTTACAATCGCAATTAACTTATGATCTGGTGAAGGAATAATTTTCGTGATATACATAGATGGTGTATCAAAATTCAAAAACTCTTCAAGCACATTGTCCTTTATCCGCCAAAGGACGTTCTGACTCCCATAATCCGAATAATTGTTAAACAACGTAAATATGATACTTCCGTCCGCTGACTTAACAATATAAGGACTCTCATAAGTTTTTGAAAGGATATCTACGGCGAAAGCAGCCGCATCAGCGATTTTTTTATTTTCACTTTCCACAAATGGCTGAATTTCTTTTAACACTTTTTCTCTCATCTTTTGATCATTAAAACTTTCTACTAGCCGATTGATTGCAATATAAACATATTCATTATTATCACTTTTTAAAGCTTTCAGAAATTTTTCCGCATCATAATGTGTGATGGGCTGTAAATCCATGCTTTCAGCTGTTAAATAGCGTATATAAGGTTCTGAATTTTGATTATTAATATAGTCTTTTGCTAATAAAACAGTAGCGATTGAACTGTATAGAACAAGACATGCAACCAAAACAGCCCACTTTTTAAAAATAATTTTCTTCCTTTTCTTTATTCCAATTTGCCCCGCTGCATCAATTAAGTTTTCATCAATTAATCCAATCTCCCTATACAACTCTTCTCTTTTCATAGGTTAACTCCCTCTTTATCTAGATGAGCTCTAAGTTTATTTCTTGTTCGAAATAATATGGACTTCACTTTACTACTACTCATATTAAATCTCATACCAAGATCCGCTATTGAATCTGAGTACCAGTACCTCCTAATAAATAAATTTCTTGCTTGCTTATCTATAGCATATAAAAATTGATTTATTAAGTTGGCTATCTCACCTGCTTCATACTCTGTTTCTACAGTATCTAGGGAAACTAAACATCCTTCTAATTCAGTTAGAATGACTTCAAACTCGCGATTACGCTTTTTCGCTGTATTATAACCATGTTTATCAAGCGCAATATTACGTGTGATCCTCCCCAAAAATACAGAGAACTTCTTAGGCATAGTTGGCGGTATTGCATTCCATGCAGCTAGGTATGTATCGTTCTCACATTCTTCAACATCCGAAATATTGGAGAGTATGCTTCTTGCAATCGCTCTACAGTATGCCCCATATTTATTCTTAGTCTCTAAAGGGGCTTGCTGTGAACGCTGTAAGTATAAGTGAACTATTTCTTGGTCTTCCATCGGTTATTCTCCTTTTGTAAATCTTATCCCCAACTCATTTTAGCTGTTAGATATACTCTTAACTATATAGTAGAAAGTTCAAAGAGCTGGTTGCACTTGCACTATAATTTTTAAATAAATAATCCTAGCCTATAGGAGTTAATAAGCTTCTTATGTGCTAAGATCGGGTACTTAATCACTCAATTATATACTTGTTTCCCCTAAAAAATTTCGCCGTCACCTGACAGAACGAACTCACCAGACGCTATTTTCGCAGCAATCGGCCAAAAAAAACACAACGGACACCAGCAGCGTTAATTGCACATTTTCACACAAGATACTGTGTACAATGGCTAAATAACGAACGCTATGTCCGTTGCAATTTTAAACCTATAATGGAGTAACCTACGCTCCATATGTCCGTTGCGCGCAGTGCAGCTAGCTGCCCGCAGGAGACAACCGCAGCCGCTCGCCCGGCGACGTTGCGATTTCTAACACCTCTCCTGCCGGAGGTGCCAGAAGCTCCTCCCTCCGACCCTCGTGAACGAGAAGCACCGCTTGCCACGGGCTATACACTCGCAGCACGGAGCCGGCTTCGCTGATAATCTCGACCTCTCGCACCGTCCCGCCTTCGAAGGATGCACTCACCAGAAAGCCGCCCACCGCGCGGAGCGTCCGAAACGCTGCCCCCTTCTCTGATGGCCAGTTGGGAAAAAGACGCATGATGCCGTTGTAACTCTGCAGCAGACATTCATTGATGACGGCAGGCAGAGCGAAATTCTCGAACCAAATGCCCATCGGCTGCATGTAGTCAAATGGGGTCGTATCCGAATAACGGCCTCCCGATTCCAAAAGCTTGTCGGTGCACGTACCGTTCGGCAGCAGGCAATATCGGATTTGCCGCTTGAACCGCTCCAGGTCGAGCTTTCCGAGCCGCGCTCCCGCTAAATTCAGAAAGACGAGCTCGTTGCCGCCTTCATTCCGGTGGTTCAAATAGGAGTTTACCGCGATCTCGTATAGTTCCGGCGGCGAATGCAGGCCATGCTCCTCCCCCGGAAAGACGGTCGCCACTCCGTTCGGCACGTTGTAGACGACTTCGGGATTTTCGCCCGGCACGGAGACGAACACGGTACCGCGCCGCGACTCCGCCGTCGGATTGTCCGGGAACCTCTCCAGAATCTCGCCAATCAGACCAAGCAGTTCTCCCTCCTCCGCTTCTCGTCCGAGCGCGGAACAAGCCTCCCCGAACGCGCGAAATAGAAACCTCGTAAGCGTCAAATCCACTATGCAGTCGTAATTCCGGCGAAAACCCGGCGTCAGTTCGTACAGCTCCGGCACGACCGTGGGAAAAATGTGAAAGCGGTCATCACCCCAAGCCTCGCCGCTCGCTTCCGGCCTGAGCATATAGTCCGCCATGAACAACGCCGCTTCCTTTATCGGCGTAAAAGCCCGTTCCTCCAGGAAGACTCGATCCATCGTATACAAATAATGCCACCACAAGCTTTGCACCGTCCAAGGCGTCTCGCACACTTCCCAGCCCCAATGCGGGACGGGATACGGCATGATGTCCATCTCGACGGGATAGGCGGAGTGGGGAAAATAAGCGCCACGCAAGCCGTAATACTCCCGCGCCCACTTTCGGCTGACGGGCAGCACGTGGTCAACCATGTTCGCATACGCCAAAAGTTTGTCTGCGTGATTGCTCGAGAAGGCAACCCAGAACGGCTGCTGCGTATTGTAGTTCATATGGTAGTCCCCGTGCCACTCCGCGCCGATTTTGCCGTAGCTCCAGTTCGCGAACAGTCCGGGGCAGTCCGCCTCCGCCTTCACGGAGCATTGGAAGAAATACAGGTTACGGTACCAAGTCTCTTCCAGCAGCTCGTCCTCCAGCTCCACTCCCGAGCGCGACCAATAGGAATCCCATACGACATCCGATGCAGCCAGACTCTCGCGAAACGCGCCGAAATCGGGATCGCTTAGCCGCAAGAGACGATCCCCCACGTCATCGCCGACCTCTTTCAGAGTTCCCTCTTCCAACCGGACCCGAACATCGAAGCTTTCTCCCGCCCCCAGCGCAAGCTCCAACTGCTTGCCGTCAGTCCAGGCCTCTACATCCGAAGAAAACCGGGCCGACAACCGAAACGCCCGGGACTTGTCTTCCATGTCCTCGGCAGCTTCCAATGAGCGCGGCAGCTTCTGCCGGAACGACAGCCCTCGAATAGCGGCGTCAACCGTCTCTTCCGGGCTCGGCAGCTCCGCCGGCGTCTCGGGATCGGGTATAAGCTTAACCCGGTTAAACAGATTGGCATGAGGAGCGCTTCCGTCCTCATTCCGAAGCGTCGCCAGCAGTTCGTCCCCCCGCTGGTCGACAAATAGCTGCAGCGTAGCAATGCCAGTATGCGTCAGAAAGTCGATCTCGCACAAGCCATTATCGACCGACAGCCGATGGCCCAATACCTCGATCTCTCTCCTGTCGAAACCGAGCAGCAGCGAGCCGCATGGCATGGGACGCGGGTACGGCTTCGCGTAGTTCGCTCCCGTCATCGTTACGTAATCCCGGTACCATGGCTCGTCGCTAAGCGACGCATAGTGCTCCGGAATTTCCTTAATCCGGGCAAACAGCTCGCCGAACGTGCCGATCTCTTCCTTGTGCTCCTCCGCTATGCGGATATCCCATACGTTGTTATGGCCAAAGTGTATGACAACCGCGTCCGGCCGAGTTGTCACGACAGCTCCAAGGCCGCCGTTGCCGAGCAGCGCCCCCTCAAAAAAATTCGCAGCCGGTCCTTTAAATACGATGGCATGCTTCCGTGCCCGTTCTCTGTTGACCATGATTCCGTCTCCTCCTGAATTAGCCACGATGTAATGACAACGCTTACTATATTGCACATCATAGCTCGAAAAGAGAGGTTCCGGGTAGGTACACTTCCTCCTATTCGCGTACGATAGTCCTGAATTTCAGGGACCAATATGCACGCCGCGCGTACGTTCACCAGTACCAAAGGCGCGATGCCGCGCAATACCGCCGGAAAAAGCGTACGTTGCTTGCCTATACGCGGCTCGGCCTGTTCAGTGCTTGGCTGACTCGACGACTGTATGCGTTAAGACAAAAAGCGGGCTACAAATAACGTCGCCCGCCCGTCGCAATTCTCCCACGCAAATTTATTGTTCCGAACCGTACAACTGGCCGCAACCCGCATTAATGTCTGAGCCGAACTGGGTTCTCACGGTCACCCGCATCCCTCTGCTCCTCAGAACTCGTACGAATGCCTCGATGCTCGCTCTCTCGGACTGACTATACCGCTCACCGGTCCCGTCCGTGGCATTGTAAGGAATTAAATTTACGTGATACAGATGTTCCCGCAAGCCTCTTCCCATAAGAAGCCCGGCGATCTCCTCCGCATGCTCCCGAGAATCATTGACCCCTTTAAGCAAAATGTACGCCACATAAACCTTCCGTCCCGTTTGCCGGACATGAAGCTCCAGCTCTTCCAGCACTTCGTGCAGCGGGAAACGGTTATTGATCGGCATTAACGCGCTTCTCTGATCCGGGAACGGAGAATGCAGCGAGAAGGTTAGATTCACTTGAGGGAACTCCTCCCTTAACCGGCGCATAGCCGGCACGATGCCGATCGTGGACACCGTGATCCGCCGCTGGCCAAGAGCGAACAATTGCGGATCCGTCAAAATCGACAATGCTTCGAACAGATATGGATTGGCTAATGCCTCCCCCATGCCCATGAACGAAACGCTGTCCAGCACATGCCCCTGCATAAGAAAATACAACAGCTGGTCGGTAATCTCGTCCGCCGTCAAATTTCGTTTCAGTCCCATCGTTCCGGTCGCGCAAAACGAGCAGCCGAACCCGCAGCCGCATTGAGAGGAGATGCAATACGAGTCCCAGCCCCGTTCGTAGCTCAGCCTTACGGCTTCTACCCGTTCGCCGTCCTCCAGCCCGAACAGCAGCCGATTCGCCTGCTTCGACGTTATCTCCGCCGCTGGCTTAAGTCCGCATACCTCATTACCCAGCTCCATCATCAGTTCGTCCCGCAAACCCTTCGGCAATATGCCCATGTTATTGTATTCGCGTACTCCCTGCTTGAATATCGCATCCGTAATTTGTTTATACCGGTAATCGGGTTGTCCCGTTTTCTTGATAATATCGCTTATTCGCTCGTATCTGTTCCTCTTTTTCATCGCTTTCTCCCTCTGGCCCCGGAGGAAAGCAATACCAAAAAGAAGCACCGGCAAGCCGGTGCTTCAAGCGCTTTTTATCAACCAAAACGATCGTGAAACTACGCCTCCCGGCGCATTAGTCACCGATAGGCGGATTCCGTCATGGTAGGATAAAGCTCCGGCGGCCGTAAAATGTGAACCATGCCCGCTGACTTGTCGTCTTGCCCGTCGAATGGCAGGTTCACGTAATCATCTACAACTTCCGGCATCACTTCATCCTCCTTCTGCCCTGCGGCACTCATGTAACAAGTACCCTAACACGGAACCGGGCTGCCGGTCAAGCTTACTCCCCCGCGCAGGAGGCAGGCTTGCAGGCATGTTGTTGACACGACACCAAAAGGTGTCCTACAATCAAAACGGCACCAAGCAGCATTTAAACCGACTATTAAAAGAGGATATAAATTGACAACTAAACGATAAGGAGTGTTTCCCTTTGACAACTAATCAAACCAATCCCAAGGTGGACGGATTTCTAAGAAAAGCGAAAACATGGAAAGCCGAATTTGAGGAGTTGAGGAAAATCGTTCTCGATTGCGGGCTGACAGAGGATTTTAAGTGGATGCATCCTTGTTACACCCATGAAGGCAAAAACATCGTGTTGATACACGGGTTCAAAGAATACTGCGCCCTTCTGTTCCACAAAGGCGCCTTGCTTAAGGACGATCACGGCATTCTGATCCAGCAGACGGAGAACGTGCAAGCCGCCCGACAAATCCGATTCACCAGCCTGCAGCAAATCGAGGAGATGCAGTTGATCTTGAAGGCATATATCGATGAAGCCGTCGAGATAGAAAAATCCGGCAGGCAAGTAGAGATGAAACAGCATGCCGAATACGTCATTCCCGAGGAATTGGAAAATAAATTCGTGGAAATCCCCGACTTGAAAACGGCCTTCGAAGCATTGACGCCTGGACGGCAGAGAGCGTACATCTTCTACTTCTCCGAACCCAAACAATCCAAAACCCGGGAGTCCAGAATCGAAAAGTACTTGCCGCAAATACTGGATGGAAAGGGACTAAAGGATTAACAGGTTAGCTGGCAAGACCGTTAGCGCCATCCCCTTCAGCAGGGAGCAGATCGCCTCAGCATCCGCTCCTATTTCCTGTTCCTATGAAGTACGTTGGGGGGACCAATCAAAAATCCAAAAGCAACGCTCCTTCCTCCCATCGCCTACCCCGCTTACCTTGCCTACCTTGCCTACCTCGCCTACCTCGTCGCCCCGTCATACGCCTTCTGCATAATTTCCACGTACCGTTCCGCATTCAAATCCCGCAGTCCGTTCACATAACCGTCCCAATCCTCGTTCAAATGTTTGTTGCCGGTAATGAACTGCAGCGAGCTTTCTTCCACATAATTGCGGATGTTCATCTGCAGGAAATTAATTTCGTCGGCAACCTCCGGCTGAATCCACAGCGACTCCACCGCCAGTACCTGCTCCGGCTCGTGTCCGTCGTACAGCTTCGTCGCCTCCATGAGCCTGCGCTCGTAGCCGTCCGGCGCGTAGATATCCGTGCCCTGCACCCAGCTGTCGCGATATTCCCTGGGCATGTAGAAGTGGCCCATTCCGCTCCAGCCGGAATTGTTGCTCTTCTTTCCGCTATCCACCGGTATGCGCGCGAATTGCGGCTTCAGCTCCGGATTTAGCGCCTGCTCTCCCGGCTTCGGCCGTCTCCAGTCGACGCCTTCTTTGCCCGTCTCGGCGAAGGCCTGCCCTTCCGGCGTATACATATAATCCACCATACGAATGAGGGCGATCTGCGCTTCTTCGCTTGCCTTGTTCGTAATGACGAACTTGGCGCCCGGCGAGACGCCGATATTGACATGGGTGGCAAACGACGCATGCGGCCCCGCCAGCGGAGGCAGCGGATTATAGTCCTTCCCGCGCGTATTGCCCGGACCCGTATTGACGAAGATATCGGGATGCATCGCCGTACCCGCGCCCAGAATCGTCGCGTCCGCGTTTTCTCCGATTTGCTTGTAGGCGACGGCGTTTTGCGTAAAAGCTCCGGGATCGATCAGCCCTTCGTCGTTAAGCGACTTGATGTAGGCCAGACCCTCCCGCCATTCCGGTTTATCCGCCGCCATGCTCACCCGGCCGTTCCGAAGCTCAAGATAGGTGCTGTCGTCGTCGTAGATGAATCCGTTCATCAAGAACGGCATGATTCGCACCCCAAAGTCTTCGGTGGAGCCGCTTAACGGAATTTCATCCGCTTCTCCGTTCCCGTTGGGATCCATCGTTTTGAACGCTCGCAGCACGTCTCTGAATTGCTCCGTCGTCCGCGGCATATCCAGATCGAGGGCATTCAGCCAGGACGTGTTGATCCACATTTTGTTCGGAAAGGAGCAATGGTAACATTCGCTATATGCGACCAAACCGTAGATGTTGCCGTCAGGAGCCGTATTGAAAGCGCGCAGCGTCTCGTTTTCCTCCATAGCGGCCTTTATATTCGGCGCGTATTCGTCTATAAGATCGTTGAGCGGAAGGAATACGCCCTGTTGTCCAAAACGGAGTACATCCGCTTGAGAGAACTGATCCACATACGTTGTCAAAATGTAGGCGTCGGGATAATCGCCGCCGGCAAGCGAGATTTGACGTTTCTCCTTGGCGCCCGCCGATGCGACGGCGTTCCATTCGAACTTGACGTTGAACCTGGACTCCAGCTCTCTCGAGAAGTCGTTTGTCGCCAGATCGCCCGACGGCTCCTGCTGGGCGAATACGCGAATAGCGACGGGAGCGGCATAGTTGGCGTCGTCGATGGCGATGTCCGGCTCCGACGTGCACGCGCCAAGAACCAGCGCGAGCATCAGAAACGCCATCGCGGAAGCAAACTTTATTCGAATACTGCTGCGGGCTGCTCTCACGCCACTCTCCCCCTAACCGTCCAATGCGGATTGTCTGAACACGCTCGGCGACACGCCCGTCACGCGCTTGAACGCCCTCCGGAACGAATGCGAGCTGTTGTAGCCTACCTTCGCGGCGATCTCGTCGACGGTCAATGCCTCGTGCTTCAGTAATATCGATGCATGCTCCATTCTAACGTTCTCCAGATAATCCGACAAATTGACGCCGGTCACTTCCTTGAATAGCTGCGAAATATATTTCTCCGGCCGTTCCACTTGCTCTGCAACCCGGTATAACGTCAGCGCGGAATCGCCGTAGGCCGATTGGACATAAGCCTTAATCGCTTCGATCGTACGCATATGGCTGTCGTTTTTCCGGCTGCGCACCACTTCGCACAGCGTCTCCATGACGTCGTCCAGTTCTTCCTGTATAACCTCCAGAGGCTCGGAAGGCTGAATGGCAATAATCCGGTTTTTCGTCTCCTCGAACGATTCGGCCTCCATAAATACCTTCTGGTCGAGCAGCTTCAGAAATGTGCCTTTCATCTCTCCTGCCAGCTGCCCCTTCATCTCGTAAGAAAGCTCCCGCTGTTCCGTATTCTGGGACACAATAGAAGCCAGGATGCGCCTGGCCTCATCCAACTCTCCGGCGCGCACCGTGCCGATCAGGCGAAGCTCCAGCTCCAGCGGATAATGGTAGGTCGCGCTCTCATGCCGCGTATCTTCAAACCAGGTCAGCTCCTTTCGGTTCTGGTGAACGGCCACATCCAGCGTTCCCTTAGCTTGCTCGTAGGATTGGCTCACCTCCGTAATCGTCTGGAACAGCCCGCCCAGCACGACCGTAACGGAGATGCGGAACTCCTCGAACGCACGACGGGACACGCTCTCCAGCGTCTTCGCCACCTCCTCCTTGCCGAGGCCCGACGCCCCCTCCAGATCCGGGAACGCGAACAGGAAGACGATCTTATCCGAGCCCGTGTCCGTCATGCGGACGGAGCTGCCGGAGTCGATAAGCGCCTGCTTCAGGATCAGCCTGGCGGCGTTCAACTCGTTCAGCACCTCGACGTTGTCGAGCAGCGGGTAGCCATTAACCTGCAGAATGCCGACATATCCGACGTCGCCGTTTAACCCCGCGTTCGACTGGACGGCCGCGGCGATAATCTCGTCGCGCGTCTGGAATTCGCCCGCAAGCAGCCGCTTGAAGAACGCATCGCGCACGAGCGGCGCCTGGCGGACGACCTCCGACTCCAGCCGCTTGTGCTGCGTCAGCATTTGGGCGATATTGCCGTGCAGGAAGTCGAACTCGTTGCGATGGGCCCCCTCCTCCTGCCCCGGTCCGAACTGCTCTTTCATCACGCCGATAATGCGAATAATGGGGGCGCTGTTCCGGTACGACAGCAGCAGACCGACGATGAGACCGACGAACAAGGCGATGCCTGTCACCGTCCAGGAGATGAATTTAATTTGGTTGGCGCTTTCCATCAGAGCAGCCTTCGGAATACCCGCGCGGTATACCCAGCCCGTCGTATCCGACTTGATCGTAATGACGAGGTCTTCTTCATAAAATTGGCTCAGCTTCCCGCCATCGAAGTCCCTGTCCTTGGCGAGCGCAGTTACCTGCTCCTCGTCCGCCCCGCGCAGTCCCACCGTGTGCCCGTTTCCGTCAGCGATATGGATCCAGCCCCCGTAACGATCCGTGAGGCCGGACAGCGGGTCGGTGATCATCTTCTGATCGATCAGGACGACGACAACCGCCGGCGAAGCTCCGTTGAAGCTGTCCAGAGGAAGAGACTGCATATAGGTTACAACCGAAGTTTCGGTCTTATTCTCCATGAACGGTCTGAGCGCCATAATTTCGCTGCGGTGGGTCGTCTCCAGCACGCCGCTTTTCCACTCCTCGAACGGCATGCCGGGGTAATGGTAGTTCTCATAATAATGCTCCGGGCGGAAGTAAGCCGAGCCCGGCGTCAGCACGACGTCGTAATTGCTTAAGTACACGTAGAATTGCTTCAAAAAGTCGTTCGTCTGTCCGAACGTCAGGACGTCCTTCATCATCTTCCAGATGCCGTATACGTTGGCTTGGCTGCCCGTGCCGTTCTCGTTCATCAGAATTCCGAGATCCTGGTTGATGGCAAGCTGCCGCGTGAATCCCTCAACCTCGGCCATTCGGCGCTCCAGCAACTCCTTACTCTTTTGCAGCTGCGTCACGCCGTTCTCGATGGAGACGGATTCCGTGACGTTAATGGCCGTTTGATACGACATATATCCCGCAATGCTGGGTATGATCAGGATGATGAGATAGGATACAAGGAACCTCCTGAATACTCTGGAATACCTTGGCAAGACGACTCCCCCTCCCGATGACCATGTACTTGAGAGCGTTATCATAACCGATTGGCGGATTTCCCGCAAGCCTCCGGCCGGCTTCTCCCATTATCTCTTATCCCGCTCCAGCAGGCAAAAGAAAAGCAACTGTCGTGTCGGCAACAGTTGCTTTCCCATGCTGACGTTTCTTCAAGCGAAGACCGTCTTAACCTACATCCGCCGCAACATTGTTGCTTGAAGCTCGCCGTCCAGCTTATACGCACGATCCGTCTCTACTTCCAGCGTCGCCGTCCGTCCGCCCGAGCAGACAACCAGCGTGCCGCTTGCGCCCGGCCGGATTGTCGCCTCCGCCAAACTCCCTTCCTCCCAGCGCATGTTAACGATCGTATTCCCTCTGGCGCGAAGCCCTTCCACCTTGCCCGATGGCCAATTGGCTGGCAGCGCCGGCAGCAGCTCGATGGCGCCGGCATGGCTTTGGAGCAGCATCTCGCCGATCGCCGACGTGCCGCCGAAGTTGCCGTCGGCCACAAATATAGGGGTCTCCGCCCCAGCGATTCCGGGCTTGGAATACGTAAGCAGATTATCGAAGCACAGCTGGCCGATCAGGTACGTCAACTGCTTATGCGCGTTATCGCCATCGCCGAGCCTTGCGAAGCTGGCCGCGAACTGAGCGAGCGTAAACTCCACGTCCTCGAGCCCTTCGCGTCCCATTCGGCGTTGCAGCGTCGTCCTTGCCGCTTCGCTCAGCTCCGGCGTCCCTTGCGGCGTAATTTGCGCCCCCGGGTACAATCCGTATAAATGCGACAGATGGCGATGATCCGGCTGCGCTTCGCCGAAGTCCTCCAGCCACTCCCGCAACTGCCCATTGCTGCCAACCTGCAACGGAGGGAGTTGCTCCATAGCCGACTTCAGTCTCGCCCGCAGCTCCTCGTCAACCGCAAGCGTCGCGGATGCATCCGCGCAAAAGTCGAACAAATCCCGAACCAACATCATATCCATTGTTGCCCCCATGGACAGCGCGTATTCCGGACCTTCCGTCCGCCCATTTGGATAGAAGCTGTTCTCCGGCGAATTGGACGGCCCTGTGACAAGCCAGCCATGCTCCGGGTGCACGACCATATAGTCCAGGAAAAACAGCGCCGCTTCCTTTAAAACCGGGTACGCCGTCTCTTTCAGGAATACCCGGTCGAGTCCGAACTCGTAATGCTCCTTTAGCTGCATCGCAATCCACAGGCCGCCCGTGACATTCATGCCCCAGTTCAATCCCCAGCCCGGCGAAGAGAAACCCCATGCATTCGTGAACACATGCGCAACCCAGCCCTCGCTGCCATAGAAGGTTCGCGCCGACGAACGTCCCGCCTCGGCCAGCTTCGCCACGAACCTCGTCAACGGCACTTGGCATTCCGCCAGATTCGCTGCCTCCGTCGGATAATAATTCATCTCCGTATTTACGTCGAGATGATAATCGCAGCTCCACGCCATCCGATTCGCCTCGCCGTCATTCCATAACCCCTGCAGGTTCAGCGGCAGCGGCGAATTCTCGCGTGACCCCGCGATGGTCAAGTAGCGTCCATACTGATAAAACAGAGCATATAAAGCAGGGTCGTCTCCCTCCCCGCTCCGAAGCAAGCGAAGCCGCTCGTCAGTCGGCAGCGCGGATTGGCCGTTATCGCCTTCGCCGAGGTCCAGGCTTACCCGTGCGAACAACTTGCCGTGATCCGCAATATGCTCCGCTCTCAGCGCCTCATAGCTTTGACCTGCTGCAAGCTCTATCGCTTGCACGCTTTCGGCTTCCCAATCGGAATCCGTCTTCCCATAGTCGGTCGAAACAGCCACATAAATAATGGCTTCGTCGGCGCCCTCGATGCGAAGCCCGTTACCCTCGCAGGCAATCGCGCCTCCCTTCGCCGCCACATGCACGATGCCGCTGGCGAAGACGCCGCAGGTGCCGTCGCTATGAATATCTTCCGTCGCCTGGCTACGGAAGCGGATATATCCCGAGGCGTCGGCGCCGGTCGAGAACAAAGACGTCCGCCCGCTCAAGGCAAGCCGGAACGACAACCCACCCGTCTCCCCCATCGTGAGGCGCGTGACTAGAACATCGGCGGCATGCGTGGCGAAAGCCTCACGTCTGCAAAGCGATCCGTTTCGGCTGTAGGCATGAGAGACAATGGCCTTCTCCAAGTCCAGCTCCCTGGAGAAACCATCCGCCCCTCCCCCTTCATCGAACAGAATCTCCAAATCCGCCAGCGTCAGATGCGTCCCGAAGTTGCCTTTCGGCGGCTCCAGCGTCGCTCTTGCCAGACGTTCGCCAGTCTCATAGTCTCCCGCGAAAAACCGTTCGCGCATTTCGGCCAGAGCCGCCTTTCCCCCTGTCGCGCTCTGCGGCTCCTCGGCACGGCCCGACCAGTATGTGGCCTCCGTCAGGCTCCAGATTTCCTTATCCGCACCGCCTTGAATGACGGCTCCCAATCTTCCGTTCCCTATCGGCAATCCCTGCTGCCAACCGGCGGCAGGACTCGTATATTGCAGCTTCATGTCTCCCATATCGCACCATCCTGTCTACACTCTATGTTAGCGCTTTCCACAAGAAAAATGGTACCGAGAATGACTCCTTCCCGTAAAGGTACAATTCCGGTTCCAATGGTACGATTCTCCACCTGTCTGCTTAAAATCCCTTGCGGGGCGCGGCATCCAGCCTTCACATCCCACAATGTCGCCCTGGCGGAAATTTCAATTCGCTTATCTAATAGTTGAAATTCTTATCCGCAAAATCCATAAAGCAATGCCAGTCGTACTCCTTCAAGTCATGTTCGCCTGTACGCAGATGATAACCAAGCTTTTTGCCGTGTATCGGCGTCTCCGGCTGCGGGAATGAATGCGTGCCAAGCCCTGGAGCGCTTAATAATCGATACGCCGGCTCAGCAAGTTTCAAGGAAAGAAATTCGGACTGCGGATCTGCCCAAGTATCTTCTGTTGCACTGGATACATAAACACAGCGAGGAGCGATTAATGAGAGCAGCATGTGCTGATCTACCGGAAGCTCATTCTCTCTGTCATTATATTTTTTGTAATTTTCCGCAAACCAATGGGGGAATCGTGTATTAATATGATAAATCGTTTCTCCTTTTTTCCCTCTGGAAATAGCGGCGCCCGTGCTGCCGGAATTATTGCTTACGATCATGGCGAATCTTTCATCCAACGCGCCAGCCCATAAAGCAGTTTTTCCGCCTCTGGAATGACCGACCACAGCAACCCGATTCGCATCAAGATCCGTATCCGTGTCCAGGTAATCCATAACCCGGCTGGCTCCCCAAGCCCATGCCGCAATTGTTCCCCATGCATCGGAAGGACGCTGCGCATCCGGCGTACCCGGTGCTTCGAAGATGCCATGAACGCCATTGCGAAAGCCATCATGCTCATCCGGGTCCACATCCTTTACATGGAATACAGCTGCCGCATACCCTCTGTCAACAATAGCCTTTGCAGGCCAAAACTCATCCTGTTCCTCTTGATCGAGGTCCAAATAATCATTATCTCTATTGTTGATCAGCAGAAATACAGGTGCCGGCTTATCGGTCTCGATGGCGTTTGGCACAAATAACAGCAGCGGAATGACGCCCTTGCCGTACGGACCTGTAAACGTAATATCCACTTTCTTGCGAGTGGCTTTGCCGCCCATATAACCTTTTTCCTCTGCCACATGAAATCTTACCGATAGTGGCTGAGGCTCTCTGCCATACACATGGGTCCGAAATAGCTCCAAAATCTCTGGGCGCCTTTTCCGTATCCAATCTGCTGCGGTTGTCACTTGAATTCCATTTTTGCACATCAATAAATCAGGCAAAGTTGCTAATCTATTGTCCATGATTAATCCCTCCTCATCATGCACATGGTAACAAGGAAGCTCCGTAGATGCCAGCCCTACTGTAAATTTCGATCCAATTTAGAGTGCATGTTAAAAAACGACAGGATGCCGCCCCTACCGTAAAGGGCGACATCCTGTCGTTTTGGTGCTATAGCGGGAGATCCCCCTACTTCACAATGCTTGCCAGAATATGGTCGATCATCTGGTTGTTCGCGATCGGCCCCGTGTACAACCAGCTCGTGTCGGCTCCGAATTCGTGAATGTTGCCGTTTTTCACGGCCGGAATCCCCTCCCATACCGGATCCTTCAGCGCCTCGGCACCGTCGCCGTCGCTATTAATAAGAAAGATATGGTCCGCGTCAAGCTGCGCTAGCTTCTCTAGCGAAATCGAGTTCCAACTGAACTCCGATGCGTCTGCAATCTCTTTTACCGTGGCCGGCACTTCCAAGCCAAGCTCCCCATACAGAACGGCTCCGCTGGATTGCGTGTCGCTCACCACGAAGAAGTTGTTCCCTGTCAGCCACAGCGCTGCCGCGGACTGGCCTGCCGCCTTGCTCTGGATTGTTGCTTTGGCCTCCGCCGCCTTCGTCTCATAATCGGCGAGCACTTGCTTCGCCTGCTCCGTCTTGCCCAACACTTCGCCGACTTTCAGCAGCGCTTGGCGCCAGTCGCCATTTACTTCGTCGCCCAGCGTGAAGGTTGGAGCGATCTGCGAGTATTGTTCGTATTTGCCGCCTTCCACCGTGCTCGCCATCCCCGTAATGATCAGATCCGGATCGAACGACAACACGGCTTCGTAAGGGAGATCGAACGGTATAGCAGGAATGTCGGCCAGATACTCTTGCAAGTAAGCTTGCGTTCCTCTTGTCACTGACCACTGCGCTACGGGCTTCACGTCCAGCGCGACAAGATAGTCTTCCAGGTAAGAGGCGATGATGCGTTTAGGCTCGGCAGGAATGGTTACCTCATGCCCTAATCCGTCCGTCAGCTTGAACTCTGTCGGTTGATCCGAAGCTGTTGGCGCATTTGTTGCTGTATTTGTTGCGGTCGCCTCTGCGCCGGTATCCGCCCCGTTATCGTTATTCGCCGAACCGCATGCCGCCAGCAGCAAGGAGAGCAATAGTATTCCGGCTAGTGTACTTGTGGATCGTTTTGTTTTTCTAACGTTCATGTTGCAAATTCCCCTTCGTTAAACATGTCCCGGTATGTATTCGTCTCCTATCCGAGCTCATTAATGATAACAATTATCATTATCGTTGTCAAACATTCTTTTAATAGTTATACAAACCTTCTTTAGAGCAAGGCTGGCGGACGCAAAAACAGCCTGCCCGTTTACGAGCAAGCCGTTAATGCCTTTGTTTCGGTGATCATCTAGCTTGCATGTTGGCCGACCAGCGCCCAGTCAGCCGCCGTGTAATTGCCCATATGCCACAACGATACGCCCTTCAGCCCGTAGTACTTGGCGAGCCATATCTTTTTGGAGATGCTTTGCGCATCCTCGTAATAGACCAAATGACTGCCCCGCTCATCCGTAAATTCCGCTTTCTTGAGCAAGTGCGGCGTAGACCAGGTCGTCTTCACGCCAGGCATGGCGAGCCGTTTTTCGACATCCGCGATCCTCGGCTTGTACACGGGTCCGGTAACGCCATTTGGCGCCGTAATCCACTGATTGGCCTGCTTGGACACGCCCAGCACCAGCTTTTCCTTCGGTATTGCCTTCAGCGCCGTCACGACCGTGTCATTGACCAGCGGAAGCGGCGCCGATGGCAGCTTGCTCTCGGCATGTGTAAAGTCGTACGCCATCAGCACCACCGTATCCGCCAGCTTGCCGATCGCCCCCAGATCGTAACCGCTATAATAATGAATCGGCGGAACTGCGACCGACAAGGTTAACGTGCCTAATTGCTCCTTCAATTCCTTCAAAAATGAAGTAAAATCCGCCGCGCTTCCCGCTTCTCTTAACCCTTCGAAGTCAATTTGAACGCCGGTGAAGGAGTAGGCCGGATTACTTAAGGTCGCTAACAAGGAATCGATAAACGCTCCTCTCGCCGGTTTGTCCCTAAGGAAGTCCTTGAGATCCGAGCCTGCGTAGAACACCATTAATTCCTTCGACGCTCCCGCTTTACCGGCCGCCTCCACTACTTCTCCGAAGCCGTTCGGCACTTTATAATCCCCCGAACCGGTGTTCAGCTTGGCCAATCCAGCCCCGTCATACTGCAAGCTGGACCAGCCCATAATGACGTTCGACAGCTTGTCCATATGTCCGATGGCCGGATAAGATTCTATCGCATAATAGCCCGTAAAATCGATTTTCAGCCCTGCGATCCGGCTGTCCAGCAAGCGATAAATGACCGCCGCGGCCTGCTTGCGAATGAGCGGCTGCTTCGGCTTGAAACCGGCAGCGTCGCCTTCCATAATTCCCAGACGCGACGCGTAATAGACATAGGGCTGCATATCGGCATCAATGGACGCAACGTCTTTAAATGCACGGGTATCCCGTTCCTTCATCCATTCCGACGACAGCCATGCCTCTCTTTGCTCAACAGGAAGCTTCTCCAGCTGCGACACGCCGATCAACATCGCGACCTCTTGTCTAGTAATGGTTTGGGACGGAAGAAATCGTCCCTCGGAATCTAGCAAGCTCTCAAGCCAGGCTCTATCGAATGCGGCGGCAATATAAGACGCGGACCAACGGTCCTTGGCCACATCCGCGGGTATACTCCCGATTGGCTGTCCGCTTTCGACTTGCTCTGCTACAACGAGCAGCTTCACAAATGCCTCCCGCGACAAATCCATTCTTGGCCTGTATGTCAAATCCTCGTAACCGTTAATGACGCCCAGCGCAGCCAACGTATAGATCGGATCCAACGCGTAGTCGTTCTCTTCGTCTTTAAACGGCTTCAGTTGGACATCGTAGGCCATTGCGGGGCTCGCGAATAACATCATCGCTATCATCGTTAACAACAGCGTTACTCTCAATTTCATTTCCAGTATCTCCTCCCCGGCGGCTTCATAGAGAAGCCACCAAGAGGTTAGACGCTGATTGGAGGCGGATAGTTGCTCTTACACATGGTTTCGCACCCCTATGATTTCTGTGTGCTTGCCGGCACCCAACACTTAAACATGCTGCCCTTGCCCGGCTCGCTGGTTACCGTAACGTGTCCGCCCATCATGGCAAGGTAGCGATGGCTGATGGCGAGGCCGAGACCCGTGCCGCCGTACTTGCGGGTCGTCGAGGCGTCGGCTTGCGTAAATGGCTGGAACAGCTTCTTCTGCTGCTCCTCGCTCATGCCGATCCCGGAATCGGCGATGATAAAGGCAAATCCCGCCTGTCCGTCTGACGTTTCCGAACAAACCTCGAATCTTACGTTGCCCTTACGCGTGAACTTGCCTGCGTTGCTGAGCAGATTAAGCAAAATTTGGCGCAGCTTCGTAATGTCCGTCTCGAATTCGCCACTCGCGGCGACCGTCTCAAGCACATTGCCGTTGTTCTCGATAAGCGGCCGGATCGTCGCCGCCACTTCCTGCATCAGATCCCCGATTTCTACCTTCTCGTAATACATCTCGACCTTGCCTGCTTCAATCTTGGAAATATCCAGAATATCATTAATCAGCATCAGCAGATGGGTGCCTGCTTTCCGAATCTTGTCGAGATCGTCAACGAACGTTTCCGCTCCCATCTCTTCTGCTTCTTCCATCAGCATCTCGCTATAACCAATAATAGCGTTTAACGGCGTCCGCAGCTCATGGCTCATATTGGCCAGAAATTGGCTTTTGATCTGATTGGCTTGGATCGCTTCGTCCCGTGCATGCGACAGCTCCATCGTCCGCTCCTTGACCAAGCTCTCCAGATGGTCGTTAAGCTCGCGCAGCTCCTCATTCATCTTGAGGATCTCCGCCGACTTGTCCTCGATCTCCGAATCCTTATAGGTGAACTTGTTGGAGATGAAGATCCCGATTAATGAAAGCCCCAACGTAAACAACGTGCCGCCCGCAATGAAATACGCCAGCCACTTCTGATCGAGAACAAGGCCGGAGCTCTCGCGCCCGCTCATCCCGTCCAGCGGGAACGACGCAGCGACCATGCCCACATAATGCATGCCGGCGACCGCTGCTCCCATGATCATGCCGCTGCCGACTTTTTTGAACCAATACTCGCGATTCTGCGTCCCTTCCCTCCGAAAATAAAACGAAAGCCACAGCGCCGTAATCGCCGCGATCAGCGCGATCAACACCGACAATCCGACGTACAACGGCTCGTACACAATATCAATCAGCATGGCTTCCATGCCGATATAATGCATAGCGACGATGCCCGCCGCCAGCAGCACGCCGCCCGACACGATACGCTTGATCCCGGGCTGTGTCCGTCCCACAATATGCAGAGCAACAAACGATGCCGCGATTGCGACGATGACCGACAACACTACGGTAGGCATATGGTAGGCGATCGGAACCGGCAGCGAGAACGCCAGCATGCCGACAAAGTGCATCGACCAGATCCCGCTGCCCATCGCACACGCGCCGAACGACAGCCACAGCCATCTTCGCGGTCCGAACGTTGTACTGATCCTATTGACCAAATCCAGCACGGTATAGGAAGCCGCGATCGCTACTATATAGGAGAACAACACAAGCAGCATGTCGTAAGTGCCGTGGTTATGGTGTTGCATCGAGTTCCCTCTTCCCGTTCCTAGTATCCCTGGCAGATAAATCCTTACTCTCATTCGACACAGAGCGAATTATTTCCTCCTAAAGTTCCACAGGTCATCCTCTATATCGCTTGTCATGACTTTTAACCTATGTCGAAAGCACAAGAATCTGGTCGTAAAATATCGAATTTACATTTATAATAGTGAGAGAATGGCAAGATTAGGATGGACAGACGGGAATCCTCTCCATTCCCCTATTACATAAGCAAATGAGGCCTACCATGGACGAGTGGAAGCAAAATGCCAAATTCCTGATCGTAGACGATCAGGAATTCAATATCAGCCTGCTGCACCGCATTCTGACTCGTGCGGGATATACAAATCTCGTGACAACTACCAATCCGCTGCAACTGGAGGCCTTGTATCGGGAGCACCGCCCTGACATCGTGCTGCTCGATCTTCATATGCCGGAGATGGACGGTTTTACCGCTATTCGATGTCTGCGTAACTGGAACGAAGGCGAATATTTGCCTATTCTGGTACTGACAGCCGACGTGACGCCCGAGGCGAAGAAACGGGCGTTGCATGAGGGTGCGAACGACTTCATCTCCAAGCCGTTTGATCGGACGGAAGTTGTGCTGCGCATTCAGAACTTCCTGGCCACACGATTCTATCATCTGAAGCTGCAAGAGCGAAACCAGGATTTGGAGCAACGCGTACGTGAGCGAACACGAGAGCTCGAGCTCGCTCAGGCGGAAATTCTCGACGTGCTTGGCCGCACGGCGGAGTACCGCGACGATGAGACGGGCCAGCATACGAAACGGGTCGGAGACTTGTCCGCTCGTATCGCTCTGGGGTTGGGACTTTCTCCCGATGAAGCTGCACTGATCGGCAGGGCCGCGCCGCTCCATGACATTGGCAAGATCGGCATTCCGGATGATATTCTGCTTAAACCCGGACGCTTCACTTCCGAGGAGTTCGCCAGGATGAAGGAGCATGCCGATATTGGATCCAGCATTCTGCAAGGGAGCGTCTTCCCCGTTCTTCAGGCAGCCGGCACGATCGCATTAACGCACCATGAAAAGTGGAACGGAAGCGGCTATCCAAACGGATTAAGCGGCGAGGACATTCCGCTCTACGGGCGAATCGTGGCAATCGCCGACTTCTACGACGCCCTCACGCATGAGCGACCGTACAAACGGGCATGGACAAAAGAGGAAGCCATCTCGGAAATTATAGCGCAGTCCGGGCAGCATTTTGATCCGCGCGTGGTTGAAGTATTCCTTGACATCATCGGAAGCGAAGCGCCGTTTAATATTGCCAGGGGGGATTAGGTGGATGAAAGAACGGAACGGGGTTAGCGATAATAGGAATGAGATAGATGTACTCCGCAAAGAGCTGGAGCTCGAGCGGCAAGCACGGCAGGAAGCCGAGCGGATCTCGGAGGAGAAGTCGCACGCGATCCATGATCTCAACCAGGAGCTTCATCAATTGAACGAACAGCTGGAAGTGCTCGTTCAAGAGCGAACGATGGAGTTGTCCCAAGCGCGCGATGCAGCCGTCGAAGCGAACAAGATCAAAAGCCAGTTCCTCGCCAACATGAGCCACGAGCTTCGTACGCCGCTTAACGCCATCATCGGCTACAGCGAGATGCTGGGGGAAGAAGCCGAGGAAATGGGAGAAGCCGCCTTCTCGGACGATCTGCACAAAATACATAAAGCGGGGCAGCATTTGCTCACGCTGATTAATAGCATATTGGACCTATCCAAGATTGAGGCCGGCAAAGTAGAGCTTTATCTCGAAACCGTCGACCTTCATTCCCTCATCGCCGAACTGGTTGCGACCGTGGATCCTCTGATGGCGGCCAACCGCAACCATTTGCTGCTGGAGGGGCTGGACGATTGTCCGGATTCGATCCGCTCGGACGCGACCAAGCTTAAGCAAATTTTGCTCAACCTGCTCAGCAACGCTGCCAAATTTACATCGGACGGCACGGTTACCTTATCCCTCGCCAACGAGCAGGAGCTGGACGTGCCTGGCATAGTCTTCCGCGTCCAAGACAACGGGATTGGCATGACTCCGGAGCAAGCGGAAAGCGTATTCCTGGCGTTTAAGCAGGCCGATGCCTCCACGACCCGCAAATTCGGCGGAACGGGGCTGGGACTTGCCATCAGCCAAAACTTGTGCACCATGCTGGGGGGCAAAATCTCCGTCGAAAGCGAGCTCGGAGAGGGTTCGACGTTTAAGGTCTGGCTGCCTCTGCAAAGTAATGGCGAGTCAATGCCCGGGGTGTCTTTGGCGTCGGATATTTCCATGCTGACTATACCCCAACCGGAGGTTCCGGCTGGATATGCCAGTGAGACTACCGATGAGGGCTCCGGCTTAACGAATCTCATCGCTGCCAATGGAGTCGGCACCGTCCTCGTCATCGACGACGATCCCGCAATGCTCGGATTAATGCAGCGTTATCTCGGTCAGGAGGAATGGACCGTTACGCTTGCTCAATCCGGCCGGGAAGGCTTGCGTCTGGCTAAACAGTTGAAGCCTGACGTCATTTCGCTGGATGTGCTTATGCCTGGCGTTGATGGCTGGAACGTGCTCACCATGCTCAAAAACGATCCCGAACTGGCGCATATTCCCGTCGTCATGATTTCAATGATGGACGAGCAGCGACTCGCTTACGCCATGGGCGCCGCGGAATACGTAACGAAGCCCGTACAGAGGGATCGGCTCATCGGTATTATCGAGAAGTATGTGCAGGAACGACAGTCCCATTCGGTGCTGGTCATAGAAGACGACGCGATTACCTCCGACATGATGACAAAGATGTTAAGCAAGGAAGGCTATAACGTGATCCAGGCCGATAACGGCCATCATGCGCTTAGCCTGCTGGAGCAGGATGCGCCGCATCTCATTCTGCTTGATCTCATGATGCCCGAAATGGACGGGTTCGAATTTTTGACGGTGCTGCGGCAGCACGACGCATGGCGGGACATCCCGGTCGTGGTCGTTACGGCCAAGTCGATTACAGATGAGGATCGCGAGCGGCTAAGCGGCTATGCCAAAAACATACTCAGCAAGAGTCAATTGGAGCGCGAATCGCTGTTGACCGAAATTCGAAGACTCATTGAGCTATCCGGCGGGTCTGTAAAGGGGGTTGCGGAGGATGGCTAGAATTCTCCTTGTGGAGGACAACGAGATGAACCGGGATATGCTGTCGCGCCGGCTCATCCGCAAAGGTTTTACCGTTGACATGGCTGTTGACGGCCGGCAAGGCGTCGAGCTTGCTTCGGCGATCCAGCCGGACCTCATCCTGATGGACCTCAGCCTGCCGGTCATGGACGGCTGGGATGCCACTCGCGCGCTCAAGTCAGATCCCGGCACAAGGAACATCCCCGTCATCGCGCTTACGGCCCATGCCATGACGAGCGACCGTACCCGAGCCTTCGAGGCAGGCTGCGACGACTTTGATACCAAGCCGGTGGAATGGATGCGGCTGCTTGGCAAGATCGAGGCGCTGCTTTCTTCTTCGCGGGCTTAGACGTTCGCGTGCTTCAGGGCCCATGCACCGCAATTAAGAAAAACCGTCAGGATAGATCGTCCTGGCGGTCCTTTTTGTGCTAGCGCCAGAAAGAAGCAACGTCGTCACCCTGTCTGTTCGGCCTCTCGAATAAGAGGAAAAACTCCCTCTAATACCCTCGTCTCCGCCCTTGCTTGCTCTTTAGAGGGAAATCCTACCTCTAATTCTGGCCGAATCACTGTTTTCGGGTCGAACCACCCCGATTAAAGGGCAGTTTTCCCTCTAAGAGGAGCCGATTTTCCGATTTTTCCAGATTAAAGGGAGATTTCCCCTCTATTTTCCGATGCGATGTACGGTGGGCCTCTTGGAGATGAGCGGCCTTAAGCTTTGCAAAGCCCTATGCAACAAAGAGTGAACAAAACGGGCTTATTGACCAAACTAAACAGGTGTGCGGAACTGAGCGACGTTATTCTCGCCAAATCAACGGTTTCGGGTACCCTTACGGAACTGAGCGTGCTTATTCCAACCGAATCGCGCTCCATCTCCCTTGTCATCAACCAATAAAGTCTCTGAGTTCCGTAAGCCCTGCCTTTCCCCCTCCATACGATGAAATAAGGGCTCTGAGTTCCGTCCCTCGCTATCGCACACGTACGCACGCCGTAGCGACAACGACTGAACTCTCGTCCACTCAGATTTCCGACAAGCTCGGGAACTTATAAATTCTATTGTGGTAAATAAAACCGCCGGACGAATCGCCCTGGCGGTTTTATTTGCTGTAGCGTTCGCGTACTATGACAGCGAAGCCCGTTATGCGCTACGACTTACACGTTTGTGTCAATTTGATAATACTGCAGGGTGTACAACGCTTCCGGCAGGGTGCTGTAGGAGTTTGTGCGTAGATATCCCCACATCCCCTGGCCGGATTGAAGTATTGCTGCCGGCGGGATACCTATAAACTCCAATATGGATTCGAATTCAGGCTTTACCGCGTTATAATCGCTCGCAGCCAAAAATTCATTTAAATCCGCCAGCTTCGCATTCAGCATGTCCTCGTAAGCCGTGATGGAGGAGTCGTATCCGCCATACGGCTCACCATTTGTTAATAGATTTAGTACTTTTCCGCCGTTGTCAATCAAACGAATACGACCTGCATTGCTGTATACGCTCATATTTTCAATGACAGCTCCCTCGGAAAGGTAGATATCCCGATAGGAAGGCGGCATCTCCTCGTTGCCCATCCACTGAGTCTCATCGTACAAATCAACGGCCTTGGATGCTCCAGCCAATTCCAACACACCCGGTCCGTTCACGTATATCATGGTGTTCTCTCCCGCCGGCAAAGTCTGCAACACTAGTCTCGCTTCATTCGGGTCGCGAACATCGATTTTAACCTTAACAGTCAAACCGTTCATGATCAGGCCTCCGCCATCGCCGGAGCTCACATCTCGAACGATGATCCATGGGGTCCCTTCTTGTTGCCCGCCTTCAAAGCGCACGCCGTCGCCCAACACAAGCGAGCCATTTGGGATATCGACAGTCAGTTCTCCAGCAATGACGACATTTTGTAAAGTGTATGTTCCGCTGCCGCTTCCCCGAATAGTCAAGGACCCTACCGTTGCCGGCTGCTCAGGATCGGTTGGACCTAACATTTTGTTCTCATTGCCGTACACGAATTGCGTTACATACCAATTATCGTTCCACTCCGCCTGGACAGGCTCTTCGATCGTAAAGGACAGATCCGCTACGTCTTCGTATAATCCAACGACCCCGCTCTCCCAATTTTCCCCATACTGGAAGCCGCCATGGACGATTACGCTGGCCTCTCCCGGATGGAAGGCGGTCATGTCCCAATCGAGCATTTCTCCACACTCGTAAGGCATTTCGATGATGCAATCAAGTCGCTGATTGATCGGATAATAACGCTCGATGACTTCATCTCCGAATGTCTGACGGATCGTAACGCCGCTGGCCTGGCGGAACCAGTCCGGCCAATCGAACCGTTCGTAACCTTCCGACCAATCGCCTTCTCCTTCACCGCCTTGTACTGGAGCAGGAATAAAGCCGCTATATACAAAACGGAATGGCTGCCCATAAGGCGTATCCTCAATCGCGAGCTCCTCTTCCTCGAAGCCGGGCGGAATGTTCGGCAGTTCGTTCCAGCTCCTCATCAAGTCTCTAATATCGAGCAGGGAGTTGATATAGCTGCCTTCACTGTAGAATTGTCCTTCCAGGAACAGCAAGTACAAATACGACAGACGGTGGGCCAACTGAAATCCCGCCGCTTCAAGCGCCTGCTTGAATTCGGACAAATCGTCGACATCATTAAATCTGATGTTATTGCCTGCGTTAATAATATCTTCCTTAATCTGTTCAATTTGATCCTGCGCCGCAAAAACCGAATCGGTTGCCCCCACCTCCTGGCCAAATCCGATGTCTAGCAATATGCCCTGCAGGTCCAGTTCGACTCCTGGGGCGTTAATCTGAAGCCGTGCCATCACTTTGGCATCAGGGGCAATACGCAGCGAAGCAGCCGTAGCATTCGGCGTAACAATTACATCTTCTTGGTACACGCCGCTCAACAGCACTTCGCCGCCGCCGGATATCTGCAAGCTGCCGGCGCTCGCCACCTCTTCCAGACGAATAGCAGCCCCGTCGGAATCTCGCAATTCAATCATGCCGTCATGCTGCGCGGAGCTGGCAAAGCCTGCGCCCGCCGCTCCCGGCGGATCCTCGTCCGGCTCCGTCACTACAACCAATGGCCTAACCCCGCCGCCTGTCGCAAAATTTCCCGAAATGCCGTCAATGTACGTATTTCCCGTTACCGTGACCGAATCCTCCAGCACGACGCTGCCAGCTGGCAAATCAATAATCAGGTCACCCGCAACGGACAGATTACGCAACGTATAGGTCCCGCTGCCGTCTCCGGCAAACCTCAGATTTCCCGGCACCTTCAGCAGCAATTCGGATTCGGACGAAGGACCGAACTCCCGATCCTCCGTGCCCATTACCGCTTGCGTAACCAATTCCATGTCGGTTAGATCTGTCTCGCCGTTCAGCCAATCCGCAGGCGACAGCACAAACGAATGGATGACATCGTCGAATCGTCCGTTTGCTGTCAGCCTCAAGGTGTAGCTGCCTGCACCTGTTTCCTCAAAGATGGAGCCGTCCAGCTCGAGACGACCTGCGTTGAGCGTCGCCAGACCGAAGTCTTGTCCTTCCACCGCATTTACGGCAACCGTGCGCAGCGGATCGCCTTCTGTTGATGATTCATGGTAAATACGAACCTCGTATACTCGCTCAACCCATTCCTGATAGTCCGGGTCTTCTCCGTCAAAAGTGAAGGACATGATCGGCATCTCGACATAAAGCTCGCCTCCCGTCTCCAACACCGGGCCTGGTTCTTTCAGCTCCAGCACCTCGGCAATCGCTGCCGACGCCAGCTCCCATGTAGCGAAACCGGCGCTGCCCTGCTGATTATTGCGCCTTGAGAGCAGTTGCTCGGCATGCCATAAATACGCGCCCGTATATTCGCCTTCTTGCAGGAATGCAAGAACAGCCTCGGCATCCGCTGCCTGGTTCAGACGGCTGAGCTTCGCATTGTCCAGAATGTCCTGATCCACCTCAATACCGGGGCCCGGCACGATTTGGCCGACTTTGTTCGATGCATCGGCAAGCGTGAATCCGTCCGCGTTTATTTCTAACGTTCCGGTAAAGATGGCGGTGGAATCTACCGTCATTGTCACATTCGGCACATTGACTTGCACCGTGCCTGTAAATTGTCCTTTCAGGACAATCGACGCGGCGTTCCCCTCAATAATCACTTCTCCATTGTAGCTGCCTTCGAGCACGATCGTTCCGGAGCCCGTAATGCGAACCGTGCCTCTGCCGGCATTCCCCTGCAGAATGACGCGAGCGCCATTATTACTGTCCTGCACCTCGATGGCGCCTTCATGAAACGCGGAGCTGTCGAATGTGTTCGACGCCACATCCACAATCGTCGTTGTGCCTGCTACAAAGACCGAATCCAGCAGCACGACGCTGCCGTTCGGAACCGTGACGGACAAGTTGCCCTCAATCCTCATATTGCGAAGCGTATAGACGCCGGTCGCCGTGTCGTCACCGACAATCGTCAGATTGCCTTCAACCGTTACTAAACCTTCAACAGGTCCGTAAATGGCGTCCGCACTCCCGCTAACCGCTTGCTCCAGCGGACCCGTTATCTCTCCCGGCTGATTAATCGCCGGAGGCGTAGGGGTCGGCGCAGGCGTGCTCGGAGTTCCGGCATTGGTCGACGCCGGCGTTGGCGTAGGTACGCCTGCCGCTTCCTCCAGCTTTTTCTTCGCCTCCAGGAAAGCCTTGAGCTTTTCTTCCTCAAGCTTCTTCAGGTACTCTTCCTCCGCTTTTCTCTTCTGCTCCTCCAGTATCTTTTGATTGGCCTCCTGCTTTTGGCGCGCCTGCTCAGCCAGCTTGGCCAGCAGCTCCTGCTGCTTCTTCTGCTGCTCCGCCAAAGCCTGTTCCTGCTGCTGCTTTAACCGATCCCGCTGCTGCTTCAATTGCTCGGCCAGACGCTGCTGTTCTTTCTCCTTGTCCGTCAGCACGGGCTCCTTTGCATTGTCGAGATCGATTTTTTTGTCGAGGCTGCGATTGGCTTCCTCCACCAGCTTCCGAATGGCGTCCGCATCGACCTTATTCTGCTTGATCGCTTCTTTAACCGCGTTCGCCACAAAATGTTCGAGATTTTGGCGGACGCGTTCCAGGTCATCTATCGACTTGATATTTAAGCCGTC
This sequence comes from Paenibacillus agaridevorans, assembly GCF_003112455.1. GTDB lineage: Bacteria > Bacillota > Bacilli > Paenibacillales > Paenibacillaceae > Pristimantibacillus > Pristimantibacillus agaridevorans. The sequence goes on from NZ_BDQX01000325.1 coordinate 66,758, forward strand.
CGCTTTCTCCGGATCAAGACTGTTGTTGGGGCCAAGTCCTTGGCGCAATCGCTCCAGAAGCTCTTCATTCTCCTTGTCGATCGCCGCCTTGTTCCTGATAATCGCCTCAATGACGCCGGGTCCGGCACCCTGCACAAACTGCTCCAGATTGACGAATACAACCTCATCCTTCTCGGACTGTTTCTTCTCGTCGAAATACGTATTCAACATCTGGCTCGGATAGATGGTAGACGGCCTATCGTCATTCTTGCCGTTGTTTTTAGAGAATACCTCTCCGACCCCCGAAGCGATCATGAACATCGATTCTCCGGTTAGCGGATCGACCGTCACAAACAGGTTGGTGCCGCGCACGCCCATGACCGCCGTCGGCGTCTCGACCTCGAATTCATCCTCGGTAGAGACAAGCGTGCTTGCCTTTACCCACATACTGCCCGTCCACAGCGTAAAATTGGATTTTTTCTTGCCGCTCGCATCGCGCAGCTCGGATATGTACAGCGAAGAGCCTCCGCCTAACGTCGCTTCGTCCGAGCGATCCTGCACCCTGATCGTCACGCTCGATTTATCGCCCGTTTTCAGATGATCTCCGGCATTAAGCGGCATATCCTTGTACGCCTTAAAATATTTTTTGCCCCCTGCTTTCTTGACCTCGACGGTGCCCGAAACGGACACGATGCTCGCAATGCGAACAGAAGCCGCCGCGGCGCGCTCGCCTATCGGGGCCAGCGCCACGCTCGCCAGCAAGGTAAGAAACAGGACGACTGCAACAAAGGAGACGCCCCTTCCAAAGGAATTCCTTACGCCGGCATGGACTGATCGTTCGCTTAAACGCATAACCTACAGCTCCTCTCCATCTGTTATCGGACTGCGAATGATGACCGTACGCGACGCGGCATGCCATTGCACATCCAATTCTATCAATTCGCTAATATAGCGGACCGGAATATAAGAGACGCCGTTCTGGACGAACGGAGCGGCATCCAGCATGACCGCCTCCGCTTCTCCGCCATTCCTGCGAACTTCGGCTTCCTTGCTGTCCAGCTGGAGCGTGATGTCCAGTTGCCCCTTCCGCAGCAGTACCTCGCGGGTATCCGGCTTATAGTCGACCTCGTAGCCAAGCGATTCGGTGACCGCCCGCACCGGGGCGAATGTTCTGCCGGCCAACAGTTTGGAAGGCGTCTTGAGCTCCTCCGCTGCCGCGCCGGTCACGATCCGTACCGACGTATCGCCCTCCCGCCGCTCCGGCAGACGAAGAAGCGATATGGAACGAATGCGGTTATTGTAGCTGTCCGCCGCCAGCAGCTCGCCGCCCGGAGCAAGCGCCACCGCGGAAGGCGCCTGCAGAGCATGGCTGCTCTCGATGCCGTCCAGCCAGCCGCGCACCGAGTCGCCCGCTCCCGCGATCGTGGATACTTTGCCTTCATATAAATAACGTATCGCGTGATTCAACGAATCGGCGATGATCAGCCCGCCCTCTGGCGTAACCGCTAGACCTCGCGGAAAGCTAAAGCGCGCATTGGCCGCCGCTCCGTCTGCATACCCTGCGGTCGCATAGATACTTCCCGCCTCGAAATCCGGCGTGCCGTCCGGTTTGCCTCCGGCTACCGTGGACACTGTGTTGCTCGAGAAATCGATATAACGGATCAATTGATTGCCGGTATCGCTGACATACAGATTGCCTTTGGCATCCAGCGCAAGGCCGGAAGGTTCATTAAACAGTGCCTGTGCCAGCTTGCCGTCGCGATAGCCGCCGCTCTCAACCAAGAGCCCCGGAATAATCTCGCGCCCCGCTGTCGGCGACTCGTTTAACGTCGTTACGTTGCCGTCCGGCGCGATGCGGCGAATGAGATGATTAAGCGAATCCGCGACGTATATGTTGCCGCGATCGTCAACGGCCACCGCCTGCGGGTAGTGGAACGCCGCGTCCTTGCCGCGGCCGTCCGCATCGCCGATCACGCCGTTGCCCGCCAACGTCGTCAGACGGCCTCCGGGCGAAAGCTTGCGGATCGCATGATTGCCGGCATCGGCAATATACAGATTGCCAGAGGCATCCGCCGCAAGCCCGACCGGCTCGTTAAGAGCCGATTCCCCGGGGAGCCCATCGTTATATCCCCCGATTGGCCGATACAGCTCGTTCGTCAGAAACTTCAGTCCGGCTGCGGTGCTGATCTTGCCGCCCGTCAACTTCCTTATCTGATGGTTGTCCGTGTCGGCTATGTATACCGTCCCGTCCGGCAGCGCGGCCACGCCTTGCGGGGCTCGCAAAGAAGCGATATCCGCAGCGGCGTCCCCGTCGCCCGGCTCTCCCGAGCCTGCCAACGTGCCGACCTGAAGCAACAGCTGCCCTTCCTCGCCTCGCACTCCGTCCTTAATGCCGAACGGCTGCTGTCCCGCCGCAGACGCAGCAGCAGGAGCCATCGACAGCCCCCAGGCCAGCGTGACCCCAAGCAACGCCGTTCCCCACTTTCGCGACATACGGCTAAAGTTCTCTGCCCTATCTCTCATATGCATTTCTCACAACCTCCAGACTCTTATCTACTATCCTTATTGAAATCTATCGCGAAATAAACAGGATGACATCTATCTAGGGCGTGTCTGAATACTCCTGAGCGGGTTTTCAGACATGACCTAATTGTACAACAAATTTCGACGTTATTTTCGAAAAATATCTTTAAGCATTCCCGAATTATACCACCAATGCGCTACCCCTGACTGTAACCCCGATTACAATATTGAAGCTTCAAAAGATTATTGGGCAGACTTCAAATCTACCACCTCATAAAGCTTGACGGGCACGCTTTTGCCTTTCATCATCCGCTCGCCGATGCAGTTGTACACGAAGCTCCCCTTCGTTCGCTCGTACGTCTCCTCCGATACCAGAATCTGGTTGGGCTGCGTATTGGACTCGATTCGCGCGGCGATGTTGACGTTGTCGCCAATCGCCGTATAATCAACCCGCAGGAAGGAGCCGATATTGCCGACTACGACCATCCCGGTATTGACGCCGATGCCGACGCTCACCGTGATGCCGTGTTTCTCCTCGATCGTGCGCCGTACTTCCTTCATCGACTCCTGGATATCCCATGCCGTCCGCACGGCGCGATACTCATGATCCGGCACATCAAGCGGAGCATTAAAAATAACCATCGCGGCGTCGCCGATAAACTTGTCAATCGTCCCCTTGTTGTCGAGCGCCTTGCGCGTAATCATATCGAACATCGTGTTCAGGAAGTCGAGCACCTGCTCCGGCGGCAGCTTCTCCGACAATGTCGTAAATCCGCGAATGTCGAGGAACAGAATCGAAAGCTCCTTGTTAATGCCGCCCAGCTTGATCTCCTGGTCGCTGCGGGCGATTTCGCGGACCAGATCCGGCGAGAGGTAACGCCCGAATTGCTTCGTAATAAAGTTTTTTTGCTTGTTCTCGAGGAACGACTTCAAGGTAATATTGACCAGGTAACTTAGCAGCAGCACGACCAGCGGCTCCACGGCGTTAAAGTGCCAATCCAGCCATTGGAAGGAGGCGTATTGCGCGGCCAACAGAGCTAGCGCCGTTCCTGCGGCCAACAGGCTTCCCGTCATCGTGCGGAAACGCCACGCCACCAGCGGCATAAGCGCAAACATCAGGAGCGAGATCAGCGAAATCCAAAGGCCGTGCAATTCCCGGATCGTCTCGCCTTGAAGCAGCTGGTGCAAAATATTGCCGTGCACGTACACCAGCTTCATCTCGCTCTCCACCGTTGTTGCGCCCGTATCGTAGCCGACCGCCGTAAAGCCGACCAGCACCAGCATGTCGTCGAAATTTTCCGCAGGGAAGTTGCCGTTATACACATCGACAAACGGCACCGTCCAGAAATCACCGGACACCATGTTGTAATCGATCAAAATTTCATCTCTTGCATTCATATCAAGGAAAGGCTCGACATCGGCTTCGGCCATGCGGGCCATCTGCAGCGCCAGCGACGGCATCGGCCCGTCGTCCGGCTGTCCGAGCTGCAGCAGCGTGCGGCGTATAACGCCGTCCTTGTCCAGCCGCGCGTTAATATGCGCCCGATCCGTATGCTCGGCGAACATCGGAATGGGATGCACCCATTCCTCGGGTTGCAGCAGCGACTTGTCGGACGCCCCCTCCAGCGAACGCGAGAATTCACTCTCCGTATTGGCGTAGGATGGCAAAATAATGCCGTCATGCCGTTCCAGAGCTTCGGCGAACGCCGCATCCGCCTCCGGCGCGCTCTCCGATGTAAACAAAATATCGAAGCCCACAGCGGCAGGTTCCGTCTCGGGCGTATACATATGATCGAGCAGCGTTGCATATTTATCTCTCGTCCACGTATTAAAGGCGCCCAGTTCCTGCAGCGTATATTCGTCTATGGCGACGACTATAATACGCTCGTCGGGCATCTGCGACTTCGACTGCGTCATATTGTAGCCGAATAATGCCCGGTCGAGGGGCAGCAGAAACTCCATAAGCATCAGCAGGCACATGACGAGCAGCACCCCCGCATTGCCGATCAGCGCCAGCTTGCGCGCCGTTTTTTTCATAGAAACGCACTCTCCCTGCCATTGTTAATATTCTATCTATCATTGTAAACTAGTTTTACATTTTCCGACATTCCCCAAAGTTAACTTGTTGCAAGCTTTTACACGAACTTACCAAAGATGACATCTTTGTCGAAAGTCCTCGAATAAACAGAAATTTCGCTGCAAATAAACAGGAATTAACCCCTTCGGGAGCGAATGTCTATGGAACAAAAAATGGAACAAAAGCGGAAGGAATGAGGTGAGCCCTCGTGAACGTGGATAGACGGCCCGCCGGAGCCTTTAAGGAAGAGCTGACCCCTGAGCAATTATTGAAGGTGATCTTCGAATTTACGGCAAAAATCGCAACCGCCGACCGGCTCGAAGCCGTGTTGATTCTTATGGCCGACATGGGGCGCGAAATGATCGTGGCAGACCGCTGCGCCGTCTGGCTGCTGGACGAAGAACGCCGGGAGTTGTTTACCGTCGTCGCCCATGGAGCAGGAGAGATCCGCATCCCTTATGGAAGCGGACTGGTCGGAACCGCCATCAGCGAAGATCAACCGATCATTATCGACGATGCCTACGAGGATCCGCGCCACAACTCGGACAACGACAAGCGGACCGGCTATCGCACCAAGGCGATCATGACGATTCCGTTCCGCAATAATGAGGGTCATGTCATCGGCGCATATCAGGCCGTGAACAAGCTGACCGAGTCAGGCGTCTTCTCGGAGAAGGATATGGAATATTTGTCGCTTGCCGCCTCGTATTCCGGCAAGTCGCTGGAAGCGTTTATGCTGCGCGAGGAAATCGTGGAGACACAGCGGGAAATTATTTTCTCCATGGGGGAGATCGGGGAGAGTCGTTCGAAAGAAACGGGCAGCCATGTCAGACGCGTGGCTCAATATTCGTATTGGCTGGCGCTCGGCCTCGGCATGAGCGAGAGGGAAGCGGCGCTCTTGCGCGACGCTTCGCCCATGCATGACATAGGCAAGGTCGCCATTCCCGATGCCATACTACATAAGCCGGGGGCTCTTACGGATGAGGAATTCGATCAGATCAAAGGGCATACGCTGATCGGTCACCAGTTGCTTCGGCATTCCAAGCGCGAGCTGCTGCGCGCCGCGTCGATTGTGGCGCTGGAGCATCACGAGAAATGGGACGGAAGCGGTTATCCGCAGAGGCTTAAGGGCGAGGAGATTCATATCTACGGACGCATTACCGCCGTAGCCGATGTCTTCGATGCTTTGGGCAGCGCCAGAGCGTACAAGCAGGCTTGGGAGCTGGATCGCATACTGGCGTTGTTCGAGGCGGAACGCGGCCGCCACTTCGACCCGCGGGTCGTCGACTCGCTTATCGCCCAGTTGCCGCGC
>NZ_BDQX01000325.1:72732-84451 GCF_003112455.1 Paenibacillus agaridevorans
AGGGATCGCGAGTCGGAGGCGTAGCCTAAAAGGGGCGGGTCAAGATGACCGCCCCTTTCGCTATTGCTATAAAGTTCGGAAAATCTCCGATTAACAAGGAAACCTCTCGATTCCTCCCGCCTTCTCTCCCTGCGCCTACCCGGCCCATTGCTCGCCATCATCCGTCTGATCGTAAGAATGATGAACCGAAGCCTCTACAATGTCGCGATAGGCCCAGTGCGCGGCTTTAACATCCTTCCACGGGGACAGCGCCACTCCTTCCAACGGACCTCTGCCCAGCACGCGGTTGACGATGGTCACCGCTTCGGCGCGCGTCAGCGCATTGTTCGATCTAAAGGTTCCGTCCTCGTAGCCCCGCATAATGCCCGCGCCTTGCACCGCCAAAATGGAATCCTTGGCCCAGCCATCGGATACATCGCCGAAGCCCGTTCCTGCAGCCGCCGAATCGTCGATCAGCCCGGCAACCAGCTTCGCCATTTCCGCGCGGGTGATCGATTGGTTCGGTCCGAAGGAGCCGTCCGGGTAACCCTGCATCAAACCCATCCGGGTCACGGCCGATATGGCGTCCTTCGCCCAGCTTGCCTTGCTCGCATCGCTGTAAGTTTTATCCCCGGCTACGGCTTCCGAATCGATCACTCTGGATAAAATCGTCGCCATCTCCGCGCGGGTGATCGTTCGGTCCGGCCTGAACGTTCCGTCCTCGTACCCTTTCATATACGCCTCATGTTCGTAGGTTCCCGCAAGGCCCGGCACTTGAACAAGGGCGAATAAGCTGAAGCGGTCGACAACAAATTGCAAACCTTTGTCGCCCTGGTTGTTATAAGGAACCATAATGCCCTTCAACAGCTGTTTCGTGCCGTCGCTGTGTTCGATGTAGACGCCTAAGTCACGCAGCTCCGCTTCCGTTACATCCAGGTCCTTCAGTGGCAGCACAACCGTGACATCGCGTCCCTGCAAGTTCGTTTCGATCGTTATCGGCCTGCCCAGCACGGAAACCTCTTGACCGCCCGATACGATCGTTGCGACTGCTTCTTTGTTCGCGCGATTCTCGATCTCTTGTTTCTTCCCGGCTTCTTTCACAGGAACCAGTTCGAAATAAAGATCTTTGTCAAAATCTTGCAACGATTCGCTCGGTACAAACACTTTCGCATTCCCCGTCGTCATGCCGAGACCGAGCTTGGCGTCCGCAAGCAGCTTGCCGGCTTCCTTCGGTACCGTTACCTTGGTCTTGGACACTTCGTTCTTCTCGTCCGGTATTACGATCGTCAGCGATTGTGCGCCTGCCCCAATATTGCCTATCGCCTCACGAGCCTGCTCCGCCGTCAACACAACCTCGTCCGACTTCGTGCCGTCCGCATGCGTTGTTCTCGTAATGACCACGTTCGCCAGAACGCCGTCACCGCCGTCTGTCGCTTCCACACTGCCCGTTATTTGCTCCGTCTTCGGAACATTAGGCGTCGGTTGCGTACCCGTACCCGGATTCGGCGTAGTCGTTCCGGCATGAACGTTAAACGTCAAACCGTCAACCAGCATCGCGTCGCCCGATTTCTTCACGGCCTTGAAGGTATGCTCTCCGCCAGGCAGGCCGGAGATGCTGTACACCGTCTGACCGGTCAACCGGCTTGCGTGATGCGCGTCCACCGTTTCCCGGAATACGCCGTCCACGAAAATATCGATCTCGCCCTGCTCCGGCCCCTTAGGCGTAATGAAGGATAAGCCAGTGCCCGTAAATGTATATTCGACGGAATCGCCATTCGTCTCCGCGTAGTGGATGTCATCGAAATGATCGCCCTTGAAGGAGAACGCCAGCGCAGTCTGGCCGTTCGGCAGAGTCGCCAGGTATTCCTTCTTGATCGTCACCTCATCGCCACCCAGCGTATAATCGGTTCCTTTCGCCAGGGCGGTTCCGCCGGCGGTAATGCCAATCAGATTGCTGCCATCGACGGCAAGCGTCGTCGTAACGTCGGAAGCCGCCGACTTATCGACATTTGCCGTATCCGGACCAAGCAGGTCCGCCACTTTCACCTTAAATTGATCCAGCAGCATGTAAAAGCCCGACTTCTTGACGGCCTTAATCGTATGCATGCCGCCCGTCAAGCCGTTAATGCTGTACACCGTCTGAAGCGCTTGCTTGGTATCGTTGTACGTGCTGATCGTTTGCTTGAACTCGCCGTCGATATAGATATCCATATCGCCTTGCGACGGATCCTTCTCCGTAATCAGCTCGATGCCGGTCCCTTGGAACGTAAATTCCAAATAATCGTTGTCCTTTTCGGTAAAGTGTACATCGTCTTTGTAATCGCCGATTCCCCTGTTCCGGTTATGCTGCCAAGCGCCTTTGTACGAAATGCCCGTGTCGTCGTCGTTAATGTCGACGTAGCGGCCTCGCAGCGTGTCGCTTACCGCCACCGCCAGAGTTTGAGCGGCACCTTCGCTGAAGGTTAACGTCAGATTGGCCATTCCCGTCGGCTGCTGGGCCAAATATTCCTTCGAAATCGTCAATTGGTTGCCCGACAGCGTGTAATCCGTTCCTTCTTGCAGAGCCGCCGCGCCGTTTGCCACGCCCTCCAGGCTGTTGCCGTTAAACGCGATCGTCGTTGTCACATTCGCCTGCGCCGAAGCCTTTTTATCGAAGCTTCTTGCGGACGGCGTAATCGCGCTGTTCTTAGGCGTAGAATCGCTGATCGTAATGGACAGAGTCTGCGATTCGCCATGATCGAAGGAGAAGCTCAGATTCGTCGCGCCTACCGGCCGGCTCGCCAAATATTCCTTTTTGATCGTAACCAGCTCATTCGCCACGGTGTAATCGGTGCCGGATTGGAGCGCAGTCTCGCCGTTCGTTATGTCGACAAGCGTATTGCCCGCAAGCTCCATCGTTGTTGCGACATCCGCTTGCGCATCCGCCTTCTTGTCAAAGCTGCCGGACGTTGGGCTGATTGCGCTGTTCGCCGCCGAAGAGTCGCGCACGGCAATGGACAACGTCTGCGTGGCGCCGCCGTCGAAGGTCAGCAGCAGATTCGTCGTACCAAGCGGCCTTGCGCCCAAATATTCCTTCTTAATCGTAATCCGATCATCCGCGACCGTATAATCCGTACCCGCCGTCAGCTCCGCCGCTCCGAGCTTAATGCCTGTCAAGCTTCTACTAGTCGCTTCGGTTACGGCAACATCCTCTTGCTGCCCTGCCGCTTTGTCGAACTCGGCTTCCGTCTCGCTGATCAAATCCGGGGTGATGACTCTCAGCTTGTCGAGCAGCATGAAAATGCCGGATTTCTTAACCGCCTTAAGCGTATGAGTTCCGTCCTCGAGTCCCGTAATCGCAAATACGGGCTTCTGAGCCTGTCGCCCCAGGTTATACGTGCTGACCGTCTGCTTGAACTCCCCGTCTACATAGAAATCAATGTCGCCCTGCGAAGGATCCAGCTCCGTCAAATATTCGATACCGGTTCCTATGAATGTATACTCCAAATAATCCTGGTCATTCTTCTCGGCAAAATGGACATCATCCATATAATCGCCCAGTCCCCGGTTGTAACTCCGGTTCCAGAAGCCGGTATATTGAATAGCCGGATCGTCGTTGTTGAGAGAGATCGAGCCTCCGGCCGAGGTGTCTCTCACGACTAACGTTACCTTCTGCTGCGAGCCGCCGTCGAAGTCAAAGGCCAGCTCGTAGGTTCCGGTCGGCAACGCCGCCAGCGCGTTCTTGCTGAGCACAAGCCCCGTATCCGATGCCGTGTAGTCCGTGCCTTCCGTCAGCGCGGAGCCATTGCGCGAAATGCCTGTCAACGTATTGCCGTTCGGCGACAGCGTCAGCGCCACCTCGGACTGCGAGGCATGATCAAAGCTGATCGCGCCGGGAGTGACTCTGCTGTCTCTTACCGTCGTGTCGCTTATCGTAACGACCAAGCTCTGCGCGGAACCGCCGCTGAAGTTAAACGTCAAGCTGGTCGTACCGACCGTTCTGGACGCGAGATACTCCTTCTTGATCGTAACCACGCTGCCGTCAACCGTATAGTCGGTACCTTCTTGCAGCGTATAACCGCCGTTCATTATGGAACTCAGCGTATTGCCGTTCAGCGTCAGCGTCGTCCCGACATCCTCGCGCTCCGACTCGTTTTTGTCGAAGTTGGCCGCAGCCGGAGCAATCGTGCTGTCCGCCGCTTCGGAGTCGCTTACATCGATGACCAGATTCTGCTCGTCAGCCGTCATTTCCTTGCCGCCGTTTCGCGTCCATTCGCCGGTATATGTCATGCCGGTATCATCGTCATTGACGCGGATCGTCCCGTTTTTCGCCGTTACCTTCAGCAAACGCGATGCATGCGGGGCCAGGTCGACGGAGCTGAAGCCCGTTGCGAAATCGCCAAGCTCCTCGCGGCTCCACAAATCGCGAACGGAAGCCGATCCGTTCAGGCCGATATCGCTCCAATTTACCGTTACCGTCGCCGCTTCGTCAGCCAGGTTAAACAAGCCGACGCTGTAAGTGCCGTCTCCATTGTTTGCATACCATACCTGCTGCTTCGTTTCGGTCGAGACGGGGCGTCCCGGGCGTCCCGCTTGATTAACCGCGATCACCTCTTCGTTGGTGAGCAGCTCCACGCCGTAATCGTCCAAGCGGGTCATGTCGTTGCCGATATACAGCTGCGCCGACGACAGACTCCAGAACGTCATGGCCGTCTTGCGCTCGTCCGGCGTAATGCCGTCCATCGCCCCGTTGCCGACGTTAAGCGAGTCGAAGTCGTTCCAGCCGCCCGGACCGGCATGGCGCCAAAACTTCTCCGCGATCGGGAACAGCCGCGCAATACTCGGCCATGCGGTGAGCCCTCCGTCGCCGCAATAACATTCGATATCCCAGTCGACGCGCCAGCCGTTGGAATACTTTTTCCAATGATCGATGTACTTGATGTCGACCGCCCAGGACAGCTCCAGCCAGATGTCGTGCGGCTCCAGCGCCTGATACCAAGCTTTGACGTCGTCGCGGGAATCCAGCGAAAGGTCGGAAATGCCCGAGCCCGGCGTCACGCTGTCGAACTTCAGAAAGTCGACGCCCCATTCGGCGTACAGGTCCGCAATGGAGTTGATGTACTTCTGGGCGCAGTCGTTCGAAAAATCGATTTTGTAGCCGAAGCCCCAATAATCGGAGCCCCGCGTCGGATCGCCGATATCTCTCATCGAACATCCAGGCGCGTTATAGATCGGCAGATCCTGCTCGTACGCTTCCGGAGACAACCCGGGAATGCCGTACAGCCCGAACTTCTGCCCGTTGGCATGAACGTAATCGATCAAATCCTGCAGTCCGTCCGGGAACAGGGTCGTGCTCGGAATCGGCCGGCCGTAGCCGTCCATTGCCCCATTCCAGCCCGCGTCCACGTTGATGTATTCGTAGCCGTAAGGCTGCAGCTTCTCCTTCATCGCGTCGGATTGCGCTTTGATTTGCTCCGCAGTAATCCACTGGCCATGGTCGTACACCTGCATGCTGTAGCTGCTCCAGCCCATATACGGTTTGGCCGCTATTTCCTTCGACGCCGCCTCCACGGCCGCCGTCTCTCCCGGTATGAAAAGTCCCAACTGAGCCGCCAACACGATAAACGCCAATACGGCGATTCGCGCCTTCCTCATCCCGCCCGCCAATCGAACGCTCATCTGCTTGCCCTTCGTTCCAAACATCGTTTTCCGCCTTTCGTCGATATATTGTCAAAGCAATGGGGTTATTCCCCTCCTCTGTCCAACTTCTCTCAAGATGCCGATTGTCAGGAATAACGATTGTTCATGATCGATACATTATCGCAAGCGACCAGCCGGATCGCCGTTCCGGATTCGCGGCATTTTCCTGCACCTGTGATCAGATTGTTCGCGAATATCAAATGCTCCGTGCCGCTTGCATCCAGCAGTGGGGCATCCCGCATGTCAAAGCGGTTGTCTTCGATCGCGATACGGGAATGCACATACCGACCTTCCTCCGTAGTCGTATTCTCGGGAGACACGGAGATGACGGCCGCATCCGCATGCCCGCATTCGATGAACGTATTGCCCCGGACGGTCAGATCCTTTACGATGCCGGACTCGTACCAGCTTCCGGCGTCGCATGCGACATGCACGGCGCACATGGTTATTCTCTCGAAAAGATTTCCCTCGATGAGCGACTGCCTGCGTGTCGTCAGCAGAACTCCGCGAGTCGGAATGCGGGCCATTCGGTTGCCCACGATTTCCACTTCCGGCGTCCAGCTTACATTTTCTATGACATCGCCGATGCGTAATTGCTCCGGCACGCTTCTGTCGAGTTTAATCCGCATGATGCGCGGATCTACGAGCTCCGCTTCGGCCACGACGGCATCCGCGTAGGACGCAAGCGACTCGGATCGAACGAATTCAATCCCGTCCCCTGCGCTGAAAGCGGGAAATCCATACGTTTGCGGATGCATGAACCTGAGCAGCACCTCGTCAGGGGAAGGTTGTCCCACAACGCGCAGATACGTCCCGTGTACGTTGATTACGTCGTCGTGCGCGCCGACAAATCGGCTGTTCGCCACCCGGATCAGCCCGCGGCAGCCCGACACGTGAATGCAGTCGGCGAAAGCCGCGACGGTGCGCCCCGTCTCTTGCCGCGGGGCGATCTCCAAGCGCTCGAAGAACACATCCTCGCTGAATTGGCAGACCAGTCCCAGCCCGTGCATGAAATGAACGCCCACGTCGCTCCATTCGACCTTGCGGCTCCGAATCACAAGCGCGCCAACCTGGTCGCGGATGCCGTCTCTGGATTGGAAGACGCGCCCGACTGCCGTCGAAGGCAAATGACCCTCGGCGAAGTACAGTCTCAGCCGGCCGGGCTCCCTCTCCTCGACCCGCTTCGCGGCAATTACAAAATTATCGATGCGCCAGGTTGTATTCGTCAGCGGATCGTACTCTTGCATGGGACCGTCCCGGAAACGCCAGCCTTCCCCCTGCCAGATCAGACTGCCGTTCTCAACCTCGTAACGGCTGTCCCTATGGACAACGATGTCGAGGAAATGGTCGCCGATTCGTTCAACGGTCATTTCCGTCACGGTCGGCCGCTCGTAATCCAGACGCAGATTCCGGATGCTTACCTCCTCACAGCCGTCGACAACGATCATCGTCTGCTTGCCGTGGAATACAAACAACGATCCTTTGCCGTCGAGGGTTACGTTCTTCATGCCCTGCAGATGAATGCCGATCGTCTTGGTCACGTCGGAATTTTCGGCTTCGCTGGCCGTATTGGAAATATAATAAGGCTTCTTGGCGGCATGTTCAGGATACAAATCGTATCTTCCCGGGTCGCATGTCAGCACGACAGGCCCCGCGATCCTTGCGGCATCCTCGATCGCCTTTCGCATCGCCGTCGTCGCGTCCTCTCCCGAGTCCGGCTTGATCCCGTAGTCGTTCAGACGAATGACAGTCTGCGTCACATTCATGTTGTTGTGCACCTCACATTAATTTCAAGAACGTCGGACACTCCATCTGGAAGTGCCCGACATTGATCGTCCCAGTTACTCTTTTACAGACGCATCATAAGCCTTTTGCAAAATCTCGAGATAACGATCGAGCTTCAAGTCTTTCAGGCCTTGCACATAGGCATCCCAATCTTTATTTAAATCCTTGTTGCCCGTAACGAATTGCAGCGCATTTTGCTCGATGTAGTTGCGAATGTTCGTTTGCAGCATGCCTACCTCATCGCTGTCGGCCGGGTCAACCCAAAGCGACCAGAACGGGAACAGCTCCTTCGGCTCATGGCCTTCGTACAATTTCGTTGCTTCATACAGCTTGCGCTCGTAGTTGGACGGGTCGTTAATGTCCGTGCCTTGCACCCAGCTGTCGCGGTATTCCTTCGGCATATAGAAGTGTGCCATGCCGGACCAGCCAGCGTTTCTCGGAGCCTCGCCCTCCACGCCCGGAATCGTTTTGACCATAGGCGCTACGCCTTCGCCGAGCGCCGTATCTCCAGGCGCCGGGTCTTCCCAATCGATTCCCTTCATGCCGGAACCGCCGTTCGTTTGTCCTTCCGGCGTAAACATGTAATCGGCAAGCTTGATCAAGGCGATCTGGGCTTCTTCGCTGGCTTTGTTCGTGATGGCAAACTTGCCTCCCGGCGATACGCCGCCGTTGTCATGGGTCGCAAACGACACGTTTGGTCCTTGAAGCGGCGGTACCGGATGGTATTTAGGGAAGCGAGGGCCCGCCATGTCGATAAAGATGGCCGGATGCATGCCTGCGCCGACGCCCAAAATTTCGGCATCCGCGTTTTCGCCGATTTTTTTGAGCGCCTCGGCGTTTTGCGTAAATGCTCCCGGATCGATTAACCCTTCATCGTACAGCGATTTCGCATAAGCGAGTCCTTCTTTCCATTCGGGTTTGATTGCGGCGGATTCCACTTTGCCGCTTGTCATGTTCAAATAGTTTCTGTCGTCATTGTAGACGAACGGATTCATCAGGAACGGAAGGACCCGCACGCCAAACTCTTCTGTCGAGCCGCTTAGTCCTACTTCGTCCGGCTTGCCGTTTCCGTTCGGATCTTCCGTTTTAAACGCTTTCAGAACATTTTTAAATTCTTCCGGCGTAGTCGGCATTTCTAGATTCAGCTTCTCCAGCCATTCCGTGTTGATCCACATTTTGCTCGGGTACGAGCAGTGGAAACATTGCGTGTAAGCGACCAGTCCGTAGATGTTGCCGTCGGGAGCCGTATTCAGCGTTCTTAGATCCGCATTGGATTCCATGGCGGCTTTAATGTTCGGAGCATGTTTGTCAATCAGATCGTTTAAAGGAATGATGACGCCCTGCTTGCCGAATTTCAGCAGATCGGCTTGCGAGAACTGATCGACGTAATGCGTCAGCATGTAGGCATCGGGATAGTCTCCGCTCGCAAGCGAGATTTGACGCTTCTCCTTCGCGCCGTCCGAAGGGATGACTTCGAAGTTGAATTTAATGTTAAACATATCCGAGACATGCTGCGTAAACTTGTTGGTATTGAGATCGATGCCTTGTTCCTGCACGGCAAACACGCTGATTTCCACCGGCTTCGACGGCGTATCTGTTGCCGCGCCGGACGAGCCCCCGTCCGTCGGCGTGCCGTTCGTTCCGGCGTTTTCGTTTTTGCCCGAGCAGGCGGACAGGACCAGCGCCAACACGAGTAAGAGCGACATCAAGCTCCAGCTTAACTTTTTCATTTGCATTCTACTCCCCTTTGCGTTCGCAAGTATGATGGAACTTTGTTTCCCCAATTGTTGTCGTAGAGCGTATCTCCTCATCTTCCGGACGGTTACATCGTCCTCACCTCCCTATAGTGCGTGTTCCGCATTTAGCCTTTGATGGAGCCGACTAGCATCCCTTGGACAAAATAGCGCTGCACGAACGGGTAAATAATGAGTACCGGCAGCGTCGCCACCACGATCAGCGAATATTTGAGCAGCTCCGCCAGTTGAGCCCTTTGCACCTGAATGCTGATATCCATCGCTCCCGCGCTGTTGTTCTGAATGATGATGCTCCTTAGCACAAGCTGGAGCGGAAACAATTTATCCGACTTCAAATAAATGAGCGCGTCGAAATACGCATTCCATTGCCCAACGGCGTACATGAGGACCAGCACGGCGATAATCGGCTTCGATAGAGGAAGAACAACGCTGCCAAGGAATCGCCAATCGCTGCATCCGTCGATCTCGCTCGCTTCGGCCAGCTCATCGGGAATCGTGGACTGGAAGAACGATCGCGCAATGATTACTTGCCACACCCAGATCGCGTTCGGAATAAGCAGGGCCAGCCGGGAATCGATCATGCCGAGCTCCTTTACGACGAGATAAGTCGGGATCAA
This sequence comes from Paenibacillus agaridevorans, assembly GCF_003112455.1. Lineage (GTDB taxonomy): Bacteria > Bacillota > Bacilli > Paenibacillales > Paenibacillaceae > Pristimantibacillus > Pristimantibacillus agaridevorans. The sequence continues at coordinate 82,547 of NZ_BDQX01000325.1, forward strand.
TCCTCCTCCGAACAGCATCGTGAACATCACCAGCATCAGGATGCCTTTGCGGCCAAAAAACGTTTTTCTCGAAAGCGGATAAGCCAGCATGACGGTAAGCGTTACGCTAATGAGCGTCCCCACGGCCATATAAAACAGGGAATTGCCGTAACCCGTCATAATAAGCGGAGTCTTGAATATCGTCTGGAACCCCCTGAACGAAATGTCCACCGGCCAGAGCCACACCTTGCCGGATACGACGGCCGAAGGACTGCTGATCGAGCTGCTGACGATATAGATTAGCGGATACAATACGGCAACGAGCACCAGACTCAGAATGACGTAGATCGCAAAAACAAATATGCGATCTCCGGCCGACTCCCGTATTTTTCGTTTCGGCACTGTTGATGAAATAGCCATTGATAGTTCCTCCTTGCCTACCAGATACTGTTGTTCGAGATTCGTTTGGCGAAGCTGTTGACCGCAACCAAAAGGATGAGATTAATAACGGAATTAATTAATCCGACCGCCGTTGCAAAGCTGTAGTTGGCATTCAGCAAACCCATGCTATAGACGTAGGTCGCGATAACCTCCGACTTGGGCAGGTTGAGCGAATTTTGCAGCAAATAAATTTTTTCGAAGCCGATCGACATGATGTTGCCTACGTTAAGGATGAGAATAATCGTAATGGTCGGAAGAATGCCGGGCAGGTCGACATGCCAGATTTTCTGGAACCGCGACGCTCCATCCACCTTCGCCGCCTCGTACAACGTCGGATCAATGCCCGCCAAAGCCGCGAGGTAGATCACTGCCGCATATCCGGCCGTCTGCCAAATGTCCGACCATACATAGATGGAGCGGAACATGTTCGGCTCGCCCAGGAAATTGATCGGCTCGAAGCCGAAATACTGGAGCGCGATGTTTACGAAACCAAGCCGCGGCGCCAGAAACAACATGATCATGGACACCATGACGACCGTGGAAATAAAATACGGCGCGAAAGTAACCAGCTGAATAAACCGTTTGAAACGGCCATTGCGGATTTCGTTCAACATAAGCGCCAGCAGGATCGGAATCGGGAACCCAGCCAGCAATTGATAAAAGCTTAGCAGCATCGTGTTCCGCACCAGCGTCCAGAAGATCGGGTTCTCGAAAAACATATTAAAATATTTCAGGCCGACCCATGGGCTCCCCCAGATGCCCTTGATGACGTTGTAATCCTTGAACGCCAGCACCGCGTTGGCCATGGGCACATATTTGAAAATAACAAAAAACAATAGCGGCGGTAAGACGAGCACGTAGAGCTGCCAATGCCTGCGCAAGCTTTTGGCAAATTGTCTCCCATACCCGTTCTTAGCCGAATAAAAGCCCTTCATCGAGTGGTTTTGTCTTGATGTAGATTGCTGCAGAACGATCCCTCCCCTATGTCTGTTGCGCACGTCGCCCTCTCCCCCGAAAGCGGGAGTCGCGATATTTGGATACGCTTCCATGACCTGATCATAGTGGACTTATGCCGCGTTCCGGAAGGTACACTTGGGTCTTTTCCCGTACATTTGCCCCCATTTCGAGAGGGCCAATCCCTTGCTATCCGTACATTTCCGCCTGTACGGGCAGCTCGAACGCAGACGATATGGGCTTTCCGCCGGATCGGGTGAGGCTGGTCTGATGGATGAGCTTGCGATCGGTAATGGGTGTAACGGAAGCTGCGTTCGAAGCAATAGCCCGACTTTCTCGGGCTATTGCGCTCTGCGGCGCGTCCGGCGCTCCTATAGCCCGACTTTCTCGGGCTATTGCGTCTCTTCGGCGCATCCGGCGCTTCTGTAGCCCGACTTTCTCGGGCTATTGCGCTCTGCGGCGCGTCGGGCGCTTCTGTAGCCCGACTTTTTCGGGCTATTGCGCTCTGCGGCGCGTCCGGCGCTTCTGTAG
>NZ_BDQX01000326.1 GCF_003112455.1 Paenibacillus agaridevorans
AATGGGGCCTGTTCAAATTGTAACGGACACAGACGACCTTACTTCCGTCAAAACCGCATAGAATAGGCGGAAATGCACCAAATAGCGTCATCTGAGTCCGTTAGATTTTCAATATCGCGAAAATGCTGCAAATAGAGGT
>NZ_BDQX01000327.1:0-4038 GCF_003112455.1 Paenibacillus agaridevorans
CCTACATCGACGCAATATAGTGGATTTCTCCGCTACTTCCCCTCTCCTCTGCCTGCATCGAGGCATTATAGTGGATTTGTCCTCTACATTTGCTCACCTCTGCCTACATCGACGCAATATAGTGGATTTTTCCACCATATTCGGTCACCAACCGTTTGCAGCATCGCATACAAGAACAAGCCACCTTAACGGGTGACTTGGAATGATGAGGTCCCTATTGAGCGCTATCTTAGGCAAGTTCATTTGCCAAGGTGAACGGCTGTGCGTCTTCTGGTGGGGCAGAGTGTTTCATTCCGAGCAATATAGAAAAAATATGGTGAATTGCTTTCCAATATTTCAAAAATTGGGCTGTTGCATCCCAAGTCCGCTCCGCTGCTCGCTCTAACCCGATTTTCTCGGGTTGCAGCCGCGGAGCAGTGCGCTCATTCCGAGAATTATAGAAACAGTAAGGCAAAATCATATGCCTACCTGTATTTTTGCAAAAAACAAAAAAACGTCCCGCCCTCTCCAGAGAGAGGGACGGGACGTCCGTACTTGCTATGGGTATAGCTACCATTAAGCTTTAAGCTTTGTTGTTCGGATCGCCTTCGGAAGAAGAACCTCCGCCTTCCGGCGTCTCCGGCTTCGGATCGACATCCTCGCGAGGCTGGATGCGCACCTTCACGTCGCCGATCTCGTCGATAATCGGCTCCGCCGTGGACGCTTCGGACGGCGTACCGCCGCCTTCTCCGCCTGTCGGCATCGTGCCTTTCTCGATAAGGGACTTGATCTGATCCATCTCCAGCGTCTCTTCCGTCAGAAGCGTGTTGGCGATCAGATGCATCTCTTCGCTCTTCTCGTTCAACAACTTTCTGGCACGGTCGTAACAATCGTTGATGATGGTCTGCATCTCTTGGTCGATCTCGTATGCAATCGCATCCGAGTAATTCTGTTCGTGGCCGATGTCACGCCCCAGGAATACTTGACCTTGAGTGCTGCCGAATTGCATAGGGCCGAGCCTGTCGCTCATGCCGTATTCCATGATCATGCTGCGTACGATGCCTGTTGCGGACTTGAAGTCGCTGTAAGCGCCTGTACCGATCTCGCCGATAAAGATCTCCTCGGCGACGCGGCCTGCAAGGAGACCTGTCACTTTGTCCAGGAGCTCCTGCTTCGTCACCAGCATGCGGTCTTCCTTAGGCAGCATGATGACGTAGCCTCCCGCGCGTCCGCGCGGAATAATGGTAACCTTATGAACCTGATCCGCATGTTCCAGGAAGAAGCCGGCAATGGTGTGACCAGCCTCGTGATAAGCCACGATCCGCTTCTCGCGGTCGCTGATGACGCGGCTCTTTTTCTCTGTGCCGACAATGACGCGATCGATCGCGTCGTCGATGTCGACCATGTTGATCTCTTTTTTGTTGCGGCGGGCTGCCAGAAGCGCAGCTTCGTTAAGCAAGTTCTCCAGATCCGCGCCGCTGAAGCCCGTCGTGCGCCTCGCGATTACGTCCAGCTTTACTTCGCCCGTAAGCGGCTTGTTGCGAGCATGAACCTTCAGTACAGCTTCACGGCCCTTAACGTCTGGACGGTCAACCGTAATCTGACGGTCGAAACGGCCTGGACGCAATAGCGCCGGGTCAAGAATATCCGCGCGGTTCGTCGCGGCGATAATAATGATGCCTTCGTTGGAGCCGAAGCCGTCCATCTCGACCAGCATCTGGTTGAGCGTCTGCTCGCGCTCGTCGTGACCGCCGCCAAGTCCGGCGCCGCGCTGGCGGCCGACCGCGTCGATCTCGTCGATGAAGATAATACAAGGCGCGTTCTTCTTCGCGTTCTCGAACAGGTCCCGTACGCGGGATGCGCCGACGCCGACGAACATCTCCACGAAGTCGGAGCCCGAGATGCTGAAGAATGGTACGCCCGCTTCGCCCGCTACTGCGCGCGCAAGCAAGGTTTTACCGGTACCCGGAGGACCTACGAGCAGTACGCCCTTCGGTATGCGCGCGCCGACGAGATTGAACTTGCGCGGATCCTTCAGGAAGTCGACGACCTCCACCAGCTCCTGCTTCTCCTCGTCCGCTCCGGCCACGTCCTCGAACGTGACGCGCTTCTTCTCTTCGTTGTAGAGCTTCGCGCGGCTCTTGCCGAAGTTCATGACCTTGCCGCCGCCACCCTGTGCCTGATTCATCAAGAAGAAGAACAGGACAAAGAGCAGGATGAACGGGATGATGGATGTCAGGAACGTGACCCAGAAGCTCGGCGTGTCCATCTCCTTGTTCGTCAGCTCGAAGCCGAATTGCTCCGACCACTCCGCGATCTTAGCCTCTGCGCTGTTGCCGACGCGGGAGGTGAAGTTCTCGCTCTCCACACCCTCGGGGGTGTTTTTATATTTGCCCGTTATGAAGTAGGACTGATTGTCGAACTTCACGGTCAGCTCCGACACGTTGCCAGCCTCAATCTGAGACCGCAGCTCGTCATATCTTAACGGCTTGGTGTTGTCCCCCTGGCCGCTAATATATTGGAAAATGCCAACGGTAACCAAAAAGATGATCAAATAAAAACCAGTATTTCGGATGATCCGATTCATCCCCTACCTCCTCTCAGACGCTTTAGATATTTTACCATAGCATGACTTTCCATCACAATAGAGCCGGAATCAGTCCTCCTGCCAGGTATAAAGCGCGATTTATTTCTCGTACACTTCCGGCTTCAAAATGCCGATGTAAGGAAGGTTGCGGTACTTCTCCGCGAAATCGAGGCCGTATCCTACGACGAACTCGTCCGGGAGGGTGAAGCCCTTGTAATGCGGCTGCAAGTCCACCGCGCGGCGGGCCGGCTTGTCGAACAAAGTGACGACCGTAACCGATTTCGAACCGCGGTGCTCCAGTACGTCAATCAGGTAGCTTAGCGTCAGACCGCTGTCGATGATATCCTCGACGATCAGAACGTCGCGCCCTTCTACGGTTACATCCAGATCCTTGATAATCTTTACGACGCCCGACGACTTGGTCGACGCGCCATAGCTGGATACGGCCATAAAATCGATCTCGAGCGGCACCGAGATAACCTTGACGAGGTCGGACATGAAAATAAACGCACCCTTTAGAACGCAAATAACGAGCGGATTGCGCCCCTCGAAGTCCGCGCTCAGCCGTGCGCCGAGTTCTGATACCTTTGCTTGAATCTGCTCTTCGCTGTATAGTACTTCCTTAATGTCATTCTGCAAAGTGATAATCCCCCTACGCTATACCTATGTTTATGAATAGACCCTTGCTTCTTATTCGCCAGTCGATGCTGTAATATGAAGCAGCTTGCGACTGCCTTCCCCCGCGAGGGCATGGGACGATCTTCGAATGCCCGGAATCCACAGCAGCCTCCCCTCCGAATCGCATAACAGCGGATAGGTTGCCCTGCCGGATGGAGGGATCTTCTCGTCAACGAACATATCTTGCACTTTTTTCGACCCATTTAATCCTAAAACATGAATTCTGTCGCCTGGAAGGCGATTGCGAATCATCAGCGGGAAACGGAGCTCCGACGCGTCGAATATCGCTTCGCTTCGCGAGGCCGGTCTCGGCCTCCCGGAAGATGCCGCGTCCAGCCATTGCAGCCGGAACGTCCAGCCGGCGGATACTGCGTGTATGTACGCCATCCCCTCCCGTATCTCATAAACATAACGGCCGGGTTCCAGGCCTCCTCCTTCCGGAGGGATCTTTATCCATCGCATGGTGTCGTATTCCCTTAAACAGCGAACTCCGCTGCCCGCGTCATGACGCCAAGTCGACGGCGCTTCCGTAGCGGCGGCGAAGCGCATTCGCTCAATGCCGCTCCAGGATATGTTTTCCGTATCTTGCGAAAGATAACTTAATATTAGTTTAATCAATCTCCTTTGTAAAGCGATGTGCAGACCCTGCAAATCGCGGCAGGAAACGGCGTATTCCCCGTCTTCTACCCGCACGACCGTCTCGAACGCCGAGGCCGCTTGGCTTGCCATAAAGTCATCCTCCTCGCCCGCCACTTCGGCGAGCCTCTGCAGCGACAGCGGCAGCTGGGGGGTGG
>NZ_BDQX01000327.1:4116-7105 GCF_003112455.1 Paenibacillus agaridevorans
GGAAGAATGTCGAGCCGCACCGTGTTGCGGAAGTAATGCCGCTCCAGATTGCTGCTGTCCGTGCTGTAGGGGATATCTCCCTCCTCGCAGTATGCCAGAAGGTCTGACTTGTTCATACGCAATAGCGGGCGGATGAGTTCCACATTATTTTCGCTCCGTTTGGCAGGAATGCCGGACAAGCCGGACAGTCCCGCGCCGCGTATGACTCGCATCAGCACGGTCTCGGCCTGATCGTCGCCGTGGTGGGCCAAGGCAACTCGGGACGCTCCATATCGCTTCGCGACCTCGTGCAGGAACGCATACCGCTTCTCGCGCGCCGCGGCCTGGAGATTCAATGCATTTTCTTCTATATAAGTAGTCAGCGCAAGCGTCGTCGTCTCGCATGGCACGCCAAGCTTCTCCGCATACCGCTTCACCAGCTCCAGCTCGGCTGCCGATTCCTCGCCGCGAAAGCCGTGATTGACGTGGGCGGCAATCGTTCGCAGCCGTTTCGGCACCGCAAGCATATGGAGCATATGAAGCAGCGCCATGGAGTCGGGACCTCCAGAGACGGCTACGATGATCGTATCGCCGTCCTGCCATAGACCTCGTTCCGCCGCTTCCTTCTCCACAGCGTTCAGCACATTCGCATTCATCGTGTATGTATGCCTCCGTTCGTCCCGTCCCCTTATCCTCTTGTCCTCGGTGTCCTCGTGTTCGTATCCCCGCCCGTGTCCGCTACATCATGTTGCGAAGTAGCCAGTAGATCGAGATGGCGAGCAGCACGCTCGTCGTCGCGGCCAACCCCTTGAGCCAGCCCGGCGTAGCGGAGGACTTCCGCGTATCTCGCCGGTGCATAAGCAGCCGCCATGCTTCGGCGCCCTCCGCCGCGTCCGCGAAGCCGCCCTCCAGCGCCTGCTTCAACCAGCCCGCGACGGGCTTCAGGTCGGAGCTGCTCGTCAGCAGGCCCGACAGATCCAGCGTGGAGCGGTTCTGAGGCAGCAGCTCCTTCGTCAGCGCGTGCAGACGCTTCGGCTCATGGAGCTGAATGCAGAGCACCGCGAATGAGAACAAATCATATTTAGGATCCGCCGTGCGAGAACCGCTGTTCCAGTAGCCGCGGTCGTAGATCTCCGTGAACTGGCGGATGCTTTTGCCGATCGCCGTGACGCCGCCGAAGTCAACGAGGTCGACATGCCCGTAGTCCGCGACCATGACGTTCTCCACCTTCAGGTCGCCAAACGCCCAGCCGGACTTATGCAGTCTGGCCAGCTTCCCGAGCAGATTCAGTCCCACGAGCGGAAACCACTGCGCGCCCTGCTGCTTTAAGTAGGCATCCAGCGTTGTGCCCCTCACGTAGCGCATTATATAGAAGGGATACTCCTTCCCGTTCGGCGCGTAAAGATCGTCAACGTCGAACAAGAAGGGCTCTATTCCCGGGCCCTTCTGCTTCGCAAGCGTTCCCAGCACGTTAATCTCGGATTGCAGATCCACGGCATCCGCGCCTACCTTAAGCGCGTACCAGTCGCGATCCTTCTGCACGAGGTAGACCTTGCCGTTCGCCCCTTCTCCCAGGAGGCGCTCCACCCGGTAGCGGCCTCCCTTCCACTTGCCGACGACGATCGTCCCCCGTCTAAGCTCCAACTTAAACGACGTAGTCACCCATCATCCCATCCGTTCCATATCTGCTTTTCCGGCCCGTTTCCCCGTCCTGGCCCCGCAAGTAGTAGTCGACGACATGCATAATTGCCGGCCCCGTCGGCGTCGTGCCTCCCATCTGCAGCTTGGGGAAGATGGAGTGCATGCCGTTAAGGTGCTCCGTCCAGGCCATGTCCAACACGCAGTCGTCGCCATGCCGCGAGCCCGGGAAGTGAAATACCGCGATCTGGCTCTTGCCCTGCCTGGCCTGCAGGCTTAACATCAGGTCGTGAATCGCCTCTTCTACCGCGGCCAGCTTGGGCTTCATGCTGGCGCTGGCGTCGATCAGCAGCGCAACCTGCAGCCCCGACGTCTCGCCGAGCTCGTCGATGACCCGCACGACCTCGCCGCGTTTCTCGGGCGGCAATGCTTCGATGGAGCCATTGCCCAGCACCTGCTTAAGCTCCTTCTGCACGGCAAGCTGAATCGTCTGCACGACCGTCTTGCGCGTCATCATCTGCACCGTCTGGGAGAGCTGACGCGTGTTGACCAGCCGGCTGAGACCGCCGCCCGCTCTCGCAATCTCGTCGATCTCCGAAGCGCCCAGCTCGCCTACATCGCCATGATCCAGCACGCCGACGACGTTTACCGCGATGCCTTCCGACTTCGCATGCGCCGCAGCGACGACCGGACTCATTCCTACATTGGAGCAGCCATCCGTTACCAACAATATTTGCTTCATCCCTAATCCCTCCATACCGCCGGAGCGGTTTTCCAGTAAAAGCCTGTTCTATCAGCTTTGCCTATTTTGGAAGAGATAAACTCGCTAGAATCGCAAAAAGTGGGATAATTGCCTGACGAAAGCTACACTAAAGCTTGGCTTTGCGCCTGATAGCGGGTGTTTCAAAAAGTTCGGTTTCCAGCACAGTTGCGTATGCTTCCGATGCTGCGCTTTATGTACCTACCCTATTTATGGGGATTATAATCATTCTTATTGGTCTCTATTATACCATGTGTATTGCTTGGACTGCATAGGCTGCAGCACCTAAGCACCACTCCCTCTCTCTGATTCATCGACTGCCGCTGCCCGATTGTGTAGACATTCGCCGAATGAAAACAAGAGCCGGTCATCGCGACCGGCTCTCCGCTTACTTATGAATGATAAAAGGCAATCCGTCCCGCCATCCGATCTCCGTCATGGACAGATACCAGGAGCGGCCCATATCGTTGTTGCCTTGATAGAACAAATACGTTCGTCCGTCCACGTCCTTGAACAGGAAGGGATGACCTGACTCGCTGGAGTTCCAGCTTCCCGGCTCTCCGTTTGGCAGCAGCGGCTCGTCGAACAGCCGCTTCCAGCGTATGCCGTCGT
>NZ_BDQX01000327.1:7208-17283 GCF_003112455.1 Paenibacillus agaridevorans
GTTGTACGCGCCCGCATAGAACATATACAATCGGCCCTCGCGCTCGCAAAGAGCCGCAGCCTCTATGCATGCTTCTTCCCAAGGCAGCTCGGGCTTCAGTATCGACTCGTCGCATGCTTGTGTCCATGCATCGCGGCCGAAGCCGGAGTCCAGCTCCGCCGTCGCCACGCCTTGCATCTGGATTTCGCCGAGCGGATCGCGAGTGGCGAAGTACAGCAGCAGCTTGCCGCCGAACGGGATGGCATCCGCATCGATCGCCCTGCCGTTATTCCATTCGCCCGTCGGACGGAATACCGGGTTGGAGTTGTTTTTGCGAAAGCCGACGCCGTCCTCCGAGACGGCATGGCAGATCGCATCCTTCGGACCGTTGCCGTACGTCTGGTAGAACAGATGGATGCGGCCGTCCAGCACGACGGCTCCCGGCGCGCATATGCCGTTACGCTCGCACTCCTGTTCCTGCGGCACTTCCCCGATTTTCTGCCACTCCACCAGGTCGTAACTGCGGGCGATGCCGATTCCCCAGCCGGAATCCAATTCCTTGTTCACATGGGGGGCCATCGAATAATACATGTAATACGAATCGCCATAACGGACGACGGCAGGGTCTTTGGCCATTGGTCTGCCTCTATCGATATCCGTGAACATCATCATGGTCTCCGCCTCCATCGTTGCATGCTATTCTTTCTTGGCGAACTGCCACATATCTTTCGCAAAGAAAGCCGTATCCTTGCTCGTCTCATACCAATCCGCGTAGAAGGCCGCAAGCTCTCCGCCGCCGGACTTGTTCCACAGATCGAGAGCTTCGGCATAGGCCTGCTCAATGGTGTAGGAGGCTCCGGCCACAATCGCCTTGTTGTAGAAGTCGCTGATCTTCGACACATTCGTCTGGATTACGCTGAGGTTGTCGGACAGCGTCGGCATATGCTCGCCATGCGTGATAGAAGCATACTCGACGCCTTCTCCCAGATTCGCCTCGTTATTCTGCTTCACCAGCTCCAGGAATTCCTTCTCCAGCGGCTTTTCGGGATCCAGCTGGCTCAAGATGCCGGCGCATGGCTCCAGCTCGATCTGGGACATCAAAAGCTGAAAGTCGATATTCCACGATACTTCCTTGCTGAACAGAGCGGCATCCTGCGGCTTAAGACAGCCGTTCGCGCCTTTTACCGAATGAGTGCCCTCCACTCCGTAACGCAGCATCTCGCCTGCTTCCTTAGATGCCATGAAGTCTATATATTTCATGGCGGCTTCCGGATTTTTTGCATTGGCATTAATCACTGTCGTCATCTGTACCGGATTGTTTACGCCGATGGCGAAGCGGCCATATTCGGACGCCGGGAGCTTGATAGCGATGACTTCGGCATCCGGCACGTTGTTCTTCAGCGGCTCGTAATACTGCGTTACGTTGACGGGATCGACGGTGCGACCGACGAAGATGCCGATCTTTCCGCTGTTCCAGTCCTGCTGCGCCTTCTGGCCGTTCTTGTCCGCGAGGAAATCCTTATCGACAAGACCGGCGTCGTACAGCCGCTTCTTAAATTCGTTCGCCTTATTTTTCTGCTCCCAGCCGCGTACCAGCTTGCCATCCTCCAGCACCCAGTCCACGTCGCGGAACATGGTGTTGATGGCGGAGCCCGTCTCGCCGCTCAGCGCGATGCCGAACGTATCCTTCTGGCCGTTGCCGTCGGGATCGTTTTCCGTAAACGCCTTGGCCACCTCAAACAGCTCCTCCGGCGTCTCCGGCACCTTTAGATCCAGCTTCTTCAGCCAATCGTTCCGGATAAACAGCGCCTGGAAGCCTACCAGCTGCTGAACCCGGCCGAACTCGTACATTTTGCCGTCCGGCTTCGCGGCCGCTTTCTTAAGCTCCGGATATTTTTCCATCAAAGCCTTATAACTGACGCTATGCTCTGCTATCAGATCGTCAACCGCCATAATTTGCTTCTGTTGATATAGCTGGTCGCGGAAGCTCGTGGCGAAGTCGGAGACCACATCCGGCGCGTCGCCCGACGCGAACAGAAGGTTTAGCTTCTGGACCGATTCGCCGCGAGGTATCGGTACGTATTGCGCTTCTACCGGTCCGTTCTCGTTAATCCACTTCGTCCACTGGTTATTGTCGATCGTCCCCATCTCCTGAGGTACGTTGCCGCGCTCATAGATGGACACCGTAATCTTCGACTTGCCTTGCGAGCCGGCGCCTTGCGACTTGTCGCCCTGTTCCCCGCCATCGTTCGAGCATGCCGGAAAGATCGCCGTTCCGGCAAGCAAGCAGGCGATTGCCGCCCATTTCTTTTTGGTCGCATTTCGCATATACACTATCCCCTTTTTCTCGATTGTCGTTATCCTTTGACGGCGCCGATCATGACGCCTTTGACGAAGTGCTTTTGCAAGAACGGGTATACCGCCATCATTGGCAATACCATAACAATAATAGCCGCCGCGTTGACCATCTCCGGAGACAATACGATCTGCTCCGAGGAGCCGGAAGCGTTCATCTGCGAGAGCAGCATCTGACTCTGAATCAATTGTTGAACGAGAACCGCCAGATTGAATTTCCCCGAATCGTTAATGAACATCAATACGTTAAAGAAGGAATTCCAATAGCCAACTCCGTAGAACAGTCCCAGCGTCGCCAGCACCGGCGTGGACAGCGGCAGTACGATCTGCAGCAGATAACGCCATTCGCCGCAGCCGTCGATGCGGGATGCCTCGTCGACCTCGTTCGGTATATTCTCGATAAAGGTCCTCAGCACGAGCAGATTAAAGACGCTTACGAGACCGGGCAGCCAGAGCGCCCAATACGTATTGATCAGCTCCAGGCTTCGGATCGTCAGGTAGGTGGGAATAAGTCCGCCTCCGAACAGCATCGTGAACACGATGCCAAACGTATACGTTCTTCGGCCGAAGAAGTAGGACCGCGTCAGCGGGTATGCCGCCAGTATGGTAAAGACCATGCTGAACAGGACGCCGAATACCGTAATCCATATGCTGTTCATAAAGGACTTCATAATCGGCGTGCCTTCAAATAGCTGCTTATAGGCATCGAACGATAGGCCGACCGGATAGATCGTCACATGGCCGGAAGCTACCGCCTGCATGGAGCTGATGGACAAAGATGCGATATGCACGAGCGGAAGCAAGCATAGCAGGCCAGCAATCGACAGCACGATATACACCGCGATGGAATAAATGCGTTCACCTCTAGACGGTTTCATGTGTTCCTCCCGTTACCATAGTCCATTGCCATACCTTCTGGCGATGGCGTTGGCGATCAGGACAAGAATAAGGCTGACCATCGATTCGAATAACCCCATCGCAGCGGTCAAGCTGAATTGGGAGCCCATTAGTCCGATTTTGTAAATATAAGTGCTTATGACCTCTGATATATTGGATACGGTCGAGTTCTGAAGCATGTAAACCTGATCGAACCCAACCTCCATGACTCTGCCCATCGCCAGGATGAGCATCAATACGATCGTGATCCGCAGCCCCGGGAGCGTTACATGCCAGATCTGCTTCCATCTGGAGGCTCCGTCCATGCTCGCCGCCTCATACAGAGTCGGGTCGATGCTCGAGAGAGCTGCAAGATAAATGATAGCGCTAAAGCCCGCTTCCTTCCAAATGCCGGAGCCGACGAAGATCGCGAGCCACGAGCCTTCCCGGTACAAAAACGGATACGTATGGCCGGTTACGCTCTCCCATATGCCGCTGATAAGGCCGTTTTGCTGGGAGAATACCGTCACCACAATGCCGCTGACAATAATCCAGGAGAAGAAGTGCGGCAAGTAGACGAGCGTCTGCACGATCCGCTTGAACCACATCCTGCGAACCTCGTTCAGCATGATAGCCAGCATGATGGGGAACGGGAACGAGACGAAGATGGACAAAAGGCTGATCACGAGCGTATTGCGGATAATCTGCAGCGTCGTCGGCGTGCTGAACAGCAGCTTGAAGTTATCCAGCCCGACCCATGGGCTGTGCAAAATGCCGTCCGCGAAGTTGTACTTCTTGAAGGCAATGATCGCTCCGAACATGGGCACGTATTTGAAGATGATGAAGAACAAGATGATAGGCACGAACATCATGTAGAGCGGGATGTTGCGTCTCCAAATCCGGTGAATAGGATCACCCCCCTGTCTTTGGCGAAGTTTCGGTCTCCGGTATCCTGCAGGAATTGTCCGAACACAACTCGACTATAGGGCATGGGGCGGACTTCGTTCAATTTCCAATTCTCCCGCGATTAACAATTAGGTAGAGCGGGGGGTTGCCGTCTATGCAAAAAGGCCGTCCCTTCCTTGCGAAAGGACGGCCGGCCGCTTGGCTTCCACGACGCCAAGGGCGTCCGTGGATTAACATTTTTCCTCGATAATCATTTCGGTAAAAGCTGTTGTTACGGGGATTCTCCGGCATGCAGCTTGCGGTATTCGCCCGGCGTCGTCCCCTCGCTCTTTTTGAAGGTGCGGATAAACGAGATGACCTGGGTGTAGCCCACCTGTTCGCCGATGCTCTGGACGGGGAGATCGGTCGAAGTCAGCAGACGTTTTGCCTCCGTCATCCGCAGATTCATCACGTAGTCCACGAACCGCTCTCCTGTGCTTGCCTTAAACAGCTTGCTGACCACTCGCGGGGCAAGCCCAAACATGTCGCTCAGATGATCCAGGGAGATGTCGGGGCTCGAATAATGTTCCTGCAAATACGCAACGATCTGCTCCACGGGCATGAACTGCGGCTGACGGTCCCGCCAGGATTGAAGCGACTCCACAAGGCGATGCAGCAGCTCGCTCATCCCGCTCTGAATTTCGGCGATCAGTTCCTTGGCCAATATGGAGGACGGCGTATACTGCCTGAGCGGCTCCACCCAGACCGCCACCAGTTCCTCGGGCATGTCGTTCATCTCTTTCTCCAGCGAAAAGAACATATAATTGACGACCTCGGCCGTCTGCTCGCGCGAGAGCCTGTCCCTCCTGATGTCGCCGAACAGCCGGTCCAGCTGGTCGATCCACGTCGGATCCGCGCCGCGGACCAGCTTAATAATCCCCTTTGCCGTATGCAGATGCGCATACAAGTCGCCCTGCACGTTCAGCTTCCAGTCGGAAGCGGCATAGATGCGGTTGTAGCCGTGCAGCGCCCGATATTGTCCGGCTTGCATCGCTTCCCGGTACGAGCCGCGTATATCGTCTACCTCGCTCGCGGTCGTGCCGATGTACAGCGACACCGTGAACTGGAGATTGGCGGCCACCCACTCCTTGAGCTGGTCGGCAATGTCCAGCATCCTCGCTTCGTTGTTCGGCTCCCCGAAGTAGACGATGGCGCACAGCTGATCCGCTTCCTTCCACTCCGACCATACTTCGACCCCGTGATTGCGGCAGATTTCCTCCAGCACGCCCTGCACGACGAATTTGAACAGGGTCTGGTCGCGCTGGTTGTAATCGCCGCTAAATTGCTCGCGATTGTCCAGTACGGTCACGAGAACGACGGTTGATGCAAAGGACTGCGGAATGCCAAGCTCGGCCGCCTCGCTCTCCCACTCCTCGTTCGACAGCGGGAAACCGCCCGCGATCAGCTCGTTGAACCAATATCTGCGGCGAATGATCAGATCGTCCTTATGCTTTGCTTCGTATTCGTTGGACTTCTCCATCAGATTGTCGAGCGCGGTGGAGATGAATTGAAATTCGTTATGCTTGTTGCCCTTTCCCAACTGCAGGCTTCGCTTGAGCGCATATCGATCGATGCGGATCATAATTTCTTCGATCGGCTTATAGTTGCGATGCGTGACATAGGTCAGCACGAGGATGCTTAGCAAAATCGTAATCAGCGCCGGCAGCGTCCAGCCGTCCAGGAAGACCGACATCAGCTTCTGCTCGGATTCCGGGATGCCGACGGAGAGGCTCCATCCGGTGTAAGAGGAGCGGACCGTACTGATTCCCCACTCCGATTGCGGCGGCGTATGCTCGCGGAACATGGCGGAGCCGTCCGCATCAGCCAGGAGCAGATAGCCGGACGCATCCGTGTTGACCGTCAGCAAGGCGCGTTGAATCGAGGGCAGCTGCACGTTAACGACAACGTAGCCCTTGGGCACGGCAGACGTAATCGGCAGCGGCTTTACCAGCGAGAGCACGTCTGCCGGCGGATCGGCCTGATAGAGCTGGTACGCTCTCGGCGATGACCAGCGCGCCGCTCCTCCGCTTTCGATCGCCGCGGTCAGGAACGCGTTATCGGCGAACGTATCCCCCAGCTTGAGCAAGCCGTTGTTGGAGATCACTTCGCTGCTCGACAGCTTGTGAATATATACATCGCCCGCCAGCGGGAACATCGTTCGAATGTCCGCGAGACGCTCCGTCAGCTCGAACATGGCGTAAGGGGGAATCGGGGCGGTGCCGTTTAAATATTCGGTTATCTTCTCATCCGTCAGCATCTGCTGCAGCACGAATTCCTCAATCGACTTCATGGACGAATCCAGCACGCTGACCACATGCGATGCAAAGAGGTCGTTCGTGTTCTGAATGCGCACCTTCGTCTCCGTCGTCCATTTTACATAGAAGAAGAGAATGAGGACGAGCACGAGGAACAGCAGAATCGGCGAATAGGACAGCAGCATGCGGTAGAACCACTTCTTTTTCATACGGCCCCTCTTTCGAGTTCTGAGTTACAAGTAGATTCGACATCTGTTGTCGATTCCCTTCACGGTTACGGGGATAGGGCAGGCGGTCCTATACGTCAAAAAAACCTTCATTGCCCGGCCGATGTCCTCATCGGCGGGGCAAGCGAAGGTTTGGTTTCGCCTCCTTGCTGCTCGTTACTTATTCCCACCCGTCAGCTTCTCGGCCAGGGCAGGGAGATCATGGCCCTTAAGCGCTCCCTCCACGAGGGCGGGCAGCATGGACGGCGTGCAGGCGAAGGAAGGAGTGCCGTCCTGGGCGAGTTTCTTCGCCACGTTTTCGTCGTAATAAGGCTTGCCCTGATCCGACAAGGCTAGCAGGCAGATCGTGCGCACTCCCGCCTCTCGCATCTCGCGCATGCGGCGGATGAGTCCGGCCTGATTGCCACCTTCGAACAAGTCGGAGATGAGGATGAATAGCGTCTTCTTAGGCTCCGTGACGAACTGCTCGCAATACTGAACCGACTTGTGAATGTCCGTTCCTCCGCCCAGTTGGATCCCGAACAGCATGTCGACGGGATCGTTGCCGCATTGCTCCGTCAGGTCGACGACCTCCGTATCGAAAGCCACGACCCGGGTATCGAGCGCCGGCATGCTGGCAAAGATCGATCCGACGACGGATGCCCAGATGACGGAATCCGCCATGGACCCGCTCTGGTCGATATCGACGATAATCGTCCATTCCTTGCTGCGGCGGGCGCGGTCGAAGTAATAGAACTTCTCCGGGATGATCTGCCTCCGCTCCGCGCTGTAATGCTTCAGGTTACGCTGGATGGTCCGCTTCCAGTCGATGCCGGACAACGAGGGCAGCGGGGAATGCTGACGGCGATTGAGCGCGCCCGTCACCGCCTGCCTGATCTCGGTCTCCATGCGTTTCTTCAGGTCGTCGACCACGGCTTGCACGAGCTGGCGCGCGGTATCCTTCGTCTTCTCGGGAATCTTCCCCCGCAGCGACATCAACGTGCCGACCAGCCCGATGTCCGGCTTGACCGTCGCCAGCAGCTCCGGCTCGAACAGCAGCTGCTTCCAGCCCTTGCGCTCCATGGCGTCGTTCTGAATGATCGACACGACATCCTCGGGGAACAGGCTGCGGACGTCGCCCAGCCACTTCGCGAGACGCGGAGCGGACTTGCCGGAGCCAGCACCGCCGCGCCCTCCGGCGTTCCCGCCGCTTCCGCCGCCGCCCTCGCCGTTGCCGCCCGTATCGTCATAGATCGCCGCCAGCGCTTCGTCCATGATTCTCTCGTCCTCCGAAAGCTCTAGCCCACCGCTGCCTCCGCCGCTCTCGACGAGTTGCTTCTCGGCTTCCTTGCCGAGCACAAGGCGCCAACGCGACCACAGTTCTTGCTGGAGTTCAGCGCTCATAATCAGAAGTCCTCAAAGTCAAAATCATTCAGCTCCTCGATTTGCTTACTTTCCTTCTCGCTCAGCTCGGCCCCGAGCAGCTCGGCGGCCTGCTCCGGCTGGACGCCCCACAGCTCGCCGAGCACCTCGGCCACCATGACCTTCTCCCTCGCGGAGAACACGCTGAAGGCGCGCCGCAGGAACACGAGCGCTCTCGCGAACTGCTCCTTGTCCAGACCGGTCATATAGTCGTTCAATTGCTCCCATAAGCTCATCCGGGATACGAGCGCATAGCGGTTGCGCTGGGCCAGCCCCTCGAACCAGCCGGACCCGAGCTCCGCCGGCACGCCGGGCGACAAGCGGCGGGACACCTCTTGCTCGCAGTCCGCCGCGGACAGCACGCCCCGCTCCATGAGGATGGCGCAGGCGAAGCCCGACAGGCGCGGATTCAGGTCGTCCCGCGCCGACAGCTCCTCCAGTTGGCGCACCCACAGCGCTTCGTCCACGGCTTCGGCATGCTCTTGGGCGACGCCGTTCAAGCCGTTAATCGCCGCGACCATCTCCGTCGCGGCCTCGTCGTTGCAGGCGCTCGCCTCCAGCAAGAACAGGCTGGACCGCAGAAACAGCTTCTCCAGCATGGGGATCAGCGGCGCCGTGTCCATCCGTCTCACATCGCCGTACGAGATGATGACGGACAATTGCCGGACGGCTTCGGCCAGCTGCACGACGTCGCGGCTGTCCGCCGCCAGCCCTTCCAGAGCCGCCGTGCCCGCCTCCAGTTGGGAAGCCATGCCGCACAGGCAGGCCGTTCTGATCAAGGAGGAGGCTTCGGCAATGCTGGCGCAAGCGGCCAGCTTCTGCGCCAGCGTATAACCGGCCGCGACCTCGATCGTCTCCCCGAGCAGCGTCGCCTCCACCGTCTGGATCTCCGCTTCCGGCGTCCATTGCAGCACCCAATGCTCCGCCCAGTTGGCCCCTTGCTGGCTGCTGGGCATCTTCTTCGCCAGCGAGATGCCCAGCAGCTCCAGCCGGTGCAGCAGATAGGAACGGCGCAGATCCAGGAACGCGGCCTCCTCCGACTTGACGCGGCGATTCTCGCGCAGGTCGAGCGACAGGTCCTGCGCCACCGCCGTCCGGTATTTCTCCAGCTTCAGCTGCTTCAGCAGGCGGTTCAGGTCGTCTTGCACCGGCGTCTGGCTGACGCCTTCGGCGAGCGACCCGATGCCCGTGCCGACGTCCAGTCCAGCGAGCGCTTCGGCCACGACGCCGAGATCGCCTCTGCCGAGCAGCGTCCGCGCCGCGTCGTGCAGGTCGAGCAGCGTCGGCTGCCCTCCGTCGTGCAGGGCGGCCAGCGACTCCGCCATCCTGACCGCCTCGATGACTTCGGCGGTAGAGCGGTGCGTACCCGAATTCCGCAATTTCCGCGCAATGGAAGACATATAGTAGTGAGGCAGCTCGGACAGCCGGTTATCCCCCATGCATTCCCACATCAGCTCATAGTACCCGGGCGCCTTGTTTCCCGCCCCGTAGCCGGAAAGGGAAGACAGCCGGTAATAGGAATAAGGCATCATCGTGCGCCGGGCGCCTACGGAAGGCAATCCGGCGATCTCCTCGTCGGTCATCGCCCCGTCCAGGTTCTCCAGCGCGGATGCATGGTACGCGCCGCATACCACGACGATGCGTTCCGGCTCATGTCCGTCCGCAATGGCGTCCGCGATGCGGCGTTTCATGTAGCTCTCCCGCACGGCATTGTACGCGAACTCGCCCGCGGCCCGTACCCGCTCCTCGCCGATGGACATCTCCCGCATGGATGCGGAGAACGCCAGTATCGCCTCGCGATAAGCCTGCGGCGATAAATTATGTTCGTAATGGCGCTCCCAATACGTATCGTAATCGGGTTCGCCCGCAATGGCCGCAATGCGTTCATAAAGCGACTCGCGCTCTTCCAGCGGTAAAGAATCCGAAGCAAGGTCGTCCGAACGCACCTTCCCCGTCTCGGCCGACGGCTCAGGCTCCGCCGGGGATTCGGGCCCCGAGGCCGACGACCTCCCCCGCCGCTCCTGCAGCGCCAGTACG
>NZ_BDQX01000327.1:17361-21841 GCF_003112455.1 Paenibacillus agaridevorans
GACGGCAGATCGATGAAGGAGGCATGCGCCCCGTGCTCCGACGCCCAGCGCAGCGCCTCGTATTCCGGCGAGTAGGAAGCCAGCGGCCACATGACCGTCCGAACGGGCAGCTCCTCCGTATAGGCGAGGATCGCGATCGGCGGTTTCGTCGCCTTGTGCACGATGTGGCGCAGCTCGTCGGCGGCGTCGGACGGCCCTTCGATCAGGACGGCCGTCGGCCGTATCTCGTCCAGAAACCGCCGCAAATGCCAGGCTCCGGCCGGAGAGAGATGCCGCACGCCGAATAGCCGCACGCCGGCCGCCGAAGCTCCGCTCATGAATTAAGCTCCTTGCACGCCGTATACAGTCCCCGCCACTCTTCGCCGCGCTTCTTCATGACGTTGTCGAGATATTCCTTCCATACGAGTCTGTCCTTGTCGTCGTCTTTCACGACCGCGCCTTGGAGTCCGGCCGCCAAATCCGCGTCGCGCAGCTCCCCGTCGCCGAAGCTGGCCGCCAGCGCCATGCTGCCCGTGAGCAGCGAGATGGCTTCCGCGGTCGAGATCGCGCCGCCGGGCGACTTGATCTTCTCCTTCCGGTCCAGCGACATGCCGCTGCGCAGCTCCCGAAAGATCGTGACGACCTTGATAAGCGCCTCGTCCGCCGGCGCTGCCGCTCCGAGCTCGTATTGCGCGGCGATCTCGCCGACCCGCTTTCGCACGATCTCCACCTCCGTCTCCAGATCCGGCGGAGCAGGCAGCACGATAATATTGAAGCGGCGCTTCAGGGCGGCGGACATTTCGTTAACGCCGCGATCCCTCGTATTCGCGGTCGCGATAATCGAGAAACCTTTGCGCGCGTTCATCTCCTTGCCCAGCTCCGCGACGGAGATCGTCTTCTCCGACAGGATGGAGATGAGCGCATCCTGCACCTCCGACGCGCAGCGCGATATTTCCTCGAAGCGCGCAATGCCGCCCGCCTCCATCGCTCTCATGATGGGGCTCTGTACCAGCGCCTCCGGCGTCGGCCCGTTTGCGAGCAGCATCGCGTAGTTCCAGGAGTAGCGCACCTGCTCCTCCGTCGTGCCGGCCGTTCCCTGCACGACGAGGCCGGAGTTGCCGTAGATGGCGGCCGTCAGATTTTCCGACAGCCAGGACTTGGCCGTTCCGGGCTCGCCGATCAGCAGCAGCGCGCGGTCGGTGACGAGCGTCGCGATCGCCATCTCCACGAGCCGCTTGTTGCCGATATACTTCGGCGTAATGATTCGTCCGCCGGCCTCGCCGCCCGTAATGAACGTAAGCACGGACCGGGGAGACAGCTGCCAGCCGGCCGGCACCTTGCCGGTATCCGCCGCCTTCAAGGCGTCCAGCTCCTCCTTAAACAATCGTTCCGCCGGAAGTCGTAGCACATCCTGCAATGCTTCCATTATGATTGCACCTCGCTTATCGAATCGATAATATAGTCAAGCTGTTTAGCCGCGTCATAACGATAGCGGTTCTTCAACGCAGCAAGCCGATCCCGGTAAGAGGGCGGGAGCAGAGTCAACTGACGGAACATCTCGTAATCGAACCTGTAAAGTCCGCGTTGATTGCCCTCCAAGGCCGCGACGATGGCTTCGCGCCGTTCTTCTTCGCCTACGCCCGCCCGATTCAGCCCCTCCCATAACACAAGGAAACTCTCTTCGCTCTCCGCCATCATTCCGGCGAATTTGTTTTTCAGATAGATCGTAGCCGTTTGATGTCCCGGCTCGGACAGCACCGCGGCCACCAGCGCGGCATCGCGCGAAATGGCCCACTCCAGCCAACGCCGGTCGAAGCGGTCCGCCAGCTCTTTTGGAGAAGGAATGCGCACTTCCCTGCCGTACTCCTCGCCAGAGCCCCATACTCTTGGATACATGCGGGAGGTCGAGCTGTACAACACGCGCTCCAGTTCTTGGACCAGCGTATCCTTGAACGCGCCTTTGGTATACGCCGAATAGTGCTCATACACCTCAGCGGGCTTGCGCATGCGAAGCGACAGCCGGAAGGCGTACGACAAGTAGCTGGCATGGCTGCGCTCCAGCTTCAGCAGCAGCGCAAGCGTTCGATCGCCGCCCTGATTGCTTGCATACCGGGAGGCATCATGCAGCATTCGCGTCCAGCCCAGACCATGGTAGAACGCTCCTTCCTCCAGCACCTCTTCGTAAAACGCGTTCAGCTCCGGAACGGTCTTGCCTCTAAACGCGTCCAGATAAGCCTCTAATCGGGTCCATATGCTCGGCAGCTTCACCTTCGCTTCGGCATGCTTCCGGGCTTCTTCCAGCTCCTTGCGCGCGTCGCTTACGAGCTGCGCCGTCAGCGGGCTGTGCTCCCGCCGCGACAGCACATCGGCCGCCAGATCGCGATCCTTGCCCGAGAACGCTTGGTACAGCCGCTCTTGGGCGCGTTCGGTCCCGCTCTCCGCAAGCGCGGCGTAAGCCGCGGCCCGAATCGTCTTCTTGCCGTCGGCCGACCATTCCAACAGATCACCTACGTAAGCGTCGCAGCCCGCCAAATAGCCTATCGCCGAGATACGCACCGGCTCCGAGCCTTCGGCGGCCGCTTGGCGGATGAAGTCGCGCTCCTCCTCGCCGCCGATTTTTCCAATGACCTCCACCGCCCGCGCGTCGGAACGTCCGCCCGCGATATTCAACCAACCTTTTAGCAAAGGGATGATCTGCGGACCGTAGTCGGGCAGCACATGGTCCTTTATGTAATCGGCAAGCTCGGCGTAAGGATCGTTAAGAGCCCCCATAGCTGGAATCAATAAGCGCAAGTCTTGGAATAATCCGTCCTTGTACGCCTGCGTAATGATCTCATAGCGTCCGCCGCCCGTGCTTTCAAGCGCGTCCTGCACCTCGGTGAGCCTGCGGGAGGAGAAGGCCGTGGGCAGATCCATCGGCAGCGCGTCCAGCTCCCGCGTCTCGGAGGAGGGAGCCGTCTCCCCTTGCGTATGCAGCACGGAACTCAGCAGCAGCGTAAGCTCCTGCAATTGGACGGCCGTTGGCCTTTCAATGCCCGGCGCGGTCTCGATAAGCGTCCCCACGCCTTCGCCCAGCCGCTTGAACACCGGCGCCCGCTCGCCAAGCTGAAGCAACTGCGGCACGAGCCGTTTTAGCCGAAAATCGCCGACAGCGAGATCGCTGCCCGCTATATAGAGTCTCGTGAGCTCTCCGTAGAGCTCACGCAATAAGGTTGTGCTCATTGTAGGCGTGCCTCCTAATACCAGAGTCGAATGATTCCGGCGTCATGAATAATGGATAAAGGCTGGGCGATAAGCCGCCCGGATTCCGGCAGATGGGCGAACAGCAGCAACACGGCCGCCCCCTCCATCTTTTCCTTCGGCAATAAACGCAGCAGCTCCGTTGTCCCCCGGCCGTATTTGGGCACATCGCCCAACTGCAGCATGCCGCCCGAACGATCGAAGATGACGATTTCGCCATTTTCCGTCTCCCGCAAGCTCTCCACTGCTGCCAGAAGGACCGGCTGCTTGTTGCCAAGCGGGTTCTTCAGCTCGTTCTTGACGCGTTTTACCGCATCGGACAACAGGGGCTCCGCCGTTTCGCGAGCCTTCGCGAGATGACTCTCCAAGGCCGGAGCCGACGTAACACCGTCGAAGCGGACACGCCGATTGACGGTGCCGGGATACACGTAAAGTTGCCCGACCGTCGCGACTTCGAAGAAGCTGTCCTCTTCCTTCATATGTTTAGCCGCTTTGTACGGCCTGTAGTTCATCGTCCGGTGGATCGCTCCGCCCTCTAGCTCCAGCCAGTATCCAGCGTCCACGAACTCCTGCCGCGCTGCATCGTCGTAGCTGATGAACGAGAGCTGGATGAGCTCGGTCCCCGTCTGAACAAGACCATGCTCCTGCAGCTCCGCGAGCTGCCAGGCATGACCCAGCCACTCCTCGATGGCGGACTCCGTGTCCGGCTTCAAGTCGGGGTCGGCTTGCTTTGCCGCGAGATAAGGCCGTCCCTTGCGAATGAGCGCATGGATCAGCGCAAGCTGCTCCACGGCTTCGCCGAACGACGCTTCCCGGCCTTCGGCTTCCTCCAGCAGCAGGGCGAGCTTGCGCAGCTCCGTCTGCGCCCCCGGCAAATAGTGGTTGCCGAGCGCGGTGACCTGCTCGCGAATATGTTTGATTCCCTTCTTATCTACGGTGGCAAGTCCGCTTCGAATCAAAGCGTTAACCAACTTCTCGAGCAGGTCCAGCCCTTCGAGCTGAGCCGCGATCTTCTTCGCCAGCGCCGACTTGTTCACCTTCCTCGGCTTGGCTGCTTCGCCGCTTGCTCCCTCCGCTTCGGCCTTGGCCTTCTGGACTTGGCGCTGCTCCGCCTTCTCTCGCTTGGCCTCCAGCTCCGCCGGCACTTCCGCTTCGGCGAACTCCCGCCCGCCGGTATAGGCGTACAACAGCCCTAATCCATGCTTGCACGGAAATTGCCTGCTAGGGCAATTGCAGCGGAATACCGGCTTTTTTGGGGCGG
>NZ_BDQX01000327.1:21975-35633 GCF_003112455.1 Paenibacillus agaridevorans
GGCGGAACGGCGCAGGTTCGACAGCTTGTTTTTTTTCACCAGATCGCGTCCGTTCTTGGCCGCAGCCAGATTGGGCGCCAGCGAATCTACAAATGCTTCCGTCAATGCAATCATCTCATGCGTCCTCCCTGGTCAAGTATGAACCAAAATCGAAATCTACTATATACGCCTAGACCCCATCTTATACCAAATTTTTGGCTGAACCAATGATGCTATATTCATAATTTTTTGATTATGGCGGTTCGTGCGAAGCCATTCTCTGCGAAATTTGGTATGATAGAGCCAGAAGCTTACGCAGAGAGGGTGCATTCGACTTGTCCGATTACAATGATCAAGACGAGCTGGCCGCGCGCAGGCGCAATAAATTGAAATTGATGTCTTTCGATAGCGACGGCAAGGGCTTTGTGGAGTCCGAGAAGCCCAAGGAGACGTTCGAGGACGTCGCCGGACTCGAAGAGGTCAAGAAGAAGATCAGGCTAAACTTCATTCTCCCGCTCCAGCAGCCGGAGCTATTTAAGGCATACGGCCGCGAGGCGGGCGGCAGTCTGCTGCTGTTCGGTCCTCCGGGCTGCGGCAAGACCTTCCTCGCCCGGGCCGTCGCCGGGGAGATCGATGCCAGCTTCGTTCATATCGAGCTGCAAGCGATTCTGTCCATGTGGTCCGGCCAGAGCGAAAACAATCTGCATGATATATTCGAGAAGGCGCGCGAGAACAAGCCGTGCATCATCTTTATCGACGAGCTGGACGCGATGGGCGGCAGCCGCAACCAGATGCGTCAGCATCACGACCGGATGCTCGTTAACCAACTGCTGCTGGAGCTCGACGGCATTCGCGAGCAAAACGAGCAGGTTTTTGTCATTGGCGCGACCAATACCCCGTGGTATCTGGATTCCGCGCTGCGCCGTCCTGGGCGCTTCAACCATCTTGTTTTCGTTCCGCCGCCGGAGGAGACTGAGCGGGAGACGATTTTAAAGCTCAAGCTGGAGGGCAAGCCGGTCCATTCGCTGGAGCTCGCCCGCATTGCGCGCGAGACGAAACACTTCTCCGGCGCCGATCTGGAGCAGATCGTAAAGGATGCCGTGGAAGCCGCGATGGAGCGCATGTTGAACTCCGGCAACCTGGAGCCCATCACGCAGGATGATCTCAAGCGAGCCGCCAAGAGCCGCAAGGCGACCACGCTGGAGTGGTTCTCAACCGCAAAAAATTACGCGACGTTCAGCGACGCCAATCAAGACTACCGAATCGTGCTCGACTATATGAAGGCGACCGGGCTTAAGCTCTAGACAGCTGTAGACAGCAGTTCTAGACAGTTCTAGACAGTTCTAGACAGCTCTAGACAGCTCTGGCTTTACGCCCGCGCGCCGCAAGGAAGGGATAGATGTGTCCTCCATGACCAACGCCGAAGCCATTGACGTCAGGTATAGCAGAATCAGCCATCTAATTGGCTTGAAGAGATACAAGGAAGCAACGGAGGAAGCGGAGGCTCTGCTGAGGGACGAACCCGAGGACGACCAAGCGTATGCCTTGCTCGCGCTTATTCATGTTCATACGGAGCAATACGATGCCGCCCTGCATTGGTCCAGCGAATCGCTAAAGCGCGATCCCGAGAACAGGCTCGCCTGGCTGGTACGCACAAACGCTTACCATGACAGCGAGAAGCTCGACAAAGCGCTGGACGCCGCCACCGAGGGCATGCGCGTGGACCCTTACGAGCCTCATTATTATTTTATCCGGGCCAATATTTACTTGAAGCGAGGCAGGTACGCGGAAGCCAAGTCGTACATCGAGACCGCGCTGGACATCCGGCCGAACAATGCGGCTTACATGGCCAGCCTCTCCTATGCCGAGGCGCTCCTCGGCAACCACGCGGCTTCCCGCCAGCATGCGAGAGAAGCGCTCAATCTGAGCGTGGAATCCGATACGACCTTCCTCATCCTGGCCTGGTCCGCGGAGCAGCGCGGAGACTACGAGGAGAACCTGAACATGCTGAAGGAAGCCATCCGGCTGGATCCCAATGACAAGCAGATCCGGGAGGCTTACATGGAAGGTTTGCAGAAGAGCTACAAAATGTACCGCATTCTGCTCGCACCGTTCACGCTGTTCAAGCGGATGAAGCCTTGGCAGGTGCTGCTCATTTGGCTTGGGGCCGCCATTATCTTTCGTCCGCTGCTCCTCATCTTCATTATCGTCTACGTGCTGACCCACTGGCTCACCAAGCTGCTCGTCCACGTCAAACTGTTCGGCTGGTCGTTCAAGAGATAGCTCTCGTCCACGTGAAGGTGTTTGGCTGGTCGTTCAAGAGGCAGCTCTCGTCCACGTCAAGCCGTTTGGCTGGTCGTTCAAGAGGTAGCTCTCGTCCACGTCAAGCTGTTGGCTGGTCGTTCAAAAGGCAACTCTCGTCCCGCGCACGCAGTCTCTTATCATCGATTTCCGTTCTACGGATGCGAATTGCCCTTACTGTTGCTCCTCCATCACCATTTTTTGCGAGAGTTTCCACGTAACGGACATGCATGACGTTATTCATCCATTTTGCAAGGTTTCTAAATTGTAACGGACACAGGCGACCTTATTCGCAACATTCGGGCCCTATTTTGCTTCATTCAGCCCAATAACGTCATACTTGTCCGTTACAACTCGTGTTCTCCAAAAATGGCTCAAATAGCGTCACTGATGTCTGTTAGAGAGAGGTCAGGCGCATCTTTGCCCAAGCATGAGAAAAGCGCCTATCGGCGATCTTGTTTTCCTCGTACGAAGTCCACTCCTAGCTGCCGAAATTGTAATGGACACCAGCGACCCTTAGAGCGAGAAATCGAACAAATTGAAATGCATGAGGTAGGTTTAATCGCCAATAAAAATTGCATACCTCCGTCAAGCTCGGAAACTTATACATATTCATGTGGTAAATAAGGGGCGCCCTTTAATTGACTGCTCTTTTGTCTCCTCGAAGTGTAAGAGGGAAAAGCTCCCTCTAAATCAAGTGGATTAGAGGGCAGACGCCAATTGGATGGAGATTAGAGGGAGGATTTCCCTTTAAAGCCACAAAATCCGGTATAGAAGCGAGATTATAGGGAGATTTTCCCTTTATTCTCTTCATGACTTGCAATGAATTGCAAAGACTTGCAATGACTGCAGCTTCCTCCTACAGACACTATCGTTTCGTTTTGCGGAAACGTATAGAGAACGCATGAGCGAGCTCCTGTGCTTTCTTGTAGACAAGGTGAAACGGCTGTCGCCTCCTTTGGCAGTGGGCAGCGCGCAACATTGCCGAAAATGATAGGCCAAGTATGGAGAAAACTTATACTTTCTTATAATTTGAGAAAACCCTATCGACGCCTTTCAAAGATGATCGACCTCCAGCTTTGCAAAGCAAAGCCGCTTCGGAAGCATACGGCAGGTTTTATCGCCGATACGTGTTTAAAGAAAATAAAGTGTTGGACTGAAAAATAAAGTATTAGACTGGCATCGCCCCATTAAGCTAACGGGCAGGATAGCAAAAAATAGGAAGAAATCCTCTTGTGCATCATGTATCAATAATTAGTAAAATTGGTACATGGATATAGAGAAGGGAGCAAGCCGAATGATTGACATGCAATATATAAACGATCTTGAGGCAGAGATGGATGTAATGAAGCTTGTAGATAATTATTATGAAATAAAATCAATCTTGCAGCAGTACCCTCAGGAACAGTGGTCATATGAAATGATTTTAGCATATGCTAGGGCATTGAATTATCTGCAAGATTATTCTGACCAGACCAATCCATTTGAACAAGCATACAGGCTGCTGCAAACTGTTTCTGATAAGGGAATTACGGACGCTGAATGGCATTTAATAATGGCTTCTGTTAGTTTTAATCTACAACTTTACGCTGGGGCAGTAAAACATGCTGAACAAGCAAATACGATCATAGCTGGCTGTGCTGATGATATGCTTGAACTGTACTCACAATATGACTAATTATTGCACCGCAATCAACAGTATTTTGTTACGCTAACGGAGAACGTTAGTTCAATGATACAGCGACAGTCTAGGACTTTATTTTCTGGTCCTTGGCTGTCGCTGTTTCAATTTCTGAGGGCAGTCTAAAACTCATTTTATGAAGTCTGACGGTATTACAAAAGGGATGGTCCCCGCCGCCGCCAACCGCTCGGCCATGGGAACCATCCCTCTTTGTTATTGAATCGCCAGCGTAATCATCTTGGCGATCTCGGCGCGCGTCACGTCCGCATGCGGATCGAAACGTCCATCGCCTTTGCCGCCTACGATACCCAGCGCTTGCGCGGCTTCGATCGCTTCGCGCGCCCACGGGGACGCCTCCGCGATGTCCGCGAACGCAGCTTCGTCGCCGGCTGCCGCTTCATCCTCGTTCAGATAAGCGAACAGTCTCATGAGCACGACCGCGGCTTCCTCCCGGGTAATCGTCTCCTCCGGGCGGAAGCGACCGCCGTAGCCCGTTACCAGTCCCAGCTCCTGCGCTTTGTCCACGTATGCCGCATAATATTTGCCTGATGCGACATCCTGGAATTCGGATTGTGCGGCCTCAAGACCCAGGAACCCGAGCGCCTTCACCGCGATAACCGCAAAGTCCGCGCGCGTCACGTCGCGGTCGGGAGCGTATCTCGTGCCGTCAATGCCCGTAATGGCATGCTTCGCGGCCAGCTTGCCGACGAAGTCCTTCGCCCAATGGCCGTTCATGTCGGCGAACGTCTTGCGATATTCCATCACGGCGTAGCTCGAGAAGTGTTTCGTCCGGAAGGTTACGGTGTTCCCCTTGAACGAACCGCCCATATAGTCGGCTCCGCCCGAGCCGTCCAGATAATAGACGCCGGCGTAGTCCGGATCCATAGCCTTCGTCTCCTCTGCCGTCAGAGTACGCGTCACGATGACCTCTTCGCCGAACGATGAAATCGGCGTTTCCTTGCCGTCCGATCCAACGTAAACCATGGTCAGATCGTACACGATGCCCGTTCCGCGTAGCGCCTTGTCATCCTTAATGGCGTCGGCGACGGCATCTTCCGTCAGCTTTGTATCCCCGATATCGACGCGCAGTCGTACAAAACCTTTGCCTTCTCCCGCCTGCTGAGGAATCGCGCCGACAGGATATTCGACCGTTACGCGAGGCGTAACGACGCGAATCGTCTTGCCGCTTTCCAGCAAGGCTTTGATCGCCTTCGCCGACAGCTCCAATACAAGCTGTTCCTCCGAAGAAGTATCCGCCCGCAGCTGGATATCGACATATTTCCCTGCCGCGCTCTTAATCGCTTCGTTCACTTGCGTTTCGTTTACCTTAAAGACAGGGCTTCCGTCCGAAGCCTTGCCCGGCTTGACGGTAATGACGCCGTTCTTTACTTCCGCGCTTCCTTCATTGCCGCCGCTTGTCGGAGGCGTGCCAGTGCCCGGACCCGTTCCCGGCTGCTCCGGAGTTTTGCCCGTGTAGAAACGCCAGATGTCGGAGCGAGTACGGCCCTCGTAATCGTCTTCCGCTACGGCATACCATTCGTAGCTTGCGTCATGGGCCAAGCTGCCCCATGTCACCGATGCATTATTGCCGCTCTCCGTTGCCTGCGTATCGCCAATCTTCTGATCCGTGTACACGCGAACGCCGAAGTAATCCGTCGCGACGCGTTTCGTCTCCGCGTCCAGATTCAGATCAAGCGAGAACTCGTCTTTGCTCGGGTACTCTGCGGGATCGTAGAAGTTGTAATCATTCAACGTCGGCGAATACGTCTTGATATGCAGCTTGTCGTTCGCCATGTCGAACTGCATCAGCCTCATGTAGCCCTGGCCGCCATCCGGCCCGCCTTGATAATCGGCGAGCATTTGATACACTTTGCGATCGGCCTTGCCGTCACCGTCATCATCCACTTCGTCCGTCTTAAGCTCGGCATCGTGATAGTGGCCGGACAACGTGGCGAACACGTTCGGGTTCGGCAGCGCGACCTCCTCGTACACTTTGTCCGCGATCGGAGCGCGGTTGCCAGATACGAGCAGGTATTCGTGCATCGCCAAAATCGCTTTGTGATTGGGATGAGCCTTCACGACCTGGTTCATCCATTCGATCTCTTCGTCGGCGAGGCCCCAGCCCATGTAGACGATAATAAAATCGTTGCCGCCGGCGGAGATGAGATCGTAGTGGCCCATATTATTTTTGTAAGAACCTCCGAAGGTCGGCTGGTTCACGAAGCGGTCTTCGCCGAACCACTTCCAGTACTCGTCGTACGTGCCCTTCTGGTGGTCGACGTCATGATTGCCCGCCAGTACGCCGTACGGCACGCCCGCATCGTCAAGCACCTTCATATTCGTGTCAGCTTCAATCCATTGATATTCCTGATCGGCTTCGTCGACGATATCGCCAGTGTGAATAACATAGCGAATCTTCTGCTCGTCCAGATTGTCGACGATCCACTTCACGTTGTCGCGGTAATACTTGTGGTACGTCTCGGAATAATACTGCGTATCGGACATCCAGACGAACGAGAAGTCGTACGGATCGTTCGATACCGGCAGCTCGTCCTGTACCATGAGCGCGATACGGTCCGGATCGCCGGAACCCTCGGCAGCCCGCTGACGATAAACGCCCGCTGCTACCTCCGCGCCCAGCTCGAAGTCTTCATTGCCCGCGATGACGGAATCCAGCATCATCCACTTCGCATCTGCCGAACTCCATGCGTACAAGCTAACCTTTCGTCCTTCCAGCGACTTGCCCTTCCAGCGAATGTCCACAAGATCGCTGTCCTTCACCGAGGCGTCCAGCGTTATCTCGAATCGCTGGTAAGGGAATTGCTCCGTCGCGTCGTCGACGAGGTATTTGCCGTCCTCGCTTTCGATCGCCTGGTAATCTTCCGCCGTGAACGCCTTCTCGCCGCCCGGCACTTCCCGCTTCGGCGGCTCCGTATCGGACGCGCCACGGTACCCTTGGAAACCGGCTGACGCGTTGGCGTCATAGTTGAAGCCGCGGAAAAACATGATGCGCATGAGATCGCCCAGCGGATCCTTCGCCTTGACGGTTAGCGTCGCCGCATTCCCGATATTGCCCGCATTGTGAAGCGGCGCGACAACCTCAGGCGCGCCTGGATTCTCGTCCGGAACTTCGAAGGTTACCGAAGACGAAGCCTCGTTGCCTGCTTTGTCGACGGCCTTCACGACAAAAGTATGGGCACCTGGAGTCAACGCCGCCGAGGAGGTAGCGTAAGGAAGCGCGACGGACGTTCCGTCCAGCGTAGCCGTCGTTGCTTCCAGACCCGCGATAGCATCCGTCACCAAGGCATCCAGATCGAATGCGCCGCGATACGTCTTGCCTTCCTCTACAGATGGCACAATGGACGGAGCCGTATTATCCACCTTCACGTTGCGCGTCAAGGTTGCGTAATCGGGATGGCTCAGCGTCAACACGTGATCGCCGTCCTCGATGCCCGCCGTCTGCCAAACGTATGCCTTGGAAGCCAGCTTCTCGGCCTCAAGCGTGAACGTGAAATCAAGATGCTCGTGCTTGCCCGCGCTGTCACCCATCTTAAGCGATTGCTGCGGATTGCTGAACTTCGGATCGTACAACTCCGTTCCATCCGCCAGCACGAGACGAATATTCCGAATTTCGAAGTCGTCCTTGTTCTCTTCCGGACGATCGTCGAACGGTCCCGACTTGGAGCCGGCGTAGATCGAGAGCACGTTGCCCCCTTCCTTCAGGGAATCCGCCGAGATCGGCACGGTCAGCGTCGACCAGCTGTCGATGGGATCAAGGAACGTATGAATAATTTCCCCGTCCGCCACGACCGCGTTTTTGAAATAATAATTGACGCCCTGCGTCTCGAAAGCGAAGAACGCTCCGCTCTCCAGCGCGGCATACGTGCCGCCGGACAACTCGTTGCCGTCGACGGACATTGTCAACTCGTTCCACGGCACATCCTTGCCCGTTCCCCGCAGGATGAGATCCCCGGAGACGACCTCGTTCTCCTTCAGGTTAAGACGCAGATCGGACAGCTCGGGACCTCCCGTTACGTCGACCCGCTTCGTGGCCGTCTTGACGGTATTCGTGCCGTCGGATACCTCGAAGTAATATTCAATGTAATCGCGGCCGATCAGCTCTGGGCTAAACAGCGTCTGGCGATACAACGAATCGTTGTAGCTCCGCTTTAGATAACGTTTTGTATAATCTTCCTTGCGATTGTCCTTGTAATAAAGAGCAACCGTCTTGACAATGCGATCGTCCTTCGCGTCCGCGACGAGGTCGATGTTGTTCGACTGGTCGATCGTCGCAACTGTCGTTAAATCCGAAGCCGTTGGATTAACGTTATCCGCAGGCACCCCCACCGGAATCGACGGAACCTGCTCCGACTCCACTTTGCCCGGCGTAGCTGGCGAGAGACCCGCGCTGTATTTGATCATCGTGGTCGTACCGTCCAGCGGGTACTTGTAGAAAATACCCATGTTCGCCTTCGTCTCTTCGTCGTTATCATAATACGCAGACGTAATTTCGATGCCGCTGTTCGTCGCGATCACGATGCCGCGCTTGCCGCCGTTGGCCATGCCGTCGCTGAACATCCGGAAAAGATTGACGCCTTCCGTCAAGCCCGCGTTGCCGTAGTTGGCGTTAAAAGCGGCGGCCGTCGAAGCGCCGTTGTAGGCGTTGATGACCCAGAAGACAACCGTCTCGCCTGCCGGAATCACGACATCCTCCTTATCCGTCGGCCAGATGACGTCGGCGGAAGGTCCGGAGTCCGTATACCGGTAATTAATTCGGTAATCCTTGAGGTTTACGGGACCGTCCGTGTTGTTGTACACTTCCACGAACTCGTAGCCGTCGCCACTCCCCACGTTCGTCGAATCCGGCACAATTTCCGTAATCAGCAGCTCGGGCGCCGATTGCGGATCGAAGTCTCCGAGCTCGACCTGGACCTCGCTCTCTTGCGACGTTGTCCGGCCAAGGCCGTCCGCCGCCTCGATGTAATAATAGACCGTATCCTCGACGAGCGCCGAAGACGGGATAAGTCCCTTGTATTCGCCGCCCGATTGATTCATGGGCACGCTGGCGTACACGGACTGCGACTTCATACGGTAAAATACTTTGGCCTGAGGCGCCTCGGGACCGTCAGAATCCGTAACGCCAGCCGTAATTTCCAGGCCGTCCGCTACGAAAGCATGCGAAATATTAGCAATAATCGGCGTCTCGTTCTCCGAACCGTCTGGCAAGTGAACCGGCACGGCCGGCGTCTGGTCTGCCACCACCGCTCCCGGCGTGGCGGCTATCGTGCCAGGATTCGGCAGCATGCGCATGCTTGCCGACCCGTCAAGCGGGTACGAGTAGAAGATGCCCATGTTCTTCTTGGTCTGGTCGTCATTCTGATAAGAAGCAACCACGATATCTTGTCCCAGCAGATTTTTAATGATCAGGTCGCGGGCAGAGCCGTTGGCCATCCCGTCAACGGCTTTCGTCCGGAACAGATTCACGCCCACTTCCAGCGCCGTGCCGTAGTTGGCGTTGAAATCCGCGGCCGTCTTGGTCGACTCGTTGGCGGGATTCGTAATCCAGAGCACGATGGATTCCCCTTGCGGGATCACGACTTTGCCCTTCTCCGCCAGCGGCCATGCCACGTCCCCGGCCGGCCCCTTGTCGGGATAGCGGTAAAAGAGGCCGTAGTTGGCGAAGTCGAGCTCTCTATCCGTATTGTTGTATACTTCTATGAATTCATAAGCGTCGCTGCTCACCGTCGAGCTTACGTTCTCGCTGTCCGGTACCAGCTCCGTAATCAAGACGGGCGGCACCTTGCCATAGTCAAAATCATCCGTCTCCACGGCCACGTCGTAAGTACGGGTCGTCGAGCTCGCTGTGCCGTCGGTCGCCTCGATGTAGTATTGAAGCAACGGCGAGGTCAGCGCAGACTTCGGAATCGACGCGGCGAAGACACCGTTATCCGCGATCATGTCGAGCTTCGTAAAGACGCCCTCCGAGCCGTTCCGATAGTAGACGCTTGCCGTGACGGCAGCCGATTCGGGATCTTCGATGGACGCCGTAATGGCCAGATCGGATTTGTGCGTCGCTTCCGTGACCGGCGTATGGCCGATAACCGGCGGCAGGTTGGGGGTCTGACCGTTGTCCGGTACCTGATCCGCCGTCACGGAGTTCGGGGTGGCGTCTACCGTACCCGCGCCTTCCAGCATGACCATTTCGGTGCTTCCATCTTTGGGATACGTATAGAAAATGCCCTTCTTCGGCTTCGTCTGATCGTCTTTCTGGTAGGAAGCCGACGATACGACATTTCCGTCTCCGTCCTTGATGATCAAGTCGCGCGGAGCGCTGTTGCTCATGCCGCCTCCGCCGCTCACGCGGAACAGCGATACGCCCTCCGTCAATTGTACGCCGTACTCGCCGTTGAAGTTGGCCACGGGCTCCTTCGTGTTGGCCGCGTTCATGACCCAGAGCACGATCGTGCCGTACGCAGGGATGCTCGCCGCCGTGTCCGGCGAGGTAAGCGGCCATGGCGTCGTCGTCTCCCCTTTGTCGTCGATGTAATGATAGATTAGCGAGTAATCCCGGAAGTCGACCGGGGCATCGCTGTTATTGTATACTTCGATAAATTCGTAGCCGTCCGTGGCCTTTTCGACGCCCGGCAGATTACTGGAATCCG
Source organism: Paenibacillus agaridevorans (assembly GCF_003112455.1). Taxonomy (GTDB): domain Bacteria; phylum Bacillota; class Bacilli; order Paenibacillales; family Paenibacillaceae; genus Pristimantibacillus; species Pristimantibacillus agaridevorans. The sequence continues at coordinate 32,599 of NZ_BDQX01000327.1, forward strand.
GCACGAGCTCCGTAATCATCAGCTTGGGGGCATCCGGCGCTGCGCTTGCCGGCTCAGGAGCCGGAACGGCACCGAGCAGCAGCGTCGCCGCCGTCGCTCCCGACAGCCATTTTTTCCAATATCTCGCGTTCATTGCTTTCACGATCTTACACGCTCCCAATCGTTATCGTAATGTAGCCTCATATCTCTCGTAGGCTTGTTCGTAAATATTCATGTATTGATCCAGCCCCATCGCTTCCAGCCTCGACACGTAGGTCTCCCACTCGCCCAATGGCAGTGTGCCGTTAACGAATTCGCGCTCCGCCTCGTTCGCATACCGCTCGATGTCCCGTCCCGCCGTAGACATCCAGAGCGACTCCTCTTCGGTGAAGTTGAATCGGCCCCATACCTCGCTTGGGATGTACGGTCTCGCCTTTTCCACCGACGCCATCGCTTCCGGTCTCGTCTCCGATCCTTGAAAGTACGCTTCCCGTACAAAGCCGGGATAGCTGCCTCCCATCCAGGTGACGTAAGGGATCAGCGCCTGATCCAGCGTCAAGCCGCCTTCCGCCTGCGCAATGCTCTCCTTGAATACAAGCGAGCCATCCGGCTTTTTGTCATAGGTAACCCCTTCCTCGCCCATAAAAAACAAGGTCGCTCCCTCTTCCCCGAAGAAATAATCCATCCAGCGGATCGTCTCCTCGGGATAGGGGTTGGACTTCGTGACGGCAAAGGCTCCCGTATGAATAAGCGGCGGCTTGATATGCGAATACAGCCGATCGCCGCGGGGGCCTTGCAGCGCTCCCAGCCCAATAAATTCATCCCGGCCCATCACCGTCGCCGGATTCGGCACGACGGCCGCTCCCAGCAGGCCGGCTTGTCCCAGCGCGTTCAGCGCCGTCTCCTTTAGGGAGAAGATGTCGCGTGCGAGAAGTCCTTCCTCCTTCATGCCGTTCGCGAAGGCCAGCAGCTCCCGGTAGGCGGGATCCGCCTTTTGGAAACGAAGCTCTCCCGTCTCCTCATCCACATCGACGAACCGATGCGCGATGCCGCGATTGCCAAGACCGAATGTTCCCTTAAGCTGATCCAGCAGGGGCGTAATGCCAACGCTGGCTACAGGGATTTCATCCTGCATGCCATTGCCGTTCAGGTCGGTGTCCCTCACTGCCCGCAAATAGGCCAGCAACTCGTCCGTCGTGACGGGCTCTTTCATGCCAAGCCGCTCCAGCCATTTCCCGTTCACCCAAAACGGCATGCCGACCAGCATGGTCAGAAATTCGGGGTCGTAGAAGGACGGGAAGGAATAGATGTGGCCGTCCGGCATGGTCAATCCTTGCCTGAGCTCGGGATATTGCTCCAGCAAGGCATAAAAGTTCGGCGCATGATCGGCCAAATAATCGTCAAGCGGGATAAGCACGCCCTTTCTGCCGTACATGTAGAGCTCGGCGGACGACAATCTCGCCGAATAGAACGCATCCGGCAATTCTTCCCCCGCGAGCGCCAGCGCTCGCTGGTTGGCCAATACCTCGAAAGGAATCAGCCGAAAGCCGATGTCCATATTCGACCGCTCCGCCATCTTTTTCCATACCAGCTTATCCTCGTACGGACCGATATTATTCGGCGACTGTCCGGTGAAAAACGTCAGCGCGATACGATCGCGGACAATCGGTATTCCTTCCGTCGTCTCCCTTGCCTCGTCGGCTTGCCGCCCCTCGCCCCGCTGTCCTTCGGCTTGCCTCTCCCGAACGCTACAGCCTGACAGCAAGACCAGGACGGCGGCCATAATAAGAAGAATGGCAAGGATGGCCGAATTCCGCTTTCCGTGTCGCTTGTCGTTCACCGCTTAAAATCATCCCTTCTCGTCTCGCCGCCTCCGCTTGTCCGCATGAGGCGCAAATTTATGATATAACACGGCTTTTTGCCGTGAAATCGACGTTTTTTTTGATGCTTATCCTTTTTTTCGATTCCTTTTTTACAAACACTCAACATGCCTGTCACAGCCTTTCGGGCCGCTTTCGTATACGATAGAAGGACTTGCGTGATACTCTCTTTAGCTCCGCAAGGAAAGGAAGTGCTCTCATGATGAAGCTTCGTTTTTCGAAACCTCGCACGCTGTACGGACAGCTGCTTGTCTCTTTTATATGTATCATTATTTTGTTTTCGCTGTTTAACGGTTTGTTGTTCTCGTTCTTTCAATCCCGGCTGCAGAAGGACGTCGTCGCCAACAATCATCGCGCGTTAATCGATGTCGCGGAACGATATGAAACGCATATCGCCCAGCTGAAAGCACTGCTGAATACGATCTATAACGATACCACGGTGCGCGAGTTCAATCGGCAATTGCGCTCTTACGGCGCGGACGAAGCCAATTACTTATCCGCCTATCGCATCTCCAATATGCTGCGCGCGGACGCCTATAATCCGTTGTTTTATCTGGAAGGCATTATCGTCCATTACGGCATCGGCGACTTCGCCGTGGATCAGGACGGCAGCAGCTCCGCCTCGGATATGTTCGGGAGAGCCTATGCAAATCCGGGCTACTCCCATTCCTTCTGGAGCGATCAGCTGAGCAGTCCGTCATTCTTGACCCTATTCCCAACCCAGCGCTTCCTCCCCTCGTCCGATGTGGCGGACGGACCCGCTATTTTGCCCATCAGCCTCAAGCTGCCGGGCGAGGAATATCAGGTTATCGCTTTGCTCAACGTGGACAAGGCCATGTCCGCTTTCGCAGGCAAGGCGGCGGGCCGATCGATCGCTATTGCGGAGAACGACGGTCGAATGTTATACCAGAACGGATTGCCGAAGGGAGACATCCCTGTCTTCAAGAACGGGGCCGATCATCTGCTCCACGACCAATTCTATTGGTTCCGAACAACGACGGCCGACGGCCTTTCTTATTATTCGACGATCCCTTACGCGACGGCATCCGCCGAGCTGCGCCAATGGTTCTGGTGGTCGGCGGCCGTGTTCGTCTGCACGCTTCTCCTCGCGACCGCCGTTTCCCATTACTTCAGCAGGCGAATCAAGAAACCGGTTGACCGGCTGCTTGCCGCCGC
>NZ_BDQX01000327.1:35751-36497 GCF_003112455.1 Paenibacillus agaridevorans
CGAGGCGATCGAAAGCCATATTCTGCATTTAATCGAGGAGCGAGAAGAAGTACAAGGCAGGATGAAGCGGCACCGTTCCATATTGACCAGCTATGGCTACATGAGCCGGATCAAGAACATCAACGAGGATTTGGGGGAGTGGAAGGAGTTCATGACTACGGAGACCGACGGCAGCTACGATCTGATTCTATACGAGCTGAAATTCCGCGGAGACGCGATGGCTCGGCTTAACATCCGGCACGAGCACGCCTCGCTGGCCGTTCGCGAGCATATTCGGGCGGCCGTCGAGCGTTATTGCCCGGGCTCGCACACCTTCCAGCTAGAACATCATCAGATTCTCACGGTCGTCCGGGACGGCCGTTCGGAGCCCATCTCGGCTATGCTGGCCGAGGTCAAGGAACTGCTGGACCAAAGCTCTGCCTATTGCGCGGTAACGATCGCCGTCAGCTCCCGCTTTGAGCATGCTTCGCAATTCGGCCATGCTTACGAGCAGGTAAGAAGCTGGGCCGGACAAGCGTTGCCGGAGGAAGAGACGCAATTGATTACGGCGCCGCGGGAATTGCCGGAGACGCCTCGTTTATCGGAGAAGGAAGCGGACAAGCTGGCTTCGTCCCTGCAAGCGGGGCAAGCCGAAGCGGCCGTCGGCGTGGTCGATGAATTGCTGGAGCGCATGCGGGAATGCGGGGCTGCGGTGCGTCAATACCATGAAGTGGCGGAGGGACTGGCGGCTATACTGACCGACGAGC
>NZ_BDQX01000327.1:36671-39187 GCF_003112455.1 Paenibacillus agaridevorans
GCCGAGACGGTGGCCGTCGCGCTGTCCATGCGAACAATCTCGGGCGAAGACCCCGTCATCTCGCGGGTCATGCACTCCCTGGAGACCGGATTTGGAGCGGATATTTCCCTGGAGCAAGTGGCGAACGATCTGAACATGTCGGCGGCCTATCTGTCTACCTACATCAAGGAAAAAACAGGCACCAACTTCATTGACCACTTGAACGGCCTGCGGATGGCAAAGGCGAAGGAATTGCTGACGGAGACCGCCCGGCAAGTGAGCGACATCGCCCGCGAAGTCGGCTACCTTAACGTTACCTCGTTTAACCGTCTGTTCAAAAAAACGACCGGCATCTCGCCGACCGAATATCGCCGACTGCGTCAGGTCGACGCGGAAGGCAAAACGGGCTAGAGGGAGGATGTCCTACTCGCGCGTCTTCTGCCGAACATGTCCTTGTGCGCAATCCTGCAGACATGGCAATAGACCGCCTAACGAACATAAAAAGTCCGTCGAATCCTTGTGTGCAAAACTGGCAATGAAGCTGCAATCAATCATCGCCAACCTGTTAACGGAAGTGAGGCCCCTTATATGGATCGTTTGGCGTGATATTAAAAGCTAACGGAACTCAGCGACGTTATTCGTGAGAAATCCAGGCAAACCGCGGACTTTTGCCCATCATAAGGGCTGTCAGTTCCATTAGATTTGCGAAGTGCCGTTTTTTGCTGAAATAACGCCTTTCATCTCCGTTACGGTTGCTCCCGTTCATTTCTTGCCGGACATTTGCCCGCAATTTCACCTTTGCACTTGAAGTTGCATCATTTCCTTTAAACTTTCCTATAATTCAAGAAAGAGCCGTGCTCAGGCACGGCTCCTTTCTTCCCATTTGTATACCCGAATCTCTATTATTTGAGCATGCTTCGAGCCGGCCGTCGCTTCCACGACGACGCGCATTTGCTCGGCGGCAACAGGCTGCTCTAGCCGGTGAACGCGATTGCGTTTCCGGTTGCCCGTCTCGCTAGCACTTGTCGCGCCGTTCATAAGGCCCAAATCTTATACCCCTCTGTCGTTGCCTGTTACTCCCCGTCCAACACCTGGAACTGTTCCAGCGTCTGGGTAAAGCGCGCGCCATGACCTTCGGCCGCCTCAAGGAAGTACTTCGAGGACAGGATAAAGCTGCCTTGTTTCCCGTTGCTTACGATATAGACGTTCGTCACCATGCTGAGCCGGTCGTTGCCGTCGATCGCATGAACGAGGTAACCGTCCACCGGCGCCGTCACGCGTTCGATGGCATCGACTCGCTCGTAATCGCCCTGTAGTTGCTCCGCAAGCTCCTTCGCCAGCTGCTCCGGCAGCACGTCGGCCTTCTGCTCGATCGTTAAAGATACCTCCGGGTATTCCGCCAGCAGCGGATCGATCGTCGTAATGACATCCTTGTCTTCGCCTTCCACCAGCTTATACCGATCCTTGTCGTAGTAGATGGCGTAGTCGCTTGTCTTGTCGACGTGAACCTGGCCGTTCGTCTCTTCCTTCTGGCCTTCGACATCGATTTCGATTTTTTTCTCCGGCTCAAACCAGTTCTTCACGCTATCCATCATAGCCGTACCCGCTGGCAGCGACAGGAACACTGTCAAGGCAACGGCCGCAGCCGCAACTCCCACTCCGATTTTCATGACTCTCATCCCCTTATGTTTGGTCTTGTTGCTTCTGTTATTCGCGCGTCCCATGCTCGGACTCCGTCCGGTGATAGAATCATGGTGCACCGTGCCGCCGTCAGCCTGTTCCTCGTCATCTCCTGCAGAAGAGCTCTTTTGCGTTCCCTCCTCGGCATCGAGGCGGGCTTCAAGCTGGCCCCAAATATCGTCCTTCCATGTGTCCGGATACTCCGACTTCTTGAGCAATTGCTCTTTATGCTTTTGATCCATGCGGCTCCCCTCCCAGTCTGTCTCTCATCTTCTCGCGGCCCTTGAGCAGGCGCGACTTTAACGTGTTGACGTTAAGCTCCAATGTTTCGGCTATCTCTTTCTCCGAATAATCGTGCAAATATTTTAATATAAGCGGAATTCGATACATATCGGGCAGCGATTGCAAGGCATCGTATACGTCGAGGCTCGTATCCGGCAATTTCGGCTCTACTCCCACCCGCTCCAGCTCCAGCTCACCGGCCAGCGGCACCACCTTCTTCTCCCGTTCCATCACCCGGTAACACTCTCTTAGCAGAATACAGTACAGCCACGGCTTGAACGGCTTCGAAGAATCGTATTGCCAGATGTTGCGATACACCCGGAGGAACGTCTCTTGCACCGCATCCTTGGCACGTTCGCCATGTTTTGTCACGAGCATCGCCGTCCGCATTGCATAGTCGAAGTATTCGTCATATAACGATCGAAACGCATCCCGGTCGCCTTGGATGACCCGGCTAATGATCTCCTGCTTCACCTCATTCACCTCTTTCGTGCTGTTCTTATAAGAGGTTGTTCAAAAAGTCCGCTTTTGATCACGAAGTAAGCCAAGAAGCGTACTCGACATCGAATATGGAA
>NZ_BDQX01000328.1 GCF_003112455.1 Paenibacillus agaridevorans
ATTTGCCCTCGTCCCCCCGCCAACGTCGCATTGTACTCGGTTTTTCATACACATTTGCCCTCGTGCCCCCGCCAACGTCGCATTGTACTCGGTTTTTCATACACATTTGCCCTCGTCCCCCCGCCAACG
>NZ_BDQX01000329.1 GCF_003112455.1 Paenibacillus agaridevorans
AGGAGAAGGTGCAGGAGACCCTCGCGCATATTCATACGCTCACACAGCAAGAAGCTGGCGAATACACAGTGGCAAATCAGATGAACTTTCTGGCCAGATCGAAGAAACATCCGTCATGCTGAAAGAACAAGTGGAAAACTTAACCTAACAGATCGCTCAGGCAAGCGACAGCGAAGCGAGGAAATCTTTACGTAAAGAGCGCAGTGCCTGAAAGCAGCCACTGAAACAAATCCGGGAGGACATTCTTCCAAGGCTCGCCAAATATGAGCAGCAGAAAGGCTGCTTTGGCGATAGGAACAGCTACTCTAAAACCGATCCAGATGCCACGTTTATGCGGATGAAGGAAGATCGCATGAAAAATGGCCAACTGAAGCCGGGGTACAATGTGCAGATGGCGACAGAAAACCAGTTCATTTTGTTTTACAGCATCCACCAGCGACCTACCGATACGCGCTGCTTCATCCCGCATATGGAGCGACTGGGCGCGTCTTCTTTGCCGATGCCCAAAACGGTGGTTGCCGATGCGGGCTATGGAAGTGAAAAGAACTATTTGTATGCGATAGGGGAGGAAAAGGAGCCGCGATTTGATTTTCTCATTCCCTATGGCAGCTTCATGTTTGAGAAACACGTTGTTACAAGAAGGACATTCGGCATGCCTCTAACTGGACGTATGAGGAGTGGGAGGATCGATTCATTTGCCCGAATGGCCGTTACGTTCGCTTTAAGAAATACCAAACGAAGAAAAACGTATCTGGTTTGGAACAAAGCTTCAAGCAATATGAATGTGAAGATTGCAGCAACTGCCCCTTCAAGCCCGCATGCACCAAAGCAAAGGGGAACCGCCAAGTACACTGGAATACCATTTGGGAAGAGTTAAAAGCAAAGGCCAAAAAAGCCCTTGAGGATGACGAAAAATCCGTGATCTATGCTCGGCGTAAAGTCGAGGTAGAAAGCGTATTTGGTCACATCAAGGGCAACCGGTCGTTCCGACGGTTCTCCTTGCGAGGGCTAGGCAAGGTTCACACGGTGTTTGGGATTGTGGCTTTGGCCCACAACTTACTAAAAGTGGCGGGCATCCGCCTCGCTGCAATTCTGCAACAGCAGGTGACACAAAAAGGTTGGACGGAAAACTAGCAGCGGTCTGTTCTTTATGTGTTTTAATATATTTTATCATAATCGGCAAAAGAGGATGCGACATTAATAGTCGCACGGTACATTATGTACCTTTTCAAGGAAGTTTAGAACGAACTTCTCTTTTACAACCTCTGGACCGATTTAATTAATTTTCGGTCCGGACTAGGATAACAACAAATATCCAACGACCAATTTTGATCGCCATCCGGATTCCTCCTCTCAGGTGGAATGAATTAATATTACGCAAAAATGAGACCATCAAACAAGAGACAGTTGATGGATGTCCTATATAATTATTTGTAGAATTCTGGTAGAATAGTCCCGTAAAGTAGAAATGGGAGGGTCTGAAATTGAGCGATAAAAAAAATGCAATTGAAGCAGTTGTTAATTTCTTGAATGATGATTCTAAAAGAATACTTTTAGTGCGCGGGTACGACAATGATGCAAAATTAAAAGTTGTCTTGTCGTGTTTAAATAAAGAGTTTGACAGAGGGATTATTAGAACATCTTCTATGTCTGACATATCAGATTTTATAAACCGTGCTTTTGATAAAAAGTTATTGCCAGACTCAATTAAGTCAACAACAACTTATCAGTTGGGCAGAATGACTGTTAATATAAACAGTTACGTAACTTCCACCAGAACCAATCCTCTAGGCAATGAAAGTTGCTTTACTTTATTTTTTCCTGTTCAAACAGTCTTAGATGATCCTAAGCGATATCAGAATTTTTTGATTGAGCTCGAAAAGGTGAAATCAAGGAAAGTTATATTAATTACTACAAATGATTGGAGTATAGATAAATGGGACATAGCGAGTAAAGTGGATGAGGTTTATTTCTACAGTGTAGAGAATGACAATCCTCGGATCATGGCTAATTTAAGGAGAAACGGAGAGATTGTATAGCAACGTTTCAATGAGTAGTAAATACTCTCGCTTTAATTGAGATCCGATCATCAATTATTTCACCTTTTTTTCTGATGGCACTAATAGAGGGTAAAAAACATTTTTATTGAGGTGTATCTTTGAACAGAAGAGAACATAACAAATTGATTAATTCAGTAATATGGTCCATTGTTGTCCTATTACTTTTGATGGGCTTCGGAATTGTTTCCGGAGCGCTTTATTTAATTTTTCCTCAATGAATCAGCAAAATCAATTTATTAACGGCATTTTTAGTGCATTAGGTGGTATAACAGGAGGATTACTTACTTTTATAGGTGTTAATATGACTCTTAATGCACAAAGAAAACAAAAGGCTCAAGAGAACATTGAAGCTAATAGAGCGTTACGTATCACATACCAGTTAGTTGTTTTAAACATGTTGGACCAGATGGAGAGAGCATTCGAAGCAGAGATGCTAGACCAGCAAGATCCTAATATAATTGGCTATTTGCCAAATCAGTTCATCGTACCTATGGAAACATTAATAAGAAATATAAATGACTCATTATTTCCGACAGATGCAGATTTATTATTTAGAAAGATAACAATGATTCAAAACATATATTATAGTGGTGGTTCGTTAAGAAGTGATGTGAATAAATTGAGTTACAAGAAACATATAGCACTTATTTATGACAATATTCTCTCATTAAATGATCTCCTTAAGAAGAAACACATGAGTGGTAATTTATAGTCGTGAAATATCAGTAATAGAGGAGATCAAAATTTACCTTCACAATTCATTAATTGAAAAAATTAGAGAAATTGTGACTTATGGTCTTCCACAAATGACTGAGGAAGTCACAAAATTAGCAAAATAGGTGATTTGAAGGAAGTTGAAACTATTAAGCCCCCTAATTAAGTTGGAGAGTACTAGTGGAAATAAAGTACAATCTTGAAAGA
>NZ_BDQX01000330.1 GCF_003112455.1 Paenibacillus agaridevorans
AAATACTAGGTTAAGCTAGTAAGAGCGCACGGAGGATGCCTAGGCACCAGGAGCCGAAGAAGGACGTGGCGAACAACGATACCGCCTCGGGGAGCCGTAAGCAGGCTTTGATCCGGGGATTTCCGAATGGGGAAACCCAGCTGG
>NZ_BDQX01000331.1 GCF_003112455.1 Paenibacillus agaridevorans
CAACCAAGCCCATCTGAAAGTTTAAGTCGGTCTCGGCGACTTAAAAGCCACCAACCGAGCGCATTCGAAAGTTTAAGTCGGTCTCGACGACTTAAAAGCCGCCAACCAAGCACATCTGAAAGTTTAAGTCGGTCTCGGCGATTTAACGGCCGCCAACCAAGCCCATCTGAAAATTTAAGTCGGTCTCGACGACTTAAAGACCACCAACCAAGCACATCCGCAAGTTTATGTCGGTCTCGACGACTTAAAAGCCGCCAACCAAGCCCATCTGAAAGTTTAAGTCGGTCTCGGCGACTTAAAAGCCACCAACCGAGCGCAT
>NZ_BDQX01000332.1 GCF_003112455.1 Paenibacillus agaridevorans
TCCGCATCTAGCATTTGGGCCACTCCGCTAACATCCTTGTAATGAACGCCCTCTTCTCCGTTGACCAGCGACTTCCATCCCTCATCTACCATCCAATCCAAATATTCGACCGCGGCCTTCGGGTTTTTCATTTCCTTATTGAAGGCTACGAAAATATTAGGCGGCGTTTCTTGGTACAGACCGAATTTTCCGTTTTTGGTGGACACGGGCTCAAGCGGTACCGGATTGGCTTCCGGCTCGTTC
>NZ_BDQX01000333.1 GCF_003112455.1 Paenibacillus agaridevorans
GCGGCGGCTTATCCGGCGTTTCTGCGGCGGTGGCGGCCGCGCGTTCCGGTCAGACGGTCGTGCTTGTCCAGAACCGGCTTGTGCTCGGAGGCAACTCGAGCAGCGAGGTGCGCGTCTGGGTATGCGGCGCAACCGTTCACGGGACGAACCGCTACAGCCGGAGACCGGCATTATGGGAGAGATGTTCGTCGAGAATCAGTATCGCAATCCGGAGGGCAACCCTTATGGTTGGGATCTTGTCATGCTTGAGACCGTATTGGCCGAAACGAACATTCAGCTGTCCCTGAATACCGATGTGCATGAAGTCGAAGCGACGGGAGACTAGGCGAATCGAAGCATTGAATCCGTAACCGGATGGATGATGCGAGCTGGACACCGTCCATGAGAACGAGCGCATTCGCGACGAGCTCTGGTCGGCTATATATGGAATATGGGATTTCATCAAAAACTCCGTCAATTTCGACGCCGACAACATGGCGCTTGAATGGGTGGGAGCTATACCGGGTAAGAGAGAATATCGCAGATTCATAGGCGACTACGTTCTTCATCAACGGGATATTATCAAGCAAACTTCGTTCGAAGATCGTATCGCGTTCGGCGGCTGGTCGATTGATCTGCATCCGCCGCATGGGATGTATGCGACGGAGAGCGGCTCCAAGCATCTGCATGCCGACGGCAACTATCATATTCCGTTCCGCTCCTTGTATTCAAGGAACGTAAACAACCTGATGTTCGCGGGTCGGAACATTAGCGCGACGCATGTTGCCTTCGGCACGACCCGCGTGATGGCGACCTGCGCGGTCATCGGCGAGGCGGCGGGAGCCAGCGCCGCGTTATGCGTCAAGCACCGCAAGACGCCGCGCGACATATATCGCGGGCATATGACGGAGCTGCAGCAGCACTTGCTTCGGCAGGACGCGACGATCATCGGCGTTGCGAATCGGGATGAACGCGATCTTGCGCGGTCGGCGTCCGTTATTGCCTCAAGCGAATTGAGTGAGCTTGCCGTAACGACGCCTTAGAAGACATTTCCGCTGGAACGCGACGCGGGGCTGCTGTTCCCGGTAGACGGCGAGCTAACGGGCCTGTCGCTGCTCGTAGACGCCAAGACGGATTGGAAGTGTGGAGCACCGGCAAAGCGGAAAATTATGTCCCTCACCGACTGGAGGCACAAGCCTATACGTCGGTGGAAGAAGGAGAGCTTCAATGGATCGATGTCCGTCTGTTTTGGTCGCCGGATACCGCGCAGAATGCATTCCTGGTCATCAAAGCTCATCACCGCACACCGTTCGTTGTCATTCCCGAGCTCGTGAAGGACTACCGCATCGAGGCGTGGCTAGAGGGCGCATGGAAGACGCTTTACCGGGAGACCGACAACCGGAAACGGACGAGAAGGCATACGTTGGATAAATCCGTAACGACCGACCGCCTGCGGCTTGTCGTCGAGTCGACCAATGGCGGCGCCTATGCGGAAGTTGTGGAAATTAGAGCGTATGGTGAGCTAAGATAGAGGCAGACAGACTATTCACAGAATTGTGTTGAAACGATAAATATTCGAATGAGGAAGATCACTTTCCGCTTGGCGGGAATCTGGTCTTCTTGTTCCTTAGGAGAGGGGTACAGGATGAAGCGTCGATTTCCTAAACTATGGCCGACCAAATTGAGAAATCGGATATTCCTGACCTTCCTATTGGTTGTGTTCGTACCGTTCTCCCTGCTGCAAATACGAAACTACAACCAAATCGAATCCGTTATCGGGGAAAAAATTAGCCAGCAAAACAGTACGCAGCTCTCCTTAATGAAGACGAAGCTGGAGGAAGTGCGATGGACGGCTCAATATTCCGTCCTGCAAATGGAGCGCGAAGCGGATCTGTTGAAGCTGCTCGCAAACAGCCGCAGCCTGAATCAAGTCGAGCGTGCCCAGACGATAGAAGAGAAGCTTGCGGCTTTAAAAAGCTCTTATTTGCCGAACAGCGTCTACATCCAATATACGTTGGAAAGTGACGGTCTGTCGTTTACGACGTTTCCGCTGCAAGGATCGGATAGGGAGAAAGCCGATGTCCGCGCGCAATTGGCATCCAAATTACGCGAAGAATTGCCGCTGGATGGACCGCTCATGAGGTGGGAGCAAGAAGCGGCCTTGAACTGGATAGGAGAGGAGCATAGAGAAAAGCTGATGCTTTCCTATTACTCGCTCTCGAATGACAAGTCCGAAGAGGGCCTGCGCCTGAGGGCCGCTATCGATGCCGAACAATGGCTGAGGGATTCGGCAAACAGCATGCAGATTAAACAAAATTATTATCTCGTAGACGAATTTGGAGCTGTGAAGGCTCAGACGAATGCAGGTTATGTTCTCCGCGGCGAATTGGCTGCAAAGCTGAAGCAATTGGCCGGGCAGGGGGCGGATTCGTATTACATCGATTCGTCCGGGACGTATGTGTATAACGCCGTATATATCCCGAGCGTTAACATGTATGTCGCCGCTCAGTTTCCGCTGGACTTTTTTATCGGAGATCTTCAGTCCCTCAAACGGCAAATATTTTATACGTTCCTTATTGTTGCGCTCATATTTGCCGCCATTTCGTTTCTTACTCTCTCGAACATGACCAGACCGCTTCGTCTGCTGGAAATTCGAATGAAGGAGGCGGCGGATAAGCGGCTCAATATTAAGCTGTCAGAAGGCCGGCATAAGGGGGAAGTGCTGTCATTCGTCCGGGCCTTTAATGGCATGATCGACGATATTTCCCGGCTCATCGGTCAGCTTAAAGCGGAGGAGAGGCAAAAGGAAGCGGCTCAGTTTCAAATGCTGCTTACGCAAATGAACCCCCACTTTTTGCTGAATACGATGAATACGATCAAATGGAGCGCAAGCAATTTCGGCGACGAAAAGACGGCCGAAATGTGCAAAGCGCTGGCGAAGCTGCTCGAGAGCAGCCTGAACACGGATACGGATCTTGTTTTTTTGAAGGACGAGCTTGAGCTGCTGCGCGCTTATTGTTACATTCAGTCTTTCCGATACGATCATCGCTTCGAGGTCCGTTATGAAGTGGACGAGGAACTTGATTATGCGTTGATGCTCAAATTAAGCTTACAGCCGTTAGTGGAAAACGCGATTCAGCATGGGCTTGTTTATCGCAAGCAAGGCGGAGTGATTATCGTAAGAGCCATCCGCGATGAACGGCTCCTCGTACTCGAGGTAGAGGACAATGGCGCTGCGGCCAATCGGCCGAAAAGACCGTCTTCAGCAAGAACGCGCAAAGGGATAGGACTCAGCAATTTGCGAGAGAGACTCTCTCTGCTCTACAGAGAGGATGGACGGCTTGAATTGAAGCAGCAGGAAGAGGGCATGCTGGTGCGAATGACGATTCCGCTTCTGGTGTCGAATCCCTATCAGTCGGAAATGGAGGAATGACGATGTGGAAGCTTTTGCTTGTAGAGGACGAGCCTTTCGTGCTTCGTTCCATTCGTCAAGCTATCGATTGGGAGGCGCTTGGCTTCGAAGTTGTGGCGGAGGCGGAGGATGGCCTTGAGGCGTGGGATTATATGCAGACGCATCCGGTAGATGTCGTGGTGACGGATATTATGATGCCTTGCATGGATGGAATCGAGCTGCTGCGGGCCGCCAAGGATAGCGCTCATGAGGCCGAGTTTGTTATGCTGACTTGCGTGAACGAATTTGAATATGCGAGACAAGCGCTGCAGAACGGGGCGAGCGGATACTTGCTGAAAGCTTCCATGGATCCTGGAGAGCTTCAAACGGCACTTCAAAAAGTGACGTGGGCTCTAACCAAAAAACGGGAGCAGCAATCGATCGGTACGATGCTTGAGCTATGGAACACCGAGAGCATTCCGTGGAAAGACGAGCGCGAAATTATTCAATATTTCGAAAGAGGGAAGTGGTCGGAATGCGAGCAGGCACTAAAGGCGGTATGGGCTTATATGCAAGACGGCCAAGTACCTGCAGAACTTATTATCGAAACGGCTAACCGGCTGGACAAAACATTCGCCCGCATTACGGAGCAGACCCCGGCGGGGATGTCGGAATGGATGAAATGCGAGAGCCGCGAGCAAGCGCTGGATCGTCTGCTGGAGAGGCTCCGCGACTATTCCAAACATAAAATTAAACGGAAAGAAACCGATCATCCGGAAATAAACAAAATTATTGCCTATGTGAACAGCCACTACGACAAGGAGCTTACGCTCAAGGGCATGGCTAAATACGTCAACATGGGAGAGCAGTATTTGAGCGGCTTGTTCAAGAAAAAAACCGGCGAGCAGTTTATCCAATATGTTCTGCGCATTCGCATCGAGTGGGCCTGCCATTATTTGGAGGAGACGGATCTGCGCGTCATGGAGATATGCGAGCGGGTAGGCTTTGTCCATCTCAACTATTTTTTGAAGCAGTTTAAGAAATGGACGGGCTTCACTCCGTCGGAATTCCGGGACAACAAAAAAGCGGAACGGATGAAACTGGCGGAAGATAAGCAGAAAAATAACGAATGAATGGGAAAAGGCAAGCTGCCTCGTTCGACGGGGAGACGCTGCCTTTTTTTGTTGTTGCGACGCATTCAGCTATGCGCCCAATGTGAAAGTGAATAAATTTGTTACTGCCGATAAATAAATCTGTTCATTATTTCATAGGCGCTTGTCGTTGATAATGAAGGTACATCAAGGAATAAGGAGGTGTTGCGGATTGACAGCATGGAGAAAAAATAAAGTGTATTATATGATGCTATTTCCGCTTGTCGCGTGGTATATCCTGTTTAAGTACGTACCGATGTACGGCGTGATCATTTCGTTTAAGGACTATAACATTTTAGCGGGAATATCGGGGTCCGATTGGGCGGATCCGTGGTACAAATATTTCGAGATGTTATTCAAATCGCCTTACTTCTCGCAGTTGTTAACCAATACGCTGCTGATCAGCTGTTATAAGCTGATATTCGGCATGGCTCCGTCCATTATATTGGCCATCCTGCTGAACGAGTCCCGGAGTGTCCGGTTGAAGCGGTGGGTTCAAACGTTAAGCTACATGCCGCATTTTTTGTCCTGGGTCATCGTCTACGGAATTGCCGTAGCGTTTCTGTCCGAGACGACCGGACTGATTAACCGCTGGCTCGGCGACTTAGGGTATGACGCGATTTCTTTCCTTAGCGCGCCGGAGTGGTTCCGATCCGTTCTGGTCGGAACGGATGTGTGGAAGGACCTCGGCTGGGGAGCGATCATTTATTTAGCCGCAATCGCTGGCATCGATCCGTCGCTGTATGAAGCGGCCATGATGGACGGGGCGGGGCGTCTTCGGAGAATGTGGAGCATTACGCTTCCGGGTATCGCCAACGTCATCGTTTTGCTCCTCATATTGAAACTGGGCTACATTATGGACGCCGGATTCGATCAAATCTTTATTTTCTACAACGTCCGTGTCTACTCGGTAGGCGATATTATCGATACATGGGTTTATCGTACCGGACTTGAGCAATTAAACTTTAGTTTGGCTGCCGCCGTTGGTTTGTTTAAATCGGTAATCGGCATGGCGCTTGTGCTGACCGCCAATAAGATCGCAAGAAGATGGGGGGGAGGCATATGGTAATCAGCAACGGAGAACGCGCAACGGGCATTATCATTAATTTGATTCTGATTTTCGTAGGCGTCATAAGTATCTTCCCATTGTTGTTCGTTGTATCCATGTCGCTGACCCCGTACGGAGAAGTGATCAAAAATGGCGGGTTTCTCGTCATCCCCAGGTCGGTCACGTTTGAAGCGTATAACTATCTCTTTCAAACGTCAGAGCTGCCCCGTTCCATGCTCGTGTCATTATTTACGGCAACGGTAGGGACTGCGATCAATTTGCTGCTTACGGTTTTGGGCGCTTTCCCTCTCAGCAGGAGAGGGCTTCAGGGCAGGGGGATCATCCTGTTTCTGATCGTATTTACGATGCTCTTCAGCGGAGGCATCGTGCCGACTTATTTGCTGGTCAAATCTTTAGGGATGTTAAATACGGTATGGGCGCTCATTGTTCCGAGCGCTGTCGCAACCTATAACTTGTTGATTATGAAGACGTTTTTTGAAGGGCTTCCCGAGGAACTGTTCGAGTCGGCGCGAATCGACGGGGCCGGCGAATGGACGATTCTGTCCCGTCTCGTCATCCCGCTGTCGGTGCCATCCTTGTTAACGATAGGTTTATTTTATGCGGTAGCCAACTGGAACAACTTTTTTTCGGCTGTCCTGTACATTACGGACCCGAATTTGAATCCACTGCAGATCGTGGTGCGCAAGCTGCTGCTTACGAGCAATTCCCTTGAAAATGTGATGGAGGTTGTCGTGCCGACGCCGACGCTGCAGATGGCGGCCGTTATCGTCGCAAGCTTGCCCGTCCTGATCGTTTATCCGTTTATCCAGAAACACTTCACGAAAGGCGTCTTGATTGGGGCCATTAAAGGCTGATCCGCTGTGAATCGCCAGACCCGAGCCCTGATGGGACGAGCTGCTGCGTACACATATAAAAAAATGAAAGAAGGGGTAAACATGAAATTAAAAGCTGTAACAGCCATTCTACTCGTTGCCAGCTTGCTTGCGGCATGCTCGGGCAACAAATCTCAGTCGGAGAATCCATCGGAATCGCCGTCGAATGCTCCGTCACCCTCGGCATCCGCCGATCCCGTGAAGATTGAAGTGATGCAGGAAGGCAGCGTCACTTCCGCGGATGGCCCCGGTTTTCCAAAGGACGATTTTGTTAAGAAAGAGCTGAACAAAAAGCTGAATATCGATTTGACCATGACGCTCGAAGCGAGTGAATTTGCAACCAAAATCAACACGCGGATGGCAGGAGGAACACCTCCCGACTTGATGCTCATTTCGAAGGATCAAATACAGTCTTACGCCAAAAACGGCGTACTGCTGGACTTGGGGCCTTATCTCGATAAGCTCGGCGATTATTCGGAATTTGTTGGCGCCGATGAAGTTAAGAAGGGCGTAGTCGCCGGCAAGCAATATGCGCTGCCAAGGACGAATGGATTGGAAGTCGGAACGTATTGGATTCGCAAGGATTGGTTGGACCATCTAAAGCTATCCCCGCCGACAACGGTCGAGGAGCTGTTCAATGTGGCGAAGGCTTTTACCGAAAACGATCCTGACGGCAACGGCAAAAAAGATACGTTCGGGATTACGGGCAATGGCATCAGCACGTTCTCGCCTCTGTTCGGAGCGTTCGGCGTTACTCCGGGCACGACCGCGCTGGGCGGCAGCACGGAATCGGCTCCGGTCAGCATTCTAAAGGATGGCAAGGTCGGAAATGCGCTCTATGATCCGGCCATGAAAGACGCTTTGACGGAAGTGAAGAAGTTTATCGATGCAGGCGTAGTTGATCCCGAGTTTTTGAGCAACAAAGGAAATACGGCGAAGGATAAGGCGTTCCAAGGGAAATTCGGCATCATTTATGACGGCTGGAGCGGGATGATCAAGGAAGCCGCGGTTAAAGTATGGAAGGAAGCCAACCCGAATGCCGATTGGGCGCAGCTTGCGGCGCCTAAGGGACCTAACGGATTGCAATTCGCCGGCATAGACGATTTAGGTCCCTCCTATAACTTGCTCGCATTGCCGAAGACGCTGGAGAAACAACCGGAGAAGCTGAATAAAATTATCGAGCTGCTCAATTATGTCTCGACGACAGAAGGCAATCGCTTGGTTGACTACGGTCTTGAAAATGTTCATTACACGGCAAGCGGCGATACGATTACCATTACGGAGCAAGGCAAAAAGGAAAACGGCTATACATTCGTTTATCAATTTACGGGCCGGCCGGAGCTAACGTACCTGCAAACCAAGTTTCCGGACCAAGCCGACTATATCAATTTCGAAGCCGAATTGCCTCGCTTGCCTGTTGTAGATAAGCTGGTCGATATTCCGGAGGGCTACATGAAAGCCGATGCGGACCGATTCGTTCAAGAGCAGTTGACGAATTTCATGTACGGCAAAACGCCGATCGCGGAATATGACAAGTTCCTTGAAACGTTAGAGAACACGTTCAGCTATAAGCTGTACACTGACTCCGTTGAGAAGACAGTGGCGGAACTCGGATTGGAGAAATAAAATTGGTCCCCACCGTATTGGATGCGGTGGGGAATTTCAATGAGATCGTTAAATCTTGAACCGAAACAACAAAATTACGAACAACGGCAATAATTGAAGTTGATCTACTCTAACCAACGCCATATGTTAAGGCGAATGTCTAAGCAAGAGGAGGAGAAGACAGTTGAATAAAGAGAGGAAGCACTGGCGCTTATGGTACGATCGTCCGGCGGTGCAATGGACGGAAGCGCTTCCAGTAGGAAACGGCAAGCTGGGCGGCATGGTCTACGGAGGCATTCATGAGGAACGTATCGGCTTGAACGAAGAGACGGTATGGTCGGGAAAGCCGCATTACGATACCAGTCCCGGCTTGCTGCAATCGATTGGCGAGGTTCGGCGACTGCTGTTCGAAGGCAGCTACCGCGAAGCTCACGAGCTGGCGGAAAAGCATATGAAAACGCCGCTTAACCCGCACTACGGCCATTATCAGCCGCTTGGAGATCTATATATCCAATTGCCCCTGCCGTCAGGAGAAGTTACCGGATATATGCGGGAACTGGATTTGAATCAAGGCGCATGCAGA
>NZ_BDQX01000334.1:0-15506 GCF_003112455.1 Paenibacillus agaridevorans
GCAATTTGGCTGGCGAACGAAGTATGTTTGGTATTTTGTCATTACTATGTTTTTTGGCGGGGGGGTGATTCCGACCTATATTATTGTTAAAGAAACGATGCTGCTCAACACAATCTGGGCGTTAATTATTCCAGGAGCTCTTAATGTATGGAGCGCAGTATTAATGTTGAACTTCTTTCGCGGCATACCAAAGGAAATGGAGGAGGCAGCCTTAATTGATGGCGCCGGGCATTGGTCAATCCTCTGGAAAATCTATCTGCCAGTCTCGCTGCCATCCATTGCAACCATCGGCCTGTTTACGATCGTCGGGCATTGGAACTCCTGGTTTGATGGAATTATTTACATGAATTCACCGGAAAAGTATCCGCTGCAGTCATACCTGTACACATTGGTAAAATCAATTAATTTCAAAATGATAACCGCACAAGATATTTCTACCTTGCAAAATTTAAGCGAAAAAACGTTGCGGACAGCCCAAATTTTTCTTGGTGCACTGCCGATTATGCTGGTCTATCCGTTTCTGCAAAAATATTTTGTTAAGGGTATCACAATTGGCAGCGTAAAAGAATAAAGCGTTCAAGTTAAAAATTTTAATTACGGAGGGATTAGAAGTGTCACAAGTTGATTTATGGTATCAAGTTCCAGCAGGGCTTCATACAAGATGGTCCAGCCCGGAAAATGTGAACGGGGATAAAGGAGCGGGAGGACGTGCCGCTGGAGGGAGAAAAGGTTCTCCGTGGTTTACGTTGCATAGTGGTCAGACGCTGCGATTAAGCGAAGTAACGGGAACGAGCGGCACAATACGTCGAATTTGGATGACTTTAAGCGATCGATCGCCTGCTATGTTAATGGGTTTGAGAATAACGATCTACTGGGACGGAGCGCCCGAACCGGCGGTAGATGTTCCGCTTGGAAGTTTATTCGGGCTGGGGCTAGGAGAGCTTGGCCCGTACCAAACCGCCCTTTTTTCCAGCCCTGAAGGCAGAAGCTTGACCAGCTATATACCAATGCCGTTTCGAACCGGCATGCGAATAGAATTGCATAACGAGAGTAATTTGCATGTGGATCACCTCTACTATGATATTGATTATACCATTGGGGATGACCATGGACCGGAGGTTTGTTATTTTCACGCGTTATACCGGCATCAACATCAAACGGCGTTGCGCCAGGACTTTGAAGTTTTACCGGCAATATCGGGCAGGGGCCGATATTTAGGCGCACACTTTTCAGTCATTGCCGATCATGCCCGCTACGGCAGATCCTGGTGGGGGGAAGGAGAGGTGAAGATTTATTTGGATGGCGACCAAGATCTGCCCACGCTATGCGGGACGGGCGCAGAAGATTACATCGGCACAGGCTGGGAGCTAGGCACCTCCAATCATTTATACCAAGGCTGCCTGTTAGCGGATAAAGAAAACATGCGCTATAGCTTTTATAGATATCATGTGCTTGACCCTGTTTACTTTCATGAAGACATTAAAGTCACAATTCAACAGATCGGCTGCTGGGGACCGGAGACTTTGCTTGAGCTAAAATCGCTTGGAAATCCCGTATACGCTGCGTCCAGCGAGGGCGAAGAAATTAATTTGGAGCAACCGGAGAAGCTGCCGCCATTCGGGCTGTTTGAGCGTGAGGATAACTGGTCCAGCTGTGCTTACTTATATTTGGATAGACCGATGCTAGATTAGTAATCGCTAGGTTCGACAAACGATTATAGGAGGGCTAACCCGTGCTGAATAAAATTAAGGTCTTTTCTAGTATGTTACTTATCGTATGCCTGCTAGTCCCTGGCTTTCCAGCATCCTCTTATGCAGCGGTTACAGAAGAAACAACAAATATAAGCAATTTATTGGAAAATGGGGACTTTGAGGAGACTCTGGGTACATCCGCTGTAGGGTGGAGCAACTGGTATGCCGGCTACCAAATCCAAGCTGGAGATGCACATTCGGGCACCTACTCGGCAAGTTGCACCAATCTGGTTGAAACTGCAGAATGTGGCATGTATCAGTTTGTAGACCTTAATCGGACCGAGGTCCAACCGTTAAAAGTAAGCGGCTGGAGTAAAGCGGATCAGGTAAGCGGTACTCCGAACGAGCATTATTCGCTATGGGTCGACATCACATATGCCGACGATAGTATGTTGTATGGGCAGGCAGTAAGCTTTCAGACTGGCACACATGGATGGGAATATACCGAGTTTGTGATCAATCCGGAAAAGCCTGTCAAAAAAGTGGCATTATATGCGCTATTTCGCAACAAATCCGGAACGGTTTGGTTTGATGACGTAAAGGTACAGGAACTCCCGGGCTCGGTTAAAGCCATGGAACGGCTTGATTCGTCGGAGATAGGAATCGCATTGGATGAAAACGGTAGTTTCGAACAATTGGATGGGAATGCTATCGCACAGTGGGAGCCTTTTGGCAGCGGTTATACGATAGTCGATACGGGGGGCCGCAACGGTTCGAGGGGAGTAATGGTGGAAAATACCTCTCGAGAAGATGCGTCAGGCATTGCCCAGACAGTCCAGGTCGGCGGGATTTCAAACGGTCTTATTGTCATTAGCGGCTGGAGCAAGGCGCAGAATGTGGAAGGAGATATTGATCAAGGTTATGCGCTTTGGCTCGATATTACATTTGCCGATGGTACGGCTCAGTATGGTCAAACCGCTTCTTTTGTAACGGGTACACATGATTGGCAGCAGAGCTCGTACTATTTTTATCCACGCAAGCCGGTTGAATCCATTTCCGTATATGGGCTTTTCCGTGGAGGACATATTGGAAAAGTATGGTTTGATGATTTTTCAGTCAATTATATAACGACGGAAGCTGCGGCATTTGAGGATGCCCTTGTTCAGCCGCTGGCCATGCCGGAGCAAAGCACTTATACGACGATTACCTCCTCTGATGGATTGGAGCTGTCGCTGGGTGAGCACGGAATTACCTCTCTTAAGCTAGGGGGGGATGAAATCGCCGATGCCAGCATTCCATCCGGATTTCTGGTAGCTGACCAAATGGATAAATCGGATGTGTATGCGTTTACACGAGTTTCAAACAACGATGCCAATAATTACAGCGGAGTTGTAGAGAAGCTTGGCCTGGCGATTGATGCTGACTTTACGGCAGTTCCCGGCGGTATTAAAGTTAGCGGCAAGTTGACGGATACACGCGAGGACGATCGCGCGGTAACGTTGACCTTTGCGCTGCCTATTGACGCAGAAGGCTGGGAGTGGGGGGACTATGTCCGCAATGGCCGTGAAATTGAAGTCGGCAAGGCAGGGGATGTTTATACCTATAGCCATCTGGTTGATTTCGAAACAGGTCCGATGTCCATTTATCCAATGGGGGCTATTTATCAAAAGACGGAAAACAAGGCAATTTCCCTTGGTGTTGACTACAATAAACCAACTCACTACCGAATTGATTACAATGGCGGAACAAAACAATTGATGATTACGTTTGAATTCGGGCTTGTCCCGGATACGGTTAATTTTCCATCCAGCGCGGAGTTTGCCTTTGTTATCCATCGGTTTGATCCGGAGTGGGGATTCCGAAGCGCTTTTGATAGATATACCCAACTATTCCCGGAATTTTATAACGTCCGTGTTCCGGAACAAGGGATCTGGATGCCCTTTGCTTCGATACGCAATATTCCCAATTGGGAGGATTTTGGTTTTATGTTTAAGGAAGGGGATGATGACGTAGCGGATACTGCGTTTGCCAACGCCAACGATATATTGGTGTTCCATTACTCGGAGCCTTCGACATGGTGGCAAAGCATCGACCCCAGCCAGCCCAAAACGGTGGAATCCGCAATCACTTTGCGCGACAGTGCAGCAAGCCAAGGCGATGAAATGGCGCAAATGGCCCAGGCTGCTGCGATGCTGAATGCTCAAGGCGATCCGTACCTGCAGTGGCTGATCACGCCGTGGAATACGGGAGCGTTATGGATGATTAACGGCAATCCTGACTTACCGGGAGAACCGAATGGCTACACGAATTACTATAGCGAGGAGAAGCTTGAGGAGCGCTATCTAACTACTCCTGCCGTAAATGGCGAGTATTTGGACACCTTGGACGGCTATCCTCAGACATTAAATTATAATCGTGCCCATTATCCCTATGCTAATACACCGCTTGTTTTTTCCAAGTTAACAGGTCGGCCGGCCATCCACAGGGCATTTTCCAGTCTGGAATTGGTGACTCGAATAGCCGATCGAATGCATAGCGATGGGAATTACACGATGGCTAATGGTACGCCGCTGACATATTCCATCTATATGCCATGGCTTGATGTGGCGGGAATTGAAAGAGACTGGCTTGGCTGGGACGGATCATTTAATCCGGATAACGACGAGATGCTGAGCAGGTTCAGGACATTATCCGGGCAAAAGCCATATCTATTGTTGCAAAATACGGATTCTTTGTTGTTTGGCTATAACCACATGGAAAAATATATGCAACGCAGCCTCTTTTACGGTATTTTCCCAAGCAACTTTGTTGCGTCACACTCTGACTACGGGTTCCAATACTGGCAACCGCAATTTTATGAGCGAGATCGGGAATTGTTCAAAACCTATATTCCTATTATAAAGCAAGTAGCAGAGGCAGGCTGGATGCCAGTGACCCATGCAAGCAGCAATAATGCAGACGTATATCTCGAACGTTATGGGCATGGAGACACAGCCTATCTTACTGTGCTAAATGATTCGGCGTCGGCCGGGTCAGCTATCATAACGATTGACCCTGCAAGCATGGGGCTAACTAATGCCTATACTGCGTTGGAGCTGATATCTGGCGATGCTGTTGCAGTTAATGGCAATCAGTTAGTCTTAGCGCTCGAAGCAGGGGAAACTTTGGCGATCAAGCTTAAGGCTGCTAACAGCGAAAATGGTGGAAATAACGGCAATACCGGCAATAACGGCAATAACGGAAACTCGGGGAGCAATGAGTCAAATGGATCTAAAGGGTCAGAGGAACCTGCCAGCGAACCGGAGAGTAACGGTGGCGCAGAAAGTGGGCAGGAGCCGAGTAACCCGCTAGAGAAACTGGTCGATATTGAGGGGCATTGGGCGCAGTCGAACATCGAACGGGCACTAGCGCTTGGAATCGTCAAAGGATATGGCAACGGAGTGTTTCGCCCGGATAACAAGATTAGTCGAGTGGAACTGATTGCGATGCTTGCACGAGCACTGGGCTGGGAGGCGGAAGCGCAGGATGTCAATGGTGCGTTGGGGTTTGCTGATGCAGAGGCCATCCCGTCATGGGCACGCTTGGCTGTAGCGGGAGCCGTGGCTTCGGGTATCATTCGCGGCTATGAGGACGGCACATTCCGACCGGCGAGCCTGACGAATCGTAGCGAACTGGCGGCGATCGCTGCCAAGTCGCTGAAATTGCCAATGGCGGCAAACAAAGAAGGGCTGTCCTTTAGCGATGCGGGCCAAATTCCCGCATGGGCAAGCGGATATGTGGCGGCAGTATACGAAGCAGGCGTGATGCGCGGGCGCAGCGCCAGCCGATTTGCGCCGCTGGGCACGGTAACACGGGCGGAAGCTGCCGTGCTGGTATTGAATGTGAAGGATTATGGCCGCGATTTAGGCGATTTGTAAGAGAAGATGTGTTATCATTAGCCCTAGGCTGAAAGCTGGCGTCGGTACTTTACCGGCGTCAGCTTATTTTTCTTTTAATCCGTTCATGGAGGCGATCCGTCTACACATTGATGTCTGATTACTTGCTATAATGATTGTACAAAAAAAATTAATAAATGAGGGATTATGATGTCAATCTCAATCGTGAGCCTATTAGCTTCTCAATTAAGTCGAAACGATGAGGAGCCGAACATTGAACTGGCCCACAGGTTAGCTAGCGAAAAAGATCATGCAGGTATAGAAGTAATAATCGAAAACCTGTCTAGCAAGGACAAAAGGATTCAATACGATTGCATTAAAGTAGCGTACGAGATCGGGCAAGTTAAGCCTGAACTCATAAGCAAGTATGCATCGACTTTCGTAGAGCTGCTGAAGAGCCGCGATAACCGTTTGGTATGGGGCGGCATGACAGCGTTATCCACGATTGCGGGGGTAGCTTCGGAATCCATAATGGCTCATCTTAACACTATAAAAGAAGCAATGAAATCAGGCTCGGTTA
Source organism: Paenibacillus agaridevorans (assembly GCF_003112455.1). GTDB lineage: Bacteria > Bacillota > Bacilli > Paenibacillales > Paenibacillaceae > Pristimantibacillus > Pristimantibacillus agaridevorans. Next base: position 6,147 of record NZ_BDQX01000334.1, read on the forward strand.
TTACAATTGACAAGGGCGTCCTAACGCTTGCGAAGCTGGCAGCCGTCAGTAAGAAAAACAATGACGAGATTTTTCCGTTCTTGCTCCAACACCTGGAAGCTTGCAGAACGAAGGAAATTCCACAGCATTCCGAAAGCACGCTTGTTGCAGTAACGGATGAGAATAAAGAGAAATTTTTGAATGTTTTACGAACAAGAGAACCATATTTAACGGCTCCTCAACTCAAAAGAGTCAAAAGAATTTACAAAAAATTAGGTTCTTGATTCAATACCGTCATGATCCTAACAGACACCAGCGACGTTATTTGTCCGATTGTTAACCTTAAACAAATCTAACGGACAGGCGAGGCTGTCTATTCATTGTGCAAAGGTGAAATTGCGGGCAAGAGTCAGGTAAGAAATGAACGGGAGCAACTGTAACGGAAATGAAAGGCGTTATTTCAGCAAAAAGCGGCATTTCGCAAATCTAATGGAACTGACAGCCCTTATAATGGGCAAAAGTCCGCGATTTGCCTGGATTTCTCACGAATAACGTCGAAGAGTTCCGTTAGACTTTAAAATCACGCCAAACGATCCATATAAGGGCCCTCAATTCCGTTAACTCGTTGGCGATGATTGATTGCAGCTTCATTTCCAGTTTTTCACACAATGAATCGACGGCCTCATTATCGACCCTTAGCCGCCTGTTTTTTGATAGCCGCGATTGTAACGGACATACGCGACTCTTAGAAGCTTTAAAGGGGAGAAATGCCTCTGATTTGAAGCTGTAAGAGTCGAGGTGTGACCGTCACATTTCAAAAATGATAGTAGTTCCGGAGTCGGGGCTAATCGATAGGTTTGTTAATGTGATCCCGATAGTAGTCAAAATACAACTGATGTTGCGTACCTCTCACGGCATAGAACACGTCGGATACAGACTTGTTGCGCTGCTGAAGTACCTGCTCCAGCCATTGGACGGTCAGCCCGTTTTGAGCGAGATTGTCTTCCATGATTTTGCCATCCATGATCAGCTCGACGGGGAACGACTTGACGGCCGCGACATGCAGCTTCAGATCTTTGCGCGTCACCCACTCATACTCGCTTTTCTTCTTGACGGACAGCTTCCCGTGATCCTCCAGGCACGCGTACTCAACCTCCTCCATATTGAAAATATCTTTTTCACGCAAAGATTGGGCCAGAGAGTCCAACGTGTAGCGGATTTTTCGCATGTTGTCCTCGAGAATTTTGCCGTTCTCGATCACGACGGTCGGAGTGCCGGATACTACCCGGTTCCATGCCCGGTTTTTGAGCGCGATCTTGGACACGAGGAAAGAGATGCCGAAGAACATCAAAAGCGATACGACGATGAGCCAATGGTTGAGCTTATCGTTAAACGCCAAATTCGCCGCAATGGCGCCCAGCGTGATGCCGCTCACGAAGTCATGGAAGGTCATATTGGATATCGTCTGCTTGCCTAGAATTCTCGACGTGATCATGAGGAGGATAAAAGCGGCGATCGTTCGAAAAATAACTTCTACGTATGCTTGCAATGGGAGGACTCCTTGTTCTAATTTGTGGGAGCTGTCGTACGGGCTCGATAATAACACTATTGACGATTATAATGAAAGGTAATCATGGTTAACGGAAAGGTTGCCGGCATCATGCGCAAAAAAAGCTTGCTTAAAAAAATGATTCTTCTTGGAAGCGTACTCAGTATTCTGCCCGTCGTCGCGATCGGGCTGTTCGCCTATATCCAGTCCTCCAAACAAGTACAAGAGAGGGTCAACCAAGCCGAGGTTCAATACCTGAGCCAATTAAACGCGAGCATCGAGCAAGTGCTCAAAACGGTGGAGCATACGCTGACGAACCTTTCGGAATCCCGCGTTATGGAGGATGCGATGTACAGCGAAATGGAGGCGCCCAGCTTTCAGCTATACAACAATCTCAAGAGCGAGATTACTCACCTGCAGTCTTTTGATACGAAGGTAGAGGACGTTATCATCGTTAACAAACAGCGCAACTGGCTGATCAAAAACTCGGGCATCAAGCGGCTGAACGAGCATCCCGACGAAGAAACGTACCTTGCGAAATTCGATTTGACTCCGCATACCTCATGGCAGCTTGTGGCCAAAAGCGACTACAAGGATCCTATCTCGAGCCAAAGCTGTCCCTATATGATTAGCTTGGTTAAGCAATTGCCCCATATTACGATTCACAAATACGCTCTGGCCATCGCGAATATCCCGGCGTGCAGCATTACGGGCCTTATTACGGACGGAGAGGGGCAAGAGGAAATCCTCGTGGTAAACGAGGACGGTCAAATTATATTGCACAAGGACAGGACGATGATCGGCCAGCCGTTCTCCGGCCATCCCGTTGCCCAGGCGGAGCTTGCGATGAAGGGCGTTTCCGGTCAATTGCATGCGGAGCTGGACGGCCGCCCCTATACGGTGACGTATATGAAATCCGCCTTTAACGGCTGGACGTATATGTCTGTCGTATCCATCGACCAATTGACGTCGGAATCGCGGCAGATCGGCTGGTTTACGCTGGCGGTCAGTCTGTTCATCCTGCTGCTGTGCTTCGGCATCGTCTGGTTATCTACGAACAAGCTGTACAGGCCGCTCAACCGTCTGGTTACCGCAATCGAAGGCGGGAGCGAGGGAAATGAACCCTCGTCGCGCAATGAGGTCCAGGTTATCGAGGATCATATCAAGCAGTTGTTCAACTCCAACTCCAAGCTGGAGAACGAGATGCGTAGCCAGGCGCAGCAGGTCGGCGCGCTGTTCTTGCACCGGATGCTCAGCGGCAGTCTTAAGGAGACGGAAATTCGAGAAAAGCTGGAGCATTTCGGACTGAGCCGCTCTTGGGAGCATATGGCGGTCCTTGCCATACAGGTCGACACGCTGGAGAATACGCATTACGAATCCAAAGATCTGGAGCTGCTGCTATTTGCCGTGTCCAACATGACGGAGGAGGTCGTGCCGAAGGAGCAGCGTCTTCCCGTCTTGCTGATGGACCGTTCCGTCGTTGTGGTCAACGGCTACGAGGGCGGAGGACGCGAAGCGGCAGACGAGCATGTCTACCGGCTGACGGAGAAGCTGAAAGATCTGATCGCCCGTTATCTCGGGTTGTCCGCCAGCATTGGCATCAGCGGCATCTTCTTTGATATGAAGCATGCCGCGCGCGCCTACGAAGAAGCGCTGGAGGCGCTGACCTACCGAATTCGGCTCGGCAAAGGGATTATCGTGCCGTATGGCAGCCTTAACGCGGGCAAGTCCTCGATCATTGCGGAGTATCCGGTCCGGACGGAACACGATTTGGTGCAGGCGATCAAGCTCGCGGAGCAGGAGGAAGCGCTGACGCTGCTGCGCGGCTGGATGTCGGATGCCATCCACCAGATCGAGCTGCCGGATCACTACCAGTTGTCGCTGGTTCGGCTGCTCAACCGCATTCTGCTGCTTGCCCAGGAAGAGGGAATCACGCTCGGCAAAAGCGGCGCATACCGGATGTCGTTATACGAGGAAGTTCTGGCGCTGCATGTCAGCGAGGAGATCGAGGAGTGGTTCAAGGAGAAGCTGGTGCTTCCGATGCTCCGTCAATTCGGCGAGCGTCGCAGCTCGCAGGATCAGAAGCTGTCGGAGCGCATTATCGATTTGATCCGGAATCATTATGAATCCGAGTTCACATTGGAGGATTGTGCCGCGCGACTGCATTATAATGCAAGCTATCTCAGCAGCGTCTTCAAGAAGGAGACCGGCCACACGTTCAGCGAGTATCTGGCGGGCTACCGGCTGCAGATCGCCAAGCAGTGGCTGACGGAGACCGATATGACCGTCAAGGATATCGCCGAACGGCTGAAGTACAACAATTCCCATAACTTTATCCGGGCCTTCCGCAAGCAGGAGGAGATGACTCCGGGGCAGTATCGCTCGCAATACGGAGGCAAGTAAACGGGAGGCGCCATATCCTGCATAATCATTTCATTGGAAAACCCCGCAATCCCTTGCGCGGCAAGGGAACTGGCGATATGAGTATAGGCGATATGCCTCTCGGCAGCTTACGATGACGGAGCAACAACCACTACAGATCGAGGAGTTGAAGAAGCGTGAAGCGGAGAGCTGCAATCGGCATGTTTATGACGCTGACGCTGCTTGCCAGCGCATGCGGCAACAGTAATGGCAACGATTCAACGGGGGGAAGCAACAACGCGGGAACAGGAGGTACGGAAGGAAAGGCCGCGCCGGCCAAAATATCCATTATGACGCCGCTGCATATGGCAGAGACGCCGGATCCGAAGATCGAGCAGCTCATTGAAGAGAAGCTGAACGTCGATCTGGACATTCAGTGGATTCCGGCATCGACCTTCCAGGACCGGATGAATGCGGCGTCCGCGACAGGCAGCCTGACGGACATCGTCAACATCACCATCACGGGCGCGAACAGAGAGGCGATCCGGGACGGGCAGTTCTGGGATATTGCGTCTTACATCGATCAATATGAGAACCTGAAGAAGCTGAAGCCGGAAGTATTGAACAATACGAAGGTGGACGGCAACCTGTACGCGCTGTATCAAGGACGTCCGCTCTCCCGTCAGGGCATGATCTACCGTCAGGATTGGGCGGAGAAGCTTGGACTGTCCGCGCCGCAGACGCTGGACGAATTGTATGCCATGATCGAAAAGTTTACGAACGAGGATCCCGACGGCAACGGTCAAAAGGATACGCTGGGTCTGGCCGATCGAGGCGATCTCGCTTCGGGCGCCTTCAAGACAGTCGCTTCGTGGAATGGAACCCCGAACGAATGGGGGTTGCTTGAAGGGAAGTTGGCGCCAGCCTTCCTGTTCCCTTCGTACAAGGAAACGATGAACTTCTTCAAGAAGCTTAGGGAGAACGGCTACATCAATTCGGACTTTCCGGTAACGAGCAAAACCGATCAGCAGAATATGATCAGCAACGGCAAAGCCGGCGTGTACATTGGATGCATGTGCGACGTGCAGCAGCTGTATACGGGCTTGTCGCAGGTGCAGCCGGACGCCAAGCTGGACGTTCATAATCAGGTGAAGGGATCAAGCGGCGAGTTTACCGTATTTTCCGGACCGGGCTTCAACCACCCGTATCTGTTCCCGAAATCGGCCATCAAATCCGAGGAAGAGCTCAAGCAGGTGCTTGCGTTTATGGACGGCCTGATGAGTCCGGAAATCGCCAATCTGCTGTATTGGGGAATCGAAGGGGAACATTATACCGTCACAGGCGGCAAAGCGGTGCCGGTATCCGACCAGGCCAAGATCGATCGCGACGTCAAACCTTATAATACGATCGAAGTAGGCGATCCGGCGACGAACGGACGTCTGGAGGGAAGCTACGATTATGCGCCGATGCAGAAGGCGCAGGACCTGTTCGCGGACAACGATTCGTATGTCGTGTCAGACCCGACGCTTACGCTGGACTCCGACACGTTTACGAAGCATAAGGACCGTCTCGCGCAGATCATTACGGACGCCACATACAACTATATGCTGGGTTCGCTGGACGAGGCTGGCTTCGACAAGGAAGTGGAGCGCTGGAAGTCGGAGGGCGGCGCTCAAATGATCGAAGAATTTAACGCCGCGTACGAACAGAGCAAGTAAGAAAACACACTAACAGTTTTGAACTCGCACTAACGGTTTGCCGCGGCTGCTCCGCCCGGAGCGGCCTGCGGCAAACCGATTCATCAATCGCTATATTTAAACCATGTTTTCCTGACGGATAACACGGGTATTTGTTGTGCGGAATTAACGCATTACGGCGACACTAGCGGCATTGGGAGGGCGGAAGAGATGAACAACCAGCTGACGGCGCCATCGGGCGGGAGAGGCCGCTTTATGCGAAGCCTAATGAAAAACAAATGGCTGTACCTGATGATTTTGCCCGGCTTGCTCTACATTATCATCTACAAATACATTCCGATGTACGGCCTTATTATTTCGTTCCAGAACTACAAGCCTTATCAAGGCATTATGGGAAGCGAATGGGTCGGCTTCGAGCATTTCGAACGATTGTTTCAGTCTCCGGATTTTTGGATGATTTTCTCCAACACGATTATTTTGTTCGCTTTGCAGCTCGTTATATATTTCCCGATTCCGATTATCCTGGCCCTTATGCTGAACGAGCTGAGATCAGAGGGCTACAAACGGACTATTCAGACGCTGGTTTATTTGCCTCACTTCATGTCGTGGGTCATCGTAGTTTCGATCAGCTTTGTCATCTTTACCGTGGACGGAGGCATCGTCAACAGCGTGCTGGAGATGCTAGGGTTCCAAAAAATCAATTTCCTGCTTCAGGCGGAGTGGTTCCGTCCGATGTACATTCTTCAAGTGATTTGGCGCGAAGCGGGCTGGGGCACGATTATATTCCTCGCGGCGATCGCGGCGGTGGATCCGCAGCTGTACGAAGCGGCCAAGATGGACGGAGCGGGCCGCATCCGACAAATGATAAGCATCACCTTGCCGGCGATTCGGAGCGTGATCGTCGTGCTGCTCATTCTGAAAATAGGCGATGTGCTGGAGCTGGGTTTCGAGCATGTATATTTGCTGCTCAATTCCGCCAACCGGCATGTTGCGGAAATATTCGATACGTATGTGTACGTATCCGGCATTCAGCAAGGCCAGCTCAGTTATTCGACGGCAGTCGGCTTCTTTAAGGGCTTCGTGGGACTTGTCCTGGTCATCGGGGCGAACAAGCTGGCCAAGAAATACGGCGAGGACGGCATCTACTAGAAGCTGTGATGGAACCGGGAGGAGGAAATCATATGGTTGGCGACAAAACTTGGAGCGGCCGATTGTTTAACGGAGTTAATATGGTGCTGCTGGGCCTGATCGGGCTCGCGACCGTGCTGCCCTTCGTTCACGTATTCGGCAGTTCCTTCGCGACGGCGGGAGAGATCGCTTCGAAGAAATTTTTGCTGGTGCCGACGGAATTTACGCTGGATGCGTACCGGTACATCTTTTCAACCAGCACGTTGCCGAAGGCCATGCTGGTATCTCTTGGAGTGACGGCGGCAGGCACGCTTTGGAGCATGTTGATCTCCGTATTGACGGCCTACGGGCTGTCGCGCAAAGATTTGATGGGACGCAACGGCATCATGTTTTTGTTCGTGTTTACGATGCTGTTTAACGGCGGGATGATCCCGACGTTTCTGGTCGTCAAAGAGACGGGACTGCTGGACTCTTATCTTTCTTTAATTGTTCCCGTTTCTATTAATGTGTTTAATATGATTATTCTCAAGACGTTTTTCCAGGGGCTGCCGGACGCCTTAGAGGAATCGGCGAAGATCGACGGCAGCAACGATGTCGGCATCCTGTTCCGGATTATTATCCCTTGCTCGTTGCCGGCGATTGCGACGATCTCGTTGTTCTACGCGGTAACGTACTGGAATACGTACATGCACGCCGTCCTCTACTTGAGCGATGCCGGCAAATGGCCGGTGCAGGTGCTGCTGCGTCAAATTATCGTGCTGGCGAGCGGGTTAAGCTACGACAACGCGGTATATACCGACGCGCCGCCGCCGTCCCAGGCGGTCAAGATGGCGGTCATCGTCGTCGCGACGCTGCCCGTGCTCGTGGTGTATCCGTTCCTGCAGAAGCACTTTGCCAAAGGCGCGCTGCTGGGCTCGGTTAAGGCTTAAAGAGGTTGTTAAAGGAGGCGAATAAATTGTCCGCAAGAGATTGGGCCGTCCGCACGGCAGATTCGATCATGAGGCAGTATCCGACGCTGTCCATGCATCCTCATTTGAGCGACTGCTGGAATTACGAGAGCGGCTGTCTGCTGCTCGCGATGGCGCGGCTCTACGAGGTAACGGGCTCGGAGGCGTATTTGAACTATATCCGAAGCAATATCGACCTTTTCGTGGATGAGGAGGGGCGCATTCGCAGCTATACGCTGGAGGACTACAACCTCGATCAGGTCAATCAGGGCAAGGTGCTGCTGTTCTTGTACCGCGCGACGGACTCGGAACGTTATCTAAAGGCCGCGCTTGTATTGCTGCGCCAGCTGGAGGGGCAGCCGCGAACCGACGAGGGCAGCTTCTGGCACAAGAAGATTTATCCGTACCAGCTATGGCTGGACGGGCTGTATATGGCAGGGCCGTTTCTGGCCGAGCTGTCCCGCCTGCTTAATCGCCCCGAGCTGCTGGACGACGTCGCACGGCAACTGTTGATTGCCGAGCGGCGCACGCGCGACCCGAGAACGGGCTTGCTGCATCACGCCTACGACGAGAGCCGGGAGCAGGAATGGGCGCATCCGGAGCATGGAAGGTCGCCCCATCCGTGGTTGCGCGCGATCGGCTGGTACGGCATGGCGGTCGTGGATACGCTCGATTACATGCCCGAAGAGCATCGGCTGCGCGGACAACTGATCGGCACGTACGAGCGGCTGTTCGCGGCGATGGCCAAGGTGCAGGACCCGCCGAGCGGACTTTGGCATCAGGTGCTTGGCCAGGCCGGGCGAACCGGCAATTACGTGGAGAGCTCCGGCTCGGCGATGGTTCTGTATGCGGCTCGCAAGGCGCTGAACCGTGGATATTTGAGCCGGCGCTACGAGGAGGCCGTCGAGCGCGGCTTCCACGGCTTGCTGAGGCACGCGGCATCCGTCGATGGCGACGGGAACGTCCATGTGAGCGGCGTCAACCGCGTGGCGGGGCTTGGAGGAGAGCCTTACCGGGACGGCTCCTACACCTACTATATAAGCGAGCCTGTCGTTGCCGATGACGCCAAGGGGGTTGCTCCGTTTATTTATGCGTGTCTGGAGACGGCCCTTTGCGAGGTTTCGACAGTTATTGGAGAGGAAGGTAGTCATGACAACAAACATAGATGAGACAGAGCTTGCTTCCTTCCGGGCTGCCTTCGCCGATCTGGATGCAGCGGAACGGGTCGGCAAGCTTAACACATCTGAAGACAAGGTGACGCTGGGATACTTCGTCGATACGGGCGTCAAGTTCTCGGCCTCCTCGCCGCTGCTGGAGAACGCTTATTACGAAGCGGTGCGCAGGCTGCTGGATTGCGTCAAGCCGAATGGAGAAGGGCAGCCGATTCTTCAGGAGGGCGGCGTCTATTACGGATGCTGGCTGGAGAGCACGGGCACGATCAACGCCGAGCTGTGCGCGCGGTTCATGCCTGCCGTGACAGAGGCGACGTACAGGCAGTTCGCGGAGCTGCAGCGCGAGGACGGTCTGCTGCCGTACAAAATAACGGAGGCGGGAGCGGTATTCAAGCAAATACAGCTTGTGACCCCGCCTGCGAGAAGCGCATGGAACTATTACGCTCTCCATAAGGGGCGAGTCGCGGACGACTACCTGCCGCTCATGTACGGGGCGCTCTCCCGTTACGACGACTGGCTCGCACCGC
>NZ_BDQX01000334.1:15577-21538 GCF_003112455.1 Paenibacillus agaridevorans
TCGCGACACGAGGGGGAGCGGCTGCGTGGAGGCGTTCTGCGCATTCGATACGGGCCATGATCTGTCGCCGAGGTTCTGGCATGTGCCGGATACGCCGCATCTTGACGATCCGGCCTTGCCGTACCCGGACTCGCCGCTTGTGCCCTTTTTGGCGCCGGATCTTACGGCAAGCGTCTATTGCAGCCGCCGTTATCTGGCGCTTATGGCGCGCGAGCTCGGGCTGCCGCATGAGCCATGGCAAGAGAAGGCCGAGGCCAGCTTTGCCAGTCTGATGAAGCATTGCTTCGAAGAGGAGGATCATTTCTTCTACGACGTTGACAAGCAAGGACGTCACGTAAAGGTGCAGTCCGACGTTCTGCTGCGGGTCATGGCAAGCGAAGTGGGGGACCGGGATTTCTTCGATCGCATGCTGAGGCTTTATTTGCTTAATACGTCGAAGTTTTTCGCCAAATATCCCTTTACGTCGCTCGCGATGGACGATCCGCGCTTTGATCCGTTCGCCAGCTACAATACCTGGGCGGGAGCGACGAATTTCCTGAGCTTAATCCGGGCGCCGCATGCGTTCGAGCATCATGGACGCTACGTCGAGCTGACCTGGGTGCTGCAGCCCATCGTTTCCGCGATGGCGCGGATGACCCGGTTCGGTCAGGTTCTAAGTCCGTGGACGGGCAAGGAAGGTTTCGCCGAGTCGTATTCGCCGTCGCTGTTGTGCATGCTGGATTATGTGGAGCGGCTTAGCGGCATCCTGCCGACGACGTCGGGGGAGCTGTGGTTCACAGGGCTGCTGCCGTATCCGTTCGACCACGGCGAGAAGCTGGCCGAACGTACCGCCTACAGCCGGAAGGTCGACGGTAAGAGCTTCGAACTGCTAAATGGGGAGGAAGAATGCCGCGTCTATATTGACGGCAAGCTCGCCTTCCGTTTCCCGGCGGGCATCCGGCTTATTACAGATCGCGCCGGACAGCTCACGGGCCTTATCGGCATGAGCGCAAGACGGATAGAAGGCGCCATCCAGATCGGCGGCGCCGGGGAGGGAATCCCGTTCGGTGCGGACGGAAACGAGGAGCTGGCGTTTGAGGCCGGCGCGTTCCGCTCCGTATCGGCACCCGGAATTGTCTACCCGACTTACCGGTGACTGCGTGCGCGGATGTCGCTCTTGGATACAACTTTGATTTAACAGGAAGAACATGCGATAATGTTCCGACATGATTCCTGGAGGCAGAACCAACTTTGAAACAGTATCCTTTCGAATACGATCATTCCCGTCCCTTTCTTCAGCAAGTCGGAGAGTGGGTTGCGGATGTGTTCTACGACATATTGCCGGAAGCCGGCTTCGAGGTTCGCGACGAACAAATTTATATGGCTTACCAATTGGAGCGGGCATTTGCCGAAAAGCAGACCATCTTCGCAGAGGCAGGCGTAGGAACGGGCAAAACGCTGGTGTATCTGTTGTATGCGATTTGCTACGCTCGTTATACCCGTAAACCTGCGATTATTGCCTGCGCGGACGAGTCTCTCATCGAGCAACTTGCGAAGCCGGAAGGCGATCTTGCCAAGCTGGCTCGTCATTTGAGCCTTACGATCGACGCCAGAATGGCGAAGTCCGCGGACCGTTATCTATGTTTGGCCAAGATGGACCAAGTGAAGACCGGCGACGAGGATTACGATATGTATAGCGCGGTACGGGCCGAATTGCCCGATTTTGTTCATCAATATAAAGCGATGCAATCCTTCTATCCCTATGGAGACCGCAAACAATATCCGCACTTGGACGACCATCAATGGAACAAAATCAGTTGGGACACGTTTCAAGATTGTTTCTCTTGCGATCAAAGACATCGCTGCGGACAGACATTAACCCGCGAACACTATCGGAAGTCTACGGATTTGATTATTTGCTCGCATGATTTCTATATGGAACATGTATGGACATACGAGGGGCGGAAGCGGGAAGGCCAACTCCCGTTATTGCCGGATCACTGTGCCGTTGTATTCGACGAAGGACATCTGTTGGAATCGGCAGCGCAGAAGGCGTTGACTTACAGCTTGAAGCATTCGGGGTTCGAAGAATTGGTCTGCCGCTTGTTGAAAGGCGAAATCAGGGAGTCTTTGGCCGTGTTGATTGACGAAGCGATTGACCGCAGCGAGTCCTTATTCTACACGCTTTCGGCACATTGCGAGGATATTCCCGGCTCCGAGCGCAAACGGATTATTCTGGGCGAAACTTTGCAAGAAGAAGTGCGCCTGTTTCGTCTAGTGATCGAAGCCATCGAAGAAGAGCTGGTTTTCGAGAGCGATCTTTATACCTTGAACGAGTATCAGCTGCGGATTGTCGAGGAGCAGTTGGAGACGATCCAGAAAGCCCTGAGTTTGTTCCAGAGCTCCGACGCATTGATAAGTTGGGCAACCGAAGCAGAGGATGGACTCACCTTGGTCATCATGCCCAGAGCGGTTAAGGAAGTGCTCCGCGAAAGGGTATTCGCCCTGAATATGCCGATTGTTTTTTCGTCCGCGACGTTATCGGTGGGCGGTTCATTCGACTATATAACAAGCAGTCTGGGAACGGATCGTTATTTGTCCTTTAGCACCCAATCTCCTTATGATTATGAGAACCAAATGAAAGTCGTAGCTCCGCAATGGACGCAAAGGGCTTCGGGCGAGGAGAAAATGAAAGCTGCGGCGGGCCTGCTGGCCGAAACCGGCGGCAGGGCGTTGGTTTTATTCAACGGCAGGGAGGAAATGCTCCAGTTCAAGGAGCTGCTTCCTTCCTATCCGGAACTCGCGAACATGCGTTTTTGGTTTGAAGGGGACGCGGAAATCAGCCACCTTATCGGCTATTTCCAACGGGACGAAACAAGCGTGCTATGCGCTTTAACCCTGTGGGAGGGCCTCGATATCCCTGGTCCTTCTCTGTCGAACGTCATCGTCTGGTCTCTGCCATTCCCGCCTCAGGATCCGGTGTTTATGGCGAAGCGGGAAGCCGCGGCGGCTCCGTACGAAGAAGTAGACCTGCCTTATATGCTGCTTCGTCTTCAGCAAGGTATGGGACGATTAATCCGCTCCAGCGCCGATCGGGGTATCGTAGCGATCTTAAGCGAGGAAATCCACCATGACGCGAAGCTTCGAGAGGCGATCGAGAAGTTATTGCCGCAGGGAGTTCAGTTGCAGGATGTGGAGCCAGGACAAGTATCATCAACGAGCGGCCATTTTTGATCGCCAAACGTTTATTTAAAATTTGATTAGTAACCGCAGCTCGGTCATTTGCCGGCTGCGGTTATTTATGTTGTTCTTTCAAGCGAGCTCTGCTAAAATGAACTTGACTTATTAAAGTGATTTAATAAGTTTCCGATTGTTTGTGGAAAGGGTTGGAGGCGTTATGACAAACGAGTCGTTCCTGTACCGGATCCGGGCAGGACTTATAACGATGGGAAGCGCGACGAAGGCGGAGCTCAGCCAGCGGCTGGGGATCAGCTTCCCGACGATCAGCAAATTCATGGCTCAGATGGAGACGGACGGCGAGATCAGTTATACGGGCGACGATGATTCCAGCGGCGGTCGCAGGGCCAAGCGTTATGCCTACAATCCGGAATATATGCTGGGACTTGCCGTCTTCATTGAGAAGGACGAGACAAGCTTCTCTATCTTTAATTGCCTCGGGGAGATCAAGGAGCAGGGAGCCAAGCCAAGCGTTATCGAACATGACGCGGGTCTGCTTGCCGACCTTATCGAGTCGTTGATTGAGCGGTATCCGCGGCTTCGATCGATCGCCATCGGCGTTCCCGGCGCCGTTAATAACGGCAAGATTATTTTCATCCCTCCGTATCAGCAGTTCCTTGACTATGATCTAAAGGAGGAATTCGAGTCCCGGTTCCAGATACCGGTTGTGGTCGAGAACGATATGAACGCCTCGGTACTTGGATACGCATCGAACTTCGAGATGGAGGGCGAATCGCTTATCTATCTTTATTTCGGTCAGAACGGACCTGGCTCCGGCATTATGATCAACGGAGATGTCGTGCGGGGAAGCACGTTTTTCTCCGGGGAAATTTCTTTTGTGCCTCAGTATGACAAACAATCTTTCCTTCAAGCGCTGCGAATGGAAGAACGCAATAGCCGTATTCAATTGACGGGAGAAGGGCAGATCGATGCCGTCGCTCGTCTGATCGCGACATTTGCAGCCATTCTTAACCCGCGGGCGGTCATTTTTTGCGATGATGAGGTGGACGAAGCGATACTGACCAAGATCGCGGAACGCAGTTCAACTTATATTCCTCAAGCGCATTTGCCCATACTCACGATGAGCGGCTGGAGACAGGATTATCTGACCGGCTTGCAACAACTGGCTCTACATGCCATGATATCGAACTGACAACCGAAGGAGCAGCATGATGGCAACTTTATTTCTAATTATTATCTATCTGGCATTTATTAGCCTTGGCATTCCGGATTCCCTGCTCGGGGCGGCCTGGCCGATGATGCGGCCCGACTTGGGGGTTTCGTTCGGTTACGCTGGCATTTTGTCCATGATCGTAGCCGGCGGCACGATCGTATCCAGTCTCGCAAGCGGAAGCTTGGTGCAGCGTATCGGGACGGGAAGACTGACCTTGATCAGCTGTTGTTTGACGGCAGGAGCGCTGCTCGGATTCGGATGGGCGCCATCGGTCGCCTGGCTTGCCGTATTGGCGATTCCTCTGGGGTTAGGCGGGGGAGCGATCGATGCCGCGCTTAATCATTATGTAGCAGACAATTACAAGGCTCACCATATGAATTGGCTGCATTGTTTCTGGGGCGTAGGCGCGACTGCCGGGCCTATAATCATGTCCTTTTATATGGCGGAACATAACTCCTGGAGAGAAGGTTACACGGCCGTAGCCCTGATTCAATTCTCGCTCGTGGCGATCTTGCTGATCACGTTGCCGCTGTGGAAACGCGTTGCGGCGATCAGGGAGAGCAAGCAGATTGGCAATCAGGTCCCTCCGGCGCAGGCTGAAGCCGAGTCGAAGGCGTCTTCAGGCAGCTTGAGCAAAAATGTTCTCCGGATCAGAGGAGTGAAGCCCTCGCTGGCCGCCTTCTTGATCTACTGCGGAGCAGAATCCCTCGTAGGATTGTGGGGTGCAAGCTACTTGGCAGGAGCGCGAAATATAGCAGCCGAAACGGCAGCGCTCTGGATATCCTTGTACTATGGCGGAATAACCGTCGGCAGACTTGTTACCGGTTTTATTACGCTGAAGGTCCGCAATACGGTGTTAATCCGTTGGGGCCAGATCGTGGCGGTTGCGGGCGGCGTCATTTTACTGCTCCCCAACCCGTCGTTCATGCTTGCGGGGCTTATCCTTATCGGGTTGGGGCTCGCCCCCATCTACCCGGGTCTTCTTCATGAGACGCCTGCTCGCTTTGGCCGAGAAAATGCCGCCAGGCTAATGGGATTCCAGATGGCGGTCGCTTATACGGGAACGACCTTCCTGCCTCCGCTTTTTGGAGTGCTTGCCATGCGGACCGACATAAGCGTACTTCCAGCGATATTCCTCATTCTCATGACGGTGATGTTGCTAAGCGCAGAGAAGGTTAACCGAATTTTGCACAATCACTCGGCTTCGGCGCAGAAATGAAATTAAGGGTTGCATATGAGTAAAGGAATGTGTTAAGATAACATTCCGCTGTTAAAAGCGGGAGGAGAGAGAACACAGGCCATTAGAAAAAAAGTTTTAAAAAAAGAGTTGCTTTTCTGAAAGGTAATGTGTTATGATACTTCTCGCCGCTGAAAACGGCGTAAGACAAGCAGAATGATTGTTCCTTGAAAACTGAACATTGAGCGATATGTTAAATTTGAAGATTTTCGAATTGGCTCCGCCAAGTACGAAAACTTCTAGCTAGTTAAGTAATGAGCAAGTCAAACAACCTTAATGGAGAGTTTGATCCTGGCTCAGGACGAACGCTGGCGGCGTGCCTAATACATGCAAG
>NZ_BDQX01000335.1:0-9334 GCF_003112455.1 Paenibacillus agaridevorans
GATTTTTATTTGTGCATGTTCTAGAATTAATCGACAGTCTCAAAAATCGGGTTACAGGGTGCCGCGGAGCTACTTCGGATGCTGTAACCCGAAAAAATCGGGTTACTGAGTGTCGCGGAGCCACTTTCGAAGCTGTACCTTCGGAGCCTCAACCGGACATTAATTTTTGGCAAGATTTCCTGTACGGCGAAAAAGCACAAGCTCCAGGGAAACGGATCCCACGGACTTGCGCTTTTATCATCGAACCGCCTGTCTATTACCTTATCCCATGTTACGAGCAGCAACGCCATCGAATGTGATCCGAACCGGCTCGATCGTCCCGTCCGCCGCGAACGTCATCCGGTCGATGCAGACGACGCGGTGATTCGGATCGGTCTCCGATAACGGCCGGCGATGGTAAACGATGCACCACTCGTCCGTACCGGGAATTTGCAGCACGCCATGATGCCCCGCGCTGGTGGCGACGGCGGCGTCTTGCTGCAGGATTTTGCCTACGCGCCCGAAAGGTCCCACGGGAGAATCCGAGATGGCGTACGCGACCGAATAATCCGGCCCGCCCCAGCCTCCCTCCGCCCACATGAAATAGTAGCGCCCGTCCCGCTTGATCATGCACGGCCCTTCCACAAACTTCTCCGGCGTCACTTCCTTGAACGTCTCCCCGTCCGGGAAATTGACGATGCTGATCATGTCCTCGCCCAGCCTCACGACATTGCATCGTCCCCAGCCGCCGTAATACAGATAGGCGGACCCGTCGTCGTCCAGAAAAACGTGGGGATCGATCGGCTGCGCGCCGTTCACGAACCGGTCGATCAGCGGTCGATCCAGCGCATCGCGATACGGCCCCTCGGGCCGGTCTGCTACAGCGACGCCGATTCCTCCGAGCTCCTCGTTGCTCTGAATATCGTTGGCAGCAAAATAATAATAGTACCGCCCGTTCTTCTCAATAGGGGATGGAGCCCACAACGCCCGCTTCGCCCACGAAATGCTGCTCCTCTCGAGAATCCGCTCCGCCTTGCTCCAGTGCACGAGATCGTCCGAGTAGAAGGCGTCGAACCAGGTCTGTTCGTCGTAAGGAGCCGAGCAGGTGGGATAAATCCAATACCTTCCCTCGAAGATACGCGCCTCCGGGTCGGCGTACCAACCCGGCAGAATCGGATTGCCCGATGTCACAGCAGCTTTACTTTCCCTTACGTTCATTGGCTTCCTCCTCTGATTATGGCGAACCATGCTGCAACTCTAATAGTGCGTAATGCTGTAGAAAATGGAACTAGTCGAAACTAAGGATCGGTACACGTTTTCAAAGAAAACGACCTAAGGGAGCATACGCTTAATAGAGCTACCTAAGCACCTGCAATCTTTCCTGAGAAAACTACTCCGATACTTCGAAAGCAAGCATCTTGCTTTGTTTCGCCTAACTTCGGGCCCCGCGAAAGTAATCGGAATTGGCTTCGCAACCCCTTCACATTCATGGGTAGCGGGAAATATTCGATGTCGAGTAAGCTTCGTGGCATACTTTGTGATCAAAAGAGGAGTTTTGAACAACCTCTAATCGATACTCCACAGGGAACATGCAGCTACGAACGGTAATGTTTCATCAATCGTCGACCGCTCCCCCTTATACGGAGTACAGTCTGCGATCCTCCGCCGTACGCAGCCACACCTGCATATATCCCGCTTCTCTATTGTCCCAGGCATAATACGGCACGAGCGCGATAGGCGTTCCGTCTGACGCCGAGCCGCTAAGCACAGTTACGCCGCCAAGCAGCTCGGGGCGATGTTTGGCGACGAAGGACGAGCCCGGCTCAATCACGCAGCCGTCATAGGGAAGCTCCCCGTTGTCCGCCTGCTCAAGGCAATAGACGACGGGACCGCGCTGGATGGCGACCCGCCCCCGATTCGACTCCACTTCGCCGCGCGCACGCACTTTCTCTGCTGGCATATCCAGCTCCAGTACAAGACTGTCTCCCGGAGTCCAACTCCGCTCGATAACCAGATAGCCGTTCTGTGTCACGGCATTCGCTCCTGAGAGCGCAACGCCGTTTAGCAGAATCCGGTAGCTCCCGCACCAGCCCGGCACCCGCAGCCGAATGGGGAAGCTGTCGCAGGCCGCAGACGATTGTACCGCATTGCCTTCCGCATAACTACCCACATTGCTTTCAACATTGCTTTCAACATTGCTTCCAACATTGTTCCCGACATCGCCTCCCGAGCCGCCCGTAACTAAGCCCGAACCCAAACCCTCTGCCAACCGCAGATCAACTACGTCGATCGCGATACTGCCCTCCCACGGATAGTTCGTCGTCTGCTTCAGCCGGACGGACCGCCCGTCAGCCAACGTCAGCTCCGACTCGCCGCCCATATACTGATTGACGACAACGCCGCCGTCGGCGATGGCATACGCATATTGGCCGATAGAAGGCAAGAAGCGCACCAGATTCGTCGGGCAGCATGAGGTGTCGAACCATGCCACGCGATGATGTCCGCCTTGCGAGGCCAGCGGATTGACATAGAAGAACCGATCGCCAGGAAGCGAGATGCCGGACAACGCACCGTTGTACATCTCTCTCTCCACGATGTCGGCGTAGACGCCGTCGCCGAACAGCAGATTCATCCGGTGGTTCCAGAACGCCATCGCGATGGCCGCGCAGGTCTCGCAATAAGCCGTCTCGTTCGGCAGATCGTAATCGTGCGTGAAGCCCTCGTTATGATGCGACGGACCAATGCCGCCGGTAATATACATGTTCCGCTCTACCGTGTGCGCCCATACGCGGTGCAGGGCCGCCGTATATTCCGGATCCCCGGAAGCGTGAACGACATCCGCCATGGCCGCGTATTGATACATCGCGCGAACGGCATGTCCCGTCACCTTCTCGATATCCTTGACCGGCACGTCGTCCTGACAATAAGCGGGGCCCCACTCCGGGATATCCCAGATTCGGCCGACGCCATGGCCGTGACCGCGCTCTTCCAGCAGCCACAGAGCCAGCTTCCAATACCGCTCTTCTCCCGTAAGCCGGTACAGCTTGACCAGCGCCAGCTCGATCTCCTGATGCCCCTCTACCCAATGACGCTTGCCGGGCCCGAAAAGCGAGTCGTAATGATCCGCCAGCCTGCGTGCGACATCCAGTATAGCCGGTTTGCCCGTCGCTTCGTAATAGGCGACCGCCGCTTCGATCAGATGGCCGCCGTTGTACATTTCGTGTTTCTCCATATCGGTCCACTTGCTCTCGGGCGCCGTCAGCGTGTAGTAGGTGCACAGGTAACCGTCGGGCTCCTGCGCCGACGCGATCGCATCGACGATCCGGTCAATCTCCGCCTCCAGCGCGGAATCGCGATTCAGCATAAGCGAATAAGCGGCGCCCTCCAGCACCTTGTACACATCGGAATCGTTAAAATAGATTCCCTCGAACGTTCCTTCCTTCGTGCCGCCCGCCTTCTCGAAATTGGCGATACGGCCGGTCGTCTCGCATTTCTCCAGACAAGCCGGCAGCGTCACGCTCCGCACGGATTCCAGGCGCCGGCGCCAGAAGCCGTCATGGATCTCCACCTTCGTGAACGGAACGTTGCCCCAGCGCTTTAGCGGGGATGCAGCAATCGGCATGGAAACTCTCCCTCTCTCTTGTTGGTTTCGATGATCTCCGTTCTAACCATGCTATCCTTTTAATCCAGTCAGCGTAATGCCCTCCAGAAAGTACCGCTGCCCGACCAGGAATACGACCACGCACGGCAGCACGACCGCGGCGGACGCGGCCATCAGCAAGTCCCACTGGGCGGTGTAGGTGCCCTGGAACATCTGCAGACCCAGCGCCAGCGTAAACAGATGGTCGCTCTTTAAGTAGATGAGCGGACCCATAAAGTCATTCCACGTGCCGAGGAAGGTGAACAGCGCCACGACGATGACGGCGGAACGGCTGAGGGGCAGAATGATTTTGAAGTAGATGCCGAAGTAGCCGGCTCCGTCCACTACCGCCGCCTCGTCGAAGTCCCGCGGAATTGTCAGATAGAACTGCCTCAGCAGGAAGATGTTGAAGATGCCTCCTCCAAAGTAGGCGGGAGCGATCAGCGGATAATACGTATCGTAGAAGCCTAACATCTGCCAGCCCAGGAAGCTCGGAATCAAAGTCACGGCGGCGGGCAGCATCATGCTCGACATCAGGATGGCGAACACGATATCCCGTCCCTTCCACTGGATCCGCGAGAACCCGAACGCCGCGACCGTGCTTGTCACGATCGTGCCGACCAGCACGCCGATGACGATGATGAAGGTGTTCATGAAATACGTGTCGAAGGGCAGAATCGTTAGCGCCTTTTTGAAGTTGCCCCATTGCACGGGGTTCGGAATCCATTCCGGCGGCATGGTGAAGATCTGCGACAAATTCATGAGCGAGCTTCGGATCAGCCAGATAAAAGGCGTAATGAACATGACGGATACGAGAATAAGCGCGGCATAACCCGCTGCGAGCGTAAGTCTTGATGTCTTCATGAGCGCCCTCCTCCTTCATAGTACACCCATGACTTGGAGCTTTTGAACACGATAAAGGTAAAGAACAGAATGATGACGAACAGCACCCATGCGAGCGCCGACGCGTATCCCATCTCCGTATCCCGGAAGCCGGTGCGCCATAGATAGAACACGTAAAACAAGCTTTTGTTGTTAGGGCCTCCATCCGTCAGGATGTAAGCTTCGTTAAACACCTGGAACGAGCCGATAATCGTCATGATCGTGTTGAAAAACAGCGTCGGAGTCACCATCGGTATCGTAATGTGGCGCAGCTTGCTGTACCAGCCGCCGCCATCCACGTCGATTGCCTCGTAATATTGCTTCGGAATGCCGGACAAGCCCGCGAGAAAAATAATGACGGTGCCGCCGATGCCCCATAACGTCGTCAGCACGACGGACGGAATAACGCTGCTCTCGGCATACAGCCAGTTGCTGGTAGGCAGATGAAGCCACTCCAGCACGGTGTTGATCAATCCCAGATCGGGATTGAGCAGCCACATCCAGATCATCGCCGACGCCACGGCCGGCACGATGCTGGGCAAATAAATAATGGTGCGGAACAGCGCCCTCCCCTTGACGTTCATGTTGAGCAGCAGCGCGACCGCGAACGAGATCAGAATAACCGCCGGCACGCGCAGCGCTACGAAATAGAAGGTAGCGCCCAGCGATTGGTAGAACAAATCGTCTTCTCCGCTGAACAAGCGGACATAATTATCAAAACCGATGAAAGCAGTTCCTTCTTTGAACACGTTATAGTCGCTAAGACTAAGCACCAAGCTCGCGATCATGGGACCCAGCGTAAACAGCAGGAAACCCAAAATCGCGGGAGACGTGAATAGCAAGCCGTAAAATAGCCCTTTTCTCATGTATACCTCCCGTTGCAGGCCGACCTGTCGATGCTCCGGGACGCGGCGGCCGAGGCTGTCTATCCAAGCGCCTCATGCCCGCCGCCCTTCCCGTTATCATTTATTGCTGAATGTCGCGGCGACCTTGCACAAGCTCCTGCGCTTTGGCGGCGACGCCGTCCAGCGCCTCTTGCGCCGTCTGTTGGCCAAGCCAGACTTTATCCAATGCGGGCGAGACGACATCCATGATTTTGCTGAAGTTTTTGACGTAGCCCGTAGGCGTCTGATGGCTGCTGTTCAGGAGCACTTCTACGATGGCATCCTTGTAGCCCGACGGACGGGAAGCGAGATTTTCCGTCCATCTGGCGAGAAGATCGTTCTCCGTGTACCAGCTCTTATAGGACGGCATCCAGGTGCCTGCCGTAATCATGTCGATGGACGATTCCGGATCGATCAAATATTTGATCAGCTCCCACGATTCTTGCGGATACTTCGTCGACTTGAACATCGAGAACATGCCGGCAACGATCGTCGTCATAGGTTCCTTCATGACCGGCAGCACGCCCACGTTGTAGTTAAAGTTGGATTGCGCAAGCGATGTGGATGCCCACTGGCCGTCGATGACCATCGCGACTTTCTTGGTCTGCAGCGCCACATTGGTGCCCGGAATGTTTTTCGACTGAACCGGCGACGGCGCCACATGGTGCACATTCATCAGATCGGCGATATTTTGGAACACCTCGACCGCCTCCGGCTGATTGAGAGCGAAGGTCTTCCCGTCCGCGGAGACGAAGTCGCCTCCATTGGAATAGATGAAATTGCTGTAGCCGCCCCACCAGGTCGGGAAGTTGATGCCGAATTGTTTGATGTTCTTCGGATCGAACGCGGGATCGTTCGCGTTCCTTCCCTGCGAGTCGATCGTCATCAACTTCGCCGCTTCTACGAATTCATCCCATGTCCATGCCTCGCTCGCTTTGGCAGGAGGCGGCTCGACGCCGGCATCCTTGAACATGTCTTCGTTGTAGAACAGGCCGAACGATTCCGGCCCCGGCGCGATACCGATCACGTGACCCGGCTCCAGCGAATAGAGCAGGTTCGGCACGAGACTGTCGACGTTGATCTGCGGGTCGTTGTCCAGAAACTCTTGCAGATTCAAGAACTTGCCTTCTTCGGCCAGCGGATAAGCGATGGTGCCGGACTCCATCATGGCGATGTCGGGCACATCGTTGCCCGCGACCATCGTCGTCAGCTTCGTATCGTAATCCGCGGCGATATGCTGCAGATCGACTGTAATATGCGAGAATTTATCCTCGAATCGCTTGATGGCGACCTTGTAAGCAGCCAGCTCGTCAGGCGCGCCCCATACCGTCATGCGCAGCGTGATCGGCGCAGGCGAACCATCTTGTCCGCTATTGCCCCCCGTATCCGTTTCTTTCGAAGGACGAGAGCAGCCGGCGAGTATTGTCGTTCCCAGAAGCGTTAGCGCCAGCAGCGAGGCTATCGTTTTTTTACTACGCAACATGTGAATATACCCCTTTCCGAATAAGCGATGTTCATGCCATCTCTTTCATAGCTGCAGTCTATGATGACTTCAGTATAGAGCACCCGGTAACGCTTACATATTCCCAATATCTTTGTATTGGTGGACTTTAATTGGTTTCGTGCGGCAGCGTAATGACGATCCGCGTCCCTTCTCCGGGCCCTGAGATAATATCGACTCCGTACCGCTGGCCATAGGCAAGCCGGATTCGCGCAATCGTATTATTAATGCCGATGGACGCCGATTCCTTCTCCAGAATGGCTTGCACCGCCTCCGGTCTCATCCCCTTGCCGTTGTCCTCCACCTCGAATAGACAATCGTCGCCTTCCTTGCGAGCACGTATGTAAATAAGGCCGCCCGTCTCCAGGTGGACGAAGCCGTGCAGGATGGCATTCTCGACGAACGGCTGGAACAGCAGGCGCGGCAGCTTGCAGTCGTACAGCTCGGGATCGATATCGTAATGAACCGTGAACTTGTCCTCGAACCGGGCCGACATGATGTAGAAGTAGCTCTTCATCCATTCCAGCTCCTCGGCGAGCCGGACGGAACCCCATTCCTTGCGCGTCGTGTACTGCAGCATATGGGAGAGACAGACCAGCATCTTGCTGAGCTCCTTCTGTCCGTTCTCGATGGCAGTCCAGTTCATCACGTTTAAGGTGTTGTACAGGAAGTGCGGATTCATCTGCATGTTCAAAGCCCGAATCTCCGCTTCCTGCTCCTTGAGCCGGCTCTCGTAATTCTCCGTTACCAGCAGCCGTATGCGGTCGTTCATCCGGTTGAACCGCTGAATGAGGAGGCCGAATTCATCGCTGGAGCGAACGTCCAGCTGCGTATGAAAGTCGCCCTCTCCGACCGATCTCATGGCGCCCAGCAGCCGTTTGATGGGATTCGTAATTTTGCCGGAGATAAAATAAGCGAGCGCCAGCGCGACAGCGCCCATCACAAGGGAGAGCAGCACGGTGGAGGTACGGATGACGGGCACCAGCTCCTGAGCCAGCACCGATTCCGGGGTAATGACGATCGATAGCCAGCCCGTCACCTTGGAGCGGTCGAAGCAGATAATAACGGCTTCGCCGTCCAGCGTCATCCGCCGCGTTCCGCTCCCCTCCTCGTGCAGCTCCCGAGTCCACTCCCCCTCGTATCTCGTGCTGATGGCCTCCGTATCGCTTCCCGCAACGATTACATTGCTCTGATCGATAACCATATAGCGGGAGTTGGCGGGAATGCTCTGCTCGAACAGCTTGGTCAGCGAGTCTGCCTTAAAGCTCACCGCAAGCACAGGCCGTTCTACGTCCGGTCCCAGCCGCTCCAGCGAGGAATTGCTGAGATAAGAGAAATCGACCACCCTCGTGGCCGAATACAAGTATTGAAAGTCCAGCCGGCTGTCATCCAGATAAGCTTGGCCGAACATGTCCGCGAAGTCGTAAGTCGGGTACCAGACCATCTTGCCGCCGGCCTCTTGCGCCTCGTGGTAGATATCCGAGTCTTGCGGCTTGCCCTGAGGCAGCGTTTGCCCGTATGTGAAATAAGACGTCCACAGCTGATACGCGTAGACGTCTTCGATCTGGGCGAAGTAGGAGCGGAGCGCGCTGCCGACTATCCTGTCGGCGGCAATCAGCTTCGCCTCGTCGCTTGTGTCCAGCGTGTTAAAGAGCTCGAACAACTGCCTGTCCACGAACAAGGCCTGGCTGTTCCGATCCACGATGCCGAGCTTCGTATCGATGATTTCGTTGTTCTTGACGACGATGCTCTGGACGTTCTGCTGGGCCTGGCCGACGACGACCTCCAGACTTTTGTTGTAGAAGATGATGCCCGCCGTCACAAGCGGCACTACGATCAAAAGCACGTAGCTGACCAGAAGGCGGGTGCGGAACGTCGTTCTCATGGTGTCTCGTCTCTCCTTTGCCGCTGGGACATCTGTCGATGGCGTTCGGGCGACAGCCCGAATTGCTTTTTGAAGACGCGGCAGAAATATTTGGTGTCCGAATAGCCGCATTCCTTGGCGACTTCGTAGATCTTGAGCCGGCTGTCGGCCAGCAGCTTGGCCGCGCTGTTCATCCGGGCTTCCAGCAGATGCTCCGTGAACGTCCGGCCGGTATTATTTTTGATCCAGGTGCTGAAGTACGACGGATTGAAGTAGAACCGCTCGGCCGCCGACTCCAGCGTGACCGGCTCCTTCCGATGCTCCGCGATCCACTTGAGGCATTCCTCCGCCAGCTCCTTGTCGCGCCCGTCCTTGCCCGCATGCAGCGCGGCGTGCACCTCGCGCAGCTTCTCCTCCATCAGCGCCGTCAGCTCCAGGTAGGTGCGGCATGCCGGCACGCCCGTCACCGCGGCTTGGGCCAGCTCTCCCCCGACCTCGCGGTCCACATGCTCGCGGTTGCGGCTCTTGATCTTCATCAGCAGCAGCGCGGCATGCTCCTTGAGCGATGGCGGCGGCAGCCGCCC
>NZ_BDQX01000335.1:9451-10217 GCF_003112455.1 Paenibacillus agaridevorans
ATCACTGCGCTGAAGCGCCTCGTACAACGCTTCGCTGTCGATCGCGGCGCCCGAATCCCGGGATGCCAACGGCTCCCCTCCCACAAGCACGCCGCCTTCTTTTTCGTAGAAGTGGTAAGCGCTTGCAGAACGGGCATGACGAAATGCCCGCTGCCCCTCTTCCCACATCGAATTCCGAGCTCTGCCAACAGTGTGGCACAACCGTCCGCGGCGATGCCAAGCTTCGTTTAGCGACTTTAAGTCCTGGAGCAGCCACTCCGCGTCTGTCGGGGTAGAGGCGGATGGCGACTTTAAGTTTCGGAGCAGCCACTCTTCATCTGTCGGGGTAGAGGCGGATGGCGACCTTAAGTCTCGGAGCAGCTCCGCTTCATCTGCCGAAGCAGGCGCGGATAGAGTGTCGGTCTTGCGGCTCCATTCGTAGCCGGATTCGGACGAGTCCGACCTCTTCCAGCTGTCGCCTACCGCCAGGCCCGTAACATGTTCTCCTTCGACAAACGCCGGCGATAGCCACGGCAACAATGTCAGCAGCTCGCAGCCGCCGCTCGGTGAGACGTCAAGCGGCAAGGTGCATGCAGGGCCATAACGCCCGCACACCCGCTCCATCTCGGCGATGAGCGCACCGGTCCCGGAATCGCCGCTTTCGCCAGTCGCCGGATGGAACTGGGTCAGAATAATAGCGCCAGGCCCCCGCAGCCAATCCAGCCCCGCCAGCTCTTCCCGTTCCGCTTCGCTTAGAATGCCGTTCATCCAGGACAGCAGCAGCCGC
>NZ_BDQX01000335.1:10328-11014 GCF_003112455.1 Paenibacillus agaridevorans
GTCTCGGACTCCGAATCGCGAATCGTCTCCGCCCTGAGGGCTGCTTCCACCCGCTGCAAGAGGCTCTCTACCTTGCCCTCGTCCACCGGCTTCACCAAATAATCATAAGCGCCATGCCGCATCGCGGTTTGCGCGTATTCGAAACGATCATAAGCAGATACCATAACAACCTTGGGCTTCACATTTTCCCGCTCCAGCATCCCGAGAAATTCCAGTCCGTCCATATTGGGCATGCGGATGTCGGTCAGCACCACGTCAGGCCGCTCTTCCTTGATAAGCGCCAGCGCCGCCGCTCCGTCCTTCGCGTCCAGGACGAGGTCTGCGGGGCGCAGCGTTAGAATCATATTTTTCATCCCTCTGCGATGTCTCGGTTCATCGTCCACGATCAATATCTTCATCCTCATTCCCTCCCCACACTTCTATTATAGTAAAATACATGGCGCGGCATGGGGAATAATATTTGGATAGGTGGACTTTGATTGGCTGTTCTTCCCTAGAACAAGGACTTGATCCAGTCGATGAACTTCTGTATCATTTCCCACAAGAAAAACTTTGCTTTCGGCGCTTCCGGAGTATCGGACCCGGCATCACCGGCATCTGTGGCCGACGCCGCTTTTACGTTCGTCGCGGCTTCCGCGTTCGCCTCAGCTGTAACGGCCGTTTCAACCTCAGCTGCCGCGGATGCT
>NZ_BDQX01000335.1:11082-16248 GCF_003112455.1 Paenibacillus agaridevorans
CCTGTTGCCGCATCCACGAAGCAGAGAGGCGGGAACAGCACGCACCACCAGTTTTGACCTTTCCCTTCGCCGATCGTAACGAGCAGCGCTTCGTATTGTCCGGCAGGATATACTTTGTTGCCGTACATCTTCGTAGGGAACTCGACCAGTCCGAGCTCGGCCGAAGAATCGTATTCGAAGCCTCTGCTCTTAAGCACGTTTGCTACGATCGTTTCCAGCTCGGGAAGCTTCGACTGGATCGTGCGGCGCGCTTCTTCGATATTTTGCGGGCCTGTTGCCCAGCCGTTCATCGCTTTGACGATCTCATCGCGCACGATGCGCTTGACCATCTGATCGGCGGCACTGTCGGAATTAGCTAATATACGAAGACGGATGGCTTCCGTCGGAATTTCGCCGGTAGCGAGAGCAGCGTCCATTTTTTGAGATTCCCAGCTCATAATGAGCACAATAATTGCCATAAGAATGAATCCGTACGATTTGCGGTATGGAAAACGATAAGGTTTAGCGGAATAATGGAAAGATGAAGAATAATAGTGGGACATCACACAAGCTCCTCTCGCGCACCCGCCGGTGCGTCTGCTTGCGTTCCGGAACGTCTCTATCCGTCATTATGTCCCGACTTGCCCCTCTATAAACCTATTATTCCGAAAAAATGATAGACTTGATGCTAGGAGTTGAGTATAGGATGTTGGATACGACGACGGCCCTTTCGTACCGTCCATTGCTGATAACGCTGGCGTACCGGATGCTGGGATCGCTCGGCGAGGCGGAGGATATCGTGCAGGATGCGCTTGCCGATTACTCGCTCTCGACAAGCCGCAGCGAAATCGAACACGAGAAGGCTTATTTGGTCAAGATGGTGACCAATCGGTGCCTGAACCTCAAACAATCGGCGCGCAAGCGCCGCGAGTTGTATGTCGGGCAATGGCTCCCTGAGCCCGCTGTACGATTTGCCGGCGGTTCAGGCGCTCCTGCCCTGCTGGGACAAAGGGATTCCGTCAGCGGCGGCAATCCCGCCGACTATATCGAGCGGCAGGAGAGCATTACCTATGTCATGCTCGTCATGCTGGAGCGGCTGTCCGCAGTCGAGCGCGCCGTCTTCCTGCTGCGCGAGACGCTGGACTTCGATTACGACGAGATCGCAAGCATCGTACAGAAGTCCGCGGCCAACTGCCGCAAAATTTTCAGCCGGGCAAAAGAAAAGCTCCAGGGGGCAAAGGCCGACAGCGACGAACAATCCGCGCAGGGAGACCTGAACGTTCGTGAGGAGCAGGCCTGGGCGTTCGCCAAAGCGTTTATCCAGGCGGCCGAAACGGGCAATTCGTCCGCGCTTGTAAACATGCTTGCGCATGACGCCATGCTGGTGTCCGACGGCGGGGGCAAAGTCCGGGCGGCCATCAATCCTATCGAGGGCGCCGAACGCGTCGCCTCCTTCTTTCTGGGCATTGCCCGCAAGCAAGCGCTCGAGGGGGAACTGTTGCCGGTGGATGTCAGCGGACAGCCGGGCGTCGTCCTTATTCGGGAGGGGATTCCGGTCAAAGTCATGGTTTTCGGATGGGATGGGGAGAACAGGATTTCGAAGATTTTTATGATTTTGAACCCGGATAAGCTGTCTTTTGTCACAAACGGGAATGCTGCCTTGTCTTAGATAGCAGAAGCCGATGCAAGCAGGTCGGCCACACCATCTAAGGAGTGATTGGCATGGAACAAAGAATGGTATTAAACGAGGTTAACCCGGCGGCTTATGCAGCGATGACCGGCCTTGAAAAGTTTTTGGCCGGCTCCAGTCTGGATAAAACGTTGAAGGAACTCGTCAAAATTCGCGCTTCGCAAATCAACGGCTGCGCCTTCTGTCTCCATATGCACGCAACCGACGCCCGCCGCAACGGCGAAACGGAAATTCGGATCTATACGCTAAACGCATGGCGCGAGACGCCTTACTTCACGCCTGCCGAACGCGCGGCGCTGGCGCTGACGGAAGCCGTCACCCTCGTAGCCGGCAACCATGTACCGGACGACGTCTACGCGGAGGCTGCGGAACACTTCGACCAAAAGCAGCTAAGCGAGCTGCTCATGGCGATCGTTACGATCAACGCCTGGAACCGCATCGCCATTACGACAGGCATGATGGCTCCGGCGTAACCGGAAAGCGCAGTAAGCGGCACTTTGATTGCTGTTCGATCAAGATATTTGCTCGATATCCCCGATATTCGGGGCGACGATAAGCGAGGCTTGCGAATCCTGGTCTGACATTATTCGCCACATAAACCTGAAGTGTCCCATCGAACAACCCCTTACGGGTTATTGGATGGGACACTTTGCTTTGGTTATGGGACGAGGCAGGCGATACAGGAAGAACTCTATGACGACTTCTTGCGAACCGGGTACAACATTGTAAAGTTAAATGTTTCGATTTCAGAATAAGGGATTGTGAGAGCGTTCAACGGTTCAAACGGAACTGTCTCCATCCCGAGTGCACCTTCACGCCGATCCATTTCATAATCAGGTGACTGCTCGAGCCATGCAAATATCGCATCATATACTCGCCACATATGGGCCTCATCGCCGTAGACATGGGCGCTCACACAAAACCCTCCGCTTACCTCCAAAGTCTCGATGCCATCCGGTACATCCCCAAACTCGCGAACCGCGAGTCCGACCCAAAGCGTATCGACGTTCTTGCTCCATTGGTCCTGTGGAATGAACACATATGCTGACGGCCCATCCGCTAGTCGAACATCGTCAAGCGGAACCTGCGCCGTAAGCTTGCTCCACGCCACCCGCGTCCCGCTCTTGTCGGGTGTCATTCCCGTTCTTACTGCCAATGCCTTGAAAGGCGCCACTTCTACCAAATCAATCGCTATTGTTTCCTGCAAAGTACCCTCTCCTTTTCCATATGATTCATGATTAACCACGCTGTCGAGATCCTGTTATCCTTATTCAATTTTTTCCACTAAAATCCTTTATATCAAAAACTACATTATTCCGCTCGTGAGCGGCCTGCAAGGGGATTTTCCTAAAAACTGCCGTTGTGCATACGGTACGGTTCACCGCGATGTCTGCAACGGCAAGTTTTAGGGCCATCCTTTGCAGGATGGCCCTTTCGCTTTGCAACCGTAGTCTCCGTTAGCTCCACAATATCAGGGCGAAAAAAGTTTCCAATGTCCTTCGGAAACAACTTCGACTGCTCCGTCGATCACTTTGATGGCGGTCTGATCATCAATCGCATACGCCGGGCATTGTATCCCGGCGGCCCATCTCTCCGCAGCAGCCATTGTGTTATGCGGCAGCATCTCGTGATCAAGATGCGGAAACATTGCAAAATCAACCAGTCCCAGTGCTTCATCGCCACCGTTGGGTAGAGTCCAGCCAACGAAGAATTCCCCGATGTTAGGTGCCAACACCATACTCCCGGCACTCATTCCCACATAGACTGTCTGCAGCGACGGCAAGAGGTCGGCCAGCCCGGATTGCCGCATCCAGTGGCACAGGTAGAGGGCGTCGCCGCCCGCCACCAGCAGGACGTCCGTCTCCCGGACCAGCGGTACCCAGCGGTCTTCGCCGATGCTTGGCAGCGCTGTGAGCTCTAGCACACCAACGGACTTCCAGCCAAGGTCGACCATGGGGTTCTCTTCTTTCCCGCTGATGAATTCCCAGGCTTTGACGCCAGGGCCGACCCATGGGTGTCCGTACATCGCTGTGGGGATGCACAGGGCGTTGGAGTCGGCGATCGGCTTGCCCAGCATGCCAACCAGCGCATCATGTATGCTTTTGTTATTGATGCCTCCAGACGTGAGCAGAAATTTCATAACTTCACTCCTTTTCTTTGTGTGCGTCTAATGGGACAGCTTAGCTGATATAAACCCAAACTGACCGGCCATTATTCCTATCAAACATTCATTCGCGTTTATGAACTTCGTAATATCAATAATGTCTGGGTGTTCGACAAAACGATTGAACTATCCTGCCCGTTTAACTTTAAAAAGTCGGTTTAAGAAATTTTTGGTACATATAGTGGAAAGATCAACAAGTCCAAAACCGAGGACATCGTCCCACCCCAGTCAATACAAATTCGTACATCAGTCCCATTTACCCAGAAGGTTGGATCCAGAACTAACGATGATCCACCTTTGATGGGTGCCCCCTCTGTTCAGGACGAGCATATTTGCAATCAGAGCATTAGCGGCGTCTGCTACTTCACACGTTTTGCGGATGCTTTTTATCGCTATCCCCACTTCTCAGAATGAGATAGGGGGGACGATCGCTTCGAGCCGGATAAGTACAATGTTAGAGGGAATTTCCTCAGTTGGCGGGATAACGTTCCTGCATTTCGAAAAAACGCCCCTGCCAACAACTCCAAATGGAATGGTCTGGCGGGACGCTTCTGCTATTGTTACGGAGACTCTCTTGCGTTCGTTCGCATTTGTTTCCACTTTCTGAGTGGAAGGAAAAACGTTCGCAGGCGGATGATATCAGTTATATATTCGTGCAAGCACTCCCAGGTCGAGGTCTCTTGTTCACTGAGTGGATGGGATAGTGTTCAAAGAGATGCGGATGGACGAGCCAATCGAGTGACTTCACATCATGATTACAATAGCCAAATCAAGCCCTAAGATCGCGTCTCCGCGACACCAGGTGATTGCCTTATCCGCCCGTGTTTACAGCCACGATATGGCGCTCGATGCCGTTGTAATCGGTGATGATGGAAACTTCGTCCCATGCGCCCATCTCTCGCATAAGTTCTGCGACAATGCGCGGCTGATGGATGCCGTGCTCGAACGCGACGATACGAGGCATCGCCGGGAGCAGCGCCAGCTGCTCCAGCATGCGGCGGTACGGATCCAGCCCGTCCGTACCGCCGACCAGCGCGAGATGCGGCTCATAATCCCGCACCTCGCGCTGCAGCCCGTCCATATCCGCCGCCGGAATATACGGCGGATTGGACACGAGCACGTCGATGCGGCTCCCCGACGCGATAAAGGGGGCCAGCAGGTCGCCCTGCACGAACGTAACGCGGTCCGCCGCTCCATGGCGGGCCGCGTTAGCGCGGGCGACCTCCAGCGCGTCCGGCGACAGGTCGGACGCGCTCACGCGCCAGTCGTGCCGCTGCGCAGCCAGCGTCACGGCGATGGCTCCGCTGCCGGTGCCGACGTCGACGACCGTCGG
>NZ_BDQX01000336.1 GCF_003112455.1 Paenibacillus agaridevorans
CAAAAAGTAGGCGAACGAGCAGCTGTAGGCGTTAAAAACGCCGATGGACCGGAAAAGTAACTCTCATTAGCGTGCATAGGTGTTAATAACGCCTATGGCTCCAAAAAGTAGGCGAACGAGCAGCTGTAGGCGTTAAAAACGCCGATGG
>NZ_BDQX01000337.1 GCF_003112455.1 Paenibacillus agaridevorans
GTTTCGCTCTATGCCAGTTGCTCCCGCCATACGTTCTTCTCGCCATGATCCGTTGCCATTTCGCTAGTAAGTGTTCATACTGCAGCGTATATCTCGGATTATCCATGGCCATACCTTCTGAGGGCACGGCAAGTTGTTTAATACCGACATCAATGCCCAGCGTATGGCCTGTTACAGGCAGG
>NZ_BDQX01000338.1 GCF_003112455.1 Paenibacillus agaridevorans
ACTTCGCTCAAATCTAATATTAAGCAGTTGCTTAAAGGAAAGGATCATTGCTTTTATCGGCTGGGGGGATCCATTCTTAAGCTGGACGCACTGGATTATCATTATTCCGAAGAAGATCTGTTTATCCAT
>NZ_BDQX01000339.1:0-7081 GCF_003112455.1 Paenibacillus agaridevorans
CGAAACCGCAGGATTTTGCATAGAAGCTTACACGTTCGGTTGTGCTGCCATAGGCGCTATTAACACCGATAGGTTGAAAAGTAGCTGAGATGTGGTGTCATAGGCGTTATTAACGCCTATAGGTCGAAAAGTAGCTGAGATGTGCTGCCATAGTCGTTATTAACGCCTATAGGGTGAAAAGTAGCTGAGATGTGCTGCCATAGTCGTTATTAACGCCTATAGGTTGAAAAGTAGCTGAGATGTGCTGCCATAGGCGGTATAAACGCCGATAGGTCGGAAACTAGCTGAGATGTGCTGCCATAGGCGGTATAAACGCCTATAGGTCGGAAACTAGCTGAGATGTGCTGCCATAGGCGTTATTAACGCCTATAGGTTGAAAAGTAGCTGAGAT
The DNA here is from genome assembly GCF_003112455.1 of Paenibacillus agaridevorans. Taxonomy (GTDB): domain Bacteria; phylum Bacillota; class Bacilli; order Paenibacillales; family Paenibacillaceae; genus Pristimantibacillus; species Pristimantibacillus agaridevorans. The sequence continues at coordinate 392 of NZ_BDQX01000339.1, forward strand.
GTGCTGCCATAGGCGTTATTAACGCCTAACGCCGATAGGTCGAAAAGTAGCTGGGATGTGCTGCCATAGGCGGTATAAACGCCGATAGGGTGAAAAATAGCTGAGATGTGATGCCATAGGCGGTATAAACGCCGATAGGGTGAAAAATAGCTGAGATGTGCTGCCATAGGCGGTATAAACGCCTATAGGTAGGAAACTAGCTGAGATGTGCTGCCATTCGTGCTATTAACGTGCGTAGCGTCTAAAAGGCGGCGTTCGAGCGACTGTAGGCGCTACGCACTTCCACCACGTCGATTACTGTACTACTAAAAAGTGAACTCGACCAATCCAAGAAACCGCCTTACAGGTCCACCCGGCGGTCGAATCCGCCGAATAAGTCGGCGAGACCGACTTACAGGTCCGCCCGGCGTCCGGATCCGCCGAATAAGTCGGCGAGGCCGACTTAATGGACCGTCCGGCGGTCGAATCCGCCGAATAAGTCGGCGAGACCGACTTAATGGACCGTCCGGCGACCATATCCGTCGAATAAGTCGGCGAGACCGCCTTACAGGTCCGTCCGGCGGTCGAATCCGCCGAATAAGTCGGCGAGACCGACTTACAGGTCCGCCCGGCGATCGAATCGGCCGAATAAGTCGGTGAGGCCGACTTAATGGACCGTCCGGCGGCCAAATCCGCCGAATAAGTCGGCGAGACCGCCTTACAGGTCCATCCGGCGGTCGAATCCGCCGAATAGGTCGGCGAGGCCGACTTACAGGACCGCCTGGCGTCCGGATCCGCCGAATAAGTCGGCGAGGCCGACTTAATGGACCGTCCGGCGGCCATATCCGCCGAATAGGTCGGCGAAACCGCCTTACAGGTCTACCCGGCGGTCGAATCCGCCGAATAAGTCGGCGAGACCGACTTACAGGTCCGCCCGGCGGTCGAATCGGCCGAATAAGTCGGTGAGGCCGACTTAATGGACCGTCCGGCGGCCAAATTCGCCGACTTACAGGACCGCCCGGTGGTCGAAGCCGCCGAATAAGTCGGCGAGACCAACAATATGTTTTGCGAAAGGAGCATTTGACTATGGGAACCGAGCAATCGTTGCCGGGTTCGCCGTTCGTGCAGTCAGGGCGAGATGCCGTTATCGTCGCGGCGGCGAGGACGGCGGTAGGCAAGGCGAATAAAGGCAGTCTGGCCGAGACCCGCGCGGAGGATCTGGGGCGGGCGGTACTGCTGGGGGCGCTGGAGAAAGTGCCGGAGCTTGATCCGGCATTCATCGAGGATGTCATCATCGGCTGTGCCATGCCGGAGGGCGAGCAAGGGCTTAATATGGCGCGCATCGTGTCGTTATACGCAGGTCTGCCGGTTACCACGCCGGCGGTTACGATTAACCGCTTCTGCGCTTCGGGGCTGCAGTCTATCGCATATGCCGCCGAACGCATTCGACTAGGTGAAGCGGACGTTGTCGTCGCCGGCGGCGTGGAGAGCATGAGCCACGTTCCGATGAGCGGCTTCCGGCTGTCGCCGCATCCCGGAATTGTAGATGCCATGCCGGAAGTATACATGGGGATGGGCCATACGGCAGAGGAGGTCGCCAGAAGGTACGGCGTATCTAGAGAGGAGCAGGATGAATTCGCGGCAGGCAGTCATCGGAAAGCGGCGGCCGCGATTGCGGCGGGACGCTTCGAGGACGAGATCGTTCCGGTCACCGCTACGCGCTCCGGCACGAACGATGCAGGTCGTCCTTGGGAGAAGACATTCGTGTTTAGAGTCGACGAGGGGGTTCGACCGGAGACGACGCCAAAGACGCTGGCTCCGCTCAAGCCCACCTTCGCTCGCGAAGGAACGGTGACGGCGGGCAATGCCTCCCAGATGAGCGACGGGGCAGCAGCCGTCATCGTTACGAGCCGCGAGAAGGCCGAAGAACTTGGCGTGAGGCCGCTTGCCGCTTTTCGCAGCTTCGCGGTTGCGGGCGTTGCACCCGAGGTGATGGGCATCGGTCCTATCGAGGCGATTCCCAAGGCTCTGGCGAAAGCGGGCATCACGAAGGAGCAGGTGGACCTGTTCGAGCTAAACGAAGCGTTTGCGGCCCAGTGCGTGCCGATCATCCGCGAGCTGGGGCTGGATCCCGAACGTGTGAACGTGAACGGAGGAGCGATCGCGCTCGGGCATCCCTTGGGATGTACCGGCACGAAGCTGACCGTGTCGCTCATCCACGAGCTGCGCCGTCGCGGTGGCGGAATTGGCGTCGTGACGATGTGCATCGGAGGCATGATGGAAGCATCGGATGTTCGACTGACTATGACTTGAGGAGGAATGCGATAGTGGCGACGGGAACGATACGTTTCGGCGGGCGGTTCGTCGTACAGGACAGCGATCCGGCGTCGGTAGTGACCCCGGAGGATTTCACGGAGGAGCAGATGATGATGGCCCAGGCGGCAGAGCAGTTCCTGGAGACGGAGCTGGCGCCGCGCGACGCGGAGGTCGAAGCGCTCAATTATGAGCTGACGGTTCAGCTCATGCGCAAAGCCGGGGAGCTGGGCCTGCTTGGCGCAGACGTGCCGGAGCTCTACGGCGGCATCGGGCTCGACAAGGTGAGCACGACGCTGCTTGCCGAGACGATGGCGAGGGCATCGTCGTTCGCATTGTCTGTCGGCGCTCATACCGGCATTGGGACGCTCCCGATCGTGTTCTTCGGCACGCCGGAGCAGAAGGCCAAGTACCTTCCGGACCTGGCGTCGGGGAATCGGATCGCGGCCTATTGCTTGACCGAGCCGGCTTCAGGCTCCGACGCGCTCGGTGCGAAGTCGACGGCGAAGCTGACGGAGGATGGGAAATTTTATGTGCTTAACGGTTCCAAGTTATACATTACGAATGCGGGATTCGCAGACGTGTTCATCGTGTATGCCAAGGTGGACGGAGAACGATTTACGGCGTTTATCGTGGAACGGGAGATGGCGGGGTTCAGTATCGGTCCGGAGGAGCATAAGATGGGCATCAAGGGCTCTTCGACGTGCCCACTGTTCTTCGAGGACGTCCACGTTCCGGTCGAGAATGTGCTAGGGGTTGTCGGTAAAGGCCATCTTATCGCCTTCAACATTTTGAATATTGGCCGCTTCAAGCTCGGCGCGGCTTGCCTTGGCTCGTCGAAGGAGACCATTGAGCTGGCATCCGCTTACGCCAATACGCGCAAGCAGTTCGGTCAGGAGCTGTCGCGTTACCCGCTTATCGGAGCCAAGCTTGCGGACATGAACATTACGACGTTCGTGCTGGAGAGCATGGTGTATCGGATCGCGGGTTACATTGATGCAACGCTGCGCGAGCTGGAGGAGCAGGAGGGGGGCGGAGACGATTACTCCGAAAGCTCGGCGGGTGCCGGGGCACGGGCGGTGAAGGCGATCAGCGAGTATGCGATAGAATGCTCGATTCTAAAGGTTTTTGCATCGGAGGCGCTTGATTCCGTCATCGACGAGGGCGTGCAGATTCACGGCGGCTATGGCTATATTCGCGAATATAAGGTAGAGCGGATTTATCGGGATTCGCGGATTAACCGGATTTTCGAGGGGACCAATGAGATCAACCGAATGCTCATCCCTGGCACGCTGCTCAAAAAGGCAATGAAAGGCGAGCTCCCGCTCATGGAAAAAACGCAGTCGCTTCTGGGCGAGCTGATGGGACCCATGTCGTTGCCGACATTCTCGGAGCCGCTGGACAAGGAAACTTACCGCGTTGCCCAAGCGAAAAAAACATTTCTCGCCATCGGCGGTCTCGCGGTCCAAAAGCTGGGCACGAAGCTTGAAAGAGAGCAGGAGGTGCTATGCGTATTAGCGGATCTGATGATTCAAGTCTTCGCGATGGAAAGCGCGCTGCTGCGGTCGCAGAAGATGCTGTCCAGAGAAGGGGGAGCGCGAACGGAGGACGCTCGCCTTGCGCTGTCTATGACGGAGGTGTTCGTGCAGGAGGCCATGGAGAAGATCGAATCGCTTGCCAAGACTGTGCTCTCTGCTCTGGAGCGCGGCGACGGGCTGCAGATGCAGCTGTCCGTCTTGAAGAAGCTGATGCGGGCGCCACTGTCGGATACGATCGCTCTCAAGCGAGAGATCGCGGCCCGCGTGATTCGCAGTGAACACTATGTCGTGTAGAGGGGGAGTGCAGCGATGGAATCGCGTAGACCTGGAGACCCGCTATCGTCCGATTCATTGCCGAACGAAAATTCGCGCGCCGCAGATCAGCAGGAGGGAAATTCGGCCGAAGCTGTATCCGCAGAGCCGCAAACACATGAGAACGCCTCGGAAGGGAGCCTCGCGGCTCCCGAACTTGCCGAGTCTGGGGAGGCTCGCGGGGATCGGGACGTTGCAGAGCCTGGGACTGGGGAGAGTCCGGCAGTTCTGAGCAAGCTTCAAGCTCAGAGCGGCGACACCGACTCGGGGGAAGAATCCTCCTCGCAGAACCAAGCGTCAGACGCTGTTCATGTCGATGATGAGACGGACATCTTCCTTAACTCGCCGGAAGCGATGGATCATGACGCCGATGCCATCGGGGAAGAGGGAGCGTCGACTCTGGCTGCGAGAATACCGGTTGATGCCATTCCGCCGCCGGAGGAGTCTGCTCCCGCATCGGAAGCGGCGCCTGAACCGGCAGCGGATCGAGCCGGGGATACCGAAGCGCTCCCGGGGGCGGATTCGCCTGCCGAGGAAACTTCGCCCGAAGTTGCGTTGGGCGTTCTGCAAGAAGCAAATGCTCCTTCCCCCGAAGAGGATCCTTCGAGGGGAGCCGCGGACGGCGCGTCTGGGGAGTCTTTCCCTGAAGTTGCGCCAGACGTTCTGCAAGAAGCAGATGCCCCACCCGCCGAAGAGGATCCTTCGGGGGGCACCGCAGACAACGCGTCGAGCGAGAGCACTCCGCCTGGCGACAAGGCGCCGTTTAGTCGGCCTTGGCTGGCGAACTACCCGGCGGAGGTGCCGCATTCGCTGAGCTACCCGAATCAGAGCATCGCGCAGTTCCTGCTGGACTCGGTGGGACGTTTTCCCGATCACAAGGCGCTGCACTTCCTGGGCAAAACGATGACCTACCGCGAGCTCCATACCGCCGCCGTCCGGCTGGCCACCGAACTCGTCGCGCTCGGAGTCTCGAAGGGCGACCGCGTTGCCATTATGCTGCCGAATTGCCCGCAGGCGGTCGTGTCTTACTATGGCGTGCTGCTCGCCGGCGCCGTCGTCGTGCAGACGAATCCGCTGTACGTGGAGCGGGAGCTGGAGCATCAATTAAAGGACAGCGGCGCCGTCGCGATCCTCACGGTTGATCTTCTTTACGGCAGGCTGTCGCGCGTTCGCGGCGACAAGCCGGAGGAAGGACCGGTTCCTGCACTTCGTCATGTCATTGTCACGTCCATTAAAGACGGTCTGCCCTTCCCGAAAAATTTGCTGTATCCCATCAAGCAGCGCAAGGAAGGATTTAAGAACGACATTCCATATGGGAAGCACGGCGTGCTGGCGTACAAAAAGCTGCTCGCCGGTCACGCGCCCTCCGTGGAGCTGCCGGAGCTTGGACGCGGGGATGAGCTTGCGGCGCTGCAATATACCGGAGGCACCACCGGGACGCCAAAGGGAGTGATGCTGACGCACGGCAACCTGGTCTCCAACACGCTCCAGACGTCGGCATGGTGCTATAAGGCGGAGGACGGCAAGGAAAAATTTCTGGCGGCGCTGCCGTTATTTCATGTGTTCGGCTTGACGGTACTAATGAACATGTCCGTCTTGCGGGCCGGGATGCTCGTGCTGCTGCCGCGCTTCGAGCTGGACGCCGTGCTAAAGACGATCGACGCCGAGAAACCGACGATTTTCCCTGGCGCTCCAACGATGTATGTGGCCCTGATCAACCATGCGAACGCCGCCAAAAACGATCTGTCTTCCATTAACGTGTGCATCAGCGGATCGTCGGCTCTGCCGCTGGAAGTTCAGGAGCAGTTCGAATCGCTTACGGGCGGCAGGCTGGTCGAAGGTTACGGCCTGACAGAGGCATCGCCAGTCACCCATGCGAATCCCATCTGGGGCAAGCGGAAAATCGGCACGATCGGCCTCCCGTTCCCGGATACCGATGTCGCGATTGTCGATCCGTCTACCGGACGCAGGCTGAAGACGGGGGAAATGGGCGAGCTTGTCGTACGCGGCCCTCAGGTAATGGCAGGGTACTGGAACCGTCCCGAGGAAACTGCAGCAACGCTTCGAGAAGGCTGGCTCCATACGGGAGACTTGGCGACAATCGACGAAGAGGGCTACTGTACGATTATGGATCGAATCAAAGACGTCATTATCGCGAGCGGCTTCAATGTCTACCCGCGCGAGGTTGAGGAGGTGCTGTTCGAGCATCCGGCGGTGAGGGAAGCTGCCGTCATCGGAGTGAAGGACGAATACCGCGGCGAAACGGTGAAGGCTTTCATTGTGTTAAAGGAAGGCTGGCATGTGTCGGACAGTCAGCTTGACCGATGGTGCAGAGACCGTCTGGCCGCTTACAAGGTGCCGCACCGGTATGCATTTAGGGAAACGCTTCCAAAAACGATGGTAGGCAAGGTGCTGCGCCGCAAGTTGGTCGAAGAGGAAGCCGAGTCGATGGAGAAGGCGAAGGAGGGTTAGAAGGCAATGAGGGAAGACGAGGCAGCGCGCCGAGCCGAGGAGGCAGAAGCATGGCAGCGGCTTTCGGGGGGGGGCG
>NZ_BDQX01000339.1:7148-20648 GCF_003112455.1 Paenibacillus agaridevorans
AGACTTTTTGGGGGAGGCTCGGGTGCAAGGTCGTGTCGGCGGACGGAGCCAAGACGACGATCAGTTTGAACATCGAGCCCTCTCACCTGAACATGCTGGGCATCGTGCATGGCGGAGTGCTGATGTCGATGATGGACAATGCAATGGGGCTACTCGTCATGCTTGCCGAGAGCAATGAGCGGACCGTTACCGCCAATATGAACACCCATTTCCTATCCAGTGCAAGGGAAGGGACTTTGATCTGCGAAGCGGAAACCATTCATCGCACAGGACGTACGATTACTTTGCGAGCGTCGGTCATGGATGGGGACGGAAAGCTTCTTGCCTGGGGGAGCGGAGCTTACCGGAAAATATGATCGCAAGAAAATTTTCCCATAAGGACAGTTTCCACGAGTTGCCAGTCTATGTTGATTTCGATATAATATTAGCTAATATATGGAATAATTTTTGTGCAATTTGACCCTACATTCCACGTCGGGATTCGCCGATATTTGAAGTAGATTGGAGGTGGAGGCATGCCCCGGGATTGGGTTACGATCGCGTTGCTCGCATTCGGAATTGCGGTTGGCGTAGTCGGCGTAGTGGCTTATTTGCGTATGTATAGAAAGGAGAAACTCGCCGAATCCAAGTCCTCGGAGGATGCCTCCAGCACGGACTCGGAGGCAGATGACGAACGAAAACAGACCAAGGGTTAATTTTTGTTCACTTTCATAATTGTGGGCAAACTGATATAATAGTAAGAAAAATGAAAACATTGTGACTCATTGGCCATGGAGTTTGCCTGCACCGAAGGGGGTTCTTGCGGTGTAAGAGCCGCATACGTTCTCGGATTATACTGTTTAGGACGACCATCCATCGTATAAGGGAGGAGATTTCATGGCGAAGCATAGCCAGAATGAAGTCAAGGAAAGCCTGAAGGAACTTACGAGAATTTTCCAGCCCAAGGACCCGCGCAAGTTTGTGAAGGATTACATTCGCAAATATCGCATAACAGGCGGATATGAGGATGAGTTAACTTCCCTTGTCGAAGACGAGCTCGGCAGATTGAACTCCTCGGTAGGATGATGACACAGTGACAATTCAAGCTTTGTTTCCCGTTTGCAGGACGGGGAGCAGGGCTTTTTTATTTTAGGAAATTATGCGGCATAGCGCCCATAGGCGCTTTTAACGCTTATAGCTCCAAAAAGTAGTCGAACGAGCAGCTGTAGGCGTAAAAAACGCCTATGGACCAAACAGGGCCGCTTCGATAAGGGCGGAGAACAGCAGCCTGTTGACTCGGTACCATAGTACCGGGTTTATTATTATTTATGAGGAGGTGGATGCTATGGATGGCCTCACCGTAAGCCAGTTGGCCAAAGCATCTAACGTAAATGTAGAGACCATCAAATATTATGAGAGACGGGAACTGCTATCGAAACCCAATAGAAATAAAGCGGGATACCGAATGTTTTCGGAAGCGGCTGTTGAAGAAGTGAGTTTTATCAAGAAAGCGCAGAACTTGGGGTTTACTCTAAATGAAATCAAACATCTATTAGCTTTCGTCCAACAAGAGAACGACTACCCATCAAAGGATATGTACGAATTCGCCACATTAAAGTTAAAAGAGATCGAAGAAAAAATCGCTCAGTTGGAAAATTTCAAATCGTTATTAAGGCAAGTCACTGCCATGCCGACACATCTGCTTCCTCTGCCAAAGCAGGAATGCCCCGTTCTAAAACAAATCATGAAGGGATGAAGCCGATCATGGGTAAAAATATTGAAATTTTTACAGACAGCAACTTGTACGGAGATGATATCGTCAATCTTGTGAAGGAATATGCTTGCCCGAAGTGTTCTATTTCCGTATATGATGCTAATTGTACGGATCCAAATGTGGATATGCATTCAAAGGTTAGCGAATACGGCATTACAGCGATGCCTGCCATAGTTCTTGATGGTAAAATAGTCCCCACTGAGAAACTAGCAAGAGGGAAATTCGCAAACATGGTTCATCATTTTTTTCATAAATAGGACCCGTAGGAGTCGATCCATGTCGCTTCGTTTCTAGGATTCGGGCGCTGCTCAAACTTAATCGTGCAAATAAGAAACCTGACGTGTGAATGCGTCAGGTTTTTGATTTCACGCTCGAATTGCTGAGCAAAGAGTTTTTATCGTTGCAATCGGGGGGCATTTCCTCTATAATTTCAATGTGATTGTTATTGAGAATCAATATCAATAAAAGATAAGAAGGTTAGGAACCCATGTCGACTAGATCAAACAAGACCAGAAACGGCTCCAAGCCGGCAGAGGCGGACACAGCAGCAATGAATGCGACAATGCAAACATCTTCCGTATCGGAAGCGCAGCAGTCATCTCATTCTTATCATCCCGCATTTTCTGGTACCGCAACGACTACGCCATCCTCGCACGCCCCCATCAAGAGCAGACCGATTGCTGCTACGGTCGTCTTGTTTGGCGGTCTTATCGCGCTCGTGCTTGGACTTTTCCTTTCTATTAACTTCGGGGCAGCGGACATCTCATTCAAGGTCGTGTGGCAGGCGATCTTTCAGTTCAATCCCGAGCTGACCGATCACCAGATTATCAGAGAGCTCCGTCTGCCGCGCGTGTTTGGCGGCGCAATGGTGGGGGCGAGTTTCGCGGTGGCCGGCGCGATCATGCAGGGCATGACCCGCAACCCGCTCGCCGACTCCGGCTTGCTGGGCATCAACTCCGGCGCGGGTTTTATGCTTGCTATCTGCTTCGCATTTTTCCCGGGCCTGCCGTTCATGTCCGTTATCCTGTTCTCGTTTGTGGGAGCGGCGCTCGGCGCGGGCTTGGTATACGGCATCGGCGCGCTTGCCAAGGGCGGCCTTTCGCCTGCCCGTCTCGTATTGGCCGGGGCCGCGTTGAGCGCATTGCTTAGCGCGCTGGCAGAGGGCATCGCGCTTTATTTCAAGATCGGCCAAGACATCGCATTCTGGTATGCGGGAGGCGTTGCGGGAACACGCTGGGATCAATTGCAGGTTATGTTTCCGTGGGTTGCCGTGGCGCTCGTGATGGGCATCGTGTTATCCCGTTCGGTGACTATGCTCAGCCTGGGCGAGGACATTGCGCGCGGTCTCGGCCAGAGAACGGGTTTGGTTAAAGCTCTTTGTGCCATCGTGGTGCTTATTCTGGCGGGCTCCGCGGTAGCCGTCGTCGGTGCGGTCGGCTTCGTCGGCCTCATTATTCCGCATCTGACGCGGAAGCTTGTCGGCGTCGACTATCGCTGGATCATTCCGTGCTCCGCCATTCTGGGCGCGCTGCTCGTTATCTTTGCCGACATTGCCGCCCGTATGGTTAATCCGCCCGAAGAGACGCCTATCGGAGCGCTCATCGCGCTTATCGGCGTGCCGTTTTTCCTGTATCTGGCGCGCAAGGAAAGGAGGGAGCTGTAGATGCAGGCCATCACCGCAGAATCCATCGAGAAGAAACGCCGCAGCCGCTCCATCCTGGTAATGAGCATACTTGCCGTGCTTATCTTCACCACATTCATCATAAGCATGAACACCGGCGTCATCAAACTGACGCCAAAGGATTTAATTATGACCTTGTTCGGGCAAGGAACGGATCGGCAAGAGCTTGTTCTTTTCCAATTCAGGCTGCCCCGTATCGTTATCTCGATGCTGATCGGCGCAGGACTCGCATTATCCGGCTGTATTATGCAAGGCATCACGCGCAACGCGCTTGCCGATCCCGGCCTTCTGGGCATCAACGCCGGCGCGGGTCTCGTCGTCATGCTGTATGTGTCTTACTTCCCGACAACGGCCAACGTGCCCGTCTTTTTCCTGCCTATGCTGGCTTTCGTGGGAGCGGCGCTGACGGCGTTTCTGATCTATGTGCTCGCGTACAAAAAACATGAAGGCATTATGCCGACCCGTCTCATTCTGACGGGCGTCGCCGTGGCCGCCGGGATCAGCGCGGCCATGATCGTATTGACGCTGCGCCTCAATCCGGAGAAATATCAGATGGTCGCTACATGGCTGGCAGGCTCCATATGGGGCACCAACTGGAAGTTCGTAATGGCGCTGTTGCCATGGCTGTTGTTCCTGATTCCGTACGTCATGACCAAAGCTCAGACAATGAACGTGCTGAACTTAAGCGACGCGACGGCGCGCGGCCTCGGCGCCCATGTCTCGCGCGAGCAGCTTAAGCTCCTTGCGGCGGGCGTAGCGCTGGCAGCATCCTGCGTCGCGGTCAGCGGCGGTATCGGCTTTGTCGGCTTGATCGGCCCGCATCTCGCGAAGCGGCTCGTCGGACCGAAGCATCAAGGACTGCTGCCGGCATCGGCACTAGTCGGCGCGTTGCTGGTCCTTACGGCAGATACGATCGGGCGCTGGGCTATCCAGCCTTCCGAGATTCCTACGGGCATCGTCACGGCCGTCATCGGAGCGCCTTATTTCTTGTATTTGATGACAAGAACGAGAGGCTAGGAGGTTGTCGACAATGGGATATGCCTACGAGGAGCTGGCTCAATATTTCGCCAATACGCCGCTTGCGCTGTACGGCGTATACCGCACGCAACTGGAAGCCAATCGGGTCTACGGCGGACATGTGGACAAGCCGACGGCCCGATGCGGCGTCCTTATCGCGCTCGATGGGGAAGCGGAGTTTCAGTTCGACGATGAGAGCTATCTGCTGGCACCGGGGAAGGTATTGATCGGCGGAGCGGGCAGGCGGTTGGAAATTATTGCGGGGGAACAGGGATTTCGTTATTGTCTTGTCCATTATTTGCCTGTGCAGATTGATTCGGATAAGGCTCTCCTCGACCGCTCGGAGGAAAGTGCGGCTGATGAAGGGGAAATAAGGGAGCCCCGGGACATTGCGTTGCTGGAGGCGGCGCTTGCGCCTGAGCTGCTGAGGCTCGTCGACAGTTTGCTGGAGGCCGACTCGTCCCCGGATTTCATGAACCTGCTGGAGAAGAAGTCGATCTTCTACCAGATTATCGCCAATGTATTGCAATCGGAGCGGCATGGGCAGAATAAGGAAAGTTATCCTGTCATCGAAGATGCGATTCAGTATATCCAGACGCATTTTACGGAGCCTATCACGCTTGCAACGCTTGCCGAACGATATAAGCTGAAGGCCAAGTACTTCTCGCATCTATTCACGAAGTATACCGGAATGGGGCCAATCGACTACTTGATCCACTATCGGATGAACAAGGCGCAGGAGTGGCTGCAGACGAAGCAATTTTCGGTGTCCGCCGTCGCCCGCAGCGTCGGTTATGCGGATCCGTATTATTTCAGCCGCCTGTTCAAAAAATATAAAGGCATCGCTCCCAGTCAAATCGGACTGATCGGTAGGGAGCTGGAACGCTGACGCGCAACCTCGCATGGAAATCGTCCATCCCTCCCGCGGGAATCTCTCTATTCTCATTCCGCGCGAGGGATGGTACTGTTTTATTTGTTAATGAGAATCGTTATCGGCGTGGTTGACCGAAGAGAGGATGCTAGTCATGAATAGAAAGTCGAGCAAAACAAGTTATGCCGCAATCGTTGGATTGCTGAGCCTGATCCTGTTCCTGAGCGCTTGCTCCGGCAACGCGGGATCCAATAACGGAGGCGCGCCAAGCGCGTCGCCTACTGCCTCGTCAAGCGCGTCGCCGACCGCCGAAGCAAATCAAGAGCCTGCCGCGGTATTCCCGCGTACGATCGAAGCGGCAAACGGCAGCATCGTCATCGAGAAGCAGCCGGAGCGCGTGGCCGTTGTTCACTGGGGATACATCGAATCCATCCTGGTATTCGACTTGAAGACGGTAGGGCTTGCGCTGCCGTTTACAAAGGAGAACTCCTCATTGGACTCCGAAAACTACAAGCCTTATGTCGACAAGATCGACGAACTTGCGGTCGTTGGCGAGAACACGACGGTGAACATGGAGAGCCTGCTTGAGTATGGTCCGGATCTCATCATCGCGGGCAACGCGGTCAACGCCGAAGTAACGGAGCAGTTGGAGAAAATCGCGACGACCGTCGTCATCGACGAAGCGCAGACGGACGTATGGACCAACTGGCCGGCGCTCGTGACGAAGTTGGGTGAAATGCTTGGTCAAGAAACGGTGGCATCGGACTTTATCGCCGGCTTCGAGAACAAGATCAAGGACGCGAAGGAAAAGCTGGCAGACGTAGAAGGCGGAGTCGCCTTCCTGCAAATTCGCGATACGGTAGCCTACCTGGGCGGCACACAGACGCTGACTCCTTATTACGATAAAGGGATCGGGCTTAAAGCGCCGGAGGATCCCATTATGACAGCCGGCGCCGAGATGTCGCTGGAAGGATTGGCAGCATTGAATCCGGACCATCTCTTCCTGGGGTACTTCAACTATGACAATCCGGACATGGCTGCCGTCTCCGACGAGTGGGAGAAAACCGAAGTATGGAAAGGTCTGAAGGCCGTCAAGAACGGTCAAGTGTACGGCTTCAACGGTACGCTCGGCATGGGCTACGGACCAATTGGCCAAAGCTATGGCATTGACACGGTGGTTGAGGCGTTGGATAAGTAGAACGAAGATCCGACGCCAAAGGAAATTCGTGAGCAAAAAAGACGACTGAGTATCCTGCAAAGGATGGCCGGTCGTTTTTTTTGCTTTCCTGTTTCCCCGGACGATGTGCTAACATAGATGCAAAATGGAGGGGACGCCATGCTCAACACTTTTCTATTCAGCTTCCGCAACAAAATATTGCTGATCATCTTGTTTATCGGGGTTGTGCCGATCTCGGTGACGGGGATATTGTCCAATATGAAATTCAACAGCCTGCTGGAAAATCAGGCTCATGAAATTACGCTGAAGGCGCTGCAACAAAGCGAAGGTTATTTGAGCATGTACTTGTCGGAGATCGAGCAACTCGGCATCTTCGCCACCACCAACGATCAAATTTTGCACATCTTGCAAAAACAAAATGACGCCTCCTCCTACGAGAAGGTTACCGATGCGAGCCTCGTAACCAATGTAATGAAGCCGTATCTGCGAACGCGGTCGGATATCGAAAGACTGGATATCCTCGGCTTCAATGGCTTCTCTTATACCGGCGGCTATTCCAACAAAAGTCTGGACGCGAACGAACCGTGGGCGAAGGAAGCGGCCGAACGGGGCGGCATGCCGTATTGGTATGCGATCGAAGACGGCGAATTTATGGTTTATTCACGGCTTATTACCGGCAACAAAGCCAATGAAACGTTAGGTTTTATCCGCATCGTCATCCCGAGCTACCGGCTGGAGTCGGTGCTTAACCGGTTCCAGCCGATGGATACCGGCGTGCTGCTGCTGATCGATCGCAATCAGAACCCGATCATCGGTAGAAGCCAGGATGTGAAGGAGCTGGCGCAAACGCTTGCGTTCGGCAATTCGGCGGCCTCGAACCGCTATGCAACGTTTAACGGCAGCAAGCTGTTCGTGACGCAATATGTGCTGGACAAGACGGACTGGTTGTTCGTATCGGCGGTGCCGAGGGAAGATATTTTGCAGGGCACGGCGCAAATACGCGGTTATTTTTTTAATACGGTTCTTATCATTCTGCTCATAACGATTACGATTGCGATCTGGACCACGCAACGGTTCACCCGGCCGTTCAAACAATTTATCAGGATGATGCGTGACGTGGAGCGCAACAACTTCAAGTCGCGGATGGACATCACGGCGAAGGACGAGATCGGCCAGCTGGCGATCAGCTACAACCGGATGGCGCAGCGAGTCGACAGTCTGATCAACGAAGTATACGAGCAGCAGATCCTGAAGAACGAAGCGGAATGGAACGCGCTGCAAGCGCAGATCAATCCTCATTTCCTGTACAACACGCTGGACTCCATTAACTGGATTGCCAGATCGCATCGAATAACCGATATCGTCAAGATGGTTACCGCGTTGTCCAAGCTGTTCAAGCTGTCGCTGGCCAAGAAGGACAAGCTGATCGCGGTGGAAGAGGAACTGCAATATATCCGGTATTACGCGCAAATTCAGGAGACGCGTTTCTCCGACCGGATCAGCATCCATATCGACGTTCCGGAGTTGCTGATGGCTTACAAGATTCCGCGGTTTATTCTGCAGCCGCTTGTGGAAAATTCGATCGTGCACGGACTGGAGCGCAAAGAAGGACCAGGTCGCGTCGACATCAAAGGCGCGGAGTACGGGGATAAAATCTTTTTTATTATTCAGGATAACGGTGTAGGCATTCCGGCGGCCAAATTGCAGACGCTTCTGGAGAGGAACGTCAGAAACGACAAACATCTGGGTTTGTCCAATGTGGATGAGCGGATCAAGCTGCTGTACGGCGAGGAATGGGGACTGAAGCTGGACAGCATCGAAGGGGAAGGCACGATCGTGGAAGTATGGCTGAGGAAAGATATATGGCAAGCGGATTTGCAGAGGGAGGAACCGGAAGCATGAGCTACCACATACTGATCGTCGACGACGAGCCGATCGTCCGGAACGGACTGCGCAATTTCGATTGGGAAACGTACGGCTTCGAATGCGTTGGCGCCTGCGAGAACGGACGTGAAGCGCTGGATTGGCTGAGCCGCAACGCCGCGGACGTCGTCTTGACCGATATCAAGATGCCGGGCATTGACGGGGTTGAACTGAGCGGACTTATTCGGGAACGTTACCCCGATTTACTCGTTATTTTGCTGACGGGATACAACGAATTTGCTTACGCGCAGCAGGCGATCAAGACGGGCGTGTTCGATTATTTGCTGAAGCCGGCGGAGGACTCCGACTTCGAGGAGGTGCTCGCCAAATGTGCCCATACGCTGCAGGAGCGGGAGATGAGCAAGCAGATGCTGTCCGTGCTGTCGCATCACTTCCTGCTGCGGAACGGGCTGCGGGAGTCGCATTTGTCCGAAGCGGCCAGGGAGCTGGTGCGGCGGCCGGCCTTGCGGCGGGAAGGGCCGTTCCGGCTTGTTCTCGTCTCCTCCGAGCTGGAGCATCCGGACCCGGACGCGTGCCGGCGGCTCGAGCGTCGGAATTTCGCGCGCATCAGCAATCGGGAATGGATTCTGTTATGCCCCGGCGAAGAGATAGGGACTTTGCAGCAATGGCTGGCAGATGAGGAGGAACCGTTGAACGCGGGAGTCAGCTTGCTTCACGACAGCGACGAGGAGGTGCCAGAGGCGTTCGCGGAGGCGAACAAGGCGCTCCAGCTGAAGTTTTTGAACCCGGAAGCACGATTGTTTCAATATGCGGATCGCCACAACGCCTCGCATGATTGGGAGCCCGTCGCAGCCGTCATCAAAAAAATGATGCTCGTATCCAATCGCATAAATGCGCTGAATGCCGGGAAAATAGAAGAGTATCTGTCCGATATTATGCAGGAGCTGGAGTCCAGGCAAATCGCCGAGCCGCATATCAGGCAACTGCTGCTGTACTTGATCTTGTCGATCGAGTCGGAGCTGGCCAAGGCGTCGCTGCTTCCTGACGATCAATGGACGGTGGCAAAAGAGGAGTGGACGGCGCTTATTCGCAACGCGGATCGGTTCGAAGGAATCAAGTCCGTGCTGGCGGAGCGAATGGCCCAATCGATCCAGGCGCTTCATGATGCCAATACGCGCGTCAAAGATTCGGCCAAGCTGGAAGAGGCGCTTGCCTACATTCACGTGCATTATGCCGGCGTGCTGTCGCTGGACTTGATCGCCGATGAGCTTCAGATGCATCCCAACTTCTTCTCCAAGTGGTTCAAGGACAACAAGGGGATTAACTTTATCGATTATGTGACGCAATACCGGATCGATAAGGCGAAGGAGCTGCTGGAGCATTCCGAGCTGAAAGCTGGCGAAATCGCCGAGCGAACGGGAATTCCCGACGCCAGATATTTCGGGCAAGTGTTCAAAAAGCATGTCGGACTGACGCCGACCGAATATAGAGCGCTGTTCAAATAGTGTGACCGCGCAAGACCAGGCCAGCCGAGCATGTCCGGCTGGCCTTCCGTTCGTGGGCATTTCGTGGACCTTAATAATTTCAACATCGCTTTAATTATTTCACGTTGTTGAGGCGCATCCGGTGGCAGTAGTATGGGGATAGCAACACACATTATACATTCAGGGAGGTCGCAGGAAATGGTCTACAAGAAAAAGCTGCTTGCGGTGATCGCCTCGTTGCTAGCGCTTGGCACGCTTTCCATGGCTTGCTCGAAGGCGGACGACGGGAAGGAGCCAGCGGGAACGGCGGCGGGAGACAAAATCGCTTTGCGCTTCGCTTGGTGGGGTTCGGAAGAAAGGCATAACGCGACGCTTGATGCCATCAAGCTGTACGAAGAAAAGAATCCCGGCATCGATATCGTTCCCGAATACGGCGGTTGGGACGGATTTACGGACAAATTGAAGACGCAACTGATCGCGGGTCAGGGACCGGACGTGATATTCGCCGAGCTGGCATGGGGAATCGATCCCAACTATTACGTCAGCGTCGACAAGTTCCCGTCGATCCGGCTGGACAAGATCAACCCGGCGCTGCTGGATCAGGCCAAGGTGAACGGGGAGATCAAGGGCGTTCCCGTCTATCAGGCCGTCAACGCGATCGTGTACAACAAAACGTTGTTCCAGGAACTGGGCGTGGCGGAGCCGAAAAACGACTGGACCTGGGCGGACTACGCCGCGACGGCAAAGGAAATTACCGAGAAATCCGGCGGCAAGGTGCACGGAGCGGCCGACGATATGGCGGGCAGCGCGAGCGGAGATATCTTTTACGCGCATCTGAAATCGCTTACCGGCAAGCCGGTGTATTCCGAGGAAGGCATCGTATACGCCGACGAGGATGCGGCCAAGGTGCTGCAATATTGGGAAGATCTGCGGGATGCCGGCGCGGTTACGCCTCCGGATGTCGCCGCGGCGGACGACAGCAACCAGAACAGTCCGCTCGTTACGCGCCAGGCTGCCATGCAGTTCCGCGGAGCAAGCATCTTCGGAAGGCTGCAAAGCAATACGCAGGACGAACTTGCCATGGTTCCCGTGCCGCGCGATCAATTCAGCAGCGACGCCGCCATTACGGAAGTGATCATGACGGTCAACACTCATTCGAAACAGCAGGAAGAGGTTGCGAAGTTTATTGACTTCTTTATCAACGATCTGGATGCGGCCCGCATTCTGAAGAACGTGCGCGGCGTCTCCTCCAACTCCGAAGTGCGCGACATGTTGGCGAGTTCTCCGGAACTGCTGGACGACAGCACCCGCAAGCTGTTCGAGATCAACAGCCTGGTGTACGAGAAGGAGCTTCCGCCGATGGATCCGACTCCGGAGAAGTACGATGAGTTCCGCGGCGGCGGCAAGCTGTTCGATCAGGTCATGCAGAAGCTGGCGTTCGACAAAATTTCGCTTGAAGAAGCCGTGAAAGAACTGCGCGACAAAGGCGAAGCTATTTTCAAAAATTAATGCGTAACGGTACGGCTGGCCCTTCTGTCGTTATATGAGGAACGGGCCAGTTCCTATCATGACTGCTAAGGGGTTTTCGACTATGAACGCAAAACGGATTCGCCGCTTAAAAGAGTATTCGCTGGGGTATATGTTTATTTTGCCTTGGCTGGCCGGTTTTCTGGCGTTTATGTTGTGGCCGTTCATCTATTCGTTTTATTTGGCCTTGACGGATTATCGTTTCTCCGCGGACTATTCGTTCGTCGGATTCGGCAACTTTGCCGAGCTGTTCGCAAGCGACGAGCGATTTCACAAGTCGTTATGGGTGACGACGAAGCTGGTGCTGTTGGCGGTTCCGCTCAAGCTGGCGTTTTCCCTCGGGATCGCCATGGTGCTGAACAAAGGTATATCCGGCTTATCCTTCTACCGCACGGTCTATTATTTGCCATCGATTATCGGAGGCAGCGTCGCCGTAGCGATTATGTGGATGCAAATATTCGGCCGCGGAGGGCTGATCAACGTATTTCTGCAGATGTTCGGGATTCAGGGCAAGGACTGGATATTCAACCCGGATTCCGCGCTGTATACGATCGTTATTCTAATGGTCTGGCAGTTCGGGTCCACGATGCTGATCTTCCTGGCGGGACTGAAGCAGGTGCCCAAGGAAATGTACGAAGCCGTGTCTCTGGACGGCGCGGGCCGCTGGAAGCAATTCCGACATATTACGCTGCCGCTTATATCGCCGGTCATCTTCTTTAATCTCATTATGCAGACGATTCAGACGTTCCAGACGTTTACGCAAGGTTATGTCATTACGAAGGGCGGACCGGTGGACGAAACGCTGTTTATGGTCATTTATATTTACCAGCAAGCATTCAGTTCCTTGAATATGGGGTACGCGCAGGCCATTTCGTGGGTGCTTCTGGTCATTATCGGCTTTGCGACCGTCATCCATTTTATCGCATCCCGTTATTGGGTTCACTACGAGGATTCCGACGGAAAGAAAGGAAGGCGACTATGATGACACGATGGACAGCATTACCCAAACATATCGCGCTTTCCGCGTTCGGGTTCATTATGATTTATCCGGTGTTATGGTTGTTTTTCGGAAGCTTCAAAAAGAACGACGAAATCTTCGGCAATGCTTCGCTTCTGCCAAGCACGTTGCATTGGTCCAACTATTACGACGGCTGGTTTGCGATCAATGAATTGCCTTTCCATATTTTTTTCGGAAATTCGTTTTTGTTGTCGATTGCGATTTTGCTTGGATCGTTGTTTTCCTGCTCGCTTGCGGCTTACGGCTTTGCCAGAATCAACTTCCCGCTTAAAGGCGTCTGGTTCGCCGTTCTGATGGTTACGATCATGTTCCCGAAGCAGATCATCATTATCCCGCAATTTCTAATGTTCGCGGAGCTGGACTGGCTCAATTCTTATTTGCCCATGATCGTTCCCGCGTGGCTTGGCGAATTTAACGGCGCGTTTTTTATTTTCTTGCTCATTCAGTTTATCCGCGGCATTCCGCTGGAGCTTGACGAGGCGGCCGTTGTGGACGGGGCTGGGAAGGTGCGGTTTTTCTTGCTCATTATGCTGCCGCTGTTGAAACCGGCCTTGTTTACGATTTCGATTTTCGCTTTTATGTGGTCCTGGGACGACTTCCTGTCCCATCTGCTGTACATCAATTCGGTTGAGCTATATCCGGTCACGCTCGCGTTGAACATGTTTTTGGACAATACCGGCAAGACGAATTGGGGAGCGATGTTTTCGGTATCCTTCCTCTCCATCGTTCCGCTGCTGCTCATTTTCTTTTTCGCCCAAAAACATTTCGTCGAAGGCATCTCCACGACCGGGCTTAAAGGATAACGAAGGAGGCGTCGCAGCTTGAGCGCGATAATGAATTTTGCGATCGTCGGGTACGGCATGATCGCCGAGATCCATGCGAGAAGCATCGCGGAGATACCCGGCGCCAGGCTGGTTGCGGTATGCGGCAACGACGGGGAGAAGGCGCGCGGGTTCGCGGCAAGGCATGGAGCGATAGGGTACGATCATTACGATCGAATGCTGGTTCGGGCGGACATCGACGCGGTATGCGTTCTGACGCCAAGCGGCAGCCATGCCGAACTGGGAACGGCGGCGGCCGCGGCGGGC
>NZ_BDQX01000339.1:20732-21285 GCF_003112455.1 Paenibacillus agaridevorans
CGATCGACATTACGCTGGACAGCGCGGACCGTCTGATCGAGGCGTGTCGGAAGCACGGCGTCAAGTTGATCTGCATCTCCCAGCACCGATACGATCCGGCCATCGTGCAATTGAAGCAGGCCGTCGATGCGGGGAAGCTCGGTCAATTGAACTTCGGCGCGTCGCATACGAAGTGGTACCGGCCGCAGAGCTACTACGACGGCAACGGCTGGCGCGGCACATGGGCGCTGGACGGCGGCGGCGCATTGATGAACCAGTCGATCCATTATATCGATCTGCTGCAATATATCATGGGGCCGGTCGACGAAGTGTTCGCTTATTGCGCCACCAGAGCGCATGAACGAATCGAGGTCGAAGATATCGGAGTGGCCGCGGTCAAGTTCAAGTCCGGCGCGATCGGACTGATCGAAGGCAATACGGCGGCTTACCCGGGCTTCTGCTCGCGGCTTGATATATACGGCAGCGACGGCGGCGTCATTATCGAGAACGACGAAGTGAAGGAGTGGCGGCTGCGCAGCGGAGAAACCTACGTGCCTGCGGCGGCTCCGCTGGA
>NZ_BDQX01000339.1:21401-23186 GCF_003112455.1 Paenibacillus agaridevorans
AAGCGGCAGCTCGAAGACTTTATCGAAGCCGTGGCACGCGGCGAAGAGCCGGCGGTAAACGGGATCGAAGCAAGGAAAACATTGCAAATCATATTGGCGATCTATGAATCGGCGAGAACTCGCAAGCCGATCAGCATCCTATAAGGACAGGTGAACAACGATGAACTATCATGTATTGACAAGCGAGGAGCCGGGCGCGATTGCGCTGCGGGAGTTTGAATTGGCAGAGCCGGGAGAGACGGAAATTCAGGTGAAGGTGCACGCTTCCTTGATCAGTCCCGGGACGGAGCGGGCGTTCGTGCTCAATATGGAGAATACGTCCGGGCAATATCCGATGTATCCCGGCTACAGCTCGGCAGGCGTCGTGACGAAGATCGGAAGCGCGGTGACGGACTTCAAGGTGGGCGACCGGATTGCCTGCCATGGCATTACTCACCGCTCCTACGGCAATATCCGGCAAGCGCGGGCGGCCAAAATTCCGGACGGCGTATCGTTCG
Source organism: Paenibacillus agaridevorans (assembly GCF_003112455.1). GTDB lineage: Bacteria > Bacillota > Bacilli > Paenibacillales > Paenibacillaceae > Pristimantibacillus > Pristimantibacillus agaridevorans. The sequence continues at coordinate 21,899 of NZ_BDQX01000339.1, forward strand.
AGGAGGCGGCCTTCACCTCGCTCGGCGTTATTGCGATGCAAGGCATCCGCAAGGCGCGCATCGAGCTGGGCGAATCGGCCATGGTGCTTGGCCTAGGCATTATCGGGCAATTGGCCGTGCAGCTTGCCAAGCTGAACGGGGCGGTGCCGGTTATCGGCGTCGACCGCGCGGATAACCGGATCGAGCTGGCGCAGCGCTTCGGCGCCGATATCGCGTTGAACTCGGCCGAAGCCGATTGGCGGGAGAAGCTGCTTCAGGAGACAGGCGGCAACGGCCCCCATGTCGTTATTGAAGGGACAGGAGCTCCCGAAGTGATCGGCACGGCCTTCGAGACGGCGGCAACGTTCGGCCGCGTCGTCATCTTGAGCAGCACGCGCGGCAACAGCACGATCAACTTCTACCGCGACGTGCACAAGAAGGCGCTGACGGTTGTGGGGGCGCATATTTCGGGCAATCCGATCGGCGATTCCAGACCGGGCTTCTGGACGTGGCGGGATGACGCGACGGCGTTCCTGAACCTGCTGAATTACGAACGTCTCTCGATAGAGCCGCTTGTTACCGAACGGATTCATTGGCTGAACGCCGAGCAGTCGTACCGCGAGATGTTGTCGTCCAACGTGCATATGATCGGTACGCTAATTAAGTGGGACTAACGGGAAGAGGGGAACGATCCATGTATTCATTCGGCTGGTGCAGAGGCATTGAAGAAGCCGCTCTTCTGAGGGATGCGGGCTTCGATTATATCGAATGCGCCTTGACGGCGTTAAAGCTGGAAGACGAGCGGGCTTTCCGGGAGGAACTGCCTCGTTATTTGGATAGTCCATTGCCGGCGAGCGCCTTCAACTTGTTTTTCCCTTCCGATTTGAAGGTGGTTGGCCCCGATGTCGACGAGCCCCGCATCGAGCGTTACATCGGGTTGGCGGCGGAGGCGCTCAATCGGATCGGCGCGCGAATATCGGTGCTCGGAAGCGGGCGATCCCGCAGAGTGCCGGACGGCTGGGAGCGGGACCGGGCAGAGGAGCAGTTCCTTCGTCTGCTGGAGCGGATCGCCGGCGCATTCGCGGGCACGGGCGTCGTGCTGGCGGTGGAGCCGCTTAATCGCAGGGAATGCAATTTGATTAACAGCGTCGCGGATGCAAGCCGCTTCGCAGAGCTGGTGAACCGCCCCGAGATTCGGGCGCTGGCCGACTTTTACCATATGGAAGAAGAGAAAGAGCCGTTCCAGACTTTGATCGACCACAAGATGTGGCTTGCCCACATCCATCTAGCCGATACGGGACGACCGTCG
>NZ_BDQX01000339.1:23288-36442 GCF_003112455.1 Paenibacillus agaridevorans
CCAGCTTGCGGCAGTCCGGCTACACGGGCATGATTTCGGCGGAATGTACGGTGAAGGATACGGCCGAATTTGCTCCGGGTTTTGCTTACATGACACGACATTTCAGTTGAGTGAACGAGAGGATGGCGGATATGCCAGTTATAACGCAAGATGCGCGTGCGAGCATGCTGGACAAGCTCCGGTTGCTGTATGGAGCGCAAGGCGAGGGAACATTGACGGATATTGAGGGAATTCTGGGGACGTTCGGCCAATCGTTGCCGCGGCAGTGGGTTTCCGAAAACGACGTTATGCTGATAACGTACGGAGACTCCGTCCGCGAAGAGGGTGCCGTCCCCCTGGCCGCTCTGCATAGGTTTCTGCGGCAATATGCGAAGGATACGATTACAGCCGTTCACTTGCTCCCCTTCTATCCGTATACGTCCGACGACGGCTTCTCCGTTGTCGACTATACGCAGGTGAATCCGGAGCTGGGGGATTGGGAGGACATCGCCCGACTGGCCGAACAGTTCGACCTGATGTTCGACGGCGTCATCAATCATATTTCGAAGAGCAGCGAATGGTTCCAGCGTTATTTGCGCGGGGATGACAAGTACAGGCATTACTTCACGGAAGGCGATCCCGAAGCCGATTACAGCATGGTGACCCGCCCGAGAAATTTGCCGCTGCTTACGCGATTCGAGACCTCCGAGGGCTACAAATATGTGTGGACAACGTTCAGCGAGGATCAGATCGACCTTAATTTTGCGAATCCCGACGTATTGCTCGATATTTTGCGAGTGCTGCTCTTCTATACGCGCAAGGGCGCGCGGTTCATTCGGCTGGATGCGATCGGGTTTGCCTGGAAGAAGCCGGGCACGACATGCATGCATCTGGAGGAATTGCATACGCTCGTCAAGCTGATGCGGCAGGTTGTGGACATCGCCAGCCCGAGTACGATACTCATTACGGAGACGAATGTGCCGCATAAGGACAACATCGGTTATTTCGGCAACGGCTTCGACGAAGCGCATATGGTGTACCAGTTCCCGCTGCCGCCGCTGACCTTGTATTCCTTCCTGCGTTGTGATGCGGGCAAGCTGATGCAATGGCTGGAACAGCTGGAGCCGACGTCGGCCGGAACCGCGTTTTTTAATTTCCTCGCTTCGCATGACGGAGTCGGCATGAGGCCGGTTGAAGACCGGCTGACGGCGGAGGAGAAGCAGTGGATGGTGGAGCGGGTGCTGGAGCATGGCGGGCGCGTATCCTACCGGGCTAATGGGGACGGCACGACAAGTCCTTACGAATTGAATATTAGTTATGTCGACGCCTTGTCCCACCCCGATGATGACGACGAAGTCCGCGCCGCTAAAATGATAGCGGCTCATGTCATTCTGCTGTCGCTGGCCGGCGTGCCGGGCATCTATATCCACAGCCTGTTCGGCTCCAGGAACGACTACGACGAGCTGGATCGGAGCGGTATCAACCGGCGCATTAACCGCGGCAAGCTGAACGATTCCGCCGTGGGCGAGGAGCTGGGGAACGATACGCTCAGAAGCCGGGTATACGGGCGACTGTCGGAGTTGATCAGGCTGCGCCGCGCGCAGCGGGCCTTCCATCCCGGAGCGTCCCAGCAGGCGGTGCGTCTGGACGATCGTGTATTTGCCGTCGTCAGGGACAATGCCGAGGCAGGCGAGACCATCCTTGTTTTGGTCAATGTTTCCAACGAAGAGGTGCATGCGGGCGTCGACTTTGAAGGCGAAGATTTGATCACGGGCTTGCAGACCGGCATGGAAGTCGAGCTGCTTCCTTATCAATGTATGTGGATCAAGCGGAAGGGGCGGGATTGAACGCGGCGGAGCTTTGTCTGGAGGCGCAGGCTATGGCGGTGCAGGTCAAATAAAGCGAGGTGCGGATGGAATGAAAGTGTTGGTTGCGCCGGATTCGTACAAAGGAAGCCTTAGCGCCGCGGAGGTTGCGGCTTGCATGGAGCAGGGAATTCTCGACGCACTGCCTGAGGCGGCTGTCATTAAGCTGCCCGTCGCCGATGGCGGGGAAGGTACTGTGGACGTTATTGTGAATGCGGCAGGCGGGCGATATTATGCCTTGGAAGTGGCAGGACCGCTTGGCGAGCCCGTAATGGCGAGATTCGGCGTTGTGGAGGGCCCGCGGCAGACGTTCGGCGGCGCGGATATGGTCGACGGCGCTGATACGGTTGACGGCTCGAAGGATACGGTGCGTACGGCCGTGATCGAAATGTCGTCCGCGTCGGGATTGACGCTGGTGCCGAAAGAGCGGCTTAATCCGCTGGCGGCGACGACATACGGCACGGGCCAGTTGATCAAGGCCGCGCTGGATCAAGGCTGTCGCCGGATTCTGATCGGCATCGGCGGGAGCGCGACCAACGACGGCGGAGCGGGGATGGCGCAGGCGCTGGGCGTTCGCTTCCTCGATGCCGGTGGGAAGGAGCTTCCGTTCGGCGGCGGCTCATTGGGAGCGCTGAATCGCATCGATATAACCAGGCTCGACCCGCGCATCACCGAATGTGAAATCATCGTGGGGAGCGACGTAGGCAATCCGCTCTGCGGTCCGAGCGGCGCATCCGCGGTGTTCGGACCCCAGAAAGGGGCGAAGCCGGAGATGGTGCGCATTCTGGATGCGAGCCTGTACAATTACGGCACGATCATTCGCGAACAGCTCGGCGTCGATGTTCTGGAGGTTCCGGGCGCTGGCGCCGCCGGGGGGTTGGGCGCAGGACTACTTGCCTTCCTGTCTGCACGGATGCGGAGGGGCATCGATATCGTCCTGGAGGCAATCCAGTTCGAGAAACATACACGAGAAGCCGATCTTGTAATCACGGGCGAAGGCCGCACCGATGCGCAGACGGCGTATGGCAAAGCGCCGGCCGGCGTCGCCGCGCTGGCGAAACGATACAACAAGCCGGTTGTATGCATCTCCGGAGGCGTTGGGCCGGACGCAGACGCGCTGCTGAAGTCCGGCATCGACGTCATCGTGGGCGCAGTGCAGTTGCCAATGACTCTGGAAGAAGCGATGGGTAGCGCGGCTGAATCGATCCGGTACACGGTCGCTCATACGATGCGTACCTTGCTTATTCCGGGGAAATATTTTACCGGAACGCAGGATGACTCCCGGTAATTAAATGTGACTTGGACAAGCCGATAAGCAGAGCTTACCTCGCTCTGCTTATCGGCTTCATTGCGTACTGAAATTCACTTCTCCGTCACCGCTTTCGTGAATGAGCTTCACGGTGAAGAAAAACGCATCTGGTTTGGAGCGAAGCTTCAAGCTATTTTGAATGTGAAGCCCTTGAGGATGACGAGAAATCCGCCATCTATGCTCGACGTAAAGTCGAAATAGAAAGCGTGTTCGGTCATATCAAGGGCATCCGCCTCGCTGCATACCTGCAAAAGCAGGTACATAAAAAGGTTGGACGGAAAACCTTGCGTTTTCTCGCCCAACCTATTTATTTTGGGGACTTATTGGACAGCCTCATTTTTATTGTTGATTTGTTGTTGTTGTTGAATGGATGTTTCGCGTGAGAATGCGATACGGATGTCGATGGAGCGCCTATGAATGTGGAGCGGTTAACGGGGCTAACGGACACCAGAAGCTCTATTGTTCGCATTTTCGTTAGAGTCACGTTTTAACGGACAAGGGGGACGCTACTACGCATAAATGGTGCGAAATCAGGCAGGATTGGCGCAAATAGAGGCCGTAATGTCCGTTACGATTCTGAAAAGCATAAATGCCGAGCATTAGCGTCACTGATGTCCGTTAGAATGGCGATGGAGAGCAGCTTAACGCATGCATATAACTTAGACAACCCGTCACCCGTCATCACCCCTTCAGGGGTGGTTTTTTTCTTTAGACGCAAAAATGCCGTTTCGGAAGGCGTCCCGGAGCATAGTCCGAATCCATAGTCGTCCCAAACGACAGTCCAAAGTGCCCGATTTACAGTAAACAACGCCCATGACGGCTGACATAATGGGAATATGCAACCGGCAGGCGGCATGAGTCGAGCAAGCAGAAAAGGAGTCGGACGGCAATGCGAATACTATCATGGGCCCGAGCGGAGTGGAAGCACGGACGGAGAAACAGGGAGCTGTTCATGCTGGCGCTGCCCGCCGTGACGTTTAAGCTGATCTTTAATTATTTGCCCCTAGTAGGCCTGATTATCGCCTTCAAGAAATACAACTTCGCCAAAGGCTTGTGGGGCAGCGACTGGGTAGGCTGGGATAACTTCCGTTTCTTCTTCCAGTCGGATACGGCCTTGCGGATTACGAGAAACACCATTCTTTACAACGGCGCTTTTATCGTGTTGGGCACCGTCATCGCGATCGCTTTTGCCATTATGATGAACGAGATCGGGCGACGATGGCTGAAGATCCACCAGACGGTCATGTTTCTGCCTTACTTCTTATCCTGGGTCGTGGTCAGCTACGTGACGATGGGATTTTTGGATCACAAGAGCGGATTCCTCAACCAGCTGTTGACGTTCTTTGGGCAAGATCCCGTGCGATGGTACGAAACCTCGGCATATTGGCCGGTCATCATCATTCTCGTCTACTTATGGAAGTCGGTGGGGTTCTCCACGCTGATCTACTACGCGGGCATATTGGGGATCGACTCCAGTTATTACGAAGCGGCTCGGATCGACGGAGCGGGCAAGATGCAGATGATCCGCCATATTACGATTCCGCTGCTGACGCCGCTGGTCGTCATTCTGTTCATCGTGGCGGTCGGCAATATTTTCAGGGCGGACTTCGGACTGTTCTACTTTATTCCCAACGATGTCGGATTTCTGTACGGCGCGACGGACGTCATCGATACGTACGTATACCGCTCGCTGCGGGTGGTGGGGGATATCGGCATGTCGACCGCGGTAGGGCTGTACCAGTCCGTCGTCGGCTTCGCGCTGGTTCTGACCACCAACTACATTATAAAAAAAATCAACTCGGACAACGCCTTATGGTAAGGAGGAGCGACTAATGACAACCCGGAAACCGAAGGCGGCGCCCATCGTGATCAATCTCTTTTTCGCGGTCTTATCCGCCGCCATTCTCGCGCCGCTCCTGCTGGTGGTCGCCATCTCCCTGTCGAGCGAGGAGTCGCTGCTCCATAATGGATACCGGTTCATCCCGGCGCAGTGGGACACATTCGCTTACGAGATCGTGCTCCGCAACCCGCTGCAGCTGCTGCAGGCGTACCAGGTGACGATCGGAGTAACGATCATCGGAACGGCATGCGCTTTGCTGATGACGTCGATGGCCGCCTACGCCGTATCGCGCAGAGATTACCGCTATCGCCGTCCCACCCTGTTGTTCATCGTGTTCACGATGCTGTTCAACGGCGGTCTGGTGCCATTTTATATCCTGGTGACGCAATATCTGAATCTAAAGGATACGCTCGCCGCTCTGATCGTGCCCTATCTGGTCAGCCCGTTCTACCTGCTCATCATGAAAGGGTTCCTGGAGAAGCTGCCGGTAGAAATCTTTGATTCCGCCAAGATCGACGGGGCGAGCGAATGGCGCATATTTCTCCGCATCGTATTGCCGCTCTCTACGCCGGCGCTTGCGACGGTAGGCCTGTTCATCTCTTTCGCCTACTGGAACGACTGGTGGCTGGGGCTGCTGTTTATCGACGAACAGAAGCTCGTGCCGCTGCAATTGCTGCTCTACCGCATCATGGACACGATCGAATTTATATCGGCCAACATGGATCTGGTCAATGTGAACCTGACCATGGCGAAATTCCCGAGCTTGTCCACCCGCATGGCGATGGCCGTGCTTGCCGCGGGACCGATGATGTTCGTATTCCCCATGTTCCAACGTTACTTCGTGGCGGGACTTACGGTCGGCTCGGTCAAAAGCTAACGTTAGCTCTGCGACGATCGTACGGCGCACTTGCCGCTACCTATCGATGTCATTCTTGAAGGACCTTGTCCTTCGAGTTGATATAATACAATTAAGGGGTTTCATCAAAGGAGGAGCAATCATGTATCCGAAGAAAAACATCATGCTGTTAGTCGTACTCTGTCTTGCGCTAGTGCTGTCCGCATGCAGCGGAGGCAACGGCAACGGCAAAAACGGCGGCAGCGATCCCGCGCCGGGCAACACGGGAACGGCTCAAAACGGGGAAGAGAAAAAACCTGCCGAAGAACTGTCCAAGGTAGAGCTGGTCTGGTATTATCCGCAGCCTGCGATACCATCTGATCTAAAGAGCGTGGAGAGCAAGGTCAACGAGCTCATCGAGCCGAAAATCAACGCAACCGTCAAGCTGATGCCGTTGGCCTTTGGCGATTATACGCAGAAGATGAATACGGTCATCGCCTCCGGCGAAAAAGCCGATATCGTCTGGACATCCAACTGGAACTTCAACTATGTCCAGAATCAAAGCAAAGGCGCGTTTATTCCGCTGGACGAATTAATCGACCGCTATGCCCCGGACGTGAAGGCGAGCATGCCCGACTTCGTATGGGAAGCCACCCGGATCGACGGCCAAATCTACGGCGTGCCGAATTACCAGACGGTTACGAACCGCGAGGGCTTCGTCCTGCAGAAGGAATTCTATGATCTATACAAGCCTGAAGCGGAGATGAAACAATTGGCGGACCTTGCGCCGCTGCTGGAGCAGGTCAAGCAGAAGCATCCCGACTTGATCCCGTTCGCGGTAGGCCGCCAAGGGATGTTCAGCTACATGAACCGCACGTACGGCCTCGAGAGCGTGCTTGCCAATATCGCGGTCATCCATCTGGACAATCCGGACAAGATCGTCAATATGTACGAGACAGAAGAGTACCGTCAGTATCTGGATACGATGAGAGATTTCTACGAGAAGGGGTACATCAACGAAGACGCGGCGACGCTCAAGTCGATCGGCGACTATCAGAAGGCAGGCCAAGCCGTAGGCGGCTTCCATAACGTGCTGAAACCCGGCGGCGAAGCGGAAGCCAAGGCGGCGCAAGGCGGCAAGGATATGCAATACGCATTTACGACGGACGCCTACGTGGGCACGAACACCATCATTACGACGCTGCAGGCCATTCCCGTGCATTCCGGCAACCCCGAGCGGGCGATGATGCTTATCAATTTGGTAAATACGGACCCGGAGCTGTTTAATCTGCTTGCGTTCGGCATCGAGGGAACCCATTACAACAAGAAGTCCGACGGCAGCGTGGAGCTTGTTCCCGACAGCACGTACACCGCCTCGGATTGGGTATTCGGAAACGTCTTCAACGGCTATACGCTGGCGGGCAAGGATCCTAACGTCGCCAAAGAGACGAAGGAGCTTAACGAGTCCGCTACGCCGTCGCCCATTATCGGCTTTAAATTCGTAACGGAGAGCGTCAGCGCGGAGATCGCGAACGTAACGACTGTTATCGACGAATACGGACCCGGTCTTAATACCGGCACGGTCGCTGCCGACCGCATTTTGGAAGAATTCCAAGGCAAGCTCAAGCAGGCCGGCATCGACAGAGTCATTGAAGAAGCGCAGCGTCAATTGGATGAGTGGAAAGCGTCCGTGCAATAAAAGGCAGCGTTGAAGGGACGGGGACGGCGGCATGGAACGCCGCCTCGCCGGCCCTTTTATTAGGGAAATTGAAGAAAGCGTTATCATAGCAGTAGCCATGAAAAAGGAGGAGAAATAATGAAATCCAAAGCAGCGTTGTTGCTCGCTATTCTGCTCGCCCTGCAGGTTGTATTGGAGACGGTATACCGCAAGGATGCGACGGTGTCGGCCGAAGAAAGTTCTCCCGGAGCGGAGCTGTACGTCAGTCTGGCAGGGGACGACGAGAACGACGGCACGCTCACGAATCCGCTTGCGACGCTTGAGGAAGCGAGAGACCGCATCCGTCAACTGAAGGCTGGCGCTGGACTTCCCGAAGGGGGCGTTGCCGTCTATGTAAGGGAAGGGGAATATCGGCTGACGTCCACCTTCGAATTGCTGGAGGAGGATTCCGGCACGGCATCGAAGCCGATCGTCTATGCCGCGTACCCCGGAGAAGAGGTGCGCATCAGCGGAGGCATCCAACTGGACGGAACCGCGTTCTCGCCGGTAAGCGATCCGGCGACGCTGGCCCGCATTCCGGAGGAGGGCAGAGCGCATGTGCTGCAGATCGATCTGGGTGCGGAAGGAATAACCGATCTGGGTGAATATCGCAGACACGGCTATCTGCACGACGTTGTGTCCGCGCCTATGGAGCTGTTCGTAAACGAGCAGGCCATGCATCTGGCCCGTTGGCCCAACGAAGGTTACCTGCCGCTCGGACAGGTGCTGGATACCGGCTCGATTCCGCGGCAGAACGACAACGGCAATCGGGGAGGCAAGTTCAAATACGATTACGACCGCGCCGACCACTGGAGCGGGGCGACGCAGCTTATGCTGCACGGATACTTCGGCTACGGCTTCGCGGAAGACAATATCCGGGTGGAGGAGATCGACACGGCGGCCCGCACGATCAAGCTTGCAGACGCTCATTTGTACGGCTTGTCGACCGCCAGCGCCGCTTGGAAAACCTATTACGCCTATAACCTGCTAGAGGAGATCGACGAGCCGGGCGAATATTTCCTGGACTACGACAGCAGCACGTTGTATTTGTACCCCAACGTTTCGTTAAGCGGGGCACGCATACAGGCATCCATGCTGGAGGAGCCGCTTGCCGCCATCGAGGATGCTTCGTTTATTACGATACAAGGCTTTATTTTCGAAAACAGCCGGGATATGGGAATCTACATGGAGGGCGGCGACGGCAATACGATTGCCGGCAATACGTTCCGTAATCTCGGAACCGTGGCGATCTCCGTCGGTCAAGGCGTGCCGGGACCGGGTTATACCGTTCACGAATTTAGTGGCGTGCCGGAGTCCCGCGTGGTTGGCAATATTCAGGGACATATCTATCTGAATCAGGATTGGGACCGGCTTGGCGGCGTCAACCACGTCATTGCCGGCAACGAGGTGACAGGAACAGGAGCGGGCGGCATCTACGTTGGCGCGGGTAATCGGGTAACGCTGACGTCAGGCAACGTGCAGGTACGGAACAACAAGATCAGCGATTTCAACCGTCGCGACGAAGGTTACAGACCGGGCATCTGGCTGACAGGCGTGGGCAATGTCGCGGCGAATAACGAGATTTACAACTCGCCGCATATGGCGATTTATTTGAACGGCAACGATCATGTGATTGAGAAAAACGAGATTCATCACGTGCTGCGCGAAGCGGACGATATGGGTTCCATCTATATGGGACGCAACGCTAGCGAGCAGGGCAACGTCATTCGCTATAACTTTTTCCATCACCTGGGCAGCGACCATGCCTCCCAAGCCGTCTTCCTGGATGACGGGGCAAGCGGGCAGTTGATTCACGGCAACGTTTTCTACAAGGCGGGCAGCAATGCCAATATGCATATTCACGGCGGCCATCATAACGTATTCCGCAATAATATTTCGATCGATATTCCGCATGCCATACAGGCCACGCTTTGGACGTCTGCGCGGTGGAAGGAATTCCTTAACGAACCGATTCAACGCAATCGGCTGCTAGGCAGCGTTAACATTAAGCAAGAGCCCTACGCCAGCAAATATCCCGTGCTCTCGGGTTATTATGACGGCAACGGCGTACCCGTGGAGCTGCCGCTGAACAGCAACGTCATGGAGGACAATGTCGTCGTGGACGGCGCTTTATACCGCAATGGCCCCATGACGGCAGAAGGAAACTGGATCACGAACGCGGATCCCGGCTTTGTCGACGCGGACGCGATGAACTTCGAGCTGCTGCCAGGTTCGGAGGTCTATACGCAAATTCCCGGATTCGAGCCGATTCCGTTTGCGTCGATCGGTCTGTACGACGATGAATACCGGAATTGGAACGCGTCATTGGGGACGTTCTATGCCAGCGCGCCGGTTGATGACGCACAAGACGTGGATCCGTTAAACGTACAGTTCCGTTGGGAGCCTTCCGAGGGCGCGGTACAGTACCGTCTTCTCGTCGCAAAGGACGATCAGTTCGCCAACATCGTGTCGGACACGGTCACGGAGAAGTCACGGCATGCCTTGGAAGGCGTGCTTACTTACGACGAAACCTACTATTGGAAGGTAATCGCTTATAGCACCTCGCGTTCGCGTCCGGCAGAGCTGGCCAATAGCAATGGCGTCATGACATTCGACAGCCGGGTGACGGACCGGGTGCCGGATGCGCCAAATCTGACGTTTACCCGCCTGGATCAAGTGCATCTCGCTTGGAACCGGGTTGACATGGCCACAGAATACCATGTGTATCGGGGCTCCCATCCCGATGCGGCATTCGAGCGGATCGCCGTGCTGGCGAATGAGCTGAGCTATGTCGACACCGACGCTAGCGCCTTGCACGACTATTATTATTACGTTGAAGCCGTCAATCGTCTGGGATCCGGCGGGCCTTCCCCGCTGGCGGTCGTCTATGGCGGAACGGCCGTGTTGTTCGAGGATCTCTTCGAAGACGAGCTGCAGCCCGGCTGGGTACAGGAAAGCTCGTCCAGTCCCGGTACCTGGCAGTTGACGAATGACGAAGAAGGCAAGCTGCTGCATTTCAACGGCACGTTCGGCAATCAGAAGCGCGAGCTGGGCCGCACGCATTATTCGATCGAATCCAGGCTGAGAGTGAACAACTGGGTGGGAAGCAACGCTTCGGCGCAGATGGTGTTTCTGATCGGCAATGATTCCAATTCCGTCGGGGCCGGAACGCGGTATCAGCTGATGTACCGCAATACCGGCAAGCTTCAGCTCGAGAAGCGGGCGGCTGGCGGCTTGGTGCAAGAGACGGACTTCACCCTCGTACCAGGAGAATGGTATACGTTCCGACTTTCGGTCAGCCCGGGCTGCGTAAGGGGGTACGTCAATGACGAGCTGCTCATCGAATACGAGGATGCAAGCCCGCTGGCAGCAGGATCCGCAGGGCTGCAAATTTGGAACGCGGACGTGGATGTCGACGACTACCGGATTAGCATTCCGAAGTGGGATAGCCTGGCTTCGCCGTGGGAGCTTCGGAATTACGGCACCCAGCCTAATTATGCCTCCTATGAACGCGGCGAATATACGCTTCGCGCAGTAGGCGCGGACGTATGGGGCACGAGCGACGAATTCGGTTATATCTCCCAATGGGTCCAGAACGCGAACGAAGAGAAGATCGCGATGGAGGCGACTTTGGAGTCGCTGACGAATACGGACAGCAATACGATGGCGGGCATCATGTTCCGTTCGCGCGACACACAGGACTCAGCCAACTTCTATCTGCGGATGAAGCCGAACGGCGAGGTGTTCACGACCGTGCGCATGTCGAACGGGGGACTCACTACCTACAAAAATATATCGCCAGTACCGATGCCGACCAAGCTTAAGGTCACCAGGGAAAACAAGGTGTTTACAAGCTACTACATGAGCAACGGCGAGTGGGTGCAAATGCAGCAGCTGATTCTGGATATGCCCGAAGAGATGCTGGCGGGGCTCGCGGTGTCTTCCCGAACGCCTTCGGAATATGCGGAAGCGGTCTTCTCGGACGTGTCGCTTTCGCGCTCCGAGCTGGAGCTCAAGGCGCCGCTGGTCGGCGACGTCACTCCGCGGGACGGCGCGGTGTCGCTGTCTTGGACGGGACATGAAGGCGTAACGGGCTATGTAATCCGATACGGCACGTTGCCGGGAAATCCCGACGTGGAGACGGAGCTGCCGGCGGGACAGACCTACCATACCTTGACGGGGCTGACCAACGACACGACCTATTATATTACGATTGCGGCCAAATACGGCTCCGCGGAACGCGAGACGGAAGTCTTTACGGTTGTACCCGACGGCAACGCGGTTGTTCGTTCGGCTTATACGAGTATTGCGGCGACTGGCTTTGACGAGATGTCGGGCGTTACGGTCATCGCGGCCAACGACTCCATCGGAAGTCTGGACAACAACGATTGGGTGCGGTACAACAACGTGGAATTCAATCGGGGAGCAACCGCCTTCATAGCGGACGTGGCCGTAGCGGAGGCGCAGGCAGGCAAAGATATCGAAGTACGGCTCCATGCGGCGGACGGTCCGCTGCTCGGCAAACTGACGGTCGCTTCCACGGGCGCCTTTACCAACTTCGTAGTGCAGCAGACGGCAATAACAGGGGACGTGCAGGGCATCCATAACGTCTACCTGGTGTTTAAAGGCGGCTTCGGGGTAGCCAATCTAAAGAAATTCCAATTCGCGCCGGAAGAGGAGGAGACGGGCGAAGGCGAAACAGGCGGCAATGGCGGCGAAGGCACAGGAGGCAATGGCGGTACCGGGAATGGCGGCAACGGAGGCGAGGAACCGGATGGAGAGCGCACCTATGAAAGCCTTTTGCACGATGGAAGGTCCGTCATTCGAATTTATGCGGAGCCGCTGGTTCGCAAGCTGCGCAATGGCCAATCCGGGCCCGTGGAATTACGATTCGCCGACGGAGTATCGATCAACCGGCACCGGATTGAAGTTCCGGCAGCCATACGTGAGGAACTGCTGGAATTCGGCAGAGAGCTCGAGTTCAAAGGGAAGGGATTCCGCATTCTGTTAACGGCGGAGCAGCTAGGCCAAGCGCTTGCGGACGGCGATCTCGTCATCGAATGGGAGAACGCGCCGGCCTTGTTCGGACGAAACGGATTTATCGGGGTTGCCGATGCAGCTAAGTTGACTGTCCGAACCGCAAAGACCGGCCAGGCCGTCGGGTTGTCGGCCAAGGTTTTTCTCGATCTTGACGATGATCTTCAAGCAAGCGACAAACGGATCGCCTTGTTCGCTTACGACGAAATAGCGAAGGAATGGCGTTACGCCGAAGGCGGACTGGAGCTTGGCGGCGAAACGTCGTATACCGCTCATACGGGTGTAGAGGCGGCCGTATTCCTCTATGAACGCGAATACGCGGATGTTCCGAAAAAGCACTGGGCTTATGAGCATATCGCGGAGTTGGGGTTGCGCGATTACATGCGGGGTACGGCGAATGAACGCTTCGAGCCGGAACGGACGATTACGAGGGCGGAATTCGCGGCGCTGCTGGCTCGAATGCTGAGCCTTCCGAAGTCCAACGAAATCGGCGCTTTCTCGGATGTTGAGGCGAATGCCTGGTATGCGCGCGAGATCGCAGCGCTTCATGCGGCGGGAATTATGAACGGCTA
>NZ_BDQX01000339.1:36533-136852 GCF_003112455.1 Paenibacillus agaridevorans
TTACCCGCGAACAAATGGCGGTCATGCTGGATCGCGCGCGCCGTTATGCCGACATGACGTTCGGGACCGCGACTGTAGGCAACGCCTATGCGGACAGCGGCCAGATTAGCGAGTGGGCGCTCGAAGCCGTACGGCAATTGACGGAGGCGGGCATTATGCAGGGAACGGGCAATGAGCGATTCCAGCCGCTTAAGGCTGTCACGCGGGCGCAAGCGGCGGCGGCTCTTGCGAGAATGCTGACAATCGGACAGTAGACAGACAGAGATACGGGAGTGGTAGAAATGGCAGATCAACCTGCTGACAATAGATTATCCCACGCCGCACAGTGCGGCGGAGGCGGAGACGTGTTCGCCGATATCGGCACGAGGCGCATCGAGGGCAGGGGCGGCGAGCTGGCTCCCGTCCTACCACCGAAGCTGCCCGATATAGGGCTATCGGCTGTGAAAGAGGCCAGCGGCGATAGTTCGGGAAACTGGGCCGTCATGGCGAAGGTAGACGACGAACTGGAGCTTCGCCAAGCGCTGGACGAGATGAAGGAACGTTACGCGCCATACATGAGAAGCTTGGCGCCTGAGCTCGCTCCAATGAAGCGGCGAAAGAAGCTGAAGCAATTCCTGTATCGCCGGCAGGCAAGGGAGGACAGAGAGGCGTTCCAGCGCGTGCTTGAAGGCCATGGCGACTGGGAAGAAGCCCAAATCCCGCATTACGGCGGTCCCCTTGGCCAAGCCGTTGTCTATTACAGGACGACCTTTGAAATCACGCAGTCGGAACTCGAGATCGGATCGATCTTCGTCCGGTTCAAGGGCGTGGATTATAAAGCGTTGGTATTCGTCAACGGCACCTGTCTTGGCAGTCATGAAGGGTTCTTCGCTCCCTTCGAGTTCGACTGTACCGATCATGTCCGACTCGGCGACAATGTGCTTGTCGTGCAGGTGGAGAATGACTTTACGTTCGGCAGCAGCGAGACGGAAGAGGCGCCGGGGGAGCGGTTCGAGGGCGACAAGCTGTATGCCGCGACCGGTCCCGGCTATGACGATCCGCAGTACGGCTGGCATCATTGTCCGCCCGGGATGGGCATCTATCAGGACGTCTACGTGGAGGCGCGTCCAACCGTCCATATCGGCGACATCTTCGTGCGGCCGATGCCGGAGCAAGAGAGTGCGGAAGCCTGGATCGAGGTATTCAGCAGGGATAGAGCCGCACTGAACATAAGGCTGGAGCTGGCCGTGCACGGGTACAACTTCGCGGAGGAGACCGTGGCTTGGCATTCCTGGCAGCCCGAAAGCGTGGTCGAGGTGGGACTGGGCGATACCTTTACGAAGGCGAAGGTCAAGGGGGACGGCACCTACCGCCAGCCTATCAAGCTATTGGTCGCGAAAGGCGTCAATTACTTCAAAGTGCCGCTGCAGCTGAAGCAGCCGAGGCTGTGGGAGCCGGATACCCCGTGGCTCTATCAATTGCAGGCGAAGCTGCTGGACGATCGCGAAGATGTTCGGGATACAGAGAGCCGAACGTTTGGCATGCGATCTTTCCGGCAGGATATGGAGTCGGAACCGAAAGGCAAGTTTTATCTGAACGATCGGGAGATCCGACTGCGTGGTGCGAATACGATGGGGCACGAGCAGCAATGCGTGATGAAGGAGGATTGGGAGCAGCTGCTGGAGGACCTGCTGCTGGCGAAGCTCGCCAATATGAACTTTCTGCGTCTAACCCAGCGGCCGGTGCAGGAGGAGGTCTACGACTATTGCGACAGACTCGGCCTTATGACGCAGACCGACCTGCCCTTGTTCGGCGTGCTGCGCCGGAACAAGTTCGTCGAGGCGGTCCGTCAGGCCGAGGAGATGGAGCGTCTCATCCGCCCTCATCCCTGTAACATTCTGGTGTCGTATATCAACGAGCCGTTCCCGAACGCCGCCAACAAGCCCCACCGGCATTTGGACCGACAAGAGCTGGAGCGTTTCTTCGATGCCGCCGATATCGCCGTCAAGCTGCATAATCCCGATCGCGTCATCAAACATGTCGACGGGGATTACGATCCGCCTTCCAGCAGTCTGCCGGACTACCATTGTTACTCGTGCTGGTACAACGGCCACGGGATGGACATCGGCTTGCTGCATAAAGGCGGGTGGCTGCCCGTCAGGGAGGGCTGGCATTACGGTTGCGGCGAATTCGGCGCGGAAGGGCTCGACTATGCGGAAGTCATGACCGCCCATTACCCTCCCGATTGGCTTCCGGCAAGCGGGAAGGAAGAGCGTTGGTCGCCGAACGCCATTATCGGCGCACAGACGGGCCGGTTCCATTATTTTTTCTATGAAACGCCTAAGGGGCTTGAGCATTGGGTTGCGGCGAGTCACCGTTATCAGGCATGGGCGACTCGAATCATGACGGAAGCGTTCCGGCGGGACAGCCGCATGAACACGTTCGCCATCCATCTGTTCATCGACGCCTTCCCTTCCGGCTGGATGAAGACGATCATGGACGTGAACAGGCGACCCAAGCCAGCTTACTTCGCTTACCGAGAGGCATTGTCGCCGCTTGCGGTGCAGCTGCGGTCCGACCGATTCGCTTACTGGAGCGACGAAGGCATGAAAGTCGAAGCCTGGATCTGCAACGATACGCAGCTGGATTATCCCGGCGCCAGGCTGCGTTATCGATTGGAAGCGGGAGGAGAGGTGCTGGCCTGTGGCTCCCATGAAGCCGATATTCCGTTATGCGACAGCCGATTCCAAGGGTATATCGAGACGCCGCCCCTTCATGTCTCCAAACGTACGACGGCGGTGCTCCGGCTTCAGCTCGCGGACGCATCGGGAGAGCCGCTGCACGAAACGACGTTCGAAGCGGCAGTCTGGCCTAAGGAGAGAGAAGGAGCCGACGCTGCGACAGGGTACAAAGACAATCGGGACAACGAGGGTCGCCGTGTGGCCGTAGTGGACAACGCTGGCGGCAAGTTGCCGGATTGGATGCGCGAGCTGGGGGCGGTCGTGCCGATAGAACTGGAAGAAGCGGGTGTCGGAGACGTCATTTGCATCCGGAGCCTCGAGGCCTATCAGGAGCAGAAGGCCGAGGTGCTAAGTCTTGCGGAATCGGGCGCGACCTTGCTCTTTCTGGAGCTTCCCCCGGGTCGATGGGACCTGCTCGGCGATACGGTCGACGTGCGGCCATGCGGCATGATGCCGGTCCATTTCGTCTCCAGGGATACGGGGCATCCGCTGGTCGACTTTGCCGGGACGGAGGATTTCCGCCTATGGTATCATGAACGTGAAGAACGGATTGTCCCTTTGCTGGGCACGACTTTTACGGCAGGGGGCTGGCAGCCGGTATTAACGAGCGGCAATCGCAACGACGAAGGGGAATGGGCCCCGGCATTGGCGGTAGCAGGCCGCAAAATCGGAAGAGGACAGGCGTGGATCAGCCAATTGGAGCTGGATGGCCGCGTTCGCCATAATCCGTCGGCATGGCTGCTCGCAAACGGGCTATTGACTGGGGCAGACCGATAGAAAGCGGCTTAGGGGGATGACGATGAAGACAGGCTTTGGCGGATATCGTTCCGGCAGATTTTTTACACAGCTTTTACTGACTAATTTCGTGCTGGTAGGCGGATTTATGGCCTTGTTCTGCGCGGGCATCTTTATGTATTCGCGCATGTTCACCGCCGATCTGCAGGAAGAAGCGAACCGGAAAGTGCTGGAGCAGGTCAATTACAACATCGATCATCTGAACGATTTCATCAAAAATCTCGCCGTGTCCACCTTCAACGACAGGGATATCGTCTCGCTGATGAACACGAGGGACCAGGATATCTTCCAGCTCTATAATAAGCTGGCCAGGCTCGATTCGACGTTGAATTCCAATCTGTTCCTGGATTCCATCGTGGTGTATAACGCCTTCAACGGCTGCTCCTACTCCACCTCGCCGACCGCTCCGGTCCTATGCGGCGACAACAAGGAGCCCGTGCTGGCCGACGTGATTCGGAATCCGGCATCCTATCCGAAGTTCACGATGGTGCCGGCCGATTTGGACAAACCGGATCAGCAGAGGGTGTTTGTTTATACGATGTACGCCGCAACGGGCAGCTATAACGGCCGCGAAAGCATGCTCGTCCTTACGGTCAAGCCGGATTGGCTATTCGACAACGTTAAGGCTATTAACAATCATGCCGGGAACACGCTGGGACGCATCTTCTTGTTCAGCGAACGCGGCCGGATCATCGATTCCATCGATATGCCGCAGCTGGACGAGTCGACTCGGAGCTTGATCGCAGACGAATTGACGGACTCGCCGGAATCGGGAAGCTTCGTCATTAAGGGCGGAGAAGGCAAGCAGATGGTCACGTATCTGCGATCCGGCGTCAGCAACTGGCGCATGGTCAGCATCCAGCCTTATGAGGAAGTGTTCGCGAGCGTCAACCGCATCGGCCTGTTCTCCTTCCTTGCGCTGTTCATCCTGACGGTCATGTCCTTTCTGGTATCGTTATGGCTGTCTATCCGGTTGTACCGCCCGATGTACAACCTGGTCAACAAATTCCGAAAGCGGCATGGCGACGCCGGTAGACAGGATGAGAAGGACGAATGGCTGTTCATCTCATCGGCCTACGATAAATTGTCGAGAAGCATGGAGAAGCTGCGGGATTCCAAGCAATCCGGCAAACAGGTCATGAGGCAGTATTTGCAGCGCTTGTGGATCACGGACAGCGCCGCGATTACGGAGCAGCAATTTGGCGAATATTTGCTGCAGGGGCAGTCTGCCCAGTCTTATCTGCTAGGTCTGTTCAAGCTGGACCGGTACGCGGACTTCAGAACGCTAAGGGACGAGGCGGAGCAGAAGCTGCTCCGGTTCGCGATCGTAAATATCGCTTCCGACGTGATGGCAGATATGCCGGGGACTCAAACGACGGATATGCTCGGCGACGAATTCGCCGTGCTTGTTCCGATCGAGGATGCCGGTCAATCCGCGGCGACTTCGGAGCGCTTGGCGGAGCGAATACGCCGCATTCAAAATCTGCTCGACGGCTATTACCGGCTAT
This sequence comes from Paenibacillus agaridevorans, assembly GCF_003112455.1. Taxonomy (GTDB): domain Bacteria; phylum Bacillota; class Bacilli; order Paenibacillales; family Paenibacillaceae; genus Pristimantibacillus; species Pristimantibacillus agaridevorans. The sequence goes on from NZ_BDQX01000339.1 coordinate 41,557, forward strand.
CGTTGACGGCCGTTATCTCCGATACGATTGCCGGTTACCGCCAGGTATCGGATCATTATGCCAGGGTGAAGCGACTTTCCTTGTACCGGATGTCGGAAGGGCCGATGAGCCTCATTACGCCGCAATTCGACGAGAACAGAAGCCGTTTGCCCGAAGAGGGAATGCTGCAGGCCGGAGTGGAAGCGGAGCTGGCCGCCGCTCTCCGGGAAGGGCGGGAAGAACGATGGGGGGCGGCGCTAGACGGCGTGTTCGAGCAGTTGGGCAGGCTGCATTGCGACAGTCTCGACGACGCTCTTCTCCACGTGCTTGCGCTTATCAAGCAAGAGATGCGAGCGAGCGATCCCATCCGCTATCAGAGCTGCCTCGTCAGCGTCCAGACGTACACGCGCCGGATTCTGGAGCAGGAAACGTTTTTGGAGGCGCGCTTGCTGATTGGGACCATGCTGGCGGAGTTCTACGAGCAGCGCATCCAGGAACGGCCGGACCGCAGAGAGTATCTGGTCGAAGCGGTCAAAGAAATGATCGAGAACGGTTACGGCGATCCCAATATGTGCCTGCAGGTCATCGCCGATGAGCTGGAGTTGTCTCCCAGGTATCTGGGCAGATATTTCCGAGCGAGAGAATCCGGAACGGTTGCCGAATTTCTGACGGACACTCGGTTGAAGCATGCGCTTAAGTATTTGGAAGAAGGGCAGCTGAGCGTGGCGGAGATTATGAAGAGCGTAGGTTATACGAACGAAAGTACCTTCTTTCAAGTATTTAAGAAGAAGATAGGCATGACGCCCGGAGAATACCGCCAGCTGTATCAGCGGACGCTATAGCGCAAGCGGATTGTACGGAAATTCACAACTCCGTTGCCGCCAGGCGGAATGAGTTCCCGAATGCCGGAATAGGGTAAGCATATACGGTCCTTTACCCCTATTTCATGTATTGAAGGAGGCAGCGCGGATGGCGGTGGAATTAAAGACGAAGGAGCACATTAGAGGAATCCGCATGGCCGGACGGATCGTGGCGGCGTGCCACAAGGCGTTGTCGAAGCGCCTCGCGCCGGGAGTGACGACGCTGGAGATCGATCGGTTCGTAGAGCGGTTTATGATCGAGCGGGGAGCCGTGCCGGCGCAGAAAGGATTTAAAGGTTATCCGTACGCAACCTGTGCATCCGTCAACGATGTCGCGTGCCACGGCTTTCCCGACGCGGAACCGCTGGAATCCGGCGATATCGTCACGATAGATATGGTGGCCGACCTAAACGGCTGGAAGGCCGACTCCGCCTGGACGTACATCGTCGGCAAATCCACGGCCGCCACGGAGCGGCTGCTTCGCGTAGCCAAGCAAGCGATGCAAGACGGCATCAAGCAGGCGCTTCCCGGCAATTACATCGGCGATATCGGCCACGCGGTCCAAAAGCGCGCGGTGCGGGAGGGCTGCCATGTCATACCGATGTTCTTCGGTCATGGCATTGGACGGGATATACACGAATACCCCGAGGTCGCCTATCAAGGCCCTCCGGGACAAGGAGTCAAGCTGGAGGAAGGCATGGTCATTACGATCGAACCGATCATTACGTCCGGCAAGCCCGACGTGTTCTACGCCCGCAACGGCTGGGCGGCCCGAACGATCGACGGTGCTTGGGCGGCGCAGTTCGAGCATACCGTCGCGATTACGAAGGGCGGCCCGATCGTGTTGACGCGATGGGAGTGAGAAACGTTTTACGTTTTTCTCAGCATTAGATATCTGGTGCCCGGCAACGGTCCAATCAGCAAAATTCTGGTCGTGGATGAAGTACTGAAGACAAGTATTAAGGAATAAGGGCTGGAGTTCTGTCTGCAACAGCCATTATACAAATAAGCTGCATCCGCGGGTTAGTACACAGGGAACCGCCGATGCAGCTTATTTCGTGTTTCATGTGTCTCTTGTTTCGTGGTTCCTGTTCCCTGTTGCCTTTTCCGTGACTGTGGGCTTGTTATCGTTTGCCGCGAATCCGGCTGAGCGATACGGGATTGATGGCGAGAAAGGCGGCGATTTGATACTGGGGAATGCGGCTTTCCAGATCCGGGTACTGTTTCTGGAACAAGCGGTAACGTTCCTCGGCGGTTAGTTCGACAAGTTCCCGCTCTTTGCGCGACTTGGCGATAAACAGCTCCTCCGCCAACTTCCTGCCGAAGCGTTCCCAGCAGGCATGGCGTTCGTACAGTGTCTCCATCGCGGTTTTCGTAAAAAAGGCGATGCGGGAATCTTTGAGCGCTTGAATCGAAAGGAAGGCCGGTTCGGCCGTTAGCAACGCCCGGTAATCCGTGAACAGCTTTCCTTCCGTCACGAAGCTTTTGATATGCTCGGAGCCGTCCTCGTTCTCGTAGAACATGCGGAAAAGTCCCTCTTCGCAATAGAAAATGCTTTCGCAGAAGTCTCCGGCATGAAGGAGGAATTGCCCTTTTTTGACGGGTTTCCAGAACAACTGCTTGAGGAAATGCCGCTCCTCTTCCTCGGGAATCGTCGTCATTCGGGCGAGGGCGCCGATAATAGTCGATGGTTCCATGCGTCACCTCAGATCGTCGTTCGTCATTAGCATAGGTTATGGATCGTACTCCATCTGCTATATAAACTGATCATAGCATAATCTTGGCAAAAGAGAATGTGAAGTTGCCGCTTTCTCCTTCGGGCTGGTTTCCGGTATAATAGGACGCATGAATGATAGAAGCTGGAAGGCGGAATGAAGCAATGAACAATATCGTATCACTGAAATGGCTGCTGGCGCGTTTGTACGAGTCGGACATCGTTATCGTCGACTGCCGGTTCCTGATGGGCAAGCCGGACGCCGGCCGCGAATTATATGAAGCATCGCATATCGCGGGAGCCGTCTATCTGGATCTGGAGAAGGATCTGTCCGCTCCGCTTGACGAGGATGGCCATGGCGGCCGTCATCCGCTGCCGGACATCTTCGCTCTGACCGTCGCGCTAAGCCGCGTCGGCATCAGCAACGAATCGCGCGTCGTCGTTTACGACGACCAGGGCGGGGCCATGGCGTCACGCTTATGGTGGCTGCTGAAGTATCTCGGCCACGAGCAAGTTTTCGTGTTGGACGAAGGTTTTACGGCATGGACCAACGCGGGCTTCCCGATAACGGCGGAGCAGAGAGTGCTTATTCCGTCCAAGTATCTCGCTACCGTTCAGCACACGATGCTGGTCGAGATGGCAGAGGTAAAGGAGTTGCTCGGCGACGAACGCGTCACGCTGATCGACTCGCGCGAAGCGCCCCGCTATCGCGGCGAGGTAGAGCCGCTGGACAAGGTCGCCGGCCATATCCCGGGCGCGATTAATCGTTTTTGGAAGGACGGCCTCGGCGAGTCTGGCGCCTGGAAGGACGCAGACGCGCAAGCCGACCGTTTCGCCGACCTGGATCGCGACCGCGAGCTGATCGTCTACTGCGGCTCCGGTGTCACGGCTACGCCGAATGTGATTGCCTTACAGGAAGCTGGCTTTAATAAGGTTCGGTTGTATGCGGGGAGCTGGAGCGATTGGATCTCGTACAGCGAGAATCCGATTGCGACCGGGGACGAGTAAGAGCCGAGAGGCCGCGTCGGACGCGGGTTTGAGGGCTGTGGCAGGTTGCCGAGGGGCAGGCTGTTGCGGCCCTCTTAGGCGTTCTCGTTCAACAGCTTGCAAACAAGAAGTCGTGGAAAGCAGTTGCTAGTACCCTAGGGCCAGGGCGGTCGGGTCAAGTTGTTGTACACTCACCGAAATGGTAGATTTGTTTTGTCAACAATTTGGATTCGTCATAACTTCCAGAACTACTTAATCCCATATGTAGGATAGGAACTTCTGGGACGTTCTACTAGTCTATGTTATATGCTAGCAACATTGCGGGTGCGAAGTCAGTGGAGATTGCCGTCGCGCCGGAGGTTTTTGTTCATATTGAGTTAAAACAAATGTCGTAAAATGTAACGGAACAGGCGGAAAGGGGGAAGGCGAATGCCCAAAGTGCTGGTTGTGGACGATGATGCACACATTCGCGAACTGGTACGGCTCTACCTCGAAGATGAAGGGATCGAAGTAGTGGAGAAGGGAAACGGCGCTGAAGCGCTGGAATACACCGAGAATCATTCGACGGATCTGGTCGTCCTGGATATCATGATGCCGGGAATGGACGGTTGGGATTTATGCGCCAAGCTCCGCGAGCTTGGGGACATGCCGATTCTCATGATTACCGCAAAAGGTGAGCCGGCCGACCGGATTAAAGGCTTCAAGCTGGGTACCGACGATTATCTCGCGAAGCCGTTCGACCCAATGGAGCTTACGCTGCGGGTCAAGGCGCTGTTGAAACGTTACCGGATCGCCTGTTCCCAAACGGTCCAGCTTGGCGATCTGCAGTTGGATCGCAAAAGCTACCAGGTTGTGAACAAGGGAGGTCTGGAGGTCACCCTGCCGATGAAAGAATTCGAACTGCTCTACAAGCTCGGGAGTTATCCGGGGCAGTTGTTCACCCGGGATCATCTGATCGGGGAAATTTGGGGGATGGATTATGAAGGAGACGAGCGGACCGTGGACGTTCACATCAAGCGCCTTCGCGATCGCTTCGCCGAACACGAGTCTGATTTCCGCATTGTAACGCTGCGCGGTCTCGGCTACCGCCTGGAGGTGTACCGGGATTAATTCGCTCTATACCCGTATCGTCCTCCTCTTCATCGGCGTCATCGTTGCCAGCCTCATCATCGCTTCCATCGCGTCTACGCTGCTGTTCCAGAAACCGTTTGAGCAAACGCTGGAGAACAGCTTGTTGTCGAATGGCAAGCAAATTATTCAGACCTACCGTTCGTCCGCCGGAACGGAATTGATTCCTTTCATGAACAACGTTTCCAGCATATCGATTTATGCGATTCAACTATTCGACGCCTCAGGCAAGCCGTTGCTGGAAGACAGGTCGGAGCCTGTCGTTCCCGATGCGGAACGGATTCGTCACGTGCTAGCCGGCGGCGTGGCCAGAGACATCGTGAACGAAGGCCGGTATCCGATGGTCGGACTCCCATTCTCGGTTGACGGCAAGTCCTATGCCTTATTCGTCATGCTGAAGAGCAATGAAATGTGGATGCAGTCGAACAAAGAAGTCAACACGGAGCTGTTGACCGTCTTTCTGATCGGAAGTTCCCTCATTCTGGTCGCCGCGCGATTCATTGTGAAGCCGCTTCTTCAGTTGAGAGATGCGGCCGGGCGAATGGCTCAAGGCAATTTTGACGTGCAGCTCCGGACGAACCGCAAGGATGAGATCGGACAGCTTAACGCGAGCTTTAACGAGATGGCACAGGAACTTGCCAAGCTGGACCGGATGAGGCAGGAATTCGTGGCGAACGTATCGCACGAGATCCAGTCGCCGCTGACGTCCATCTCCGGTTTCGCCAAGGCGTTGAAGCAGAAGCGCATGAGCGAGGAAAGCCGGATGCATTACCTGACGATTATCGAGGAAGAAAGCGATAGGTTGTCCAGGATCAGCCAAAACCTACTGCGGCTTTCTTCCTTGCAGCACGATCGTCATCCCGTCCAATCGGCGGCTTTCCAGCTTGACGAACAGCTCCGTAACGTCGTCATCGCTCTCGAGCCGCAATGGTCGGGTAAAGAGATCGCCGTCGAATTAGACCTGGAACCGGTAACCGTCCATGCGGACGAAGATCAACTTAGCCAGGTATGGACGAATTTGCTGGGCAACGGCATTAAATTCACTCCTGTTCGCGGGAGGGTTTGCATTCGCGCCTATGCCGAAGGTCGGTCGGCGGTCGTCCGCATAACGGACACCGGAATCGGAATACCGGAGGATCAGCGGATGGATATTTTCAAGCCGTTCCACAAAGCGGACAAGGCCCGTGACCGCGCCGTTAGCGGAAGCGGACTGGGTCTGTCCATCGTCAAACAAATCGTGGATATGCACAAAGGGGAAATCCGGGCGGATGGAGAGCCGGGCGGAGGTTCGGTTTTCACGGTGAAGCTTCCGCTCAGGAAGGGCCTGTAACAACCACATAGCCACATCTCACCTGATTTCATCACAATCGGAGGTCGCCGGCCTCCGATTGTTTTTTGTAACACTCAGTTCATTTTCAATTCAAATGCGACGCTTATAGTATCCCTAGATGAATGAAAGGAGAGGGATTGCATGAATTAGGTAACCGGCTCCTTCACCTCGAACATAGTCTACGTCATTTCGGCTGGACTGGCGCGAGTGTGTAGGGATGAAAGAATTCACGAGAAAGCAGGAGAAAACATTACTTTTACAGTAGGAGGAAGATTATGCGTCTATCTTTTAGTCGTTGGGTAAAGCGCGTGGCCATCACCATCTCTATCCTTGCAGTCGCTCTAGTCTCGATCGGCGGCTTTTATGAACAGGCAGCTCGCAACCGGGTTGCTAAGGATTTCCCGGCCCCTGGAAGGCTTGTGGACATTGGCGGTCGACAGATCCATCTGAATTGCAAGGGTCAAGGCACGCCTCTCGTCGTGCTCGAGGCGGGTGCCGATACAAGCGGGTCTCCGCTATGGCAACCCGTGCAGGAACAGGTCGCCCGGTTCACGCGGGTTTGCTCCTATGACCGGGCCGGCATTATGTGGAGCGATCCGGCCAAAGGTCGGCGAAACAGTCGCGCCATTGCCGAAGATCTTCATAAGGTCCTGCGTGCTGCAAATGAACAACCGCCTTATGTTTTGGTCGGTGCGTCCATGGGTGGCCCGTACGTCATGACTTTCACCAAGTACTACCGAAAAGAGGTCGCCGGGATGGTTCTGGTCGACGCCTCACATCCTGAGCAGACCGCGCGCCTCGCTCAGGCTACCGACGAGCCAGCGAGCGATCCGATTCCATTCGTGTTTCGCGCCCTCTCCGCAACCGCGTGGACCGGTTTGCCGAGGCTCGTGCTTCCCGATGCTGAAATCCCGGAGTTGCCGTCCCAGACGGCAAAAGCAATCACAGCCTATCAACCGACATCGCTCAAAGCCGCATTCGCAGAGGCAGCCGTATTCGAAGAGTCGCTAAGCGAGGCCGGCACATTTCGCACCCTCGATAACCTGCCCCTCGCCGTGCTTTCCAGAGGAAAGCCTTGGAGTGCATTCAGCGAAGCCGAACAGACCGCAAGCGGCCTCACGCGCGAACAGTTCAATCGTGCGGAAGCAGCCTGGGCAAGCATGCAGGCCGAGGAAGCCAGTTGGTCCTCCAACAGCACGCACCAAGTTCTCGCAGACTCCAGCCACGTTATGCAGTTGGAGCGCCCGGACGCGGTCATTGCCGCTATCAAGGACGTCTTTGGAAAGGCAACAAGCGCTGAAGCAAGTCCCTAGTAGAACCTCCCAGAAGATCCTACTCTGTACATGGGATTAAGTAGTTCTGGAAGTTAAGTCCAAACAATCATACGAAATAAAGTTATTGGGATTTGGCTGAAAACAACTGCCAACAGCCTGCAAACAACAGCGGCGGCTCCCCCATCTACCTCTGGGTGCTACCTTACTTCACTTGGCCTTTTGTTGGCGATCCGTTCGGCTTGACCCAGCCACGGGTGGATGACTTCCCCCGGCTCAAACCGGATTGCCGCTCAAGCCCCGTCCTCCACGGGCTTCTAACACCACAAATCCTCCCAAGCGTAGCCAAGGGAGGTCGTTGCACATGGGCGTTGGCATATCATCCGAGGCATTCCCGCTGCGCTGATCGGAACCCCCACCTTTTGCCTTTGGAACAATCCGAGCATGGGGGTTCGTGGGGGAGTAAGAAGCTGGAGTGACTGGATCAGCGACTCAACCAACCCGATAGCCGTGGGAGACGAGGAAGAACCGAAATACATGTAGCAGTATTTACCGTTGAATACATCGCCATGTAGCTTACATGCCTGGGCGATGTATTTTTCTATGTTCTGAGTTAACAAGGAGTCAACGTATCACTCCTGAAAGTACTAACAGAGCGGGCGTAGCTGACCAAGTGATCACGCTCGTTATACTTAAGCCTGTCTAACCATAGCGGGTTGCCTTCCAAAGTCGTTAGTGTTAACTGTTTGGCTTCCGACTCCAGAGCAAGTCAACAACTTGAGGAAACAAAATCGATAATCAACACGAAATCAACGATGTTTTCATAGAGGAGGCGGGCGAGTTCGAATATCGACTCCCTAGTCGTGACAAGGGAAACGGAGTTACGTGCGGAAATCGTCGTAGTTCCGTTTTATTTGTATGCCGAAATTCAAGGTCGGGCTGAACGACAAGCGCAACTTGAGATACTTATGAAGCGAAGTCGGTTGACATTCTGGAAATATCCAACTTATAATTAGGATGCTAGTAATATCGACACGATCTCAGAATGGAGCCATACCGCATGTCTCAATCCATCCTTTATTTGAAAAGAACCTATATTATTATGCGCAAAGAGCTTGACGTGCGGTTAAGCACATTCAATCTGACGACTTCGCAATTCGAGATCCTGGGCTATTTGGCTCAATCCGGGGGATTGGAGCAGCAGAAGCTCCAGCATCATAGTGGAATTACATCCGCGACGTTGACCGGAATATTAGATAAGCTGGAGGCTCGGGGATACATCTCCCGCAAGCCTAGCCACACGGACGGAAGGGCTAACGTTGTGACGCTCACGCAGCAGGGCAACGAGGTGTTCGGTAAGCTGGTCGGTCTTATTCTGGAATTCGAGAACGAGATGCTTAAAGGGTTCACGCAAGCCGAGAGAGATTTGCTGGGACAGTGGCTGCAACGAGTGGCCAAGAATCTAGGGGATAAGGAGTATTATTAATAGGGGCTTTCCGCCTACGCTTATAGCTAGGATCCTAACGATTAAAGAGGGGGGTGAGTGCAATGGTGCGTTTATAAGTATGAAGATGAATTACGTTTGTTTTATAGCTAGGATCCTAATTAATATGGGGAGGCATTATGCGAATCGTAGTTACAGGAGGAACAAGCGGAATCGGTTACGGGACGGCGCGCTTTGCCGCGGAACGCGGTTGGGAGGTAACGATCGTCGGTCGTAATCGAACCCAAGGCGAGAAGATTGCCGCCGAGCTGGGGGCGGGCTACCTCTATGCAGATCTGTCCAAGATGTCGGATGTTCGTCGATTAGCGGAACAGCTCGAAGGGCCGATTAATGCGTTGGCGCTGTGTGCGGGAGGAATATCTACCGACAAAGAGGCACGGCTGACCAATGAAGGGTTGGAGACGACTTTCGCAACAAACTATTTGAGTAAATTCGCGTTATCGGAGATGCTTCTTCAGCAGAAGAAGATCGTACCTGACGGATGCATCGTTATGGTAGGAGGTAATGGCGTCCACAAGAATGCTTCGACCTCTTGGGCTGAACCTCAAGCCGGTCTATCATCCGCGATGAAGGCAGCGCTTGCGGTCGATCTCTATGCTTCCGAGCTCGCCAAGCGATATTCGCAGTTGCGCGTGCATACTTGCTATCCGGGAATGGTTCGAACGAATTTGTTCCAAGAGGCACCGTTGCTGTTCCGATTGTTGTCTCGAATGTTCGGCCAGCCGATAGCCAAAGGCAGCGCTTATCTGGGTCGGCTGATCTTGGAGAAGCATTCGGGGGTGCATTGGAAGCAGGATCGCCCAATGCGTTTCCGCGTTCCTTTGCCCGTAGGCCAAGAAGCTGAGGCGCTATGGGCATATAGTCGACAATATATTTGACCACATAACAAAGGGGAGTTAAGCATGCGTTATAAAGCAGGGTGGCTGGTGCAAAATCATATTTTGGCTTTGACGCATTTTGAACCGGTGGTAACGATGGAGGATTTCCGGGATATCGCTGCGGATGCGCACATGGCTTTGCAAGAGGCGACGCAGCCCTTTCACCTTCTGATCGATAATCGGATTATCGCCGAAAGGACGGTCGCCACTCTGGATTCGATGTTGAAAGCTCTGCCGATCCTCCAACATGCGCACCTGCGATGGATTGTTGTCGTGCTGCCCGAAGCCGTCAAAGAGACTGCAGCAGCTAGACAAGTCGAGCGGCATGGATCGATTCAATTAAAATTTGCGGACAGTCTGGCTTCCGCATTCCAGCATCTTGCCTGTGAGGACGACCGTATATACGGGGCGGCCGGCATTGAATCGAGTTGGAGCGATTGGATTCCGTATAGCGAGAATCCAGTGGCGACAGGGGAAGAGTGAGAGTCGAGTGACCGCGTTGGGCGGGTTTGAGGGCTGTGCAGCGTGCCTGGAGGGCGAGCTGTCACGGTCCTCTTTGGCGTTTTCGCTCAACAACTTTTATTTTACTATTACGCCTATTACCTTTCAGAAAACCAGAATCTAGCTTTCCACCAACTTTGCCCCCTGAAATCGACAATATTCGACGAATCTTTATAAAAGCTATACAGAAGGAGTGAATCGCGCTGGTGAATAAATACAAACGCTTCATTCAAAATCAATACGAAAAAGCGAAGTCTACCGCTTCAGGATTCATATCTTCAAGAAGTGAAGAACAAGAAAAAGGTACTATAGAACTCAATCCGCAATATTACGTTGAGCTGAAAGCAATCGCCGATCTGCAAAGTACGAACGTGCAAGCGATCGCAAATGAAATCATTGTCCAGTACCTGGTAAGCGTAAACGCCCAAAACGAATCAACCCCCATCTCAGTGGATCAAAAGGAAGATAACCCACTTCTGTATTTGGATGGTATTTGCAAACGAGAGGAATAAGGAGTGCTGACATATGGATAACCACTTGAACTTTCAGGATATCATTTTTCTGGATGAAACAGCTTTAGCCGCTTTAATGAACCCTGAAAACCCCCGCTATGTGAAAGCCCGTTCCCTGTTTCTGGATTTGCATGATCTTGAACGTAATTACGTGACGACCAACTCTATTATATTTGATCTTCACGAATGGCTCTGCTATGAATACAGCTATCAGCAGGCGGAATATTTTCTGAATGCAATTGATAAAGCAGTGAGTATAGGCAAGCTTGAGGTCATCTCCAGCGGCCCTGAATTTGTGAAGGAATCGCGCAGACTGCTTCTAGACAGGCCCGAGCTCCGTTTCTCTCTCAGTGAAGCATTGACTGCTGTCACTATGTCCTATTATCAGGTAAAACGCATCTTTACTTTCAATCGTAATTTCATGATGCTTGTCAATTTGGATAAGGATATTCGAATCATTCCATCCAATTAAAAACCTTTAAACAAATGCAGTTCCCTTAAGAGGCGGGCTGTATTTTTTTGTTGCAATGGCTTTAAATACATTGTTGTAATATCGCGAGATCCGAGCTTTACTTCATAATGATAGAATTTCATTAAGTAAGTTTTTTCAATAACGGCGCATGTAGTGCTTATTTAATACTGAAATTATTCCAATGCGGACAAGGCGGTTTAACTCCGTTTAATTGGGTTAAACTGGGTTTAACCCCGAATACTGAAAACATTTTCAAATCGCTATGCACCCAGGACTGTACAGTCTCTCGCTCTGCTTGGGCATGTATGCTTCTGCTGCCAAAGGAATCTCAAGCGAAGTAAATAGGTTTGGAATACATCCGGGCTTCATCGAGTGCCTTGCTGACGAGGGGGAGCGCGCGGAATAGATCGGAATAGGCCTGCGTGCGTCTTAAAGGTATTGTTTAGCCTGGATATGCTGGCGGGTCGAAAACCGAGCTCTTGGTCTTGGTGACGGGGAAGACGATCCATGATCAGCGATGGTGACGATCTAATGAAGCTAACGTTTCAAAGTGGCTTTGTACATGCCATGACTTTGAGCCTGTAACCATTTTCAGAACAGAATCGACAGCTGGAGTGACTGGATTTCTTACGATGAGAATCCGGTTGTGGTGGGGGAAGAGTAAGGTCAAGGAAAAGCATAATAGTAAGTACATTTAAAAATACATCGCAAAGTGGTATATGCCACGGTGGTGTATTTTTTTGCTGAGAAGCCAACAAAGAGTCAGCAATTGGCTTCAGAAAATGTATACATCGTGACCGACAAATGCGGCTTGCTGATAACAGTCATTTCTTTTGGGAAAAGTGACGAGTTTGTATAAAGCCGGTCGTAGAGAATGTGTATTGAGCATGCAATCCAATATGAGGTACAATCTACTCATGAAAAATGATAATGATTATCATTATAAATAAATGGATTGTTTTGCTACAAGACATAAAACTTATGGGAGTGAATTTAATCATGGCAAGATCAGGATTTATGAAAACAGGATGGATATCGCTTATAACGGCAGCAATGATTACGGTGACAGGTTGCGGCTCGACAGGCGATCAAGCTGTGGCCACGGCGACTAACGATCAGTCTTCACAAGCAACGGCAGCGCCAAGCGAAGCTCCGCCTCAGACGGAAATACGCGTCGTAACCGATGGCTTCGGAGAGGTAGAGATTCCGACAAATCCGAAGCGAATCTCAGCTCTTTATCGTGAAGATTATTTGGTTGCGCTTGGGGTAACGCCTATTGTGCAATATTATAACCCGATGTGGGGCAAGCAGGATTACTTGAAGCTGGAAGTGCCGTTGTTCGACGTGACCGGCAGCATCGAAGCCTTGATGGTGTCCGAGCCGGACTTAATCATCGGCGCCGGAGAGGTCGATGCAGCACAATACGAGCTCTATTCCAAGGTTGCACCGACGTTCCGCTTGCCGGACGACGTACTTGCGGATTCGCGCAAAACATTGACCTTAATCGCTGATTTGCTTGGCATCAGCGACAAGGCGGAGCAGGTTCTTGCCGATTACGAAGCCCGTATTGCCGATGTGAAGGCGAAGCTGAACGAGGCGATCGGAGATGAGAAGCTTGTTGTTCTGCGAATGAACGTCGTAGACAAATCGATTAATATTTTCGGCATTCATAACACGTTTGTCGGACAAATCTTGTATGAGGATCTTGGGCTGAAGGCTCCGGGGTTCGCCGAGGCGATGACGGAGAGCAATATCGTCTTGTCGAAAGAGGTCATTCCGGAGCTTGACGCGGACCATATTATTTTGCTTCCGTCCAACGGTACATGGGAGGACGAGAGTACTGCGCAAGCGTTTGAGGAAATGAAGGCAGATCCATTATGGCAAACCGTTCCTGCATTTAAGAACGGCCATGTCTATCCCGTAGAGAGATCGTATTGGCAGACGGGAGCCATTACGGCCAACGGGTTGAAGATGGATGATCTGCTTCGATTGCTGGCTTCCTAGCAGGAAATAAGAGTGATTTGGGAAAGAGCCGCTTTTCAACGAAGGTTGATGGACGGCTCTTTTTGATTTACACTATATTCAATGAGAATGAATATCAATTAAAAGGCGGTTGATAGTAACGATGGATATCGAACAGCGCAAACAAGCTGGGACTGCTCCTTTAGTCCAATATGTGCTGCGATCGATCCGCTTAATCGTTGCGGGCGAGCAAGCGGAAATGAGTGATTCGGACGGCAGCGATAGAAACGATAAGGATAGCTTTGAACTGCTCATTATAATGAGCGGGATGGGACAAGGAAAATGTTATTTGCAGGGACCTGGAAGAACTTTATCCCTTGTTCAAGAGGTTATGAGCTGCAGCTATTACCGAGTGTGCTTTGTAACGAGCGGCGATGCAGCTTCGAGCTTGTTGCCGGATAAGCAAGAGCTTGCCTGCGCACCCTTCGCGAAGATGATGGAGCTGCTTGACGAGTTGTATTTACTCCGCGGGGCGAGCGACGAGCTCGAGCTGTTCCAACGATTCGTGAGATTTCAAGAGTTGCTGCTCTTTCTATTCCGCCAAAATGCACCTGCTGCCGAGGATAAGGAAACGGATAGCGAGCGGCATGGAATAGAGCTAAGCATCCGGCATATTCATCAGTATTACCGTGAGCTTTTGACCGTGGAGGAGCTGGCCTCCCTCGCGGGCATTGACCGCTGGAAGTATACCCGCCTGTTTAAAGAGGCTACGGGTCAAGTACCGCTCCAGTACTTGAATGAAGTACGGATTAATCAAGCCAAGAAGTGGCTGGCAAGCGCCGACGACAAGCTGCTCGATATTGCGCTGAATGCAGGCTTCAACAATGAATATTATTTCAATCGTCGTTTCAAGCAGACGGTAGGCATGTCGCCCGGACATACCGTCGCAGCCGCAAGGGACAGCTTAGAGTAGTGGCGCCGTATTTGGAGGATTTTATAGTCGCGCTTGATATGCAGCCTATCGCCCAGTATTGGCATGCGAAATGGGGTAAACAAGACTATCTGGGCTTAAACCATATTCCGACGTTCGACGAGAACGGCGGCAACTTTGACGAGCTTTCCGGCTATAAGCCGGATCTGATATTGCTTATGGATCGTTACGAGCAACAGCAATATTCGCAGTGCCGACGCATTTCCAACACGTACATCCTGCGTGAGCAGACCGATAATTGGCGTACGCTGCTGCGTACCGTCGCCGACTATTTCGGCAGGACGGAGTTGGCCGACGATGCTATCGCAAAGTATGATTTCAAAGCACGGAGCGCGAGTCATAAGCTGAGTCGGGTTTTGAAAGATGAAACGGTCGCTTTTTTGCGTATCTCGGCGGATCACATCATTCAATATACGGACGAAGGGCAAGGTTTTGTTTCGACCGTTCTCTACGGCGATGTTGGCTTGCGCTCCCACTCCGCAGTAGGCGTAGCTTCAAAAGCGAATAGGCCGGGCATGTTCAATCTCTCCGTAGAGGACCTGCGTACATTAACCGCGGATCATCTGTTCATTACTTTCGATAAGTGGCATAGCCAGGCAGAAGGAAAGGAGAGGGAGCTGCTGGAGCAGCCGGAGTGGCGCGATCTGCCCGCCGTACGAAACAACCGCGTTTACGAGGTTGATTTTCTAACTTGGATGAATAACGGCATTATTTCCAACGGCAAAAAAATCGATGATATCCTGCGATCGTTAGCTTGATTTGGTTTTGCTTGCGACTGAAGGGACCGCATCTTCCATTTTGTATAAAGTGATCGTCGATTTTGTCCATTGTTATTGTCACGTTGCCGAATCTACAATTAAGTTGATAATGATTATCACAGCATGGACGTTTCATGAGCCGGCTGGAGGAGGACATCGATTGACTGAGCAGCTTGAATTATACGATGTGACGATTATCGGCGGTGGTCCTGCGGGAATGTATACTGCTTTCTATAGTGGAATGCGCGATTTAAAGACGAAGCTAATAGAAGCGAAAGACGAGCTGGGCGGGCGGATGCTTATTTATCCCGAGAAAATGATTTGGGATGTTGGAGGGGTTGCGCCGATCCTATGCGAGAAGTTAATCGCTCGATTATCGGAGCAAGCGAAGACGTTCGACCCGACAATTGTCTTCGGCCAGCACATCATCGGATTGGAGAAACAAGCGGATTCGACGTACATTCTGGAAGCGGCAACGGGGGAGAAACACTGGACGCGCACGGTCATTCTGGCTATCGGCCGAGGCATTCTGCGAATGGCGAAGCTGGAGCTGGAAGGGGCCGAGCGCTATGAGGTGTCCAATCTGCACTATACGGTGCAGGAACTGGAGCCTTTTAGGGGGAAACGAGTGCTTATTTCAGGTGGGGGGAACTCCGCTGTCGATTGGGCGAACGAGCTGGTTCCCATCGCTGCCCAGGTTACAGTCGTGCATAGGCGCGACCGCTTCGGCGGACATGAGAAAAACATTGTTCGAATGAAGGAGTCTTCTGCCGATGTGCTTACGCCATATGAAGTCACGCAGTTATACAGCGGCAACGGAAAGACGATTGAACGGGTGACGATTACCCATATCGAAACAGGGGACTCGCGCGAGCTGGAAATAGACGAGGTTATCGTCAACCATGGGCTGAAGTCCGATTTTACAGGCATCAAGGATTGGGGACTGGATATGGACGACTGGAACATATTCGTCAGCCCGAGACTTGAGACGAACTTGCCGGGCATCTTCGGGGCTGGCGACTTCGCCAATTACGAAAGCAAGCTCAACCTGATTGCAGGGGCGTTTACGGATGCGGCCTTAGCGCTTAACAGCGCCAAACGGTACATGGATCCCGAGGCGCCGAGAATGGCTTATGTATCGTCGCATAACGAGAGGTTTAAAGAACGGAACAAAGCGCTCGGCGTATCCGATGAATAGCAGGGCTGCTATCATTAGTGCGGACGAGGAATTCTTATAAATTATGCTATAATTAGACAAGCGCATTGAACGGCTTGCTAGGGTGGTTGGCTACCTCTCCAAAAAGGGAGGGATGCCTATACTAGCAGAAGGAGGCATTTTCATTGAAAATAAGTGAATTGTCCAAAAGAACCGGAGCGAGTACCCGATCCATCAGGCATTATGAGAATAAAAAAATACTTTCCGCTGTTCGACTTGAAAATGATTACAGGGAGTTCGATGAATCTGCCGTTGAACGTATTAGAAGGATCCAATTCTATCTAGGTTTAGGACTGACAATCGAGCAAATACAGGATTTATCGAAATGCGATGAAAGCGGTCCCCAAGAATATGAAGTATGTGATGATGTGCTTGAAGTTTACCAGGAGAAGGAAGATCAAATCAATAAACAAATTCGCGCGATGGAAGTTGTTAAGAACCGATTGGATGAACAAATCGTGAAGATGACGAAAAGACGGAAATTGAAAAAAACATCGAAATAAGAGGATCCCAGCCCATACAGGACTGGGGTCCTCCTAGCAGCTATGCTTGTGGTTTTCTGAGCAGTGTAGTTACACGCGCGAAACTATCGGTTCCATAGCCCTTGTCGATTGCCTGCTGGGCAAAGGTTCTTACTGAGCTTAAAAAGCTGACGTCGATACCATGGTGCTCAGAAGCATGGATAATGTGCCCCATGCCAGCCTCGGCCGAGATGATGTTGGATAAGTCGCCCGGGTAGCTGCCTTCGTCTACTTGATTCGCTATTTGAGTCATGATGTCGGGTATGTTGGCTACGAATTCTCGGGCGTAGACTGCAAATTCCCGGGCAGCAATATTCTCGGCGCCGGCTAGGGCGAGAGCATGGACATACCCGCTCATGGACGCCCATAAAAAGTCTAACAGGGCCATGTCATGTGCCGCTGCCCGGCCAGGATCCGCACCAAGATAGGTGGCATTCCCGTCCAGACTCATCAATGATGGGTGTACGGCCTCATATACGAGTTCCGGTCCGCTGTACAAGAAGGCTGATGCTGATGTTCCGATGGTAGTGGGAAGGGTCATGATCACCCCATCGAGATAATCGATTCCGAACTCAGCGGCCCATGCAGCCGTTCGGCGTGACTGCTCCGGAGAACCGGTAGTGAGATTTACCAAGACGCGTCCTCTCAGGACATCTCCCACAGGTTCCAGGATCGACTGCACAGCATTGTAGTCCAACACACAGATAATCACCAACGGACTCGCAGTGATAGCGTCAGCAATCATATCCGCGAGCACTGCACCCTGCCTGACGAGATCATCTGCCTTACCGGTGGAGCGGTTCCACAACGTCGTAGGGTGGCCATTCTTCAGAAACGCAGTAGCCAGTGCCTGTCCCATCGGGCCCAGCCCGATGATAGTCACTGGGTTACGGTCTTCATTTTCTACCACAGCTCCACCCCCAATTGGTCTTTCACTCTTAATTTCATCTTTCTCATTTCGCTCATTCCTCATAGTGGAAATACCTCCCTCATTTGTGTTCGACCTTATTCTAAAGTTTGACACTAGTGTAGAGGTCAATAAAAATTTCAAAATTATTATCGATTGTTTAAACACGGTCTTGTTGCAAACAACCGCCAATAGGTTACAAACCAGGCTGGCCATGGTGATGGACTGCTTTAAACTTTACGAAGCTATCCGTGGGACGAACCAACCAGCAGGATAAATTGATTATAACTAATAATGATAAGGTAATATTTGGACATTGTGATACCATTGATAGTGACAAGAAACGAAGGCATTCATTTTATTGGATTGGAATGATAAAAGAATGAATGACGAGAAAGAGATCAAACCAACCGCCAATGAGCTAATGGAGTTTCATGTTGAGGCGCTGTTTACACATGACCAGAACCTTCGGCTTCGCACGATAAACGAGCCCTGGCCCGGAGTGGCTGCCGCCCCCCGGTTTTTCTTGGGGAGGACTATAGAAGGAACGGCTATCTGTCGGTTTCGATATGATGTTCCGGAGATGCTTATCGAACAATTGGAGGAATTGTGCGTCGATGAACCGATCACTAAGGATTTCCAGACGAAGCCGAAACATTTCGAAGCATATATAAATCTCCTCCAAGGAGAACGGTTCACAATGGGACCTTGTTTTCTTGTTCCTGACGCAGTCGCGCCGACAATGCAGGTGGTCAGCCTCACCCGGGAAAATGTGACAGAGTATTTGCGCGGCGGTTTCGAATGGCTGATCATGGAAATAGACTACGTGAAACCATGTATAGCGCTAGTGCGCGAAGGCCGTGCTGTCTCGATCTGCCGCAGTGTTCGCATCACATCCAGAGTACACGAGGCTGGTCTTGAGACCTTGGAAATGTTTCGTGGAAGGGGGTATGCCGAAGCGGTTGTTGCCGGTTGGGCAATGGCGGTGCGGAAATTAGGCGGTATCCCGTTATACAGTACTTCCTGGGAAAATCTTGCATCCCGAAGTGTTGCGAGAAAAGCAGATTTGTTCTTTTATGGAGTCAATTTTACGGTCATTTGACCGTTGCGGTAGCTACATTCTGTAAAATAGGAGGTGATTGAATAATGAGTGAGAACAGCAAAGAAATCATTGAATGTTATATTGAGGCCTACAATTCATTTGATATTGAAGGTATGCTTGGGCTCTTGCATGAAGGAGTTTTGTTTAGGAATTATTCCAATGGCGAAATGGATACGGAAATCACAGGAATACAACAATTTAGAGAATTGGCGGAAAATTCCGCAAAGATGTTCTCTAGTCGGTGTCAAACGATTACTCACTATAGCGCTATTGCCGACAAAGCGGAGATTCAAATTGATTATGAAGCAATATTGTCGGCAGATTTGCCCATTGGATTGAAAAAAGGAGATCAGATTCAGCTTAAGGGGAAGTCTGTATTTGAGTTTCAAAAAGGAAAAATATCGGTAATCGAAGATTACAGTTAAGTAGTAACGGAAGATGTACATCGCTCATGCGGCGACGTACTTCTTTTGTGTTTGGCGGAGAGGACGTCGATTCGTAAAACTAGGGGCTGTCCCAAAAGATATAAAAATAATAGCGAGACAGTAATGCACACAGTTAGACACGGAAATGGTCGGTCAGGATACCTATCCTTGACCGACCCACTGCAACAACAGCTTATAGGCGTTATTAACGACTATGGAGCTCATAACAGCAACAAAAACATCCCATAGGCGTTATTAACGACTATGGAGTTCGTAACAGCAACAATAACGACGTTCCTGCTTCGAGGCCTGCCGAAGGTAAGCCTTGAGGTCGGGTGGCTTTCGCTCGCTCACAATTTGCTCACTGAGGCGGCAATAGACCTAAAACCAGAAATGGCGGTGAAGGGATAACGCCCTAGCACCGCCATTTTTTCATTTTTGACGTTTCATTCATCAAGTGAGCTATTTCAACAAGCGACAATCTTACTTTTGAGACAGAACCTGTCCTTTGCAGTGCCTGGATTCGATTACCGTCAGCTGACGGATGGGCCGGTCGCCACTGTCGTGCTGACCGCGTCGGACGTCTTATCCGTCGTCGTGAAGTAGTAAGAATGGATGCCCTTCGACAGTCTCGTGACGAGTCTGTACGCTTTGCCGTCCGCGTAGTTCGTGTCGCTCGCGTTAACCTCGACCATCTGACGTACGACGCCGTCGATAACGGCCTCCACGACATAAGGCGCTTGGTTATCGGAATCCGTATACGTGACATTAAACGTGAAGTTCGTCTGGCTGTTGCCTGTTGCAGCGCTTACGCTGCCTGCGGTTAACGTCGGTGCGGTTCCGCTGGCCGTATTCGTGAATTGGAAATCGTCCATGAACATTTCGCCGTAGCCCTTGACCGTCTGCTTCAGCCAAATCGTGAGGACAGCTTTTTTCCTGTTCATGTTAGCCGGAGCCGCGCTCGTGTCGAACTGTAAGTCGGTCCAGGTGGTAGGGATGCTGATCCAGCCGCCCGTCAAGGAGTAGCTGTTCGTGCCGTCCGATATGGATACCTTCAAGCGCAGATTCGGATGGTTCGGATTCTTCACCTTCATGTTAACGTAACGGTAGCCGTCCACGTTAAACGATTCGTTCCAGTGCTGGAACCTGGCCTCGGAGCTAGTCTGGGAAGGATTCTGCGTAAACTTGCCGACGTTATTTCCAGGTGTATCCAGAACTTTGGAGAACGTGCCTTCGTTGTTGCCGCCGTTCTGGTTCCACCAGTTCACCCAGTGGTGTCCGATCGAGCCCCATACCCCTTTGCCGTCGAAATTATCGAATAGCAGCGGATGCGACGGATCCGGAAGCGGCCGGGCAACCGTATAGTGCATATGGCTGAACGAATAGTTGCCCGAGGTATCGTTTCCTCGAATCCTCATAATGTGATTGGAGAGCGGATTGAGTGCGCTGGTGTCGAATGTGTACTTATAGGCAGCGCCGTCTAACGTCATCGGCACATAAGCACCGCCTGTTCTCACTTCGGGCGTACCGGCGTTGGTGCTGGTGAATACCGTGACATCGCCGCGTACGTAATCCCCGATAATCGGGCTTAACACTTGTAGCTCAGGCAGATTCGATGGAGAGGTTGCGGCATTGTTAATCGTGCTTAGTCCCATAACCGTGTACAGCATGCCTGCCTGGATGTTGATGCTGTACTCGTTGTAACGCCATTGGTTCATATTGTCCGCGCCTTGGTACCTGTCTTCGTACCAAGGACTGATGCTATAAAAATCCTTCGTATTTTTGATATTCGCTCCGCTTACCATTGCACCGGGGATAACAACGCCTTGGCCTGCGGAGTTGCCGGCTTCTTCATCCAGGCGGGTATGCAGGAAGTCGACATAATCCGATCCGATGCCGGACACCCAGCTAATATTCCATGGATTCTGCCCGTAAACCCAGTACATCGCTCTCTGAATGACGCGGAGCGTGTCGGGATCGCCGAAGAGCTCGTAGTACCGCATCATATCCCCGATATAGGACATAAGCGGCTCGTTTACGCCGAAGTTGCTGAATTGGTTCATGACGCCGTACGGCGTATCGTCCATTAGCGACAAGACGTAGTGGAACTGCTGATCAAGCAGGTTCTTAATATGCGCTTGCGTCGCCGTATCGGCTACCGGATAGAATTCGGCGAGCGCAATCGGCCGCATGCTCCAATACGCCGTCGAGCTCAAATCGTCGAACGTGAGGGCGCTCGCGGCAGCCGTTGCCGCATTCTTGTAAGCTACATCGTTCGTAAGCAGGTACATCTCGACATCCGCGAAAATTTTCGATTTGTTGGGATCCCCGTGCTGTGGAGTGGTGGTCAGATTGGCGGCCATGAAGTCGTACATCGTAATGGCTGCCGCTTCATATTCGTTGGCGGAAGCGGTGAGATCCGTGATGAGAGACGTCGGTACATCTCCTTCGGCGATTGCCGTACGGATCGCGCGCGCTGTCGCCGCGAGCGTTGCCGCGCCTTTGCCCGATCCTTCGACGCTGAGTACGTCGGTACGAAGCTTCCGGTCGTCCGAATTGCCCGGAATGCCATCGGTTTCTTTGTTCGGATGCACAAAGGCGCCATGATGGGAAATGTTGTACATTGCGCCGTCGAACAAGTTGGCAAACTTCACCAGATAATCGCTGGCAAACATCGCTTCGTCGATGAGGTCGGGAATATCGTTATTGTCGTTATCGAATTTGACGCTGGGCGAGTCGACGTTCCGGAGATAAGCCAAGACGATTTCCGCGCCTACCCATTGATTGGCCCCGTACTTGCCGTAGTCGCCTGCGTCATAATGCCCGCCTGTCAGGTTGTAGCTTGTCGTGCCGTCCAGGCTGATGGCGTCATCGAGATGTCCTGCAGGGTGGAACACTTTATCCGACGGCGGGATGGTGCTGTACCCCGGAGGATAGGCATCGGATGTCGCCACGCTGGCGCGTTGGATCCGATAAAAGGCGGTCATTTCATCCTTGTAGTCGTCCCATACATTGTCCGTGATCGGGAACGGGAAGGAGGAAATGCCGTTCGTCTTTATGGTGTAGTTATCGCCGATCGTCTTAATGTTAGGGAATTCGACGACGTAGACATATTTGCCCCATGTCATCCCTTTGTACGTCATGTGCCCGGAGTGGAGCGAAGTATTCGAGCCGTCAAGGATCTGGTAGCTGGTGTCGGACAGGAAGGTCGTGGAGGTTATGATGGCGTTCTTATAATCGTTCGCTCCGTAGCCGACTTGGCTCACGAGGACATCGACGATGTTCGACGATTGCGCAACGGTCGGCGAGCTTTGAGGCGTCGTGGTTGCGGCAGGGGAAGAACCGTCGGCCGCTCGGAAGTAATAGGATGTCGTGCCGACTGGCAGCTTCGACAAGTAGATGTAGTCCTTGCCGTCGGCGTAGTTCGTGTCCGTGAAGTCGGCCTCACGCATGTTATAAGCTTTGTCTCCGAAAACCACCTGCATCGCGATTGGCTTGTTGTTATCGGCATCCGTATAAGTCGCCTTGAAGGTATAGGTTGTATTCTGATTGTTGATCGTGCCCGAGTTGGACGTAAGCGGCGCGGCCGACAGCGTAGGCGAGCTGCCAGTATTGTCTGTCGTGCCCGTAATGTGATCCATCAGGATTTCTCCGTAGCCGGTAGCCGTTTGCTTGAGCCAAACTTCGAAGCGGATCCTCTTCTTATTGATCTTGGGGCTGAGCGCGTCCAGGTCGATCTGCGTATCGGTCCAAGTCGTCGGAATCGCAGCGAAACCGCCCGTCATGTCGTAGTTCTTGTAGCCGTCGTTGATGACGATGCGAATGCGGGCGTTGGGATAGCCGGGGTTCTTCATTCTAAAATTCAAGTAACGGTAGCCAGACAGGTCGACCGTCTGATGCCAGGGCTCGAACTTGGCCAGCGAAGCGCTCGAGGTCGGAGTTTGCGCGAATTTGCCGACTTTAAACGTGTCGACCGTCACCTTCGAGAAGGTGCCTGTTCCTCCGGATTGGTTATACCAGTTCTGCCAAGCTTGCTTAAACTCGCCGTTGTTGTCGAAATCGTCAAAGATTAGGGGGGTGTTCGGATCCGGGAGCGGTTTGACGGCAGCATACGTTGTTGCAGGAGCCCACACGAGCGCTTGCAGCACGACCGCCAGACCCAGTCCGATCAAGAGAAATTTTTTAGCCCGTTCTCCTATGCGGGTGACGCTTGTCATAAAAATACCTCCTCTACATAATGGAAAATCATTTTGCGGCATTGCGATTTGACTAAATTACGTTCCATGCAAATCTCAATAGCGTGGCGTAAGGTGCTGAATGAGCCAACCCTCCCTAAACTTAGTAATCGCTTACAAGATATAGATTAGTAGATTCTTAGAGACATGACCATGAGGTATATAAGCATCGATGTGATCTAATTGAGTAGGTCCTGCTTAGCGTGCGGGGCTGAGCCGGCTAGAGTGCAACGCCTGGAAAGACGAACCGCACCAATAGAAAACAGGCTGGCTCCCGGGTTATAGTACAACCTGAGAGTCAGCCTGTTTATATGGAATAAAGATTAGGTAGGGAATGAGAACGTCAGTATGATCTGCTGTACATTGCCTGCACTGTCGCGTAGGTTACCATTGACTACGAGTCCGTTGGAAGTAGCCTGGTTCGCGAGAAACGAGGCAGAGATGCCGTCATCCTGCGGGTCGATTGTGTCATCAAGGAAGGTGATAAGATTAAGCGGATTCGAGCCCGCCGACAACGGTTGCGTCAGCATTGACGAAAGGCTGGTCAGGTCAATGTCGCCAATCTTGGTAATCGTCAACGTACTTGCTTCGCTGACACTAATCGTGCCGCCAATCAGTTTGTCTGTAACGTCCAGTTCGATCGTTCCGCTGTTGCCGCCCGATATCGTCACCGTCTTCGAAGTCGTAGGAGACCCGGAGAGTGTAATCGTTGCCCCTGTAATCGTTGGCGCTGTCGTATCTGTGTAAACAGGAGTTGTCGGCACAGTCGTCGGCACAGTCGTCACACGCTCCTCGATGCTCGGGTCGATTAGGCTGAGCTTGTCGTAAGTCGGAACATCCTGCACGTCGGACAACTTGACCTGGATCGGCGCGTCAGGCAGCTTCATTGTCTCGCTTAGATGCTTGTCGGCATTTTGCTTAACGTTGCCGTTCGAGTCGACGGTCACCGTTGTGGCGTCGAACAGTGTGCCCGCGGTCAGATAGGAGCCCCATTGGCGGGTAAGCGGCAAGTTAAGTTGCTGAATCTTTAGAAGCGGGCTGTCTTTACTAACGATTCCGGAGTCGATGGCTTT
This sequence comes from Paenibacillus agaridevorans, assembly GCF_003112455.1. Lineage (GTDB taxonomy): Bacteria > Bacillota > Bacilli > Paenibacillales > Paenibacillaceae > Pristimantibacillus > Pristimantibacillus agaridevorans. The sequence goes on from NZ_BDQX01000339.1 coordinate 65,883, forward strand.
GTCGATCAGCCTGTCCGCATCCTGCAACGAATCAGCGGGATAGCCGAGCGCTAGCAGATAAGCGCGCAGTACTTCCGCGAAGGTCGGTGGCGCGTTCAGTTGTAAACTTGCGGCATCAAATTTGCCATTCGTCATCGAGTCGAGCGCTTGCAGCACGTCTTCCTTCGTCATTGAATTCTGAGGACCGAATTGATCTCCATTAGCGGAGAAGGTTCCGAGCGCCAACAGCTTGCCGATCGCTGGCTTGTTTTCATTCTCAACGGCTTTGATATCCGTTTGCAGTTCGTCCGTGGCATAGGAGCTGACAACCAGAGCTTCGCGTTTGGCTGGTGCAGTGAAATCTGTAACACCTGCAATGAGTCCGGCATTAACCGCAGCTGCCACATATCCCTTCGCCCAATCCGACACGCCTCCCACAACAGCGTTAGTATCTGTCTGAATCCCTAGTGCACGGACCATCACGGCGGCGAGCTGTTCCTGGGTAACATTGCCGCTAGGGTTAAAGTTGCCGCCTCCTACGCCTTCTATCAGGCCGGCTTTCTTGGCGGCTTCAATATATCCCGTTGCCCAGTTGTCGGCACTTACATCATTGAAAGTGCTAGTGACAGGGTTACTGTCGACTTTCAGACCGGTTAATAATGCTGCGACTTTGGCGAATTGGGCACGCGTCATATTCTGATCGAGCGCCGATGTGCCGGTGCTATCCATACCGTCAAAAATCCCTTTTGCTTTCAATGCATCAAACTTCTGTTGTGCAGTCAACTCTGTGGCCGCGCTGGCCAAGCCGGAAAATGCGCCCATTGTAAGCAACGCTGACAATGCGATTGTTGCTATTCTCTTCATAATTTACTCCTTCACTTACAAATTTGGTTGGTTGTGTTGCAAATACTATGTAATTACTGGAATAATTTCATTGTAGCATGTCAAATTGCGTCGAAGCTACACCTATTTTGTTGCAGGCTGAACGCCCCAACTGCATATAACCTGTGCTGTCTGATTTGTCCGGAAATTGGTCGGAGGCTATGATCAAGTGGGCTGGTTGGGTCAGCGGCTACCCGGACGGCAGCTTCAAGCCGAACCTGCGTCACAAACGGCATTGTCGGGTGTTATACAGACATAAAGGCTGAAAGGAGGGAATGCGATGGAGCTTGAGGCGGAACGGGAACGAGAAGAGGCTTCCGACGAAGGGCTCATTCGCGCCGTACGGGAAGGGGCGACTGAACGATACGAGGCACTCATTGAAAAGTACCAGCAGCGATTGTACATCTACTGCTATCATCTGCTGATGCAGCGGGAGGAAGCGGAGGATGCGGTGCAAGAGGTATTCATTAAAGGTTACGAGAAGCTGTCGCAGTTTGTGTATAACCAATCTTTTGCAGCGTGGCTATATAAGATCGCCTATCATCATTGCTTGAATGTGCTGCGTAAGCGGCGAAGAACGGCGCTGCTGTCGAAGTTGCTCAAACCGCTTGGCCATGAAGGTGCGGACGACGGGTATGCAGAGGCGAGACGGAAGGAAGTTGCGTTGCAAAGCGAGCTTGCGCTAGGGCGGCTTACGGTTGTCGAGCGGTCGCTTATCGTGCTTAGAGTAATAGAGGGAAAATCGTATGAAGAGATTGGACAATCGTTTCCCCAATCGCCTGCCGCGCTGCGCAAAAAAGTGGAGCGTGCCAAATTAAAGCTCAAGCGAATATGGATGGAATTGGAGGGGGATGTAGATGGAGAAGCAACAAAATATGCAATGGCAAGAGAATCTGAGCGCATTGGAAGAGCGATTGCCCCGGATTGATGTGACCGATCGCGTGATGGAGGCGATTCGCAGCAAGAGCGGGAGCGGGCAAAGACTGGAGTCGGACCGGTATCCGATCAAACGAAAGAGCGGCAAGGCATTGTACGTTTCGTTTATCGCGGCGGCTGTTATTTTTGCATGCGGCTTTGGATATGCTGCGGTATCGTGGAAGCTGTTTGCCCCGGACGGGGCGGTTTCTTTGGAAATGATCAGCGTTTCACCAAATGATGTATCGATAGAACCTATCGGTCCGGAATTGCGGGATATGCTGCATGAAGGAGAAGCGGGAGTTTTTTATTTGAGGGATCAAAATCGATATATCGGGCTCGCGCATGAGCGGGAATATGGCGAATTGGAATTTGAGCAATTTGCAGCCGAAACCGGCACACATAAGCCGTTGCGCGAACTGGGAGACGGCTTTATTTTCCATCAGGGAACGCTTATGCATGATTTGAACAAGCTGGCGCCCGACTTGAACTGGGGGGACCCGGACGGGGATGAAAGTGTCAGCTTGCGCAAGGTGCCGCTTGGCAGAACCGTCGGGTATAGCGCGGTATATCGCGATGACAGCGGGCATCAATTGACGTTGAGCGCCTGGTACAACATACCTGAGCGGCAGATTTATTCAAGCGAATTGGATAAACTGGTTAAGGAAAAAGTGACGATCGGCGAAATAGAGGCATTCTATCTGAAGGGGAAAGACAGCGATATGCAAAGGATGGCTTGGGCGGAAGGCGAAGGAGAGCTGCACGTATATTATCAGTTGTTCGATTCGGCGATGGATAAGCTCCCGCGAGAGCGATTGGTCGAAGTCGCGGCTGCTATAGTGGGACAATAATTTAGAGTCATCGTTGCTTCGGTGGTGAGAATAGAGAGAATCCAGTGGCGACTGGTGACGAAAAGAAGGCCTAATCGACATTAATTAACTCGAAGTACATTGCTCATGTGGCAATGTACTTCTTTTTGAGCTGTCTGACGTGACAGTTAGCTTGAATTTTACCTCTCGGCCTGCTAAGTCCTAGCACATACTTCTTATGTCAGGATCTTGCTCATTCGCGAAAGACTGAAAATTGCCATGCTGCCGTTTTAACGCTGCTTTCGGGCATCCATACAATACGATAAAGCTGTGGCTCTCCCCACACGTCCCGAAGCTTCTCATCCTCAAGTTCAATCCGCTCGATCCGGCATTTTAGGAACGGCCCCGTATATTGCACCCGTACAGTTTCCCGACCTTCGGAGATTAGCCGAAGTTCATGGTTTGTTTTAGATACGGGTAAGCATGGGGTGATCCAATGCATGGCAATGTCAGCCGTTTCTTGAAGCAGGACAACTTCCTCTTTAATCGTTACTTTCGCCGTTTCTATGCGGTGAAGCTCCACGCTTCGCCTCCAACTCTCTAATCCCGCCTCGGCCGGATAGGCTCCTGCCAGTTCAACTGTAAGGCTGGCCCTCTCTGGCGTCACTTTATAGTCACAAGAATGGGCAGCGTATTCCTGGCCAGCCTGCTGTTGGAATCCATTGATGGCAGGCAGGTTGTGATAGGAGGATTGCATACACCAAATGTCGTATCGCTGCTCGGAGAATGTCTGTGCAGTGTATGTCCCTACTCCGGGATCTACTAACAGCGGTTTGCCGTCAAGGTAGACAATGAACTGCCCAACATCATTATGATTGTGATTTTCAGCGTTGTGCCCCCCTTTGGCAGATAGATAAAAGCCATTGGCCGCTTCTGAACTTTCTCTCGCCGTTATGATCTGCAAATCAGACATCCAACTGTCTTGAAGGAACACCTCTTCCCGCCCAGGGGCGGTCAAATGCACGTAACAGGCAAGCTCTTGAAGCTCGCGATACAGGCATTCCGTCTGCAGCAGCATGCCTTGTTCGCGCCTTTGCCGATGGAGACGTCTTCCGAGCGCCGATAATTGTTGGTCCATAATCCGCTCCCCGTACCTGTAAAGACAAACCGGAGTACCCGACTGACGTGCTGACCCGTCCGCATAGTTCACGAAATAATCATCATCAATATATGCTTTCAGCATAAAACGCCCAATTTCACGAATCAACGGCTCATCGTATATATTTATTTGTCCGCCACTGGCCATATAGAGGATATCAAGACAGTCAAGCAGCGATCCCCCGGCACGGTACCAATACGAACTGCCCTCATCGCAGCCGCCGTCGGCCGTATAATTCGCGATAAACAAATCCAGCGTGCGCATCCCTTTAACGACGGCCTCAATTCTTCTTGCCTCGTCTGGCTCATGCAGCAGAATAATCCCCAGACAGTTAGACGTGCACCAGGGAGCCCAATTATTAATTCCAAAAGGGTTAACCTCCAGCATCCACCAGAAATCATTGCGCTCCAGATAAGGATCGATGATGCGCCGCTTTAACTCTTTCTGAATGCGCTCTACCAGCAAAGGGCTTACTCCTGCAAGTGCCGGCTCTAGCAAATAAAGGCCCCATGCAAGCAAGGCGCCCGTTTCGCCGGCAAATAAATCAATGAGAGGCTCGGAGTCATCCGCGAGCGGCTCTTGCTTTCTTCGCCCCATGTATAAATGCGCGGGCAATATCCAGGTCGTCTCCTCGCAAGTAGCCCAAAGACCATTGATAAGATCATCCAGGAATCTCCCTTTTCCTTCAAGCCATTCCCCTACGATTAAAGCCTGGAGAGCGTGACGACGGATGAAATACGGTGTTTCATATCGTACTCTATTGCCCGTTCTGGCAAAATCCATAAAGAGTGCCGCATTCAGGGATGGCCATTCAAAATGTAAAAATTCTTCTGCACGCTGCACAATAAAGTGCTTTAATTCATCGGATAGCTCGCGCTGGGCAGACCATTCCGGACCAAACGGGTGAAGGGGCTGCAGCTGCAATAAATTGGATTTTAATTGTTTTGTATAGCGTCCGGTTAGCAACTTCAATCATTCCTTTTTTGATATTTGAGGTTGGAGGAGCTTTACGTAGGAAACGAGAACTCGGCGGCCTGTTGTTCCGCATGCTTCCGGTATTGTCCGGGCGTGATGCCCGTTGTTTTTTTGAACGTACGGATAAAATTTTGAACGGAAGTATACCGCAGTTTTTCGGCGATATCCTGAAGCTTGATCGTCGGGTTGTCGAGCATCTCCATCGCTTTCTTCATCCGGTATGCAATGACATAGTCTACAAAATTCTCCTCGACGATCTGTTTGAATATTCGGCTGAGCTGAACGGGATGAATATGGACGAGATCGGCACAGAGCTGTAAGGAGATATCTTGATCATAGCGGGCATGGATATACTTCAGCACTTCTTGCACAATGCGGATTCTTTCGGCTGTTTGGTCCTCCTGCTTGGGCACCAAGAGCGGGATGATCGCCGTCTTGAAATAATGATTCATATCCGATATCGTCGGTTGTTCGGCAAGCGAGAGAAGGAGCGATTCGATCATTTCCTGCGACACGGCCTTACTCTGCTGTTGTTTAGACGCCTTGATCAAGGATGCAAAAAGCCGGGTGAAGAAACCGGTGACAAACTCCCTTGTCATTTCGTATCCATCCTTCATTGTCTCGGTCAACAGATCGAATGTTTCTAAAGCTTCTTCGATTCGCCAGGCTTGCAACGCCGCGCATATTTTCACTTCTTGCTCATAAAGAACATCCACCTGGAAAGCAAGCCGGGGTTCAAGCTCATTCATTATTATGGTTTCTTTATCGCCCAGCATGAAGCGGTAGCGCAATGCACGGACTGCTTCGATATAGGCATCGTGTACATCCGATATGCCAAAGCTTGAATGACTTGCAGCGATAAAAACCGGGAAAGGCAAGTGACGGCGAAATACGCTGAGCAGCTCGTTCCCATACGTCCGAAGCGATTCATTGCCGGGAGGATGCGCCATAGGAATCAGAACAGCGAATAAGCCCGGATGCATGGTTAGAATATGAGGGACAAGACTTCGTAACCGCAGAACCTCTTGAGCGATATTCTGCACGCAATAGAAAAATAAATATTGGTCGTTTCGCGAGTAGGTCTTATCGAGCATCAACTGATCTGTTTCGATGAGGAACAGAGCGTAGTGAGCTTCGTCTTGTCCGGCTGTCCAATTCGTCATGACTGCGGAATCCTGGGGATTACCGAGCAGCAGTTGGTGCAAACGGTAATGTTCCATATGCGTAAAGTAGGCGGCAGCTTCCTCCGACAGCTTTTGATTTTGTTCCATCACGCCGCTTACAAAACGATCGAGCCATTGAATTTCATCTCCGACGAAACCCTCCGTCTGCCCATCGGATAGCTTGCCGGTAAGTCGCTGTACAGGTTCGTAAATTTTACGGGATGCCTTCAATGCGATGAATACGGCGATTAGAATAAGAGTGAGACTAATAAGAGAAATCGTATACAAGGTTTGTTTGGGTTTCGAATTCAAAGCCTCCATAGGAATCGAAATGATATAGTTCCATTCATGAGTACCGGAGGGCATTGTATAAATCAAGCTATGCTCGCCCCCCAAATTTGCCGTATATTTTCCGATGGCGGAAAGATCGCCTGGGGAGTCGCCGGAGTTCGTGGGATGGTTTAACTCCTGAACGATATCGTCGTTCAGACGGGTTCCGACGGCATCCGGGTTAGAGTGCATAAGGATGTAGCCGTCTCTATTGGCAATGAACATGGACGATGACGGGTATTCGGGAGGCAGCGTCAACAGCCGGCTTAGCTTGCTCGCATCGAAGTAAATGATAATGGCTCCGCCCAGCGAGTTGCCCGTGCTTTGCATGAAAGGGTATATCACAGTAATGACCGGCTTCGTAAATCGTTCGTTGACTTGTAGTCCCATACGCGTATCGATCCAGCGGCTGCCGATGGGATGGTTACGGGATTCGTCCAACACCTTGGGGTCGTTGAACTGCTCTTCCGTTAAGATGTTTCCGTCGGAGGTCATAACTTTTTTGTAATTAGGAGAGTAGAAATCGACTTCCAGCGCGTGGTCCATACCGCCTTTTACGACGTTGAGCATTTCCCCCAATTGCAGAACCGTTTTCCAATTGGCCGCGACAAGATCCTCACTCGTGAAACGATTAAGCGTAGCGAGATTATGGGAATTGTAATTGTGATAGGTGAATTGAAACAGCAGATCGTTCAGACGTCTAAAAACCGCCTCCATTTCTTGTTCGTTCTGACGCAAAAAGTACATATTGGATTGATAGGCTTGATCAAGAATGATGGATGACGTAAATTTTGCGGCGAACAGTCCGATAACGGCTACGGGAATGCTGGATAGAAGCAGCAGGCTGACCAGCAGCTTTTTTTTCATTTGATGGCCGAAGCGTATCCAGGTCCTTAAGCCTTGAAGCTTCTTCATCAAGGGAGTCAACTCCTGTACAGATAATTTCAATATGCCTGGACCCCATTATAGCATCAAGCGTACCCGTCATTGGAAGTATCATTATTTTCTCATGTATCATTTTTTAGTGGCAGTGCGGCGCAGAGGCTAGAGATATTCATTAAAAAGTGATTATTGATTGTTACGGAGAATTCCGCAATGATGGGGTCATGTCATCGATGACACATTTTTTAAAAAACAGGAGGGAACCGATTGGAAGTAACGACAAACGCCGGGGATCAAATACGTACAGAAGCTCATAGGCGCCGGCAAAGCGGCTTTCGTCGTTTACGGAAAGAAAAGTATTTGTGGTTATTGGTTTTGCCGGGGCTGATCTACTTCGCCGTATTTAAGTATTTGCCGATGTTCGGCATTGTGATCGCCTTTAAGAAGTACAACCCCTTTACGGGCATTTGGAAGAGCCCCTGGGCCGGCTTCGAATATTTTCAACGCATGATGGACAGTCCCGATGTTTTACGCGTTTTATGGAACACGCTTGTGCTCAGTTTTTATCAGATCGCCTTTGTGTTTTTCGTACCGATCGTTTTGGCGTTGATGATTAATGAGATAGCCTATCCTTGGTTGAAACGGCTGATCCAGACGGTCATTTATTTGCCGCATTTTTTGTCCTGGGTCGTCGTGGCGGGCGTTTTTTACCTTCTGTTCAACAGCGGCGGAAGTGTGACAAGCATTCTCGCGGGCCTTGGCTATGACAATGCGAATGTGCTGACGGATCCGGCGATGTTCCGGCCGCTTATCATTTTGCAATCGATCTGGAAAGAAGCGGGCTGGGGAACCATCCTTTATTTGGCCGCTCTCCTGGGCGTCGACCCGGAGCTGTACGAAGCGGCCAAAATCGACGGCGCCGGACGGTTCCGCCAAATGTGGAATATTTCGCTTCCGGGTATTAGAAGCACAGTTTGCATCCTGCTTATTCTCCGGATGGGGAGCGTGCTGGATGTCGGCTTCGAGCAAATCTTTCTTATGCTGAACCCGCAAGTATCCCAAGTCGGTGAAGTAATCGATACTTATGTATACTTTCTGGGGATACGCCAAGGAAACTTCAGCTTCGCGGCAGCCGTCGGCTTGACGAAAGGGATTGTCGGATTGTTGATGATCGCATCGGCGAATTGGTTGACTAGGAGATTGGGAGAAAAAGGGTTGTTTTAAAAGATAAGAAATTCAACTTGAAAGTAATTGGAGGAGGTCATTCTATGAAAGTTACGAAACCCGCATTCACGATGTTGAGCATCCTTACGACAGCAAGCCTGCTTGCCGCCTGTGCATCATCCCCGGCTGATCCATCGCCGACGCCAGCTTCAACCGCAAGTCCGAAAGCGGATGACATGAATAAGAAATATGCGGTGAAAGCGATGACGATTTTGTACGGGAATCCGCCGGCAGCTTCCGGCTACGGGATTCAGGCCATCAACGAGCGGTATAACATCGATTTTCAATTCAACTCGGTTCCATCCGGCGATTACAACAATAAGCTTGCAACCGCATTCGCATCCGGCAATATTCCTGATATCACTTTAATAGAAGATAGTACTCAAACGTTCTACAACTATGCGGAGGCAGGAGCTTTTTTACCGCTGGAGGACTATATCAAGGATTATCCCAACTTATCCAAAATTCCGCAGGATGTACTAGATCTGATGACGTATAAAGGCCATCTATATGGAATTCCACGGATCCGTGCGGCCTCCAACTGGGTACTATCGATCCGGAAAGACTGGTTGGATAAGCTCAATCTTCCGATGCCGACCACCTACGAGGAATTGACGAACGTCATGAAAGCATTCACGGAAAACGATCCGGACGGCAATGGCCAAAAGGATACTTACGGCATGGCGATGTCCTACGCCTCTGGATTTATAAGCAGCGTTGCGGCGTTCACACCGACCAAGGTGATGCCGTTCCAGTCGTGGGTGGAGGACGGGAAAGGCGGAATTTTGCCTGGCTGGGCTGCGCCGAACGGGAGGGAGCTTGTTAAGCTTGTGACCGATTGGTACCGAGAGGGGTATATCAGCAAAGATTTCGTACTGATGAAATCTAGCCAATCGGAAGAAGATTTCTTGCTCGGCAAGGCCGGCATTCACGGCGATTTCGCTTTCAATGCGTACTCTCCGGAGCGGTTGAACAAGGCAAGAGCCGCCAACCCCGACTTTCAATGGGACGTCGTTCCACCGCTGACTGCGTTGGACGGGACGGAAGGCTCGTATTCCCTTGGCAGCGGGTTCTATGGCTTTAATGTTCTATCGGCAAAAGCCGGCAGCGACGAAGGGAAAGTCCACCGCCTATTGCAAATACTCGACGATCAAATGAATGCATCCGGCATCGTGCCGTTCGGCGATGGGGAAGAAGGCGTTCATTTTACGAACAATGCCGACGGTACCAAGTCGTACACGAGCTTGGGCAATTCGGAACGGCCCGGCTTATATTTGCTGACGAATCCGATTCCGGAAGGCGATTTCCTCATTAACCCAAGCCTGCCCGATGAGATCAAACAAATTCAGAAAAAAGCCATTGACACCGCGCTATCCGGGACGCCGTATAAGGACGCGAGTCTCGGTGTGATATCTAAAACGAAGATCGATAAGGGCGAGGAGTTATCCAAATTTTTGCTGGACGGGGTCGTTAATATAATCGTCAATGGAGAACCAATCGACAATTACGATCTATTGATTGAGGAATGGAAGACCCGGGGCGCGGATCAAATGATTCAAGAGATGAACGAAAGCTACAAGGCCAAGAACGCAAAGTAGGGATTCGTTCGGCGAGCTGCGAGGGAGGTGTTTCGAACCTCGCCGTCTCGCAGCGTATTAATCGAAAGGAGGGGCGGCTTTGTTTTCCACGAAATGGTCTTATCGTATTTTTGACGGCACTAATATACTCCTGTTGCTCGGATTCTCCGTGTTGACATTCATTCCGTTTCTCCATGTGTTCGCCATGTCGTTCTTGTCGCTCGACAACGCGAAGGAGTTTCAACGGTTCCTGCTATGGCCGACACAATGGGATTTCACTTCCTATCAGTATATTTACGATACCCGTATTTTTTTTAGCAGCTTAAAAAATACCGTATGGATTACCGTTGTCGGTACGCTTATCAATATCGCCTTCACTTCTTCCATGGCTTATTCATGCTCGCGTCGTTCGTTCAGCGGCAAGAGATGGATCATGCTGATGGTCTTGTTCACCATGCTCTTCAACGGCGGCTTGATCCCGACCTATCTTGTGGTCAACGGGTTGGGTCTTATCGATTCGCTATGGGCGATCGTGATTCCGAGCGCCGTGTCGGCATTCAATATGATCGTGCTCAAGGAGTTTTTCGAGGGCATTCACGAAAGCATTCTGGAATCGGCCAAAATTGATGGCTGCAATGATCTCGGCATTTTTTTCCGAATCGTGCTGCCGTTATCCCTGCCGGCGCTGGCCACATTCACGTTGTTTTATGCGGTAGCCAACTGGAATCAATATTTCGCTTCCATAATATATACTAACAGCTCGGATTTATGGCCCTTACAGGTCCTGTTAAGACAGGTCGTGATGGTCGGACAAAGCGATATTTTCGGGGCAATCGACTTGAGCGCGCCGCCGCCTCCGCCGCTGTCCATCCAAATGGCGACGGTTATGTATACTTCACTGCCAATTCTACTCTTGTATCCTTTCCTGCAAAAGTACTTCGTCAAAGGAATGACGCTCGGAGCCGTTAAGGGATGAGCGGAGGTTAAATCCAATTTGGGAGGTTGCCAGGATGAAAGAAAACAAGCGATTGATGGGCCGCCGGGAGGTGCTGTCTTATCTTGGGATGGCCGGAGCGGCCGTTATGCTGGGCGGTACGGCGGCTTACGGTGCGGAAAGTATGACGGAAGAGCAAGGGGATAACGAATTACGGAAGCTGCAGCATTCGCTTGCATCCGGTACCGGCGCAAGCGGTATCGGTTACGGCGCTGAAACGGTGCAAGAGACTCTCGACAGAATTCAAAAAAGAACCATCATCGACGCTAGAGAATTCGGGTTATCTATCGGCTCCATCAATGACACCGCGACGCTCATTAACGCGATACAAGAATGCTATAACAACGGGCTAACGCTTGGCGTAAGCGGTCTTCTTGATTTTGGCGACGCCGAATTGATTATCGATACCCCATGCGATATTTGGGGTAGCGGCTGGTTCAAGGATCTTAGGTTTATCATCGGAGGAGCCACGAATGGCGATCTGTGGGCACGGATAGACGGCATAGGGGTGATATCTTCCGCTGCAGGCGGAGATCACGGTTTTGTGGTACGAAAAGGCAGGTTCCTTGACTTCTTGAATATTCGGGCAAGGCTGGTCGATACGGTGATCAAGGGGGAGTCCTTCACGAATACGGGCAGACATGCGGTTGGACTTATCACGATCGATAATCTTAACGCGCTTGATGTCGGATCTATGGTGAAGCTGATCAAGCAAGGCGGGGACTTATATGCGTTTAATGACATTAAGATACAGAACAGCAGAGGCTGGTTTTTACGCGATTACGGGACGTATATCGAACAAATAGACGGTCTGGTGTATGCCGATAATTACACCCACTTCGGGCGTAATATGCCAACTTCCAAAAATCATTTGCGGGTCCAAGATGCCGAATGGCTGAACATCGGAGGAACGAACACGATGTTCGAAGGGGGGGAAGAGGCCGTATACATCAGCGAGGTTGGCCAATTGGCGATCGGCGGTTCCACTCTAATCGGTTTGACCGGGCAAAATAGGCCGGCAAGCGCTTTGAAGATTGCGAACAGCAGCAAGTTCCTTTCGGCTAGCATTGCAGAAGGCGCGATTAAATTCGAAAAGCCTTCTCTGCACGGTATCGAAATTTCATCCCCTTCCGGCATGATTCATATGGGAACGACCCAAGGCGCGATAGATGCAAGAATTGGTTCAAACGCAAGTCCGTCTTACTTCGGTACTACCGATCTGTCAACGATCGATCATTACGGCGTATCCATTTCGGGCGGCGTTGCGGCGTACGGAGAATGCCAATCCGACGGGTTATTCATTAACGGGGGCGGCGTTTCGAGCAAATTGAAGGATCGCAACGAATCCACGGCCCTTCGAACCAATATGAAAAAGCTTGGAAACCGGGCGGCGGTAGCTTCTGTAACCGTGACCGCTACAGTGCCCGAAAATACGGGAACAACTTTAATCGGCCCCACCGATATGTCGACAATATCCGGCCATACCCCGACCGGAGCCGAAATATTCGTCCAAGCCTATAATGCGGACGGCTCCAAGGTCGCCGTCTATCATTTGCTCTATCGCCGAGCCTCGGCAACCGTGGCGGAGGTCAAAACCGTTTCGTTCAGCGAGGAGTCGTCAATCGTCGATGGCACGCCCGCTTTTTCCTGGGGAACGTCCAGCTCAGGTTCCTTGCAGATATTTCCGAAATCGAAAACGGGCGGCGGCGGAACGGTTACGGGAAGCTTCACTTTCATCATCTCTTCGATCGGCGGTGTGACTTTCGGAACGAGATAATCGGAGAGTCTCGCGGAGGAATTACTAATAGGAGGGATGGGTATGCCTAATATTGGTACGACGGGTATTATCTTGATTATCTTAGTAGCGCTGCTGTTGTTTGGTCCCAGTAAGCTCCCTGAGCTCGGAAGAGCCTTCGGACGCACGCTTCGTGAATTCAAGAGCGGGACGAAAGAGCTGTTGACCGGGACGGAGAAAGAAACACATAGAGGTGCTGACAACGAAAATATCGACTAATGAAGTATGAAATATATAATCAATCTCATGAAAAAGCGATCTTCCACAGTTTGTCCAATCGTATATCCGCTCGACATATGGGGTGATCCCTGGAGCCTAGTCATACTTCGTGACGTCCTCATCCATAACAAGCGGTATTACCGCGAGTTTCTTGCTTCACGCGAGCACACCTCAACGAATATTTTGAGCGCACGGCTCCAATCACTCGTTGAAGCAGGTCTGCTCGTCAAGATAGAAGGAGGTACAAGCCAGGGGCACTCTTATGAATGCCCTTGTTTTATTTCAAAAACTTGTCGTTACAAACAGCCGGGAGAACAGAAGCGGCATGGGCGCGGAATGAATGGGTGAGCGTGTCTCGCTACGTGGGATTAAAATTTCGACCACCCGAATACCGGTCGCAACATCCTGCGCATCCAATAAGCGATTATCGTCCCCGGGTTCCATGCACCGCGATTCTGCAGGGACTCCATATATTGATCGTTGATAATATAAGTCCAAGTGGAAGCAGGGGTCCTTAGCCCGAACTTTTCCCACATCGCCGGATCGTTGGAGCCTCCCAGCTTTATGAGCATATCCGCTGACTCCTTATTGATTTTAGCCGGAATTTCCGCAAATGCCTGGATGATCTGCTCATGGAATTCGTCGATTGGATTGCGGTTAGCAAGGCTCGTCAAGTGGATGCTTTCGCGAATGTAAGAAACGTATGCCAGATGCTCGGCCCAGAACTTGTCTATAAAATAAAGCCGTACCCGCTGCTCCGAAGCGCTCATCGGCGCCTTGCCATTCAAAATATCGAGCCGCTCCGCGTATAACATACGTCTTTGATCCTCCACCATATCCGAATAACTGTTTAGCTCCTGGCGGATATGGAAGTTTTGGCCCATGATCACGCGCTGAATATGCGAAATTTTGCTGGGGAGCACGGATTCGCTTAGAGCTTCATCCTGTCTGAGACCGCGCAATTCTTTCTCCATGCCGAACTTAAGCAATAACTCGTCTTCCAAGCTTACGAAAAAAACGGAAGCCCCTGGGTCGCCTTGGCGACCGGATCGCCCGCGCAGCTGGTTGTCGATCCGCACGCTTTGGTGTATATGCGTACCGATCACGTACAACCCGCCTAGCTTGGCGACGACTTCCCCTTGCGCGGGGTTTCCGCCCCCAAGCCGAATGTCGACGCCGCGTCCCGCCATGTTGGTGGACACCGTCACAGCGCCGAGTTCTCCCGCCTTGGCGATGAGCTCGGCTTCTTTTGCGTCGTTTTTCGCATTCAGAACATGGCAAGGTACGTTGGCCGCCGCTAGCGCCTCCGCCAGCATCTCAGACTCCTCGACGCTAGACGTTCCAATGAGAATCGGCCGCCCCGTTGCATGGACGGACGAGATTTCTTGTACAAGCGCCTTAAGTTTGGCCTCCTTATGGGAATAAATCCGGTGCGGATAATCGATCCGAATGTTGGGACGATTCGGAGGGATCGGCACGACCTCCAGCGCATAAATATCTCCGAATTCCATTGCGGAAACATGCGCGGTAGCCGTCATTCCGCAAATCTTCGGATACAGGCTAAGAAAGTGCTGAAGGGTGATCGTGCCGAGAATGTTCCCGCCGGCTTTCGACTGCAGCCCTTCTTTGGCCGTAAGCGCGGCTTGCAGCCCGTCCGGCAGATGCCTGTTCTCCGCCACGCGGCCGGTATATTCGTCGATCAGCTCGATTTTACCGTCCCGGACGATGTAATCGACGTCTCTCTGCAATAATAATTCCGCATGCAGCGCGCAATTTAATGCCATTAACGAATCACTATTATGGCTTTCGTACAAATTGCCGCATCCCAGCAGCGACTCCGCTTTCGCCGCACCCGCCTCGCTTAAATAAACGTTTCGCTTGTACTCGTCGAAATCGTAATGATCCTCTTGCCGGAGCTGCCTGGCGACTGCCGCGAAACGGGAACCATCGTCGCCGGAAGAACCCGGCTCGCCGGCAATGACTAGCGGCACCCGCGCTTCGTCGAGAAGCAGGGAGTCCGCCTCGTCGACAATGACGTAATGGAACGGACGATGCACGGTGTCGGCTTCGTCCAGAGCGATCGTGTCGCGCAAGTAATCGAACCCCGCTTCTTTGGCCGTTACATAGGTGATATGCGAGGCATACGCTTCCCGTTTTTCGGACAAGCGCATGCCTGCTTGAACCGCGCTTGCCGTTAACCCCAGGTACTGATAGATCGGGCCCATCCAATCCGCGTCCCGTTTCGCCAAATAATCGTTAAAGGTCAGCACATGAACGCCTTCGCCGGATAGCGCGTGCAGATAGGCAGGCAAAACGGCAGAGAGCGTTTTGCCTTCGCCGGTATGCTGCTCGATCACATATCCCTCGTGCAGAGCGATGGAAGCCATGAGCTGGACATCGTAGGGCCGTAAGCCAAGCGTTCTCTTCGCGGCCTCGCAGACTAGCGCATAGGCATCGACAAGCAGCTCGTCCAAAGGCGTACCCGATTCTGCTTCTTTTTGCAGCCGGAGGGATTCCGCTTGAAGCTGCCCATCGTACCACGCATCCAAGTTCCGTTTGCGGATGAGCTCCGCTTTGTCGCGGTAGCCTTTCAGCCTATGCTGGTTATCGCGCTCTTTGATTTCTCGTATCCATTTGACGGCTAGATTCATCGGAATTTAAACTCCCCTCGGTAGAAATAGGTTAATTACTGAACAGGAATCAGACGCGGCTATACTTCCACATGGTTAGACTATAAACGAGAAATTGGCCCAGTCCCAGCAACCCGAAAATGATTAGTGTGTAGACAGCATTGGACGGAAGCAATATGACCGTTCCCACGGCTATGGGCAAGCAAGAGCTGTAGTAAATATAGACGTTTCGGCAAGCTTTGAACGTGATCCATTGCTGTCCCTCATCCACGCCCCGAATTTCAAACGGAACTGTGGCCCAGACATTAATGCGGTCTTTCGGATTTTTGCGATTATAAACTCTTACAAGCGTCACCCACAGCACGCCTAGAGGGACAGCGAAGAGGGCGCAATAAATTCTTCCCGTCGTAGTCGAAAGTTCCCCCGACAGCATTAACTTCAGTAGATAAAACAAACCCAGCGTGCTAAGAAACAATAGGGTTGATAGTAACGGCGAACGCATAACCTGTGCGAACATCTTATCCCTCCTCCTTTAAATAAAAAACTTTCTCCACGGGCAGTTGAAAAGCTGCTGCAATTTTAAGCGCGAGCGTAATCGAAGGGGAGTAATCGCCTTTCTCGATTAACCCAATGGTCTGGCGAGTGGCTCCGATGGCATCCGCCAGGTCTTGCTGCGACCATCTAAAGCGCGCCCTTAGTTCACGTACGTTGTTAACAAGCATGCAAGAGATCCTTTCCGGTTGCTGATTTGAAATGATTGTAAATGAAGTTTAACAAAATGTAAACAATGTATTGCATTTTATCGTGGTTCGACTTTGAAGGTTCGCCTGTATGCGGGGAGTAGCATGAAACTTTTCCCTCTAGATATGAGATACAAATAGATTGAAGTTGGTTATAATCAGTGTTACTCTTACAACGGTAAACTCGAAACTATAATTTGCAATACATCTAATAATAGTCTCTATTTCAGTTATAAAGAGAGGAAACACGATGATAAAAGTTGATAACTTATCCTTCTCATTTCCGCAAAAGGAACTATACAAAAACATTTCCTTTACGCTTGAAGAGGCGCAGCATTGCGCTTTTATCGGAACAAGCGGCAACGGGAAAAGCACATTGATAGACATACTGATGGATCCGGAAAGATACCTGTTCGAGGGCAAGCTGGAAATAGACCCGACTTGCAGGATTGGGCATGTAAGTCAATTCCCGCAATTCGACAAAACGAAAGAAACAACTGTTTATGAATATTTAGGGGAAGAATATTTTAAGATACAAAACGAAATAACCGCAATCTGTACGGAGATGGAAACATCATCGGATATTGAGCCGTTATTAGAAAAATATCAATTCGCTTTAGATGCATTAGATTCCATCGGCGGGGAAGATTTTGAAAGCAATATTAGTAAGAAGCTTAATCTGGCAAACCTCATGAAGCTTAAGGATCTTAAGGTTTCCGACCTGAGCGGCGGGGAATTCAAGCTGATTCAAGTGATGAAGGAAATGCTTAGCCGTCCAGACTTAATGATTATGGACGAGCCGGATGTATTTCTAGACTTTGAAAACCTTAATGGACTTAAGAATCTTATTAATTCCCACAAAGGCATGTTGCTGGTGGTTACGCACAACCGCTATCTATTGAATCATTGTTTCAACAAAATCATACACCTCGAAATCACGGAGATCCAAGAGTTCGAAGGGCGATATATAGATTATAACTTCTCCTTGCTTCAGACTAAGGTTGAGTTGCAGGAGCTCAAAATCGCCGAGGATGAAGAATTGGAGAGAAACGAGAACATAATCGCTAATCTTAGAGTAATCGCAACTTATAATTCAGAGGCTTCTAGAGGCAAAGCATTAAAAGCAAGAGTCAAGTTCCAAGAAAGATTGGAAGCGCGAAGAATTAAAGCACCATTTGTTGATATTAAGCAACCGAATATTAGTTTTGGCATGGATACTGAAATGGAAGATACCACTGTCGTACAAGTCGATCATTATAGTGCTGCCTTTGAAGAGTTGCTTTTAGACAATGTGAGCTTTGAGATCAAATCTGCGGACAAAGTAGCCATTATTGGTTCGAACGGTACCGGGAAAACGACTTTACTTCGAGATATCTTTAAAAATAATCATGAGTCTATTAAAATCAACGACGACGCTAAAGTGGCTTACTTATCGCAAAATCAAGGCGAAGTGCTAAAGGAATCTAATACCATACTAGAAGAATTCATCGATGCCGGGTTTAAAACGTATGATGAAGTTAGATCGTTTATTGCAAGCTATGGCTTTGAAGGGGAAATCGTTAATCAAAGGATATCCTCTTTATCCGGCGGAGAAAAAAATATGCTTCAATTGGCTAAGGCTGCTGCCAGCAAAGCAAACGTATTGCTTCTTGATGAACCGACCAGCCATTTGGACATCTATTCACAGATCGCGCTGGAAAAAGCTATTGCAGATTATAAAGGCGCGATTCTGATGATTTCTCATGATTTCTATTCTGTGGTTAATGGTATGGATTATGTGTTAATCATTGAAGATAAGACGATCAGAAAGATGAGCATTCGAAAATTTAGACAGATGATTTATGCCAGCCATTTTGACAAGGACTATCTAGAAAAGGAACAAAATAAAAGATCGATTGAAATGAAAATTGAAGTGGCTTTAAAAAATAATGAGTTTGAACTCGCAAAAGTATGGGTTGATGAGCTGGAAGCGCTGATTAAGTTGCTTTAAATTGATATATCAAATTAAACGTTACGACGCCGACGCAAACTCTAAACTTCACGGCAAGAATCTTTGAGTTTGAGGTGTAGGGAACAAACGCGACACCATAACATAGCCGACAAAACACATCCAGGCCTATGCATATGCGCATAGGCCTGCTTGACTTCTTGATTGCCCGTAGGCAAATTTTCTTGGGACAAATGTTGTTAAGTCGCTGGCATCAGCCATTATGCCGTGCCATCAGGGGCAGTACGCAGACCGTTGGCTCCGTTCCGCAGCAGCTCGGCTGCCCAACCCCGGGCGGCGTCGGCAATCTCTTGCATGTTAACAACCTCGGCCGCAGGCTGCTCGGCGGCATTGCGAAGACGTCTGGCTTCGGCCAAATGCCCGATGGCCTCTTTCATGGCGGAGGCATAGCCGGATTGAATCGGCGCCAGTTGATCGGCATGCAATTCATCGGTTCCTTTCGCAATGCATAAATCGTACATGTCGATAATTTCATCGGTTTCGCGGTCGGGAAAATATTCATGCGGCGCAGTGCTGTCGAAGACGGCTGTACCAAGCTCGCGCACAATGACCATATCGATGCTGTTCGGATCGAAACCGCAGTGATACACCTCTACATCGTAGCCGCGTCTCAGCCCCTCCGCGGCAAGCCGCTTCAGCAGCGTCGACTTGCCGGAGCCTGCGCGGCCTTTAATCAGGTAGCGTTTCAAGCCTTGGGTCAGCCCCGGGACAAAATCGATTGCCCCGGCAGGCGTTGCAGCGCCGAGGAAACGGTCGTCTCGGCGGCCCTCCTTGGGCAAGGAGGTTTCGCCGAACAGCCGCGAGACGTATGCGTTCGCCACGCGGTTCGCCGCTTCGAAGCTCATGGCGCTGATGTAAATCGCTTCCCAGTCGTCATGAATGTCCAACGCGCGGGCAAAGCAATTGTAGGCGTTGCCTTCGCTCTCCTGTAAGGAGCCCTCCGCCACGATTAAATCCCCCGATCCCAATCCGCTCTCCGAACCGGACGCCGCCTGCGACAGATGGATCGCCTTGCAGCGAATATCGGCAGGCAACGGTCGCATGTGAAGGGGAAGCGCCCCTTCATGGATAAATCCGGTTTTCCTGGATGGAATAATGACGCCGTCGAGCAGCTCGTGATCCTCGGGCCGATGCAACAGCCATACATCGCAGGATGCGGAAAGCGCCTCTTCGGCGATGATCCGCATCGCGGCGGATTGGGCGGCAGCGGGCGCGGGCCGCGCCACGTACAGCAAATCAATCCCCATCAGCGACGATTCCAGCAAATTCCACGGCCCTCTGGCCGTATGACCCCTCACGAAGAAGGGAGTAGCAGTTCCTCTCATGATCAGCACACCTTTCCGGGCGAATGTCACGGTTACCCTTCCAGTGTATTGCGGAGCGAGGGAGTTGGTTCCGCCGCATGCAATTCTTAGCGGCGGGCATTGGCAAGTCAAATGGCAGAGATTCAGTGCGCCTTTGAGGCACTTGGCTGTGGTAAGATGAGGATATTGTTACCGAGGCTTAGGTTCCGCCGATGCCAAATCGAAAAGGAAGTGGCCGTATGCTCGCTGCTTTACTCATCGTATCGCTGCTGCTGGTGCTGCAAACCGGATACGGGCTGTATTATAGAAGGCAGATTCGAGATGTTGGTCGCCAACTGGACTTCATCGGCAAACACGACTCCTTCAAGCTGATCACGACGCAGCTCCAGTCGCGGGAATTGTCCCGGCTGGTGGAAAGCTGCAATGAACTGTTGCGCGAGCGGCGGGCGCAGAATCAGCGATTTATTCAAAAAAACGAGGAAATCCACGAGACGATCGCGAGCCTCTCGCATGATATTCGCACACCGCTCGCAGCGTTGGACGGCTACCTGCAGCTGGCGGAGCGAGCAGAGCCAGTGCAGGAGCGAACTGAGCCAGTGCCGGAACGTGCCGAGCAGGCTTCGCATCGCGCAGACTATGTGCGGCTGGCCCGCAGCCGGATTAAGGGAATGGCCAAGCTGATCGAGGAGCTGTTTCTTTATACGAAGCTGCAGAACCCGGACTACAGGCTGGAGTTGTCGACGGTCGACGCCGCGGAGCTGCTGCGGCACAGCCTGGTCATGCAACTGGAGCCGATCGCCGCTACCGGCTATGAGCCAGAACTGGCGCTGCCGAGCCAAGCGCTTGTCGTCGGACAGGCGCATGCGATCGAGCGGGTATTCGGGAATGTGCTGAGCAACTACGTGCATCATGGCGAAGGCCGATTAACCATTCACTGCCGGGAGACGGAGAGCGAGTGGGAGTTTATGTTCGCCAATCCGCTCCCCCCTGGTCGAACGATTGACGCGGAGCGGTTGTTTCAGCGTTTTTATAAGGCGGACCCGGCGCGCAGCGAACAGACCTCGGGGCTGGGGCTGACGATTGTGCAATCGCTTGTGCAGAAGATGAAGGGATCGGTACGGGCGGAGCAGCTCGATCAGCAATTTTGTCTGTGGATCCGATGGCCGAAGAAGCGGGAGGAGAGGGTATGAGCCGGAGAGAAATCGACGATTTGCGAGGAACGGAAAACCAGCGAGGAGCCAACAGCAGAATTCTGATTGTGGAGGATAATGCGCAAATCAGCGAAATTATCGCCGCAGGCTTGCGATGCGAAGGCTTCCGATGTACGCAGGCATATTCCGGCAGCGAGGCGATGCTTTATCTGGCTCAAACCGGCTACGAACTGATCGTGCTAGACCTGATGCTGCCTGGATTGAGCGGCGAAGAGCTAATCAGTCGCCTGCGCGGGGAGCTGTGCTCGAGCGTGCCCGTCATCGTGCTGTCTGCGCGGGATCAACTGGATCACAAGCTGGAGCTGTTTGCACGAGGCGCCGACGATTACGTGACCAAACCGTTTGAGCTGGCGGAGCTGATCGCCAGGATACACGCCCAACTAAAGCGCGCTGGGCCAGCCTCGGAGGCGGAGCCGGCGTACCGGCATAAACAGTTGTTACTGGACAGCCGAACTTATCATGCGACCGTAAAGGGTCATCCGCTTCAGCTGACCCGTCAGGAATATCGTATTCTCGAGCTGCTGCTCAAAAATCCGAGCCGGGTGTTTACCAAGCAGGATTTGTACACGCTGGCCTGGGACGAGCCGTATATGGGCGAGGACAAAACGATTACGGTGCACATCAGCAACATCCGCAATAAAATCAAGGCGCATTGCGAGCAAAGCTATATCGAGACGATCTGGGGAATCGGCTTTCGCCTGAGCCGGGCGCAGCCGTAGGCTGCAAAAGCTGCTATTACAGATCGGGCTTTACGATTTCTTTACTTTTTCTTGACGTCAACTTGGCTTTCTCGGTGTTAAATGAGAGCAGGGAGGTGACGGGAATGCAGGAATGCATCATAGAGCTGAATCAGATAAGCAAGGCTTATCGCTCGCGCACGGTGCTGCACCCGATCGATTTGCAGCTGTATCGAGGGGAAATCTTTGGACTTATCGGACGCAACGGAGCCGGAAAATCGACGCTACTAAAGCTGCTCGGCGGGCTGATCTATCCGACTGGAGGCAGTATGCGCCTATTTGAGCGCTCGACTTGCGAGCAGCGCAGTCTGCATGAACGAATGGGGCTGCTGGTGGAGAACCCCGGCCTGTACACGCAGCTGAGCGGGTTCGACAATATGGAGCTGCTGGCCGATGCCTACGGCATGAAGGCGCGCAAACCCAGGATCGAGGAGTTGCTGGATCGCGTCGGCTTGGCCGACAGCAGCAGGCGTAAAGTCAAGGAATATTCGCTTGGGATGAAGCAGCGGCTCGGTATTGCTCTCGCGCTGCTAGGCAGCCCTGATGTACTGGTCTTGGACGAGCCGATCAACGGACTGGACCCGCAGGGCATTGTCGATATCCGGCATCTGCTGCTGGAGCTGAACAAGACGGGGCTGACGATCGTGATTGCCAGCCACATATTGGAGGAGCTGTCGAAGATGGCGACTCGGTTCGGCATTTTGCATGAGGGACGGATGGTCGAAATCGTCTCGCGCGACGAACTGCTGCAGCAATGCGAGCAGCGCATTGAGATTCGGCTAACCGAGCCGGAGGCGGCGATCCCGATTCTGGAGGCGGAGCTGGGCATTCGTCGTTACAAGCTGCTTGATAGTCAGCTGTTGCAGGTGTATGACGAGCATGCCGAGCTGTACCAGATTCATGCCGCACTCGTGAAGGGCGGCGTCACGGTGCATGGCATCGCCAGGCAGCAGGTCAGCCTGGAGCAATATTTTCTGGAGCGTACCGGGAGCGGAGGTGTGCGGAATGCTTAATATATTGCGAATGGACTTCCGGCGGTTTCGTAAAAACAACATGCTGCCCCTGCTATTGGCCGTGTTTTTCGCCTTTCAGTTGTTCGGAATATTTATGATGAGCCGTTATGCCGACAGCTACAGTGCCGGTGCCGGCCTTGGGCCGGGCTCGTTGAGCGCCAGCGAGTTTTTCCAATATATGCTGGCACAGCCGCCTTCATGGATGCTGCTGTATGTGGCTGTGTTCACGGTTCATTATACCTGGAGCGAACGCAGCGCAGGCTTCTACAAAAACTATATCTCCATGCGTCATGCGAGGGTATCGAGCGTGCTGGCAAAAGCGCTGCTGCTGGCGCTGTTTACGCTATTGTTGTTTGTCGCGGCGGTAGCGGCGAACGCGCTCGGGAGGCTGCTGTTTTTTGAGAATGCGCCGACCGGCGAGCTGGGGCAATATGCGCTTCTGCTGCTGCTGCAATTTTTGCTGCATTGGGCATTTGCCGTGATGATGCTGTTCGTGGCGCTGGCGGCGCGCAGTCTGATCGCGGGGTTGATTATCGGGCTGCTGCTTGCGCTGAATCTTGTCGGCTATAGTCTGTCCGCGCTAGCCGCGTTGCTGCTGGGCGAGGACGGGGCCGGCATCGCCTCATGGTGGCTGGTCAATCGAATCGTGCATCCGCTTGAGCTGGGGCAGGCAGGGGGGGCGGACATGTTGGAGCCGGCGATCGTCGCGCTGCTGTTTCTGCTGCTGTTCGGCGCGGCAGGTGCGGTGTTCAGACAGCGCGAGGATTTGCGTTAATCGGCCATTTCTTGCAATTCTTTCGTGAGGCTAGCCAGCGTCTTCGTTCGTTCATGGGATTCCTGTTGGTCGAATAAAAGCTGTTCTATCCATTCCCAAGTATCCTCTAGTCTGCGTCTTACCTGATAAAAACGCAGAACGTCGGGGATTAGGGCGAAATCAGGATGTCGTTTCCGATAGACGCTTAAAAATGTTTCATAATAAGGTTGATCAACAAGGAACATGAAATCCGCCTCGACGGGTGCCAGTCGCAATCCTTCCCAATCGATTAAGATAACCTGTTCTTTTGCTATCATCAGATTCCAGTTATGGAGGTCGGTATGGCATAGTACATTTCGTAAGGGTCGTGGCAGCAAATCCCTTGATCGTTTTTCAATATCATCGATAAGTTCATTTAATTGTTCCGAATTCTGGTTTATCACTTCTCTTACGTCTAATGGAGCAATCGATTGCCCATTGATAAGCTGCTTTAATTGACTGACAAAAGGAATGGAGAAATCTTCTTTAAGATGCTGCGTTTTAATTGGCAACTGTTCGTCGTACGAGTGAAGCTCTGCAATTATGTTCGCTAATTGTACCACCTGATTGTCCGTTAAATCCCGGTTTCCAATTGTTTCTCCCTCGATGTAATCATAGAGCAGAAAAATACCGTCAGCGTTAGAGCATTGGTAATTACCGCCTTTTGTTACGCGGGGAACGGGGATTTTTCCATTTAGACTGCTGTGTTGATGAAGCCAGATCAGGACAGGGACATATTCGTTTATCAGGGCAGTCCATTTCGGAGTGGAAGCTCTGCTTTTCTCGTAAATTTTCAAGAAGTAAGGGCGGTTGCTCGCAATCATCTTGTAAGCAAGCGCGGACCAGCCGCCTTGTTGAGGCGTAAGGTGCGACACATTCAGCTCATAATGTTTATATATCGTTTCCTCAATCTTTTTCATAAGCTCTCCATTTGGGAAGTAATAGGCAGAAGCTGTTACATCTCCTTCTTTAGGGATAATTATAATTGCACGCCTGTTTATGTGCAACGAGGCTGCAGATAGTGTTGGAAGGCAATCGTTCGCATGAGGGGCTGATGGATTTGGATAATTGGGAGAAGCAATTAATGGAGCAAAGGTTGGAACATGTGAGAGCGGAGATGGGGGAACTGTCCTTTCAGGAAGTTGACTTCATCACCACGGGTTGCGAAAAAGATGTTTTGATTTTGGATAAGAATACAGTAGTTGCTTTCTATCGCAAAGGATTACAGGTTGAACGCTACAACGTACGACAAGAACTGATTCGGAGTTTAGCAAGGCAGACAGAGCCGGTTTTGCCTGAGTGTCTGTATTGTTCTCCAACCCAAACTTTTGTGGTGGAAAAATATGTGCCAGGTTCTCGAATTACACCTCATTATGTGGAAAAACATTTGGAAAGTGCACAACAAATAGGTCGACTAGTAGGAAGTTTTTTAAAACGACTTCATATGGCATCAGAACAAAAACTGGTTTTACAGACCGGTTTTGGAGAAGAAGTTCGGAATGATATGGTTGAAGGGGTTAAGTTGCTACAGTCCAAACTGTCACAATCAGAGATGGAGCAAGTGAAGGACTTTCTTAAAAATTATTATGAAATTTCGGCATCGGTTCGGACATGTATTGTACATGGGGATTTCCACTATGATAATATTCTGTGGGATGAGAGTACCGGTCGGATTGGAATTATAGATTTTAGCGAAGCGGGAAGAGAAGACCCCGCATTGGATTTTATGTATATGGCTTATTATCCTATAGAATTCAGGCGCGCGGTATTTGAGGAGTATGGTTCAGCAGATACAAAACTATATGAAAGAAGCCAAATGTACGATAGAATCTATGGTTTGTATGATATGATCGAAAATATTCAGGGAAATCCCAGGAAACCAAGCTTTGAAAAAGGGTACACAAGATTTTTCACCACTTAAGAAAGTATAGGCTTTCGGAATCGCTCCAGCATAACCGCTGCTTGTGCGCGCGTCGCCGTTTCTGTCGGCCCTAGTTAGTTTGCGATCTATAATTCGAGGAGGATTTGAAAATGACAAAAGTAGTCTTCGGTATGACGATGTCGCTTGATGGATTCATTAATGACGCGGATGGCAGTGTCGCCTTGCTCTATCCTGATATGATAGAGCTTGGCCAGACCGACCTGATGCAGGAGTGGATTGACACAACCGGGGCTGCAGTTATGGGGCGCAGAACCTTTGGAATGGCTAGTGATCCTGATGGCTACGCCGATGGTTATGAGTTTCAAGTACCCATTTTTGTTATTACTGAGCAAGCGCCGGAGAAAAAACCAAAAGAAAACGGCCGTATAAGTTTTACGTTCGTAGATAATGTCGAAGCTGCGATTCAGCAAGCCAAACAAGCCGCAGGGGAAAAAGATGTCACGGTTGTGGGCGGCCCGAGCGTCGGCCAACAATTGCTAAAGGCCGGTCTTGTGGATGAATTGCAAATTGGCATTATGCCTGTTTTGCTTGGCGAGGGGCAGCGGCTTTTTGAGCATCTTGAAGGCATGAAGATCGTGCTCAAGAAGACAAGGGTCGTTGAAACGGGCCAGCGTACTGACATGTGGTTTACAATTGAAAAGTAATGGCTGACCGGTAACGGAAATGCGGGACCTTATCGATAAATGCTGCAGCCGCTATTAAAATTGCGCATTTCCCAGGTCCGCGAGGCTTATTCCTCGCGGACTTTCATATTTCTTGCCCAATAGAGCACCGGCGTGGCCAGGAACGAAATGAGCAGCTTCAGCAGATACGTCGTCAAAAAGATTTGGATCCAAATGTCGAAGGCATGCACCTTGTAAAAAGCGATCGTGCAAAACACGAGCGAATCGACGAATTGGCTCACAAGCGAGCTGCCGTTGATCCGGATCCAAAACTGATTGCGCACCGGGAACTTCGTCTTTAGGTAGCTAAAGACCCGAACGTCCAGAAACTGGCTGACAAAGTAGGCGCACATGCTGCCGGCCGCGACCTGCGGCAAGAAGCCAAAGAGCGCCTTCATCGGCTCGTGCGCGA
Source organism: Paenibacillus agaridevorans (assembly GCF_003112455.1). Classification (GTDB taxonomy): domain Bacteria; phylum Bacillota; class Bacilli; order Paenibacillales; family Paenibacillaceae; genus Pristimantibacillus; species Pristimantibacillus agaridevorans. Next base: position 92,238 of record NZ_BDQX01000339.1, read on the forward strand.
AGTCATCGGCTTGCGGCACGAAGCCGAGCGTCATCTGCATCAGAATCGTGGACGCAATGAGCGTAAAGAAGCCGAACCATACGGCTTGCTTGGCCGATTGCCGGCCGTACTTTTCATTAAGCAGATCCGTCGACATATAGATGGACGTGTAGATCGTATTGCCCAGCGTCATGACGATGCCGAACGTGCCAATGGACATCTCTATCGTTTTGGCGACCTGGATATTGGCGATCACGGTGGCAAAGCCAATCCAGGCGTATAGTCCTTTCTTGCCGAACATGCGATAGCACAGCAGGAAAAGGCCAAAGTGGACGAGCATAAAAAGCACGCCCCACAACAAATTGAACATGACAAAAAGGCCTCCTTAGTTTTGGTAACGCGGGATGGTTACGAACCGCGACTGACGATATAGACAGCCACTATCCTAACAGTTTTTCCCGAGATTGAAAAGCTAAATCTGAAAGGGTTGACTTCAGTAATTTATGGTAAAATATTAGGAGTGAACAGCCAATTCTATTTCGAATAATGGAGGCGCTTACCTATGGAGCAGCAGTTGCAGCAAGAGGGATACTTTGGAGAGTTTGGGGGCAGTTTCGTCCCGCCGGAATTGCAGGAGGTGCTGAGTTACCTGAGCGACCAATTCTACAAGCTGAAAGACGATCCGGAATTTAAGGAGGAGCTGCGCTATTACCTGAGCGAATACGTTGGCCGCGAGAATCCGCTGACGTATGCGGAGCGGTTATCCAAGGCTTGGGGCGGACCGAAGATTTATTTGAAGCGCGAGGACCTCAACCACACCGGAGCGCACAAAATCAACAACGCGATCGGCCAGATACTGCTTGCCAAGCGTATGGGCGCCAAGCGGATTATCGCGGAGACCGGCGCGGGCCAGCACGGCGTAGCTACGGCAACGGCCTGCGCGATGTTTAACATGGAATGCGTCATCTACATGGGAGCCGAGGATACGCGCAGGCAGGCGCTTAACGTGTTCCGCATGGAGCTGCTCGGCGCAACCGTCGTACCGGTCGACAAGGGACAAGGACGGTTGAAGGACGCCGTAGACGAAGCGCTCGGCGATCTGGTCCGCAATTACAAGAACACGTTTTATCTGCTGGGCTCCGCGGTTGGTCCGCATCCGTTCCCGACGATGGTCAAGCACTTTCAGGCCGTTGTTAGCGAAGAATCGAAGCGGCAGATTGTGGAGAAAGAGGGACGTTTGCCGGATGCAGTGGTGGCTTGCGTGGGCGGAGGCAGCAACGCGATTGGCGCATTCGCGCACTACATTGACGAGCCGACCGTTCGTTTAATCGGCGTTGAACCCGATCAAGCACCGTCCTTAACCCAAGGTGTACCGAGTATTATTCACGGCTTCAAGTGTCTGGTGCTGCTGGACGAGAACGGCGAGCCGCAAAAAACCTATTCCATCGCCGCGGGACTCGACTATCCGGGCATTGGGCCGGAGCATAGCCACCTCAAGGTGACGGGTCGGGCAGAATACGCAACGGTCACCAATGAGGAAGTGCTGGAAGCATTCCAGGAATTATCCCGCACGGAAGGAATCATTCCTGCCCTGGAGAGCGCTCATGCGATTGCTTACGCGAAGAAGCTGGCTCCGACAATGGACCAGAATCAAATTATTATCATTAATTTGTCTGGCCGGGGAGATAAGGATGTCGAGCAAGTTTATCAAATGCTTAAGTAGGCGATAGGGGCTGACCAAATGTTCGCGATCGCGGGCGCCGTCTTATTCGCGGTAGTTGCCATTATGACGATTTTGGTAGCTTTCGGACTGCCTCTGGGAGAGTTTACGATGGGCGGAAAATATAAGGTGCTGCCCGTTCGGCTCAGATATGCCGCCGTTATTTCATTTATCGTTCAGTTGTTTGCGATTGTCGTTATCTTGCAGGCTGGAGGGTGGTTGCCATTTTGGTTTTCCGAAACGGCGACCAAGTATATTTGCATGTTTTTTGCCGCTTATTTGTCACTGAATACAGTGGCGAATCTATTTTCCGTCAGCAAAAAGGAAAAATATGCGGCAACCCCGCTGTCCGCTGCAGCGGCTATCTGTTTCTGGATGGAGTCGATTCGCATGTAGGGATCTTGCACGTGATAAATGCTCCGACTTCTAGTAAGCTAGTCATATAGGCATATTGTGCTATAACCGTTAGAAGGGAGCTTTTACGTGAACGGTCCTATGATTCTCACTTTATCCGTACTAGCCGTTGCGTCTGTTTTGTTCATCTCCGGGAAAGTGCGTTCCGATTTGGTTGCCATCGGAGCGCTAATCGTTTTAATGCTGTTTAACATTCTCACGCCAGCCGAAGCGTTGTCCGGCTTCGCCAATTCGGTCGTCATCATGATGATCGGGTTATTCATTGTAGGCGGCGGTATCTTCCAAACGGGGCTCGCGAACATGGTCAGCAGGAAGATGCTGAAGCTGGCGGGGACGAACGAGACTCGGATGCTCGTCATGATTATGGTCGTCACGGCTGCCATTGGAGCGTTCGTGAGCAATACGGGGACGATCGCCGTCATGATGCCCATTGTCGTGAGCCTTGCGATGAGCGCGAAGACGAATCCGGGCAGGCTGCTCATGCCGCTTGCTTTTGCCAGCAGCATGGGCGGGATGCTCACTTTAATCGGAACTCCGCCCAATATGGTCATTCAAGAGGTATTGTCGGGAAGCGGATATAACGGAATATCCTTTTTTACGTATACGCCGATCGGTCTCGTATGTATTGCGGTCGGGATTGTCTCGATGCTGTTCCTCCGCAGGTTTCTGCCGCAGAACGAAAAGGATGAAGGCGACCGGCGGACGGGACGTTCGCTTAAGGATCTGGCGAAGAAGTACCAGCTTACGCAGAACCTTTATCGCGTGCAAGTGAGTCCGCACTCCCCGATTCGTTTCAAGACGTTGCAAGAACTGAATATATCTGCTCGACATGCGTTAAACGTAATCGAGATCAGGCGAAAGATATCGGCCAAGAACCAATTTTTTAAAACGATCAACCAAGAAGTCGCCGGATCGCATACGATCATCCAGGAAGAGGATATTATGTACGTTTACGGTGCCTTCGAGCGGGTGGAGGAGTTCGCCCGGGAGTTCGACCTGACGATGCTTGATCATCAAGTCTCGGAAAACAAACGGGCATCGGGAACAGAACTGTTTGCGACGGAAGATGTCGGCATCGCCGAAGTCATGCTGACGCCTACGTCCGGGCTTATTAACAGACTCGTCAAACAATCCGGCTTCCGGGAGAAGTATCGCTTGAACATACTCGGGATTCAACGACAAGATCAATATCTTCTCCATAATTTGAAAGAAGAGAAAATGCGCTTCGGCGATGCCCTGCTCGTGCAGGGGACGTGGAAGGATATCGCGAGGCTCGCGAACGAATCGGATGTCGTCGTTGTAGGGCAACCGATTGAGGAATCCCGCAAAGTGACGATGGACAATAAAGCGCCAATCGCGGCGGGTATCATGCTACTGATGGTCGTGCTGCTGGTATCGGATTTCATTCCCGCAGTGGCGTCAATCATGATCGCGGCTGTCCTGATGATTGTGTTCGGTTGCGTGAGAAGCATGGAGGAAGGGTACAAAACGATCAATTGGGAGAGCGTTGTGCTGATCGGCGGCATGATTCCAATGTCGATCGCGATCGAAAAGACGGGCGCCGCGGCGCTGTTGTCCGAAGGAATGGTAGGCGCGTTAGGCGGCTACGGTCCCATGGTCTTGCTTGCGGGCGTCTACTTTACGACTTCGCTTCTTACATTGTTCATCAGCAATACGGCATGTGCCGTCCTGTTCGCGCCTATAGCCCTTTCTGCGGCGCTTCAGCTTGACGCCAATCCGTATCCGTTTCTGTTCGCGGTATCGATCGGAGCCAGCATGTGTTTCGCTTCGCCCTTTTCCACGCCGCCCAATGCGCTTGTCATGTCGGCTGGACGTTATCGTTTCTCTCATTATCTCAAGGTTGGATTGCCGCTGCAGGTCATAATGGGCATCGTAATGGTGGCCGTGCTTCCGTTGTTTTTTCCGTTGTAAAGCACCGATGAATTCTTCCCGGTTGATTCGTCTATAACTATGAAGGCAGAAATAGATGATCAAACAAACTCAAGGAGGAATAATCGATGACCGTAAAACTTACACCGTACATTACTTTGGAAGGCAACACCAAGGAAGCCATCACGTTTTATGAACAAACAATCGGAGCGGAGGTACTTTCCATCCTGACCTATGGAGATATGCCGGACATGCCGGATACATTCTCCGAAAATCTCAAGGACCTTGTGGCACATGCCAAGCTGCGAGTTGGCGAATCCGAGCTTATGTTCTCGGATACTCCCGGCGGTTCGGCAATTGAAGCGGGCAAAAGAGTCACGATCTGCATCACGACGAACGACGTGGAGCATTCCAGACGAATCTTTGAAGCATTGCGGCAAGGCGGGCAAGTAAACATGCCTTTCAGCGAAGAGGCTTTCAGCCCCGGCTTCGGCGATGTGACGGATAAATTCGGCGTGACCTTTCAAATTTATACGGAAATTCCGGGCTGAATTTCAGGATGCTGAAAGAACGAGCCGCTTTTCACGCCTGCGAGGGGCTGTCACTAAGGGACAGCCCCCTTGCAGGCTATGCTAGCTTCATTAACCAAGAGGCAAGTGCCTCGCCAATTTCATGAGGCGAATCCTCCTGGGGATAATGAAGTCCGCGGACGGTAATCTCCGTTTGCATGGGCCAGGTTCGGCAGAATTCAACATGGGATTTCGGCATTGTGCCTGGATCGCAGTTAACGAAAAGTTTCGGGAACGAGCTCTGGGCTAACCACTCACCGTACCTGATCACAATGTCCGTCACATCGGCCGGGTTTCCATCAAAGGGAAGTTGCCGCGGCCAGGTTAACGTTGGTCGGCGTCCTTCGCCGGGCAGCAAGAATGGTCGACGATATTCCGCCATCTCATCCTCCGTCAACTTGCGCATAATGCCGATTGGAAGGTTCGTCTCGATGAAAGAGTTGTGTTCTAACACCATTTGCTCACCCTCGCTGGATCGTAATGCCTGGAAAATGTTCCGTCCCCGTTCCGGCAGCTCGCTCCAACTACGCGGTTTTATGATTCCCTCCATGTAGGCGATTCCTTTAACGGCATCCGGATGGCGGTACGCCCAATCAAATCCCAAGGCCGATCCCCAATCGTGCACCACAAACGTAACCCGCTCGCGAACGCCAAGTTGATCCAGAAAGGCATCGAGGTAGCGACGATTCTCTACAAAAGTGTAAGAGTCGGAACCGCTATGGGGAATTTTTTCGGAATCCCCCATGCCTATGAGGTCAGGAGCAATGCAACGACCGAAATTTTGAGCATAAGGAATAATTTCACGCCAGAGATAAGAGGAAGTAGGGTTGCCGTGCAGAAAGACAATCGGATCGCCGCTTCCTTCGTCTACATAGGCCATTTCCAGACCGAGTACTCGTTGACGCTTTTTTTCGTAGGGGAAAGACGTTTCAGTCATAAAGAATCTCACCTTTCATTTGTAGGGAAACCAATACTAAGGGCTAAGCGCCTTAGTAAATATGCGCACGCTTTCTTCAATAAAATCGTCCAGCACATCTTCCGAGACCGCTTCTTCGTCATTTAGTCTATTGATGAAAGCCCCGTAATTCATCCACATAAACGATAAGGCCTGGATCTCTGGATTAGAGGTGACCACTTTGCCTTCCGATGACATTGCAGTTAGATAATCAGTAAGCAAATTTTTTAAGTGGGTGGGATTGCGCGAAGCCTCTTGCAGAACAGAGTCAGGTAAAGTACTGCTACCTTTAAGCGCGATCGAGATTAATTTTCTATTCCGGTTCATAATGTTGTGATACGTTCGACTCACTGTAAGCAGGTCCTCTTGCAGATATCCCTTAAGATCTTCGTTAAAAAGCCTGGTCATCTCATTGCCATAGTGAAACCGGCTAAAGGCGGCCTCAAGCAGTTTTTCTTTTGTTCCAAAATGGCGAAATAAAGTGACTTCGTTTACTCCGGCAGCTAGTGCGATTTCTTTGGTCGTGGTGCCGTCATATCCTTTTTCGGCCATGAGGTTGATAGTTGCCAACAATAATTTCTCGCTTGTAGTCGGAGTAGCGCTCATGAGATTCCTCCTTCCTTAATGCAAGTACTTGCTTGCATTTCATTTTAGATCGGGTCTAACTAAATGTCAAACTTTTTCATCTGCGACGAATCCTTATGAATAATATGGCGAGCTCACGATGATCAGGAAGAGCTTAATATCTAATCAGAAGGCGAAGAAAGTGGACTCTATTCTTATACGAGAACAAGGATATTGCGCTGTAACGATCGTAGCCGGATTGTGGTTTGGTCTGCCTTTATGATACAATAACAACAGTTTAAGGAACGGAGGGTTGTCCTGACGATGGGTGCAGTTAATTACGGAAGATTACGTTTTGTCACTTTGTCCCGCTAACTTCATAGTGAACAAAGGCTCTGCCTGCGAGCGGAGCAAAACGGAATCGGTCTGCCCATTTCAGGATATCCTATTGCATAATTGAAGGATAAGGGACAGCGTGTCTGTCTCTTTTTTGCGTGTACAAAATAAGCACGGCATTAATCTTCTCATACCAAGGGAAAGTTGACGCTTATTCAATTATGCAATGAAACCTACAGCGAGCTGTTGTCCCGATGCTCACAGGGACGCTTGTTTGAATGCGCATATTGGTTGTTACATTCCCGTTGTTCCGCCGCAGGCCCGCGCCTGCGGTTCTTTTGTTTATCCAAGAAACTTAACAACAACGGGAGGAACGAATCTATGCGCAAACAGAATAAGAAACATCGAACGGTTAGGAAACATAAAGCGGGGCCGAACTTTTCGGGGCAGCATCTGCTGCATCACCCGCGTACAATTAAGCAACTAATTGACACGATACAGCTGCAGCCAAGCGATACCGTGCTAGAGATCGGCGCAGGCAAAGGAAGTCTTACATTTCCGATTGCCGCAAGAGCAGGCAAGGTCATCGCTGTAGAGAATGATGCAGATTTCGTCAGGATGCTCCGAGCCAAAGCGGAAGACCATCCTCACATTAACATTATAGAAGCCGATTTTAGGCAAATGAGGCTGCCGGCCGGACCCTTCTGCGTAATCGCCAATATTCCGTTCTCTATCACAACGGCCATTCTCGATAAGCTGCTTGGGTTCGAAGGCAGATCATTCCAGCGAGGGGCGCTGATCCTGGAGAAAGGAGCGGCTATTCGATTTACGGAAAGCGCTACGCTGGATCCGAGGCTGCTCCTATGGAGAATGCAATTTCATTTCGACATGAGGAAGGTCATTCCGCGCACTCATTTTGCGCCGCCGCCTCGCGTTGACGCTGCTATCATTCGAGTTGCAAGAAGGGATACCTCTCTAGTCCCCGAGAAGGAAAGAAGGCGATTTGCCGCCTTCGCGTCATATCTGCTTCGTGAACCGCGACTTATGGCAGAGCATGCACTGGGAACCATATTCACGCCGGCACAATTGAAAATTACATTGAGACTTGCACATGTTAGACGTGAGCAAGCAGTCGCTTCACTATCGCTTGAACAATGGGCATCGCTCTTTCTTGCCATGCTGCAGCATGTCGCTCCTCATCGTTGGCCGAGAGGGTAAGTGTCCGGCCGCATGGCCCTGGCGATGTATGTATGGTATGTATAGCCGTAGAACAGAGCGCCGATTGAGGATCTGGCGATTAATTTTGAAATGCTTAATTAAACTTGAAAACCAATTGGCCTCATTCTTCGTGTTAGAAGAAAAGGAGGGAAACGATGCGAGTGATCATGTCCATGTTGTTTACACGCAAAATGGTTGTCGAGAGTGAGCAGTCTGAGCAGTTGGACAACTCCATTCGCACAGCTTACGACCGCCATATCAATCTTGTTTATCGGATTTGCTTCTCTATGATGGGAAACAAGCCGGATGCGGAAGATGCGGCTCAATCCGTATTCATAAAGCTTATGGAATGCGGCAAATCTTTTGTTGATGTCGAGCATGAGAAGGCGTGGCTGATCGTGACTGCACAGAATCATTGCCGCGACCTGCTCCGCAAATGGTGGAGAAAAAAGGTTGTCGATCTAGAGAGCAGTTCAATGGAGCAAGCAGCAACGAAAGCGAATACGGTTTTGACCTGCGATATGGAGGAGGAGTTAAATAAGCTTCCCGCTAAGCAACGACTAGTCTTATATCTCCATTACTATGAGGGGTATAGGATAAACGAGATTGCTATTATGCTCAAAATGAATGTGAACACAGTAAAAACGCAGATGAGAAAGGCGAGGAAACGTCTGAAATTGGAATTAGGAGAGGATGACTATGAATAAAAACGAATTACATGCACACTTCGAGAATATGACGCCTAACGAGAGACAAAAGGCGAGAATGAGGGCCAATATTCTAAATTCCAGGCAACCGGTTGCACATACGAAAGTGTGGGCAAGGCTGCTGAGCGCCAGGTGGGCAATTCCGGCCATTTGCCTTGTGTTGGCGATCGCTGTCTTCTTAAGTGTCCCGTTCGGAGAGAAAACAACCGCGTATGCCATTGATGTAAGAATCGGGGAAGACGGACCTGCCTTCAGACTGGCGGATAATGAGAAGAGGCCAGGCGAATACGGCACAATAGTCAGCAATGTAGATTCAAGGCCTGGATTGGAGTTTTATATCGATGGCGAGAATATCGCGAAAATAGAAATTTCTACACAAAATGAATATATTTACGCCGTGGATTGGACGAAGACGCAGGACGAGAAATTCTGGAATTCTGAGCTTTATCAAACTTTTGATGAAGAAAGCCAAATATCCAAAGCTGATTTTGGCTTGCTTTATGACAAGAAAATCACGATGAATTTCGATGAGGATTTCAACAACCACGGGGACATCTGGTACCGCTGGACGGCATGGAATATGTACAAGTGGGCAGCAGAAGATGACTATGCTCATTTTCTCGGAGCGAATCAAGCCGTGCCAGAGGACTTGACATCTCAAGAGGCGCTGGCGGCCGCTGCAGGCAACGACGGATCCGGTATCGGACATATGCAGTTGGACGAATATCCCGATGAGCTGAAGGAAGACCAGATTACGATTGTCATTACAGATCGGGAAGGCAAGCGCACGAAGAAAGTCATTCACGTTAAAGTCAGCAACAATGAGCTGCGACAAACCGTCGTTACGGCCAGCTTAGAGGAATAAGGAGAGAATAAGCGAACGCGTCATTCTGCTGGTTTCGCAAAACAATAAAATTCCTTTACAACTAGATTGATTTCTCTTAACAAATGATTGTTAGACTCCTTGGAGATATACAGATATTGCGAGGAGAGAGAGGATCATAACATGAACATGTTAGCAAAGGAATGGCGCAAGAAAGTCATATTCTCGTTGGTCTTAACGCTTTTAGGAGTGGAATTGCTCGCGGCAATGGGGGGCAAGGCCTCCGTCCATGCGGCCGACGGAAGCGATTCAATCGTGATGGTAGAAGACTTCGAAGACGAGAATGTAATTGCCGACATCAAGTTCAATCCGAAACGGATGCACGAGGCTACGCTCCATCTGGAGTCTAATCCCAAGTATGTGCGGAATGGAGCGCACTCCGCTAGAATCGACTACGACATGATCGATATCGTGGACAATCCCTCCCAAATCGAGGTTGGCTATCAAAGCGGCCATCAACCGGTTTCGGGATACCCGACCAAAGTGGGCATGTGGGTGTACGGCCACAACGAAGGTCATCTTCTGACGACGAAATTCAGGGAGCTTGGAGGCAGCGGCTCTTCCTTTCAGGCCGAGTTTTACAATGCGGATAACGACGGAATCAACTGGACGGGCTGGAAATATATCGAGGCCGATATTCCGCAAGGGAAACAAGGCCCGATCATTCTCGAACTCTTTTTCCAACTGAAGCAATCCGATATGAGCAAAAAAAATAAAGGCTCCATTTGGGTTGACGATATTCGCTTTATCTATGGAGAAGTGAACGAGGATAACGATGTCCCCGTTCTTACGGCAATAACGCCGCTGGAGGATGAAGTTTTAACAGCCCCGCTGGCGGCCTTGCAAGTGGGGATTGCCGACTTGGATTCCGGTCTGGATATGACTTCGTTGTCCGTGCATTTGGACGGCAAGGATATTACGGCCGATGTGCAGTATTCGCCAGATACACATGTATTGTCTTACCCGGGCGAGTCGGTGGACGGAGGATATCATGTTCTGGATATCCAAGTTAAGGACAAGAACGGCAATCCGGCGGAGAAATCGTATGCCTTCACGATCGAAGCCGGAGAACGCCTCTCCATGACGGCGCCCGAAGAGGCGGTGAGCAATGAGATCTATGCCGTTAAGGTGGGCATGAATGACTACGCGAATGCGGATTCGGCTGGATTCGAATTGGCCTATGATCCGAACACCCTTCGATTCGAAGGGCTGGCGGAAGTCAACGGCGTTGCGGCCACTTCGACGGTCGATAACGACAAGGGGATCGTGCAAGTGAACCTGGACGGTATAACCCCGGCAACGGCCGACGAAATCGTGACGGTGAACTTCAAAGTGAACTCCGCGGCTGTGCTGGAGCGAGGCGAAGCTTACAAGTCCATCACGATGAGCAGCTCCGAGCTAGCGTCTGGCGGCACGCCGACAGGCAACCCGCTTGCAACGCCCATTCGCTACACGATCGCATTCCCGTATCACCTGGAGCTGACGGGAGTCGGAATCGATACGACGACTACTTTCACGGTTACGGATCGCAATAACCAGCCGTTCGAAGGCGCGGATATTTTCTTTACGGGTCTGTTGAAGCAAAGCTCCGTCATAACGATCACCGCCGCAACGACTAACGTATACAAGGACGATGATTCTTCCTCCGAACTACTGAGGGTTGCGACGGCAGGCCAACGGTATTACGCATCGGCTGAGCCTGACGACGGTTGGTTCGAGGTGATTTTGCCGGACGGTAAGACATCGGGTTACATTGCCGCAACCGACGTGAGCAGTCTATCGCTCAGCGGCAGTCTGGGCCGAACGAATGCCCAGGGGCAATTGACGACGGATCTCGCGACGTTGGCGCGTGGCAGCTATCAAGTGCAAGCGGTCAACGGCACGGAGAACAGCAAGGTTGTCAAATATGATGTCGTCGAACAATACGGCTCCAGCATGCCGGAATACCTTCAGACGTATGTCGCGGAAGACTTGTCGACGCAACTAAGCGCGGCATGGCAGACCAATTCGGCAACTCGGGATACGTTTATTCAATATATCGAAGCAAGCGAATGGGGAGAGGGCGAAGAGCCGGAAGTTTCCCTCGTCAAAGAACAACAATCCGAGAGCGAGCTTCAAGTACTCAGCTTGAAAGAGAAGGGCAGCAAGGGCGAAATTCGCTTCCACAATGTTCTGGTCGAGAATTTGAAGCCGAATACGACTTATAAATATCGGATCGGGTATGAGGATGCTTGGTCGACATGGCACTCGTATACCACAATGGATCAAGATAAAGCTACGCCGTTCTCCTTCTTGTACGTGACGGATTCTCACACGAAAGAAGATGATGGCCTAGAAATCTACCAAGAGCTTATGTCGAATGCCTTCACGCAATATCCTTCCACGCAATTCGTTATGCATGGAGGAGACATAGTGGATGCCGGCGGCGCTTTCGATGAGTGGAAACAGTTCTGGAGAGCTTCTTCGATCTATGCGACTACGTATCCATCCGCGCTTACGCTTGGGAACCACGACGTCAAGAGCGAGGGCAAGGACGTGTTTACCAAAGGCGCGAACTTCCCTGTGAACGGACCGGAATCGCAAATGCAATACGCCTATGCTTACGATATCGACGATACGCATTTTGTCGTGTTGAATTCGGAAGGCACGAAAGAGCAAATGATCGATCAAGCCGCTTGGCTGCAAGAAGACCTGGAGCAAAACGACAAGAAATGGACGATCGCGATGTTCCATCGCCCTGCTTACCATACAGAAGCGGGCCGCGACACGCTTGTGGAGTATACGCAGACCTATTTTGCGCCGATCCTGGAGAAAATGGGCGTAGACTTGGTGCTGGTCGGCCACGATCATGTGTATTCGCGCACTTACCCGATGCAAGAAGGAAAGCCGAATAAACAAACGAATGAGGGAACGGTCTACCTGGACGGCGGCGCCTCTGGCTGGAAATTCTATGATGGCTCAAAGTTTGATTACCTGGAAGAAATATTCGACGAAGATGTTCCCGTCTATTCCGCAATCCAAGTTACGCAGGACGAGATCCGAGTCGAGGCGCGCACGAGCGAAGGCGTTCTGATCGACGAGTTCTCTGTTATGAAGCCGAAGACCGAGGTGCCGTCTTTGCCTGGCACAGGCGGCGGGTTACCTACGGTGCCAACTCCGAATGCGGATAAGGTGCTGTCCGACAAGGAAGTTACGGAAGCCATTGAAGCCGGACGACTTGTGATTGATCTAAGCGGAGAAGGCGGCACGATTCAAATTCCAACCGGATTGGCTGCTCTATTTAAGCAATTAGGGGACGGAGAGGTCGTCATCACCGTGCCTAATCAGCCGAATATTGTTTTGAGCGGACAAGAGCTGAACAGACTGCTGCTGGATAATGGCAAAGCGAAGACGGTTGAAATCGTGGTTGAATATGCAACCCAAGCTGAACAACAAGCTTACGAGAATCAAATTCAAACGTCGAAAAAGACGGCAAAAGCCGCAAGCAAAGCCTTTACGGTTAAGGCAATGGCAGGCGACCAAGCGGCCAGCGTATCTTATACTCTCGGCATTAAACAGGACGATATGACTTCTTACACGAATTTGTACGAAATCGGCAGCGACGGCAAACTGACGTTGGTTCAAGCGAATGTTGTTTTGTCCGCGGATGATCCCGAGCTGCTGACTGGGCATTCTTACATTGCTATCGAGATTGTAACGAACTACGCGGACTTAAATCGCGATCATTGGTCGTACGATTACGTGCAACTGTTATCTGCGGCTGACCTGGTTAACGGCGTAGATTCCGAGAGGTTCGCTCCCACCGCAACGATTACCCGCGCGGAATTTACGGCGATCATCGCCAGAGCGCTGAAGCTTACAGCAAGCGGAGAGGGAACGTTTAATGACGTGGAAGCCGAGGCTTGGTACGCAGATGCAGTCAACGCTGCAGCCGAAGCGGGAATTATCAATGGTAAAAGCGCGCAGCAATTTAATCCGCATGGCAAGATTATTCGCCAGGAAATGGCGGTTATCATGAGTCGGGCTTATGCGTTCATGAACGGGAAAAGCGCGGAGAACGGTCAGACGGCAAGCTTTAGCGATATGGAGGATGCCGGGGCTTGGGCCATCGAGGCGATTGCACAGGTCGAGAAGTTAGGAATCATTCAAGGCAGCGGGAACGGCAAGTTTAATCCGCAAAACTCCTTGTCGCGCGCCGAAGCGGCTAAAGTGATCGCCAAGCTTCTCTATCTGTAACGGGATACAAGAAAAGGCCGGCAGTTCGCTCGAAGAGCGGCTGTTGGCCTTATTTTATAGTCGATGTACTCAGGGAAGGATGAATGTTTCATCCTGATTATCCCTTTAAACGACGTCTTTTCGAATTCCAGTATTTTACCCAATAATCCCCTTGTTCATCTTGAAAAAAATGAACACCTATCAAGCTAAGAGGTGTCCAGACTTTTTTGAAATGGTAGTATGGCATGCAACTCTCCTCCATTAAACGATTCCACGTATACGCTTAATAGTATAAAAGAGGGAGTTTAAAAACAGTTTAAAATGAGAGCCGCAATAAATACTGGCTAGTTCGATGGGATCATTTTTTGTGATCCATTATAAACTTGTAGCCAAAACCTCGGACAGTAACGATAAAACGCGGTTTGGACGGATCCGCTTCGATCTTTTTGCGCAAATGACGAATATACACCATCACCGTACCTAAATTGCTAAGACTATCCCATCCCCAAATCGCTTGATGCAATTCCTCTACATGAAAAACTTGATTGGGGTTTCTGAGAAAAAACTCGAGCATTTGTCTCTCTTTGGTAAACAACGGCACGGCTTCTCCGCCCACAAACAGCTCGGCAGTCTTGTAATCGTACCGCCAGTTCCCGAACTCCAGTTGTTCCGAGGGCTGACCCTTTACTCTGCGAAGCAAAGCTTTGACCTTCGCTACCAATACGTTCGGATGGAAAGGCTTGAGCACATAATCATCGCCTCCCCATTCGAGTCCGCGTACCATCACTTCCGCCTCTTGTTTGCTGCTAATGAAAACGATCGGCACATTGGAATGCTCGCGAAGCATGCGGCAAACCTCTATCCCGTTCATATCCGGAAGCATAATATCAAGCAAGATGAGATCAGGAGGATTTTCTTTTTTGCACTCGATAACTGCATGTAATCCTTGATCGGTTTTTATTACATCGTATCCGGCTTGCTCTAAATACAGTCGAATCAGCTCGCTAAGATCCGGATCATCTTCTACAATCATGATTTTCTCATTTATTGACAAGCATGAACCCTCACCTTCTCATTCTATAGGCTGACGCTAATGCAACAGGAATGGCGAAGTAGAACCGGCTACCTTCGCTCATTGCGCTCTGTACGCCTACATAGCCGCCATGTGACGCTACAATACCTTTAACAATCGCGAGCCCCAGCCCGCTTCCTTGGCGGTCTCCCTTGCGAACCTGATAGAATCGTTCGAATAGATGGGGGAGATCCCTCTCCGAAATACCCGCACCGGTATCCTGAACAGTAACCTGCATATAAGGAGTTTCAGGCTTTTCCATTACAATGGTCGTATGTATCGTAATGGTTCCGCCGCCAGGCGTGAATTTTTTGGCATTAAACAATAAATTGCAAAATACTTGCTCGATCCGGCTAGGATCTACCTCTGCGCAATATTCGTCCGGGGGTACGCCTTCCAGATATTGAAATGCAATATCGCTTTCTTCTATATCCCAACGATAACGATCAACAAGCTCTTTGATGTACAAACTGGGATCGATTTGTTTCTTTTCCAGTTCGATCTGACCGGATTCGAGCCGCTCGAGCGCGATCAAATCTTGAAAGATCCGTTGCAGATACAAGGTTTTTTCATAAACCGTATGCAAATATTCCGTCTTCCCCTGAGGGACGACGCCATCAATCATGCCGCGGATGTAACCTTGAATCGAATTTACCGGATGGCCAAGCTCGTGCGAAATATCGGAAAACAACCGTCGGCGTTCTTCGTGTATGTTGGAAAGCTGCTCATAGGCATGCTTCAGTTCGCGATGGCTGTGCTCCAGCTTATGTGTACGATCTTCTACCTGCTTATCCAGGCTTTGGTTCAGCTGAACCAGCTTGGCTGACGTCTCTTCCGCCAGATTGTACGCCCTCGCAAAGCGATTGGTAACATTAAGAGACTGTAAAATCAAGAAGGCCAGCATGCCGATGGCAGTCATATCTATCGAAACGATAATAAAGTTATAGTATAAAACATTATTTAGTACACAAATAAAAAACACACTCATTCCGATCAGATTGAACAAGGCCCCATCCTCTCTCTGCAAGGAGGCGCGAATGACAATGGCAAGGACGTAGGAGGAGATCAGTACAAGATAAGTCATCAAAACATTCATGGTTGTCGTAAAAACGGACGCCGGGCATAAAAGCACAAATAAATGATAAAAGCTTCCGGACCAAATAAAGATAGCAGCCAACCGAGGAAGTACGACGCTTCGAGCATTCATCTGCAAAAAGTAGAGGAGCGTGAATTGACTTGCCGCAACTACGGACATATACTCCAGCTTTGTGTTCCATTCCCATGAAAATTCCGGGATGAAATAGATAAGTGTCATTTGACTGGATGAAAGGGTTCGGACAGCTACAGCAAGGCATAACATAGCAAAAAAGAAAGGGCTTTTTTCTTTTCTGTTCCAGAAGAACAAAGCGATATGGAAGATCGCCATTACAATCAAGATGCCTGCCTGTGCATTATCAATAATTAATCTTGTTTGATGATACCGCGCGATTTGATCTGCGGTGCCGAGCAAGGGAGTCGTCCAAAGCCCGCCCTTGCGCTGGACGAAGTTCGAAATATGAATCGTAATATCCAGCCAATCCCGATTAACGGCAAAGGAAGCGGTTCGAGGCACGTTGCTGGCTACCATTTCTTCCTTATTTGCTCCTACTTGACCCACCTTCAATACCTGTTGGCCGTCTATCCACAAAGTATAAGCCGTCGCTACATCAGGCATATAAATCGCCAGGGGGCGGACCTGATCGGAAGTCCTCCACTCCTCAGGCAGCAACACGCGCAATCGATAGGTAGCAAGGCCGTAATCCGATCTAGGTTCGGGAAGATTTCCCCATGAGCTTGGAACCTTGACTGTTCCAAAGGAGTGCTCCGTTACTTGGAGGTTCGGATCTCCCATCGTTTCCCACTCCACCAACCAGTCCCCTTGCAATTGGATCGTTCCGTCTCTTGCGAAATCCCAGTCATTTAGCGAGAGCATTCCGTTAACGGCCTTGAGGGAGGGAGACGAGGCGGGATCAAGCAATTCTCCGGACGAAGGAACATTAGGCTGCTCCATCGCGGATGTTACCCAAGGCACTGTCAGTGTAACGACCAGTAAACAAAGGACAGACGCCCATAACTTTTGCATACTTGTCATCCTTCAAATAAAAGTAATAGGTATTGATGCTAAAATTCGACAATTTAATCAATTTATCCTCCTAAATGGTTATACTCGTTTTTGACCTGTGATTTAAGCGATCCGTATGCTATATTAACTTCACAAAGACTGAAAGGAGTGAGGACAATGGCTGAAATGATCAAGCAAGCTTTGGCTCAAGAAGGCGATCCTCACCGTTCACTGTTCTAATCTGTTTGAACGAATGAGCGCATGAGTGAATCGCCTCGGAACCGAAGTGCAGGATTCCGGGGCTTTCCTATGTCTATTTTACGAATAACCTGACATTGTAAAGCCGCCGATAGAGTTTCATTTGTCGCGGCTTTTTTGCGCTGCAATCGTGATGCAAGGGTTGGAAAAGTAATAAAAATTGGAGGAATGTACATTGAATTTAGTTGAACTAGGCTGGGGTCCCATGTTCCAGCAGCATTACGAACCGTACCGGGAACGCGGTTATTCGGTAGGGCGTGTGATCAGAGAACATCGGCAACTGTATGATGTGGCCTCAAGCAACGGCGAGAAGCTGGCCGAACTGGCCGGCAAGCTGCGATATCATGCGATGGAGAGGGCCGATCTTCCTGCGGTAGGCGATTGGGTGGTCATGAAGGAAGAGTCGGATCGTGCGATTATTTACGCTGTTCTTCCCAGAAAAAGCAAGATGTCCCGCAATGTCGCCGGAGCCGTGACGGAGGAACAGATCGTGGCTGCCAATATCGATCAGATACTGATCGTCATGGCGCTTAATCAGGACTTTAATCTTCGCCGAATGGAACGTTACTTGCTTCTTGTCTGGGAAAGCGGGGCGAGTCCGGTCATCGTGCTGAGCAAGTCGGACCTGAGCCATGATGCTGAGAAGCAAGCCGCTCAAGTGCAGGCTATTGCGCCGGGCGTACCCGTCCACACCATTAGCGCTTTAAATACCGAAGGCATGCATGAGCTTCAGACTTATCTTGTGTTAGGGAATACGCTGGCCGTGATCGGCTCGTCCGGCGTTGGCAAGTCAACGCTCATCAATGCCCTGGCCGACAAGGAACTGCAGCGGGTAAACGACATCCGGTACGGGGACGGACGAGGCAAACACACGACCACGCATCGCGAATTGATCGTGCTGACTCAAGGCGGAATCATTATCGATACGCCGGGTATGCGCGAGCTGCAGTTAAACGGATCAGACGATGGGGCTGGCGCCGCATTCGAAGATATAATGGTTTTAAGCGAATCGTGCAGATACCGGGACTGCAAGCATGAACGAGAGCCTGGCTGCGCGATTCGGAGCGCAATCGCGAGCGGCGAGCTCGATGCCAAACGATATCAGAACTATTTTAAATTGGAGAAAGAGATGGCTTACGCCAAACGACGCGAGCAAGCGAAAGACAGAATGTTGAACAAAATGGATCGAAAAACGGAAAGGAGACGGGAAGTTGAATAGTTGGCAAAAACAATTTACTTTGGAGCATCTTGCGGCCGCGGCGGCTTGTTATGGCATTGCCGAACACGATATCTCCAAATTCGGCGGGTTCGAGAATCTCGTTTACGCCATGAAGGACAATGGTCGAGACACCATTCTGCGAGTGACGCACGACTCGCATCGTACAGAGAGGCAATTGCAGGCGGAACTGAATTTCGTCGCCTATCTTGCAGAGCATAACGTGAACGTATGCAAACCTCTTCCTTCGCCTGGAGGTCGGCTTCTGGAGCGTATTCCTTACGAGGGCGGCACATTCCTGCTGACTGCGTTTGAGAAAGCGCCCGGCGGCCATATCCATGGAGGCCAATCGGAATGGAACGATTCCTTGTTCCAAGAGTGGGGGCGTATTACCGGGCTCATGCATGAGTGCGCTGTCAACTATTCTGTCCCTGCCGGCGAACCGGATCGGATTACGGAGGATGAGCTGCCTTACCAGCCTACCGACGCCTCCCCGGCAGAGGAGCAGTTGCTGTACCAAGCTTTCAAGAAGCGCGAGGAACAAATTCTGCGTCTGCCCCGGGAGAAGAACAGCTACGGCTTATGCCATCGCGATCTCCATCATGGCAATTTTTATGTGCATAACGGGGTCATATTCGCGTTTGATTTTGACGATTGCGGTTACGATTATTTTATTCAGGATGTTGCTATGGCCGTCTACTATGCATCGACCTTCTCGCAATGGAGCAAACCAGCGGCAAGCAGGGAAGAGACGACCGAAAGGGCTAACCGGTTTCTTGTCGGCTTTATGGAGGGATACAATCAGATTCGCCACATCGATTCATACTGGATGAAGCAGCTGCCTTTGTTTATCGAGAAGAGACGTATCGATTTATGCGCGATTTTATGGGAGGAATGGGGAAGCGGGACGCAAGAGCAACGTCATTGGCTGCGCTGGAATATAGAGGGCATTGCGGACGAGCAGCCTTGTATGGACTTGGAGCCCGGATGGTTTTGATTTGTTAAACGGAGGCGAGAAAACCTCTATCGAGGCTATTAAAGGGTCAACCCGGCTAACCGTGTTGACCCTTCTGCTTTAACTGCCCGAATTGGCGAAATGGACACGAATGGAGACGATTTCCGCCTGCGATCCGATCCGGATCGGGGGGCCCCAGAAGCCAAAACCGGAAGAGACGATGGAATGCAGCTGCCCTTTCTGCAGAAGGCCCCAATCATTTTCGAACAACATGCCGGTAATCAGATTGCCAGGTGCGACTTGTCCATAATGTGTATGTCCGGAGACCACGAGATCGATGTCCTGCTCCTCCGCGATGTCGAATTCAACCGGTTGATGCTCCAGCATAAAAATGGGTCCAGAGCGATCAATGCCGTCTGTTAATGAGGCCAGCCCGGCTCTTTCCTTATCGCTGTAATCCTTCCGCCCGACCAGCGTCAGCCAGCTATCCACTTGGATCGTCTCGTCGTACAGCACATCGATGCCGCTTTCCTCCAGAAGTCCGATTAACTCCTCGGTCTCTCCCTTGAACCGATCATGGTTGCCAAGCGAGGCGAACACGCCGAGAGGCGCTTCGATCTCCGATAACACGTCGCCGATCCCTTTGTCTTTGTAAGGAATAATATCGTCATCCACAATATCGCCGGGCAGCAAGACGATGTCGGGATGAAGCGCGTTAATTTCCTTTACCATTCGTTCTGCATGGTTTCTGCCGGATAGATAGCTAAAATGCATATCGGAGGCCATTACGATTTGAAGCTCGCCATTCGCCGGGCCTTGCTTGTCGATATGGATGTCATAGAAACGCACGGTCGGGCTAAACGCATTGTAGCTTCCATAACCCAGCAAGCCGACGAGCAGGATTAAAGTAACGATACCCGACCACTTCTGGACGGAGCGGCGAGGCAATCTCGTCAGCTTGGTCAGCCAGACGATTAGATGTACGAGAGGGAGCAGCATAACCAATAAACTAAAGATGGCTAGCCAATAGCTGCCGATTACGCTTAGTATGGTGGAGCCCTCGACGATTCTGGAGAGAAAGAGAGAGCTTGCCATGAAAACGATCGCGATGATATAGAATAGCCGGAACCTGCGAGAGACCGCCGGCTTCATCCACTTCCAGCCGCTCCAACCTATGTAGAATACGATCAGTGCGTACAAGACGATAAATACGAGACCAATGACGATAAACATTTTGTCCTCCTTAACCTATTACTATTCTAACCCCAATTCCAAGCAATACGTAGCAGCACCTCCATGGGTGTCATGATGCAAACGGAAGTGGACAGATTGACGGGAAATTGGAATTAGTTGCATGTAATTTGGTAATGACTTACTATAAGAAACGGAGAAATTCTTGATGATACATTCGGGTATCTCCAGAAAGGGGCACAAGATGACGCATGAGGAAGAAAAAAAGAACTGGAAAAGAAACATCATTCTTTTCTTAAGCAGTCAAACGATATCGTTATTTGGTTCCGCCTTGGTTCAATACGCGATTATGTGGCATGTCACGCTGACCACCAAATCAGGACTTATGATGACGCTCTTTATTATTTGCGGGTTCATTCCTACTTTTCTGTTGTCGCCGTTCGCAGGCGTATGGGCGGATCGTTTCAACCGCAAATATCTCATTATAATTGCGGATGCGATGATTGCGGCGGTTACGCTTATTCTCGCCATCACTTTTCTAATGGGATATAATGCGACATGGCTGCTGTTTGTCATCGCTGCCGTCCGCGCGCTGGGAGCGGGTATCCAAACGCCGGCAGTAGGCGCCATATTGCCTCAGATTGTACCAGAGGACAAGCTGACCCGAGTTAACGGCATTAACGGGACGCTTCAGGCGCTTATGATGTTCGTTGCGCCCATTGTCAGCGCGTCATTGCTCACCTTTGCAACCATTGAGTTGATTCTTTTTATCGATGTCGTAACCGCAATCCTTGCGATCCTCACTTTACTTCTCTTTCTCAAGATTCCCCTGCACAAGAAGGCGACCGATAAACAATCGACTAGTTATATGGATGACTTTAAGTTGGGGTTAACCTACATTAAGAATCATAGCTTTCTTAAGCCTTTCTTTATCTTCTTCGCTTTTTTCTTCGTCTTGATGGCACCGGCTGCATTTTTGACGCCACTGCAAGTTGCGCGAAGCTTCGGGGAAGAATATTGGCGGTTAACGGCTATTGAAATTGCTTTCTCCGTCGGCATGATGGCTGGTGGAGCGATTATCGCATCATGGGGCGGTTTCCGCAACAAGGTGTACACGATGGCCTTCGCCAACCTGGTCATGGGAGTGTGTACGTTATTGCTTGGAATTATGCCTGTCTTTTGGATTTACTTAATCATCATGGGGCTGTTCGGAGTAGCAATGCCTATGGCGAATACGCCGACGACGGTGCTGCTGCAGGAGAAGGTGGATCCGGACTATATGGGCCGCATCTTTGGCGTGTTCGGCATGATCTCGACTTCGATGATGCCAATCGGCATGATGATCTTCGGCCCGCTGGCGGATGTGATCGAAATAGAATGGCTGCTTGCGGGAACGGGATTGTTAATCGTGGTTCTGACCATATTCTTCGTAGGCAACAAACGATTGATTGAGGCTGGCAAGCCGGCAGTCAAGGAAGCAACGCAAGGGTAGCGGCATAGTATCTCGGATTTATTAACGGCAAAACATCGACATACAGCACGAATAAAGGACGGTACCCTCGCATCATAGATGCCTGGGTATCGTCCTTTTCATGTGAGCCAAAGCTATGATTCTTTGCGAGCGGAGTTGATTTCGCTCTCGACTTGATGCCATTCTTTAACAATGGTTTGGTATAAGTTCTTTTCCTGGGCGCTTAATCCTTGCGAGTTGTTCTTCTTGATCAAATCATCCATCCGGTGTTTCAATATCGTGCTACGACGTCCCAACAAGTCTACATAACTCAGCGAAATCACCCTTTCATCGTGTTTTCAATCGGTTTATTTAAGTATATCGGATGAAAACCGGTATGAAAACTTTCATGTCGGAGCATTTTTCCCCATATAAAGCGCTCAGAAGGTAAAAGATTTGCATAGCTTGATGCAGCCGAAAACATCCTGCGATATGCTCGTAATTTCGTGTCGAAATGACCAGTGAAAAAGGTAGAACCGATTTTGGCGCTACGACCATGTACGTTTCAACGTTTGCAGATACGCGAATAAAGCTTCGCGGAACGCTTCCATCCCCAAAGCGAAAGAATGGACGAAGCGAGTCAACTGTTCCGATGTCGTTCCGTTATGGGGAGCCGTCCATCTGCGATCATTAAGATGCCATAACAACCGGGATGACGCGGTTTGGTAGGACTTGTCCATCTCCTTGTTGTGGCACATCGCAATCAAGTCCCGAAGCAGCCCGTATTCGAAATCGATAAACGTTTGCCGGTTCCTGGCATCACCATCATTTTCCTTTAAGAGCACGGCAAGGCGTTCCGATTGGCTGCGGGAAAACAGGAGAAGCTCTTCTTGCCGCGTATGCCAGGAAAGGATGCCGGCAAACAAGATCATGGACGCAATCATCTCTAGAAGGTCGCCGACCCGCTCGGAGGAAGAATCCAGAATGAGAATGCCGTGCTTGGAGGCTATGCGAACATAACCCTCCAGCTCCAACTGTTGGAGCGCAGCACGAATCGGGGTGCGGCTCATATCGAGCCTTTTGCCGAGCTCGATCTCCGAAGTCACGGAACCTCTTGGCAATTCTCCGTTCACGATCCAGGAGTGAATATTGTCGTATGCCAGCTGGCGCAGGGTGGGCTTGCCCATGTTCATCTTCCTTTCGACCTGGAGTATCAAGTATGATCATCATATAATAGGCAATTGCGGAAAGGAAGATCGGAGCGATATGACGACAGGAACGACGTTAAGAGATAAAGCTTTCGGGCTTATCAAGCATGGCATTGTCAGCGGAGAGTGGGAGGGAGGCACGTTTATTTCGGAGAAGCAGCTATGCGAAAGGCTTCAGATGAGCAAAACGCCGATCCGCTCGGCTCTTGATCGATTGGAAATGATCGGACTGGTCAAGCTTGTGGCCAACCAAGGGTTTGTCGTACAGGAAATGTCGCTAAAAAAAATTTTGGACGTCTATCAGCTGCGCCTGGCGCTCGAAACGTTTGCAGCGAGTCAATTGACGGCCAAGATGGACAGCCCTTATTTTGAGCGATTGGACGAAAATCTGGCGAAGCAGGCCGAGGCGGTAGAAACACGGGATATCGTCGAATACGTGGAGCTCGACCGGCAATTTCACGAGTTAATCGTGTCGGGGCTGGACAACGAGGAATATTCGGAGGCGATGTCCCGTCTGCAGGATAAATTTCTGCGAGCCGTCCGGACAACCTTTTACCGCGACCGGAACCGAATGGATGGCAGTCTGGAGGAGCATAAACAAATTCGGAAAGCGTTGGAGGGCAACGACCCGGCGCTAACCGTTCGACTGATCAGGCAGCATATTCATTTTGTCGAAAAAGTGATGCTCTGATGTATACAAGTGAGACATCTTGTAGATCCCATATCGCCATGCTAAGTTAATCTCAACGCTTACATGTGGGAGGATATTGGCATGAGAATAACGGATATACGCACTTATATTGTCGGCAACCCGTGGAAGAACTGGCTGTTCGTTCAAGTGGATACGGACGAGGGAATAACGGGACTTGGCGAAGGAACGTTGAACGGCTTCGCCAAAACGGTCGAAGCGGCCATTCACGAGCTGAAACATCTCGTTATAGGGATGGACCCGTTCGATGTGGAGACCATCTCGCTCAAGATGATTCGGGATGTTTATTCGGACGGAGGTCAGGTGCAAGGGTCGGCGCTTGCCGCGATCGAGACGGCATGTTGGGATATTATGGGCAAGGCGCTTGGCGTACCGATGTATAAGCTGCTAGGCGGAAAAGCACATGACAAGCTGCGTTGTTACGCCAACGGCTGGTACCGCGGAGGAGCAGACGAGGAGAGCTTCTTTAACCAGGCCAAGGAGGTTGTCGACAAAGGGTATACGGCGCTGAAGTTCGATCCGTTCGGGGCAGCCTGGAGAACGGTGGATCGAAGCGATTTCGCGGGCGCGATCCGCAATATCGCCGCCGTTCGCGATGCAGTCGGACCGGACGTCGATATTCTGATCGAGGGGCATAATCGGTTCAGCGTGCACACGGCGCTGCAATTCGCGGACGCAATGGCGCCTTACGAGCCGACCTGGTTCGAGGCTCCCGTTCCTCCTTATCGAATATCCTCCATGGTGGAAGTGGCGCGGAGAAGCCCGGTTCCCATCGCATGCGGAGAAGATTATTACAACCGCGAACAGTTTGCGGAGCTGCTCAAACATGACGCGGTTCATATAATTCAGCTGGAGCCGCAGTTCCTAGGCCTTAGCGCATCCAAACAAATTTGCGGCATGGTACATGCGCATAACGGGGTTACCGCTCCGCACAGCGCTCAAGGCCCCGTGTGCTCCATCGTGTGCGCGCACTTGAACATGGCTACGCCGAATTTTTTCCTTCATGAAATATTCGACGACTTTAATCATTCGTGGGCGCAAGACATTTTCTCCCCTCCGTTCAAGGTCGAAAACGGATACTTGCAGCCGCCGGAACGTCCCGGCCTTGGCGTAGAGCTTCAATTGGAGGAAGCGGCCAAATATCCGTATCATCCCGGCCATTGGCTGCCGTTGTTCAAGCAGAATTGGGAGAAGCGGGAACCCGTCGAATAGGAGGAGGCTGACGAATATGAAGATGCAAGCCCTTGTCTATGAAGGACCCAAACAAATGAACGTACGGTCGGTAGCCGTTCCTGAACCAGGACCGGACGAGGTGCTGATCCGCGTGGAGCGGGTCGGCATCTGCGGCTCCGAGCTTAGCGGATATCTCGGCCACAACTCCTTGCGCAAGCCGCCGCTTATAATGGGACACGAATTCGCGGGCATCGTGGCGAAGACGGGCGAACGCGCAAATGGCTTTACATCCGGTGAGCGGGTTACGGCCAATCCGCTCGTGACTTGCGGAAGCTGCCGTTATTGCCGGAACGGGGAGTCCCAGTTATGCGGCGCCAGACAGCTGCTGGGCGCCCATCGGCCAGGCGCGTTTGCCGAGTACATTGCCGTGCCGGCCGAAAATGTCTATCGGCTGCCGGACAATGTAACGATGGAGGAAGGAGCATTAACGGAACCGGTTGCTTGCGCCGTACACGTGTGCCGGCTCCTGCGGCTGACGCCGGCAGATCGGTTATTGATTTACGGGGCCGGTCCGATCGGGTTGCTCGCGCTTCAAGCCGCGCAAGCGTATGGAGTGAGGAATCCGGGCATCCTCGACTTGAACGAGGCGAGACTCGAAATTGCGCGCGAGCTGGGTGGCATGGCGGCGACCCGGCTTGAGGAAATAGGTGAGACGGCAAGCTTCGATGCCGTTATTGACGCGGTCGGCGCGAGTTTTACCAGGCAGCAAAGCGTCTCGGCAGCGCGTTCCGGCGGGAGAGTCGTGTTTACGGGGCTTCACGAAGCGGAGAGCGCGCTGCCCGTTAACGATATGATCCGCGGCGAGATTGAAGCGAAAGGCGCATTCGCTTATTCGCGGGAGGACTTCGAGACTGCGCTGCAATGGATTTCCGAGGGCCGAGTGAATTTGACGGCATGGACCGAGACGGCGCCTCTCCAAGAGGGAGGGACCTGCTTTGAGAAGTTGATCGCGGGTCCGGGCAAAACCGCTAAAATATTTTTGCATATTTAAAGTGCAAGTTCAAAATGAACCACCTCTTAAAGCAGAAGGAGCGAATATAATGAAATTGTTGCAATTCTATAAGCTTCAGGATGAAGAACGCCGCTTGAGAGTCGGACTGCTGAAGGATGGTTCCGAAATCGCGGTATTGCGCGAAGGTTTGACGGCTATGGATATCATTAAAGATTCTGGCAATCCGTCCTTGCTGGCAGAGGTCGAACATTGCAAGTTGGACGAAGTGAAGCTCCTTCCGCCGGTAACGAATCCCGAGAAAATTATTTGCATCGGGTTGAACTACCACGATCACGTTGTAGAATCGAACATGCAGGTGCCCAAGGTGCCTGTGTTATTTCCGAAATACAACAATTGCCTTGCCGGTCATGACGATAAGGTGGTCATTCCCGAAGAAGTGTCGCAATGCGACTATGAGGTCGAGCTTGCGGTTGTTATCGGACGGACAGCCAGCAAAGTATCGCTGGAGTCCGCGATGGAATACGTATACGGTTATACGATCGTAAACGACGTCAGCGCAAGGGACATTCAGTTAAACGAACCGCAATGGACGCGCGGCAAGACGATTGACGGTTTTGCGCCGACTGGCCCCTGGATCGTAACCGGGGACGAAATAGGAAATCCTGGGCAGCTCGGCATTTCCCTTAAGCTAAACGGCGAGACGATGCAGCATTCGAATACGAAGGAACTGATATTCGACGTCCCTTACTTGATTTCGTTCCTATCGCGGACAATCACGCTGCAGCCTGGGGATATCATCAGCACGGGGACGCCGCCTGGCGTGGGTATGGGTAAAAATCCGCAAGTGTGGCTAAAGGCCGGCGATGTCGTGGAAGCGACGGTCGAAGGAATTGGCACGCTGCGGAACACATTTGCTGCCGATCATGGTTAGGACAAGAGGTGCACATATGACATGGGAAAATAAAGTCGTAATCGTGACGGGAGGCGGAGGCGGCATCGGGCGGGCGATCGCGCTGAGATTCGGGCGCGAGGGCGCTCATGTTGTCCTCGTCGGACGCACGCTTGGCAAAGTACAGGACGTTGCGGCGGAGATTGGGGATGGCGGCGGAAGCGCCGAGGCGATGGCGGCCGACGTGTCGTCGGAAAGCGACGTTGCCCGGGTCATCGCGGACACGCTTCGCATATTCGGCAGAATCGACGTGATGATCAATAACGCAGCGGTATGTCCTCAAGTCAGGCTAACGGATATGAGCCTCGACGAGTGGAATGGCGTCATCACGAATAACCTGACATCCGTTTTCCTTTTTTGCAGAGGCGTCATACCGGCTATGCTGGCGCAAGGGGGAGGCGCGATCGTCAACGTCAGTTCCGTGCATGCGCTTGCCACGCTTGACGGTTATTCCGCATATGCCGCGTCCAAGGCCGGGATCGCGGGGATGACCAGGGCCATCGCGCTGGATTACGCCAAACAAAATATTCGCGCCAACACGGTGCTGCCGGGTGCGGTTCAGACGCCGATGCTGGAAAGCAGCGTAAAAAATCTGGACACCCCCAGAGAAGATATCATGCGCCAGTGGAATGAATCTCAGCCGATCGGTCGGGTAGGTCAGCCCGAAGAAATCGCCTCGGTCGTCATGTTCGCGGCAAGCCCCGACAATTCCTTTATGACGGGGGCTACATTGGTAGCTGACGGCGGGATGATCGCGCAGTTATAGAAAAGTGGATAAAGATGCTTCTTCGATATACGAACCTGTTGCTGCGGGGATGTATTCGGGGGGCATCTTTTTTAGTGATCAATTATGACAGGCTGTCTTCGGGACGTGCTATAATATGGGAATCATAAACATGATTATTATCGCAATCGCGGAGGTGGACTTATGAAGCTGGAAGAGAATATCACGGAAGTGGTCAAGCATACAAAGCGCAAGTTGAGAGGGTTGACGTTGTCGCGGGTGCTGGAGGAATTCGACGGCGAAATTATGGGACTGAGCGACGAGAAGCGAATGTTGAAGTATAACAAAATGAGGGGCAGCGCGTATCTGTTTTTCCGCGGCAGCGCTTACTTGTTCTACTTCGACGTAGGCAGCGAATGGCTGCCCTATCATACCGACCCGGAACGCCCCACGTGGATACAGGGCGATCTGCATTTCGAGAACTTTGGAGCCTTCCGCAGCGGGAAGGGACGCATCGTATTCGACGTTAACGATTTCGACGAGGGATGCACGGGCTCCTATTTGTACGATATTCTCCGTATGTCCGTCAGCCTGTACCTGGTTATGGCCGACAATGATCTGTCCGAACAAGAACAGACGGATACGGTGAGAGCCTACTTGACGGCTTATGCGGATCAGATAAGAAGGTACGCCGACCGCAAGGATGATCCCGGGGATCTTGTTTTCGATGAAGCGACGACCAAAGGCCCCGTCCGCAAGCTGCTCAGGAAGACGGAGCAGTTGGCCAGCAGCAATTTTATCGAGAAAATAACGCTGGTGGAAGCAGGCCGGCGCATGTTCCGGTGGTCGGAGGAGATCGAAAAGCCGACGGATGAGGAGCGGGAACTTATCGTAGGCGGCTGGAACGAATATATGAACGAACTTTCTGCCAAGCTTGGGCTTCCGGCATCGTTTTACCATATTAAGGACATCGCGGTCAAACACGGCTCGGGTACGGCGTCGACCGGGCTCGATCGGTATTATGTGCTGATGGAGGGCGGAGAAGAGAACGAGGGACTCGATGACATCATTATCGAGATCAAGGAAGTGCGCGCGCCGGTGCCGGTCTATTTTATGCCGTACGACGAATCGTTCTGGGATGAATTCGCCCATCAGGGCAAACGGGTCGCGACGACGCAACGGGCGATGCATCACGAGGCGGATCCGTTCCTGGGCCACTTGACGTTGAACGGCCGTCACTTCTACGCCAGGGAGAGGTCGCCGTACAAGAAGAAGTTGAAGCCGCTCAAGCTGAGGGAACACAAGGATTGGGTCAAGACGGCGGAGACCATGGGCCAAATTACGGCCAAAATGCATGCTCGGGCCGATGCGGACGTGGAGAGCGGCATTTTGAGCTATCATAGCGAGGAAGAGATCGCCCGGGCCATCGGCAAGGATACCGATTCATTCTGCGATGATGTGACTCGGAGAGCTTTGGCCTATTCGCGGCAGGTTGTGGAGGACTACGAGTTGTTTAAGGCATGGAGCGAATCCTGGGAAGCGAATCGCCGCCGTTCGGCAGCGCGGAGGAGACGCAGGATGAGCCAATAATAGGGCGATTATAAGGTCATGACAGCTTGCCGGAGGGCAGGTTATTATGGCCTTTGGCCTTTGTACTGCCGAATCTAATCGAGGTCATCACCAAGTTCCGACATCAGCATTTTGCGACGGATGGTCGTAACCGTCACGGTACAACAATTGAGCGAAAATACACAATTAAGATGAGGTAAGGGCAATCCATTCACACATTTGTTCATATATACATAAATTTTGGTTCAGAGAGGCCCCGAACGACGATGTGATGCGAGAATTTGTGTATTTTCGTACAATTCGCTTTGCAGAGGCCCCATTTGTTTAAGAAATGGGGTAGAAATGTACAAATGTGTAGAGAAGAGAGGCCGATGTTCGAGTCATGCCATGTGCAACCTCGGCAACAAGTTTCTCTGCGGGAAATGGCGAGCCTTAAAAATTTGTTCGGCTAAAGAAGAAGTGCAACTAATTTTATCCAGATGCGTCTTAGTATTGGGAGTAGAGGCAGATGGTTAGATCAATATGCGGAGGAGGAGCTGTCAGGCCATGAAGAAAACCGTAATAGCCATTATGATTGCCGTATTGTTAAGTATGTCCGCGTCGACTGTGTATGCGGCTGATAAACTAATTATCATTGACGGAGTGACTGTTGCATCCGATGTTAAGCCCGAACTCAAGAATCAACGGATGATGGTGCCTGTACGAGTTATTAGCGAGAATCTGGGCGCAAACGTCGAATGGTTGAATCCCGAGGTTGTCATTACCAAAGGCGATCTGAAAGTGACATTATCGATTAACAGCAGCACGGCACAGATGAATGACGACAAGGTACAGCTGGATGTTCGGCCTTACAAAAAAAATAATCGCGTGTTCGTGCCGCTGCGTTTCATCGCGCAAGCGTTTGGCTGCAATGTCAATTACGCGAACAACATAGTTACTGTCGACACCCCGCCCTTGTTAATTGATGGTGTACAAGTACGAGCACTGCAGCACGAATACCACATGACAATGGGGGGCGTTATCTCTCACTATACGGGTCCTTCTTATAATAAATCCATTTATCATATTTTTGCGGAAAACAAAGGAGACAAGGTCGAAGCGCCGAAGGATTATTCATGGCGCTACACGATGGATATATTGGGATCCTATTATAAAGGCGCGCAGTTTGACTTTTTGGATCAAAAAGGGAAAAGCTTGCTTCGTTACGATGTTTATTCCATCGTTAACGCATTCCCGGCCGAGCTGCTAGCGGAATACCCGCCTATGCTGCTTCATGATGTAACCGAGGATCAGTGGTATTTGTTCAACGATACAGCATGGAAATCCATATACGAGATCATGGATACCGCTGAGCAGAATGGCTTCAAGAAAGAGATCAGCAATACCGTCGTGTAAGGAGAGTCTTATGACTGATCCTGAGGTAAAAAGGAACAACTTCACGAGGAGGAACAAAGATGAGTGAAACAACGAACGCGCCGCAAGATGGTGGCCGTACATTGACCTACCGAATTACCTCGCAATGGGCAAATTTCGAGAATGAAGCGATTAATGCTTCGCTTATAACGGATATTATCCTTGCGCTGGACTCCGATGACTTCATTGTTCTCGACCCCAGCGAGCCGGTCGAAGGGAGCAGCTATTTGCAAGCGGCAACGGCGGAGGGCGAGGGCAACGGCTTTGTGGTTGAGCTACGTCTGGTCAACGACGACGGTACCTTCAAGCATTACGGTTATTCCACCGTGGACAGCAACGAGGTCATCAGGATGTTCCTGCAGTATTGGGGGGAGCAGAAGCTGCCCGACTGGAGCAATTGGACGGATATGACGGATCAATTCGAATAAGGCCGACAGGTTAGCTGTTGTTGGGTTTAAACAATCATGCCTAAAAACAATGGGAAAATGACCCTCTAATCACGCGTTTATAGGTTATTCCGGGAATATAAAGGGAAATATGCCCTCTAATAGCTATCGAATTGCCGATAAACCTCGTATACTCATGAAATAGTGGGAGAAATTCCTATAATTTCTCTGAATGGACGAAAGGACAGTGAAATAAAGGGAGGTTTTCCCTTTGTTTCACTGTCCTTCTCTTTGTCATCTAACTACTCATTCAACTCCGCATCCAACTCCGCATCCAACTACTCATCCAACTACTCATCCAACTACACATCCAACTTCGCATCCAACTCCACATCCAACTACTCGACCTTGTCCTTCTTATTTATCATGAGCCGCCTGGACTACTGCAACGATCTACGTCGATGTCAGCAACGCCCGCCGTCGACGGTCCTCGCCGTACAGCTGTTCCTCTCTTTTAAAGATCCCCCGCATGCGTCACGCGGTTCCGGCCGCCGCTCTTGGACGCATACAGCGCCGTATCGGCTTTCTTGACAAGCGTTCCATTCGTTTCCCCGACTTCAGCCGTAGCAACGCCCAAACTGATCGTGATCCGGTAATCGTCCATCGGAGTGGCGGCGGTCGCCCGGCATAACGCCTCCGCGATATCCACCGCTTGTTCCTTGCCGGTCTCGGGGAGAATCGCCACGAACTCTTCGCCGCCGAACCGCGCAATGATATCCGTCTCCCGCGACATCGATTGGAGAAGCTCGGCGAGCTTGGCCAACACGATATCGCCGATGGGATGGCCGTACGTGTCGTTAATGTGCTTGAAGTGGTCGATATCGATGATAAGCATGGACAGGGGCTGTCCGCTGTCTTGGTGCTTCGCGAGAAGAGTCGTTAAGTGATCCTGGAAGTACCGCCGATTGCGAAGCCCCGTTAACGGATCGGTGGTTGCCATGGCCTCGAGCCTGCTGTTAATCAGCATGAGCTCCTGCTGCTTCCGTTCGTATTCCTCGTTAAGAAGCTCGAGCCGCTTATTTGCCTCGTTCGTCGCTTGATACAGCTCCTGGAGTTTGACCTTGGTCTGCAGAACATCCTTTTCATGTTCGATCCGCTTGCGCATCTCTACTACGACGATATCGATGCGGCTCTCGCCGTCCCGCGTCCTTCGAATGCCGTTCAGCAGGACGGGCACATCCCCTCCGCTATTCGTGCGAAGCGACATATACATCTCGTTTACTTGGCCGTACAATTGGATGTGCGGATAGAAGTACGTGTGGAACAGAAGCTTGTTCGTGACGGACAAGACCGACTCGACATGAAGGCCGGCCAACTCGGGGTTGTCGTGCTGCAACATGTTTAACAAGGTCTGATTGACCTCTCGAATAATGCCGGCATCGGTAATCGAGAAGTATCCGCACGGAGCGTTGTCTAATCTTGAGTCCATTTCGTCATGCCTTTCTCAGCGTTTACACGCCAGCCAAATAGTCTTTCATACACTGCGCCATCTCGTCCGGATGACTTAACTGGGGATAATGCCCCTTCGCCGTCATCTGACGAAGCTTGCTATTCTTAAGATGCGCATGCAAGTAATCGCCGACCTCTACAGGAGAGATGCTGTCGTCCGAGCATTGCAGGATGAGGGAGGGAACAGAGGCCTTCTCCAGACTGGAACGGCAATCGGAATAAAAGGTCACTTCGGCGAATTGCCGGGCGATATGCGGATCCCGGGAACAGAAGGTTCGTTCGAGCTCCTCGGCTAGTTCCTTCCTGTCGGAATTCTGCATGACGATCGGCGCCAGGTAACTGGCCCATCCGATGAAGTTAAGCTGCATCATCTCGAGAAGCTCGTCAATATCGCTTTTGTTGAAACCTCCGAAGTAGTCCGGCTGATCGTTCATGTATCTCGGGGACGAGCCGATCATGATCATCCGCGAGAAATATTCGGGGTTGCGGATGGATGCCAGCATGCCGATCATTCCGCTTACGGAGTGTCCCACGAAGACGGTATCCTTAAGCTCCAGCGCCTCCATCACGTCCAGCACGTCCTGCGCATAGCCATGCAGATCATTATATTTAGTGGAATCGTAAAGGTCGATTTGCGACTTTCCCGATCCGACGTAGTCGAACAACACGATACGATAGTTCTGCTCGAAGGCCGGCACGATGTGTCTCCACATCTCCTGGTCGCATCCGAAGCCGTGGGCGAAGACGATCGTTTGGTCACCGCTTCCGAGCACTTTAACATGATTTCGTTGGAGAATGTCAATGGACATGTCGTTGCCCCCTTGCAGGTAATGTTGATAGGTTCGGGAAGTAAGAGGCTATCATTCCTATTATAGCGGAAAATAGCAGACAAAGGACAAGATTGTCATATCTAGTCGAAAAAGAATATGGAATCATCTGCAGAAAAAGCGGCCATGCCCTTTCGACAAAGCTAAACAAACACCGTCTGATTGACGATCATATCAATAAGGCGGACAAGACGTGCTGGATGGTGGATAAGCAGCATCCGTTTAATCGCTCCGCAACGTGACCATACTTACTGACAACAGTCTATTAATCTCAATTAATCTCCTATGAGCGCTGATAGATTGCACACTACCAGAAAAGGGCGTGGATGCCTTGTCCATTCTCATGAATCATCCATTACATACCGGGAAGCCGGGATCCGCGGGGAGAGTCGCGCATGTCGCAGGCAACTTTTGGACGCAAGCCGGCATCGCCAGCGACTGGTCTACGGACGCCGAAGAGCTCCGAATGATCAACATCGGGGGCGAAATGCATATCCTGAAAGTACCGCTGAATCCCGGTTATTATGAATACAAAGTTGCCATTAATGGCGGCTGGACCGAAAACTACGGCGTCAACGGGATGCTGGGAGGAGGCAATATCAAGTTTAAGCTTGACGCCCCCAAGGAGGTCACGTTTATTTTTCACGACGATGCCGCATCCAAGAGAGTGGCGGAGTGGTATGAAGGCAAACCGGACTCCGATGCTGCAGGCGCAGATTGGGCTGAACTGGATGCAAAATTTTATTATGGCGGAGACGATCTGGGCGCGACGTACGACAAAGGCGCAGCCAAGCTGAAACTGTGGGCGCCAAAGGCGGACGCGGTGGCGGTCCGCTTCTACGATAAAGACGATGCGGAACGGGAAGTCGGCGCCGCCGAACTGATGCGAGGCGAGCAAGGCGTATGGTCCGTGACGGCAACGCCAGAGATTCTGGACATCGCGGATCTGAGAGGATATTACTATCAGTACGAGGTTACGCACGGCAGGACGACGCGCAGGGTGCTGGACCCGTACGCCAAGTCGATGGCGGAATTCCGGGTCAGTCCGGCGGGGCTGCCGCTCGGAGCCGATCGCGATGCCGTCGGCAAGGCAGCTATCATCGACTTGAGCGAGACGGAGCCGGAAGGCGGACTCGGATTCGCGGAGATCGAAGGTTACGAGCGCAGGGAAGACGCCATCATCTACGAGACGCATATCCGGGATTTTACGTCGGATCCTGCCATCGAGGGAGATTTGCATGCGAGGTGGGGCACTTACCGGGCGTTTATCGACAAGCTGGATTATATCCGAAAGCTTGGCGTTACGCATGTGCAGCTACTGCCCGTTATGGCCTGGTATTATGGCGACGAAGCCGCAATGTCGCAGCGCGAACTACACGAATCCACGGAAAATAACCAGTACAACTGGGGTTATGATCCCCATGGTTATTTTTGCCCGGATGGAGCGTATTCCGAGAATCCGCGCGATCCTGAGCTGCGTGTAAAGGAGCTCAAGGAGCTGATCGCCGCGATCCATCGTGCAGGTATGGGCGTTATTCTGGATGTCGTATACACGCATATGGCGAAGGCATGGCTGCTGGAGGATATCGTGCCGGATTATTATTTCTACCGAAATGAAGCGGGCGAGCTGCTCGGTGGCTTCGGAAGCAATCTGGCCACCAATCACAAGATGGCGGAGAAGCTTATGGTGGATTCCGTGAAGTATTGGTTTCAGGAGTACAAAATAGACGGCATGCGCTGGGACATGATGGGCGATGCGACGTACCCGGCAGTGCAGCGGGCATTCGACGAGGCGGCCGCCATTCATCCGAAGCCCTTGTTTATCGGCGAAGGCTGGCGGACCTTCGCTGGTCATATCGGGGAGCCTTCCCTCGTGGGAATGGGCGCAGATCAGGATTGGATGAACAAAACGGACGACGTTGGCGTCTTCTCCGACGAATTCCGAAACGAGCTGAAATCGGGATTCGGCAGCGAAGGCGAGCCGCGATTCCTGATGGGAGGCGCGCGCCATATCGACACGTTGTTCCGCAATTTAAAGGCGCAGCCGTACAATACGCCGGCTGATTCTCCTGGAGATATGGTGCAATACCTGGAGGCGCATGATAACCTGACACTGCACGACGTCATTGCCGTGACGCTTCGGGCGGATCCGCGTATTCCTGCGGACGCAAGGCGCATCCATCGCAGGCTTCGGCTAGGACATGTGCTCCTCTTTACATCGCAGGGGACAATCTTTATGCAAGCCGGTCAAGAGTTCGGCAGGACGAAGCAATGGGGAGGAAGCGCGGCGCCGGCCGCCCACGCCCATCCGCACTTTAACGTTCATGGCGAGATCATCGGATACTTCGTGCATAACTCCTACGATTCCTCGGATGCCATCAACAAGTTTGATTGGAGCAAAGCGACGGATGACGGAACGATATATCCGGAAAACGCTCTGACCCGTTCTTATACAGCCGGTCTGATTGAGCTGAGGCGAAGCACGAACGCGTTCCGTCTCGGCGATATGGAATCTGTCAATCGCGACATGACGATGATTCTTTCGCCGGATATCGGAGAATTCGACCTTGTGATCGCCTATCGCTGTCAATCGACCGACGGGACAGGTGCCTATTATGTCTTTGTGAACGCGGATGAGCGCGAGAGGACGATCAGGTTGTCACTGCAGGCGGACCTGACGCAGGGCGAGGTGCTCGTGGACGGCGAGACGGCTGGCGCCAGCGAAGTCGCGGCGCAGGCGGGCTTCGGGTTGTCGCGAGAGGCGATCGTGCTGGAGCCGCTGACCGCCGTTGTTATACGGATGAGGGAGCGGGAGCCGTTTGCGAATGAATGCGCGTATGAACAGCGCGACGAATAGTTGTGCAACGAGTTCATGGACATCGGTAAAACGCAAATAAAGCGCAGATAAAGTGCAGATAAAGTGCAGAGAAAAACGTAGAGAAAAACGTAGAGAAAAACGCAAGCTTGCGGCAGTGTCCGCGTGGCTTGCGTTTTTTTGTCGTTGTA
The DNA here is from genome assembly GCF_003112455.1 of Paenibacillus agaridevorans. GTDB lineage: Bacteria > Bacillota > Bacilli > Paenibacillales > Paenibacillaceae > Pristimantibacillus > Pristimantibacillus agaridevorans. The sequence goes on from NZ_BDQX01000339.1 coordinate 128,416, forward strand.
TAGGAAATTATGCGACATACCAGACTGTGGGCGAACGAGCAGCTGTAGGCGTTAAAAACGCCGATGGATCGTAAAGTAACTCTGATTAGTGTGTATAGGCGTAATAACGCCTATGGGGCCAAAAAGTGGGCAAACGAGCAGCTGTAGACGTTAAAAACGCCGATGGATCGTAAAGTAACTCTGATTAGCAGCCATAGTCGTTCGTAACGCTTATGGCTCCAAAAAGTAGGCGAACGAGCAGCTGTAGGCGTTAAAAACGCCGATGGACCGGAAAGTAACTCAGGACGATTTTGTTGTTGGCGCTATAAGAGAGAGGACATTTTGCGATATTCGCGAGGGGAGACGCCCTGCCATCGCTTGAACGCATGACTGAAGTGATGCAAATCCTCGTATCCGATAAGCAGGCCGATCTGCTCGATCTTCAGATCGCTTTCCCTCAGACAGCGCTTGGCCTCCTGGTGGCGAAGCCTGCTGACATATTGCCCCGGGGTCGTCCCGTAATGCTTCTTGAACAGTCGGATGAAATAATCCGGGCTTACGTTCAGGCGATTAGCCATGATGTCGCTAGTCCAAGGAAAGTGTAGAGCGCGGGCAATCTCCTCCGTCAGCTCCTTAAACGCGTCTTGATAGGCCTGGGGAACAGTCCGCGCCGGGATCGGCAGCAATCTGGACAGAGCGGTCGCAATCAGCAGCATGCCTCCCTTACAAGCCGCGCCGAAGCCCGGCTTCTCCTGTGTAAACTCCTCGCAAACCTTCTCCATCAAGCGGACAATGTCCTCGGGCACGGAAGCATAGCGACGGGCAAAGAGGTTGTTCCCTTCGCTGTCAAGCGGCGGCCGGCAAAATCGGTCGTTGCGTACATTCCTTTCATCGACATCGACAAACAGTTCGGGAGAGATCTCGAAATCATCGAAGAAATCAAAATGGATGCCGAGCAGATGCGTTCTATCGGCAGCCCGAGTCTCGATGCGGTGAGGCATGGCTGCATGGAGGAACAACAGGTCGCCAGGCAGATAAGTATCTGTGTCGTTAGACAGAGGGAAATGGACGCGCATTTCTCCCGAATAAACATACATGATCTCGAAATCGTAAATTCTTCTTGCCGGCAGCAGAACGGGAGGCACCCATTGATGCTGTGCCCAGTGGACGCTTGGATTCATATCCTGCATGTCGGAAGAGCGATTCTTTTGCAAGCACAGGTCCATGAGGCAATCCTCCTCGCAAATTTATATCGATAATATACAACTAATGAACTGATTCAAGCAAATACTTCCGTTATCATCCGTGTTATTATTTCGGTAATTAATCGATAATCAATAAGTTTTTCGATTCATACTACGGAAAGCCAGGTGCGGAACATGAGATTGGGAGTAATCGGTTACGGACTACGGGTTAGCAGTATTTTTCCCGCCCTTCAATCGGAGGAGTTAGGTTACAGCATCGCTGCGATAGCGGATCCGAAGCGTGATGAACTAAAGACCAGGCTTGGAGAGGAAGCTCGCCATACGCAATTTTTTGACAATGCGGACGAAATGCTGGATTCTTGCGAGCTAGACGGCATTATTATCGGAACGCGCTGCGACCTTCATACGGATATGGCGCTTAAAGTGCTTCGCCGGCATTTGCCGCTGTATCTGGAGAAGCCGGTCGCAACCACTTACGAGGATTTGTCGCGGCTCAAGGCCGGATACGAGGCTTCCCGGTCGGAGGTAGTCGTCTCGTTCCCGCTACGCAATACACCACTCGTCAGGCTGGCCAAGGAAATTATCGATTCCGGGAAGATCGGTACGGTGGAGCATGTGCAGGCGGTTAACAACGTCCCGTACGGAGGCGTGTATTATCATTCCTGGTACAGGGACGAGCGCATTACGGGCGGGCTGTTTCTGCAAAAGGCGACGCATGACTTCGACTATATCAACTATCTCATCGGACTTAAGCCGATTGCCGTATGCGCGATGAAGTCGAAGCGGGTCTTTACGGGAACGAAGCCGGCGGGATTGAAATGCTCAAATTGCGAGGAAAATAGAACCTGCGAGGAAAGCGCACTGAAGCCGCATAATCGTCATGGGGATGACTACTGCAGTTTTGCGGAAGATACAGGCAACGAAGATTCTGGCGGGGCGTTGCTGCGTTACGAGACGGGCATGCATGTCAACTATTCTCAGAATTTTTTTGCGCGCAGGGGAGCGGCAAGGCGCGGCGCCCGTTTGCTCGGCTACAAGGGAACGTTGGAGTTCGACTGGTATACGAATGAGCTTAAGGTCTATATGCATCATGAGGCGCGGGTGGAGACGCATGCCATCGATGTCAGTGCGATGGATGGACACGGCGGCGGAGACGGGATACTCGTAAACAATTTCCTGCAGGCCGTCCGAGGCAAGGAGCGCTCGCGGACAACGCTGGGCGACGGCTTGCTGAGCGCGCTGCTCTGCTTGAAGGCAAACGAGTCCGCCGAGACGAATACGTTCCAGAACGTGGAATGGCCATAAAACGTCGTCCCATCCGGTTAGCGCGTACTGCTGGCGCAGGACGAAAGCCGGGGGAGGGGAGTTATCGGATGCCGCAAGGCATGCCTCCTCATCGGAACGGAACATAGAACAGGGGGCTGTCCCAAAATGACAGCCCCTTGTTTTTTGCTATACTCACCAGGCGTTACGCCAATCACTTGCTTGAAGCTGCGCGTGAAGTTCTACACATTTGCATACCTGAGCCGGTGACTCGGCTGTTCGCATCCCGGACATTCAGCATACGGTCTGCGGCTGCGGTCAGCTCGAGATCTCACCTGCGAAGTAGCAGAATATTGCTGGTTTAGGCGGTATGGGGTTACGAGGGCCCGTTACCGTAATCGTATAAAGGAGTAACGCTCCTGATGTCGAATCTTAGCTGTATGAAAACTTTACGAGACTACCCGCTAATAAAATCCGCTATGCTGACGATACTTTTCCTCGGACTTCTGCTGGGCTTTCGATGGTTATGGCAAGAATGGAATCCTATTCCGGAGCATCCTCCGATTCAACAAGGTGTCATCGATCTTGGACAGTGGGACTTCGAACAATCCCCCTCCATGCTGCTTGACGGCGAATGGGCATTCTACCCTGGCCAGCTGGAAGGAACGCCTGTCGGCGAACCCCGGTATGTGCAAGTGCCTGGAAGCTGGGGAGAGGCCATGCCTGACGGAGAGGCATACGGCTCCGGCACGTATAAGCTGACCATTCTGCTTAAAGAGCAGCCCGAGCAGACGTATGGTTTCTGGATCAAACGAATCGAGGCCGCCTCGCAGGTTGTTGTAAATGGAGAGACCCAGTCGGAATTCGGACAACTCGGCTTAAGCAAGGACCAATACAAGCCCAGTCGCTGGTCTTATACCGCAACCTACTCCAACGACGATGGAAAGGACTCCATCGAGCTGCTGATCCGCGTCTCCAATTACGACAACCCGGTTCGCGGCGGAATCGTAGTTCCGATCCGCTTCGGCTCTCAAGCGGCGATCGACGGAGAACGCTGGTATTCCATCGGCTTTCAACTGTTCACTTTCGTTATTTTGATGCTGCATGGCATTTACGCCATCATTTTATATATCTTCAATCGCAAGCAATACGCGTTTCTGGTCTTTTTCATGATGATGCTTTCATCTGCGCTGTCTATCATTACAATCCATGACAAGCTTATTTTGCACTGGCTGCCCGTCAACTACACCTGGGTGGTGAAGCTTGGAAGCATTTCTTATGTCATGCTGACGTATTTCATGTTGATGCTGACGCGAATCTTCTCGGGGAGCGTGTCGGACGGACGATTGTTTCGTCTGTTCTCGTGGCTGTTCGTGGCATACGTTATTACGATTATGGTGCTGCCAATCGACACGGTTCATTATTTGTCGAGCCTCCGCGTAGGCTTGTTCTTCTACGTCGTGCCTGTCGTCTGGTTCCTATACCTCATAGGCAAAATGGTGGTAAATAACCACAGCGGTGCTATCTTTTTGCTGCTGTCTGCGATCGGCGTCATATCCAGCATCGTGTGGGGGCTTCTTAATACGTATGGCATGAATTACACGGAGTATTATCCGTTCGATGTTATTGCGGCCATCATCGGCTTCTCTTCTTACTGGTTCAAGCTGTACTTCCGCAATGCGGCCGAGAACGCGAAGCTTAATGAACAGCTCAGGCAGTCGGACAAGCTGAAAGACCAATTTCTTGCGCACACGTCGCATGAACTTCGAACGCCGATCCACGGCATTATTAATATCGCCCAGACGGTTGCTCTAAGGGAACGCCAGTCGATCGAGGACAGAAGCTACAAGGATATGGAGCTGCTCATTACGATCGGCAGGCGTATGTCGCATTTGATCGAGGATTTGCTGGATCTCGTGCGTTTAAAGGAAAAACATGTTGTTCTCCAGATGCGGCCGATCCCGTTGCAATCCATCGCGGAAGGCGTTATCGGCATGTTGGGCTATCTTGTCGAGCAGAAACCCGTCAAGCTGGCTTCGCGAATACCGGACTCCTTCCCGGTCGTCATGGCGGACGAAAAGCGGCTTGCCCAGATTCTGTTCAATCTTATTCATAATGGCATTAAATATACGGAAAAAGGCGAGGTCTTCGTCGAAGCGGCGATCATTCAGGGACGAGCCGTCGTTAGCGTAACGGATACCGGGGCCGGCATGGACGAGGCGACGCTTGCCCGCGTCTTCCTCCCGTATGAGCAAGGGCATTCGGACAACGGAGGCATCGGGCTTGGTCTCAGCATCTGCAAGCAGCTTGTGGAGCTTCATGGAGGAACGCTTACCGCTCGTTCGCGGCCCGGGAAAGGGACGGAATTTCAATTCTCGCTGCCTCTCGCAGATAGTCAGTCGCCGGATGGCACAGAAGATCCCAGTGTAGCGGCCCAGCCATGGAATCATGTACTGGGGGCGGGAGAGAGTCCGCTCCTGGCACATGAGGAGAACGGCAGCTGGATAGAGCTGGCTCCGCCTGAAATGGGAACGCATGGCGTGAAGCAGAACATTCTCGCTATCGACGATGATCCGGTCAATCTTCAAGTGTTGGCTGGCATTTTGGGCAATGATTCTTATACCATCACAACAGCGGCAAACGCTTCTGAAGCGCTGGAGCTGCTGGAGAACGGGCAGTGGGATCTCGTCATCTCCGACGTCATGATGCCGGGCATGTCCGGCTATGAATTGACCAAAGCGATCAGGGAGCGGTATTCCATCTCCGAGCTGCCTGTACTGCTCCTGACGGCGAGAAGCCAACAGGCGGACATCTATGCGGGTTTTTCCGCTGGAGCGAACGACTATCTGACCAAGCCTGTAGACGCGCTGGAATTGAAATACCGCGTCTGGTCGCTAACGACGCTTAAGCGTTCCGTAACGGAGAGACTGCGACTCGAGGCCGCTTATTTGCAGGCGCAGATTCATCCGCATTTTTTGTTCAACACCTTAAATTCCATTCTGGCCTTAAGCGATATCGACCCGGACAAGATGAGGAAACTCGCAGAAGCTTTTACATCCTATCTGCGGATTAGCTTTAACTTCCTGAATGCGGGGGAAATGGTGCCGTTCGCTCATGAGTTGAAGCTTGTTCGCTCCTATCTATACATCGAACAAGAACGATTTGGGTCGTTGTTGTCCGTCGAGTGGGAGATCGATGCGAACATCGATCTCATGCTGCCGCCGCTTAGCCTGCAGCCTATCGTAGAAAACGCCGTCAAGCACGGGGCGCTGAGTCGCGCGGAAGGAGGCACGGTTGTCATCCGGATCATCCGGCGGGGGCAGGATACGTTGTTCGAGGTGAAGGACAATGGCAAGGGGATGACGCAGCAAGATGCGGACAATCTGCTGCAGCATGTTTTCGGTGGCACGGGAGGCATTGGCATCGCCAATACGAACCGGCGGCTTGCTCAGCGTTACCGGCAAGGCCTGACTATCGTCAGCGTACCGGGGACTGGCACGACGGTGTCCTTTGCAATCCCGATGGAACAGCAGTAGAAAGACCAGCCTGGGGAGTGAGCGCACTCGCGGAGCTGGTCTTTCGCGTTGTCGGAGCATTACGGTACAATGAAAGCAGATTATGAACCTTCGGAGGGCGGAGATGCCAGTATGAGTGGACTGTTGAAAAAGCTGCGTCAAGGGTACGGCAAGAAGCTTGTCTCCATCCATGCCTGGAATGGGTGGATCGTCCTGTTGCTGGCCTTGTCCGGCCTTGTTCTGTTGGGAGGCTTCTGGCGAGGCGTCCTTGGCGAAGGGCGCGTCTGGCTCAAGTGGATTCATATCGCCGTCGGAATCGCCTCCGTTTTGCCTATCGCCTATTATCTCGTGCTTGCGGGCAAGCATTGGAAGAGGCTGAAGGGCAAGCCCAAGCAGAAGCTTAACGTCTATATCGTGCTAACCTTTCTATTCGGATGGCTGCTGTCAGGCGTTATCCTCTGGCAGTTCAAGCTGGCAGGACCTCGCATGTCGAACGTGGCGCTCGTAACTCACGATCTCCTGACGTGGATCGGCTTGCCTTATATCATCTATCATTCCTTGTCGAGAGCTCGTTGGCTCAAAGACTCCAATCGACGCACGATGCAATTACCGCCGGCAGAGAGGGACGTCTACCATCCCGCGGCCCCGCAGCCATTATATACTCGCCGCGCGTTCATTCGCGGCGCAATAGGCGCCGGTATTGCGGTAACTGTCGGTCCGTCCTTCCTGAAGTGGTTCGGCGATCAGCTCGGCAGCGTGGGTAATGGTAGAAACATGGAACAACTGATTCAGAACGATTCGAACGTAATGCTGCCCGCGCCGGAGCCTCTCCCAGATTCGGCGCCTCCCATTGGCGGAGGAGCGCAGGGCAGCTTCCGCGTGTACACGGTGACGCCCATCCCTTCGTTCAATAATGAGAACTGGTCAATGCGCATCGATGGACTCGTAGACAAGGCGCTGGAGTGGGACTGGGATACGTTCGTTAAGCTTAAGCGGACGGTGCAGGTTAGCGACTTCCACTGCGTGACGGGGTGGTCGGTCTATAACAACACATGGGAGGGTATCCCGGTCAAGGAGATATTGGCGCTGGCTGGCGTAAAGGGGAAGGCAAAGTCCGCGATCTTCTACTCGGGCGACGGTGTCTATACTAGCGGCATTACGCTGGAGCAGTTAGCCCAGGACGATGCGATGATTGCCGTCATGCACGATGGAAAGCCGATTCCGAGCGATCTAGGCGGACCCGTACGGCTTATCATGCCGGGTATGTATGCCTATAAATCGGTCAAGTGGCTAAACCGGATCGAGCTCATCGAAGGGGAACATATCGGGTATTGGGAGCAGCGCGGTTATTCGAACGAGGCGTGGGTGTAGGAAAGCCGATACCAAAAAAATAGGGGGGTGTCCGCAGAGTCTTATCGACCCTTGGACAACCCCGTTTTTGTGTCAGACTTCGGCTATAAGCGTATCTGAGTATAGATGAAGCTGGTGAAGCGCCAGGCCATTGACCCGATCAAGATGCTGAACGCCCGACTCTCCCTCCAGCCATTCTGCTCGCAGCATGGCATTATGCTTGAAGTATAGGGCTCCTCCAGGCTCCGAGACGCCGAAAGCGCCGAGCGGGAGCGTAAGATTGAGGCTCGCGCATATTTGTACCAAGGATGTATAGCGCTCCTGGGCCGTCCGGTCCCGGAGTACGGCGAACGTCTGAAGCAGATAAACGCCGGCTTGCTCTGCTTCTTCTAATCCTGGAAGGAAGCTCATCTCCAGCAGCACCGATTCATTGCCGGAGCCGATCTCGTCGAATCGGATCAGTAGCGAGGCATAGGGAGCCTCGTCGTCCGGCTCGGCCAGCTTGGCGGCGATGCCGTGTCTGCCGTAATAGTCGTGCAGGCCGCCCAGCACGGAGCGGGCGAACGATAATGACTCGGTCATGGCGATTCTCCTCTACGTATGCAATTTCTTGGCGATCAGATCTTTGCCCGGTTTCTTTTTCGCCTTGTCGATCTTGAGGCCGATGTTTTCGATAATCGCCCGGCTCTCCTGATCGTCTCCCACGACCCCGCTCTCATACAGCATGCCGGCCAGGTCGGTAACGAGCTGATTGTAGCATTGCCCCAAGCTGTTGAAGCCGTGCTTCTCAAGCAACGACTGCCGAACCTTGTCTCTGGCAAGCCCCTTGTATGCCTCCGAGGCCATGGCTTCATCGACTTTAAGCGCCTTGTCCACAAAGGCTTCTTTCCTTTTGTGTTTCTTGTAAAACTTCACGATTGCCGCGACTCCGCCCAAAATCGCGCCGAGCGCGATCAGGATTGGTCCGGCAGGAGATGCCGCTGCTGCGATCAATGCTACTCCGCCCGCGACCATCAATGCGCCCTTGACAGCGGTCATGCCGCTCTTGGATTTGTTCATCTCTTGCGTGGACTTGCCGAGTCCGGCCGCGAGCCGTTGCTGCTCGGCAAGCTCTCCGCTCTGCCC
>NZ_BDQX01000339.1:136937-191169 GCF_003112455.1 Paenibacillus agaridevorans
CATGCGCTTGACATTGCGTCGGCCTTCGATATAGCCGGCCGCGCCTCCCGCCATGTAAGCCGCGCCGCCAATAATTGCGCCGGCGCCGGCAGCCGCGGTAGCCGCGCCATTGAGCGCCATGCCGGATACCTGTCTAACGCTGTTGACCGTGCCCGCGGTAACTCTCGCCAGGTCAGCCGCTCCTCCGGCGCCTTCGCCCGCGACGACCTGCGCCTTGCCGGCTGCGCTGAGCGCGCCGTCATAATTTTGGCTCGCATTATAGATTTGCGACACCGCGGCAACGCCGCCCAGCCCTCCCGCTATCGGAGCGGAGACGAGAGCCGTGCCCTTGGCGCCGGCCGCGCCAAGCGTCTGGCTGATCGTGGAGGAGCCGGATACGCCGCCTGCCGCGCTGGATGTGCCGATCGCCGCGTAGCTGGCGTAGTCGCGATCCTGATCGGCATTGTAGTTGGTGGTGTCGATCTTTTTCGCTTCCCTAACAATAACGGAGAACTTGTCCCAGTCGACGGACTTGCTGATGAAGCCGGACATCATGGTTTTCTTGACGGCGTCGACGGAGATCGCTCTCGCGCTGCCCGCCATCGTGCGGATGGCGCTCATCTTCTGTTCCGGACTTAAAGTATCAAAGAAGCCGAACAGATCCGTCTTTTTGGAGGAAGCAGCCTGCGCCTTCAGCCAGCTGTAGACCTCGCCATAGCCGCCTCGGCCTTGCAGATTCGGCGGTGTCCGGACTGCCGGAACGTCGGCGGCCGGGGAAGACGCCGATGAAACTGCCCGAGCGGGCGTCTCGACGACCGGCGTTACCGAAGCGGCAGTCGATGGGGCGGCTATCGAAGCGGTAGGCGTTGCTGCGGTCGATGGAGCTGCCGGAGTTCGTGTGGATTGAAACATATTGCCGGGACGCGTGATCTGCCGTTGAATCGGAGCCTGCGTGCCCGGGGCCGCCGCGCTGCGATCCCGGAACAGCTGCAGAACTGCCTGATTGCCGGAGGAACGCTGCAACTGCATGACGTCGGCAGGCGACATGCTGCCTTGCCTGAAGTTCGACAAGGCTTGTCCAGGAGCTGCTTGAGGCGTACTTGCGCTGCGCCCCGCGGGGGCAGGAGATGCGGTGGATTTGGATTGATGCACGTGATCGGCGGTTTCGGCCATTGCAAACACCCTCTGCTAAGTGGGAATCTATCTTTGTTTTTTACCATTCCGTGCTAGATTAGACAATTATATAGTAGCATAATCCTGGTCCTTTGGCACTAGGCAATACTTTGCGAGCAGGGTTGTGTGAAAGAGATTGAAATAACGGCAGTCTAGTGGGAAAATATATAGAACACAACATAGAAACGAAAAAAGACAGAGGATAGAGGCGAAGCCGAATTGAATAGCACATACTCCCTGGACGACGGCAACAGCGGGATATCCAGCAGCATCAAAGAACTCGCCGCGATCAAATACGCGCTTGACGTATCCTCCATTGTGGCCATGACGGATGCGCACGGCGTTATTACATATGCCAACGATAAATTTTGCGAGCTTTCGAAGTACAGCCATGACGAGTTGATCGGCAACACGCACCGCATTCTCAATTCGGGTTATCACAGCAAGCAGTTCTTTCGGGAAATGTGGGCGACGATCGCATCGGGCGAGGTGTGGTCCGGCGAGGTCAAGAACCGGGCGAAGGATGGCTCGCACTACTGGGTAAAAACTTTCATCGTGCCGTTTATGAGAAATAATAAGCCCTATCAATATGTCTCGATCCGCACGGACATCACGGAGCATAAACGCGATCAGGAGCTGATCCGGCATATCGCTTATCACGACACGTTAACAGGATTGTTTAACCGGGACAGTCTTCAACAAAGTCTGAAGCAGTCCATCGAGAGGGCTAAGCCGGACAATCGCAGCGTCTCGATTCTGTGTATCGACCTGGACCGCTTCAAGTTCGTAAACGATTCGCTTGGCCACTCGTACGGGGATTTGCTGCTCAAGCAGGCTGCGGAGCGGATGTTGGCATGCATTCGTCCGAAGGATATCGCCTCCAGGCTCGGCGGGGACGAGTTCATGATTTTGCTTCCGGATACTTATGTAGAAGAAGCCTATCAAATGGCGGAAAAGATTGTATCCCGGCTGTCCGAGCCCTACCAATTGGAACACTATGAAGCTTCTATTACGGCAAGCATCGGCATTAGCGCTTTCCCAAATGACGGAGAGCATCCGGAATCGCTGCTGAAGTATGCGGATGCAGCCATGCTTCAGGCGAAGCAGGACAATTCGAACCCGGTCAGAACGTTCTCATGGGAGATGAGAAGGGACTTCGAGCAGACGATTGATCTGGAGAAGGGGCTGCGAGAGGCGCTGGCGGGAGGAGAGTTTTTGCTCCATTATCAGCCGCAATACCACTCGCAAACCGGTCGGATTACGACGCTGGAGGCGTTGGTGCGATGGAATCGGGCAGGCGTGGGGCTCGTATCTCCAGCGGAATTTATCCCTGTGGCGGAATCCACGGGCTTGATCGTGCCGATCGGAAATTGGGTGATGAGAACGGCCTTCCAGCAGCTCAAGGCGTGGCATGAGGAAGGACTGCCTCCCGTCAAGATTGCGATTAACATCTCCGCGTTGCAATTCCAGGCGCAGGACTTCATCGAGGTCGTCACGGCATTGCTGCGCGAGACGGGGCTTGATCCGCAATATGTCGAGCTGGAGTTGACGGAGAGCATAGCCATGCAGGATGAGAAGCATACGCTGGCGACGCTGGGCGAGCTTAAGCGGCGCGGCATTTCTATCGCGATGGACGACTTCGGCACCGGTTACTCGTCCTTAAGCTACTTAAAGCGCCTCCCGCTGCATACACTTAAGATTGACCGCTCTTTTATCCAGGACATAACAAGCTCTGAGGAGAATTTGGCCATCGTCCGAACGATAATCGAGCTGGCGCGCATCCTCCGAATGGATGTTATTGCCGAAGGAGCGGAGACGGGAGAGCAAGTAGAACTGCTGAAGCTGCAGGGCTGCTTTAACGTACAAGGCTATTATTACAGCAGGCCGCTGCCGACGGATGACATGACGGAGCTGCTTAAAGGCGCTTTTAAGTCCGATAAAAACTAAACGGGTTACAATATTGTAAGCTTTCTGTCATTCATTTTCGATTGATTATTGACCCGTTCTTCAACTAAACTAATAATACGTGTGTTGAACAACCTCTAAATAGAGTTTGGGATTTTGGCGGGCAAGAGGCAGACTGTAGTGAAAGGCGGAGTTATGGCATGCAGGATTTTATTAATGCGATTATATTGGGTATTGTAGAAGGATTGACGGAGTTTCTGCCGGTCTCGTCCACGGGCCATCTTATTTTGACCGGCGACCTGCTGGGCTTTGACGGGGAAGCGAAGAAGACTTTCATGATCGTGATTCAGCTAGGCGCGGTAATGGCGGTTCTGCTGCTATACTGGAAACGGTATATGTCGATGCTTAAGGATATGGTAAAGCTCGACTTCAAGAAAAAGAAGCTGAACGTCATACATATGATTTTGGCGATGATTCCGGCACTGATTGTGTACTTGTTGTTTAATGATTTTATCAAAAGCGTGCTGTTCGGATCCGGTCCGGTGCTCATCAGCCTCGTTGCCGGCGGCATACTGCTCATCATCGCGGCGCGGGTAAAACGTAAGATCACCGCCGAAGAGACGGACGACATTACGTACAAGCAGGCGCTTGGCATCGGCCTCTTCCAATGTCTGGCGCTGTGGCCCGGCTTTTCCCGCTCCGGTTCTACAATCTCTGGCGGCTTGCTGCTAGGGACAAGCCAGAAGGCTGCCGCGGACTTTACGTTTATGATCTCGGTTCCCGTCATGCTTGGAGCGACGGTACTGGATCTGTATGACAGCCGCGACATGCTGACCTCGGATGATCTGCTGCTGTTCCTTATCGGCTTTATTGCCGCATTCGTAGTCGCTATGGTCGCCGTCGTGACTTTCCTTAACCTGATCAAGAAGCTCCGTCTGGAGTGGTTCGCGATCTACCGGTTCGTTATCGCTATTCTGTTCTATCTGTTTGTAATGAGATAACAGTATTATCAGGTACAACTTAACGTAGTTTTCCAATGAAAGTACACATGCATGCAACACTTTGTTATAGGGTGTGCGGCGTATGTGTACTTTTTTTGTGCAGCAATCAAGCGGTTTTGGGGCATTTCTTGTGCTTGCATAACCTGCAGCTAACGAACTTGATGGATGTAATAGAGTCTCTGTATTGGTACGCACAAGTAAAGACCGAGCCGTCGGCTCGGTCTTTACTTGTCCTCGTTTAGGAAATGATGCGACATACCAGACTGAAACGCCGATGGTTCGTGAAGTAACTTTGATTAGCGTCCATAGGCGTTAGTAACGCTTATGGCTCCGAAAAGTAGGCGAACGAGCAGCTGTAGGCGTTAAAAACGCCGATGGACCGTGAAGTAACTCTGATAAGCGTCCATAGGCGTTGTTAACGCTTATGGCTCCGAAAAGTAGGCGAGCGAGCATCTGTAGGCGTTAAAAACGCCGATGGACCGGAAAGTAACTCTGATTAGCAGCATAATCGGAAATAGCGTCTATGAAACCAAAATGTGCAAGTCTTGCAGCCACAATGCTAGCAAAGCCAGTTACATACCGTACTCGCTCGCCCTAGAGCCTGCGTTCCTATTGCTGCGTTGCTTGCAGCAGTTCGGCGAAAGCGTCAAGCTGCTTCATGGTGGAGAGCGGATCGGTCGTGAAGTACGTATCCCAATTCAGATCGAAGACTCGATTGTTCCCGGACGCGGGGAGGTTCTTCCAAATCGCTCCTTCCGTCACTTCGGCAGCTCGCTCGGTTCCGCCGTCATTTGCGAGCACGGAGAGGAAGACATAGTCGGAGTTTGCATATTGCGGCAGCAGCTCTAGCGAAATTTCCAGCTGTCCGAGCCCTTTGTCAATGACCTCCTGCTGAACGATTTCCGGCGCCTTCAGATCTAGCAGGTCATAGATGACGTAGCCGCCCATTGCTTTGTTGCCGTAGATAAATTGATTGGCAGGACGAATGTTGAAGATCGTAACCGTCTTGTCTTCGCCAATGATAGAGCCGACGGTTTGCTTCGTCTCCGCGACTTTGGCATCGAATTGTTTCTGCCAAGCCTCCGCTTCGGCCTGCTTGCCCAGAATATCTCCGAAAAGGGCGATCTGACCAGGCGGATCGTATTGAAGCCAAGGAATCCAGATGGTTGGCGCTATTTTGGACAAGGCTTCGTAGGTGTCCTCGACATGTGTCACGATCAGGTCGGGGTTTAACTCGACGATTTTCTCAAGATTCAAGCCTGTCCAAGAATCGCCAACATGCTCGATGCCTGCCCACTCTTGTTCCAGGAGAGGGTACTTGGCCCATTCGTTGTCCGCGCCGACGGGCTTGACGCCTAGCGCTAGCATGGCGCCAGTATATTGAATCGCTACGACACGTTCCGGGTTAGCGGGGATGACGGTGACGCCTTTGCCGTGTTCGAATTCTCTGGTCTCGTTTTCTCCGCTGTTGCTTGCTGCATTGGAACCGCCAGTTGTGTCTGTCGATGCGACTGTTGCCGATGGCGAAGGCGAGGTCGAGTGACTGGCCGTATTCGCGTTCGAACTGTTATTCCCGCAAGCTGCGAGCAGGAAGACTGCCAGCAATAAGAGGCTTGTCATCCATAACTTTTGTTGTGCTTTCACTTGTATTACCTCCTGATATTGATTCTCATTGTCGTAAAGAATCATACCAAAGGTACCTTTGGGCGACCATAGTCTAGTGTAAGAAGTTGTTTGGACTATTGTAGGAAGTTACTCCGGTCTGTCCAGCCATTGCTGGATATCCAACAGCTGCCACTGGATAGACAGCGGATCGTAGCCATGCCAGCGACTCATATCGGCATGGCGGACAAGACCGCCTTGCTTGCGATACTTCACCCACAGCTCGCTGGCCAGCATGTCTTGCGTTCGGGCTGCAGCAAGGGGGGAAGGTGCGGTAACTACAATCATGAGATCAGCCTCAAACCCGGGAAGAATGTCGCAAAGTTCGATTGCCGCGGAAGCGCGATCTCCTATGGCTGTCCTGACGCCGGGCGGCGGATTAAACTTGAGCTCTTTATAAACAACCTGGCTGCCCATGCCTCTGTTGAGGTAAACATAGGAAGTCGTATCCCTGATGTTAACAATAGTAGCGGTAAGGCTAGCCATGCCGCTTTCCGACATGGCCAACCTTACGCAATCGACCTTCTTATCGAATTGTGACAGCCATTCCTTTTCCTCGACGGAGCGCCGACACACTTGCGAGAGTATATGGAAGTGGCCGCGCCAATCGCCGATATACCAGGGCAATACAAGCGTGGGGGCCAATAGCCTGCATGCATGCAGGCGCTCGTGATCCAGGTTGTCGATGCCGATCAGGAGATCGGGACGAAGGACGGCAAGCTCATCGTTCGTGAAATCAGTCGTCCAGTCCCGGCATTCGCATCCGGCGCCCCTCAGAAGGCTGTCGTATTCGCCGAAGCCCCAGGGGTAGGCGGAAGTGGCGGCAGGAACAATTCCAAGCGCGAGCAGATGCATCGTCAGATGGGGATTAAGCGAGACGATTCTTTTGTCCGCAAGAACATAATTCGTAGGAGAGATGCCGACCTCTTGCTTGAACCGCCGGCTGACATAATATTCATCCTTGTAACCGACTTCCTTGGCGACATCGCTTAACCGTGCTCCTGCAAACAACAGCCTTTCTTTAATGTGGCGGATACGCAGCATTGTTATGTAATCCGTCAGACTGCGACCGCTAATTTGCTTGAATAAGGAAGAGAAATATTCAGGACTGAACCCCGCCATCCCGGCAAGTGCGCTGCGCTTTAAATTCTCGTGGTAATGCAAATCGATGTATTTCATAACACGATTTATAACTTCCCCGTTGTCTGACTCGATGTCCGAGGAATAGGTATTGGCGGCTGTCAGCTCGTACATCCATTCGTGGAAGCAGCGTTCCCTCCGGGCAACGCCCAGCAGGTCGTGGCTATGACCAAGATCCGCCATATCTCGCGCGAGCTGCAGCATCCGCTCTGGCATTGGAGAAGCCAATTCTCCCCAATCGGCAAAGCCGCCGTCCTCTCTGGCGTATCGAATGCTCTCCGCGCTACGTTCCAAGGGCATGAGCCTGTCGAATCGGACCAGAATGGCAGCAAATTCGTTGAAATAGGGCTCAATGGAAAAGGGCATGTTAGGCAGCGCGTAATAGCAACGGCCCGAAGAGACGGGATATTTGCGACCGTTCAACGTTAAGGCGCCCATTCCCGATTCGACGATCAGTACGGCGTGCTCATGCGGCAATCGCAGTTCAGCGTGGAGGCTGTAACGGTCGGCGGATACGAACGCATTAATGACGGGAGAAGAAGGCGCTTGCCTTCCGTAGAGGGGGGCATCCACCATGTCGTTTACCTCCATAATAGAAACAGTTGAATCCAATAGTTTTAGTCTATTTGACCACAATAGAATTTACAAGCTCGAGAACTCGGAGACGATTTCCCATCAATATCAAAGTCAACGGCAACCGAAGCCGGCCGCAATTGTGGCAATTGTCGGAACAAAATGTGCGAGAACAGGCGTCAAAACAGGCTGGATACAGGGCCATTCGGGCTAATGAAGCTTTCCAAGGACGTTTTTTTTTGTTTTTTTGGGAAGAAAATAGTAAATTTGTTTAGTTGAATCGGACAAATCGTGTTAGATAACGTACTGTATGGAGTGTATATAAGTTGAATATGAACATGATTGTAGATATATGTCATGTTGTTTAACTTTATGAGTAACTAAATACCTCAAAGATTAAGGCGGAAGAGGAATATATGTACATTTGCTAGCCGTTTTAATGCCATTTTGTATGCGCTTCTTTAAGCCGGGAACTGATATTATTCGGTTGAAAACCTGGATGGGTTACACTGATTCATTAGTCTTTTTAAATTGCAAAACAGTGCGTCTAGTCAGTAAATGCTGATGTAAAATCACCATTTTTCATGCATTTTTATGCATCCGAAAAAGGCAATTGAAAAAATGGTCATCACGTCGGCATTGCATCAATTTTCCACTGGCATTTGCTTCGGATTAGAATTGCTTACTCATGTTAGATTACCTGCGTTTGCATGATTTAATTATTTGTTTGCATAATTGCGATAGATTATTTAAAATAAAACGATATTATGAGGTAAATGAACTCATTTTCGGCAAGAGCGGCAAAATCTTGGCTAAACTCCTAAACGGGATTGTAGGGGTGTGTGCTTTATTTTAGGAGGAGCAAAATGGAAACTGTGAAAGTAGGCATCGTGGGATACGGCAACCTTGGCAAAGGAGTCGAGCTGGCCATTAAACAAAATCCAGATATGGAGCTTGTTGCGATCTTTACGCGCAGACAGCCGGATCAGATGGCTTCGGGTGACGCCAAGTTTGAGCATATTTCGGCGACTGAGCAGTACATCGGCAAAATCGACGTCATGATTCTATGCGGCGGCTCTGCGACGGATCTTCCGGAGCAAACGCCTTTTATGGCTAGCATGTTCAACACGGTAGACAGCTTTGACACGCACGCCAAAATACCGGAATTTTATGATAAGGTTAATGCTTTAGCAGAGCAAAGCGATAAACTGAGCGTAATCTCAACGGGCTGGGATCCTGGACTGTTCTCGCTTAATCGACTGCTGGGGCAAGCCATCCTGCCGGAAGGCAAGGACTTCACGTTCTGGGGCAAGGGCGTCAGCCAAGGACATTCCGACGCGATTCGCCGCGTTCCCGGCGTAAAAGCAGGCGTGCAGTACACGGTGCCCGTGCAATCGGTCATCGAGCGTATCCGCAACGGCGAGACGCCTGAATTGGAGACGCGCGAGAAGCATCTTCGCCAATGTTACATCGTTGCAGAAGAAGGCGCGGATCGCGATGCCATTGCAGAGACGATCGTATCCATGCCGAACTACTTCGCCGATTACGATACGACTGTCACGTTCATCACTGAGGATGAGCTGAAGTCCGAGCATAGCGGCATGCCGCATGGCGGCTTCGTCATTCGAAGCGGCGTAACGGGATCGGGCACGAAACAAATTATCGACTTCGGCCTAAAGCTGGAGAGCAACCCTGAGTTTACAGCAAGCGTGCTTGTGGCCTATGCAAGAGCAGCTAAGCGGATGAGCAAGGAGGGCCAGACGGGAGCGCGCACAGTATTCGACGTACCATTGTCCTATCTGTCGCCGAAGTCGGCCGAGGAGCTTCGCCGCGAGCTGCTGTAAGGCATACCGCATGAATCACGATTGTCGCAATATATATGCTTTACCCTATTCATAGCGCAAACTTCGGATTACCTGTACTAAGGTCCGACGTTTGGAGCCAAAGGAGCGACCACATAAGTGAATGAGTTATTGACCAAGCAGCAGTCGGCGAAAGACTATGTACAATCCGTCTACGAGTTGATTATCCACCGCAATCAAGGCGAAAAGGAATTTTTTCAGGCGGTAAAAGAAATTCTGGATTCGCTTGTTCCGGTTCTGGAAGCGAACCCGCATTACATCGAGCAAAACATTCTGGAGCGGATTACCGAGCCGGATCGTGTTGTCTATTTCCGCGTGCCATGGGTGGACGACAAAGGCAAGGTGCAAGTGAACCGCGGTTTCCGCGTACAGTTTAACAGCGCACTAGGTCCGTACAAAGGCGGACTTCGCTTCCATCCTTCCGTAAACACAAGCATTATCAAGTTCCTCGGCTTCGAGCAGATCTTCAAAAATGCGCTGACCGGCCAACCAATCGGCGGAGGAAAAGGCGGCTCTGACTTCGATCCGAAAGGCAAGTCCGAGCAAGAAGTTATGCGTTTCACGCAAAGCTTTATGACGGAGCTGTATCGTTACATCGGGCCGGACATCGACGTTCCAGCCGGTGACATCGGCGTTGGCGCGCGCGAGATCGGTTATATGTTCGGTCAATACAAGCGGATTCGCAGCGGCAACGAAGCCGGCGTTCTGACGGGCAAAGGCCTGCAATACGGCGGAAGTCTGACGCGTAAGGAAGCGACAGGTTACGGCTGCGTGTACTTCGTTAACGAAATGCTGCAAGCAAAAGGTTTGGAACTGGAAGGGAAAACGGTAGTTGTCTCCGGCTCCGGCAACGTATCCATCTACGCGATCGAGAAGCTTCAACAAATGGGCGCCAAAGTCGTTGCCTGCAGCGATTCCGGCGGTTACGTGCACGACGAGGAAGGTATCGATCTGTCCCTCCTGAAACGCTTGAAGGAAGTTGAACGCAAGCGGATTAGCGAATACGTTCAGTCCCGTCCGAACGCGACTTATACAGAGGGCTGCGAAGGCATCTGGTCCATTCCTTGCGAGATCGCTCTACCTTGCGCGACTCAGAACGAGATCGACGAAGATGCGGCGAAGCTGCTTGTCGCTAACGGTGTTATCGCAGTAGGCGAAGGTGCGAATATGCCTTCCACGCTGGCGGCGATCGACGTATTTATCAATGAAGGCGTACTATTTGGACCTGCCAAGGCAGCCAATGCCGGCGGCGTAGCCGTATCGGCGCTGGAGATGGCTCAGAACAGCATGCGTCTGTCGTGGTCCTTCGAAGAAGTGGACGCCAAGCTGCATGACATCATGCGCAACATCCACCGCAATGCCGAAACGGAAGCGGCCAAATACGGCCATCCGGGCAACCTTGTCGTTGGCGCCAACATCGCTGGTTTCGTCCGCGTAGCTGATGCTATGATCGCTCAGGGCGTTGTATAAAACGACTAAGCTATTATTTTCTTTAATAACCATATGAAAGCACCCCGCAGCTACACTCTAAAAGTGCAGTTTGCGGGGTGTCTTTGTACTTGTTTAGGAAATCATGCTATTTAGTCGGAATCGATATTGACGAATTGGCTTTTACCATCCCAGCTCACTTTTTTCTTAAGCGATTCCCCAATAAATCGAAGGGGAACATAAGTTGAGCCATTCGCGATTCGAGGCGCTTCGGTCAGCTCCATCGCATTTCCATTTACATAGGCGGTGCGCGAGCCAATGGAGAGCTCCAGGCGAAGACCTTCCTTGGAGCCTGTTATTTTTTTGCTGCTGGAATCCCAAGCCACTTTCATACCGTAAGCCTCGAACAATGATCGGAATGGAACCAGTACCGTTCCTTTTTCGTTAATAGGTTTTACGGATAACGGGAGCGGCAAATTATCCGAATACACCTGTACGCCTTTTAAGCCAAACGCGACAATGCCGATATCATGATTAATGGAATAAATATTGTCGTTGGCGCCGATGACGATTTCGGTTATCCTGTGCCAGAAGCCGTTTCGGAGGAACGCGAATATTTCATGGCCTTTGCTATCCAATCCAATTATATTACCGACGCCGGTCGGAAAATAAACATTCCCTTTACTGTCCGTAGCTAAAGGTTTTAACGAGCCTACGCCGTATTTTTCGGATTCTCTAGGAATATACATCCACTTGGAGTTGCCATTCGCATCTATCTTCTGTATAGATCCCCTTATCGAAATATAGTACCCGCCTTGCCCGTCCGTAGGGATGCCTGAGGAGCGAATATCATCGTAATCGAATAAAGAGGCAGCTTTCCTATTTTGACCGTTGCGGCTATCCAAGCCATGAAGCCCTTTATCCGTCAGCATATAGATAGATCCTGTACTGGAGAAGAAAGGATGAAAAGTATTAAAGGAATCGAGATACTTTTGAGGCTGCGAAGTCCATCTCTCGTTTCCTTCCGGGTCCAAAGAGATAATTTGTTGTTTGTTGTTATCTACATAAATATTCCCTTGAAGATCCGTAAATACTTGGGCTTGATGGCCGTTATACTCGACAGGGGGAGAAGTCGTAATGTCGCCATTAATCCAATTAATATCGCCTTGAGCGTTTCTTGAAACCAGCCCTTCATTCGTGAAATAAATCAAGTTGCCGGAAACATCCCCTGAAAATTGGCCTTCAAAACGGCTGATGATATTGTCTGATTCGAGCTTCCACTTGATAGCTCCCTCTTCGGACAGCGCAAAAACCGTCGTTCCGCTCCCCTGATACAAGATGTCGGAACTATAAGCGTATAGGGTTCCGTCATTGCCCAGATGTAAATTGAAAACGGAAAGATCTTGGTCCGAGGCAAGTTGCGTGCTCCATTTTTCCTGGCCGTTGGGATAGATGGCTTGAATCCTATTATCACTGTCTGAAATGTAAAGGATACCGTTACGGGCTTCGGCGATTTCGAACATGAGCGGGTTATCCAGCTTCCATTTTACGGCGTATCGAGCGGAATTAAGAAGTCGGGGATAGGGACGTTTCGGCGGAGTTTCAGTATACTCCCACTGGAGTTCAATACTTGACGAATCGGGTAAATAAAAGCTTGCATTGGCCAATCCGAGATTTGGAAAGCACAACAAGGCACAAATAACCAAGAGCATAAAATGTTTTTTCCTCATTTTGCAATAGCCCCCAACTTTTAATTAATATTATATCTATTATAATTGCTGAGAATGCCTTCACAATACCTAAGAGATGACAAAAAGACGGCTACAAAAAAGAAGCTGCTCGAGATTTCCGAGGCGCTGTTCCCGATCGGGGACTACCAAGGCGTCGCCGCTGCGGAAATCGGGAGGGAGGCCGGGATCGCTGCAGGTCTAAGTTTCTTGTTTCAAACTTTTAGGACTGGGGTAAAAGAACGAGTTGAATTCCTTACAACCGGGAGGTGATTGGCATGAATGCGACTTGGATCGGAATGGCGATCGTTGCCTTTTCTCTGCTGACTTTACTGTTTATAACGATTCCTCTGCTGCGACGGGGACTTCAAAATTCCGGCCGGGAGGATCGTGTTACGGCTAAAAAGGTATTGGAGGAAGGAACGGAGGCCAGAGCTGTCATTCGTTCCATAAAGCCTACAAATGCGAGGCTTGGCGGCGAGCCCGTCGTGATCTTGGAACTGGACGTCTTTTTGACGGACGGCAGTACCAGACGGACCGACGTCAGAACCGCCATACACTCCGTTCATATACCCGCCTTTCAACCAGGCCAAGTGATTGGCGTCAAATACGAGATGGGAACTGGCGGGTTCGTCGTTGCAGTGGAAGGCGCTTATTTGCCTTAAGAGAGATATGCGAATAAGAGGGAATGCCGCTACAGCCTACCCTGTCCGTTGGACAGGGTGGGCTGTTTGTGATATTGAGGTACCGCTTAATAGGGAAAAGAGACTTTACAACATTCGTGTATTACGCATATAATACAAAAATAGAAAGGATCGGTGACGGAAACGTGCTTTCATTCCACGAATTGGCGCTGGACGGCAAGGAGCCGGTCTATATGCAGATTGCCGGCTACATCAAGCGTCAAATTGTCCTCGGCAACGTCTCCTCCGGAGAGCGGCTGCCGTCCAGACGAGAAATCGCCGCGCAGCTGAACATCAATCCCAATACGGTACAAAAAGCTTTTAAGATGATGGAAGACGAAGGTTATGTCCATACGAGCGGCAATCAGGGAAGCGTCATCTTCGCTGATGCGTCTATGCTGGCCAGGCTGGAGGAGGAGTTGACCCAGGGGCTCGTGCTGTCATTTATCTCATCCGCCAAGGAGATGAACCTGTCTTTTAAGAAGATTATCGACTTGGTGAGCGAGCATTGGGAAGTAGAATGAGCAATTTTTTTGAGTATCATGTATTAGTCGAGTAGTACATGGAGGGATAACATTGAAATCATGGTATCGGTTATGGCAATACGAATTCAGCCTGCTGTTTCGCGGGACGCTGTTGCTCGCGATTGGAGCGGTCGTGACGCCGCTGCTGTTTCTGCATGCGGAGATGGGCAAGGACTATGCGGAAATCCGGCGGTACGAGCATCTTTTCGCCGAATCGGGGGCGCTTGCGTCCCTGCTTGTCTACTTTGTTGCCTTGCTCGCTCTTTTTCTGAAGTCCATTTATTCCGGCTATTGGGGCGGCAAAAGCATGTACGCAATGCTGACGTTGCCAGTCCGCAGAGAAAGCTTGTATTTGGGCAAGCTGGCGGCCTTCGCGGTTAGCATGCTGGTGTTCTGGGCGGCTTCGGTCCTGGGGATCTGGCTCGGCTTCGGGCTGCTGGACGATAGGGTTCTGCATGCGACCAACGGCATTGGCATTCCTGCTAATGGCATGTTTCTGGCCGTTATTCGCTCCGATTATTTGCGATTGATAATACCTTATGGCTGGCAGGGGCTCCTGTCCACGATCAGCATAGGCACTGCAGTGACGACTGGCATCTATTACGGCGTTTTGTGCGAGCGCAGCAAGCGGTATTGGGGGCTCTTCCTTGTTGCCGGATCGCTGTTCCTCGTTATCAGAGTGCTGATCTATCGTATCGGTTTGCCGCATCCGTATTTGACGGATTTTAACTTGAACGCCAGCAGCGTAGCCTTGCTGATCTTTGTCCTGTGGTTCGCCGGGCACAGCATTCGGTTGATGAGAAGGGGGGCGATCGTATGAGAAGGGATGGAGTTGCAAGAGTAAAGCGCCTGCTGAAACGGCATGCCGCTCTGCCGCTGATCGCGATAGGACTGGCGATATTGATCATTCTCTACTTTCAGATCTCGGGGGCCAGAAATAACGGGAAGCTGGAGCTGGTCGATCTTTACGGTGATCGCTCTGCGCTCCGGGACGTTGTATTGTCAGGTTACGTCCAGGATAGTTATCACAGGATGAGCTTCGAGCTTACCGAGGACAAAATAGACAAAGAGACAGTCGTGTTTGGCAAGCCTAGCCAGCCGATCGCGAATTATTCTCCCGGTATGCCGTTGCCGAGCGGGGATATGGCTTATCAAATTTTTCCTGGTTTCTATGCCGGAATCGGGTTTGAAATTCAAGCTTGGCGCATGCAAGAAGGCTACAGAATGAACGTGGAAGGAACGGCATTGGTGGAAACGGCTCTGCAGTACAAAGGGACGGCTGACGGCTATTCGTTTTCCAACCATCAGGAAAAGGGGCTGGCTTTCGTAGGAGAACGTATCTTTTACGTTCCTCCTACAACCCGGTACTATACGGGGAAGAGCGGCATTTACGAGGTGCTGCGCTTCGGGGATCGGAACAGTATGCAGAAGCCCGAGGAAGACGAGACGCGCGTATTGGTCGAGCTGAACATGGAAGGGAATCGGCAGGAAGCGTGGCAGGGACTCGAAATTCTAGGGTTGGAGGCTGTCGGAGACAAGCTGGCGCTTATTGCCTTGGAGGATGGAGAGATCGTGGTAAGCGGGTATGACAGCGAGACGGGAGATTCGCTAGGTCGGGTTCGGCTAGCCGAATATGTGTATATGCTGGGCCAAGGAACGGAACCGCCAAAGGCCGACGATTATTACGAGGATTATGAAGCATATGTCGATGAGGATCTTGGCGTGTTGAATCTGAAGTTTTATAATACGGGGTCGCCGGAGAATGAAACGAGGCATATGGTCGCAAGCATCTCCATGAAGGATGAAGTAAAGCTCATCAACAAGCAGGAGTTAAGCTACAAGGGACGGGACCGCTCCCCGTCGGGAGCGTCGAATAATTGGTTCAGCTTCCGGAATGGAAGGTTGTACGTCATGAAGGTCTCCAGCGTAGAGCCGGAAATGTATACTTTATTCGAAGGTTTGTATGACCAGCAGGTCATGATCGAAGTGTATGAGAATGGCGAGAAATTGTATGCCGGCGAGCTCCGTACCGATGTAAACGACGATGTCATCGAGGATCGATATTTGGCTTCGACGCACTTCCAGCAAGAACGCAGCGAGTATCGCGAGATCGGCGGCCTGCGGATCGGCAATGCAAAGTAGAGAGGGGGAGCATGAATGTTGGAGCTGAAGCAACTCTATAAGCCGTTCGGCAAAGGGGCCGCGGCGGCGCTGTCCATCGGCAGCCTGACGATCCCGACGGGCGAAATCGTGGGCGTGCTTGGCCTTAACGGCGCCGGCAAAACCTCGCTGTTGAAAGCCATTGTGGGGCTGGGCGAATTGCAGGAGGGGGAGGTGTCGTGGCGCGGTCGGCCGGTTCAAGAGCAGTATGGCGAAGTCGCCTACATTACGGAAGAAGGCAGCTTTCCGCCTCATATGAACGCTTCCGAATATGCGGACTTTCTTGCCGACTTCTATCCAAAGTTCAACCGGGAACGATACGAGCGCCTGATGAAATTTTTCGAGCTGGACGAATACGTCCGGATGGGGAAAATGTCCAGAGGCCAGCGGGCAAGGATGGAGATTTGCGCCGGCTTCTCCAAGGGGGCCAAGCTCATTTTGATGGATGAGCCGTTTCTCGGCAAGGACGTATTCGCAAGACGCGACTTCCTAAAGCTGATGGTGACCAGTCTGCAGGAGGACGAAACCTTTTTGATCACGACCCATCTGGTGGACGAGATAGAGCATGTCATCGACAGGGCGCTTATTATCCATCAAGGCGCCATACGGGCGGATGTGTATATGGAACAGCTGCAAGAGGGCGGCAAACGGCTGGAATCGCTGCTGGCCGAAGTCGTCGGACATGACGGAGAGCGGTATCGGCGGTTCCTGAGCGGCCCTTCGGATTGAAGGGTCTCGCCTTAGGGCAGCATATCCAGAAACGTTTTGCCCGCTGAGGATAACGGGACTCCTCGCAGAGTAGCGATGCCGATATGGCGGGAAGGCAGAGGGAGCTGGAGGGGGATCTCGACGAGAGAGCCCGATTCCAGCTCCTTTTTTACGTAGTCCCGAATGACGAAGGCAGCACCGAAACCGCTCTGGGCGAACTGGACGAGCAAATCCACGCTGCCCAGTTCGAATTCCGGTTGGAGCGAAATGCCGTGACCGGATGCATAGGCGTCAAGAAAACGTCTCGTGCTGGAGCCTTCCTCCAGCATTAACAGCGGAAGCCCGTCAAGCGCCTCCAGCGTAAGAGGCGGTCCGGCGGCGAGCTCCGCATACTTTTTGCCTCCTACCAGGCAGTCTTGCAACGGAACGCTGCTCTTGAAATGGATGGCGGGGTCGGATGCCGGCAAGCTGACGATGCCGAAGTCGATTCGGCCTTCCTTGAGCAGTGCGAGCGTCTCCGGGGTCGTTCGGTTCGTTACGCCAATGCGGACGCCGGGATACCGCTCATGGAACATCTCCAGGTAGGGCAACAGGTAATGCTTGCACAACGTGTCGCTTGCTCCGATCGTTATTTCGCCACTATGCAACCGATTCATATCCGCGATCGACTTCTCGCCAACCTCGATGGCCGCGAAGGCTTGCTCCAGCTGCCGGTAAAGGATGGCCCCTTCGTTCGTTAAAGTGACTCCCCTGGACGTTCGGAAAAATAACGGACCGCCAAGCGCGTTCTCGAGCTGCTTGATGGTCTGGCTGACCGCTGGCTGCGTAATGTGCAGCCGAAGGGCGGCTTTCGTGAGGCTGCCGGTTCTGGCAATCCAGTAAAATACGCGATACCATTCAAGGTTGATCATGAGATTAGTACTCCTTATATTAGATATTAGTAATATCAATTATTCTAATACATTTTTCTTCCGTTATCATTAGTTTTGTAGGTTAACAAGGATGCGGAGGGGAAAAAATGACGGTTACGGCGATTGTTGGAGCGAATTGGGGAGACGAGGGCAAGGGGAAGATGACCGACGTATTGGCCGCGAAATCTTCTTATGTGGTCAGGTTTCAGGGCGGGAGTAACGCGGGACATACGATTATTAACGAATTCGGAAAGTTTGCGCTGCGCATGCTGCCTTCCGGCGTGTTTAACCCGCATGTTCGAAACATCATCGGTCCGGGTGTGGCGCTGGATATCGACGTATTGGTAGACGAGCTGGACAAGCTTGAGCAGCGAGGCGTGCCTAAGCCGCGATTGATGGTCTCGGAGCGGGCGCAAGTCGTGCTGCCGATCCATCGTGGTTCGATGCCGTGGAGACGCGTTACGGCTGCATGCTGCAAGGCGCCACTACGGTCGCGTTAACGAATCTAGACGTGCTGGGTTATCTCGACGAAATTCCGGTATGCGTGGCCTACGAGACGGCGGATGGAGTGACGGAAAGCTTCCCGGTCACCTCCAAGCTTGCCGTTGCCCGGCCGGTCTTGCGGTGTCTTCCAGGGTGGCGATGCGATATTTCGCAGATAACCCGCTATGAACTGCTGCCGGAGGCTGCGAAGCGGTATGTCCAATTCGTCGAATCTGCCATTGGCGTCCCCGCCTCCATCGTTTCCGTGGGACCGGGGAGAGAACAGACTTTGATGCGGTGAAAAAGAAATGCCCGGCTCGTTGGAGAGCTGGGCATTTCTGATGCAGCAGTTACACTGGAGCAATTACGGTCGTTTCGCAAGCAATCTGTGTTATATTGCTGTTGCTTGCATTTTTGAGGGCGCCTTGTTTGAAGGTTACTCGAACGACGTCACCAGAGTTGAAACTCGTCCCCGGAATTATAATACTGAGGGATGGTGGGAGGATGAACATTCCGCCACCGCCAGGAGAAAACGGGTTTTCTTCGTCCGAGTTCAAATGTTCTCCACCTGGGTACAGAAACCATGTGATATCCGTTTGGACTCCAGTGAGATCAATAGAGAATGGAGTGCCGTTCGCAGGCGTTACAGTGATGGACGCGATTAAATCTGCGATCTCTTCTATTGAAGTTGTGGACGAACTGAGAAACTCATTGAAATTCACGGTCAACGAGTTCTTCACTCCTGCTCCCAATGGCTGGAGATGGAAGACCTCTTCTACAACCGGGCCAGGATCCGACGAGTAGGTGCTCACACTGTAGCCTACAGCATTACCGTTACTATCCAGGGCAACCAAGATAACCGTTGTTTTACCACCGCTGACATCAATGTTATTTCCCTGTGTATATGGGATTCCTCCGAATGGTGCTCCAGCTGCGGGAATGTCCATATCAGTTGTACCGGATTTGACCTTCCAGGAGAAGGCGCCTTCTGGTAATACTAATACTTCAAACTTTGCTTTGCCGTCCTCGGACCCCGGCGTGAGGTCTGAGTATTCGGTTAATAGGAGGTGATCTGGGGCCTCAGCAATCTGGTCGCTGGTAGGCGTAATATTTGCGAATTTCACAATAATGTCGTTCGAGTTTACTTCGTATAATCCGATATTCTTGCCGCTACTTAGTTGTTTAATGTCGTTGCCGATTGTATAGAAACTAGCGTTCAAAATCGTACTAATATTAGTTCCCATGTATGGAACGGCAATTGCTTGTTCGGTAATAACGATCCGCAGAGTGTTGTTCGCTGCGGTCTCATAGGAATTGATTTTCGACGAAAGAGCAACGGAGCCTTTCGTTACGTCAAAACCTTGAATCGGCGGTACGGTTGGCGTAGGTGTCGACGGCGGGTAATACGGCGTCGCCGTTGGTGTAGGCGTCGGCGTTGCCGTAGGTGTTGCTGTCGGTGTAGGCGATACCGAAGGGCTTGGCGATACAGGAGGGACATATTGAGCCTTGGCCTCATAAGCGCCTAACACAAGCAGATCCCTTGTGGCACTGGACGTTCCGCCGAATTTACCGTCTGCGCCATTTGCAAGCAATTTTAGCTGCAACGCTAAATCTACATAACCCTTGGCCCAATCTGATACAGTGCTGTCGTTGACGCCTTCTTCTTTTTTGGCCTCATCATCCTTGCCTAGTCCACGAATCAGGAACGTTGCCAACTGTTCCTTAGTAACGTCGCCGGCCGGGTTGAACCTCCCATCGCCCATGCCATCCGTAATGCCAGCTTTCTTGATAGCCTCGATATACGGAAGAGCGTAACCGTTGGAGGGGTCGTCGGTTTTGACATCCGAGAAAGAAGAGGTTTTCAATTTGTCGTCGACCTTTAACCCGTAGATCAACGCCGCCACCTTCGCGAACTGGGCGCGGTTCATCTGATCCTTCAATCCGAACGTGCCATCGCCGACGCCTTCGAAAATGCCCGCGCTGATCATGGCATCGAACTTGGCTTTGGTAGCCGCGTCCAAATCCTTTAGATCGGTGAAGTCCGCCGATGTTTTAGCCTCGGCTTGATCCGGCCCGAATGCGAGCGCGGAAGAGGCAAGCACGGCAGCCAGCCCGGCGAGGATCATCGTTTTTTTTCTTTTCATTTTTTATTAGTCCTCCTTACAAAATGTGGACAATTCCAGAACTATCTTACAGTGTATCATCCACGGGTCAAGCAGCCAAGGAAAATTTAACACTGTTGGAACATGCGATTTTCAATATTTTTTGAGGAAATTGCGAATAGTGGTTTACCTAAGGGCTAGAAATTGATATTATATATGACAACAAATGCGATGACGAGACAAGTAGGTAAATGGATTCTTTATCAGAGAGCTCCGGCCGGTGAAAGGGAGCAAAGAAGACTTTATCCGAAAAAAGACTCCGAGCAGCGCGTCGGAACCTGAACCCGGAATGGGCGGGGGGTGATGCGACAGGAGCTCCTGTTACAGAGCTAGAGTATAAGCGAGGGGAGACCCGCGTCGTACTTGAAGAGGCGCATGCGGCGACGTATACGCGAATTTAGGGTGGTACCGCGAGAGTTTAATCTCGCCCCTGAGACTGATAATAGTCTTGGGGGTGGGATTTTTTTGATTCTAGGCATCCGCGCGATTTCGCTATATGATGAGCATAGAAGGTCCAGAGTTGCATATTCAATAGGCAGAGGGGCAAGCTGGCTGGCTGTAAATGGAATTGCAAATATGCCGGCAGTAAGCGGGATTGCAGATAAACTGGATATAAACGGAAATTGCAAATAAGCGGGCTGTACCGGAATCGCATTTTAAAGCAAGAGGTTCCGAAATATGCGCAATAAACATGTAATGAAGGTATAGAGGACTCAGGTTTACTACTATAGAGGAGGCAACGAAACAGATGACACAATTATTGAAAGTCGGCATTGTAGGCGGTACGGGAATGGTAGGTCAGCGGTTCGTGCAGCTGCTGGACGGCCATCCGTGGTTTCAAGTAACGGCAATCGCGGCGAGCGCGGGCTCGGCGGGCAAGACTTACGAGCAATCCGTGCAGGGTAGATGGAAGCTGGATACTCCGATTCCTGAGGGAGTGAAGTCCATTGTGGTGCAAGACGCTTCGAAGGTAGAAGAGGTTGCTTCCGGCGTCGACTTCATCTTTTGCGCGGTCGACATGAAGAAGGATGAAATCAAAGCGTTGGAGGAAGCCTATGCAAAAACGGGCACTCCGGTCGTATCTAACAACTCCGCACACCGCTGGACGGCGGATGTCCCTATGGTTATTCCGGAAATTAACCCGGGTCACCTGGACGTCATTGCGGCTCAGCGCAAGCGCCTTGGCACGGAGACGGGCTTTATCGCGGTCAAGCCGAACTGCTCTATCCAGAGCTATGTGCCGATGCTCAATGCGCTTAATGAATTTGGTCCCAAGACTGTCGTTGCTTCGACGTATCAAGCCATCTCCGGAGCGGGCAAAAACTTTACCGACTGGCCGGAAATGTTGGACAACGTCATTCCTTACATCGGCGGCGAAGAAGAGAAAAGCGAGCAGGAGCCGCTTCGTATCTGGGGCAGCGTAGAGAACGGCGAGATCGTGAAGGCAAGCGCGCCGCATATTACGACGCAATGCATTCGCGTCCCTGTAACGGATGGCCATCTGGCGACGGTATTCGTATCGTTTGAAAACAAACCTTCCAAGGAAGAAATTCTGGATCGTTGGAGCAGCTTCAAAGGTCGCCCGCAAGAGCTCGAGCTGCCTAGCGCGCCGAAGCAATTCATCACGTACTTCGAAGAAGAGAACCGTCCGCAGACAGGACTGGACCGCGACATCGAAGGCGGCATGGGTGTATCTGCGGGTCGTCTACGCGAAGATTCTCTCTACGATTTCAAGTTCGTCGGACTGTCGCATAACACGTTACGCGGTGCGGCTGGCGGAGCGGTACTGATCGCCGAGCTGCTGAAGGCAGAAGGGTATATTACGGCTAAGCAAGGCTAACATTTTCTGTTTCGTTCCACGCAACTTTTACGTTGCAAAGGTGAGTGCCGCATGACGGTTGTTTTTGACATGCAGGATGGCAAGGCCGCCACATAGCTTCCGAGGCGGCGACAGTGGAGAGCGCACCTTCACCTTCAATGGACAGGAGGAATACGATAATGGTTGCAGCACCGAAGACGCTGAGAATATGCGAGAAAGGGCATCGCTACTATAAGAGCAGCGAGTGCAACACTTGTCCGAAGTGTGAGAGCGGAAATGCGCCTGAGACCGGCTTTATGGCAAACTTGGCTGCGCCGGTGCGTCGCGCGCTGGAAACGCAGGGCATCTCCACGCTGTCTGAGCTTTCCGCTTATTCGGAGAAGGAAATTCTGAAGCTTCACGGCGTTGGTCCGTCTTGCATGCCGATACTCCGTGAGGCGCTCCGGGAAGAAGGTCTGTCTTTTAAGGCTTAGTCTGGTTGGGACCCTTAGCGACTGCGGCAAAGGAATCCCGAGAGACACCCCGCACGTATAATATTAACAATTGACGTTTATGCCGTGGCTTTCACCAAATGGTGGGGGCCACGGCTATTTTAATTGTCACTTAGAAAAGTTGCTATATACCTCGGGGCAACAGTGGGAGCAGCAACCCGAGAAAAGAGACTCTCGATTAATTATGCATAAGTTAAATTGTAGGCATGTGTCTGGTAAGAAATGAACGGAGCAACTGTAAACGGAACTGAAAGGCTTTATTTCATCAAAAAGCGCGATTTCGCAATTCTAACGGAACTGACAGCCCTTAAGAGGGGCAAAAGTTCGCGGTTTGCCTAGATTTCTCATGAATAACGTCGCCCAGTTCCATTAGATTCTAGTATCACGTCAAATGATCAAAATAAGGCTTCTCAGTTCCTTTACAGGTTGTCGATGATCGATTATAGCTTCATTTCCAGCTTTGCACACAATGAATCGACAGTCTCGAAAACAGGGTTGCAGTGCGCCGCGGAGCGCTAAGCCCCGCCTTGTTTTGGTCATTTCTGGGCATACTGACAACGCAACCTGCACGCGAATAAGAAACAACTAATGATTTCGATAGATAACCAATCGTTGTTATATGGTTCCCCAATCTTGAAAGGCTTATCATTTAAAGCAGGAGGGGAACCGGATGGGAAGATTTTATAAATATCGCTGGCAATATGCCATGATTTTGCCGGCAGTCGCGCTGCTATTTCTATTCAACTACGTCCCGATGGCGGGCATTCAGATCGCCTTCCGGGATTTCCAGATCGGGTCGTCGATTTGGAACAGCGCTTGGGTGGGCTTCGATAATTTCGCCTTTTTTAAAGAACCGCAATTTTGGGTCGTTGTCACCAATACGATGTACATTTCAGTGCTGAAGTTTATCTTCGGCTTTCCGGCTCCAATTTTATTGGCATTAATGATTAACGAGGTTCTGCATTCCGGCTTCAAGAGATTCGTTCAGTCCGTGAGCTACCTGCCACACTTCTTCTCTTGGATCGTCGTGGCGTACATTTTGCAATCGTTCCTGACGCTGGACGGCGGACTCGTAAACGATGTTATTCAGAAGACGGGCAACGAATCGATTTTCTTCCTGGGCTCGACAGAATGGTTTAGGCCAATGATCGTCGGGAGCGGACTGTGGAAGGAAGTCGGATGGAATACGATTTTGTACTTGGCAGCCATTACGGCTATCGATCCGCAGCTTTATGAAGCGGCGAAGGTAGAAGGTGCGGGCAAGATGGCGCAGATTCGTAACATTACGCTGCCCGGCATTATGCCAACGATCACGATCGTACTCATTCTGAGCATTCCAAGCTTGATTACGGTCGGCATGGATCAGATTTACCCGATGATGAACTCGGCGAATATGTCGGTATCGGACGTCCTGGATACGTACGTACTGCGAAGCGGTCTGCAGCAAGGTTACTTCGGGATGGCAACGGCCGTAGGTTTAATATCATCGGTCCTTGCTCTGGTGCTTGTTCTTCTGACAAACGCGATATCGCGCAAAATTAACGGCGAAGGGCTTTGGTAACTCATGAGATTATCAGTAGGAGAAAAGGTCGGACAAACCGTTATTGTCATATTGTTATCGCTGCTTTGTCTCAGTGTCATCTATCCGTTTTTGTATATGCTCGCGATCTCCTTTAACGAAGGAGCGGATGCGGCAAAAGGCGGCGTCTACTTGTGGCCGAGATCGTTCACGCTCATCAACTATGAGATCGTGCTTGGCAACGAGGTTATCCGCAGCGCTTATCTGATTACGATTGCCAGAACGGTTCTCGGCACCATCGTTGGCATGCTTGTGACGCTGATCGCGGCCTACGGCTTGTCATACCGGGGCTTGCCGTTCCGCAAAGGCATTTTGGCTTACGTTCTGATCACAATGCTGTTTAGTGGCGGCCTGGTGCCGTTCTACATCCAACTGTTCAATCTGGGACTTACGAACACGTTCCTTGTGTACATCATCCCGACGGCATTTTCGGCCTGGAATATGTTCGTCATGCTGAAGTTCCTGCAAGGCATTCCGGAGGCGCTGATCGAATCGGCAGAGCTCGACGGAGCGGGTCCCGTGCGGATCCTGTTCCAGATCATCATACCGCTCTCAAAGCCGATGCTGGCCGCGCTGGGTTTGTTTACCGCAGTGGGTCACTGGAACGATTGGTTTGCCGGAGCGTTCTACGTCACGGATCAATCCTTGATTCCGGTCCAGACGTTCTTGCAGCAGTTGCTTAATGCTTCCGACTTGTCGGCCGTTATGGGCTCCAACAATAACCAGGAAGCACTGGCTCGCGGATCGCAGCAGAATATTACGCTGATGTCGATCAAGATGGCCGTCGTTATGGTAAGCGCCATTCCGATCTTGTGCGTCTACCCGTTCTTGCAAAAGTATTTCGTCAAGGGCGTACTGATCGGCTCCGTCAAGGGTTAAGACTTACAGGGGTATAATGATCCAACCATATACCGATAACGTTAAACAATCGTAAGGGGAGGCAGACAAACATGAAGTGGGGACTAAAAAGCAAAGGTACGATCGCGGCGGCGCTGGCAACTACGCTGGTGCTGGCTGGCTGCTCCGGCGGCGCAAACGAAGCGCCATCGGAAACAGGCGGCAATGCGGCAGCCGGAGGCAACACGGCATTTAATTTGTGGCTCGGCTGGTCGGCGACGATTAACAACGACAGCTCCGTTCAGAAACATTGGAAGGAGAACGAACCGGGAGTAGCTGTGACGCTGGAAGCGACGCAAGGCGACGTGGCCACAGCTCTGAACCTGAGGCTGAACACGGACGGATTTAAGGACGCGGCGATCTTTAACCGCAGCGAAACGGTGGAAAGCGCGATGCAGCGCTCCAAAAAAATCTTGTCGCTGGAGCAATATTTCGACATGCCGGACAAATATCCGGGACTCGCTTCTATTCCGAAACAATATCTGGAGGAAATGAAGGACGAGAACGGCCAGATCTGGTCGATCCCGACCTGGTTCGATCAGAATCCGGACAATCCATGGCCGGGCTGGGCTTCGCAAACATGGCTCGTTCGGACGGACGTGCTGGAGAAGGTCGGTATGACGATGGACGATCTGGCTACGCTTGAAGGCATGGAGGAATACCTGAAGGCAGCCGCATCCGTGAAGGATGATGCCGGCAAAACGCTGAATCCGATGGGCTTCCTGATGGATCCGAACGATACAATCGGCTGGAACGATGAAAATGCAATTCTGAGCGCCTTCGGCGTAACGACGGGTAGTGCTGGCGGCGTTATTCCCGTTGCCGAGAAGAATGGCGAGTTCGTCCTTCTGTACGACGATCCGCAGTTCAAAGCCGCTTACCAATGGCTGAACGAAATGTATCTTGCCAAGCTGATCGACCCAGAGGTTGTAACGGATAAGAAAGAGCGTTACAAGGAGAAAAACAAATCCGGACGCACAGCATTAAATGTAGGCAGCTTCTTCAACGTCGACAGCTCGTTGTGGGAGACGCTGGAGGGTCCGACGGAACCGGGGTGGTACTATCAAGTCGTGCCGTTCCCGAAAGTGGAAGGCGTAGACCAAGTCGGCGCGAACCAAGTCGTGGACCCGTATCCGGGCTACGATGTATACGTAAGCAAGGACTCCAAAAATCTTGAAGCCATCCTGAAGTTCTTCGATTACACGCTGCAGCCCAAAGCGGAGCAGCAGCAGGTGATCAACGAAGGTCCTGAAGGCGTCTTCTGGGGCTGGGTTGACCAGCCTCTGGGCGAGTGGAAATATATCGACGAAGCTTACAGTGCCGAGCGCAACAGCGGCGACGCAGCTCGCAAGTCGACGGTTACACCTGAATTATATATGGCTTCGTCGTATAATAATGATTGGTACCCGTGGTGGAACTATAACGTGACAGTCGGAGCGAAACGTACGTCGGAATTTACGTCCAAAGTCGGCGCAATGGGCGGCGTACGCGGCGCGGAGCTATACGACATGGTAAAAGCGGAGTCGGGCGGTCTATGGGAGAAATACGGACCGGAGCTTGAGACCGTACGTAAAGAGTACAGAGCCAAGCTGATTATGGCAAAGGATGCCGCGCAATTCGAGACGACTTGGAACCAATTCCGCGATGCGCTGGAGAAGCGCGCGCATTGGAGCGAGCTGAAAGAAGAATGGCAAACATCCTATGACGCCTTGCTCGCAAAGCAATAGCATATAGGCAGGCTGGAGCAATCCCGTAAAGGGGGTTGCTCCGTTTGCCTTTTCTCCTGCGGGGAGTGTTTCTCTTTCATTTAAACGGAATGATACGGCTGGGAGTGGTTGAGCAATGGTGCTGCGATTAATCGAACGAACGGCGATACGTGTGACGAGGGGACTCCATCTCCGCGGAAAAATTTTGTTGCTATACGTGCTCATCGTTTTCGTGCCTACCGTTATTCTCGGTATCGGCGCGGGATACTTCGCATTGCAGAGCGTACGCGACAATTACATGGTCACGATCAGGGAAGCGGTTCGCCAGACTTCTCAGAACATCGATTTCCGAAAGCAAGCCTACGATCTCCTGGCCGTCCGTACGGCGACCGACGGGGAGTTGTCGGCGAGATTGTCCAGAGAACATGCCGACATGTCCGACCAGCTGCTCTCGCTGGAATACGTGGACCGGTCGTTTTTATCGACAAGCAAGTTGCTGCCAGGCATCGACATGTTCCGGATCTATCACACGAACGACACTCTCGTCCAGGACGGTAGGCTGCTGTGGAAGCCGGAAGGTCGACCGCTCGCCGGACGGACGGAGACGGATTGGTACAGCGAGACGCTGGCGTCAGGCGAGTCTTTGCGGTGGATCAACGTACCGGGCGAGACCGACCAGCTTCTGGTGTCGCACAAGATTTTTAACACGAACGGCTCTACCGTCGTCGGCGCCACCTACATGCTGCTGGATTACGATTCCGTGTTCGGCGACCTCTTTGACAATCCCTTCAACGGGGCCGGCGATATCTACATTATGGATCACAACGGACGTATTGTAGCTTCGTCAAGCGAGGATCAGATCGGGACTATCGCGGCGCGTATTCCGGAGCTTAAGCAAGCCGAAGGCATGGGGGAAGGGGCGTTCTCGGAAGGGGTCATGCTGGATGACAAACAGATGATCGTCGAGACGCTGGCTTCGGGATGGAGCGTGGCCGCGGTGCTGCACATGGACCAGTTGGAACGGCAATCCAAGGGGATTGCCTACGGTATCGTGGGCGCTATAGCTTTCTTCCTGCTGTTGTCCATGTTTATGGTCATGACGGTGCTAAAGAACGTCGTATGGCGGATTCGCAAGCTGGGCAGCCGGATGAACGACATTGCCGAAGGCGAATTCGATGTAACCGTCACCAGCAGGGACAAGGACGAGCTCGGCGAGCTGGAGGTTTTGTTTAATTCCATGACGGGCAAGCTGGGGACGCTGGTCAACGATATTACGAAGTCGAGACTGAAGGAGAGGGAGCATTCGTTCCGCGCGCTGCAGGCGCAGATCAATCCGCATTTTATCTATAATTCGCTGAGCTTAATCAGGTGGCGTGCCATGGATCAGGGAGATAAGACGCAGATTCGCGCGATCGACGCACTGACGACGTTCTACCGGCTTGCGCTTGACAACAGGGTAAACGTGACAAGAGTGGAGACGGAGCTGCAGCATGTCGAAGCTTATCTCGATATCCAGGAGCTCCGCTACCCGGACCAGGTACAGATCGAGTGGGACATCGATCCTGAGGCGCGGTCTTATTACACGATCAAAATGCTGCTCCAGCCCATCGTCGAAAACTGTTACGTGCATGGCGCCATTATGCAGAAGGAAGATGCGTTCATTCGGATCTCGGCCAGGAAGGAGCAAGACCGCATCCGGTTCGTCATTCACGATAACGGGGCAGGGATGTCCGAGGAAACACTGGAATCGCTGCGCGAGGGCAAGCGGACCGGCTCCGGCAATGGCTTCGGCACCGCCAACATTAGAGAGAGGCTTCTGCTTTATTTTGGCAGCGGCAGCAGCATGACAATCGACAGCGCCCCAGGGGAAGGGACATTCGTGTCGATCGATATTCCCGCTTATCTGGAGCAGCCGGAAATCAGGAAAGGAGATGGCTTATGATACAGGCTTTGATTGTGGATGACGAGCCAACGCATATACAAGGATTGGTCAGGCATGTCGGGTGGGAGGCGATCGGCTACGCGCCGCCGCTGACCGCGCAATCCGGAGAGGCGGCACTTGCTCTGTTGCGGAATCATGACGTCGACGTGCTTATCTCGGACGTGTCGATGCCGATCATGACGGGGATTGAGCTCGTGTCGCGGTGCAAGGAGCTGGGGTATCGGCTGCAGGTGCTCATTATCAGCGGCTACAACGAGTTCGAGTTCGTACAGGAAGCGATACATGTCGGCGCACAGGCTTACGTGCTTAAGCCGATCAAGACCGAGGAAGTGGAAGCGAAGCTGACCGCATTTCGCGCGGCGATCGAGAAGCAGCGGGACATCGAAGCGGAGACGAACGAGCTGCAAGAGAAGGTGTCCGGCAGTCTGGATGTCGTCAAGGAACGTTTCGTCCATGATCTTGTGTTGGAAGGGCTCGCGGACGACGATACGAAGGAGTCCTGGATCAAGCTGCTGGAGCTCCCCCCGCTGATGCGGGGAATCAGCGTCATCTCCTTCGGATACGACCGGTTTATGGACGGCGGCAGGGATGCCAAGAGTCGAATCGTGCGAGGGAGCGGATTTCTGAAGGCGGTAAAGGTCAGCTTGGCGGACTTCCCCGGCGTCATCGCCGCCAGCATGGGATCGGAGGAGGTTGTCGCCGTGCACCTCAACCCCTTGCCGGAGGAGCAGGTTCGTATGGAGAAGGGCATCGCGTTTGTGCAGCAGTGGATTCGAGAGCAGTACGGCTCCTCGGTGACGGTCGGACTTAGCCGCATCTTTAAGGATTGGGGTGAGGCCCCCATCGCGTATAAACGCGTGAAATATATGATGGCCAAAGCGCGGCTGCTGGAAGGCGGACAAGTGCTGTACGAGGAGCGGCTGGACGAGACGGAATTTCTGGAGCACCGCGTCAGGGAGGAGTACATTCCGGAGATCGTCCGAATGCTGGAGAAGGCTGACGAAGCGGGCAAGGCGGTCGAATATACCAGCAGCGTGCTGGATATGCTTATCGCTCATCATCCCTTCACATACATTCAGGCGTTCGGGCTAGGTTTGCTTAGCGAGCTGGCGCGCAAGCGGAAGCTGCAGGACGATGCGATGGCCGATCTCAACATTCCTGTCTGGCAGCGTCTGATCGACTGCACGACGGTGCCGCAGGTCAAGGATGCCGTGATGGAATACGTCAAGAGGTACGCGGA
Source organism: Paenibacillus agaridevorans (assembly GCF_003112455.1). Taxonomy (GTDB): domain Bacteria; phylum Bacillota; class Bacilli; order Paenibacillales; family Paenibacillaceae; genus Pristimantibacillus; species Pristimantibacillus agaridevorans. Next base: position 166,693 of record NZ_BDQX01000339.1, read on the forward strand.
GGCGGAGCAAAACAAGCAGAACTCGCAGCAACACAATTTGATCCAGAAGATCTCGGACTATATCGAAGCCCATATTCATGAGAATGTAACCGTCAAGCAGCTGGCGGAGCTTCATCACCTGAACGCGAGCTACCTGAGCGTGTTGTTCAAGAAATCGACCGGCAAGACCGTATCCGAATTCGTGCAGGAGACGCGGATGAACAAAGCGATGGAGCTGCTGCGCGACCCGCATGTCCGCGTCTATGAGGTGGCTGAGCAGGTTGGGTTCCAAACGGCGGCTTATTTCACTTACCTCTTCAAGAAAACAACGGGATATACCCCGCAGGAATATAGGGACTACCACTAAAATACGTGTTCAAAAAGTTCGGTTTTCAGCACCGAGAAGATTGGATGAAGGTAGAAACTGAGGAGCGGAGCGTAGTGGAAGCTACGTGAGCACCTGCAATGTTTCCGGAGGAAACATACTTCGCAAGCATTCGCTTAGTTTCGCCTGAATTCAATATTCGATGTCGAGTAAGCTTCTTGGCATACTTCGTGATCAAAAGCGGACTTTTTGAACTACCACAAACAGGATAAATAGGAGCTGGGGAACGAGATGAACACGAAGATTGGTCTGGAAGGACAATGGCGGCTGCGGCTGGATCCGGAGAAAACAGGAAACGAGGCAGAGCCGTTCGATGATGTCATGACGTTGCCGGGAACGACGTCCCATGCCGGCAAAGGCCCGACGAACGAGGAGGCGCTGGCGGGTTCGCTGACGGACGCCTTCAAGTTCGAGGGTTACGCCTGGTTCTCGCGCGAGGTGGACATTACGGCGGAGCAAGCGGGATGGAACTCCATGCTTTATCTGGAGCGTACGCGGGTCACGACCGTCTGGATCGACGGCGAGGAGATCGGCACGCGGAACAGCTTGTGCACGCCGCATGTCTACGAGCTGGGCAAGTTGCTGACGGAAGGGAAGCACCGCATTACAATCCGAGTCGACAACACTTCGTATCCGACAAAAGGCGGCCATATGACGTCTGCGGATACGCAAACGAATTGGAACGGCATTACAGGCCGATTGGAGCTGCAATTTGTAGGTGAAACCTATCTGGACGACGTACAAGTATATCCGGATGCGGCAAACCGTACGTTTACGATTCGGGCGAAGGTGGGAGGCGAACCTCAGGGGACTTTGACGATTGCAGCCTCTACTATTGCTGCGGGGATTCGGATCTGGGCGTCTGAAACGTCTGGCGCCGGCGAGATCGCTGGTCCAGGAGGAGATAGACGGGCCGAGTCGCAGGCGGTTGAGGGAACGGATGGCGGAGTCCATCGGGCAGAGCCGGTAACGGTCGCGGTAACGGCAGGCGAACTTGAAGTTGTCTATACGCTTGGCGATGATGCGCTGCTCTGGTGCGACGCCGCCCCGAACCTTTACGAGCTGAAGCTGCGTCTTGTCGGCGACGGGGGCGTTCTGCTGGACGAGCGGACCATCGTGGCCGGCTTGCGGGACTTTAAGGCGGACGGCGACAAGTTCACGATCAACGGCGCGAAGACGTTCCTGCGGGGCAAGCATGACGGGCTGATTTTCCCGCTGACGGGTTATGCGCCGACGACGTTGGAAGAGTGGCTTCGCATTCTGGGCATATCGAAATCTTATGGCATTAACCATTATCGCTTCCATACCTGCTGCCCACCCGATGCGGCGTTCGAAGCAGCGGACATGCTCGGCATTTACATGGAACCAGAGCTGCCGTTCTGGGGCACGATGACAGAGAAAGGCGACGAGAAGCATAACGAAGCGGAGCAGCAATATTTGATCCAGGAGGGATTTGCAATTCTCCGTGCCTTCGGCAATCATCCGTCGTTCGTGATGATGTCGCTAGGCAACGAGCTGTGGGGCAGCAAAAGCCGGATCGCGGAAATTATGCGCGGATTTATGGCTTACGACAGCCGCCCGCTCTACACGCAAGGCTCTAACAACTTCCAGTTCGTGCCGGTCATTCTGGAGGAGGACGACTTCTACTGCGGTGTTCGTTTCTCCAGAGATCGTCTGTTCAGGGGCTCATACGCGATGTGCGATGCGCCGCTAGGGCATATCCAGACGGATAAGCCGAGCACGATGAAGGATTATGACGAGGAAATCATCCCGAGCGGACGCGCAGGAGACAGTGGCACGAATGGCGGCGAGCTCCAGATACAGTACGGGACCGAGGCGATCACGGTCAAGGCGGAAGCGGCATCCGAGCTCATCCCGTCCATTCCCGTCGTGTCCCATGAAATCGGGCAATTCGGCATGTATCCGAATTATGCGGAGATCGAGAAGTACAAGGGGCCTCTCAAGGCGCGCAATTTCGAGCTGTTCCGCGAACGGCTGGAGATCAAGGGGATGGGGCATCTCGCGGACAAGTTCTTCCAGAGCTCCGGCAAGCTCGCCGTAGAATGTTACAAGGAAGAGCTGGAGGCGGCTTTCCGTTCGCGGCAGCTGGCAGGTTTCCAGCTTCTTGACCTGCAGGACTTCAGCGGACAAGGCACGGCGCTCGTCGGCGTGCTGGACGCCTTCATGGATTCCAAGGGATTGGTGGAGCCGGAGGAATGGCGCACTTATTGCTCCGATGCTGTGCTGCTGGCACGGTTCGAATCCTATGTCTGGGTGTCCGGCGATACGTTCCGCGCCAGCGCGGAGCTGGCCTGGTTTAGACCGGAGGCGCTTGGCGCAGTGGCGGTGCAGTGGGAGCTTCGTCTTGGCGGCGAGGTGCTCACAGAAGGGAACCTTAGTGCGGCAGATGACGAGGGGAGTCCGTACATCGATCTAGGAGCATTTGAGGCTGCGCTGCCTTCGCTGGATGTTGCCCGGCAGCTCGAGCTTCGTCTCTGGATCGAGGGAACCGATGTGCGCAAGTCTTACGCGTTGTGGTTGTTCCCACATGTAGATGGCGGCTCGGAGCTGGACGGTCTGCATTTGTTCGACGAGCTGACGGACCAAGCCGTGTCGCTGCTGGAGAAGGGCGAGAACGTCGTGCTGTTCGCGAAGCCGGATGCGCTGGCAGACAGCATCGAAGGCACGTATTGCACCGACTTCTGGAACTATCCGATGTTCCGCTCTATCTCGGAGAGCATGAACAAACCCGTGCCGGTTGGCACGATGGGGCTTCTGATCGACAACGAACATCCGGCGCTGCAAGGATTCCCGAGCGACACGTACTCCACTTATCCTTGGTGGAGCATCGTCTCCTGTTCGCGCTCGCTTATCCTGGACGACCTGCCGCGGGAGCTCAGCCCGATCGTACAGACGATCGACAACGTAGAGCGCAACTACAAGCTCGGCTTGCTGTTCGAATGCCGCGCATTAAACGGCAAGCTGCTCGTATGCGGCGCCGAAGCAGGCTCGCTGGCGGAGACGCCGGAAGGTAGGCAGTTGCTTCGCAGCATCGCGGACTACGCCAAGTCGGACGCCTTCCACCCGGCGGCGGAGATTGAATTGACTGCGCTGCAACGGCTGTTCAGCGCATAGAGATAGTGACTAAGACACTAAGTTGCGTTTCGGCGTTGCTTGGTGTTTTTTGTTTTGTCGGTCATACCGACAACTGGGTTGTCAAAGTAGCCGAACCGCGCTAGTTTGTCGATCACGCCGACGAACTGCTCATCAAACCATCGAATTATTTAATATATTCACCCAAATGAACTTGCGGATGTCTTTCTTGGACACGCCGTGCAGATCAAGCAAGATCGCTTGATATCCCTGATGCATCCTTAAGTCTTTATTCGCTTTGATGGCTGCTTTTATCGCCTGGATTTCAGGATTGTTCTGATCCTCCTGGAGGAGTTTGGGTAGTTTCGTTTTTTGCACCTCGTTGGCTCATAGGCTAATGATTTTACGATATACGAGGTTGTGTATTTAGTCTGGGAATTTATTCCAATGGATTACTGCCGAATATATAGATGATCTTTAGTTGAACTTATATAGGTATACATTTACTCCCGAACGCACTTGGACAGTACATATGTTACGACTTCTGATAGCTGCGGCGGAAGGCGCCGGGTGTGAGCCGTTCCAGCTTCTTAAAGATTGCTCCATAATAGCTGGCAGATTCGAAGCCGACTTGATGAGCAATATCCTGCATCCCGTGCTGCGCATTGTCGAGCAGCAGTTCCTTGCTCTTGTTGATCCTTACATGATTGACATAGCTTATGGGACGAATACCTGTCGTCTTCTTGAACAAATGGCAGAAGTATTCCGGTGTGACGCACATCAGTCCGGCAAGCGTCTGCAAAGTAATCTCTTCGGCATAATGTTGGTCAATATAGTCCAGAACCGGTTTTAACCGCTCATACTGTTGCCCGACGGTATCGCTGCCATCGACAGAGATGCGTTGAATAATCTCGGTCAATAAGGTATAGAGGATGGCGGAACAGGCGTAATTGCTTAACGTTTGCTCTTGCGGCGTAAGGGCAGCTTGCAGCAACTCTCGCATTCGGGATAGAAGGTATTCGGGCGATGCGAGCGTGAATACGCTTATGTCAACAATGCCGACTGTTTCAAACAAACTCGCTGATCCGCTGCCATCAAAGATGATCCAGTCAACTTCCCAGCTCCCCGATAAAGCATGGTATTCGTGCTTCTGGCCGGGGAACAGCAGCATGCCCATGCCTTGCTTGATGATATGCTCCGTATCACTTAGCTTGAGCTTGCCCTCGCCACTGCGGCATTGAATCCACTGATAATCCTGAATACCCGGGTCTCGGCGGATATGCTCCTGTTCATGTTGCAGACCAATGCCAAGCAAATAAAAAGGGAGTAGCTTGTCTCGGGCGGATAGTACTGGGAAAGCGCGATTGGGATGAGGCATGCGACCAACTCTCCTATTATCTTAATATTATTATATTGTATTAAATATTTAAGATGTTCACTCTAATTAATATAGCATATAATCGCAATATATTGATGAATAAAGGAGCTCACAGGATGACGATTAGAATCGGAATTGATTATTATCCAGAGCAATGGACTCCCGAGCTATGGGAGAAGGATGCAGCTCTTATGCAAGAAACGGGTGTTGCTGTTGTGCGAATGGCGGAGTTCGCCTGGAGTAGAATGGAACCGACCGAGGGTGATTATCGGTTTGAATGGTTGGATGCAGCTATAGAAGTATTTGCAGCGCGCGGCATGGAAATCGTGTTATGCACACCTACCAATACTACGCCGAACTGGATGACTTCCCGTTATCCAGATGTGCTGCCAATGGATGAGCAACGTCAAATAATCAGGTCGGGTGTGCGTGGACATCGTTGTAACAACAGCTATTCCTTGAGAATGCTGGGCTCCAAATTTATCGAAGCAATGTCGCAACGCTATGCGAAGCATCCCGCTGTCATTGGCTGGCAAATCGATAACGAGATGCACTTCCAAGAATGCCATTGCGATACGTGCAATCGTGCATTTGTAGCTTGGTTGCAGAAGCGATATTCCAGTCTGGAAAAGCTGAACCAGGAGTGGGGCACGGTCGTCTGGAGCGGGGAATACAGCAGTTGGGCCGAGGTAACGACGCCGCTTGGTACCAGCAAGCCGAAGAATCCTTCCTATCTTCTGGAGTACAAACGGTTCTGCTCGGACAGCGTAGGCTATCTGCTGGGGTGGCAGCTTGAAATTCTGCGCAGCAACTGTCCAGGCCAATTCGTGACGCATAATATGTGGCAATACCCGAGTAGCCTGGACTATTATGATCTCCACAAAGATCTGGACTTTGTCTCTGTCGATTATTATCCGAATGAGCTGTATCGCGATTATGGCGATCGATCTCCGAAGAACGGAGCGCTGTCGCTAGACTTGGTTCGCGGCATCAAGCGCCGCAATTTCTGGGTAATGGAACAGCTGAGCGGAGCGCAGGGCGCCTGGATGCCGATTCAGCGCACCCCTTACCCTGGATTGATTCGAGCTCGTTCCTGGCAGACAATTGCACGCGGCGCCGACATGGTTGTCCATTTCCGCTGGCGGAGTGCTGTCGTCGGAGCCGAACAGTTCTGGCATGGGCTTATCGACCATAGTAATGTTCCTGGACGCAGGTTCAGGGAGTTCGCAGAGCTTACTCGCGAGGTAAAACAGTTAGGAGAACTGTTGGCTGGCTCGACAATCGATACCCATATTGCGATTCTTCATTCGCATGATCAGCATACGGCGCTTTCCCTTCAGGCGCAAACAGAGGGGGGAATGCACTATATGGACAACTTGTCCTCAATGCACAATGCATTTCTGAAAATGGGCGTCGGTACGGACGTTATCAACTGGACCGAGGAGCTCGATGGCTACAAGCTGGTCATTGTCCCTTCCCTCTTTCTGTTAAGTGAAGAAGTAGCGCAGCGGCTGGAACGATTCGCAGCCGGAGGCGGCACGGTTGTACTCACCAATCGGACAGGCGTGAAGAACATGAGGAATGTATGTGAGATGCTGCCTCTGCCGGGGCTGCTGGCGAAAGCGGCGGGTATTGTCGTTAGTGAATATGATGCAATCGGTAACAGCGAGCATTGGATTCGGAACTCGGAGGGCCAGACATTCGCTGCGAAGCAATGGTGCGATCTGCTGGAACTGCGAGGAGCAGAACCGATTGCCTGGTATGACAACGACTTTTACGAGGGCGTGCCGGCAGTTACTGTCAATAAGTTTGGTGAAGGTGAAGTGTATTATGTCGGAACTTGGCCGGAACCATCGTATTTCTATCAGCTGTTCGAAAGCATATTGAAGGAAAAGGGCTTGGCTCCCAAGCTCCAGCTGCCGGAAGGTGTCGAGCTGTCGATTCGAACGAAGGGTGAGGAAAGCTTTTTGTTCCTGATCAATTTGACGAATGAGCAACGAGAGGTTACGCTTGACGTTCCTTATCTCAGCTTGTTGACAAGCGAGAGGTTGGAGAAAAAAATGACGCTGCCAGCTCTGGGGGTAGATATTCTAACTATATAGGATCAACGGCATGCATCTTTGCGAAGGGCTGTCTCACAAGGCTGTATACCTTGGGAGACAGCTCTTTATCGCTGTTCAACAGAAGATTTGATGGAAGCGTATTATAATGAAAGCGAGCTCGTCTGGTCAGCCGGACGACAGCTTCAAGCCGGACAACAAAATGACAATGGCCCAATATATGGCCGTGTTGTACCTGTCCTTATCTACGAGGATGGGGGAACTACTTCGGGCATGGGCATGGGAAAAGCTATCTCAAGGAAATGGACAGCTGGATTCGCAGGAGACTCCGAGCCATGCAACTCAGAAGTTGGCGAAAGATACGTAAGCTTCACAGGGAGTTACGTAGAAGGTTATTCAAAGGAGATCTCCCCAAGCTTAGAATGACAGCTTGGAGAAACTCGCAATGCATGCATGTCCATTTCTCGATGCCAAATAACTTGTTTAAGGAACTCGGTCTATGCATACTTGTCGATCTTTACAATAATCTACATCCCCAAAGGGGATAGCACTATTCTTTTGTCGGTGTTAGCGCTGATCCGCAAAATGTAGCAGTAAAATCCGCTATAAAGGGTCACACCATGCCTGATCCGGTGTTACCCACAACTGGTTCATTATCCAGCGTAAACGCGCAATTTCGTCGGTGTGATCGGCAATTAGGCCGTCAAACCAGCCGACCAAACTAAGGCTGTTAAAACAAAAAACAACCCCCCCCCATTAATTAAGTATATACTTAATTAAGTGTTTACTTTATAATAAGCGCATGGACAAATTTACAGCGATTGCAGACATCACGAGAAGGCGTATCATCGAGCTGCTCGCCACCGAAGGCGAGTTGTCGGCCACGGACATATGTGGACACTTTCAAGTCAGTCCTCCAGCTATCTCCCAGCACTTGAAGGTGCTAAGAGAAGCGGGCGTCGTAAGTGTGGAGAAGAGGGCGCAGCAGCGGATCTATCGGTTAAATCCGGAGGCGATGGCTGAGGTCGAGGACTGGGCAAAGCAGTTCCGCGAGATGTGGAGCAGAAGATTCGAGAAACTAGATGCGTTGCTGGAAGCGCGCATGAAGGCAGGACAACAATCCAAACCATCGGAAGGGAACGATGAATCATGACAACAGTCAATGAAACGAAGCTGATTGCGGAGCCGGGCAGCCAAATGATCAAGATCGAAAGAGAATTCAATGCGCCGAGAGAGCTTGTATTCGAAGCATTTACGGATGCCAAGCTGTTCGTAGAATGGATGGGGCCACGCATTTTGAAGATGAACCTCGAGACGTTCGAACCGCGCGACGGCGGCAGATGGAAGTATGTGCATAGCGACAATGACGGCAACGCCTATGCATTCCGCGGCGTGTTCCATGAAGTGACGGCGCCGGTGCGCATCATCCAAACGTTCGAGTTCGAGGGACTGCCGGAGAAGGGACACGTTTCCCTGGAGACAGCGGAATTCGTCGAGCTGCCTGGAGGACGTACCCGAATCGTGATGGAATCCATCTTCCGCTCGGTAGCCGACCGCGACGGCATGCTGCAATCCGGCATGGAAAGCGGCATGAACGATTCCTTCCTGCGGCTCGGAGAGCTGCTTGAGAAGCTGCAATCGAAGTAGCGGCCAGACAACGACATCAGCTCCGAGCCAACTCCGACTCCGACACCTGCGCCACTACCAGGTCAGGCGATCGTATCCGTCTATCCAACCCATCGCAAAGAAGCATCCACGTCACCCGCAAAGTGGCGCCGGAAGCTTTTTTGCGATTGTAACCGTCTATCCAACCCATCGCAAAGAAGCTCCCTACGTCACCTGCAAAATGGCGCCGGAAGCTTTTTTTGCTTAATAAGAACTATCTCTCAATTTCTTGGAATGAAGCTGTCCCCATGATCTAGCGCAGCCAGCCAACTTGCGAAAGCTCAGTGCTACGAAAACGTCATGGTCATAACTATGCCAAAGCAGGCGGCATTAAGCAGAAAGGTAACGCCAGCTCCGATAAGCAGCCCTTGTACGATGCCTCCACGCTTTCTGCATATGATGATCGCGGGCAACAAATACAAGAGTTGAACAACGCCTATAAAAAAGAAGCTGACGGGAAATAGAAACAGCAGCAGATGGAGCACGGCCAGCAATCCGATGCCGAGCCATACGTCTTTCGTATGCCCGGGCGGCTTGTTGTTCCCGTCATTCTTTCCAGTCAGCATATACTTTCCCTCCTGGCCTCATATCGAATTCGGCTCTCAGCGCTTCCAGCTTTTTCTCTTGATCGCCGCGATAGAACATATTGTAGGTATCGAAAGGAATGATTCGCCCGTCGGGATGCACGATATGGACGCAAGACTTCTTGACGGATCGGACGTCGAAATTGTACGGGTCCAGGAATTGCATAATAATGACCCGGAACACGTTGTCGTAGCCGATATGCTCGGGCACGGATACCATCGGCAGGCAGCACAGCAAGTTTTTCAGCGACAGGGCCGACGAATCAGGCGAGTGGGCGGTCGAAAACAGCTCGAAAATTTTGGACTTCAGCGTCTGATCCTGCTCGAATACGATCGTGTTGCGTCCGCCCTCCAGCAGAATCTGAGGATCGATCAGGCCGGTAAGCGGCAGCACTTCTTCGCCGAGCTTCAGTGCGTAACCCATTGCCAGGCAGTCGGGATGGCAGGGTACGGGGATGATGTCCTCTTCGCGGAAGATGCCGGATTGATCTATTATGCTCTGCCGAACCTCGCTGAGCGTCAGCCGATCCTTCGCCGGATCGAATTCCTCCAGTCGTCCTGCTGCCTGGATCGGTTGGAACGTGACGCCGCGCACGGCGGGCTGCTTCAGTCCAAATTGGATGATGTCGCCGATCTCGTCGTCGTTAAGTCCCTTCTTGAGCGTAACGACGAGCGTGGTCGAGATGTTGAATTCGTTCAGATGGTCCAGCGCCCTCCTCCGAACGTCACGCAAGTCGACGCCGCGCAGCTCTCGCAGAGCTTCCTCCCGGAAGCTGTCGAATTGCAGGTAGATCTCGAATCCGGGCGTGTATTCGGCAAGTCTCTTCACGAACGCGCGATCCTGGGCGATGCGCAGGCCGTTCGTATTGACCATGATATGTTTGATAGGCTTGCTCTTGGCGAGATCCAGTATTTCAAAAAACTGAGGGTGAATCGTCGGTTCGCCGCCGCTGATCTGCACGATGTCGGGTTCCGCTTCATTGCGGACGATGGCGTCCAGCATAAATTCGATCTGCTCGAGCGTGCGCCACGATTCCTTGTGCGGAGACGATTCCGCGTAGCAGATCGGGCATTGCAGATTGCATCTCTCGGTCACCTCGAGCAAGGTCAGACAGCTGTGCTGCTCGTGGTCGGGGCATAATCCGCAATCGTACGGACAGCCGTAACAAATGGGGGTATTCCAGTGCATAGGCATCTCGGCAGGCTTCAGAAATTCACGGCATCGCTTATAATAAGCCGCATCGCTCGCGATCAGCACCTTCTCGCGTCCGTGATGCCCGCAATATTTCTGCAAGAAGACCTGGTCGTTTTCGATAATGACCTTGGCCTCCACCTTGCGCAGACATTTCGAGCAAATGCTGTTCGTCAGCTCGTAGAAGAGGTAAGGCCTGTTCTTCGTCGTCATCTACAATTCCTCCTTGTGCGAATGCTGCGGCCTTCTGAGCCTGCTGCTCATCAAATAGCCGTAATAGATCAAGCCGGCTATGCATGCCAATTGGACATTGTTTAGCCCGAGATAAGGATGCGGGGTCGGTTTGATAAAATCGACTGTGAACCGAAATAGCAGATAACCCGTCATAAATAGCTGGAAAACCATGCCTTCCGGCATTGCGCCTTGACGTTTCTTGCGATACAGAACTACGCCTAGCACCAGAAGAAAAACGATCTCGTACAGCTGTGTTGGATGTCTCGGAATGCCATCGCCGAAATCGACGCCGATCGGCCAGGTAGTGGCTGTGCCGTAAGTGTGATCGTCCAGACCGGTCATGAAGCAGCCAATGCGCCCGATCATCATGCCCAGGATGATGGGAAGGGCCATGTCATCGCCTGTGGAACGAGTGATGCCGACGCGTTTCTTCATCCACTCCACGCCTATCAGCCCGCCAAGCAGTCCCCCGACAATTGTTTTGCCTTCCATCATATAAACGTAGTCGTTCCAGTTCTCAATCGTCCTCGCGGGATCTTCCAGCCAATACAGCAGCTTGGAGCCGATCGCGGCTCCGAGGATGGCTCCGACGATGACCCAGATGCCTTGCGCAAGGGGAAGCTTATCTTTGCTGCGGGTAAGCAGATACACTCGAAAGCCAACAAAGTAAGCCAATGCTTCGAAAACCGTGTGTGGGTGCAGTTTGATAAAACCAAGATCGATCCAGATGGGAAAAGTCATCGCATTCTCCTGCTACCTCAGTATTGGAATCGTTTTCTCTTACATTCGATGGAAGCGCGTGGGATTCCTCCCCTTTTTCCAATACATTCAAAAGATCATAACAATCTCAAGGTCCTATTACGCGCGCCGAGATCGCGAAAATCGTAGCGGCGTTTGTCAAATAACGAAAAAACCGGGAGCGGCGTATGCTCCCGGTTTTTATTTTTACCACAATAGAATTTATAACTTTTCGAGCATTCGAAAACCGAAATTCTATTTGGCGATAAATCCTACCTCTAAACGCGGTCGCTCACCCTCGAAAGGCCTCGATAGAGGATTTCTCATCATTTCGCCATAACGCAGGCTAGTTGCATATATCCACGAGGCCTATTGAGATCCATGCCGCAATCTTCTAGCGCGGAACTGCTTGTATTGGAAGTAGATCGTGCAGCCGATGCAATAGCCGAGCAGGGCGGCGAGCGCCGCGGCGCCCATCATAGCGGCAAAGATATTGCCCGCGGTGCCGAAGCCTAGCAGCAGACTAACAAGCGAAGCGGTCAAGAACAGAACTGCGAGCAAATTGTTAAATCGCTGGAGTTCGACAGCCTCGGTGCCGGAACGTGATACGAGGCTGCCCAAGAACGGGCGAGCGATGCGGACGAATAGATTGGCCTTTGCGCCAAAGGCGAGGCCGATTGCTTGTATGAAGAACAAAACGGCGATAATCCAAACGGACTGAGTGATGAAGAAGGCAATTAGTGACAAAACGATGCCCGCCTGATTGCTCCTTACGTATGGAATAGGAATTTCCTTCACCATTAAACCAACTTTCTTGATTGGAATTAAAGTCATTAAACTGAGTATAATCTGACGCGAAATTTTTGGCAATGGGAACGATGAGAGGATGACAATGAAGATTCCTCTAAACATTCGGGCTGTATTGTGATAGTATGGTTCTGTCTAATGTGAGAAGAGGAAGTGACAGAACATGATCAATATTACAATCCCGGAGCCGGATGTTACGATTCTCAAACAGAAGGATCCGCAGCTCAGCCATATTTACGGCTTTACCGATTTCCACTTGATCACGCGGGAGAAGGGCGGATTTTTTGCCTTCTATAACGACAAGGACGAGCTGCTGTTCGTCGGCAAAGCGAGGAAGCTCAGACAGCGAATCAAAAAACACTTTGAGGATACCGTATCCGTGATGAAGAACCATCGGGAAGAGGTAACGAAGATCGAAGTGTTCGAGAACGAAAGTCCGCTAGAGCGGGAGCTGTATGAGACGTACATCCTTAACACGCGGCAAGCGAAATATAACGTAGAAAAAGTGTTCTACAAGTAAGAGGACCGCGTCAGCGGGCTATATAAAAAGCAATTCGCAGACAGGAATGCATAGGCCTGTGCGGATTGCTTTTTTTTATATAATAAAGTCATTTTTTCCATTTCGGAGCGAAACGCGCTGCTTTGCCAAAGGACGGCGACGGCCGTTCACCGTGCCACATAATAAAGTATAAGTTTTCGGTCTTCGAAAACGGATTTCTTATTGGCGATATTACCTACCTTATGCTTCCGAAGCGGCTTTACTTAGCAAGCTGGAGGTCGATCATCTTCGAGAGGCGAGGGTAGAAGTTTTCTCGTGGCGTTCTCTGATGTAGATGTGTTTGTACAGTTTATGCCAATATTCCAGCTGAGGGCTTGGCGCGTTTGGTCGCGGATGGTGGTAATTGGAGTGCTGGAGTTGGATTGCTGTTGCTGGAGTGCTTGCGCTAGTATACGACCTTGGATATTTTCACATGCGTTATAACAATTGAGCGAAAATACACAATTATGATGTGGATAGAGCAATGAATTCGTACATTTGTACATTTATACACAAATTTTGTTTCAAAAAGGTCCCTAACGACGATATGAGGAGAGGATTTGTGTATTTTCGTACAATTTGATGTGCAGGAGGCCCATCTCTTTAAGAAATTGGGGAGAAATGCACAAATGTGTAGAGCGGTCGATTTCCTGGCCATACCATGTACAGCCTCGGCAATGAGTTCTCTATAGGAGATGGTGCGATACGAATAGGGGCGACGAGTGGTCTACAGCGGGACGTTCGTGGTGATGTCGGCCGTGCTGACCTTAGTCCCCGAGGGTGGAACTTCTCGTCGAGTAGATGTTGGCGTCTACTGAGAGAATTGGAGTGATAGCGTCGCTGATGTCCGTTAAGTTCGTGGTGCGCGGTGAGGCGGAGTAATATCGAGTTTTATTTGGTAGGAGCTGCACGTATAGCACCATGTGGCTGCTGCACCCGCACGTATAGCGCCGTGGGTACAGCTCCGGTACTTCGAGCACCATGGGATCCGCGCCCGCCAGGGGAGAGATTCGTCTCCCCCTTCCCCTTTGGCTTCACCCCGTCAGTCCGCCGCCGTTATCGCTCGGGCCAACCGTTCGACGCCGTCCGCAATGTCCTGCGGCGTTAAGCCGCCGTAGCCCATGACGATCCGGTTCTCGTGCCGACCGCGCACAAGCGCGTAATGCTCCACGGCGTAGACATGGACACCTTCGCGGGCAATTTGCGCCATTCGTTCTTCGGTGAAACGGACTCCCGGCACTTCCACGACGAGATGCATCCCCGCGGACTCGCCCAGAATGCGGGCCTGCGGGAGATGCTTGCGGAGATTGCTCGCCAGCGTCTCGCGACGCTTGCGATAGATCTTCCGCATGCGGCGAATATGCCGGTCAAAGTAACCTTCCTCCATAAAGCGGGCGAGAATAAGCTGCTCCAGCATGGCGGTGTGGCGGTCGGCGAACCACTTTAGCCGGCGATATTCCTCGACGTAACGGATGGGCAGGACGGCGTAGCCGATGCGGAGTGACGGAGATAAGATTTTGCTAAAGGTGCCGACATAGATGACCCGTTCCGGGTCCAACCCCTGCATGGAGTGGACGGGCACGCCTTCGTACGTGAATTCGCTGTCGTAATCGTCCTCCACAATGAGGCAATCGCTCCGTCTGGCGTATTCGATGAGCTGGATGCGACGCTGGATGGGGAGCGTGCCGCCGAGCGGAAACTGATGGGACGGAATAACGAAGACGAAGTCGGGAGCTTCTCCCGCCGGGAGCTCCTCGGGCAGGATGCCCGTATCGTCGACGGGGACTGGCAGCAATTCAGCCCCGGCATAGGCGAAAATCGTGCGCATCTCGTCGGTGACGGGATCCTCTACCGCTATGCGCGCCCGCTTGTCCCGCGAGAGCAGGCCTGTAACTAGCTGCAGCGCTTGCGTCGCGCCCGTCGTAATGACGATCTGCTCCGGGTGGCAGCGGACGCCTCGCGCCTGCAGCAAGTAGCGGGCGAGCACGCTGCGCAGCTCGGACGCTCCTTCCGGGCTGCCATAGCCAAAAGCGCGCTCCGGCGCATACAGGCAAATCTCTTTCGCCAGCCTGCCCCATGCAGCGCGGGGGAAGTAGTCCGCGGCGGGATGCGCGGCCCGAAAGTCGATCATGCCCGGGGGAGGGGGTGGCCTTGCGATTGAGGCAGCGGACTGCCCCTCGACGTCGCTGGACATGGCCTGGGCGATGGTCGGAAAATGTGAGCCGGCCGCCACGTAAGTGCCGGACTGTGGACGTATTTCCAAATAACCCTCGGCAAGCAATCGATCGTAGACTTCCAGTACGATATTGCGCGACACGCCGATAGAGGAGGCGAGCTCGCGGCTGGAGGGCAGACGCTCGCCTTCGACAAGCTCGCTTCGCAGGATGCGCTGCCGCAGCTGCTCGTATACTTGAACGGTCAGCGAAGACTCGGCGGAACGGTCAACGGGAAACCATAACATGTGCGGAACCTCTCCTTACATACGTCTTGGCATTAGAACTGGTACTATGAATATGTGCCATTCCTGGTCCTTATGGAAACCAGTATACCATGTTATGCTGGAGTTATATAAGCGGGAAGGGACGTGCGGGTAATGATGAAGACGATCGGATTAATCGGCGGACTGAGCTGGGAGTCGACGGCCGACTATTACAAATATATTAATCGAGGCATCAGCGAACGGGCGGGAGGATTGAGTTCGGCCAAATGTTTGCTGTACTCCTGCAACTTCGAGGAGGTCGTGCAGCTGCAAAAGGCGGGAGAATGGAAGCGGGCCGCCGAACTGCTCGCCGATGCCGCGAAGAAGCTGGAAGCCGGCGGCTGCGATACGATACTGATCTGCACGAATACGATGCATGTCGTCGCGGGGGAGGTGCAAGAGGCGGTAAACGTGCCGCTGCTGCATATCGTGGAGACGACGGCGGCGCAGATCAAGAAGAACGGACTTCGCCGCGTAGGTTTGCTCGGGACCCGTTACACGATGGAGCAAAGCTTCTACACGGATCGCTTGCGCGAGCATGGCATCGAAGCTATCGTGCCGGACGAGGAAGATCGGATCCGCGTGCATGATGTTATTTTCGGCGAATTGTGC
This sequence comes from Paenibacillus agaridevorans, assembly GCF_003112455.1. Classification (GTDB taxonomy): domain Bacteria; phylum Bacillota; class Bacilli; order Paenibacillales; family Paenibacillaceae; genus Pristimantibacillus; species Pristimantibacillus agaridevorans. The sequence continues at coordinate 182,437 of NZ_BDQX01000339.1, forward strand.
AAGGGAGAATTAAATGCGTCTTCCAAGGCGGAATATATCGCGATCATCGAACGTCTGCGGGCACGGGGAGCGGAAGGCATTATTCTCGGCTGCACGGAAATTCCGCTGCTCCTGAAACAAGGGGATATCGACATGCCGCTGTTCGATACAACGCGCATCCATGCGGAAGCAGCGGTGGAGTTCGCCCTTGCGTCTGTGCCTTCCGTCACTGTATAGATGCTGCCCATCAATCGCAAAGAGTTAAACGAGAGTCCTGTCCACCGCTGTAATAGCGGATCGGTCAGGGCTCTTTATGCTTCTAGAAGCTATTTATCTGCGCAGATAACAGGCTTTCATGAACAGATTCCCGGCAAGCAGAGCAACTTTGAAGCCGGTTGGAGCGTCCAATAGATGGAAGATAGTGGCTGGTTGTATGCAGAAAGGGGCGGTTGTATTGAAGTTGTTTAGTCGAAAGCGGATATTTTTCGTTCTGATCCTGTCCATAATTATCGTACAAGCTTGCAGCAAAAACGGTGAACTAGATAAAAACACGGCTAGCTTGGCTTTGCCTTCGGAGATCCAAGTCGTTAAGGTCATTAACGAAGAGAGCGGCGTTGTGACGGAACATCGCGATCTTGACGGGATCGAAGCCATCGTGGCAGGACTGGAAAAAGCGGAGCTCTCTTATATTGGCGATCCGGAGCAATCAGGCATTCTGTACAAGCTCGAACTGGTCGGAAGCGATAGAAGTTTGATGCTCTCGCTGAACGACTTGCGCCAAACCAATGGTTCGGCTCCCAGCGGCAAGGTGTATGCGGAAGGGACAAACGAATCCGGCGCCCAGGCTTGGGCATTAACGTCGGAATTGATCCAGCGGATACTCCAGGGAGATCGAGATGATAGCGAGCCCGAGCTGACGGTCACCATCGATGAAGACAGCGATACGGTCCTTTTGATCGGCAACCGGGATATGGATCGGGAATCGGTGGAGCTTGCGATCCAATCGACGATATATGATGCCAGTAGTTTGGGAACGCTTGACTATCGTTATGCGGTGGAATGGACCGATAATCGACGCGCGGTCGTCCGGTTTACGGAGCTGCCACCGGAGAGCGCTGTCGGATTTATGTTAGAAGGAACAATGACGTCGGAAGGCAAGCCGGTTAAGGCTGTATTGCCTTACGAGGGAAGAGCGGTCATCGTGCATGCGGGCAAGGCATGGAGCGGGATCAGGTGGACCAACGTCCAAGGAAAAGTCGTTAAGGAGCATGCCTTCGACTCGGCGGTGTATATCGGTACGTCATGCTGCCCAGGGGAAGGCGGAACAATTATCATGTACGATCGGGACGGCAATCTGGACCGGCTGGATCCCGAAACGGGCGAGGTGTCTCGCGTAGACCGCGTGGAATGGCCGGAATTGACGGTGAGCAGGTCGAGCGACAGCGGCGTTCAAGATTTGTATGCTTTTCCCGCGCAAGGGGAAACCTACTATATCGCTAAAGGGTTGGAATTTGTCTATCTGGTGGATCAGGCGGCCGATTTAAAGAAACGAATTTATCATTCGGAGGAAGCTTCGATATATGGGATTGCGTCATCGCCGGATGGCGACAAGGTTGCCGTACTGACGGATTCGGAGGGCTTTTTGGGCTCGTACGCGGATTTGTGGATTTTCGATGCGACGGGAAAACGGTTGGCTCATCACGAGAAGGCGGCTTACATCGGACATAGCGACGGATGGCATTTCGTTTATCCGATGGCTTGGCTGGATTCGGATACCGTTGCCGTACCGCTTATCGGCCGTTCGGATTTGGTTATGGGACGCGGCAAGGCGATTTACGATGTAAAGAAGGGATTGCTCGCCGAAGAAGCAAGCGTGACGATGCCTGAAGTTGCGTTAGAGATCTTAAAAGGAGCGATTCCGGGCTGGAGCGGTGAACGGATGGAAATTATTCGTGCATTGCCGATGCCGCAGGCGGGCGACGAAAGCGACCGATATTTCGCCGCACACATCGCCGGACAGGGCACCTTCCTGATCGACTTGCAAGAGAAACAAGCCTCCCGGGCAGGGGCGGGAGCATTGTTAGGCTGGACATCGGATGGCAGCTTGCTGACCTGGTATTCCGCGGAAGGGAAGTATCCCGAGGTTTCGCTGTTGGATTGAAAGCGAGCAGGACCGCAAGCGTCGCGGATGCGAGGTTTGCGGTCCTGCTGCCGATTATTGAAGCTCCGCCAGGTAGCCATCGAGCTCGTCGAAGGAGCCGTCGAAGCCTTGCCGCATAGACTCGAACATGCTCTGGTAGAAGGCTTGCTGCTTTGGCGTCGCGTTATGGGGACCGACGGTGATCGTAAGGGTCGTTCCTCCATCTGCTTCTGCAAATGATATATCATGGTTCACTTCCAGCGGGAAATCGACAAACTCGGGGCCGAACGGAGCGGGGAATGTGTTGCCTTCTTCATCCGAGAAACAATTCAGGAAGACAAGCTTCTCAGGCGCATCAATCTCGCGATAAATGAACTTGGCCCACATCTGGTGGCCGTCCGGGTTTGTCAGGCGATAATGAAAGAGGCCCTGCGGCTTCAGCTCATGCTTCGCGACATGCAGCGTCGAGCCTTTTGGCCCCCACCATTTGCTCAGATGCTCCGTCTCCGTCCATACTTTGAACAATAAGTGGCGCGGAGCCTTAAATGTACGAATGATCCGCAATTGTCCTTCTGTGGTTGTCATGTTCATACCTCCATTTGTGTTTGATGATCGGCTACCGGCCCTTATACGCGTTATTCATCCGAACCTTCTTGTATTTCCTGCAAATAATCGTCCAAACGATCCAGTCGCTCGTCCCAGATTCGCCGGAATGTGCCGACCCATGCGTTCAGCTGTTGCAGCGGTTCTGGACGAAGCTTGCAAATTCGGCGGTTTCCGTCGGGAATCATCGTGACGATACCGATTTCCTGAAGCACGCGAAGATGCTTCGACACCTGCGGTTGATTCAGGCTTAAGCGTTCCACTATATCGCCAACAGTGAGCTCTCCGTCCCGCAGCAGCTCGACGATTCGAAGGCGTGTGGGTTCAGCGATGGCTTGTAATATTTCGTTCATGACCATAATATACGTCATGAGGAATATTCCTGTCAAGGCATGTAGTGTATTGACGAGGGGGAGTCTTGACATTTCAATCAATTATGTCATAATGATGTTATCAAATCGACATTCCGTGAACGAGAACAAATTAGTTAAGCAGGTGAATTCAATGTCTAACGAAGAACATTCCGACGCCTATTCGCCCGAAAACTTCCGTACGCCGGACGGCGCTCCAAGCGATATCGTCATCTTTACGATAACGTCGAGAGAGAAGGCGACGCCGAAGAAGGCATTGCCGACGCGCGAGCTGCAGGTGCTGCTGATCAAGCGGAAGGTCTGGCCCTACGAAGGCAAGTGGGCGCTGCCCGGCGGCTTTTGCAAGGAGACGGAAAGCATGTACGAATGCGCGCTGCGCGAGCTGAGGGAAGAAGCGGGCGTAACGGACGTGCATATGGAATACTTCAACGTTTACAGCAAGCCCGGCCGCGATCCGCGGGGCTGGATTCTGTCCCATGCTTACTTCGCATTGGTGCACGAGCACAAGCTTATCAATCGGAGAGCGGATACCGACGCGTCCGATGTCCGCCTGTTCCCTCTGGAGGAGGCGCTTGCGATGGAGCTTGGCTTCGATCATGGCGACATGCTTCGCGACGCGCTTGCGAGAGTGCGGGAGAAAATGCTGACGACGACGATCGCGCGGGAGTTTCTGCCCGAGGAATTTACGATCAGCGAGCTGTACCAGGTCATACAGACCGTTGTACCGACGTTCGAGGAGCCCAACTTTATCCGCAAGATTACGTCCACGCAAAGCCGCCAAGGCATTATCGAAGAAGCGCGGGATTCCGAAGGCCGGCCCAAGTCGTCCAATCGTTATTCGCAGCGTGCGGCCCAGCTTTACCGATTTACCGAATATTCGCCGGGGCTGTCTATTTACGGCTAGGCGATTTTCTTCTCGATTTTGATATTATCATATCGACAATATAAGGAGGCGCTTATCATGAACAACAAATGGCTCCTGCCGCTATTATTCGCCGCGATGCTGGCCATCGCCTGGTTCACGTCCTCGACGACGCTGGAAATCGTCGCTACAACTACGGGACTGCTCAGCGTATGGCTGACCGCCAGGCAGAATATCTGGGCTTGGCCTGTCGGATTGGTTAATGTCGGCTGCTTCTTCTTCATGTTCCTGGAGGTGAAGCTGTATGCCGACATGATGCTGCAGGTCGTGTTCTTCGTGCTCAGCATCTACGGCTGGATCGTCTGGCTGACCAAGCGGGAAGGCGCCAAGGTGCGCCCGACGCGGAATCTGACGAAGCCGCTTGCGATTCTTCTCGGCATGCTGGCCGTCGCCGTGACGGCGCTATGGGGGTACTTGCTTCATACGCACACCGACGCTTCGATTCCGTACGCGGATGCTTTTATCGCCACGCTCAGCCTGATTGCCCAATTTCTGCTCTCTTCGAAAATTTTGCAAAACTGGCTGGTCTGGATCGCCGTCGATGTATTGTCCGTCGGGATGTACTTCTACAAGGAGCTTTATACGCTGGCGTTCCTGTACGTCATCTTCCTCGGCATTGCGACGAGTGGATATGTTTCGTGGAAGCGGGATTACGATAGAGCTGTGAAAGGGGGAACCACCCTTGGATGAGCGGCGGATCGGATTGACGCTGGGGAAGTTCGCTCCGCTCCATAAGGGGCATCAATTCATGATCGAGACTGCGCTCGAGGAGATGGATGAGGTCATTGTGATCATTTATGACTGCCCCGAGACGATTTCGATCCCGCTGCATGTCCGCGCCGACTGGATTCGCAGGTTGTATCCGGGGACGGATGTCATCGAAGCTTGGGACGGACCCAGGGAGACTGGCTATACGGCGGAGATTATGAAAGCTCAGGAGGACTACGTCCTGGGTCTGCTCGGAGAGCGCAAGGTCACGCATTTCTACTCCAGCGAGCCGTACGGCGAGCACATGAGCGTCGCGCTGAACGCCGTTAACCGCCAAGTCGATCTCCAGCGGCTGACTGTTCCCGTATCCGGTACGGCAGTGAGGAACGCTCCTTATGAAAACCGGCATTATTTGAATCCCATCGTGTATCGAGACTTGGTGACCAAGGTCGTATTTTTGGGCGCGCCTTCGACGGGCAAGACGACATTGGCCGAAAGTATGGCGAGGCATTATAGAACGGCGTGGATGCCGGAGTATGGCCGCGAATATTGGGAGCAGAACCAGATCGACAGAAGACTGACCCTGGAGCAACTGGAGGAGATTGCGTCCAGCCATCTGGAGAGAGAAGAGAAAAAGCTCCAAGAGGCGCGCGATGTGCTGTTCGTGGATACCAATGCCATTACGACGTATATGTTCTCGCTGTATTACCACGGAGAGGCTACTCAGGGGCTAGCGAGATTGGCCAGGGAGGCGGAGACAAGATACGGACTTGTCTTCTTATGCGATGCGGATATTCCGTACGACAATACTTGGGATCGTTCGGGCGAGGTGCAGCGCGGGGAATTCCAACAGGCGATCATGGACGATCTCAGGGAGAGAGGCGTGCCGTTCCAGATTCTGCGAGGTACTCTCCGGGAGCGGGAGGAGCAAGTGGCGGAGGCTCTTAAACGTTTGGATCCGCTATGAACATTGCTGAAGGTCGAATAGGTTTCATGGAAGGAGATTCGGGATATGGCGGATGTGAAAGTTTTTGACCGATTAAAGGGAGGCTTATATGGCGTAGCTATTGGCGATGCGCTCGGAGGAACGACTGAGTTCATGAGCGTAAAGGAGATTGAAGAGAAACACGGCTTCTTGACGGAAATCATCGGCGGAGGAGTCTGGCGTCTTGCGCCGGGCGAGGTGACGGACGATACGATGATGACGTTATGCGTGGCGGATGGCATCTTGCTACAGCCCCGCCAGCCGCTCGATTCAATCGGCGAGAAGTTTCTGGAGTGGTACGAAACGCGGCCGAAGGATGTCGGCAACATAATCCGCTATGCTATCGAGCACTACGAAGGGAATTGGTTCGAAGCCGCCCTGTATACGGACCAGATGATGGGACAAAGCGCCGGCAACGGGTCTCTGATGCGATGCCTGCCCGCTGCGCTGGCATATCCGGGATTGGCCGAAGCGGAGCATATCGCTCGCCTGCAATCCCGCATGACGCACTATGATTCGAGGTGTGACGAAGCATGCGCGATCTATACGCGTATCGCATACAGACTGTTGCAAGGAGAGGAGCTGCGTGATGCTCTCTGGACGGAGGTGAAGGGCACGGAATACGAGCCTGCGCTGACGGTACCGCCGAATTGCGAACCTGGAGGTTTCGTCGTCCATACGATGCTTTGGGTTGTCTATCTGCTCGCAACGTCGACCGACTTCGAGCAAGTGGTGCAGCGGGCAGCCAACCTTGGAGGGGATTCCGATACGATCGGTGCCATTGCGGGGGGCTTGGCAGGTATTTATTGCGGTTACGCGGGAATTCCGGCTCGTTATGCGGAAGCCATTATGATTCGGGAGCGGCTGGATGAGACCGCGGCGGCGTTAATGGATATTCGCCAAGGCAGCAATGGCCAAGTAATACAGGCCGGAGGGTAGATATTATAGATTTAAGAAACTATCCCTGACCGTCTTTGTCAGGGATAGTCGGTTATACTAGACATATAACCGTCTACCGAATTAGGGGAGGGTGGTTGGAATGGGCAAAGCTGATAATATGCTGGCGATCCTATGGATGCTTCGCTCCGGCAAACGTATGACCGCGGGGCAATTGGCCGAGGAGCTTGGCATTCATGTAAGGTCTGTTTACCGCTACATCGACTCGCTATGCGCCAGCGGCGTGCCGATCGTGGCGGACAGCGGCCCGAGTGGCGGCTACAGCATCCTGAGCCGCTTCAAGGACTCGCCCCTGCTCTTCGATCACGAGGAACAGAGGAGTCTTATCCATGCCTCCGTGTTCGCCAGGGAAGCCGGTTACCCGCATTCGGTCGCTTTGGAGCGGGCGGTAGGAAAGCTGAAGCAATACGCGAACGAGAAACAGCTGGATCTTTTGGAGCGGCATGAGCAGGGCTTGTCCGTCATTTCGCCTCCTCTCGAAGAAAAGTACCAGCACTTCCTTCGGATGCTGGAGGATGCCGCGGGTCAAGGGCAAACGCTTCGGATGGCGTATGACAAGGGCAAAGGCGACCAGGTACCGGCAAGGCTGTTCGACCCGTACGGAATCGTGTACTGGAAGGGCAACTGGTATGCGGTTGGCTATTGCGGATACCGCGAAGATATTCGCAGCTTCCGCGTCGACCGAATGACCGGACTGCATGCAACGGAACTCGGCTTCCATCGGCCGGCCGCATTTTCCGCTAGAGATTTCCTGCTTTCGCATCTGCTTCCGTCCGAAGGAGACAGTCGGAGCATGAAGACTGTTCTCATTCGGGGACAAGAGCAAGTGTTGAACGAATTATGCCGGCACTGGCTGTTCGGCCATGCTTTGGCCGAGCGTCAGCCGGAGGCCGCCGTCTTCCGATTGGATAGCGCCTTGTTGTCGACGTATGTGCCTTATTTCTTAATGCCGTACAGCACCTCGCTTACCATCGAATCGGTGCCTCTGGCCAGACGCATGGCGGAAGCGTGCAGAACCATGGCGGAGCATTACGGGGCGATGTTAACGAATCTGGAGTTACGAGGAGAGGGAGAAGAAGATGGATAAATTTACGATGTTTGGACAACTGAAGGCTCATCCTGGCATGAGGGATGAGCTTGCGAGACGGATGCTTGAAAGCGCGGAGACTTTGGAAGGAATGGATGGCTGCCTCTTCTATATTTTAAACGAGTCGGAGGAGGATCCCGATGCGTTATGGATCATGGAGCTGTGGGAGAACAAGGAAGCCCACGCCGCGTCGTTGAAGAACGAGAAGGTGAGAGCTTTGATTCAAAGCTGCATGCCTTTGATCGCGGGAACCAGCTCCGTGCCGATACGTCCTATTGGCGGGAAAGGTTTGTAAATTTAGCGTCGGAGGTTTAATTCCGACTATTTCTATCCGAAATGCGTAAAAAGCATTGACAGCAGGGGGAATGCCCCTTATGATGGGTTCAGGCGAATTTGTATCACGAACTAGGACAACTAAAGAGCACAGCATCCACTGGACCACCAGAGATTTGTTTGAAAGCGCATGGGCGCTTTTCGACGAGTCTCTTTTTTTATCCTGAATTCACAAGTTGAAAGTAGCTGCTGCTGCCATTCGTCAGTGTGCGGCGTTCCATTCCATCCGAGAAATAGAGAAAGCCTATGCTTCCTGTATTTCAAGAAAAGGAGGTTGTTCCCCTCTAGCTTACTTGTTGCATGGTATTTTACTATTATAATTCCAATTAATTAGATCGGAGATGTGTGAAATGAGCGAAATCAAAAAAACACGCCGCTTTGTTTCCCTGCTGCTCGCCGCCGCGATCGCGGTTCCGGTGTTCGGCGCGGCCAACGTCAGCATACAAGCAGCGCCTTCCGTCGTTCCGGCAGCTCCCGGCAACGCGGGATACTTCGGCGACCGTTACGAAGCATTAGCAGGCAAAGAACATGTATTCGAGACGGCAACTTATTATGAGCTGGACTACCTGTTGCGCAATGCGCCGACAGGAGCGGACGACAACTACGTCATCCTTTTCGGCGGCTCGTGGCAGCCGGAGACGCAAGCCG
>NZ_BDQX01000339.1:191278-209757 GCF_003112455.1 Paenibacillus agaridevorans
ACGTCGATTAAGAACTTCGATACGAGATTGGCGGGACCGAATCCCATCGAGGGGAGTAGTGTGCCTGAAGCCAATCGGGCATTCGATATTACGAATCCTAACAGTATCTACGGGGACTTCACTAGACGTTACGTCGATCTGGGCGCTCGTTATTTGACGAACATTAATGAGCATACGGCAGGACAATCCGGTACGCTATCGGCTGAGTATAAAGTAACGACCGTATCAAGCTCATCCTATACTCCTCCTGGAGGCGCGGGAATCAAAACGGTGAATATCGCCGAAGCGCCGTTCTTGTTCATTTACAACAAAGGCCACAAAGAAGGCGTCGATTCCGCTCCTATTGTAGCATCCCTAGAAGGGATTGGAAGTGCCGGAAGCCTTGCTGCATTGCAGGACGGCAGCGGAGCCGAGGCATACAAAACGGCGCTTCGCGGCGTATTTGACGCTATCTCTCCTGAAGGCACTAAAGAGGCTAAATTCAAAACATTGACGAACCAGGAGTACATTCCAGGCTCTTACAATGAGTTTAGCTCCACCAATATTTTTGACGGAACAGATCCTAGCGCCGTTATCGATTCGGTGACGCTCGATGAGTTAAAGTACGTGCTTAATCAGGAGGGCACGTTCGCGGTATTCATTGGTTGCGCGTGGTGCGGCGATAGCCAGGGTATCGTAAGATACTTGAACCTGGTTGCTAGCGAATACGGGGTAGACAAGGTTTACAATTGGGACTTTAAGCTGGATGGCGGCATTGGCGGGCTTACGTCCGTTACGAGACCGACTAACCCAAGGTACGCCTATGGTGAGACTTTAGACGGTAGCGCGTTGCATGCTAGAACTAAAGATAAAACAATTACACATTTTTACACTGATGTAGTTAACACGTATTTGAAAAATCTGGTTTCGCAGGACACGAAAAGAGATGCATTCATTACAGGTACTATTCCTGGAACAAGCACGACAGTATCCTCGGCGAGAGTTCAAGCTCCTTATATTTTCGTGTACGACAAAAGGAATGTAGACGAAAACGGCAATCCGGCTCCAATACTGGGCCATGTTGAATTAATGGGCGGCTGGAGCGTGACCGGTAATCCAACTACTGCAGCTGCCAAGTTGCGCATTAACAGCTTAAGTACCTTATTCTCCAGAATCGAATGGAAACCTACCGGCTTGACGGGCGCTAGCCCAACGTCGCAAGGCGCGGCTGACGGAGCTATTGTTGGTATCGAAAAAAAATTCTTGGAGTATAGGCTCAAAGACAACGGTAACTATATCCCTGTTCCAAATACGGGAAATCGTGTAGAAGGTCTTGCTCCAGGCGTTTATGAGATCCGTTACGCGAAAAAAGCAGGTTTTGACACTTCTAACAACACTGCCGGAACAGCGGCTTCAACCCTCTATCCAGAAGGACCCGCAATTGAAATCGTCGTTCCCGAATTCCAGGCGGCGCCGGTTGGAATTGACGGCATCGCGCCGACGGAAGCGGGCGGCAACGGCCAGATCGTCCTGATTGAGGACGGCGAGATTCAGGATCTGCCGGAAGGCTTGGAGTATAAGCTTGATAATGCTCCGGATTCCGCATATGCGGCCGTTCAAGGCGTTGCCATCAGCGTAGAACCCGGACATTATTATCAAGTTCGATTCGCGGCAAAGACGGTTCAGGGCATCTACTACGCGCCGAGCGCATCCGTTACCGTCTACGTAGCCGGTTATCAAGAATTGGTGCCTCCGGACAGAACGAAGCTCGGCGTCGTACATACCACGACGCTTGAGAACAACGATGGGCAAATTACGGGTCTGGACGCGGTATCGGCAGATCATCCCGATTATCAGCTGGAGTACAAAAAAGACGACGGCGAATATGCCCTGTTATCGGAAGAAGCCATTATCGCAGGCGAGTTGACCGGATTGTCTCCCGGCACGTATTACGTCCGATATGCGGCTTACACCTCGCCTGACGAGGAGACGTTTAACCCAAGCCAGCCTGTCGAGCTGACGATCAAAGGCAACGTTGCGGCTCCGACAGGGCTTGCAGGCGTAGCGCCTACAACCAGCGGCCAAAGCAACGGCAAAATTACGGGCACGAATACCGGACTGGAGTACCGTTCCAGCACGGAGTCTAATTATCATCCCGTAACGGGCTCGGAAATTACAAGCCTGGCTCCGGGCAGCTACCTGATTCGCGTGAAAGCAACGGATACGACGCTTGCCAGCGCCGATACAACGGTTACGGTTCCGCAATATGTTGCTCCGTCCCAACCGGATAATAACACAGGTGGCGGCGGAGGCGGAACGACAACTCCAACGCCTGAGCTCGTAACCGAGCTGACTAACGGCGCGCGGGCTGACGTAGGCGCCAAGCTGGACGAAACATCCGGCACATGGCTTGCGGTCGTCCCGGATAACGTCGTGAACGCACTGCTCGAAAAAGCGCAAAAAGCAGAGAGCGAAGGCAAGGATGCCTCGCTTGAGATCCGCGTAGAAGAGGCAGTTGCTTCCGGCAACGTACAAGTAACATTGACTCGCAGCGTGTTCAATACGCTGGTATCGGGTTCGAAAGCAAGTCTGACGATCGATGTAGGTTTCGGCACCGTCACGTTCGACGTCGAAGCGCTCGGCACGATCGCGGGCAATGAAGACGAAGGCGACATCAGCTTCATCATCGGCAAGTCGGAGTTGACCGAGGAAGGCAAGGAAGTGCTGGGCGACCGCCCTGTCTACGATCTGCTCGTGTACGCGGGCCAATCGGAAGTATCCTCGTTCGGAGGTTCGCTTGTGAAGGTGTTCTTGCCTTACCAACCTAAGCGCGGCGAAGATACCAACGCACTGATTATTTATCATGTTAATGAAGACGGAGAGCTGAACCTGGTAGAGGGTCAATACAACCCTTCGGCAAAAGGTTTGAGATTCTCGACCGAACACTTCTCCCAGTACATTATCGGCTACAACAAAATCGAATTTGCCGACGTAGCTTCGTCCTCCTGGTACGCCTCTGCGGTGTCCTACCTGGCGGCGAGAGAAATTACAAGCGGCACGGACGAGAACCATTTCAGCCCGAATGCCAATATTACGCGCGGACAATTCATCGTCCTGCTGTTAAATGCATATGGCATTGAAGCGGACGGAGCGGGCTCCGACAACTTTGCCGACGCTGGAAACACGTATTACACCGGTTATCTCGCGGCCGCCAAACGTCTGGGCATCGCGAACGGGTACGAAGGCAACGTCTTCGCGCCTAACGACACGATCTCGCGTCAAGAGCTGTTCACGCTGTTGTACCGGGCGCTGACGGTGCTCGACAAGGAACCGGCTTCAAAAGGCGGAGCCAGCCTGAGCGACTTCTCCGATCGGACTGACGTTGCAAGCTACGCGCTGGAGTCTCTAGAAGCGCTCGTGGAAGCGGGTGTGGTGTCCGGATCCGAAGGCAAGCTGAATCCGCGCGCGGCATCTACTCGGGCACAAGTGGCGCAAGTGCTTTACAATCTGTTGTCGAAGTGATCCAACTGAATTTAGCGTTATCGGAGAGGGGCAGCCTATGCGGGCTGTCCTTCTTTGCGTTGGGAGAAGAAAGCTTATCGCCACATTGCGAAAGGGAAAAGCTCCCGCTATTTTGGCCAGTACAACATCGCACAACCAATTAGACGGAAAACGGCCCTTTAATTCGCTTGATTGAAAGACACTTCGGCGGAAAGGGGAAGAATAGAAGGAGGTTTTCCATCTAATCGCTTAAACGCAGGCGTGGAGCGGAGTTCTGTGATGCAGCTTGGTACGCATGACGCAACGTAAATAGCAAGCTGTCAGAAAACCTGCTTGGGAGAACGCGGGGTTAGCAAAACGATGGATGGGCGCGATGGGGATAGTGTGGTATAAGGAGCGAGCGTGCATGCAAGAGCCTATTCCGGCTGCTGCAAGGGAGGGACAACCCTATCCACATACAAAAAAAGGAAGCCCTCCGAAACGCAAGCTTGTAGCTTGGCGTCTTCGCAGGGCTGTTATTCCATAAAAAACGGCGGCCAGACGGCCGCTGTCGTGCGAATCCGGCTTTAAGCCGGATTCAGGGAAACTTCCTCGTCGTCGCCGCGGTTGAAGGCTTCGCGGTCGAACTCGCCCTCGGACTTGGCGACCAGAAGCGAAGTAACGGTCGTGCCCGTAGCGTTGACGGCTGTACGGCCCATGTCGATCAGCGCTTCGACGCCTGCGACGATCGCGATGCTTTCGAGTGGCAAGCCGAGCGCGCTTAACACAACGGTCGTCGAGATGACGGCCGGTCCAGGAACGCCTGCAACGCCAATGGAGGAGATGATGCTGACAAGAACCAATATAATATAGTCCGTAAACGTCAGCGTGATATCAAAGATTTGCGCCGTGAAAACAGCAACGATGGCCGGCCAGATGCCGCCGCAGCCGTTAAAGTTGACGGATGCGCCAAGCGGAGCAACAAAACTCGCGATTCGCGGCGAGACGTGAAGGCGCTTCGTGATGACTTCCAGATTGACAGGAAGCGTCGCGTAACTGCTGCGCGTCGAGAAGGCGACCGCAACCGTCGGGTAAATTTTGCGGAAGAACTTGAGCGGATTCACTTTGGCTACCAGCAGAACAAGTCCGCCGAATACAAGTACGAAATGCAGGATCAACGCCACATAGGAAGTCAGGATAACGCTGCCCAGCTCCTGAAGCGTATCCCAGCCGTAGCGGGCCGTAATGCCGGCAATAAGCGCGAACACGCCATACGGCGTCAGGCGAATGACGAACTTTACGACCTGATGAAGCACTTGCGTAAGCGATTCGATCAGATCGCGCACCGGTTTGACGGACGCTTCGTTCCGGGAGCCGACCTTGATGATCGCGACGGCGATAAAGATGGCGAAAATCAGGACGGGGACGACTTTGCCATCGGCAGCTTCGCTAATCGGATTGGATGGAACGAGCTGAAGAATGACCTCCGAGAACGTCGGAATCTCGCGAGCTGCGAAGTCCGATGGAACCTCCAGCTGCAATCCTTTGCCGGGGCTGAAAATAAGCGCGACGATAAGGCCGAGAATGGAGGCGATGCCGGTCGTTCCCAGGAACCAGGCAAACGTTTTGAAGCCGATTTTACGAAGATAATCGAGACTTTTGAGCGATGCGATACTGTTTAATACAAGCACGAAAACAAGCGGGATAACGAGCATTTTGATCAGATTGACATAGATGCTGCCGAAGGTGGTGATGCCCTTAGTTTCTAATGAATCTAAGTTTTGGAATAGTATCCCAATAGCTAATCCGATGCCTAATCCAATCAATACCCTTGTGCCGAAGCCGACCCGTTTCTTGGCCAAATAAAATAGCAGCCCGAACACGAAGACGGATACGGCGAAGCTGTACCAGTTCGTTTCAATTGCCAGAAGCAGGTTGTTGTCAATGTTGTTCACTTTCATTAAGCCTCCTAAACCTATATTTTTTGTCGGAATAATGTATTCACTGTACAGACTACTTATTACACTTGTCAATGCATTTTTTTAGCGGATTTTTTAATTCCGACAAAAACGATGGGAAAAATAAAATAAATGATTGACACCTGAACAAAAGCGTCATAAACTAAAGCCAGATACAGGAATGAGCTGCCAAGCAAGAATGTTCGAAGACAAAAGATCATAGACAATCGACTGGATAACCAGAGATTCAACGGTAGCGCGGTAGCGCTCATTGTTGGATCTTTCTTTTTTTGTCCGAAACTTATGCAAGTAGGCATCTCCTCCTAAGGGGTCGTCGGCGACTGTATCGAGATGTTTGTCCGGACTATCCACCCTAATACAGAAAATGAGAGGAAGGTAAACAATCATGACTAAAAAAACAATCTCCAAAAAATTCTCCATCACACTGACGGCTTCTGTAGCGGCCTTCACACTAATTACTTACGCGGCGGTGTCCGCTAACGATTCCCTGGCTTCGCCGCCTCCGGCCGAAGAAGCCGGCGTCGTTCAGTCCGTGACAACGAACGAGTCGGAGGCTCCTGCAGTAGAAGAGGCAGCAGTTGAAGTCACGGCGACGAACGAAGCGGAAGCAGCACCGGCTGTTGAAACAGCAGAGGTCGCTGTGACGGATGAAGCTGCGGCGATCGAGTCAAGCGCTGCTGAGCAAGTACAAACAACGGAAGCTGCGACGCCTGTCGTTCCGGCAGCTGGCGCCAAAGCGGAGCAAGCAGTTGTCAAGTCGGAACAGCCTGCTGCAGCTTCCAATAATGCAACGTCCAAACCAAACACGTCCAAAGCGGCGGTATCCGTTGCATCCTCGACAGAAACGAAGTCGGAAGCACCTGCCGTGAAGCCGGAACCTCAGGCAACTACGGCTCCTAAGGCTCCAGCAGTCGTTAAGGAAGAAAAGCCTGCCGTTCAAGCGGCTGAATCCGTGAAGGAAAGCAAAGCGCCGGCAGCTCCTGCCGCAACGCCGGCACCTGAGAGCAAGCCGGCCACGACGAAAAAAATCGTGAGCACAAACAATTCCTCCAAGCCGGTATCTGTACCCAAACAAGAAACGAAGCCTGTTGAAAGCTCCTCGTCTTCATCTTCGTCATCGTCGTCGGATTCGTCCTCCGCACCTTCAAGCTCGGATTCGTCCTCTGGCGGCACGGAAGAGGAAATTTGCTAATACAGGCGGCGCACACGATGCAGGATAGATGAAGGGGAAAGGATGAGGCTCGCATGAAGAATGTAACCAAATGGTCCAAACTCTCTATTACGCTGGCGACGTCGATTGCGGCATTCACGTTGATTACGTATGCGGCTGTGTCGGCTAACCAGACACATAACATTGCGGAAGGCGCGGCACCCGATTCTAAGGTGACGGTCACCGAAACGAAGACTCTGGAAAGACCGGATGTAATCGTTGCTTCGGATTCCGGAACGCCAGCCGTCGAAACGCCGGCCATCCAGGAGCAAGCCGCTCCAGTGGAAGCTGCATCAGAGAAGGTCGAGAAACCGGTTGCCGTTGCTGAGGAGTCGACGACGGAGACTTCGCAGGCCAAGCAGCCAGTATCGACGGTTGCTGAGAAATCAGTCGCACAAGATCATGCTAGTAAGCAGCAGGCTCCCGTCTCCAAGGAAACGAAATCATCCGTAACGGTTGCCTCTGCAGCGGCTCAGCCATCGGCAGCGCCGAAGGCGAGCGCTCCGGAGCCGGCTGGCACGGAGCCGACCCAAGCTTCGGTCAAAGTCGATTCGCCAAAAGCGGATGTTAAACCTGCAGCCGAGAAACCGGCACCAGCTCCTGTTGCGGCGGCCGAGCAGGCTCCTGCGGCAACGGCAGCTCCGGAGAGCAAGCCGGCGAAATCCGTGAAGATCGTAAGCGGAAGCCAATCGGCCAAACCTATCGTCGTACCTAAGCCGACGGCTATCGCAAGCAGCCAATCGTCCACCCCTTCTTCCAGCTCGGATTCGGCTCCTGCCGAAGAGGAATATTGCGAAGAAGAGTGCTAATGCATGAGGGATGGCCTGGCCATCGATTATACCGGATCAAAGAGGGACGCGCGGCATGACGGCCGCGCGTCTTCTTATTTAATGAAGTAGAAGAAAGGAGCGAGTCATATGAACAAACCCGTGCTGCTGGGCGGCGCAATCCTGCTGCTCGTGCTAATCGCCGGATACATCGCGAACCAGAATGGAGCAAGCAGCGCTGAGGCCGCTCCCACCGTCGTGTATGGTCAAGACGAACAGGGGGAAGAGACGGTCGCCGACTTTACGCTGCTGGATCTGTCCGGCAATCCCGTCTCGTTGACCGACTACGCGGGCAAAGTCGTCTACGTGAACTTCTGGGCGACCTGGTGCAAATGGTGCAAAAAAGAAATGCCGGACATGGAGAAAATTCATCAAACCTATGCGGACGAGGACTTCGTCATTCTTGCGGTCAGCGTCGGCGAGGAGTCTGGCAAAGTGGAGAGCTTTATCGGAGAACATGGCTACACCTTCAAGGTTCTGACGGACCCGGAGAAGACGGTGGCCGAAGCCTATCGAGTGAGACCGATCCCGGTATCCGTATTCCTTGGCCGGGATGGACGCATTGCCCATCAGAAGCTGGGATACATGACGGAAGAGGAAATGAAGGCTCAGATCGACCCGCTGCTTGCCGAAGATGCGGCGTAATGTGATGGTTCAGAAGACGAATCAGGGGAAGTGGGTCAGCACAGCGTTGTTCACGAAGATCGGCCGTCCCGGCAAGGTAGCGACTAATTATAAGCTAGGGGGAAGCATCGGCTACTTCGGGCCTACGATGAAGGACAAGACCTTGTACCGCCGCATTATGTCTTATGCCAAGCAGTATGGGCGTAAAGGCTGACAAGGGAACGACTTCCTTCGGTGCGAACGAGCCTTCCTGGCTACTCCCCTCCGTGGCCGTGATGTTCGGAGGAGGAGGCCATCAAAGCCCGGCCGCCGCTTTCATCAGATCATGGATTTTGCGAGCCGTATTGACGTTGCGAACAGTGACGCTAGCGTAAAATTTGGTGCCGATGATCTTGTTCATGCCGCTTCGCCCTGCATGCTGCCGATCGTACGACCATAGAACTGCGCCTGGGATATAGATAACCCGGTCTATCTCGGGGGTAAGCTTTAGCCCTTCCAGTACGGATTCGTTGTCGATCTCCTCCCACAGATAAAGTACATCGCTTTTCATCTCCCCGTCATTGGCCCAATGCTCCGGCAGCGCGGCCATGATGGCTTCGATCTGCTCGATTGTACGGACCATGACTCTAATGGACAGTCCGAAGTCCGAAGCGATGGCTTCCTCCAGCAGGGAGGATAGTTCCGGGGCGGTGCGATTGTCATCCGTAAAAATAATATTGCCGGTATTAATGTACGTAACCACGTTGCTGAGACCTGCCCGCTCGAACGTTGCTTTCAGTTCCTTCATATTAATTTTGTTGTTGCCGCCTACGTTGATGCCTCGCAATAATGCGATATATACCATGGTCTGTGATACCTCCTGCGCGTGGGGAATCTGATATCTACTATTAGAAGCATTATACTAAAAAAATCTTCCGAAAGGCAGAAGAAGGGGCATTCCGGCTTGTAACCAAATGAAAAGCGTTCAGTCTGCCCGGGTACGGGCAAACTGAACGCTTTTAGAATTTCGATCGCCAAGTTCCCTTGTTTCTCTACCAATTGTTCGGCGTTATGGACCTGCTATAATATGCTTTTTTTTGTTTTTGTAATCTGCATTACACAATTCTACTAAAGGATATGTTATAACTGAAACTGAAAAAAGGTTAGCAAATGATCATTTCCTTCAAATTTTTATAGATCGGCGCAAGATATATTTAAAACAGGAGATGAATTCACATTTTTTAATAGGGAGATGAAGAGAGTGGGACTAAGAGGTAGAGGAAGAAAACGGAGATGGTACAAGGTTGCGAGCTTAACGCTTCTTACCGTGCTGCTGCTGTTCGCGCCGGTTGCTCAAGCAGCAGGTGTGTCCATCAATGTAGACGGAAAAGTCGTAAAGGAGAACATGAATGCAATTGTAAAGCAAGGGACGATGATAGCGCTGATTCAAGACATCGCGGAGCTGCTTGGCGCAACATATTCGTGGAACGAGAGGACGAGCACACTTACGGTCAAAAAAGGCGATACGGTTGTGACTTTCTTAGAAAATTCGCTTAAGGCGTCTGTCGCGGTTAACGATAACCGCATTGAGGTTGCGCTCGGACAACCTATGCAGACCGTCGACGACGAGCAACTTGTGCCCATTCGGTTCTTGGCGGAGCTGTTCGGAGCCAGCGTAAATTGGAATCAGGGATTACAGCAGGTGCAGCTCCTGCTTGGTGCGGTCAAGGGCGACAAAGGAGACAAGGGAGAGAAGGGCGACAAAGGCGACAAAGGCGATGCGGGAGCCACTGGGGCGACCGGTCCGTCCGGGTCAACAGGACCTGCGGGTCCTCAAGGACCGCAGGGTGATCCCGGCCCGGCGGGAGCAGCGGGCGCAGATGGAGCTGTTGGCCCGGTGGGTCCGCAAGGTCCGCAAGGCGAACGGGGTATTCCGGGGCTCGACGGCGATAATGGAGCGGTTGGCCCGGCAGGCCCGCAAGGTCCGCAAGGCGAGCAGGGAATTCCGGGGCTCGACGGCGATAATGGAGCGGTTGGTCCGGTAGGTCCACAAGGCCCGCAAGGTCCACAAGGCGAACAGGGAATTCAGGGGCCGGCTGGTCCGGCTGGAGCCAATGGAGCGGTCGGTCCCGCAGGTCCGCAGGGCGATCCCGGTCCCGCAGGCCCGGCTGGAGCGAACTATACCGCTGAGGGATTCTCGGCATCTTTAGTTCCGACAACGGTTACGAATACCCAGACGCTGAGCGGTTGGAATGTCGCATCGCCGTTTTATGCAGGTACAGGCTTCGATCCGGCTTCGGGCCAATTCACGGTGCCTGCCACAGGCCGATATGCTATTAAGGCTACGGTGAATTACAAGACGACGGCAGCGGTTACCATCTCGCTGGGAGCGGGTATTGATCCATATTTCGCAGTACAACGCGTATCGCCAATGGAATCCACGCTGGTATCCGGCGTCATTCCGATTTTGAATGTGAACGTAGCGCTGGTTCTATCGCTTAGGGCGCCGCTTGGCAGCGCGACCGTTACGCTGGATGGGGAGGTTGATCTAACCGCCGGGGATGTCCTGGAGTTGAAATATTTCGACGACGGTATGACTTTGCCGTTGGATATCGGCAAGGAAGCGCCAACCACATGGTCCATCCACCAGTTGTCCGGCAACTAGGGCGTGTCTGAAAACCCGCTCTGGGGCATCTTTCACCGCCTTTCCGCCCCCTGCTTCGTCACTTTTGCTTGATGTACCCCCGGTACACCTTTACAAAAGTTCCTTGCATGGAACGAAAATTCGGCAAAATCTGCTCCCCTCAGAGTATTCAGACACACCCTAATCGACGCAGACGCGTCCGCACGCCAAAAAGGCCTTCCTCCGCTAGCAGGGGGAAGGCCTTTTTCCGTAAGATGGCTAGACGTAAATCGGCGGAAAGTCATCCGTAAGCCGAAGCTCTTGCGGAGCCGTCATGCCGCGTTCAAATGCTTCCTTGCGCAGAGTCAGATAAAGCTCAGCCTTCGTTGCGTTATAATAAGGCAGCACAAAGAGGTAACCGACGAAGAGAGCCAGCAAACCGAGCAGGAACCAGCCGATAAAGCTGAGATCGAGCACGAAGATCCGGAATTTATGTCCTCGCGTCATCTGATTGCTAAGCTGCACAGCCCGCCTGTAGCCGATGTTGGGATTATCCGCCAAAATATAAGGCACGAGGCTGTAGGCGTACGATTTGATAATGCCCGGAATAATGAGGAGCAGGTACCATAGGAAATTTAGCAGCCCTCGCCAGAACATCGTTTTAATAATATCCACATATCGTCCCTTGCCGAACGCATACCCCAGATTATTAAGATTTCCATCCTGCTCGGCCGCCTGCTTGAAGTAGCGTCTGCTCCCGACCTCCAGCGGAGACAGCAGGAAGATGCGGAAGGCGAGCGCGAACAAAAGCGCAACGATAAATATGATGACCATAATAATGATGAACGGTCCCCAGAAGCTCCACTCGATACTGGAAGAGGTGCCAAAGTCGTCGTTATAGATGAAAGAATCGATGATATCCTCTTCGACGTAAAGCTCGTCTTCGCTATAGCCGCTATCGACGGAGCTAAACGATTCTCTGAGATCGCCCCAGTCGCCCGAACCCAAATTCAGATTGGCCCCGAAGCCGCCGCCTCCCCCGCCTACAAACAACAGGATGATGCTGACCAGGAATGCCTTCCAATACGTTGTCCGCAATACATCCTTAGCTCTCTGCTTTAGCTCCGCGCGTGTCCACATTGCCAATCCCCCCATATATGCTCTGCCTTTCATCTTACAATACGAAACACCGGATTTAAATAGAATATTTCCAGCGCTTCCGCATTTTGAAAGATGATTGGGCTGTCGACGCTGAGCCGAGGGCGATTTGAACAGATGAACGCCTAAGGCAAGGCTACGTGGCTTTCCCGATCAACGCGGCCGTGCCGGCGATAATGCGCTCCAAGCCGAATAGATAGGCATGCTCGGGACTATAGGCGCTTTGATGCATCTCGCCTGCGGCATTGCCCACGCGGGACGAGACGGGAAAACGGCTCCAGTCGGTTATATTGTCAAGCACGGGAGATAACTCGAGCCACCATTCGTTATCGTTCAGCTCGGAGGAGGCTTCGGTCCGCTTCATGCTGAATTGAAGCCGCGCGCAGCTCTCCACGTGCATGAGCAGAAGCGAAAGCGTGGAGTCCATCTCGATATCGGAGAGGCCGATTCCGTCCAGCGCGCATAACTCAAGCTCGTATTTGAGCAAAACATGAGGACCCATCACGGGTCTTCTGCCGGAGAGGTCGACGATCCAGGGATGCTTCCGGTACAACTCCCAGTTGGTCTTGGCGATGTAGCGTATCGCTTCGCTCCACTCTCCTCCGCATGCTCCCCGGATATCGCCGCCGCTGTCATATAGATCCGCCTGAGCTTTGTCCAGCATCAGGTCCAGCAGTTCGGACTTGCTGGGCACGTAGGTATATAACGACATGGCGCCAACTCCCAGACGCTCCGCCACCTTGCGCATCGACAATTGCTCGATGCCGTTCTCATCGGCCATCTCCATGCCGGCAGATACGATCTTCTGTACGGTTAGGCCGCTTCGGCCCGGTACGGTCTGCGAGCCCCATAAGAGACTCAAGCTGCGGGCATAGTCATTTCCTTGTCCATTAGTGGGCATTGAAGGCAGATCTCCATTCCGATGATGTGATAACACTATTATACACGCGTGCATTGACAGTTAAAAGCGATGAGTGATACACTGTACCGTACAGTGTACGACAGTGGTTTGCGGCAGAGAGGCTAGACTCGAAGCCGCATTCCCGGACGTGCCGTAATAACGAGGCCAGACGCTTCTCTGGCTATTCGAAGGGGAGAATGCAAGCAATGGGAGCCCATGCGTATGCCATTCAAGCTCGCAATGTGAAGAAGCACTACGGGAGAACGAAGGAGGGACCAGGGCTGAACGGTCTCACGCTGAACGTGCCTGCTGGGAGTATCTTCGGACTTCTGGGTCCGAACGGAGCCGGGAAGACGACCGCGGTCAAAATATTGACGACGCTGCTCCGCATGGACGAAGGCAGCGCCACTGTCGCGGGGTACGACGTTAGCAAGGAGGGACATCTCGTCCGTTCAAGGATCGGGCTGGCTGGACAATACGCCGCGGTCGACGAGCAACTGACGGGCTATCAGAACCTGGAGATGTTCGGACGTCTGAACCGACTGCCAAAGGGGCAGGCAAGGAGGCGCGCCGAGGAATTGTTGACGCAATTCGATCTGACGGAAGCGGCGGGCAGAGCCGTGGGCAAATATTCGGGAGGGATGCGCAGACGGCTTGATCTAGCTGCCAGTTTGATCGTGTCGCCGGACGTGCTGTTCGTCGACGAGCCGACGACCGGCCTGGACCCTCTTGCCAGACAAGAAGTGTGGGGAGCGATCCGCTCGCTTAAAGAAGCGGGGACAACCGTGCTGCTTACGACGCAATATTTGGAGGAGGCGGATCAGCTTGCGGATCTGGTCTCTATTTTGAAGGACGGAAGAGTGATCAGAGAGGGAACGCCCGAGGCTCTGAAGTCTTCGTTCGGGGGCGACCGCTTGGAGGTGACGCTGCTAAGACAAGAGGAAGTCGTGAAGGCGGAACGTATTTTGCGCGGAATCGGCGGGGCTTTTGTTCTCGTAGACAACGCCGCGAACCGAATCAGCGTGCCGGTAACCGACCGTACGGGCTCGTTGCTAAAGGCGGCAAGCGCGTTTGCGGACTCGGGGCTGGAGCCGGAGGATATAGTTCTGCGCAGACCAACCTTGGACGAAGTATTTATTCATTTTACGGGACAGAACGGAGTATCGAATAAGGAGGAATCCAGATGATTACGATGGAACGTAACGTGAAGAATATTCAACCTTCGGGCGCCGCACGTATCAGATATGCTTTCACCGATGTATGGGTATTGTCGAAGCGGGAGCTGCTGCATTGGGGAGGCAATCCTTGGGGGATTATGATCGGATGGCTGTTCCCTGTCATGATGCTGCTTATGTTCGGCTACCTGTTCGGGGGAGCGATGGCGGTTCCAGGGGGAGGCTCGTACTTCGAATTTCTTATGCCGGGCATGTTCGCGATGACGATGTTTTTCGGTGTGGAGAGCACCGTCATGGCGGTAACGACGGATGCCTCGAAGGGCGTCACGGACCGATTTCGGTCGATGCCGATTCATGCCTCGGCCGTTCTGCTGGGTCGATGTATGGTCGATATGCTTAATTCGGTCATTGGGCTGCTTGTGTTGATCGTGACCGGTCTATTGCTCGGCTGGGGATGGCATGAAGGCGCAGACCATGCGCTTGGGGCATTCGGCCTTTTGCTGCTGCTGAGATTTTCGCTGCTGTGGGTCGGCATCTTCGTAGGTCTTCACGCGACGAATCCGCATAACGTGTCGATGGTGCAACTGCTGGTATGGCCGGTGGGTTTCCTGTCGAATGTCTTCGTCGATACGACGACGATGCCCGCCTGGCTGGGAGCCATCGCGGAGTTTAACCCTCTGTCGGCTACATCGACGGCGGCAAGAGAGCTGTTTGGCAATCCGGGCTTGCGCGGCGAGAGCTGGATGTCGGAGCATGCCCTGCTGCTAGCCGTTGGCTGGCCCGTATTGCTCCTGGCGATATTCTTGCCGCTGGCGGTACGGAGTTATAGAAGGTTGAATCGGTAAACGCATTAAGCCGCCAAGGGGTGGGGTGCAGCCGGGACCCAACCAACGGACCGACGAACGAAAGAAGGCGAACGAAGGAACCAATGAACCAACGACCAACGAACCAACCGACGAACCAATCAACCACCGGACCAACCAACGGACCAACCAACGGACCAACAAACGGACCAACCAACGGACCAACAAACGAGCCAACGAACGAACCAACCAACTAACCAACGAACGGCGAACGAAGTTGCACTTGCTAATCAATCGTAGAAATATCTAACGGACATCAGCGACACAATTTGCGCTTTTTTTGATGGAAGCAAAATCTAACGGACGGGAGCGACGTTATTTGGTCGGTATGAAGCAAAAAGATGCTCGGATGGCACAAATAGAGCTGTGTATGTCCGTTAGATTTTAGCAACCTTAAAAAATCAAAGAATAACGTCGCTCCTGTCCGTTACGTTGCAGACTCGCTCGCGCCTATGAGACTTAAACTTATTCTACAAGCGGTCATGCGTACTCGGAGGAATGTGCTCTTAGAACGTAATGACCACATTCCCTCTCTTGCGTTCCGTATCCACGTATGCGTGCGCTTCCGGGACTTGATCCAGCGTATATTCGCGATCGATGTTCGCTCGGAGCTTGCCGGCCTCATAGAGCTCGTTCATATATTGCAAGTTAGCCTTGTTCTGCATGAGGCCGGCCGTTGCGAATTTGGCTTTGCGGCCTCGCGACAAGGAGGAGAGGAGGACGGCGAACAGAATCGACATGGACGGGACGGTGGAGAGATAGACGCCGTTGGCGGTGAGCGATCGCTTGCAATCGGGGAATGTTCGCTTGCCGACCGCGTCGAAGATCACGTCATACGCATGGCCATTCTGCGCAAAATCCTCGCGGGTGTAATCGATGACCGCATCGGCGCCGTTTGCAAGCACCAGCGCCGAGTTTGCGCCGCTGCATACGCCGGTTACCTCTGCGTCGAATACCTTGGCAAGTTGTACCGACGCCAGCCCGACCGCTCCGGAGGCGCCGATGACCAGCACCTTCTGGCCGGGCTTCAGCTTGGCTTTGTCGCGAAGGAAGGTCAGCGCCGTGGGGGTACCGTCGCAGATCGCGGCAGCTTCCGCGAACGTCATGCCGTCCGGCATGACCGCAAGCGGCTTGGATTCCGGCAGGCATTTGTATTCGGCATGGGCGCCGGAAGTAGCCGCGCTAATGCCGAATACGCGATCCCCGACGCGAAACTGCTTAACGTCGCGGCCGACGGCGTCGACGACTCCCGCAAGCTCCGTGCCCAGGATGGGCTGCTTGGGTTTCTTCAGCCCGTAGACGAGCCTCACGATGAAGGGGTCTCCCTTGCGGAAGGCGCAATGCGACGGACCCACGGTAGCGGCCGCTACCCGAATGCGAACTTCATTATCTCCCGGCTCCGGCTTAGCGACGTCCTGCAACTGCAAGACGTCCGGAGAGCCGTATCTCGTACAGACGATCGCTTTCATCCTCATTCCTCCTCGAAATAAAAAACTTCCTCAAGCGGAACGCCGAATGCGCGCGCGATACGTAATGCGAGCTCCAGCGAGGGCGAATAATTGCCCTTCTCGATGGTGACGATGGTCTGCCTCGTGACGCCTACCAGATCCGCGAGCTGCTGCTGCGTCATCTCGTTCCGATTGAAACGAAGCTTGCGCACATGATTGCCAATCAGACTCTTACTCATGTCAGACTCCCCTGCGATAGTAATAAAGCTGCGCGATATACCCGGCGACCTCCGACAGAAAGGCGAAGCCGACAAAAGTGACGAACATCGTGTTCGGCGTCATGCCGAGCGCGAGCGTGCCCATGGCCAGCACGGTACCCATGCTGAACGTGTAATGGGTAACACGGGTCGCCTTCAGATCGATCAGCTTGTCGAGCTCGTCGGCGAATGAAGGTTCGTCTTCGTTCGTGACCATCCGGTTAATGATCGAGAAGATGATATGCAGAATAATTTTCGCGACGATGGTGACCGGGATCAGCACGATGACGAAGAGGCCCCAAAAGCGGAAGGGATCCTCTTGATCGAGAATGCCGAAGGGCGCGTTTTGAAAGACGTACAAGCAATAAGAGCCGAAGATCAGGAAGGTGCTGAGCAAATAAAAGAGCGTTTTTTTCTCTTGAAAGGACAAACGGAACGCCTCCTCGACGCATGAAAAGTAAAGTTCGATATACACAATGTAAAATAAACTATACATGAAGTCAAGTTAATTTTACCAATAGTATAAACGGGGCCGCTTATTGAATAGCAAGGAGGAGGCCGTCGATTCATTGTGTGCAAAACTGGAAATGAGGCTGCAATCCATCATCGCCAACCTGTTAACGGAAATAAGGGCCCTTATATGGTTCGTTTGGCGTGATTTTAAAATCTAACAGAACTCTGCGACGTTATTCGGGAGAAATCCAGGCAAACCGCGGACTTTTGCCCATCATAAGGGCTGTCAGTTCCACTAGATTTGCGAAGTGCGGCTTTTTGCTGAAATAACGCCTCTCATTTCCGTTCCAGTTGCTCCCGTTCATTTCTTACCGAACACTTGGCTACAATTTCACCTTTGCACAATGAATAGACAGCCTCAGGAGCGACATCATTTGGTCGAAATGAGGCAATATGATGCTCTTGTGGCATATAGAGTGGTGGGCAAAAAATAGGGAACATAGATCAAAAGAGTAACGTACAGACCTGCATATCCCAATTAATGTAAACTTGTCCATCGAAAGAGCTTGTTATGCTCGGCATATCGCGGTTCATAACCGGAATAGGTTAAGTAGTAGCGGGGAGGTGCGGTGAATGGGCGGATGGTCGAAAGCATGGAGGCTGGCGTTGCTCGTATCGGGAACCATCGGCCTGAACGTCGCGGCGTTGTCTCCCGGCCTGGGCGGTGCGAGGCTGACGGGAGGGAGCTCCTTCGAGACCGCCTTCGTCGTCACGCTTCTCGTCATGAGTCCGGTGGTGCTTCTGACCGGCAGCCATGCCATCCTCTTTCGCGATGCGCCCTCCGCGCCGCGTCTGCCGGAATGGCGTTCGCCGGAGGCGTATTGGCTTGCATTCGTTCGTTTCCGCCGCAATCGCGCGCTCAGACGGGAGAGCGAAGCCGCATTGTCTCAGCTGGAGCGCATGGAGAAGAAGGTGAACGCCTTGCTGGGATTGCTGGGAGAACGGTTTAATCCGGCGGAATTAAGCTACAAGAGGTTCGCATCGGCGATTGCGGCGGTCGAGGAGTTGTTCTATGGTCATGTGCGAGAATTGTTGGGATTGCTCCGTCTTAGAGAAGCGTCAGCGATGGCAACGGGCTGGTCGGCTGAATCCGCGGGTTATTTGGGGGCGAACGAAGAAATTCTGCTTAAGCTTGACGGTCTGCTTGCGGAACTGGCAAGGCTCGGCGGCGCGGATTACCGGGATGTGCTGCTCATGCCGTGCATGAAGGACATCGACACCTTAATCAACCAGACCAAATACTACAAGCCGTGAGGGGGGATAGAGATGGCCGGCAGAAGCGGAGGAAGAACGGCAATGCTGCTTGGAGCAATCACGATATTCGTCTTCGTG
Organism: Paenibacillus agaridevorans; assembly: GCF_003112455.1. Taxonomy (GTDB): domain Bacteria; phylum Bacillota; class Bacilli; order Paenibacillales; family Paenibacillaceae; genus Pristimantibacillus; species Pristimantibacillus agaridevorans. The sequence continues at coordinate 209,627 of NZ_BDQX01000339.1, forward strand.
GCCGTCTACTACGGGATTGCTTTCACGTCGGACTGGGGGCAGCCTGCGGGCGAAGCGTCGACGAGCAACGCCGATAAACGTCTGGATAGGCTGGTTCGCCGCATCGACGTGACGATAGCCGAGCCGGTAAA
>NZ_BDQX01000339.1:209852-212967 GCF_003112455.1 Paenibacillus agaridevorans
TAGGCGATTCGCTGCCGGATATCGAGAAATATCCCGTAACGGTGCAGCCGTCAACAGGCAGCTATGCAGAGATCTTTTCGTCGACGGAGAAAGGCGGAGAAGGCGTCGACGGCTGGTTGGCGGAGGCTGCGCAAGCATTCAATGATGCCGGTATTGTTCTGAACGGAGAGCGCGTATCGGTGAAGCTGCGCAACATCGCCTCCGGCACGGCCGCCGATTATATCCGCTCGGGAAAATACGTGCCGGATGCGTTCACGCCGTCGAATGAGCTGTGGGGAGCCATGATTCAAGAGGACGGCATTCCAATCGAACTCCTGTCGGAAAGACTCGTCGGCAACGTGGCGGGAATCGTGACCAAGAAGGCTAAGCATGACGAATTGGTGGCGAAGTACGGCTTCGTCGGCGTTAAAACGTTGACGGACGCGCTCGCGGAGAACGAGCTTGCGATGGGATATACCGATCCCTTCGCAAGCTCGACGGGGCTTAATTTCCTGGTGACATCCCTGGAGACGTATGGAGGTGGGAACCCGCTTGGGGAGGAGGCCGTTCAAGGTTTCCAGCGGTTCCAGGCCAATGTGCCCTTTATCGCCTCTACGACGCTGCAGATGCGGGAGGCGGCAAAGTCGGGCATGCTGGACGCGTTCGTGCTGGAATATCAGACCTATATGAACTCTCCTGACTTGCGCAGCGAGTATGTTTTCACGCCGTTCGGCGTCAGGCACGACAGTCCGTTGTATGGTTTGGGCGACCTGACGGTGCAGAAGCGGGACATTCTTCTGTCCTTCGCGGAGTTCGTCACGAGGGAGAGATGGCAGCAAGAGGGAACGCGCAAGGGCTTTAACGGTCTGGAGGAGTATCGGCCGGAGAGCAAGCCGATCGACGGCTCCATGCTTGCGCCTGCCCAGAAGCTATGGAAAGAGAAGAAGAACGGGGGGCAGGAGGTTGCCGCCGTCTTCGTGGCGGACGTGTCCGGCAGCATGGACGGCGAGCCGCTAAACCGGCTTAAGGAATCGCTGCTGGCGGGACAGAAAGTGCTCGGCAGGGAAAACAGCATCGGGCTAGTCTCCTTTTCCAGCGAGGTGAGGGTCGAGCTGCCCATCGGTACATACGATACGAATCAGCAATCGATGTTCGTGGGGGCGGTGGAGAGCTTGCGTGCCGGCGGAGAGACGGCGACCTTCGACGGCATCGCAGTAGCCATGAAGCTGCTTCGCGAGGCGCTGGTCGCGCGCCCCCAAGCAAAGCCGGTTATCTTCGTACTCAGTGACGGGGAGACGAATACGGGCCATTCGCTGGACGACATCCGCAGTCTGGTCGAGACGTATCGCATCCCGATCTATACGATCGGCTACAACGCCAATGTGGAAGCGCTAAAGAGCATCTCTGCCATTAACGAAGCCGTCAGCATGAATGCCGACACGGATGATGTCGTATACAAGATCGGCAATCTGCTGAACGCGCAAATGTAGGAGAACGAATTACGGGAGGGGATCCAATGTCATTCTCGATGGAAGTAGTGAGCCCGGAGGCCATACGGTCTGCGATCGAAGAGCAGGTGAAGCCTGTTCCGCAGGAGGTGGAGCAGCTTCGGACGCTGGCGCGAAGCAACGTTGCCGCGATTTTGGAGGTGGATCCGGAGGCGCCCGAGAAACGCAAGGACATCATGACCTCGCTGGAGCAGTTCGGCATGGCTACCATGCGTTCTTCCGCGGAGAAGAACGGCTTGCTCCAGGTGTCCGTCGGCCAGCTGTCCAGGGCGGGCGACGAAGGCGGGCAAGTCGCGCAAGGATTGACGGAGCTGCAGCTTCAGCTCAAGGATCTCGATCCCGGCGCCGTCGACTTCGCGAAGCACGGCATGCTGGGCAAGTTCTTCAATCCGCTGCGGAGCTACTTTGCCAAATATCAACGGGCCGACGCCGTTATTTCGGATATCATCGTATCGCTTGATAAGGGCAAGACGGTGCTGCGCAATGATAATACGACCCTGGAATTCGAGCAGCAGGCGCTTCGCGAGCTGACGAAGCGGCTCCGCAAGGAGATACAGCTCGGCATGCTTATGGACGAGGAGATCGAGGCACAGCTCGGAGCGGCCAGGCTGAGGCAGGAAGAGGATGACCGCATCCGCTTTATTGCGGAGGAGGTGCTGTTCCCGCTCAGGCAGCGGCTGATGGACCTGCAGCAGATGATGGTCGTAAACCAGCAGGGAATCATGGCGATCGAGGTTGTCATGCGGAACAACAAGGAGCTGATTCGCGGCGTTGATCGGGCAAGGAACGTGACGGTGTCCGCGCTTAAGACGTCGGTGACGGTGGCAAGCGCCCTCTACAATCAGCGCATCGTGCTAAGCAAGATCGAGCTGCTGAACCAAACGACGGATACGCTGATTAGCGGCACCTCCAGAATGCTCAAAGAGCAGGGAGCCGCGATTCATAAGCAGTCCCTGGAGTCCAGCATTTCCGTCGACACGCTGAAGCAGGCTTTCTCCGACGTTATCGCAGCGCTGGATTCCATCAGCGTCTACAAGCAGGAGGCACTGCCTAGAATGCGAGAGACGATTACGCAATTCCGCGAGCTGGCGGATACGGGCGAGCGCCAGATCAAACGGCTGGAACAGGGTCAGCGGCTGGCCTTATAAAGTTGCCCAACAATAACGCCGTTCCATTTCGACAGGGCTGCCGGGTTGTCTTCCAATACCCCGGCGGCCCTTACGTACTTCGGTTGAACGGTAATGGTCCAAGTTTTTCAATATCGGGGATGAACGTGGCAGCATAATTGGCATTGGAAGGAAATGTTCGAAATAGAGCGAAATAGAACATAGATGGAATCTACTATGAAATCTACTCTTTTTTCGGAGGAATGATATGCATAAGGCGCATTTGAAAAAGAATATAACCCGATTTTTTGTTTTATTTATTACAATCACCGAGAATACCCCTGCCTCTAAGCCACCTTACTCACGAAGTGAGAGCGAAGGAAGGGGATGAATCGGGAAATTTGTAGGTGAATATTAGCGAACGTACGTGCTATAATTAGGTGGTGTTAACAATTGTATTTCTTGTAGATAGGTGGTGAAACAAGCGATGCTTCATCATAAGGCATTCAAATTTCGTATCTA
>NZ_BDQX01000340.1 GCF_003112455.1 Paenibacillus agaridevorans
AGGACTCGAACCTGTGACAACTCGATTAACAGTCGAGTGCTCTACCAACTGAGCTATCAGGGAACATTAAACATGTGTTGAAATGTGTCCTTGAGCATAAGCGGCTAAGAGACAATTGCTGCTTCAATGTTTGCACATTGAAAACTGGATACGAAAGTGTGCTGAATCTTTAGCTTGCTTACCG
>NZ_BDQX01000341.1 GCF_003112455.1 Paenibacillus agaridevorans
AGCTGGCGATCTCCAAGGCGTCTTATACGGTGACGGTCGATGATAAAACGCGCGAATACGGAGATCCGAATCCCGTCTTCACGAGTACCAGTGTCGGTCTCCGCAACGGGGACACGTTCCCGGTATCTTATTCGACTTCCGCTACGGCGGACAGCGCCGTGGGTCAGTATGACGTTACCCCGATCGTTGCGGATCAGGGAGGCAAGCTGGCGAAT
>NZ_BDQX01000342.1 GCF_003112455.1 Paenibacillus agaridevorans
GGGACCCTCTGCTAAGGGGTTAGACTGCGTAAGTGGTGCGAGGGTTCGAATCCCTCCTTCTCCGCCACATTCTTTTTGCCGAAGGACTCATCGCATGGCATCGAGAGGCCGAGACGTAATCGGTCTTTTTATTTTGTTCAAGTCCTCGCGGATTGAGAAATTAAGAAATTAAATCTTGCAAATGAGCAGACAAGGTGATACAATAACTCTTGTCGCAAAAAAGCGAATGTATGCGGTAATGCAGCATGTGGCCCGTTGGTCAAGGGGTTAAGACACCTCCCTTTCACGGAGGTAACAGGGGTTCGAATCCCC
>NZ_BDQX01000343.1 GCF_003112455.1 Paenibacillus agaridevorans
GGTTTTCGGATCGTAAAGCTCTGTTGCCAGGGAAGAACGCTTGAGAGAGTAACTGCTCTCAAGGCGACGGTACCTGAGAAGAAAGCCCCGGCTAACTACGTGCCAGCAGCCGCGGTAATACGTAGGGGG
>NZ_BDQX01000344.1 GCF_003112455.1 Paenibacillus agaridevorans
GCGAGTCCGTTATCTAAAGACTGGCGAGGAAGTGAAGGTGATCTCCCAGCCAAGCAGCGGCTGGGACGAGGGTATGGACTCTAATGGCGTGAGAGGATATGTCTCCTCGCAGTCTCAATATATTACGGTTAATGGC
>NZ_BDQX01000345.1 GCF_003112455.1 Paenibacillus agaridevorans
CTTATATAGCGGAGTTTTCTGCTATATTCGGACGTCTAGCACGAGTACAGCCTTTTATAGCGGAATTTTCCGCTTTATCCGGCCGTCTAGCATGAGCCCAGCTTTTTATAGCGGAGTTTTACGCTTTATC
>NZ_BDQX01000346.1 GCF_003112455.1 Paenibacillus agaridevorans
CTATCCGTTTGGTGGCGATGGCGGAGGGGAACCACGCGTTCCCATACCGAACACGACCGTTAAGTCCTCCAGCGCCGATGGTACTTGGACCGCAGGGTCCTGGGAGAGTAGGACGTCGCCAAGCGGGTAACTTCGAGAAGCAGGCTCCGTTGCCTCTCCCGCTGGGAGAGTATCGGAAACTCGATCGAAGAAACTCAAAAACGGAATATCTGAGGGCCTTTAGCTCAGCTGGTTAGAGCGCACCCCTGATAAGGGTGAGGTCGGTGGTTCGAGTCC
>NZ_BDQX01000347.1 GCF_003112455.1 Paenibacillus agaridevorans
CGGGGTCGGATGATCTCGTCGTGGTTGATCCTGGCGTGCTTTATGTCATGGATCGCGGTTACGTCTGTTATGTCAGGAATGAGAAATGGGCGACGAACAAGATCGATTTCGTCATTCGTCTTGCGAATCATCACTACGCCGAGGTTCAAAGCGAA
>NZ_BDQX01000348.1 GCF_003112455.1 Paenibacillus agaridevorans
TCACTTTTGTTTTCTCTTCCTCGGGGTACTTAGATGTTTCAGTTCCCCCGGTATGCCTCTTCTTGAGCTATGTATTCACTCAAGAGTAACTGGACATTACTCCAGCTGGGTTTCCCCATTCGGAAATCCCCGGATCAAAGCCTGC
>NZ_BDQX01000349.1 GCF_003112455.1 Paenibacillus agaridevorans
ATCTTTCACCGCCTTTCCGCCCCCTGCTTCGTCACTTTTGCTTGACGTACCCCCGGTACGCCTTTACAAAAGTTCCTTGCATGGAACGAAAATTCGGCAAAATCTGCTCCCCTCAGAGTATTCAGACAC
>NZ_BDQX01000350.1 GCF_003112455.1 Paenibacillus agaridevorans
ACTATATTGCGGCAGGCTGGCGTCGGGAGGCCGATTATAGTGGAGAAATCCACTATATTATGCCAGGCTAGCACTCGATGACCAATTATAGCGAAGTAATCCACTATATTGCGGCAGGCTGGCGTCGGGCGGCCGATTATAGTGGAGAAATCCACCAT
>NZ_BDQX01000351.1 GCF_003112455.1 Paenibacillus agaridevorans
AATGGTGCCGTCGAGAGGACTTGAACCCCCAACCTACTGATTACAAGTCAGTTGCTCTACCAGTTGAGCTACAACGGCACAATATGGTGACCCGTAGGGGATTCGAACCCCTGTTACCTCCGTGAAAGGGAGGTGTCTTAACCCCTT
>NZ_BDQX01000352.1 GCF_003112455.1 Paenibacillus agaridevorans
TCGATCAGAGGGTTCAGACACTCTCCCCACTAGGGAGAGAAACGTCGCCCGTGAGCTTTGGGATGAAGGCTATCGCCAATCCCAAAGCTCACGAACGCACAAAAAACCTGCCGCAGTAATCTGCGACAGGTTATTCGTGCTTGGCGACGTCCTACTCTCCCAGGACCCTGCGGTCCAAGTACCATCGGCGCT
>NZ_BDQX01000353.1 GCF_003112455.1 Paenibacillus agaridevorans
GTTCGTACAGACTTTATTTTACTATATACTTCGACCCGTCCATGCTTGCGATTGGCGGGATTGGAATAATCGCATGGAATATTCATAAACCCTACTAGAATATTATTTTCATTAATCTTCCACATGCCC
>NZ_BDQX01000354.1 GCF_003112455.1 Paenibacillus agaridevorans
GGCCTAACATGCCTGCCTGTCACGCAGGAGACCGCGGGTTCGAATCCCGTCAGCTCCGCCATTTCTTTATAACTTAGCAAGTAAGGCTCGGTAGCTCAGTCGGTAGAGCAGAGGACTGAAAATCCTCGTGTCGGCGGTTCGATTCCGTCCCGAGCCACCAT
>NZ_BDQX01000355.1 GCF_003112455.1 Paenibacillus agaridevorans
GGGATCGAACCGCCGACCCTCTGCTTGTAAGGCAGATGCTCTCCCAGCTGAGCTAATCCTCCATGGCGAGCGACTTTTATATCATATCACATATTTATGTATGATTGCAAGTCGTTTTTGAAGATTTTTTAAAGAAAAGTTGGTGACCCGTAGGGGATTCGAACCCCTGTTACCTCCGTGAAAGGGAGGTGTCTTAACCCCTTG
>NZ_BDQX01000356.1:0-1591 GCF_003112455.1 Paenibacillus agaridevorans
ACGGCGAGCTGGTAGCCGAACATGCCATCGGCGCGCTTGACGACGAAGTCGCCCAGCGCGTCGCCATCATAGGAGCGTGCTCCCGCAAAACCGTCGACGAAAGCGATCGGCTCGCTCGGCATGACGAAGCGGAGCGCGGGTTCCTTGAGGGCTTCTTTGGCTGTGCGCTCCTCCGGCGTAAGATGCCTGCAGAAACCGGGATAAGCCGGCCCCTCCGACGACAAGCCATGCGGGGCGCTGGCGATGGAGGCGAGCTCCGCGCGGCTGCAATAACAAGGGTAAAGGCGGCCGGCAGCATTGAGCCGCGCCAGCGCCTCCTCGTATAGCTCATCGCGAAGGCTCTGCTCATAGGGGGCGAAGGGTCCGCCAAGCCGCGGCCCCTCGTCCCAGTCGAGTCCAAGCCAGAGCAAGTCGTCTTGCTGCTGCTCTGCAAAAGCGGGACGCGACCTCGGCTTGTCGATGTCCTCGATGCGGAGCAGAAACTCGCCGCCGGCTTGCCGAATTTGAAGCCAGGCAACCAACGCGGCAAAGGCGTTGCCGATATGCAGAAGCCCGGACGGCGTAGGCGCGAAACGTCCGCGGCGTATGATTGGCTGATGATGGTCCAGTTGCTTCGACATGGTTCACCCTCACCTTAACGGGAATGCAAAAAAAGAGCAGCATAGCCGCTCTGTTTGTTATTTTGCCTATGTTTATACTTTAAATGGCGGAGCTGACGGGATTCGAACCCGCGGTCTCCTGCGTGACAGGCAGGCATGTTAGGCCTCTACACCACAGCTCCACACTTAAAGTCTGTGCCTCTTGGACACAAGTAAGATCTTAACACGCCGGTGTGTAGTTTGACAAGCTTTTATTTTCCTGAAGCAACCAATTCTCTTGGGTGAGGCAGATGCCGATCCCGCGACTACTTTGTTCCTTGCACCGCCAGCTCCAGCAGCGCGCGGATATCGTCCGCGATGGCCGTCGGCGACAGTTTATCGGCCGTGGCCTCCGTTCGGATTTTGTCGATCAGCTGTACGGCCAATTCATTCTCCACGGTCAGCACGCGCACTTCTCCCCCGCCCATAAAACCGGTGATCCGTTCGGCGGCCATAGACAGGTTGTCGTGAGCGGACTTATCGGTGCCCGTTATGCCGCCAAGACCTTCGCCCGGCGCCGTTCCTTGACCCGACATCCCTTCGATCGGACTAAGAAGCTTCATCTGAACGCTGTCATAACGAGCGCCTGAAGGCGTACGTTTCGCCGTGGCGAGCACGACCGTGTCGTCGAAGACGAATACCTTTACGTCCGGAATGCCCGCTCCGCTCAGTCGGGATTCCAGATGCGCGGAGAAACCGGCCGCATGCAGTCCGGAGCTGCCGATCATGCTGTACACCGATGTCCCCATTCCGTTTGTTGTGCCGCCTTGCCTGTTCGTCGTTTGCCGTTTCAAGCCATTCTCGCTCGGAATGACGGAAGGATCACGCAGCATCTTCGTTTGGTGCTCATGTTCCGCGGAATGCGCTTCGATCGGATCTCTGTCATCGGTATCCATGGCGGCGCTGCAGCCTCCGAGCAGCAGCATTGCGGCCACAGCGGCTGCCGTCGCCCC
>NZ_BDQX01000356.1:1703-22653 GCF_003112455.1 Paenibacillus agaridevorans
GCTGTCTGCATGATTTAGGATGAGCTTTTCACCGAAATGAATATTCATCGTTCCATGGAAAATAATAATCGCGAACGAAACCATTGCCATTCAGGAGGTGCATCGTATTGGATTCAACCGGCAGCAAGAAAAAGCCGAACCGCGAAGCGGAGGACGGATCTGTCGCTACAATGGAGCAGCCGACCGCAAATCCGGCAGGACCGCTGACCTATGAACAGGAAGCGAAAAACAACTCCCGGCGCAAATTTTTGAAGACGACAGGATATACGCTTGGCACGCTGGCGCTGGGAGGCGCGTTAAGCTCGCTCATCGGCTGCACGAACAATTCGGAGGAGCCGACGCCCACCGGGGAGCCGGGAAAGGGAGAGGAGGAAAAGGCTCAACCGCGAAATTACAACCGCGCGCTCATGTTTCTGACGCAGGAACAGTTTCGCATCGTGGAGAGCGCGACGGAACGTATTTTTCCCGAGGACGAGAACGGCCCCGGAGCGAAAACGCTCGGTGTTGCTTACTTCATCGACCATCAGCTGGCAGGAGAATGGGGGTTTAACGGACGCGACTATATGCAGGCGCCGTTCTATGTGGGCGAGAAGGAGCAAGGGTATCAGGGACGGCTGAAGCGGCGCGAAATTATTGAGATCGGCATCAAGGAACTGAACAACTACAGTTTGACGCAATATCAGAAGAGTTTCCCGGAGCTGGTTGCGGAAGATCAGGATGAGGTATTGAAGGCGTTCGAGTCGGATGCGGTGCAGCTGACGACGATCTCGGCGAGCAGTTTCTTTAAAATGCTTCGCACGAACACGCTCGAGGGCGCCTACAGCGACCCGCTGTACGGCGGCAACCTGGACATGAACGGCTGGAGGATGCGCGGTTATCCCGGCAATCAGATGAGCTACACGGCTGCAATTGACAAGGACTATACGAAGATGGACCCGATCAGTCTTCAAGATCATATGGCCCATTAGCGAAGCGGAGGGACAAAGCGGCATATGGCCAAAACGTTACCGAAAACGGATGTCGTCATTATTGGAGTCGGCTGGAGCGGCGGCATTATCGCGGCTGAGCTGACGAAAGCCGGATTAAACGTCGTCGGTCTTGAACGGGGCAAGGACCGCAAGACCGAGGATTATTTTATGGTGCACGATGAGTTGCGTTACGCGCTCAGATACGAGATGATGCAGGATTTGTCCAAGGAAACGATCACGTTCCGAAGCAATGAGGGGATCAGGGCGCTGCCGATGCGTTCCTACGGCTCGTTCCTGCTCGGGGACGGTCTAGGCGGCTCGGGGGTTCATTGGAACGGACAGACGTATCGTTTTTTGCCGTACGATTTCCAGATACGCAGCAAGACGATCGAAAAGTACGGGAAAAACAAAATCCCCGCGGAAATGACGATTCAGGACTGGGGCATTACGTACGACGAGCTCGAGCCGTATTACGACAAGTTCGAGCAGATGGCCGGTATTTCCGGCGAGCCGAATCCGCTGGGGGGAGCGCGCAGCAACCCGTATCCGACGCCGCCGATGAAGAAATCGCCGGCGCTTCAACTGTTTGAGGATGCAGCCAAGCGGATGAAGCTGAACCCGTACATGATGCCGGCGGCCAATCTATCGGAGGGATATACGAATCCGGATGGTATTTCCCGGGCGGCCTGCCAATATTGCGGTTATTGCGAACGGTTTGGCTGCGAATACGGAGCGAAGGCCGATCCTGTTGTGACGGTCATCCCCGTCGCGAACAAAACCGGCAAGTTCCAGATTCGCACCCATTCGAACGTGCGGCGCATCTTGCACAAGGGCGGCAAGGCGACGGGAGTGATGTACACGGACGTTACGACCGGAGAAGATATCGTGCAACCGGCGGACATCGTCGTCGTGACAAGTTACGTGTTCAATAACGTCAGGCTGCTGCTTCTCTCAGAGCTTGGGGAACGTTATAATCCGGAGACGGGCAAGGGGGTTGTCGGCAAAAATTACGCCTACCAGGTTATTAAAGGCAGCGCGGCGGGTTTCTTCGAGAAGCAGCAATTCAACACGTATGCCGGTGCGGGCTCGCTGGGCGTTACGCTGGATGATTATAACGGCGACAACTTCGACCATAGCGATTTGAAGTTCATCCACGGCGGAGCGATCGCATTGTCGCAGACGGGCTCCCGTCCGATCCAGAACAACCCGGTGCCGTCGGGCACGGCGACCTGGGGCAAGGAATTTAAGGCAAAGTCGCTTCATTATGCGTACCGGACGCTCGGCGTGGGCGGGCAAGGCGCTTCGATGTCGTTCAAACATCATTTTCTGGACCTGGATCCTACTTACAAGGATGCGTTTGGGGATCCGCTCATGCGCGTTACCTTCGACTTCGAGGAGCAGGATCGGGAACTGGGCGTATATTTGGCCGCGCGCAGCGCCGAAATCATGAAGGAGATGGGGGCGGATCATGTCGACTATCTGAAGGAAATCGGTCCATACGAGATCGTGAATTACCAGTCTACGCACAACACGGGGGGCGTCATCATGGGCGCGGAACCATCGACCTCGGCGGTCAACACGTACTGCCAAATGTGGGACGCGGACAACGTCTTCGTCGTCGGGGCCAGCTCCTTCCCGCAAAATGCCGGCTACAATCCGACGGCCACGGTCGGCGCGCTCGCTTACCGTACGGCCGAAGGCATCTTGAAATACAGGGAGAAGGGCGGCTTGCTCGTGTGAGCAGCTTGCCCTTTTTCCAGACCATCTCTCTATTTCCCGGAAAGAAACGAGCCGCGTCGCAAAGGACGCCGGCCGTTTCGTCCGGGTGCTTCTATGACGGCAAAAAACCTCTATACCACTCGAGGTGGCTATAGAGGTTTTTGCGTGTTCGTTATGGGTTCGGGTTAGGCTACAGCAGCTTTTTCAAATCATCTTGGACGTCGATTGCGGCAGCGCCGGGCGTATCATCCTCTACGATCCCGCGTGTTGAACTGCGGAACTCGCGGAGTGTATCGCCGAACGCGCGGCCGAGCATGGGAAGCTTGGACGGCCCGAACACGATAAGCGCAATGAGCAGAATAATGATCAGCCCGGATACGCCGATGTTGTTGAACATGAAGTTGGCTCCTTTCGTAATGGCGAATTAAGATGCGGGTCAGGATCAGGTAGGATCCGGCCTAAGGACCGGAACCGCGTAATGACGTTTCGCATACCGTCTCGACAGCAGCGCGCTGAGCTCGAAGAGCACAATAAGCGGCACGGTCACGGACAGATGGGAGACGAAGTCCGGCGGAGAGATGCAGGAGCCGACGACGGCAAGGCCTACATAGGCGTATTTGCGCGTTACTGTCAGCCTCTCGGGCGTCAGAACGCCGAGCCGCGTCAGGAACAGCATGACAATCGGCATTTCGAATGCGACGCCGAGCGGAAATACGACGCTGAACAGGAAAACAAAATATTTGTCGATCCCATACGTTTCCACCGCTCCGACGGTGTGGTTCATTTGCATCATGAACCGCATCATCATAGGGAAGACGAGAAAATAACTGAAAGACACCCCCGCAAGGAACAACGCGAACGATGCAGGGACGTATGCGAGCGTTCCCTTCGCTTCCTTCTCCGTCAGGCCCGGCCGCACGAACGCCCAAGTCTGGTACAGCAAGAGCGGCAGCGTGAATAGAAAGGCAAACAGGAAGGCGCAGCGAAGGTAGATGAAAAGCCCGTCCGTGAACGAGAATACATTCCATTCGACTTCTGTCGAGACGTTGCTGGATTTGATATACTGCAGGATTTTCGGTGAAAGATAGAGACCTGCGCACATCGTGACGAAGAACCAGCAGGCGACGAGAATCAGCCGTTTCCTAAGCTCGGCGAGATGTCTCACGAGATCTTCCTGCATCTCCAAGGAATCACCTCATTTCCTCATTTTCCATACGTTTCTTATAGATTGTCCAAAGCGCGTCGCCTTATTCGACTTTGCCAAGCCGAATATTCCTGTCGCGGATCGGGAAAAGTAACCACATCTTTAATGACAAATGAGGTGTATGCAAGTGAGAAGTCCGAACAAATGGGTGTTGGGGTTGGCTGTAATTGCGCTAACGATTAGCTTGGCTGCATGCGGAGGAAACGCCAATAAAGGCACGAACAATGCCGGAACAGGCAATAATGCCCAGAATCCGGGAAATGAGGGTAATGCGGGCAATGGCGCGACAGTGGATACGGCGGCAGCGGAGGAAGTCTACAAAAAGAGTTGTATCGGCTGTCACGCCGCTGATCTGGCGGGCGGTGTAGGCCCGAACCTGCAGAAAGTCGGCAGCGAAATGACGGCGGATCAAATCGAGGATACAATCGTAAACGGCAAGGGAGGCATGCCTGCTTTTAAAGGTCAGTTGACCGACGAAGAAATCAATTCGCTCGTGGGCTGGCTCGCGGCGAAAAAGTAACTTGAAGAGCCAATCGCAAAAAGGCCGTTTCGCTGCGATCCAACGATCGTCTGGCGAAGCGGCCTTTAAGTTAACGGGCATCCAACCGGGCCGAAGCCGGAGCCAAGTTGAACGTAGAATGGACAATGTAGTACCTTCGAATGGACGGATGTAAGCGCTTCCCGTTATGTAGTCAGTATAAGAGTTCTCAGGAAGTGCCTCCAGCGTTGTCGGAAAGTTAGTAATTCCAAGGAATTATCATAAGGCAGATCATAATCGCTATGTAAGATGATCGGCTCCTTACATAAGAAAAGCTCACGCTTTGGTTCAATATTTCTTATAGACAGAATTCGTCAGATTTCATTGACCGTAACCAGGGACTATGGTAGTTTTAGATCATAAATTCATACTGGTAAACTTGGAATTGATGTGCACAGATTGGATGCGAGGTGGATGCAGTTGCAACTTAAGGTGACGAACAGTCCGTTTAACGAAGCGCAGGTCGAGCTGCTTAACAAATTGCTGCCGACTTTGACGGACTCCCAGATTCAATGGCTTAACGGTTATATGGCGTTTTATAGGGCGGGTACCGCTTCCGCAGAATCGGCCATAGCTTTGCAGGAGCAGACGGCGGCAGCGGTAGCTACGCTTATTCCGGCTGAGGAAGCGGCTCAGCCCGCAGCGCCGGCTTTGCCGCGCGAGGCGGCTGTCCTGTTCGGCTCGCAGACGGGAAATTCGCAGCGGTTGGCGGGCAAGCTGGCCGCGCAGCTGAAGGAACAAGGCTTCGAAGTCACGTTGTCGGCGATGAACGCGTTTAAGACGAACGGACTTAAAAAGACGCCTTACTTGTTCATCGTGGCGAGCACGCATGGCGAAGGAGATCCGCCGGACAACGCGCTGACGTTCTACGAATTCCTGTTCAGCAAACGCGCGCCGAAGCTGGACGGCATGAAATTCTCCGTTCTGGCGCTGGGCGATACGTCCTATGAGTTCTTCTGCAAGACGGGTCAGGACTTCGACAATCGTCTCGCCGAGCTGGGAGCGGAGCGGCTTGCGCCGCGTATCGATTGCGACGTTGACTTCGACGGGCCGGCTTCGCAGTGGCTTGCGAGCGTCATTGGCGCGGTTACGGCATCTCCCGCAGCTTCGGCGACTGTTGCAGGAGCTGCATCGGTTGCACCGGCAAGCTCTGCAGCAACGACGACGGAGTCGGAATATTCCCGTTCCAATCCGTTCCAGGCCGAAGTGCTTGCGACGATTAACCTGAACGGCCGAGGCTCGGACCGCGAGACACGCCATCTGGAAATTTCGCTGGAGGGCTCCGGATTGACCTACGAGCCTGGCGATTGTGTCGGCATCTACCCGCAAAATGATCCTGCTCTCGTCGATGCGATTATCGCGGAGATGAAGTGGAGTGGCAGCGAGAACGTTGTACCGACCAAGGAAGGGGCAGAAGGACAGCTTCGAAACGCCTTGCTGGCTCAGTTCGAGGTCACGGTGTTGACCCGTCCTCTGTTGGAGAAGGCTGCCGCATTCTCGGAAAATGCCAAGCTGGCCGAGCTCATCCTGCCGGACAACAAGGCGACGTTGAGAGCTTATACCAGCGGCCGCGATCTGTTGGATTTGCTGCAAGACTTCGGCCCGTGGAAGCTGTCCGCCGCCGATCTTGTATCCATCCTTCGCAAGATGCCGCCGCGACTGTATTCCATCGCCAGCAGCGGCAACGCGCATCCCGAAGAAGTGCATGTCACCATTCGCAAGGTGGAGTATGAAGCGCATGGACGGAAGCGGGGCGGCGTATGCTCCGTGCAAGTATCCGAACGGCTGGAGGAAGGCGGCAGGCTGCCGATCTTCATCCAGAATAATCCGAACTTCAAGCTGCCGGCTAATCCGGATACTCCTGTAATCATGATAGGTCCGGGCACGGGCGTAGCTCCGTTCCGGGCGTTTATGGAAGAGCGCGAGGAGCTGGGCGCCAGCGGCAAGTCTTGGCTATTTTACGGGGACCGTCATTTCGTAACCGACTTCCTCTACCAGACGGACTGGCAGCGCATGTTGAAAGACGGCGTGCTTACGAAGCTGGATGTGGCGTTCTCCCGCGATACGGAGGAGAAGGTCTATGTACAGCATCGTATTTTGGAGCAAGCCGCGGAGCTGTACAAGTGGCTGCAAGAGGGCGCGCATGTCTACGTGTGCGGCGACGAAAAACATATGGCGCATGACGTTCATGCGGCGCTTCTGTCCGTGGTCGAGAAGCAAGGAGGCCTGAACGCAGAGGCAGCGGCGGCGTATTTAGCGGATCTGCAAGTAAGCGGGCGTTATCAACGCGATGTTTATTAATATCATTTATTTTTGATCATAGAGGGTAGCAACGGGTGAAACGGGAAGGAGCGGAAGCAGCAATGACGAAACAGAAGGTACAACCGGTCGGCGGAACTCCAAGCGATGTCGAGCAGTTGAAGATAGAAAGCAATTATTTGCGCGGTTCGCTTGTCGAGACGCTGGCAAACCGGGTTACGGGCGGTATGAGCGACCTGGACAACCGCCTGATGAAATTCCATGGCAGCTATATGCAGGACGACCGCGACGTGCGGAACGAACGTCAGAAGCAGAAGCTGGAGCCGTCGTATCAATTTATGCTTCGCGTCGTGACGCCGGGCGGCGTATCCACGCCGGAGCAATGGCTGGAGATCGACAAGCTGGCCCAGAAGTACGGCAGCGGCAGCATTCGCCTGACGACAAGACAGGCGTTCCAATTGCACGGCGTACTGAAGTGGAACCTGAAGCAGACGATTCGTCAGATCAACGACGTGATGCTGACGACGCTTGCGGCATGCGGCGACGTAAACCGCAACGTCATGTGTACGCCGAATCCGGAGCAATCCGAGGTGCATGCCGAGGTGCATCGCTGGTCGGAGCAGCTGACGAAACATCTGGCGCCGAAAACGCCGGCTTATCACGAGATATGGCTGGATGGCGAGAAGGTGGATACCGGCGACAAGCCGAAGGCGGAAATGGGCCTTGCCGGCAATGCCGTCGAGCCGATGTATGGGCCGGTATATTTGCCGCGGAAGTTCAAGATCGGCATCGCGGTGCCGCCATCCAATGATATTGATGTCTACTCGCAGGATCTCGGTTACATCGCGATTATGGAGAAGGGCAAGCTGGTCGGCTTCAACGTCACCGTAGGCGGCGGCATGGGCATGACTCATGGCGATAACAACACTTATCCGCAGCTCGGCAAAGTCATCGGCTTCTGTACGCCGGAGCAGATTCTCGACGTTGCGGAGAAGACGATCACGATTCAGCGCGATTACGGCAATCGTTCCGTACGTAAATATGCAAGATTTAAATATACGATCGACCGTCACGGCCTCGACTGGTTCGTCGAAGAGCTGCACGAGCGTCTCGGATGGCAGCTTGCGCCGTCCCGTCCGTTCCACTTCGAATCCAACGGCGATCGTTACGGCTGGTCGAAGAACAAAAACGGCAAATGGAACTTCGCCATTTATGTCAATAGCGGACGGATCATCGATACCGACGAGAGCAAGCTGATGACCGGTCTTCGCGAGATTGCCAAGATTCATACCGGCGACTTCCGTCTGACGGCAAATCAGAATCTGATTATCGGCAATGTCGCCGCTCCGAAGAAAAAGAAAATCGCCGAATTGATGGCGCAGTACGGCATCACGGACGGCTCCGAGCTGGTTGCCCTGCGCCGCAGCTCCATCTCTTGCGTGGCGCTGCCGACTTGCGGACTCGCAATGGCGGAAGCGGAGCGATACCTGCCGACGTTGATCGAGAAGCTGGAGCCTGTGCTTACGGAAGTCGGGCTTCGCGACGAAGAGATCAATATTCGGATGACGGGCTGCCCGAACGGCTGCGGCCGTCCGGCACTGGGCGAAGTATCCTTTATCGGCAAGTCTCCGGGCAAATACAATATGTACCTGGGCGCCGGCTTCTCCGGCGATCGTCTTAGCAAGCTGTATCGCGAGAACATCGGCGAGACGGAAATTCTGGACACGCTGAGACCGATCTTAAGCCACTACGCTTCGGATCGCGAGCATGGCGAGCATTTCGGCGACTTCGTCATTCGCAGCGGTTATGTAAAAGCCGTCGCGGACGGCACCGACTTCCATAGCTGATCGGTCGCAAGATAACATTTTCAACGGCACGGCTGCGCACTAACCTGCGTGGCTGTGCTTTTTTTACCACAATAGAATTTATAAGTTTCCAAGCACGCGGAAACCGAAATTCTATTTGGCGATAAAACCCACCTCTAAACGCGGTCGCTCATCACTGAGAGGCCTCGATAGAGGTTTTCTCAATTTTAAGCTAAAGAACTAGGCGGGAACGAGTCCACCGTCCTTGGCCCTCTGTAGGGTGTTGGCAGGCAGGGACGGGCGGATGTGTATGAAAAAGCGAGTACAATGGGGCGTTGGCAGGCGAGGACAGGCGGATGTGTATGAAAAAGCGAGTACAATGGGGCGTTGGCAGGCAAGGACGGGCGAATGTGTATGAAAAAGCGAGTACAATGGGACGTTGACAGGCGAGAACGAGCGGATGTGTATGAAAAAGTGAGTACAATGGGACGTTGGGGCGTTGGCAGGCAGGGACGGGCGGATGTGTATGAAAAAGCGAGTACAATGGGGCGTAGGCAGGCAGGTACAGGCGAATGTGTATGAAAAAACGAGTACAATGGGGCGATAGCTGGCAGGGACATGCGAATGTGTATGAAAAAACGAGTACAATGGGGCGATGGCAGGCAGGGAAGGGCGAATGTGTATGAAAAAGCGAGTACAATGGTGCGTTGGCTGGCAGGGACGAGCGGATGTGTATGAAAAAGCGAGTACAATGGGGCGTTCGTCGGGAGCGGCAGTACGACGGGAATTCATGGGTTTGAGATCGCAGCCAAGCGGACATGCTGATAAGACCGCGATTATGGGATCTAATCAAAGGAGGGAATGTTTCATGGTTGGCATTCATTCCGTGCATCGCCGCATGGCGGAGCTAACGCTCAAAGCGAGGGCGATCGGAGGGTATCACATGTTGTCTCCGCTGGAGAAGAGAGAGCTGGAGCATTGTCTGAAGGTGAACTTCGATCTTGTCTCCAATCTGGATTCGCTCAAGTCGGTCGCCTTTGTCGCCTACACGACTGGAGATGCCGAATGGCATCAAGAGCTTTGCGCCAAGATCGAACAGATTGAAGCCAAGCTTATTTAAGCTCCAGCATTTTTTTCAATAGTGCAACCAGAGTCAAACGAGACGGCAGCAGTCGTTAATACGAGACAAGCGGCCGCGATTGGAAGTGGTATACTCATCGTATAAGGTTAAGCATTCCTACCAATAACGATGAGAAGGCGGCGAGCTTGTTATGAAAAAATCGATGATAGCAGCCCAGTTATACACGCTTAGAGAGTTCTGCAAGGATGAGGCAGGTCTGAGAGAGTCGCTGCGCAAGGTGAAGGAAATCGGCTACGAGGCCGTGCAAGTGTCCGGTGTCGGCCCCATTGCTCCGGAGATCGTGAAAGCGATTGCCGATGAATACGGCCTGACGATCTGCGCCACGCATGTCGGTTATGACGCGCTTACGACGGATCTGGAAGCAACGATTGAGAAGCATAAGCTCTGGAACTGCCAATACGTCGGTCTGGGCTCCATTCCGGAAACGTTCCGTAATTCGGGCGGCGCGGGTTATGCCGAATTTGCCGGCATTGCCAGTGACATTGGCCGCAAGCTGAAGGAGCATGGCCTGCAATTTATTTACCATAACCATCACTTCGAATATACGAATTACGATGGCAGAACGGGCATGGCCATCCTGCAAGGCGACAGCGACAAGGATGCGGTGCACTTCGAGCTGGATATGTATTGGGTGCAAGCCGGCGGCGCGAGCCCAGTAGATGCGGTGCGGGAGGTTGACGGCCGCATGCGCGTCGTGCATCTCAAGGACATGGCGATCGTCGACAACAAGCAAGTGTTCGCGGAGATCGGCGAAGGCAATATGAACTTCCCCGCTATCATCGACGCTTGTCGCGAGATCGGCGTAGAGTGGTACGTGGTGGAGCAGGATGTCTGCTTGCGCGATCCGTTCGAAAGCCTGGCGATCAGCTACCGTTATTTGAGCTCCCTGGCGACGGACTAGTATTAAATCTGGAAAAAGCCTTTGGTTCCGATAGGGGGACCGAAGGCTTTTTAGTTTTTTCTATACCAGACTGAATACGGCTGTGCTACGCATCTCGGTTACGGCGCGCTTACGACGGTTCTGGAAGCCGCGATTGAGAAGCAGAAGCTTTGGAATTGCCAGTACACGTCGGTTTGGGCTCCGTTCCGGAAGCGTTCCGAAATTCGGGCGGTTCGGGTTATGGCGAATTTGCCGGCATTGCCAGCGACATCGGCGGCAAGCTGAAGGAGCATGGCCTGTAAAATTCATCTATCACCTTATTGACCCGGGATGATGCGCGTTGCCCTTCAAAGGACGGCAAGGCCTTATGGCTTTGAAATAAAGGCAAGCATAAGCGTTCTCCCTACTCAACCTCTACCTACACGTGAGTAACTTTTGAGAACAGACTAAAATGCGGGTCCGTGATCCTGCAGTTTGATTACGGTCATTTATGCGCAATGAACTGTTACATACCAAAGCACATAGCGGGGGAATGTGTTGGGCGTGATCCATCTTATGCATACGTGTACAATTACAGACATACACTGGTATCTGCTCTTCAGTTACGTTTAGTCGATTAACAATTGTACGAAAATACACAAATATAACTGCGTAAGTGCTAGTTTTCCGTGAATTTGTACAATTATACACAAATTATGGATCGGAAAGCTCCCGAGTTTAAATATGGGGCGAGTATTTGTGTATTTTTGTACAATTTGCTGAGTTGGGGTAGGTAAAGTCTGTGAAATTGTGTAGATATGTACAATTAGGGAGAAAGGATAAGACTCAGTACATACAGATTGTGGAGAAACAACGAGCCGTGGGACTTACAAGTTGTAGAGAACAACGAGCCGCGGGACGTACAAGTTGTGGAGAAACAACGAGCCGTGGGACCTACAATGGAGAAACAACGAGACTCAGTGCATACAAATTGTGGTGAAGACACGAAACTTAGGAAAATTGCTGAGAAACCACGAGCCTCGGGGCATACAAATTGTGGAGAGAAGGCCACGTTTCAGGCTAAACATAAAATTGTTTTGCCGACTGCTTTGCAAAAAAAGTGTCCTCACCGAGCGGTAATGTAGCGATGAATACTCCGTACGCCAGTAGAGTGTAAAGTTGCTGCGCAGTCGCCGCTGGCTGATTCATAAAGCGGAAAGCGGGGCGCCGACAAAGGTCGGCGCCAGTTCTTGCAGCTATATTTGTCAGCATAACCGCCTCGACACTCGACCCAGCCTGGATATGATCAGATCGTCCGCAAGCTCCGAGACCTCGACCCAGTCCAGATATGATCAGATCGTCCCCCGAAACCTCGATCCTACCCGAATATGATCAGATAGTCCTCCGAAACCTCGATCCTACCCGAATATGATCAGATCGTCCATCAGCTCCGAGACCTCGATCCTACCCGAATATGATCAGATCGTTCGTCAGTTCCGAGACTTGATCCAGCCCGAGTAAGATAAGATCGTCCGCAAGCCCCGAGACCTCGACCCGTCCGGAAATGATCAGATCCGCAAGCTCCAGGACCCTGATCCAGCCCGAAATGATCAGATCCTCCGTCAGCCCTGCGCCGTGCTGCTCTCCTTGCGCTCCAAAAATAGAGTGAGACCGATTAGAGTAACCAGAATCGTCGCCCCCATGTCGGACAGAATAGCGATCCATAACGTGAGCCAGCCTGGAATCGTGAGAAGGAGCGCGATCAGCTTCAGGCCAAGGGCTATGCCGATATTTAGCCGTATAATCCGGTCGACGCGCCTTGCAAGCCGCATCGCATAAGGCAGCTTGCCAAGGTGATCCTGCATCAGCACGATATCGGCCGTCTCCATGGCGCTATCCGTACCTTTGCCCATAGCGATGCCAAGCGTGGCGGCGGCAAGAGCGGGAGCGTCATTGACTCCGTCGCCAACCATTCCGACGCGTCCTTCCGCCGCCAAAGAGCGAATCGCGTCCACCTTATCCTCCGGAAGCAGGCCGCTCTTTACTTCCGATACGCCTATCCGCCTCGCAACCTTGCTCGCCGTCTTCTCATGATCGCCTGTCAGCATGACCGTTCTACGAATATGGAGTCCGTGAATGGCCGCAATGACGGACTGGCTTTCTTCGCGAACCTCGTCCTCGATGCCGAACAAACCAAGCACCGCCGAGTCGTCAGATACGATCGCAAGGGTGAGTCCGGCTGCCTTCAGCGCTTCAATATCGCTTCGAACCTGCTCCGGCATATCGAGATGAGAGGCGCTCAGCTCATTGCCGAGTCTGTAGATGCTTCCGTCAATTTCGGCTTCCATG
The DNA here is from genome assembly GCF_003112455.1 of Paenibacillus agaridevorans. Lineage (GTDB taxonomy): Bacteria > Bacillota > Bacilli > Paenibacillales > Paenibacillaceae > Pristimantibacillus > Pristimantibacillus agaridevorans. The sequence continues at coordinate 14,546 of NZ_BDQX01000356.1, forward strand.
CCGACTCCCGCTATAGTGCGGAGGGAAGACGGCGTCTCTCCGGCATCCGTAATGCCTCTTCGGATTGTTTCCTCCAACACAGCTTTGGCAAGCGGGTGGGTCGAGCCGCTCTCGATGAGGGACGCTACGCGGAACAGGCGCTCTTGGTCATAGACCCGCACTTCCGTCACATGCGGTTTTCCTTTGGTCAATGTGCCTGTTTTGTCGAAGGCGATCAGCTCCAGCTTTCCAAGCTGCTCCAGATGAACGCCGCCTTTGACGAGAATGCCATGCCTTGCCATGCGTGCGATACCGGATACGATAGCGATCGGCGAAGCCAGGATGAGGGCACATGGACATCCTACGATCAGGACGGATAATCCTTGGTACAGCCAAGTCGACCAGTCTCCTCGAAAGAGCAGGGGAGGGGCCAACATGACGACGACGGCAATGATCATAATGGCGGGCGTATAATAACGCGCGAATTTGTTAATAAACAATTCGGTTGGCGTCTTGGTCTCCTGCGCTTCCTGCACCAGGTGAAGAATGCGGGCGAGCGAGGAATCCCGGTATGCCTTGGTAATTCGTACTAACAGCAGTCCATCCTGATTGAGGCTGCCGCCTAAAACGATGTCGCCGGCAGCTTTGTAGAGCGGCAGAGATTCGCCCGTGATAGCCGCTTCGTTAACGGAGCTGACCCCTTCGATGATTTCGCCGTCGGATGGGATTTGATCGCCGGGCCTGATCTTTACGATATCGCCCGCTGCCAGCGCAAGTATGGGCACGATCACCTCGCGACCGCCCTCCATCTTGCGAGCTTCCTTAGGCGCCGTCTTGAGCAGCGCATCCATGGAACGCCGGGCTTTCTCCATGCCCAGTCCTTCGAGCCATTCATTCAGTCCGAACAGGATGGCTACCAGCGTCGCTTCTTTCCATTCGCCGATCGCAATGGCGCCGACGAGCGCAACGGTCATCAGCGTATCCATCGTGAATTTGAACCGCAGCAGATTGCGGAGACCTTTCAGGAAGGTCGAATATCCGCTGATGGCAGTCGCCGCCAAATAAATGGTCACAACGATCCAGGACTCCACTCGCCCATCAAGCAGAAGTCCAACGACATATAAGATGGCCGCGGCGAGGACGGGCCTCAGCTTCGTCCAACCGCTGCCATGGGAATGGTCATGTTCGTCTCCATGTTCGGCATGGTCATGTCCGTGCTCAATCTCGTGGTCGTCATGGGAGTGGATCCGTTGCCCCGCATGCGAGTGGGCATGACCATTTATGCTTCCGGCTGCCTCGGTATGCGCTGCGGCATCCGCTGGAGCAGCCGAGAGCGAGGCGCCGTCCGACTTCAGAATGCGGCGCACGGCTTCCATGGAGATCTCTTCGTTGACTCGCAATCTGCCCGAATTATAATTAAGCGTAGCTCCCTCGCCATGCTCAAGTTCCCGAATTTCTTGTTCCAGCCGCATTGCGCAGCCGCCGCAGGAGAGTCCCTTCACCTGATACTGCTTCATACCGCTCGCCTTCCTTCTCGTCTCCACATATGAATACTTGTTCATATGATATTATTTTTTAGCTTGTTCTGTCAAATACACATTCTTTGTTGAAGTAACTTTCATATCATTCGTAAAAAAATGTTCGATTTTTCTTATTGGGGGATGTAGAGGATGTCCGACTATTATGGTACGCTAAATGACATAAACCAAACGAGGTGAAAATGGAATGAGTGCACAAGTAAGACGCAAGAAAAATTCGGGGTCCCGCAATTTCGTATTGTATACGGCTATTGTCGTACTGATCATCGTATTGCTCGTTATTATTAATCAGACACAGAAGAAAAGCGAAGGACAAAACAAGGAACTGGCCAGCGCGCCTTCCACTCAGTCGCAGCCGGTGATGGGCGATACGAACGCGAAAGTATCCATCGTCGAATTCGGCGACTACATGTGCCCGTCCTGCAAATATTGGGGAGAGACGGTGTGGCCGCAATTGCAGAAGGATTACATCGATACGGGCAAGGCTACGTTTGCGTACGTTAACGTTGATTTCCATAAGCAGCCATCCGTTAACGGAGCTCTGGCGAGCGAAGCGGTGTTGAAGTCCTATCCCGATCAATTCTGGACGTTCCACAAGGCGCTGTACGACGAACAGCCGACTGCCGAGCACGATGAGGTATGGCTGACTGAGGACAAAGCCGTGGAAGTGGCCAAAGCAACCATTCCGGACTTGGACGAAACCGCCTTCCGAACCATTATGAAATCCGACGAGATGAAGGAACAATATCTCTTGGACAAGTCATTGTACGAGAAGTTCAACGTCAACCAAACGCCAACCATCATGATTAACGAGACGCAAATCGCAAATCCGTTCGATTACGCGGCGATTAAAGCGGCGATCGAAGCGAACCTGGAATAGGGGTGGGCTCATGGCATTCAGGAGGAACGCGTTGTACTTCGCCTGGCTGGTCGCTGTCATAGCGACGCTCGGAAGCTTGTATTTCAGCGAAATTCGCGAATTCATCCCTTGCGATCTGTGCTGGTTCCAGCGCATATTGATGTACCCGCTTAGCATTATTCTTGGCATTGCAGCGTTTTACGACGATTTCAAAATAAAAAAATATGTGCTGCCGCTCTCCATCATCGGCATGTGCGTCTCGACCTTCCATTATATGATGGAGAAAATCCCCGGGTTCGAGAAGGTGCGCCCTTGCACGAACGGCGTTCCGTGCACGACCGAGTGGATCAACTGGCTGGGCTTTATTACGATTCCTTTCCTCGCTTTGACGGGATTTACCCTCATCACGATCTTGCTTCTCGTCGCGAAGAAACGGGACAACGAGCAAGAAGGAGAATAGGAATATGTCTGGCAAATTGCTGCTCGTGGAGGACGATCTCTCTATCGGAGAGATGGTTGAAGATTATTTGACGAAAGAAGGCTACGCCGTCACGGTTGTTCGTGACGGCGTTGCCGCGCTTGAAACATTCCGCGCGGAGAGCTTCGATCTGGTGCTGCTCGACCTCATGCTCCCCAAGATGAACGGACTTGACGTTTTGCAGAGGTTCCGCGAGCGCAGCCGCGTGCCGATCCTGATCTTGTCGGCCAAGGACGGAGAGGTGGACAAGGCGCTCGGGCTGCGATTCGGCGCGGACGATTATATCGCGAAGCCCTTTTCGCTGCTGGAGTTGTCGGCGCGCGTAGCGGCCTCCATTCGCAGGGCGACTCAGTATTCGGAGGTTATCGCGGACGAAGCAGAAATCACGTCGGACAAGCTGACGGTCGGCGATTTGATCATGGATCCTTCCAATTTCATCGTAACGAAGAGAGGCGAGGAACTAAAGCTGACCGCCAAGGAATTCCAAATTTTAAAGCTGTTCGTGGAGCACCCGACACGGGTTTATACCAAAGCGTTGTTGTATCAGCTTGTCTGGAACGACACATATTACGGCGACGAGAATGTGATTAACGTACATATGCGGCGCCTGCGCGAGAAGATTGAAGACGATCCGTCGAATCCCCGCTACATCCGTACGTTATGGGGCATCGGCTATCGTCTGGGAGAACAGTAGCATGGCAGGGCTGTGGTTGTTGCCGGCTGCCGTGCTGCTGTTTTTTGCCGTGAGAGAGAGGTTGCGCAATCGCGCTTATCAGAGGGAGATTGCTTATATCAAGGGGAAACTGGATGACATAGCCCAAGCTCCTTCGAAGCAATCGACGGAACGAATCCTGTTAACGACTGAATCCCATGCCGTGCGGGAGCTGCTGGTCGGGATAAACGATCTGTTGGACCGTGCCGGCAAGTCGGCTGCCGACTATGCGATGACGGAGAGGGCCATGCGCAAAATGCTTGCCAACGTGTCCCACGACTTAAGAACGCCGCTCACCGTCGTCTTGGGATATGCGGAGATGTTGGCCAAAAATGTGAATATGACCGCGGAAGAACGCCTCCGGTTGTTAGAGAAAGTGCATCGGAAGACGGAAGAAGTGCTGGAGCTTATGAACGCGTTCTTTGATCTCGCCAAGCTGGAATCAGGGGATTCCGAGCTGGAGCTGTCGATGGTGGATGCGGGAGAGGTTTGCAGAAACGGCGTGCTGGCCTTCTACGATCTGCTGTCGGACCAGGGGCTGGAGGTAGACATTAAACTGCCGGAGGAGCCTGTCTGGCTATACGCAAACGAAGAGGCGTTGGGTCGCATTTTAAACAATCTGTTGTCCAATGCGGTGCGTTACGGCTCGGATGGCGGTTACTTGGGATTGTCGCTGTACGCCGAAGGGAGCGAAGCCGTCATCGAAGTAACGGACCGGGGCCGGGGCATTGACGCTGCCGATCAAGATCGGGTCTTCGAGAGATTGTACACGCTGGATGACTCAAGAAACAAACATTCGCAGGGGAGCGGGCTCGGCCTTACGATTACGAAGCGGCTAGTCGAACGAATGGGCGGGGTCATCGGAGTATCCAGTTTGCCGTTCGTCCGCACGACGTTTAAGCTGACGATGCCGCGTTCCGCAGGGGCAAGGCGAGGAGAGTAAGAAATAAGTAAGAAACGGGAAAGGAAAAAGAGAGGGGCCCGCGATAAGATAGAAACAGATCAGCAAGAGATCGAAATCTGGCGGGGAGTGAAAGACATGACGGATGTAATAAAGACGCGGCTGCTTAGCAAAACATATGGCAAAGCGGATATCGTAAAAAACGTCAATATGACGGTTAAAAAAGGAAGTATTTATGGCTTCCTTGGTCCCAACGGGGCAGGCAAGTCAACCTTGATGAAGATGCTGCTGGGTCTCGTCAGACCCTCCGGGGGCGAGATTGAACTGTTCGGAAGCAGGATGCTTCCGGGTTCGGTGGAGCCTCTCAAGCGAATCGGCCATATGATCGAGACGCCGGTCTTCTACGAGAAATTGACGGCGGAACAAAATCTGGCGCTGCATGGCGAATATATGGGGTTCTACAACCAGGACGCCATGAAGGAGTCGCTGAGCATGGTGGGACTAATCGGTATCGAAGGCAAGCCGGTCAAACAGTATTCGCTTGGCATGAGACAACGTCTGGGTATCGCAAGAGCGATCTCGACGCGTCCCGAGCTGCTGCTGCTCGACGAGCCTATCAACGGCCTGGATCCCTCCGGCATTCAGGAGATGAGGTCGCTGTTCCGCAGGCTTCGCGACGAATTCGGAATGACGCTGCTCGTATCCAGCCATCTGCTGGGCGAGATCGAGCAGGTGGCCGATGTTATCGGCGTTATCGATATGGGCGTTCTTGTCAGGGAAGTGACGATGGAGGATATACGCGCATCCAGGACCGATTACGTGGAGATCGTGACGGCCGATGCCAAGCAAGCCGCATACGTGCTGGAGGAGAAGCTGGGCATTCGGAACTTCAAGCTTATCGGCGAACGCACGCTGAGAGTATATGACAGGAATGTGCCGCAGGACGAATTGGCAAAGGGACTTATTCTAAACGGCGTATCCGTGGAGTCCATAAACCGGCGTCATCATTCGCTCGAAGACTTCTTCCTGGAATTGACCAAAGGAGGTGCGGTCCATGCTTAATCTCATTAAACTCGAGCTGCGCAAAGGACATCTGAAAGGTTATGCATGGGGTTCCGTGCTGGCATACGGCATCATCGCCGGTTTCCTGGCGCTTATCTATTTCACCGAAGGTCCGATCTCGGAAGAACCGATCTTCGCGAGTTACCCGGACATGCTGGAGATGATCGACGTGTTAGTCCGGGCTACGTTCATCATCTATGGGGCGGCTTTGCTGTCCAAACTTGTCATTAGCGAATTCCGGGACAAAACGATGGGGCTTCTGTTCGCTTATCCGGTCAGCAGGAAGAAGCTTATGTACGCCAAGCTGTCGATCGTCTTCATATGGACGTTTACGAACGTTGTTATAGCGAATGTGCTCGTCGGCACGATCTTCCTTATCATCAACGAAAATATGGGTTACGTTGATGATCAATGGAGCAATTCGCTTCTGTACGATCACGGTTTGACGATACTTATGCAAGCCATCGGAGCTGCGGGTATCAGTCTTCTGCCGCTTCTCTTCGGCATGAGGAAGAAGTCCGTGGTTGCGACGATTGTATCCGCCGTTCTTATCGTCATGCTGGTGGCCTCCAACAATATGGGCTTTACCCTGAGCTCCATCATCGCGATCCCGCTCTCGTTATCGGCTATCGGCGTTTTGCTAGCGTTCTGGAGCTTCCGCGACATAGACAAGGTGGACGTAGGCTAAGGACGGCAGAGTAAAATAGAGCAAGAGTAGAACAACAAGATTCCGAAAACCTCCGGCCGATGTTCTGTGGTACAACTAAAGAGTAAGAGTAGGCCGAGAGGATAGTGATATGCGATGGAGACGATCAACTTGCCCGCCCCGAAAGGCTTTCATTTTGGTCATAATCTGGCCTATCTGGAGCGTTCGGCGAACGAATGCCTGTTCCGCACGGAAGCCGGTGCGGTCTATAAGGCGATAACTGATGGGGTCTACGGGGCTGTGTGGCGTGTGAGTGAAGGCGATAAAGGCGGGGTGAAGCTGGAGCGATTGACGGAGCCAGTTGCGGTTGCCGGTCTCTCCGGCTTCACGGGAACCGAAAAGGAATCTGCCGGCGGAGAGCCGGTGCTGCTGTTGGCGTCGGAGCAGGAACAGGCGGCATCGAAGGTTGCTTGTGGTCCGCGGTCTCTGTCTGCCAAGGAGTCTCTTACCTCCGAAGCAATTGCTTACGTGCGCGAATGGTTTGATCTGGAGCGGGACCTGACTCCGTTCTATTCGCTGGCGGAGAATGATCCTTGGCTGCGGGAGCCCGTCCGCCGCTTCCAGGGTCTCCGGCTGCTAGGCATACCGGATCTGTTCGAAGCGTTATGCTGGGGCATTATTGGCCAGCAGATTAATCTGGCGTTCGCGTACACGCTAAAGCGCAGACTGGTCGAGCAATACGGCCGATGCATCGAGCATGGGGGCCATGCCTACTGGCTGTTCCCGGAGCCGGAGACGATCGCGGGGCTGACGGTAGAGGAGCTTGAACCGCTGCGTATGACGACGCGGAAGAGCGAATACCTCATCGACACGGCTGCGGCCGTGGCATCGGGCGAGTTGACGAAGGAGAGGCTGCTGGCATCGGGCAGTATAAAGGAAGCCGAGCGCGTGCTTGTCAGTCGGCGGGGCATCGGTCCCTGGACGGCCCATTACGTCATTATGCGATGTCTTCGTTACCCGGACGCGTTCCCGATCGACGACGTTGGTCTGCATAACGCGATCAAGTCGTTGACTGGCGAGGGCCGCAAACCGACCAAGGAAGAGCTATCTGCCATGTCGCAAGGCTGGACGGGCTGGGAGGCGTACGCGACTTTTTACTTGTGGAGGCTGCTCTATTAGAGCGGTCTTCTTTGTGCATATGCGAGGGCGGGGGCGGGCACAGGCAAATGCACAGGTACAGGTGCAGGAAGAGGCAGGCAAAAGTGCACAGGCACACAGGCGCAGAGGTGCAGGTAGAGGCAGAGGTAGGCACAGGCGCAGAGGTGCAGGTAGAGGCAGAGTCAGAGGCAGGCACAGGCGCAGAGGTGCAGGTACAGGCAGAGTCAGAGGCAGGCACAGGCGCAGAGGTGCAGGTACAGGCAGAGTCCGAGGCAGACACAGGCGCAGAGGTGCAGGTAGAGGCAGAGTCAGAGGCAGGCACAGGCACACAGGCACACAGGCACACAGGCGCAGAGGCAGAGGGCAAGTAACAACGTAGAGGCTTGCTTCACAATAGAGGTCCCTTCTATATATGGCTGATTATCAGCATGCGACCACAAACTCGAAGCCAACGAATATTTTGCAAGTTACCAAGACCAGTAGAGGGAAAACCTCCCTCTATTATGCCCGATTTGCCGTTTGCGACTCAAATAGAGGGAAAAGTGACATCTAATATGGGGGGAATGGTCGAAATCACACCAGGCTGAATGAATTAGAGGGAGAAATTCCCTTTCTTCGCGGAAATGTTGGTGCTACGCTGGAATTAGTGGGCACTTTTCCTATTAAATGTAGATAGAAAGCCAAAGCCAAGCAGGCACTTAGTCGCTGTTTCACCAACTGGCGAATGTGCTGCTAAAGCGCGTTCCGCGAAATTACCTCCATACCCGATAGCACA
>NZ_BDQX01000356.1:22984-28139 GCF_003112455.1 Paenibacillus agaridevorans
CGCGTAATTACCTCCATACCCGATAGCACACCAACTGGCGGAGATGCTGCCAAAGCGCGTTCACGCAAATTCATCCACCCTCCATCCCATCGCCACCCCAACTACTCTCCATCCTATTTCCAACAGTCAGCCAGCTACATCTCCCGCACCTTCTTATAATACTGCATAGGCGACAGGCCGACATATTGCTTGAATACCTTGCTAAAGTGATAGGGATCCTCCAGACCGACCAGATAACCGATCTCGCCGAAGCTCATTGGCGTGGCCCGAATCAACTCCTGCGCATGCTGAATCCGGATTTTGTTGGCGTAGCGCATGATCGTCTCGCCCGTATATTCCTTGAATACGCGGTTCAAATAATCGTAGTTCGCTTCCAGCTCCGCCTGGATTTCCGTGCTTGTCAGCTTCTCGGTATAATGCTGCTGAATATAGTCGAGCAGCGCGTGTACCTTCGTAATTGCCTTCGAGCCTTTGCCGCCTTCGTTCTGCAACACGCCGAGCAAATATTCGCGGGACAGCTCGATCAGAAACTCGGAAAATCGAAGCGCGGTCACCCCTCGATTGTAATGCTTGCGCCGGTAGAGCAGCAGCAATTCGTTCATGGCGCGCATGAGCTGTTGGAAGCTGTTTTTGTCGGAGATCGTACAATGTTTGGGGAAATAATGAAGAGGCACTTGGCCGCGACCATCATCGTCATCCAGCACGTAGCTTCGGGCAAGCTCCGCAGGGTCAATCACTCTGGGCGTTGGCGTAAGTCCGGAATGCCGGAAGTGGAAAAAATAATAGTCGCAGACAGCCTTATTCGTCCCCTCGTGATCGAGTCCCGGCTCCAGCAGCAACATGTCGCCTCGCCGCAGCACGTATTCGCGGCCTTCCTCTCTCATATGAAGCTCCCCGCTTTTGATCACATACAGAACATGTTCGTCCGTATTGCGGAAGAAGTGAATCCATGGCGTACCATAAGATACGAAGCCCATTAATTCGATCTTCGGCACGCGCTCTACATTCATCTCCAGCATGTCCATCCCATCCTTACCCAGAGTATTAAAAGTCGGTTTTATACAAAAATCGTCACGATCTCACATTCCCGAATAGTCTAGCACATTCTATACTGTGGTGGAAACATGCAAGCGATATTAAGGAATGGATGGTGACTATGGAAAAGCTGAAGATCGGTGTCATCGGCATGGGAGGCATCGCCAATTATCATATTTGGGGTATCGAGAACAGTCCCGATGCGGAGCTGTTCGCTATCTGCGACGTCAATGCAAAAGCATTGGAGGAACGGGGCGAAGCGCTTGGCATTCCACAGGAAAGACGGTACTTGCGCCACGAGGAGCTTCTAGCGAACAAGGAAGTAGATGCCGTCATGATCGGCACGCCGAACAACAATCACTTTGCGGTTGCGCTTGATGCCATTCGGGCGGCCAAGCCGTTCGCGCTGGAGAAGCCGATTGCCTTGAATATGCGCGAAGCGCTCGCGCTCCGCGAGGAGCTGGCCAATAAGCCGGTTCCGCACATTGTATGTTTTTCTTATCGGTACAGGAGTGCGGCCCGTTATGCAAGGGAATTGATCCAGTCAGGCAAACTGGGGACGATCCGCCATGTGTACAGCCAATATTTGCAGGGTTGGGCGATTCCCGAGGACGTTCCGCTCTATTGGCGCTTTAGCAAGGAGCTGTCCGGCTCAGGCGCATTAGGCGATCTTGGCTCGCATATTCTCGACCTGCATCGTTTCCTGGTTGGCGAGACGACGAGCGTAGTCGGTCACGGCGATACGATCGTCCGAGAACGCAGCTTGCCTGATGGCAGCGGCAAAGGCGAGGTTGATGTAGACGACTTCTGCCATGTTCTTGGCCGCATGGAAAACGGGATCTCGTCCTCGATGGAAATTTCGCGCTTTGCTTACGGACGAGGCAATTACCAACGGATCGAAATATACGGCTCCAAGGGCTCGCTCGTCTACAGTCTCGAAGCCGAAGATACGCTGGAAGGCAACTTTGACGACGAAGAAGGCGGCTTCCGATTTCTTGACATACCGGAGTTGCATAAGGCCGAGCAGATGCAATCGTTTTTCGATCTGGTAAGGGGAAAGGACGACGGGCTAAACGCGACGATCGAGGATGGGTACATTAATCAGCGTACGATCGATGCCATTATCGAATCGTTTGCGGAAGGACGCTGGGTATCGGCGGAGTAAGAGGCTCTAGAATCAATTGGGAATCATAATAGAAGGAGGCCGTTATACCATGACGACATTAAAAGTGACGATCTGGAACGAATACAGGCACGAAAGGCAAAACGAGCATGTGGCGGGAATTTACCCGAGAGGGATCCACAATGCCATCGGCGATTACTTGCTGCAAGCGGAGAGCGTGGAGGTAACAACGGCGACGCTGGACGAGCCGGAACATGGGCTGACGGACGAGGTGCTGGCGAATACGGATGTACTGCTCTGGTGGGGTCATCTGGCGCACGGCGAAGTGCGCGATGATATTGTGGAAAAGGTGCGCGACCGCGTACTGGACGGAATGGGACTTATCGTGCTACACTCCGGGCATGCCTCCAAAATCTTCGAGCGGCTCCTTGGCACGAAGACGGGCACGCTGAAGTGGCGCGACGATGGCGAACGCGAGCGTGTCTGGGTCATCGAAAGCGGACATCCCATCGCGGAAGGGTTAGGCGACTACTTCGAAATTCCGAAGGAAGAAATGTACGGCGAACGCTTCGAAATCCCGACACCCGACGAACTCGTGTTTATCTCCTGGTTCGAAGGCGGAGAAGTGTTCCGCAGCGGCTGTACGTACCGCAGGGGCAGAGGCAAAATCTTCTACTTCCGTCCAGGCCATGAGACTTTCCCCGTCTATCATCAGTCCGAGGTGCTTAAGGTCATCGGCAATGCCGTCCGTTGGGCTGCTCCAACACAAGGCGCGGCCTCGGTAGCGGGCCGTACGGAGCCGATTGAGCAGATCGGTGTTAGCACTGCTAAATAAACGGCTGCATGTCAAAGCCCGCCCTGTCGATTCATTTCGGCCGGAGCGGGTTTTTCGTTTTGCGGAATAACAATGACAAAAAATCCACAAGCTCATTAAAGCTCTGCGGATTTGTTTTGGAACGTTGCGCTTGACTTAAGTTAATAAGCAATATATACTTACAAATAGTAAGTAACAATAAATTAAATCCAACGAAATGGGAGGTCAAGCTTCCAATGCCCCATAAATTACATCCCGGCATATCGCTGGGCGAGGTTAAGCTAAGAGTGAGCGATTTGAGCCGTTCGCTTGCATTCTATGAAGAAGTCATTGGACTTAAGCTTCTGAGGAAACAGGATGAGCGCACCGCCGAGCTGACGGTCGACGGCAAGACGACGCTGCTCGTGCTGCAAGAAGTACCGGGAGTAGTCGTTACCCCGGAACGTTCGCATAGCGGATTGTACCATTTTGCGATTCTGTTGCCGACAAGGAAGGACCTGGGCGTTACATTGAGACATCTGGTGGATAAGGGCGTGGCAATCGGCCAAGCCGATCATCTTGTCAGCGAAGCGCTATACTTGTCCGACCCGGACCAGAACGGAATCGAGATCTACAGAGACCGGCCGCGGTCCGAGTGGAATCTCAATAGTGATGGAACCGTACGGATGGCAAGCGACCCCATCGACTGGCATGGCTTGCTGGCGGAAGCGGGAAACGAGAACTGGCGCGGACTTCCCCTCGGCACAACGATGGGACATGTTCACTTCCATGTGGGAGATATGGCCAAGGCGCGTGGCTTCTATTGCGATGTACTTGGCTTCGACATTGTTGCCGATTGGATGAGAATGGGAGCTCTGTTTATCGCGGCTGGCGGCTATCATCATCATGTCGGTCTTAACCTTTGGGCGGGAGTCGGCGCTCCGCCTGTATCGGGCAAAGGAACCGGGATCGATTACTTTACGATTGTTTTGCCGGACGAAGAAGAGCTGAATAAACTGACGTCTTCCGTCACCGAAGCAGGTTACTCCTTTGAAGAGCGGCAGGATGCCGTATATCTGCGAGATCCGTTTGGTATCGGAGTAAGACTGCTGGTCTCCCGTTCATAGGTATTGTTCAAACTGGCGCAACGCATTATCAACGAAAAAAAATCAACTACGACATACGGAGGTATTATCATGGGAACATTAACAGCAACTAAGGACTTCTACACGGCAATACAAGCGAGACGTTCCATCTACGCCATCAGCAACGAACGGGTTGTTTCCGACGAACGTATTCAGGAAGTCGTTAACCATGCGGTTCAATACACGCCTTCCTCCTTCAACTCCCAGACCGCGCGCGTCGTTGTTTTGCTTGGCGAGCAGCACAATAAGCTGTGGAGCATCACGACGGATACGCTGAAAGCAATCGTGCCTGCGAATCAATTTGGTCCGACTCAGGACAAAATGAACGCATTTGGAGCGGGTTACGGCACGGTGTTGTTTTTCGAGGACACGGCGATCATTGAAGGCCTGCAGAAGCAGTTTGCAGCTTACGCGGACAACTTCCCCGTCTGGTCCAACCAATCGAACGGCATGCTGCAATACGTCATCTGGACATCGCTGGAATTGGAAGGCTTCGGCGCATCGCTGCAGCACTACAACCCGCTGATCGACGACAAGGTGAAAGCGGAGTGGGACATTCCGGCAAGCTGGAAGCTGCTGGCTCAGATGCCTTTCGGCAAAGTGACAGCTCCGGCCGGCGACAAACAAGTCCAACCGCTCTCCGAGCGCGTAAGGTTCGTGAAATAATAATTTCCTATACAGCATGCTCCGACATTAGCTCGGGGCATGCTTTTTTGGTTGTTTGTTTAGGAACAAAGGGTTCGAATGTCAGTTCAAACATCCATGGCCGGGATGTTTTTTTGTCCGACGGCGCGAATTAGAGAAAACGACCGCCATATCCTGACAAATAGAAATGTAACCCCTCGTCTTCAGCCGGCTTTATACTGTGGGAAAGCACGAATAAATGACGGGGAGGTTTGAAAAAGATATGAAAAAATCAATAAAGCGGGCAACGGCTGCGCTTGTTGCGGGAGCGGTGTTCGGGTCCTTATTGTACGCCGGCCCGACGGTGGCTGCAAATCCGTCCGACGGGAGCGCGACGGTCGGAGCGGCGGCTGCGAATCCGTCCGATGGAGGGGC
>NZ_BDQX01000356.1:28222-31755 GCF_003112455.1 Paenibacillus agaridevorans
CTGTCGCCGCCAAATCGGTGCGCAAAGTGGATCGAATGACCGATTGGGCCAGCAATTACCGGTATATGGATTTTGACGGGATGGCGCAAAGGTTGGACGATTTGTTGTTCGCTTTTGCAGCAAATCCGGAATACGTGCCTGTCGATCAGACGGAATCCTACATGCCGATTGGCTACTGGGATGACACCAACCGCAACGGGTACGGCCGAATGTTCGGTTTCCCCTCATACATCGGCCATGTAAACGGCTCGGGAGAAAATACGATGTCGCCGGGAGCGCAAGAGGCGATTTCGACGCTGGCCCCGCTGCTGTCCGGCATGCTCGCGGGTATCGACAAGACCGACCAGTACGGCTACAATTTGGCGGAAATGGCAAACGGCTTTCACAATACCGCAAACGGCGAAAATATGGTGTTGAACCGAACGAATACGTCAACCGGCCAAAGCTTCTGGTATGAGCTGTATCCGCAGTTGCTGTACATACAGATTTACGAGACGGCCAAGCGCCAATACGGGCAGGATATCCCTTCGATGCGCAACATCATTGTGCAAGGAGCGGAGAAATGGCTCGATGCACTGCCGAATTTCAAAAACAGCAGCGGCAAGCTGACGTTCGACTTCACATCCTATAATATGAAGACGGGTGAGCCGGTCCGCAATGGAAGGTGGACGGAACCGCCTGGCGGGGCGCTGGCGTATATCTTCTATTCGGCTTATGAGGCGACAGGCCAGCAGAAGTATTTGGACGCCATGACGTTGGTTATGGATGAGCTAAATGCAAGCGGTATCAATCCCAACTATGAGGTAACCCAGGATTACAGTCCGTTGATGGCGGCCGTCATGAACTTCCGATTTGGCCAAAATTATAATATCGATAAAATGATCAACTGGCTGTTCGATGGGGACAGCGATGTCCGCACCGCTTGGGGCGTCATGGAAGGCGAATGGGGCGGATATCAGGCCGATGGTCTTGTCGGCGCGGGAAGCGACGGCGGCGGATTCGGTTTCCTTATGAATACCTATCATCTAGGCTCGGCGCTTGCGCCGCTTGCCAAATACGATCCCCGTTATTCCGACGCTGTCGGCAAATGGTTTCTGAGCGCTTCCAATAGCGTGCGGCTTATGTATCCGAACGAACTGCCGGCTGCCAATCAGTCGCATGGGGGGGCGTTTCAGCATGATCCGGACGGCGTTATTGGCTACGAGGGCGTTCGGCGCACGGTAAACGACGTTTCGCCGTTCGCTACGGGAGATCCGGTCAGCAATGGCTGGGGACAGACCAACTATGGCATATACGGTTCGTCGCTGATTGGCGTGTTTGCGGCGATTATTGATCCGACCAGCGTCGAGCGCATTTTGCGTCTCGATCTAAATGCAACCGATTATTATCGCGAGCCAGGCAGTTTCCCGCAATATTTGTATTATAATCCGTACCCGGAGGCGAGAAGCGTGACAGTCGAACTGGACGGTCAGTCCAAGCTGTTTGATGCCGCTTCCAAAACCACGATTGCCGCCCATGTATCGGGCGATTACAATTTGACGATTCCGGCGCTGTCGTCGTTGAACGTCATTGTGCTGCCCGCCGAGGCGGATATCCGTCATGTCGGCGCAAGCTGGATGGTCGGAGCGCGGACGATCGCCAAGGACGCGATCGGGGTCAGCATTTTGTCGCCGTCCGTTCAACGCCAGCATATAACGGCGGATGCGGTTGAGCTGCAGCTGGAGCTGACAGGCAGCGACAACGCCGAGATGGAAATTGCCGCAGGCGATACCCTGCTATATGCCGGCCCGTTTGTGGCCGACTATACGCTGGATACGACCCGGATGGCCAACGGAATTTCGGATGTAGCCGTAACGGTAAAAGCGAGCGGGCTAAGCGACACGGCCAATATCAAGCTGGAGATCAGCCGTCCCGATGAAGCGAACGTCATCTATGAGGCGTCTGCGACCGATGCGCTGCAGTATACGCCGGTAGCGGCGATGCCGGCAGCGGTAACGGATAGCGGCGGTTACACGCTTATTACGGAAACGAATGAGGATGGCGACTGGGGCGCGGTGCAATCCGAAACGATCGAAGTCGATTTCTCCCGCCGGCCGTATCTGGAGCTGGATACGAATCAGCCCGACCCCTATTATACCGTTCAGATCAAGTTCGAGGATGAGCAATGGGGCAAATATGTGCTGTCGAACGGAATGAATGCCGGCAAAAAACTGATCGATCTAAAAAGCGCGCTTGCTTCGTTCGGCGACCGGGAACGAACGGGTCTGACGTCGCTCCGCGTCTATCTGATGGCGAACGGCAAGGAAGGAGCTTCATTTGGACTGAAGTCGCTCAAGCTGTTCTATGATGATCCGCCGGCCGTGGCCGCAGATGTTGTCTTCGATGCGATGGATATCGCAAGCTTTGCGTCGGGCGAATCACCCGGCACGGCAACGCTGATCGGCAAAAAAGCGATTATGGAGAACCGAACCGACAACGAGGGCTACGGGGGCGTTCAGTCCGGCGCGTTTACGCTTGATTTTGCGAAAAATCCAACTCTGGCGATCGATATTGCGGAAGTAGGCGAAGGAAACACGTATACGCTCAAGCTGCTGTTTGGCGGCTCTTCCTACTATATCTACGCGAACCGAACGGCTACCGGCATACAAACAATCAATCTGCCACAGGGCATTCTGGACTATCAAAATCAGGCGCCGACCGGCTCCGGCGAAGCAAGGCTGGAGTTGTGGGCTACCGACAAAAAAGGCGCTTATTTTATCGTCGATTCGCTTGAGGTTGTTTATGAGGACGAAACGACGGCTTATGCGGCGGACAAAGCGACAATCGAGACGTTCGAATCTTCTTCTGCGCCAGGGAAGATCGGCTATATTAACGCAGCGGCGCGCGTGACGGAAAATCATCCCGACGGCGACTATGGCACGGTCCGGTCGACTCCGTTCCTGCTCGACTTCGACAAGCCGATTCGGCTTGCGATCAATGTGGCGCAAACAACGGCCAGATGGACGCTGCAATTGAAGTTCGAAGGCGACGAACATCCAAAATATTTGGTGGCGGACCGCACAACAACCGGGGTTACGGAGGTAGACGCAGCGACTATGCTGCGCCAATACGACGTTTCGTTCGACAAAACGGGCTTGCAGCGGACGACGCTGTATGTGATGGCAAACGGAGCGGAGGGCGCTTCCGTCGATGTAAAGGGCATTTCCTTGCAGCATGGGCAGTCGGAAAGTTATGCCATTAAGCTTGACAAGAAGCTGGTCGAATTGACAACAGGCGGGTCGGCGCAAGCGGCCGCAACGCTGGAGGGCGGAGACATCGGCGCCGCTGTGCGATGGAGCTCTTCCGATGAGACCGTGGCGATGGTCGATCAAAGCGGACGCATCACGGCAATCGGCAACGGCACGGCCGTAATCGACGCCGAACGCAGCGATCAACCGGGAGTAAAGGCGACGATGACGGTTGCCGTTCGCCCGGAACGCGCCGTTGCCGTCACGGCCGAAGCGCCGCAATCCGCGCTTGCCGTCGGCAGCCGG
>NZ_BDQX01000356.1:31835-34272 GCF_003112455.1 Paenibacillus agaridevorans
GCGGCCAGTCGTATCGCCGACTAACGCGATCAATGACAAGTGGATTTTCCGTTCTTCGAATCCATCGGTCGCTCAGGTGAGTCCGGAAGGCATCGTTAGCGTAACCGGAGCGGGCAAAGCAGTCATCGATATCAAGACAGAGGATCAGTACGCGGGCGCAAGCTTCGAAGTAAGCGGATATACGCCCGGCGGCACGGGGACTGTCGGAAACGGCAGCGGCACCGGCGGCGGAGCGAACGGCGATAAAGCCGCCGCGTACAACGGCGAATGGACAGAAGGCCGCTTTGTGGCGGAGCTTCTCCCGGACGGCGTGGCTCAGGCTGTGGAAGAAGCGGCAGCGCAAGGCGGCGCGGCGCGAATTGAGTTGAAGATGACTGAATCGGATTTGGCTGCGGCGAACGGGTTCTCGGTGACGATTGCGGATCGCATATGGAAGGACGATTTGTGGCAAAAAGAGGGCGTTCGGCACCTGCTGCTGGCGAGTCCGCTGGGCGATATTCTATTAAACATCGAAGACGTGCTTGAGCTTTATCGCGATCGTACGGGACCGCTGGAGCTGACGCTGTGGAAAGCCGCTGCCGGACAGCTTCCCGGACCCGTGAGCGAAGCGGCGGACGGACGTCAGGTCTATGCGTTCGCCGCAACCTTGGATGGACGGGAACTCTCGGACGATACGGGGATCGCGCTCGTTACTTTGCCGATCGCCGGTGCCGATGCGGTTGTCAATGAGCTGTCGGCAGCCGGCGTCGAGCGAGCCAATCCGTTGTCGGGGCGGATGACGGGAGGCGTAAGCTTTATCGTTGGCGGGAAGGTTTATGTCGTGTTGGCACCGCCGTCGACGAATCCATATGGTGACACCGCTTCGCATTGGGCGGCGGACAGCATTGCTCTGGCAACGGCCAGAGGCATAATGCAAGGCGTGGGCGGCGGCAAGTTTGCGCCGGATCAAGGCATGACACGGGCGATGGCCGTGCGCCTGTTGGCCAATCTGGAACGAACGCTGCCTGGTCCGGCCGGACAGCTGCCGTTTACGGATACGGTGGATGGCGCCTGGTACGCTTCGGCTGTCGGTTGGGCTAACGAAGCGGGAATCGCCGCCGGAACGGGCAACGGGAAATTTGAGCCCAACCGATTGGTGACGCGCGAGGAGATGGCCGTGCTGCTGCTGCGTTTCGCGCAATACGCCGGGCTGAAGCTGTCGGTTGCGGCGGGCGCAACTGAGACGGCAGGAGATTTTGCCGACGCGGCGGACATACGGCCATGGGCGGCGGAGGCGGTGCGATCGCTGCATCATGCCGGCATTATTCATGGCAAGGAAGGCAACCGCTTTGCGCCCGGCGACCATTTGACGCGGGCCCAGGCAGCCGCGCTGATGCAGGAGTGGATCGACTATATGCTTCGAACTTGGGTTGCGAACGGGACGCTTATAATCGAACGGACATGAACGAATTAAAAGAATGGAAACGGGATGGTGAATGGCATAATGAATCTCGCTCATCGCAAAGCGGAAATGAAAGAGCATTACGAAGCGTCGCTGGCCATGAATGTGGGCGATCACGAATGGCTGTCCACCCTCTATTTTTCGGGGGCGTATGAGGAGGAGCCGGACTGGTCGATCGGTCCGTTTGTCAAGGAAGAACAGATGACCTTCCGACTGGGGCGGCAGTGGCGCGATCCTTACGATTTTGGCTGGAAAAGCGGCTTTCTATTTAATCCGAGCTTGATCGAGCGCGACGGCAAGCTGTATATGTTCTATCGAGCTGCGCCGAAAAAGGAAGCGACCGGCTCGCGGATTGGCCTGGCCGTCTACGAGGAAGGAGCGGGATGGAACGATTGCGGGCATAATCCCATCATCTATCCCACGAGGGACAATGAACTGCTCGGCTGCGAAGATCCGAAAGTATATGAGGCCGACGGGAAATATTATATGTTCTACAACGGGGTATGGCCGGTCAGCAAAGAGCAGGCGGCAAGCGTTCGAGAATCGATGGGGTACGAGGTGCAAGTCGGCTGCGACATTAACATGGCGGTGTCGGACGATCTGCTGCACTGGGAGAAACGAGGCATCGTGGTGCCGCATGCCATCTCGCAATATTGGGCGAAAGGCGCGGTCATCCCGCGCGATCCCAGTGGCAGGGCTGTGCGCATCGATGGCCGCTATATGATGTTTCTGAGCGAAGGCTGCGGCGGGCGCCAGCATGTAGGCTTCTCCGAAGATATGTTGAACTGGCATTTCGAGCCGCAGACCTATCTGGATACGTCCGCATACGGCAAGCTGTACGAATTGGCTTGCATATCCGCAGACCGCAGCCCAGGCGACGATCGGCTGGTGATGGATTTTTATTATCGGGACGGAGACGGGCGCAATGCGGCGGGGCAGGCGTTGTATGCGCGGCGCGAGCCGTTCCGGCAACTGTCGCTGAACAAGGGCGGGACG
>NZ_BDQX01000356.1:34334-88490 GCF_003112455.1 Paenibacillus agaridevorans
CGCTTGCGTGGGGCGGGCTGATCCAATATCGCGGCAGATGGCTGTTTGCCCAAGGCTGGGATGCGGCGAACGGCGACAACGAGATGTACTTCTATAGCGCAAATGTACGATAGGCGCATTAGCATGAAGCAGTGATGCAAAAGTCTCCGCTCCGAATATCACCGGATGCGGAGACTTTTTTTTACCGCATAAAAACCCTCCATTCGAATCAAAAAATAACGTATCGTTATTTCTTCCGTCGCTTTAAAATAAAAGGAGGCGAGAGAGCAGCGAAAGGAAGAGATAGAATGAATGTCAGACGTTTGCTGCAATGGCTGTGGCCGGATACGCTGAAGGGCAGATTGAGCATTTTGCTTATTTTCGTGACGATTACGCCTATTGTGCTGATCGGGATCACTTCTTATTTCTGGTTTTACCAGGTTCAGATGGAGAAAATCAATGCCAGCTACGAGACGGTGCTGCGCAGCGAGCGGGACGCGCTGGAGAAGGCGTTCGACAATCTGGCGAGCGTCTCGCAGCTGCTGGCTGCCGACGGAGGATTGGGCGACGACATTGCGCTGTACATGCAAAGCGAAGATCCGCTCGAGAAGACCAAGCGTTTCCGTTCGATCGATCGTTCTCTTACGAATATCATTTATTCCAACCCCTCGATCCATTCGTTGTTTGTTTATTTCGAGGAACATTATAAAACGATTCAGTTCGAGTCGGCTCCATTAAAGCATCGTTTCATGATCGCATCGATGGATGATATGCCGTTTGTGCCGCTGTTTCAGGCCAACCAGTTGACCTATAACAGCCCTCACCCGACGGTGCTTCATAATTCCGACAAAACGGTGCTGTCATTGCTGCGGCCGATTTCCTACGGCAGCGGTCAAACTTATTACGTCTATCTGGAGACGGAATGGGGACAGCTTGTCCCGCCCGCGGGAGATGGTGCCCAAACCGACGATGTCTACCATTTGCTGGTCGGCAACGACGGCGCGATCCGCTACAGCAATCTGCCGCTTGAGCTGCGCGAAGGGGCGAAACTGGACGATGAGCGCGTCGCTTTGCGCGCCTACAAGTCATTTTCCATGACCGGCAAAAACGGATGGGAGCTGGTATCCCTGGTCAAGCGGAGCGTGTATGAGAAGGAGGTTCAGCAATGGCGCATCCTGTACGTCATTATGTCCTGTCTGTCGCTGGTGCTGACCGTCGGCGCGGTTTCGTATATTTGGAGGATGGTGTACCGTCCGCTTCAGACGATGAACAAGGCGATGAACCGCTTTAGTCATGACGGCAACCACTTGCAAAAGCTGCACACCCGCTTGACGGAGTTTGAAGTGATCTATTCCAGCTTCAGGGATATGAGCCGCCGAATCGTCGAATTGATTACAGAGGTGGAGCTGAAGGAAAAACGGAAGGGCGAGCTGGAGGTGGAAAAGCTCATTTCCCAGATTAATCCTCATTTCCTGCACAACACCTTGAATACGATTCAATGGCTGGCGCTGGAGAAGGGGCAACGCGAAATTTACGATCTGGTAAAGGTGTTTACGCGGGTGCTGCAATACAATTTGGGCAAAAGAAGCATGATCGTGAAAATCCGCGAGGAGCTTGCCGCGTTAAACGACTATATCGAGCTGCAAAATATTCGTTACGATCATCGTTTCAAGGTCGATTCCACCGTGGATTCGGATATTGCCGAGGTGCCGATTCCAAGATTCGTGCTGCAGCCGATCGTGGAAAATGCGTTGTACCATGGCATAAGCAGCGAGCAAGGCCGCATTACGGTCAAGCTGAAACGAATGACCGGGCGCTATATTCTGATTACGGTCGCCGACAGCGGGCAGGGCATGAGCCCGGACACTGTGACCGCTTTGCTCAAGGGGGAAGGAGGCAAGTCGACCGGCATTGGCATCGGACTGAACTACGTGCAGAAAATGCTGGATGTGCATTACGGCGACGCGGCTTCGATGAGCATCGACAGCCGGATCGGCGAGGGGACGACCGTCACGATTATGATTCCGGACAGCGTGAAAGGGGAGGAAGAACATGATCAAGGTATTGCTCGTGGATGACGAACCGTTGGTGCGCAGAGGCATACGCAGTATTATGCCGTTGTCCGATTTCGGCATGGAATGGGCCGGGGAGGCGTCCACTGCCGAGGAAGCGCTGAAGGCGCTGGACGCCGGGGGAATCGATCTGGTGCTGACCGATATTTCGATGCCGGGCATGGACGGGCTTGCTTTTATTCGAAAAATGCAGACGGACCATCCGTCCGTCCGTTCCGTTGTTATTACCTGCCATCAGGATTTTGATTATTTGCAGCAGGCGCTGCGGCTTGGAGCCGTCGACTATATCGTCAAAACGCAGCTTGATGACGATTCCGTTTACGACCTGCTGGGGCGAATCTCCCGCCATGTCGAACGGCATGCCGAGGCGGAGCAGGCCGAACTGGACCCGAGCATTCGCAAGCGGCTGGCTGAGCGTTGGAGCTCGCTTCATTGGGTGGCGCGCGAGGAATTGTACGAGACGTTGTCGGCGGATACGCTCCGCGTATTCGACGCCGCATCATGGAAGGAATTATTGACGTATTGCACGAAAGGCGAATGGCAACGATTTTGCCCGCTGCTGGCCCCGGAGATCGACCGTGTTGGCACGCAGCTGGGGACATTGCACTCCATACCGGAGCTTCTAGAGTGGGTGGAGCTGTTTCGCGACGCGGCCATGCACCGGTTATGCCTGACGATGTATTCGGAGCAGGTCATCGCCTCGATTATGCAGGCGCTCGATCTGTTGCGCGGCGTGGAAGACGGCAGATGGAGCCAGTCCGATATTTGCAAGCAGGTCGGGATGAGCGTCAGCTATTTCAGCAAATGCTTCAAGGAAATTGTCGGCGTATCTTTTGTCTATTATGTGCAGGAGATGAATTTGCGGCATGCGCAGTTGCTGTTGGAGGCAACCAATCTGCCGATCTATGAGGTGGCGGATAAATCGGGGTTCAGCGACGAGAAGTATTTCGGCAAAATATTCCGCACAAAGCTGGGCTGCTCGCCGAGCGAATATAGGCTTCAAAGCCGAAGCAAGCGGTGAGCGGCGGCGGGCGCACGGCATGCGGGCAATAGGCAACGAGGAAATCGGACAATCGGCACGTTTTTTTATGTGCGGAATGTCCGGTTTTTTTGTTGCTGAGGTTGTACGCAATAAATTTATCCGCCCAATGCGGCAAAAGGGCATGTAACGCCTGGCGGCGGCGCGGCGCTACAATATAGACATAGAGACGGAACCGGAATGAGCCGGAAGGAGGGTTAGCAACGATGAAAGTAAACGTACATCGCGCCGAGATCAATCCGATTATAGCGCCCGAGCATGTAAAGCCATCGCGACCCGATATGGAGGTCATCGGCGTTTTTAACGCCGGGGTGTCGAAGCTGGGAGACGAGGTTATCCTGCTGCTGCGCGTGGCCGAACGTCCTGTGCCGAACGACCCGGAGGCGTATTTGACGCCAATCTGGCGCCACGAGACGGGAGCGCTGGACATCTTGCGCATCGAACGAACGGAGGATGCGGATTTCTCCGACCCGCGCGTCATTCGGACGCCGTACCAGAACTATTTGACTTCGATCTCCCACTTGCGCGTTGCGCGCAGTTTGGACGGCTACAACTTCCGGATCGACGAGAAGCCTACTGTGCTGCCGGAGACGGAATACGAAACGTTCGGTATCGAGGACCCTCGCATTACCGAGCTGGAGGACGGTTATTACATTACGTACAGCGCCATTTCGCCATCCGGCATTGTCGTGCCGCTGTTGCATACGCGAGACTTCGTGTCGTTTGAACGCAGAGGCATCCTGTTCCATCCCGACAACAAGGATGTCACTTTGTTTCCCGAGCGTATCGGCGGCCGTTATTACGCGCTGCATCGCCCGTCAAGCTCCCACTATGCGAAGCCGGACATCTGGATCGCCGATTCCGACGATCTGCTGCGCTGGGGCAATCATCGGCGCATACTCGGCGTCAGGGAAGGCGGCTGGGACGGCGGCCGCATCGGGGCAAGCGCGGTACCGTTCAGGACGGAGCGCGGCTGGCTGGAGCTGTATCACGGCGCGGACGAGGACAACCGCTATGCGGTAGGGGCCGTGCTGCTCGATGCGGAGCGGCCATGGCAAGTGCTTGCCCGCTCATCCCGTCCGATTATGGAGCCGGAGGCGGCTTTCGAAAGGGACGGTTTTTTCGCCAATGTCGTGTTTCCATGCGGAGCGCTTGTGGAGGGGGATACGATCAGGCTGTATTACGGCGCCGCCGATCGTTCCGTCGGTTATGCCGAGCTCAGCGTGCGGGAAGTGCTGGCGTCGCTTGAGGGGGAAGAGGCATGAGCAGGAAAATAAAATCGGCCGGATTGCGCGATCTGATTTACAACCGCTATCTATATGCATTGGCCGTGCCGGCTGTACTGTTCAGCATCATTTTCGCTTATTTGCCGATGATCGGCGTATCGATCGCGTTTATGGATTTTAATCCGCTCAAGGGCATATTCGGCAGCGAGTGGATCGGGCTTGACAATTTCAGCTTTTTTTTCCGGGGCCAGGCATGGATACAAATTACTTTAAATACGGTGCTGTACAACATTTCGTTTATTGTGACCGGAACGCTGATGTCGCTGACGCTCGCCATCATGCTGACGGAGCTTGGTCGCAACTGGCTGGTGCGAACGATGCAGTCGCTCATGATTTTGCCCAATTTTATTTCGTGGCCGATCATCGGTTTGTTTTCCGTAGCTTTTTTTACTGCGGATACGGGCGTCATCAACAGTCTGCTAGTCAAGCTTGGCTGGGAGACGATCGCTTTCTATACCGATCCGGAAGTTTGGCCGCCGATTCTGGTGCTGATGAATTTGTGGAAGACGGCCGGCTTCGGAGCGATTGTTTATATGGCAGCCATTGTGGGCATCGACAAGGAGTTGTACGAGGCGGCCAGAATCGACGGCGCTTCGCGTCTCTCCTGCATCTTCCGCATTACGCTGCCGTTGCTGCGGAGCACCGTCGTGCTGCTGTTCCTGCTCAGCATGGGCAATATTTTCGGCGGCAATCTGGACATGATCTATTCGCTGGTGGGCGACAACACCTTCCTGTTCCGAACGACGGATACGATCGATACGTATGTGTTCCGCGCGCTGCGCACCTCCGGCTCGATGGGGATGACGCAGGCCATTGCGCTCTATCAGTCGGTAGTCGGCTTCGTGCTGGTTATCGTGGCGAACAAGGTCGCGTCGCGGCTTGACAAGGATTCCGCATTATTTTAGGAGGGAAGGCAGCATGAAAAATTCCAGGCAAGACCGCATCATGTCCGTATTGTTCTATCTGTTTACCGCATGTTTTGCCGCAGCGTGCCTGTACCCGTTCTGGCTGGTGCTGTCAAGCTCGGCTACGGCGGAAGTGACGTTGCTGCGCGACGGTTACCGGCTATTTCCGGAACAATATTCGCTGGCGGCTTACAAGGCGATTTTCTCGTCTTCCACCATCCCCGACGCCTATCTCATTACGATATTTATTACGGTGGCCGGAACGGCGCTCAGCTTGCTCGTCACCAGCATGGCGGCGTACGCCTTGTCCGGGCGCAGACTGCGCTTTGCGCCGCATATCTCGCTGTTTTTCTACTTTACGATGTTGTTTAGCGGCGGCATGGTATCGAGTTATATTCTGATCACCAAGTATCTCCATCTGGGCAATTCCATCTGGGTCTATATATTGCCGGCGCTGTTGTCGCCGTGGAATATGTTCCTGATGCGCAACTTCTTTAACGACATTCCGAAGGAGCTGTTCGAATCGGCGAAGCTGGAAGGCGCGGGAGAGGTTGTCATCCTGCGGTCGATTGTACTGCCGCTATCGCTGCCGGCACTGGCGACGATCGGCTTGTTCTACGCGCTTGGCTACTGGTCCAGCTGGATGCCGGCGATGCTGTACATCGATGATACCAAATTATTTTCGCTGCAATATATCATTATGCAAATTATTCGCAACGTCGATATGGCGCAAAATATTGCGGTAGCAGGCGCGCAATCGACCGCTCAGATCGCTCCGGCTTATACGGTGCGGCTGGCAACGGCCATTGTGACAGTCGGGCCAATCATTTTCCTGTATCCGTTCTTGCAGCGTTATTTTGTGGGCGGATTGAAGGTAGGCGCCATCAAAGGCTAAGTCCGGCGTTTGCGCCGGTTGGCATACAGCATTACGATATAAAACGGGAGGGTTCACACATGAAACGATGGGGAAAGCAAGGATCGATGCTTTTGTTGGCATTGTGCATGGTCTCGACCATGCTCGCGGCGTGCAGCGGCAAAGACAATAACAACGGCAATAACGGCGGCAATAACGGTAAGGTCGAGGCGACGCAGACTCCGGCCGCAGGAGAAGAACAAGGTTCGAAGGCGCCAGATCCGGCCACTCTGAACATCATGTTATGGGGCGACAAGCCCAAGCAATTCGACCAGGTCGTTGCCGAATTCGAACGCAGAACGAAGGATACATTGAACCTGAAGCTCAACTTTACGTTTACGCCGCAGGCCGATTATGTCAACAAGCTGAAGCTTAAGCTGTCTGCCGGCGAGCAGGTCGATATCGCGTTCGACGCGCCATGGATGAACATGAACACGTTTATTGCGCAGGACAACTATACGAATCTGGACGAATATTTTAACAACGATCAATACCCGGGCCTGAAAAAAGCGTTTGGCGAAGGTTTCCTCGACAATAACCGGTTTGTCGGAGCGGATGGCAATCTGCATGTGTACGGCGTGCCTCTGGGTCAATATTTGGGCGATCTTGGCGCGATCTACTATCGCAAGGATCTGGCTGAGAACTACGGCATAGGCGAGTTGTCGACCTATGAGGATTTGCTGGCCTTTTTCGACAAGGTGACGGAAAACGATAAAGGGATGATTCCGTTCGTGATCAAAAACGACGGAAATTATGGCGCAGTAGCGACGATCGAGGTCAACAAGTCGGCGCCGGTGAAATACGAGAAGGGGCTATGGCCCATCACGCTTGGACCGAATGTGGACGGCACCGTCCTGATTCAGGATAACAAGGTTGTGACGGCCAGCATTAAAGGCGAAAAGCAGGAAGCGATCGCATCGTTCCCCGAACCGTTCAATCAGGCGGACTACAGCATATTGGAGACGGTTCGCGAATGGCATGAAAAGGGCTACATCGAGAAGGAGCCGATCGTGCGCAAAGACGCCAGCGGAACGTTCTCGGCGGGAAGAGCGGCGGCGATGATGGAGGGATTGTCCAATCTCGACAATATTAAAGCGCAGCTTGCGGCAGGCGTGCCTTCGGCCGAACTGGGCGTATTCCTGACGGCCCAAGCGGCTCGCGACAAAGTGCAACCGAATCCCGGATATATTTCGGACTTCCGCGTATGGAACTTCCTGGCGATTCCGAAAACGTCGATCAACGCCGACCGGGCCATGTCGTTTATTAACTGGCTGTTCGAAAGCCAGGACAATCACGATTTGTTCGAGCTGGGCATCGAAGGCACGCATTGGGAAGCGATCGGAGACGACAAATTCAAATATCCGGATGGCGTCGATCTGAGCCAAAACTATGTGTTCCCCGGTTACATGCTGACTTGGAACCCTAATTATATTCGCCTGTCGGAAAATGTGCCGGACAATCTGGTTGACGCGTTCCGCTACCTTGCCGACGAAAAAACGTATGTCCGCTCCGCGCTGGCCGGCTTTGCCTTCAATCAGGAACCGGTCAAAAACGAGCTGGCCAATCCCGATTTTGGCACTATTTCATCCGATGAGCTGGCCTACAAGCTTGGCATGGTGCCGGGTCCCGCGGAGGGCTTGACGAAGCTGCAGCAGAAATGGGAAGCGAACGGCAGGCTGCAAGCCGATATTGCCAAAATCAAGGAAGAGCTGATCCGTCAGACGCAAGAGTTCCTGGATCAGCAGGCGGCGCAGAAATAGGCGGAAGTGAGAATAGCGAGAAGCGGCATGAGATCGTGGGGGGCGGCGGAACCGCTCCCCTTGAAGGAGGCATATGGATGATACGCAAAGTGAAGCAAATGCCGGATATGCCGCAGCCCTATGCGATGCGGAACTGGAAGCAGGTAGCGACAGCCTATGATCGGCTTGTGTTCGATGCCGAAGCAACCGGCGATTTTTTTCCGCTTGTGTGGCGCGACGACACGCCAGGCGGAACGGGCAAGCCGGCTTTCGGCTTGCCTTCTTATTTGGGCGGCCGGCGCGGCGAGAACGGGCACGAAGCGATTAACACGGCGACTGCCGTGCTTGGCGCCACGTTGTGCGGCATCGACAAGTCGAATCAAAATGGCGTCAACTGGGTGGAGATGCTGGAATGTTATTATGGCGGGGAGCAGGCGGCTCCTCTGTTCCTGAATCGGAGAAACGGCCGCGCGGGATCGACCTTCTGGTACGAGATTTATCCTCATGCGTTAATGTATGCGTTAACCGATCTGTATCCCGACACGGGCAATCTGGACATGATGATGCGCAGCACGGCGGATCAATGGCTGGACGCTTGCAACAAGCTGACGGGAGAAGACGGCGTGCCCGACTTTGACCATCTGTCCTTCGATTTCGATACCGGCAAGCCGGTGGACAACGGCCGCTGGCGCGGTCCGGATGCCGCCGCCGGCGTTGCCTGGCTGCTTTATATGGCGTACAAGCGTTGGAACGACAGCGGTTACCTGGACGGAGCGCGGCGTTGCCTCGCCTTCCTGGAGCGGCGCAGCGCCAATCCGTTTTATGAGGTGCTGCTGCCCTTCGGCGCTTGCGTGGCTGCGCGGATGAACGCCGAGCTGGGCGATGCCCATTCGGTAGACAAATTGGTCAACTGGGTGTTCGACGGCGACAG
Organism: Paenibacillus agaridevorans; assembly: GCF_003112455.1. Lineage (GTDB taxonomy): Bacteria > Bacillota > Bacilli > Paenibacillales > Paenibacillaceae > Pristimantibacillus > Pristimantibacillus agaridevorans. Next base: position 43,199 of record NZ_BDQX01000356.1, read on the forward strand.
CGAATGCCGGCCCGGCTGGGGGGTCATTGCCGACAATTGGGGCGGCTACGATTGTTACGGGCTGGCCGGGAGCATCACCGATTGGGGGCAGCGTTGGGATGCCGAAGGGGCGGGGCCATGGAAGCCGTTCGACGGCGAGCGGAGCGGCTACGCCTTTACCGCCAACACCTTTGCGCTCGCTTGGCCGCTTGTGCCGCTCGTTCGCTACGACAGCAGATTTGCGCCGGACATCGGCAAATGGATGCTGAATGCCGCAAATGCGGCCAGGCTGTTCTACCCTGGAGCGCATTCCGGCAAAGCCCAGTCATGCGCGTTCTATAAGCCGGATGCGGATGATGTCATCGCGTACGAAGGGTTGCGCAAATGGTGGGATCACCAAAGCCCGTATGCGACCGGCGATCCGATCCGCTACAGCTGGGGGGCGATCGATCTGGGGCTTTACGGCTCCTCCCACGTCGGCATTTTTGGCGGCATGATCGAGCAGACCGATGTGGAAGGCATACTGCGACTGGATTGCCTGAGGACCGACTTTTTCCGCGAGGCGGCGCATCCGACTTCTTTGTATTATAATCCGCACAACGAGGAGCAGGCGGTTACGATCGATGGAAGCGGAAGCGACTTCGGCGCCGTCTACGACGCTTATGCGCATAGCCCGGCAACGCTGCGGAACGGCAAGCTGATCATACCCGCTCGTTCGGCGGTGCTGGCCGTCCTGCTCCCCGAAGGGGCGGATGTCGCGGAGTCGGACGGCAAGCGGTATTGCAACGGAATTGTCATTGACTACAATACGGGGGCGTAGCCCTGCTATGATGGAGGTTTGATTGTTTATGCTTCAGTTTCATCATCACCCGCAAACATGCGGTCAACTGCTGGAGTCCTATCGCGGCCACAGAGAGCCGGTGACTGGCGCGAAGCTTCGGTTCGAAGGCGTGGATGGCAGAGACGTTTACAATATTACCGCCGCTTTCGCGGACTATGGCGCTCCGGTGCTGGCCGGCCGCGTCGAAGCGCGCGATACGGAGTTTTCCTGCGTCAAGTTTTTCCGTCGGAAGGAAGGCGGGGGGCAGAAGGACGGCAGCTGGCAGGTCGATGAAGTTTTGCCTGAGCTGGCATTGCAGGACCCTTTTTATACACGTATTGGAGAGGAACTGGTTTTTGGCGGCGTCCGTGTCATCGAGGATGAACAAAATCCGGGCAAAATCAAGTCGTGGGAAACGGTATTTTCTCGCGGTGCGAGCGTTGCCGAGCTGCAGCCGTTTCTGGTCGGGCCGAGCCATATGAAGGATATCCGGATGGTTCAGCTTGCGGACGGCGCGATCGGCGTATTTACCCGTCCGCAAGGGGAGAAAGGCGGCAGAGGGAAAATCGGCTTTTTCAAGGCGGCTTCGCTCGAAGCCGTTACGCAAGCGGATATTGCCGAAGCGCCGTTGCTTGAAGGCATGTTTATCGACGAGGAATGGGGCGGAGCCAACGAAGCGCATCTGCTGGCGAACGGGCTGATCGGCGTGCTCGGCCATATCGCCTGGTTTGACGAAGCCGGTCACCGGCATTATTACGCGATGACGTTTGCGCTTAATCCCGATACGCTGGAACGCACGCCGCTCAAACTGGTTGCCGAACGTTCCGATTTTCCGGACGGACCGGCCAAACGCAGGGATTTGCAGGATGTCATTTTTAGCGGCGGCCTGATTCGCAACGGCAACGGATGGGCGGAATTGTATGTCGGCGCCAGCGACGCCGAGGCATATGTGATTACCATTCCCGATCCGCTGCTGGAGTACGAGGGACTATAACCGACCGACATTAAATGTCATTTCTGTGTTGATGTAAAGGTCAAGCTTCTAAGCATACGCGTACCAGACGCGCACGGAAGACTTGAAGGTCAACACGCCAGGTTCGATCTCCGTCGCTGCATCCCCTGCGGGGAAGGACGCGGCTTTAAACAGAACAGGCTCGAAGCCGCGTCCCGGCGTTTCCTCGATCTTGCAAGGCACGGCGGAGAGAGAGACGCCAATCGTGTCCGCGATAACCCGAGCCTTGGCGCCCGCGTCACGGACGGCCATAGTCAGCGCTTCTTGCCTGGCGGCGGCGGAGCCCTTCGACCTGAACGACACATTGGTGACGGTGTTCGCGCCATGCGAGACCGCCGCATCGATGACGGTTCCCGCATTCTCCGTGCCGGGGAGCGTAATCTCAAGCAGATGCGTAACTTTGTAGCCGCGGAACTGCTGTTTTCCATCGACATAATCGTATTGCGGTTCAATGGTGAATGCCGCCGTCGCTATCGCCTGCCTGGGAATGCCGAGCGCCGTCAGCGCTCCGATAATGGACGAAATGGCAGCCGCATTCTCCTTCTGCAGCTCCGCCAGCTTATCTCCTTCACTGATGACCCCCAGCGTTACACTCGTCTCGTCGGGCTTCGCCGTCGCGGCCCCTTCTCCCGTCACTTCGATTGTTAATGGACATGCTCCGTTATGTTGATCGTTCATTCCATCATCCCTCCCGGTTGCACTCTTTTTAAAGGATATGACAATATCTTATGTCATTAGACGAAACGGTCCTGCAGGAAGTTTCGGATCGTGGATCGTGCCTCCAACTTTGGACGGATTTATCAACCCTCCTGAGGGATAGCTTTGAACCAACCTCAAGCCCGTTACGACAGAATCTCATTTCCTGTAAATTTGAGGAAAACCAGGAGAGAGGTCGTTGGACGTGATGGAACATAAGCTCATGCGTTGGTTCAAGCAAGAAAGAGGAATGATCGCGACAGGATTGTTAGGTTTTGTATTGGCGATAGGATGCGCATGCTGGGCGCTGGTTGCAGGGGCGGAAACAGGAACGGACGGGAATCTTTGGAAAGCTGTTTCGTTTAATTCGGCGCTTGGCCTGTTCCTTTTGTCGACTGCCGCGATTATGCCCGTGTCGGGGATGGGGCATAAGATGGCGGCTTTTTTTCGAGTTTCGTATATTTCGCTGGCTCTTTATTCTTATTTTGCGGAGACGGTGCAGCATATACGAGGCGTTAATCCCAGATTTCCCGTAAACGGCTCGCTTTTCGACGTAATTGTGGCTGGAGGTTTCACCCTGGTCGCGCTTCTGCTGGTCGTGTTTTACGTCCTGTTCGCGAGCTATTTTTTCAAAAAGAGGACTTTGGAAAAAAATCCCGAGCTTGTCCTGGGGACACGGTATGCGATGCTTTCCATTATGGTGTCCTTTGCGGGAGGCGTTGCGATCTCCGTAAACAGCAGCAGATTCGTGGGCGCGGAAGGCAATCTGATCTGGCTGCACGGTTTGGGCTTTCATGCGATTCAGGCATTGCCGTTCATTGCGTGGCTGGCCGCCGGAACGATGTACGCGCACGCCAGTCGCCGCATGTTGGTTCATATATCCGGCATTGCGTTTTTCCTGGGCTTAATGGCGATGGGCTGGCAGACGCTGCTTGGCCGCGGGCTGCTGGAATGGTCGGCGCTGCCGTTGACCGCGGCCGCCTGCTTTATTCTCGTCACCGCAGCTGGGGCAAGGGCTTTGCTTGGAAATCCCGGCTTTGGAGACCGCAAGAAGAAAGGAGCCAAACATTCTGAAACGCATGTTCTTTGATGAACCCAAAAGTAGATATGCACCGTCAGGCGTTTTCTTTCGCATATGAAGGGATATGTTCGGGGTCTACGAAAGAAAGATAACGTGTGGTTGTTCCCCTTCAGGGGCTTCTATCGAGGCATGCTCACCGCAGCAGCATGTGCAATGAGCACCGAACAGACATGGGAGATGCTTTAGACCAGAATTGGCAATAGAACAGAGAGGACCGTGAGGGCGAACTTCCCTGAAGGTTTTTCTCAAATTTATTTATAAAGTTTCACTTTTATAATTAGGCTTATACTTCATCGGTAAACGTGCTTGTCCAAAGGACGGCGTTAGCCGTTTATACTTGATTTACAAAACCTCCACTTTAGCGTGTTGTCCTCTAACGCTATAATGGTTTCCAAGAGGCAAGGCCGGCGCAGGCTTTGCTGTATGGGAGGCACAGAGGATGTCGGGTAGAGGAAAGAGACTGCTGGAGCTGTTCGCCGCTTCTTTGAAGCTTGGATTAACGTCGTTTGGCGGACCGGTTGCTCATTTGGGTTATTTTCGAGAAGAGTACGTCAATCGGCGAAAGTGGCTGGACGATGGAAGTTACGCGGACATGGTCGCGCTGGCCCAGTTCCTGCCGGGACCTGCCAGCAGCCAGGTCGGCATTGGCATCGGTATTATGCGCGGCGGCTTGCTGGGCGGCTTGATTTCGTTCCTTGGCTTCACGCTGCCATCCGCAGCTGCTCTCGCTCTGTTTGCTCTGCTGTTAGAGGGAATGGGCATTGCCGATGCCGGCCCACTGCATGGCCTCAAGCTCGTAGCGGTCGCCGTTGTGGCGCATGCGGTATGGGGAATGGGGCAAAAGCTGGCGGCGGGACGCGCGCGCATGACGCTTGCGCTGGCGGCGGCCATCGCTGCCTTGTTATGGGAGGCCGTGTACGGCCAGGCAGTCGTCATCGTGTTGTCCGCCGTGCTGGGATTGTGGCTGTTCCGGGAGCAGGAGCACGGGGCTGAAAGCGCCCAGTCAGGCAAGGGAGCAACAAGTTTTGGCTCGTTGCCGCTTAAAGGCGCCGATAGCGGCTCGGCTGCGACAGTTGTCGCTGGCGCGGGCAACCATCCAGGACTTTCGCGTAGAACGGGCGCCATTTGTTTGCTTATATTCTTTTTGCTTCTTGTGCTAATGCCTGTCGCCAAGGAGCTAACCGCAAATCATTGGCTGGCGCTGATGGAGGGTTATTACCGCTCGGGCTCGCTCGTATTCGGAGGCGGTCATGTCGTGTTGCCGCTGTTGGAGCGGGAGGTCGTGCCGGTGGGGTTGGTGACGCAGGAGCAGTTCCTCACGGGCTACAGCGCGGCGCAGGCGGTCCCGGGTCCGCTGTTTACGTTCGCAGCTTACCTTGGCGCTGTATCGGATGGTGCTATGGGTGCGATAGCGGCTACCGCGGCCATTTTCCTACCCGCCTACCTCCTGATGGCAGGCGTAATGCCGTTTTGGCATAGTCTTCGCCAGCGGCCAAACGTTAAGCGGGCGCTGGCGGGGGCGAACGCCGCCGTCGTCGGCATTTTGCTGGCGGCTTTGTACGATCCCGTCTGGACCAGCGCGGTAACCTCCTCCGCCGACTTCGCGCTTGCGGCAGTGCTGTTTATTCTCTTAACTTATTGGAAGCTGCCGCCTTGGGCCGTCGTAATCATCGGAGCGCTGGGGGGCGTTTTGCTAAACAGTTTGTATCCGTAACCGTCCTGATGACAGATTATCGACGTCATGCCGAAAAGCCGTCCGGTTGCATCCTCCCGAAGGGTGCTGCCGAATGGCTTGTTTGCATGGCAGGCATTGCACTTCTCGCGCCGACGTCTTATCATGGAATAGCTCCCGTTTTTGATAGAGGAGCAACTTGAGGACTTGTCGATTTTGCCGCAGGCTGGCTGATAGACGCATGGAAAGGAAGAACGTACGATGGCACAATATTTGCCCCCAAGATGGAGTACCAAGTCGATATTGGTATTCTCGATTATTATGCTTGTCAAAAGCTACCTCACTTGGACCGTTCTGTTCGAGAACAGCTCGTTCAAGACGGTGTGGCTGAAAGAGCTGCCTATTATTCTCATTATATTCTGCATCATCGAATGGTTTTCGACCAAACGCAAATTGCTTATGTACCTGATCGTCAATCTTTTGATAACGGTCCTGTTTTTTACTCTTATCGTGTACTACAGACACTTCGGAATCATTCCCACTTATCATGTTCTAGAGCAGGCCGATCAGGTCGGAGCGGTAAAAAAAAGCATCTTTTCCGTCATCCATCCGAAATATCTGCTTATTTATATGGATATTCTCATCCTTGCCTACGTCTTGCTGCGCCGACGCATTGCCGTAGGCTGGAAACGCGCGTTGTCCGCGAGGACGAGCCGCAAGACGGTGGCCGCCGTATTTACCATCTCGCTGTTCGCTTGTTTGTTTAATATTCTTCCACACACGGAAAGTATTAACGAAACCGTGCAGGCGGAGCAGATGGGCATCCTCAATTACGAAGCCTTCAGTCTTCTGGATAACGATGAGGAAACGCCTGTCGAGAAAGAGCTGATCACTCAATCATCGATCTATGATTTAAAAGGCATAACGGAATCGGAATCGCCTGTCCTGTTCGGCAGCGCGAAGGGAAAAAACGTGATTCTCGTGCAGATGGAATCGTTCCAGAACTTCCTGATCGATCTAAAGATCGACGGGCAAGAAATTACGCCCGTCATGAACGCTCTTGCCCATGGCAACTACTATTTCCCCAGGTTCTATCAGCAGGTCGGACAAGGCAATACGTCTGATGCGGAGTTCGTCGTAAACACTTCGTTCTACGTCCCCCCTGACGGACCCGCCACGCAGATTTATGCCAAGAAGGAGCTTCCCAGCATGGCAAGACTGCTGGAGTCGCACGGCTACGACACCGCTACGTTCCATACAAACGACGTAGATTTCTGGAATCGCGAGGATTTGTACCAAGGGCTCGGCTTTAATCGCTATTACGACAAGGCGTTTTTCGGCGAAGGGAACGACGAGCTATGGTTCGGTCCTTCGGACGAGGTGCTGTACGACAAGACCGCAAAAGAGCTGCAGCGCATGGATGCAGGCCCGGATCCGTTCTACGCGCATGTGATCTCGATGTCCGCGCATAACCCGTTCTCGCTGCCCGAAGAGAAGCAGAAGATGGTTTTGCCGGAGCGTTACGAGGGGACATACGTCGGAGATTATATTCAATCCCAAAACTATGCGGATTACTGCTTGGGCATATTCCTCGAGGATTTGCGGGAGCGGGGGCTGCTGGAGGACAGTCTGCTCCTGTTCTACGGGGATCATCGCGGACTTCCGGTTTTCTCGCTTGACGAGGAGGACCGCGTGCTGCTGGAGGAAATTTTCGGCGGAACCTACGTCGAACGCGAAATGATCAACGTGCCGTTCATTATCGCGGGAGAGGGCGTCACGACGCCGGCCGAGTTCCAGCAGCTTGGCGGACAGGTTGATATTTTGCCGACGCTGGCCAACCTGCTGGGCCTATCCATGAAGGAGCAGATCCATTTCGGGCAGGACTTGCTGAACCAGAAACACTATAATCTGCTGCCTCAGCGTTATTATTTGCCGACAGGCTCGTTCGTCAACAACGAGGAGCTGTTCCTGCCGGGGAGCGGGTTCGAGGACGGCAAACATTATACGTTGTCCGGGGGCGATAGCACCGAAGCGTCAGCTTCGACGGAAGACGAGTTCAACCGCGCGCTGGAGCTGCTTCATCTATCGGACAGCTACGTGAGCCAGTTGCCGGACCGTGCGGAACAGGTTAATGGGGAAGACTGACGGAAGCCAGTCCTCCCGGCCGTCGGCAGAGCTGAATTGCGCTCGGATAAGCCCTATTTATTTCTGCGTCCATTTGCGTTAATATGAACTTAATATTATTTTTTATGCAACTATTTGATAGGGAAAGCCGTCGTTAATAGACGGTTTTTGTTTTGTACCCGTGCGGTCGTGTGCAGTCCGGTTCAGTTAAGGGAGAGTGGGCAAGTGAATACAGTATTGAATGTCTACCGGAAGTCGCCGTTCTGGGCAAGCTTCGTTCTGATCATGTTAAAGATGGTATTGTTCCGGCAATTTACGTTCGGCGAGTTTGCCGTATCAGGATTGCTTACGGATGCCGCGGCAGTACTGACGCTGATTTGCTTGGTGGAGTTAATGACGACAAGCAGATGGAAGCCTGTTGTCTTTGGCGTATTCAACGGAGTATTGTCGCTCCTGCTATTCGCCTGCTGCGTCTATTTCTCCTTTTTCGGGAGCATTCCGACCTACACGGCGCTGCATGGTCTGGATCAGGTTGGACAAGTAAAGGATAGCGTGGAATCGGCGATCCATGTAAAATTTTATGTCCTGTTTGTCGATTTGGCGGTACTTATTGGATTATGGCTGGCAACTTTGCGCAGCAGGGGGAAACGGGAAAAGAGCCGTCCGGCGGCCAAGCCGCTTTATATGGCAATCGGGATGGTGATCGCCATTGCGGCGTCCTTCCTTTATATTCGCATGGATCTGGACATTCCGAACGAGCTTGTGCAATCGAAGCGGCTGGGCGTGCTCAATTATCAAGTGGCCACGGCCATTAACGAGAGCAGGCTCAACAGCGCGATCAAGGACGGATCTGTGGCAGTGACGCAAGAGGCACTGTCTCAATTGGAGAAGGGCCATGCCGGGGGAGGCAAAGTGCCGGCGGGCACCAGCAGCTATTTTGGCGTGGCCAAAGATATGAACGTGATCGTCATTCAACTGGAGTCGTTCCAGGATTTGATGATAGGTCTTGAAGTGGACGGTCAGGAAGTGACGCCGGTCTTGAACGACCTGATTGGCGAAGGAGCCTTTTATTTCCCTAATGTATTCCAGCAAAATGGGCAGGGCAATACCTCGGACTCCGAGTTCATCGCCAATACAGGGATATACGCGACCGGCTCCGTCGCCATGTCCAAGGGCTTCGGAGACCGCGAGGTTCCCAGCATGCCGCGTCTTTTGGGGGAGCGCAACTATGTGTCGAATACGTTCCATGTCAACGATGTGACATTTTGGGACCGGAACAATATGTATCCCGCCCTTGGGTTTACGACGTATTATGACAGGCCTTACTTCATTAATGATGAGTTCAACGCTCTCGGCGCCTCCGACGGGGAGATGTATCGTGTCGGGCTGGAGAAGCTGACGGAGCTGCACGGGAAAAATCAGCCTTTTTACGCACAGTTCGTTACGACCTCCAGCCATCATCCGTTCTGGATCCCTGGAAAATTTCTTAACATCCAAGTCCCGCAGCGTCTGCATGGCACCCAGCTGGGCCACTATATCACGGCGATTAACTATACGGACAAGGCGATAGGCGAGCTGATCGAAGGGCTGAAGGAGAACGGCATGTGGGACAATACGGTCATTATGCTGTATGGCGACCACTACGGCCTCCAGGTCAAGGATAACGATCCCGCTTGGGTCGAAGAAGTGCTTGGCGTCAAATATGACGACCGGATCAGCCGCTTCAACGTGCCATTTATCATTCGGGTTCCCGGTGTGGAAGGCAAAACGATAGAGCAAGTGGGCGGTCATGTCGACATGATGCCGACGCTGGCTAACCTGATGGGCATTGATTTGAAGGCCGAAAACTTTACTTTCTTTGGCAAGGACCTGATCAATGCGACAAGCAATGTCGTTGGCATGCGGTATTATATGCCGACGGGGACATTCTTTAATGACGAAATTATGTTTGTGCCGGGAGAAGGCTTTGATGATGGAGAAGCTTTCGATCTGAAAACATTTGAAAAGGTAAAAGATTTTAGCCAGTATCGAAGCGATTATGATTACGTGCTGGAATTAATGCGATTGTCGGATGGTTATGTTAAGCTGCTTCCGAAACGCGCGCCATAGTCTGTAAATAATAGAATGATACGACAGTTAACGGCACTGCCGCAAACGAAAGGACGACGTATGAAACTAAGCCAAATCCGACGGAAAAGATACGGCCTGCTGGGACTCGCATTCGCTTTGGCTTTTTTTGTCGCAGCCCAATTCGTTGTCACAGCCTATGTAAAGCTGGATACCGTCTACAAACATCGCATGAACTATAATATGTTCCTGGAAGATCGAGGCATGATTGAAGTCGTCATCGAAGAGATGGCGAAAACGATCAAGCGGGACGGCCTGACGGACTACGCCATCCTTATCGGCAACTCCGTCGCTTGGGGGACGAACGAAAGCTCCGAGCATTCCCTGGGCCGTTATTTGTCCGACCTGGCGACATCCGCCGAAGGCGAGGACAAGCTGCAGGCCGTGTTCAATCTGTCGGCTCCTTCTATCATGGCTGGCGATGCGTACACGCTGCTGCTTATGATGGAGGATCGCGGCATCAAGACGGACAATGTCATGATCGGCCTGTCCTACTCGGCATTCGTGGAGCCTAAGCCGGGGCCGCGGCAAGTGTTCTGGCTTGGCGATTACTTGCGCACGCAGGATCCCAAGGCTTTCGCGGACGTGCTGCCGCATCTGCAGGCAAACGGCTTCGAATACAAGGAAGGCTGGAAGCATGCGGAGGAGCAGGCGCTGGAGACGCTCCTTCACCGTATCCCGGTCGTGAAGTACAAGGAAGTGATTCCCGCTTATTGGGAGCAGCGGAAGGCGGGAACCGACCTGCTCGGCGATCCGCGCGCCTGGAACGAAAAACAATTTTCCGAGAAGTGGCTCGCCGATCCTTCTTATCTGAGCTTCTTTGATCCGCAACCGTTCGACATGAGCGAGAGCAATTGGGGCGTTTATTTCATGAACAAGATCGCGGAGCTTCAACAAGGCAAACGTCTGCTCACCTTCGTGTCGGGCGGCAATGGCGAGCTTTCCAAAAAGGAAGTGACGAATCCGGGTTACGTGGCGAATACGGAAGCGATCGAGACCTATTTGCAAGGGCTCGGCTCGCCTTACTTGATCATGCAAGACAAGATCGATCCAAACTTGTTTACCGATCATGTTCATTTGACGAAAGAAGGCAATGAGCTTCTTGCCCGTTTCGTATGGGACACCTGGACGGGGAAGGGGGAATAGCGCATGTTGTTTAACTCACCGACTTTTCTGTTGTTTTTATTAGCGGTATTCGCGCTGTATTACTTCTTCCCTCGCTGGCGAATGCTCGTGCTTGCCGTTGCAAATGCCGCATTTTACGCGTATGCCGGAGTTGGCTACTTCGTGTTGTTCTTCTGCGTCGTGGCTTCCGTATACGGCATTTCAAAGTTTCTTGGCGGCAGCCGAAGCAAGCTTGCGCTGACAGCCGGACTCATCGTTGTATTGGCCAATCTGGTCTTTTTTAAATATTCCATGTTCTTGCTGGGCAGCGTCGAGCAACTGCTGGGATTCACGATATCGCTGCAAGGGACCCCGTTCGTCGATCGGGAAATTGCCTTGCCGATCGGCATCTCGTTCTACTCCTTCCAGCTCATCGCCTACCTGGTGGATGTGCATAAGGGCAAGCTGAAGCCAAGCCGCTCGCTTTTCGAGTTCTGGGTATTCATCTCGTTGTTCGCGCATTCGGCCGCGGGCCCCATTCTGCGGGGCGGCGACTTCCTGCCGCAGCTTCGCAATATCGTGGCGATCAAATTCCGCACGCCGCGCGTGAAGCTTGGTCTTGCGTTTATTCTGCTGGGCCTCGTTAAAAAAGTATTTATCGTCGAGAAGATCGCTCCATACGTTAACGAATATTTCGGCGTCGCGGCGACGTTAAACGGCGTGGAGTCATGGGTAGCTTCCTATCTCTTCGCTTTCCAAATCTACTTCGACTTCTCGGCTTATAGCGAGATGGCGGTCGGCATCGGCTTGCTGCTCGGTCTCAGGCTGGACCTGAATTTCAAGACGCCATACCTGAGTTCTAACCCCGCCGAGTTCTGGAGACGGTGGCATATTACGCTGTCGCAATGGATCAGGGACTATATTTTTATCCCGTTGGGCGGTTCGCGTGTGAAAAATTGGCGCATCTACGTCAACCTGATCGCGGCCATGACGATCTCAGGCTTATGGCATGGAGCCGCGTGGACGTTCATCATCTGGGGATTCTACCACGGCGTCTTGTCCGCAGCCCATCGTATGTATGGCAAAGGACTCAAAAAGATGGGCTGGACGAAGCTGCAGGGCAACTGGCTGTACAAAGTATTCGCCATCGCCGTGTTCTTCCATTTGACGGTAATCGGCTGGGTGTTCTTCCGCGCTAATAGCTGGGGGGACGCGGTCCACATGATCAAGCAGATGACGCTGCTCGGCGGCGTGTCGTTTACGAAAGAGACCATGCTGCTGCTCGCGATCTCCGCGGGTCTGTATCTGCTTCATATCGTGGAGTTCCTGGCCGTGAAGTACTTCAAGCGCTGGTCGCTCGGCTGGGAGGCGGCGGTTCCTTCGCTTATACGCGGCGCGGTGTACGCGGCCATTGCCATCGTGCTGCTCATGCTGCTCATGAACGGCGAAGCAAGCTCATTCATCTATTTCGCTTTTTAAGAAATAGCGGAACAATCACAGACCTCCAGCCATCATCTTTTCTGGATACGTCCAAGGCAAAGAGACCCATGATCCATAACAGGGATCACGGGTCTCCTCTTTATTTCATTTCATCGATCGGCGCAGGTTGTCTGATTGAACTATAGTCGTTCAGGCGTTTACTTCAGATAATCGGTCGGATCTACGTAGTTCGTATCCTTTATGATCGAGAAATGGAGATGGGAACCGGTCGACTGGCCCGTGCTGCCCATTAGTCCGATAAGATCGCCGGATTTGGTCTCGTCGCCGACTGTTATGGATAATTGCTGCAGATGGCGGTATTCGGACTGCCAGATCTCGTTATGCTCAATGATCACACAGAAGCCGTGTTCGGGGTCATATTCCGCTTTAATGACTTTGCCGTCGGCGGCAGCACGTATTTCCGTGCCTTCAACATTTGCGATGTCGATTCCTTCATGCAGCGACTTCTCTTGGGTGATTGGATGAATACGCTCCCCGTAACGCGAAGCGATTTTGCCGGTCGTCGGGAATACGAATCGAATGTCGTCATTGGCAGCTTGCGATGGAAATGCGTCGTTTGCGGGCGATGTTTCAATGGCGGCTTGCACGGGAATGTGCTCATTGGGCGTTTCTGCGGCTTCTTTATCGTTTCCTGATGCGAAAGCGGATGGCAGCGACAATGCGGCTGCTAAGACAAGAATGAGCAGTCCGAAAAACCAAGCTCGTTTTTTCGGCGATTGAAAGTTTCGGATCATAATGATTCTCCTTGCAATTTGATTTTTATAGCCGGTAATTCCGGCGCCGGCCGAAACGGTTCTATGAAACTTGCCAAGCTCCAATATTTTTAAGATGCAAGCGGCATACGTGTCTTTTTGGGTCAGGACGTTAAGCACGCTTGCATCGCAGGCCGTCTCCTGGTGTAGTCGCATGTTGCGCAGCCCGTACCAAACAGCGGGGTTGAACCAATGGAACGAGGCCAATATTGTTGCCGCAACGTTGACCAGGATGTCCCGCCGCTTGTAATGGGACAGCTCGTGAAGAAATACGCACTCCCAATCGGCGGCGTTTAGATGCTTGACCATTTGCTCTGGAATTAGCACCGTGGGCGAAAATACGCCGAACAATGCCGGCGCGGATACTTGCTTCGTCACGCGCAGTCGGATTTTAGCGAGGATGCCGTTGTCCGCTCGGATTCGAACGAATAGCGCAACCAAATCGGCGGGTATTTGAATGTTGGTTTCGCGCCGGAGGGCAACCGACATTCGCAGATAACCAGCCGCGATGTACAACAGGACTGCCGCCGTTCCGGCAAGCCATACGAATACCGCGATTTGGAATCCGGGAATCTTCATAGCCAGACGCTCCTGTGATGCTGGAGGATGAGATTGGGCAAGATTCGAATCTGCTTGATCCGTATGCGTGATCGGCGAAATGTCGCTCGCGTATGAACCAATGATCGAAGCTTCCAAATTCTCAATAGAAAAGATTCGCTCTTCCATACCGGCAAGGGGAATTGTCCAGCGCAGCTCGCTCTCTATATTTCCTGGCAGCCAGGGCATCAGAAGCTTCACGATCAGCAGCGTCCATAGCGCATATTTCCACATGGGGACAAGTTTGCTCCGAAACGCCGCCGTCACCAGGGCCAGCAGCAAGACCATTAGGGCCGCCTCCAATGAAACAATAAGCGTTCGCTCGAACAGGTTTGTTAGCAATTCCACCTCTTATTTCACCTTCTTCTGGAGCAGCTCCTTCAACTCGCGAATGTCCTCGGAGGAGAGCTTTTCGGTTTCCAGAAAATGCGCCATCATCGGCTTCAGCGATCCGCCGAAAATACGCTGCAAAAACGAATGGCTTTCCGCCTGCACGCACTCGTCTTCGCTGACTAATGGAAAATAGAGGTATTCGCGATTGTCCTTGTTGCAGCCGAGTGCCTGTTTCTGCACCAGTCTGCCGATCAGCGTTTTCGTCGTTTTCGGTTTCCATGGCTTGCTTCCGCTCAGTCGTTCAATGATTTCGGCCGCCGTCAACGGCGCAGCTTGCCATACGATTTTCATTACATCCCATTCCGCGTCCGAAATGTGCGGCAGTTCCCGCATCGTATTCCCTCCCGATGATTACAATTGTAATCTTAATTGGCAAACGTGTTCCATGGATTACCTATGTAGTCTACGAATTTAGATTACAGATGTAATCAATGATTGTCAAGTTGTCCTTCTTTTCATTATTTGAGAGACGGGGTAGTTCACAACTTAAATATATCATGATATATTATTATATAAATGGATATGGCTATTGAAAGAGGGGGAATACCGGATGGCTAACGAGTCGGCGTCCAAGCCCATGTATGAACAAATATTCGAAGCTCTGCGGGAACGGATCAAGGAAGGGCAATATGCGGTAGGAGATCGTGTTCCTTCGGAGAAGGAGCTTGGCGATGAGTTTGGCGTCAGCCGCATTACAAGCAAGAAAGCGCTGGAGATGCTCGCGTTGGATGGTTATATCGTTCGTCAGCCGGGCAGAGGTTCTTTCGTGGCGGAGCAAGGAACTGTCCAAACGGCGGCTGGACATGCCTCGATTGCACAGATGGGACAAGCCAGATCGGGACGTAACACGGGCAAGCGGCTCATCGGACTCGTGATGACGGATTTCGGCGATGCTTATGGATCGGGGCTCGTCTACGGCATGGAGCAGGCATCGCGCGAGCAGGGTTCGTATCTCATTCTTCGCAGGTCGTTCGGCATAGCGGCGAATGAAGAAGAGGAGATCAAGGGCATGCTGGAGCTTGGCGTGGACGGCATGATCATATTGCCGGCGCAAGGCGAATACTTCAATGCGGAGATACTAAAGCTGGTCATCGGCCAATTTCCGTTCGTGCTGGTCGATCGCCATCTGAAAGGATTGCCGGCGGCCTCCATCTGCACGGACAACATGACGGGCGCTGCCAAAGGAACGAACCATCTGTTCGATCTTGGCCACCGCCACATTGCGTTTCTCACTCCGCCGCCCCGGGATACGACGGCGATCGAGGATCGCATCGAGGGTTTCGTCAAGGCGCATACGGAGAGAGGCATCGTCGCGGACCGCGACACCTGGATTCAGGATATTATGTCCACGCTGCCGAGCGCTCATATCGAAGTCAATCGACGCAAGGATATCGATAAGATCAAGGCCCATTTGACCAAACATCCGCATATTACGGCGCTGTTCGCGACGGAATATAACGTTGCTCTGCTTGCGGAGAAGGCGGCCCAGGAGCTTGGGCTGGCCATTCCGGAGGACTTGTCGCTCATCTGCTTTGACAGTCCTTATCGGAGCGGGCTGCAACCATTAACGCATCTGCGCCAGAACCAAGAGGAGATTGGACGACTGGCCTTCGAGCACGTGACGAGACTTCTGGATGGAGAGCCGCTTCCGAGCCGTGTCCTGCTTGATGCGGAGCTTGTCATCGGAGAGTCGACCGGTAAGGCTAAGATCCGGACGACTTAGCTGCGAATCGATCAGTCGGCTATCCTGCTTCGCAAGAAACAAACAAGGCAGCCGAATGGCTGCCTTGTTATCGCTCATCCTTGAATAGCCTCGAAAGAGGTTGCGCCTTGATTCGTTTAACGAATAATGGCTAACGAAGAATCGTTTGATTTTTGAAATAGAAGCCCATTATCGGAAGTGAAGACACGCCCAATAGGTTCAGAAACTTTTAGCAGCAGACGGCCTGAACCGTCTAGCAGCGCAACGCCATTATTGCCGCCAAGCAGGCAAACGAGCTGATTATTTACAACCTGAACGCCGGCAATCGACGCTCCCCATGCAAGCGTGTCGTCCCCGTTTGAATTGACCTTGTACAAATCGTATTGGGTTGAACTCTTTTTTGTTGTATAAAAAAGGTTACCATCGATGCTTTCAAACCATGTGACGGCGTGTTCGGACAATTTAACTTCGTTTTTCCCGTCTATATCGGAAGAATATAACGATTTATCCTTGTCTTTAACGTAATATAGCTTTTGATCGATAACCTGGAACCAGCCCACGTTTGCGTCAACGATCTTTTTGGTTTTGTTGGTCTTTAGATTAATTTCATAGATCTTATTGGCGTCGGATTCGTCGCGGGAAGCCAGCACGTACACATGGTCTCCGTTGACAGCCATGTAGGAGGCATTGCCGCCGCCCAATGACCACTGAGTACCGCTAAGCGTAACAGCATACATCAGACCGGGATCTCCGACTTTTTTCTTTTCCCCTGCCGACGATAAATACAAATTGCCGCCTTCAAATCCCCAAGCTCCTAATTGGACGATCAGGGTGCCGTGAGACGTAGCGCGGAAGTCCAAATATCCCTCATGCAACAATTCCGCTTTACCGTTGTCGCCGACTTTTACAAACTGGTCGCTCCCCATAACCCCTCCCCCAAGATGATAAGTAAACCATAGCGCATTGTCCCGGATCATGAAGCTGACATTAGTCGGATGCCATTCGGAATCCGGACCTCCGAAACTATAGGAATAGATCTCTTCTTTAGCAGATGGTTGCTGTATGGGAGCCCGGTAGACCTGATTGGTACTGCCCGTTGTTTGCGTAAAATAATAATATCCCTTAAATAAGGCAACATCATTATCGGCAGCAAATGCTGGAAGGCCAGTCGATTGCAATTGCGGGTTATGGGAAGTAATGCTGAGTCCGCTGACGGCATTCCACTTATAATCCCATCCGAACTCCTCATACGCAAAACGCCAGGTTAGCGGGAAGTAGGTAATGTTTCGAAAGTTTAATAAGGGATATTGTTCTTTCGAGTTGTTAATTGCTTTGCCATTGACCGTAATGGCCGATGCGGAAATCTTTGCGGAGTACGAAGAAGCATTGCGACTCCCGGACTTATAAGACGCATAAGCGGAGGTCACCTGGCTTTGCTTTATATGTAAGCCAGCTGTTTGTGACCAAGTTGTTTCCAGACCCAGCATTCTGGTATCGTTCCAAGTCATCGGAAAGTAGGTTATACCGCGATAGACAAGCAGAGGATATTCCCTGTACTGATTTTCTACCACATGACCATTCAGGTTCACCTTAAAAGTTGGCAGGGTAACCTTTACGCTAGCTTCCGAAGCGCTGATTTGTACCGCAGGCATCATAAGGATCAAACAAAATAAAAAAGCTAGCGCATATCTTGACCGATTTCTTCTCATTATTATGTCATCCCTTTCTTTTTACTGGAGCACGAATCATCTGTACCAAGTAATCGCCTTGGTTTCCAAATTTTATATTGTATAGACGGATTATTAAGGGAAAAGTTGCGTGAAGACATTCCGGAAGTTGATGGGTCGAAAATTGTCATATAATATTATATCGATATTATAATAAGGTATATCAGCATGATAACTAATAATCAATTTATATTGACATACTATATGATCAATCATATAATCAAAAATGTAAGCGGTTTATTGAGATAACCAATGAGGCGGAATGATGAGGTCAGAATCGAAAAAGAAAAGGGAGGCATTTGACATGAAAAGATGGTTATCGGTTACTGCTTTATCGGCGGTATTATTCTCATCCGTTATCGGCTGCAGCGGCAACAACGATGGAGGCGGCGATAAAGGCGGATCCGGCGGCGACGGAGGAGGCGGAGGCAAACCCGTTGAGCTGACGTTCTGGGGAGACTGGGGCGGAGAAGGGCAGAAACAGTTCGAGACGATGGTGGACGCGTTCAACAAATCGCAGGACCGCATCCGCGTCAAATACGTGCTGCAGCAGGATATGATAACGAAATTCCTGACGGCGGCAACTTCCGGCGGGTCGCCGGACATTCTGTTCTGGGACAGATGGCGCACGTCGCTGTACGCGCCGAAAAACGTGCTGCATCCCATTGACGAATATTTGGAGAAGGACGGTCTCTCGAAGGATGCGTTCTACGGGGAGTCCATCAAGGAATTATCCTACAACGACAAGCTGTACGGACTGCCGCTTACGGTTGATGCAAGAGCACTCTTTTATAATAAAAAGATTCTGGACGAAGCGGGTGTAAAACCACCTACGACTTGGGCGGAGCTGGAGGAAGCGGCAGTCAAGACGACCAAATGGAACGGCAGCAAGCTGGAAGTAGCGGGTTTCTCCCTCGGCGACAATGGTCTATTTAATATGTACCTGCAGCAAGCGGGCGGCTCGATGCTGTCGGAGGACGGACTGAAGACGGGCTTCAACAGCGAACAGGGCAGGTCGGTGCTGCAATTCTGGGATAAGCTTCTGAACGAGGACAAAGTGTATAAGGTCGGATTCGAGCAAGGACTTGGCGAAGGCACGGACGCGTTTGTCACCGGCAAGCTGGCCATGCAATACACGGGTCCCTGGATGTTAAGCACGTACAAAAAGTACGGCAAGGATCTCGACTTCGGCATCGTGCCGCCTCCGGCAGGTCCGAACGGCGACAAGGGCAGCGTCATGGGCGGCTTCGGTCTCGTCATTCCGGAGGGAGCGAAGCATAAGGAAGAAGCTTGGGAGTTCGTCAAATGGTGGACTGCAAATAAGGACAACGCGCTGCTCTGGGCCAAAACAAGTCTCAACATGCCGGGTCTGAAGGAAGCGCTCGAAGATCCGTTCTTCAAGGACGATCCATTTTGGCAGCCGTTTATGGAGACGCTGGAATTCGCCAAGATCCGTCCGGCGCATCCGGGTTACTCCGTCATGGAGAACGACGGACTTATCCCGAATCTCCAGCTGTTCCAGCAAGGAGAGCAAGGGCTGGAGGATACGCTGAACAAGTCCCAGACGCAAGGAGACAAATTGCTCGCGGATAATGCGGACGTGAAGTGATTCGCGCCAAGCACCAAACAGGATCGGGAGCGAACGGGAGAGGCTAACCTCTCCCGCCCGTGTTCCCGGCAACCGCAAGGGGGAGAGCGACATGGCATCCATCAGCAAATTAGGCCGCCATCAAGAAAAGATGGCGTTCCTCTTTATTACTCCGACGATGCTGCTATTTGCGGCGTTTACGATCGTGCCCGTCGTTATGGCGATGTTTCTCAGCTTCACCAATTACGACGTCGTCAGCCGGATGGACTTCGTCGGCGTGGACAATTACAAGAGGCTGGCGGGAGACGCCTTGTTCTGGCAGACGTTCAAGAACGTGTTTTATTACTCCATTATTTTCGTACCGCTTAACATCGTGATCTCGCTCATGCTCGGCATGCTTATGAACTTCAAACGAATGGGCATCAAACTTTTCCGCACGATGAACTATCTGCCGACGCTGACGTCCGCCGTCGCCGCAGCCACCGTATGGATTTGGCTGCTGCACCCGGAGTTCGGTCTCGTTAACGGCATTCTGGGTTACTTCGGCATCATCGGGCCGGCGTGGCTGGCGCAGACGGAGACGGCCATGCTGTCGATCATTCTCGTTACGCTGTGGCAATCCGTAGGCTCCAATATGATTATTTACATTGCCGGACTGCAAGGGATTCCCGAATATTTGTACGAATCCGCGAAGCTGGACGGGGCGACCGCCTTCGACCGCTTCCGTTATATCACATGGCCGCAGCTTCGTCCGACGACGTTTCTTGTCAGCACGATGTCGATCATCGGCGCGCTCCAGCTGTTCGACCAGGCGTTTGTCCTGACGCAAGGCGGACCCGGCAACGTGACGAAGACGCCGGTGTACCTGATCTACCAGCAAGGTTTCAATCAGCTGCAGATGGGGTATGCGTCCGCGCAAGCGTTCATTCTGGCCATTGCTATTCTTATTTTCTCATTCATCAATATGCGCATTAACAAATCCGAAGAGCCGATTGTATAGGAGGGGATGGGATGAAGACGTTACCTGCGAACCGACCGGCAAATGCTCTGACCTCGTCCCCGGCCTTGTCCTACCCGGCTCGGGTCATGATCGGCAAGATGTTGTTCTACGCAGTCAGCATTGCCATAGCGGTCGTCATGTTCCTGCCTTTCTTCTGGAGCTTGATGACGTCGCTGAAACCCAGCAACGAAATTTTTTCGATTCCGATCCAATGGCTGCCGTCGGAAGTGACGCTGGAGCATTACCGCAAGGCGTTCACGACCGTGCCGTTCGGACTTTACTTCTGGAACTCGCTAGTGCTCGCCGTGTCGGGCGTGCTGGCGAATTTGTTCTTTGGTTCGCTTAGCGGCTACGCCTTCGCGAAGTTGAATTTCCGGGGCAACAAGGCGATGTTCCGCGTCCTGCTGGCCGCTATGATGATTCCCGGCATCGTTACGATGATTCCGAGCTTCTATGTGCTCAAGCACTTCCCGCTGGTGGGCGGCAACGACTTGCTCGGCGGCGGCGGCAACGGATTTCTGAACTCGTTTTGGGGCATTATTTTGCCCGGCGCTTCGGGGTCGTTCGCGGTGTTCTTTATGCGCCAGTTTTTCCTGACGCTGCCCTCGGACATGATGGAGATGGCCCGGATCGAAGGCTGCAAGGAGTTCCGCATCTTCTGGAACATCTATCTGCCGTTGACGAAACCCGCGCTCGCGACGCTTGGCATCTTTACGTTCCAGGCGGGCTGGAACAGCTTTCTGTGGCCGATGATCATCTTAAACGATCCCGACAAGGCGACCATTCAGATGGGATTGCAGGCGTTCTCTTACAACTATCAGACGGATTACGGCCCCATGATGGCCGGCGCGCTGATCGCGATTTTGCCTATTCTGGTGCTGTTTTTGCTGCTTCAGAAATATTTTGTGCAGGGCATCGCTTTTACTGGCGTCAAGGGGTGACGGGCAAGCGCAGGCAACTTCAATCATCGCGGACGGCATAATGTGCTAAACCATTCTAATATGGCGAAGGAGTGCATGTGATGAATAAGCAATGGATATCGGGAAAAAGATGGATGGCGGTCTTGCTGGCTGCCGCGCTTGCCTTGCCCGTCTTCGCAACGGGAGCCAAGAAGGCCGAGGCTTTTACGGCGGCCAACGCCGACACGGCTATGAACGGATTCGTCAGCACGTTCTACGATCCAGTCGCAAAGTATTTCTACACGAACAGCGACCATCTGATCCATCCCGAGCATGCTCACGGTCCAAACGGCGGGTTGTATACCGACTTCTGGTGGGAAGCCCAGCTATGGGAAACGGTTATGGACGCTTATGAGCGGACAGGAAGCAGCGCGTACCGGACCATGATCGACGATGTGTACGACGGATTTAATGCGAAGGTGCCAGATATGCTCGTCAACCATTTCAACGACGATCTGGGCTGGTGGGCGCTGGCTTGCATGCGTGCTTACGAGCTGACAGGGACCGACGAATACAGGAACCGGGCGTGGTTCTTGTTCAACGAAATTTACAGCGACTACGACAGCACGTACGGAGGCGGAATCTGGTGGAAGCGCGACGGCACGTCTCCGCAAAAGAACATCGCCACCAACGCGCCGATGGTCATGACGGCAATCAAGCTATTAAACGCGACCGGCGACACGACGTATCTGACGAAGGCTCAAAACATCTATTCATGGATCAAGAGCCGGCTGATCTCCGGCAGCAAAGTGAACGACCATGTGGAGGGAAGCGGCAGCGGGACGGTCGTGGACTGGGATTTCACCTACAACTACGGTACGTTCCTCGGCGCGGCTTTGGCCCTGCACCAGGCGACGGGAACGGCAAGTTATCTGACGGACGCGAACAACGCGGCGAATTACGTCATCAACAATATGACGTTGTCCTATTCCTTGTTGTACGAAGGGGAGAACGACGCAGCCGGGTTTAAAATGATTTTCGCGCGGAACCTGAACAAGCTCCGCATCGCGACGGGCAACGCCTCCTACTTAAACTTCCTGCAGCAGAACGCCACGCAGGCATTTAATCATCGGAGGACGTCGGACAATATCATCGGCAGCGACTGGACGGCGCCGATGGGATCGGGTTACGTGCAGAGTCTCGCTGCTGCCGCAGGAGCTTCGATTCTGCAGTTCACGCCGCCGGACAATTACACCGGCAACATCGCAGGCAACGGAACTTACGAAGCGGAGAACGCGCGCAAGACGGGCGCGATCATTTCCGAAAGCACGCATGCGGGTTATAGCGCGCGCGGCTATCTGGCGGGATGGAACAGCAACGGCTCTTTCGTTACGTTCCATGTCAATCAGAACTCGGCGAGCACGCGAACGGTGACGATCAGATACGCCGCCGGAGCGGGTAATGCGGGACGATATGTTGCCGTTAACGGAACCGTTGTGGCAAACAACTTGTCGTTCGGCAATACGGGAGGCTGGGGAAGCTGGAATACGGTTACGCTCAGCGTCAACCTGAACGCAGGCCATAATACGATCGTGATCGGCTACGACAGCTCGAAGGGGAATAACAATTATTTGAATCTGGACAAAATCTACGGACTGTAGCATGGAGGGTGCATGAAGCGGAGAAACATCAGATTGGCGACCGCGTTTGCCGTGGCGATCATCCTTGTATCGGCGGCGGCCTTTGGGAATACGGCAAGGGAACGGACGCGGCGTTGTTCAGCAATTCATGGGCGCAGACGCCGGACGAAGTCGTCCAGCTCGGCACGCAGCTTAGCGGCATGATGTTGCTGGAGCAGCTTGCTCTTCTGGAGCGGGAAGGCAAGCTTCCATAACGATTAACAATTGATAGAAGAATGACTAAGTCAGAATGGCATAGCGACTAGAGCGAGAGTAAGGGAGTGGAGACAGCATGGTATGGAGCACACGGGCCGATCTGGCCCAGGCAGCGCTGGAAGAACAATTCTGGAATGAACATATCGGTTTGTACAATATTGAGACGCCTTGTCCGAACGGAGAATGCAATACGATTTTTCACTATTGGTGGATGGCCCATGCCGTCGATGCGCTGGCGGATGGCTATATTCGGACAAGGAATGCTGCTTATGTGCAAAGGCTGGAGTCCTTGTACGACGGCTTGCTGAAGCGCAACGGCGGGGCCTTCCCGAACGAGCTGTACGACGACATGGAGTGGATGGCGATTTCTTGGCTGCGCGCATTCGAAGCGACGGGCGTAGAACGATTTAAGGAAGCGGCGCTTCTATTATGGGAGGATATCCAGACAGGCTGGAACAATCATATGGGAGGGGGCATCGCATGGCAGAAGAGTCAGCTCGATTACAAAAATACACCTGCTAACGCCCCTGCCGTCATCCTTGCGGCCAGATTGTATCGACTTTTTCAGAAGGAAGAGGATCTTCAGTGGGCGCTTCGCATCTACGCTTGGCAGAAGGAGAAGCTCGTCGATCCGGACAGCGGCTTCGTCTGGGACGGCATGAACCGGACGGGTGACGGCTCCATCGACAAGGATTGGAAGTTCACCTATTGTCAGGGCGTCTTTGTCGGAGCGGGAGTGGAGTTGTACAAACTGACGAAAGACGAGGCGTATATTCTTGATGCCATCCGAACGGCGGGCGAGACGAAAAGAATACTGACCAATACCGCTACGGGCCTGTTTCCGGACGAAGGCGACGGCGACGGCGGTTTGTTTAAAGGCATACTGGTCCGTTATTTGGCGGAGCTCGCTTTGGAAGCGCCGGGGAGGTCGGAAGCCGAGGAGCTGCTCCTCTCCAATGCGAACAGCCTGTGGAGCCGGGCGCGCGATATGGAACGCAACGTCTTCCACACGGATTGGTCTTCCCTGCCGTCGGAGCGGGTCACGCTGAGCACCCAGCTTAGCGGAATCATGCTGCTGGAACGGGTTGCGGCCTTGGAAGCTGGCGGAGTGTCGCAGACGGCCTAGCGGAAATAGATAAATGTATATAACCGCCGCGTTAATCAGAAAGTATATTCAAGCCACAGGTACGCTCATCTCGGGCGTAATGCTGTGGTTTTTTTGTGTACTTGTTTAGCGCTGGTGATGCTGACGCAAATTATCGGATATGGCGGAGCAGGTGGGATTATGGCGTAGAGTGGCTGGAAAGGTTCTGCAGTTAAGCTGGAGAAAAAGCGAGTTGGCCGTTCATCATAACGGCAAGCTGTTCTGCATTTATATAGGCAAGGCCGTCTTGGACGAAATATCCGCCTTTCAAAACATGCCCGTTATACATGATGCTGCCTTCCTCAAACAGCAGCGAGAAGGAGAGCGCGCCTATCGTAATATCGGCAGATGCAGTCTCTCGATTATAAAAGAGCTGTCCGCTATGTTTCTCCACGTATTCGCGGATCGGCACATAAACCTGGCCGTTTCTCTCGACAGATGTTTTTTGGGAGAAATCAAGTGCCCTGAGCTGCGCATGCTCGATCGGAACAGCGCCGTCTCCGGCGCGAAGGATCTCGACGCTGGGAATGACCGCCGATTCCGCTGCTGGTTCCACGTATGGAGGGTTAAACAGCCCTCCCAGCAAAGTGGCGGTTGCAATCAGTAAGACCGAGGCATTGCGAATTACGAGATTCATAAGGATACCTCCCGGGTATGAGCGTTGAATGAATGTGCTTAATGCCATCTATTGCTCCTAGTCTACCCCTGAAATGTGCTGGCAATGTAAAAGGAATATAAAGTTTTGTTTAAGATCGAACTTCATCCCTTTTCGCCCATTGTCCATAGATACTAATAAACTTTATTGGACACTGTGAAAAATAAAGACATGTTGGATTGTGTTAGTAGTGAAGGAGGGACAACAGGTGCAGGATTTATCTGAGCGAGGGGAAGCGGCTCGCAACGCCGTCATCAACTATTCGGACAATCTGGTCAAGGTAGCTTTCTCCTATCTAAAGAACATGTCGGATGCGGAAGAAGTCGCGCAAGATGTGTTTCTGGCCTATTTGCAGTCGGCTCCGGTCTTCGCGAGCGGCGAACACGAGAAGGCTTGGCTGATCCGGACGACGATCAATAAGTGCAAGAACAGGTTGAAGTCGGGATGGTTCCGGAGACGCGCGGCAATGCCGGACAATCTGGGCGAGCTTACGCGGGACGAACATACGGTTTTGCAGGAAGTGATGTCCTTGGACGTAAAGTACCGGGTCCCGATCCACCTTCATTATTACGAAGGATATTCGCTGGAAGAGATCGCGGATATGCTGCATTCCAAACCCGCTACCGTCGGAACATGGCTCGCGCGCGGACGCAAGATGCTGAGAAGCGTAATAGGAGGAGGACAGGCATGAAAAAACCAGGGTACAAGGAGGCATTATCCAAGCTGAAGATGAGCGAGGACTTTCGGGAACGTACCATAGCGATGCTGGAAAGAGAACAACACAAGATGGAAGCCGATGGAACACTCAAAGGAGAGATTAGAATGAATACAGTGAACACGACGAAAAAGAACAAATGGGCAGCATGGTCGGTAGGCGTGGCGGCTTGCGCGGTGCTGGCGGCAGGCATTGTAGCTTGGGGCGGCAACGACGGCGGCAACGTGCCTGCGCCGGGCACGAATAACGGCGTAGTGGATTCGCAGCAGCCGGCTCCTCCTAGCTCCGGCAAAGCCGTCGTTAACATCGACGGGGTAATCGAAGAAGTAGCAGCGGACGGCAAGAGCTTCCGCGTGGGCGATCTGTGGGTATCGGTAACGGATGAGACGGAATACGGCATCCCGGGCCCTAATGCGCCCGAAGCTTCCGAACAGCTCGTCAGCAAAGAGTTCAAAGTTGGCAACGCGGTATCCGGCTTCACTTCGGATGACGTGGCAAGCGGCAAAGTCACCGCGCAGCGGATCTACAACAATTTCTAAGCTATAAAAAACCTCTTCCTAGGGTGAAGGACATCTGCTCGCAGGCCCTTCAACCAAGGAAGAGGTTTTCTTGACTTATAGGGAAGTATAAGAATTTGCTCATACTTTCTTTATACCTTTCTTCTTGCGTCTGGACCTAACCGATCAGGATGTTGCTTTGACCGGCTGGACGGCCTCGGGCTTTGTGCTTGTCATCTTGCTGCTGCCGTTAAAGACGCCGCCCGACTCGATGATGAGCGAGGCTGCCGTAATATTGCCGTTAAGCACGCCCGTGGAGCTGATGGTCAGCTTGCCGCGTATCTCGGCATCGCCGTTTAGCTGTCCTGCAAGCACGAGGTCGCGGGCGCTTAAATTGGAGTTGGCTACGCCATTCTCCCCGATAATGACATCTCCGTTAGAGGAAATATCCCCGATAATGCTGCCTTCGATGCGAATGCTTGCTTCGGAACGAAGCTTGCCCTCGAAGATCGTACCTTCCCCGATGAGCGTATCTGTCATATCCGGGTTAATTTTGCCCGATCCGGATTTGCTTTTGAACATGTTTACTCACGTTCCTCTCTGTCCTCTTGGATATAGGGAGTAGGGTCGACATGCGTGCCGTTTACGATAACCTCATAATGCAAGTGGGGGCCCGTGCTGCGCCCCGTGTTGCCGAGCTCGCCGATCAACTGGCCTTTGTGCACCTTGTCGCCTACCTCTACATGTCTGGCGTTAAGATGGAGATAACGAGTCTCGATGCCTCTCCCATGATCGATCAAAATATTGTTGCCCTGCGGATAGGTTCTCTCCGACAAGGTGACAACGCCGTCTGCCGCAGCGTAGATGGGATCGCCGCGATTGCCGCCGATGTCCAATCCGTTATGAACGGCGGAACGGCCGGATATAGGATCTCGTCTAACGCCGAAGGTTGAGGTGATTTTTCGATTGTCCGAAGGCCAGATCGTCGGGGTAATGTCCAGCAATTGCTGGTGCTTCAGTATAGCGGACTTGGTTGCTTCCAAGCTGGGTTTTAGCTCGTCCATGAGGCTTGCGAGCAGGTCGAACTCCTGCCCGGTGCGATTCGCAAGGGAAGATGCTTCAGCCGATTGCATCAGGCTAAATTCTTCGCCGCCTTGTCCTCCTTCGCTCAGGGGTATGTTATTTGCTGAGGAGATATGTACGTCCGTCGATTGGATGCCGACGATTTCTTTCAATTGGCTCTCTAACTCCGCAATTTCGCTTATCTTGTTTTCGATCTGATCGGCTTGTGCCGACAGAGTCGTTAGATCGGCTTCCAGAGCCGCAATACGGTCGTTCTTGAACTGCAGCGACTTTTCGTAACCAGACTGCGATAGATCAAGCCGAGCCTGCAGATGTGCGAGCTTCGCAGCGCTGCCGCTGAACAAGGAGATGAATATAGCCGCGCATATTGCCAGCAAGGCGATGGCCGACGGTACGATTACTAATATGTATCCGCTTACGGTAAAACGTTTTACGGATTGGTTCGCTTCGGGAATAATGACGAAAGTAAATAGCTTGGATAACCGTTTCATTTAGGCTCCTGGACCTCCTACTTCAATCCTACTCTTGCACAACCCTGTTTATTCGACAGAATAGGCCTTAATTCCTGCATGGGAGGAAAAAACGTTGCCGCATCTTGATGGAAAGTCGGATTGTACCTTAGCGCGGACTCATGGTACGCTATGGTACGAGTGTAATGGAGTGCAAAGATAACTGAAAAAACGGGCAAGCAGGATGGAAGGAGTGCATGGGTTATGTTGAAATGGGATGGACATACGCATACACGGTTCTGTTATCACGGAAGCGATGCGAAGCAGGAATTGTATTTGGACAGGGCGATCGAGCTGGGATTCCAGCGTTACACCATTAGCGAACATCCGCCGCTTCCGGCAGGCTGGATCGACGATCCTAAGCTGATGGACGAGCTTGCGATGTCGATGGACGAGATGCCGGACTATCTGGCTTACGTTAAAGAAATGAAAGCGAAGTACGAAGGGAAAATCGAAGTGACTATCGGTCTGGAAATCGATTATTTGCCGGGGGCGTCTTCGTTCACGGAGGAGCTGCTGGAGAAATGGGGGAACGAGCTCGAGGATGTTGTCTACTCCGTGCATTATTTGCCCGGCGTCGGCGGCATGCGCTGTATCGATTTCACTGCGGCGGACTTCCGTCGGCATCTGCTCGCCCATTATGGCACGATGGATGAGGTAGCGAACGAATATTACAATCATGCAGAAGCGGCGATTCGTGCAGCCGCCAAGCTGCCGATGCGCAAGCGGATCGGACATATCAACCTGATCGAGAAGTTCCGGACGGAGCTGCCGGAGATTAGCGAAGAATTGATTCGCCGCCGGTTGGAGGGCCTGCTGCCATTGCTGGAGTCGTCCGGCGTAGGCGTTGACGTCAACATGGCGGGGATGCGCGTGGCTACTTGCGGGAAACCTTATGTGCCGGCATGGTTCCTTGCGGAGTGCGCGAAACGCGGCATTGCTTGCGTGTACGGCTCCGACTCGCATAAGCCGGAGCAAGTCGGATTTGGCTACGAATGGTTCGAGGAGACAATGACGCGTGGATGAGCTGGGGAGGGACGCGGAGCAGCAAGCTGCGTCTACGACCGGGAATGAAGATGGACAGGCAGATGCGCCTGCGACCGGGCATGTATTTAGACGGGCAGATGTGCATGGTACGGCCGTGAGGGAATCCGGCGAGGCAGATGTGCCTGGTGCCGCCGTAAGGGAATCCGGCGAGCCGGATGTGCCTATCGCAACGAAGGAATCCAGTCAGCCGGATTCGCCTGTCGAAATGAATGAATCCGGCCATTCAGATGCGCCTGGCGCGGCAGTAAAGGAATTCGTCCATCCAGATGCGCCTGGTGCCGCCTGTAAGGAAGGTGCACAGAACAGTGCGCGTGTTGTCGTGAGGGAAGTGTCCACGAATGACGAGTGTTTGTCCATGTTGATCGCACAGCTAGACGATTACCTGGCGGGCTTGTATCCGCCAGGCGAAATATTCGGCGTGAACTTCTCGGAGCCTTCTACATCGAGCATGGTTTTCGCTGTGGCGTACCTGGAGGGCCGACCCGTGGGCTGCGGCGGAATTCGGAGCCTGGACGGCGACACTGCAGAGTTGAAGCGCTTCTACGTAGTGCCGGATGTTCGCAGGGCGGGGATCGCGGGGAAGGTGTATCGGTTTCTGGAGAAGCGTGCCGTTGAGCGGGGGCATTCGAGACTTCGGCTGGAAACGGGCGAGCCTCAATTCGAGTCCATCGGTTTCTACCGAAAGCAAGGTTTCTACGAGATCGATAGGTTCGGAGAATATGCGGAATGCGAGTCCAGCTACTGCATGGAGAAAATAATCAGCCTATGAGAAGCGGGAAGAATGGTTCCCGCCTCTATAGGCTGTTTTTTGTCGATTAGGAAATGATGCAACAATCTCGAATGAGGATCGCGCACCGAGTTACCACTATAGTTGTTCAGTCTTTATCTTTATAATACAAACAATTTGCCATCGCGAAAATAATAAATATCCTCTCTCTTAAATCCGTATTCTAAGCTCCTATGCTTAATATGTGGTTCAAATGTAAAGAGGGTTACTTCACTCAGCTTAGTCTTATTTCCAGACACAAAATATCTCCTGTTGTCCTTATTAAACTCAATTGTATGGCCCAAATTTCCGGCAAAATCAAGGTTAATATAACCGAGTTGGTTTATTACCTCATTCATATGCAGGTAGACATCTTCAAAAGTCATGTCAGGTTTGATATAGTTCATAAATATGTTATGCAGGTTCTCTTCAACTTTAACCCCATCCATAAGCTCAAATTCATTATTTCTACATTCTAATGCATCTACACCGACAGCCTTCCCATCAATGATAATAAACGTTCGGGCATAGTCGCCCCAATAGGTATTAAACTCCGGACTAAGGTCTACTGTTACAATATCATTCCTGCCGACTAATGTTTCTGAAGGCTTATAACCCTTGCCTGATTCGGAAATGGTTGTTCTCTTTCCAACGTGAACAAATGCCCCTATACCATGATACCAAAAACTATTTACGCCATTGGCTCTCATAATGTCTTCGGTTATACAAACAATTTCACGTTCTGAAATGCCTTCTTTAATTACATTCTTTAACTCGCTTATTGTGGATTTAGCGATGGATTGAACGTGTAGATAATTTGACAATTGCTCCACAAATAACCCACCTTTAACGTAAAGAGTCTTTTTTATTTTTCCCTAATTTAAATAAATGAGCATAATGGTTGGCCGCGCTATTGAATTGTTGCAGATTGAGGAGTACAGCTCTATTCAGATTTCAGTCCTTCAGGTAACGAGTACTTGAGCTTCCAAGCGAAGGAGTCCTTTCGGTGAGTCCATCGATCTGCGCGTGGAGCTTTGAAACACTTATCGACAATGAATGCACGTCCAATTTACTAGAAAATAGTATATTTATTGGTAACTGCTATGGTATAGTGTAATACAATAGTCCTACATACAAATGAAAAGGGAGTGTATTATGTCATGGCAGTTATCGGTCTATTTTCATTCTTTGCAGTACTTTTCTTCATAGTGATGGCGATTATCCCACCACTTAGGCGAAAGATTTCTCCAAGCTTCACCCTCAAGAAAAGTATGTTATTTGGTCTTATTGCATTCATTGTCTTGGTTGTAGCTTTTAGCGTAGATTCTGACGATACGAATATGACTGCCGATGTTGACAAATCAGTTGTCGAAACGGAGTCGGAAACAAAATCTGAACCTACAAGTGAGACAGATAAGAAAGAAGCAGTTGTTGAAGATAAAGTAGAAGTAGCTGTTGCGACACCTGAACCAACAGTCAAACCAACACCTGAGCCAACAGTCAAAGAAACAGCAAGCCAACGCAATGCAGTACGTACAGCAAAGAATTACCTAGAGTACACGGCATTTTCAAGGAAAGGTTTGATAGAGCAGTTAGTGTTTGAAGGTTACGATAATACTGATGCCGAATATGCAGTTGATCGGGTAAACGCAGATTGGAATGAGCAAGCCGCTCTAAAGGCAAAAGATTATCTTGAATACTCGTCATTCTCAGAGCAGGGTTTAATAGAACAATTAGAGTTTGAGGGATTCACGAATGCACAGGCTAAACATGGGGTAAGTATTGCATATGAATAACATATTTGAGGGCGACTAATGGTCGTCCTTTTTGTTTACTGGTAATAGTGTCTTCAGTTCAATCAAGTCGTTTATAACGATATCAGCCTGAGTAAGTTCATCGCTTTGTGCGAAATCAAAATTACATCCTATGGCAACCAAACCGTTGTCTTTTGCTGCATTTATATCTGATAGGCGGTCCCCTACTACTGCTGCATTAGTAATCCCATATTTTACAATAATACTTCTTACTAAGTCTGACTTGTTCAAAGATTCAATTTGTTGAATACTGGAGGCAGTCTAATACTTTATTTTCTCAGTCTACAACTTTATTTTCTTTGGACATACGGACCCGGCCGAGAATCTAACAGACTCACGAGACACTATTAGCCCGTTTTACGCAAGGATCAAATTCTAACGGACAGGAGCGCCGTTATATGGCCGAAATATAGCAAAAAGCTGCTCTGATGGTGCAAATAGAGGCGCGTGTGTCCGTTAGATTTTAGAAACATCAGCTAATCGAAGAATAGCGGCGCTCCTGTCCGTTAGAAGGACAACCTTGCACAACGGAGCAATCAAAATCGCCCGTCAGGGTAATTTTGATACTCAGCATGGTGGGAGCGGCCGCTGCGGGTGGAGACTAAGTCGGCGGCGTCGATCTAAATCTCGCCGACTGGCTGCTTTTCAAGATTTAAGTCGGCGGCGTCGATCTAAAACTCGCCGACCAACTGCTTTTCAAGCTTTAGGTCGGCGGCGTCGATCTAAAACTCGCCGACCAACTGCTTTTCAAGCTTTAAGTCGGCGTCATCGATCTAGAGCTCGCCGACCGACAACTTTTAAAGCATTAAGTCGGCGTCATCGCTCTAAATCCCGCCGTCCGGCTGCTTTTCAGGATTTAAGTCGGCGGCATCGATCTAAATCTCGCCGCCCGGCTGCTTTTCAAGCTTTAAGTCGGCGGCGTCGATCTAAATCTCGCCGTCCGGCTGCTTTTCAAGCTTTAAGTCGGCGGCATCGATCTAAAGCTCGCCGACCAACTGCTTTTCAAGATTTAAGTCGGCGTCATCGCTCTAAATCTCGCCGCTCGGCGGCATTTCAAGCTGCCAGCCACACTCCGCTACCCGATACTGCGCTCGAAGGCCACGATCCATTCACCCTTCGTCGCTGCGTAGCCGGAGTCGCCTTCGGCAACCAGGCCGTAAATATTTTTGACGTCGAGGAATTCGCGGCGCGTGCCATTCTCGAACTCCAGCGTGATGTAGTAATAAGTGCGCGAAGAGGACGACATATGACCGATGCCATCGTTGCCGTGATTATGGTGGTTCGTATGATGTCGCACGTCCATCCGTTTGGCTACGATTTTGGCGAAGGTGCTTTCTTGGGGCGAACTTGCGTTTTTCGCGTGTTTGACCCCTGAGAAGATGATACCGCCGATAACGACCGCGAAGCCGATGACGATTATTATTGGAACAACTGTAATCATGAAGTCAAAGCCGGCCGGAGCGCCGAAAGGATCTCCCATAGTAATACCTCCTGTTATCTTGAAATTTTATCGATTTTCATTTTACGTCATTTCCCGGGAAAATGTTGCAGAATCCAACAGACTTCATCGCAATCTCCCTTTAAGTGCGTGTGCGTGTTAAAAAGATTCCTTATCGAAACCATAAATCCTTGAACCGCACCCAGCTTAACGATTCAAGCGTTATGCCTTGAACGGAGGGGTGGAACGCTGTCTTTAGATGTTTGCGATAAAGGAAGCATAAGCTGTCGCGGCCGGTGAGCTCCTGCTCGATTCGGATGAACAGCTTGGCACGCGCAGCGGGATCGGCCTCCGCCATAACGGCCCGCAATCTATCGTTCATGACCGAGGCGTCGCGATCCGGCATGTGCTGCAGCATGCTCGTATACAGGTCGACGAGCCGGAGCTCCCGGTATTCGTCAAGCATAATCGCGAACAGCAGCAAGTCGGCTTCCATCCGTTCGCCGCCCTTGAACTGCTCCGCCGGCAGAAGCCTGATGTCGAGACGGATGCCTTGCGCTGCCAACAGTTCCGCGACCAGAGAAGCATCCGCCGCATATTGCGGAATGGTCAACAGCGTTAACGCGTTGTTGCCAGAGCGTTCGTAATAGCTGTTCAAACCGGCGATGAGCTCCTCAAGCTCTCCCTCCAAAAGCGCTTCTGGAACGAATGGAGCCTGTCTGCCTTCCTTGTCCCCGCCGCTGGCTCGCAGCCAGAAGCTGGTGGCTTCCTCGATAACGTCGCCAGACAGCAGTCGAAGCAGCTCGCCGCGGTTGATCGCGCGATTCAGCAGCCTTCTGAGCCTTGGGTTAGCCAAAGCGCCGTCCTTTAATTCGTTCATGGACAGGAACTTGCAGGTCGTGCCGGACTGCCGGACTTGCTGCCACTTGGAACCCTCGTTCTCCAACATCCTTACGTTGTGCATCACTTGATATTGCCGCAGCTCGCTGCTGTCCTGATGAGGCTGGCCGTCCGGAATCGGCATCGTCCACAATTCAACCCGGTCCAGAAAGGGCCGTCCCTGAAAATAAACCGGATTCGCCTCCAACGTCAAAATTCTCTGGTCGCTGGAAAGAAGGCGAAAAGGACCGGTGCCTACGGTCGATCCTCCAAGGCTGCCAACTCCGAACCGCTCGCCCTCCGCTTCGCACACATCCTGCGGCACGACGGAAGCGCGGTT
This sequence comes from Paenibacillus agaridevorans, assembly GCF_003112455.1. GTDB lineage: Bacteria > Bacillota > Bacilli > Paenibacillales > Paenibacillaceae > Pristimantibacillus > Pristimantibacillus agaridevorans. The sequence continues at coordinate 76,754 of NZ_BDQX01000356.1, forward strand.
CGTGGCGAGGAACGGAAGAAACAGCTCGCACCGTTTCATCAGCTGGAAACGGATAGTCGTGTCGTCAGGCGTCTCGATGGACTGTATCCCGCGGTAAACCCAGCTGTACAAGCCGTCCGGAGCTTGCCGGCGCAAACGTTCGATGGAGTAGGCTGCATCGGCGGCAGTCATCTCCCGTCCATGATGGAACATGACGCCTTTCCTCAGATAAAATGTCCATTCGGTCCGGCTGTTGTCCGACTCCCATGCATGCGCCAGATGCGGAAGCACTTCGTTGCCGCGGCTGTCCATTCGCACGAGGCCGTCGAAAAGCTGGTGGACGAGATGCGATTCTCCAAAATAATGAATATTGGCAGGATCGAGGCTGGCAATCTTGCCGGGAAGCGGAAAGCGCAGCGTATCGGTCCTGCGTTTGCCGTCCACTTGGGACCGAAATCCGAACTGGCTCGTCAGCCAATCCTGGAACGTTTCTCTTGCAGCGAGCCCGTCCGCCCCCTGAAGCGTGTCCAGTCCGGCCTGCAGATCGCCGCGCCCTACATGCTCTTTGGCTTCTTCCAGCAACATATGTTCAAGAGGCACGAGGAACACAAGCTCCGACCGATTGCCTCTGCCGCGGCGCGACTCCCATCTGATCCAGCCGTCGCTTTCCATCCTCTTCAAGATCATGACCATATTGCGCGTCGTGCATGCCAGCCGCTCCGCCAGCTCAAAGGTGGTCGTCAGCGCGGCCTCTCCGTCGGCAATCGACGAATAGGCGCGTCGGAGCGCGATATAATGCCTCCGGATCTTCATATCCGCCAGCCCCTTCCTCTAAAACATGAAATTACGACTTCGCAAATTGCACTTTTTGTTCTTATTTTATAGGTTACAATAAAATTAGGAAAAAGCAAAGAAAAGGGAGGCACGCGTGATGAGAGATCCAGCGCCTTGGCTGAAAAGATATAGCCGGATGTGGATGATCGCCCTGCTGCTCGGTTTCATAGGACAATACTTATTCGTGAGGCAAACGTTCGGTTTGTCGGTACCCATATTCGTCGCCTTGTGTTACGGCTTGTTCTTCTATTCGGTGAAAGGCAGGCTCGGCGGTTTTGATAGATGGAAGGGGCAGTCGAAGACGGGGTGGCTGCTGTTCGGACCGATCGCGGCGCTTGCGGTCAGCTATGCCTTGTTTGCAAATGAACTGTTCCGTTCGCTGAATTTTTTGGGGCTAATGCTGCTAATGGTTGCTCAAAGCATGCTGTTAACGCGAGGCGGCTCGCAGCCATGGCATCGTTTCGGATTTTACGGCGACTTGTTGAAGCAGTGGCTGCTCATTCCGTTAACCCATATAGGGGTGCCTTTCGGCATCCTTGCCGGTTGGTTTCGCATCGAGAAGGGGAGCGGCCGCTTAAGCGGGAAGCTCGGCAAGATCTTACTGGGCCTTGTGATCGCGGCTCCGCTGTTGATTGTCGTCGTGGCGCTTCTTGCTTCTGCAGACGGCATCTTCCGATCCTGGATCGAGAACGTTCCCAATCTTTTCGAAGTCGAATCGGTCGGTGACTGGTTAGTGAGAATATTCATCGGCGGATGCATCTCCTTCTATCTGTTCTGTTTTGTTTGGGGACTGTTGTTCCGAAAGACGAAAAGCGACGATGAAGGGCTCGAGGCAGCGTTTCCCAGGGAGCCCCATGGCAGCACGGCGGAAAAATCAGGTACGGGAGCCCATGTCGATTCGACGATCGCTGCCACCGTTCTGGTCTGCGTGAACTTCGTTTATGTTTTTTTCGTAGCGATCCAATTCTCTTATCTGTTCGGCGCGGCCGAGGGATTGCTGCCTGCAGGGACGGCATATGCGGAATACGCTCGTCGAGGTTTCGCGGAGCTCGTCGCCATTGCCATGATCAACATGGGGATCTTGTTGTTAGGGCTGCATTTCGTCAAGAAGGAGAGCGGGCTGCTAGACCGATTCAGGCAAGTGCTGCTGACCGTGCTCATGAGTTGTACGCTCGTCATGTTAATATCCGCGTACAGCAGGTTATCTTTATACGAGGAGGCATATGGTTTTACACAGCAGCGGCTGCTCGTGCATGGCTTCATGATTCTGCTCGGGATTATGATGATGGCCGCTATCGTCCGAATCTGGTATGGCAGATATTCGCTGGCCAAAGTCAATATTGCGCTTGCGGTTGTAGCATACGTCATTATGAATTATGCTAATCTTGACGCGCGGATTGCGGAGAACAACGCGGAGCGCTATGAGCGGAACGGGCGCATGGACTGGGCGTATATGTCCACCTTGTCGGCGGATGCGGCGCCGGCTCTCCTGAAATTGCAGGAGCGGCATCCGGAACTTAAGGAAGTTCGAGATATTCTAGCGGAATTAAGGCTGGAAGCGAAGGACAGGAAGGGATGGCAGTCCTGGAACCTGTCGCATAGAAGGGCTGAGAAATTAGAAAGTCATGGATAGGACGGGAGGTGAAAGCTTGAGCAGGAGAAAACGATGGCTGTTGCTCTACATTCCGGCTTTCATTTTGGCGATTTATCTCTTCTTGCATTTTGAGAACAACGCGATCGAAATATCGACGCACCGAATCGCATCGGAGAAGCTGCCGCAAGGGTTCGACAGTTATCGAATCGTCCAGCTCTCCGATCTGCAGAGCAAAATGTTCGGAAGGGACCAGCGTCCTCTTCTCAAAAAAGTGGAGAAGCTGAAGCCGGATCTGATCGTGGTCACCGGAGATCTCGTTGACGCGCATCATTATGACGGGGAAGCGAGTTACGCAATGATGGAAGGAATCGTACGTATTGCGCCGGTCTACATGGTGGTAGGCAATCACGAATATTCGGCGGCCGAGTATCCGAAGCTCGAGGAGCGTCTGATCAAGCTGGGCGTGCGCGTGCTGCGCAATGAACATGATATTATCCCGCTTGGAGACGGCTTTTTGCGACTGGTCGGCGTCGATGATCCGCTGTTTAACCGGGAAGGCGACGGGAGCGCGGACAAGCTGAATATGCATCTGGCGGAAGCGATGGAAGACATCGAACATCCGGAATCGTATACGATTCTTCTCTCTCACCGGCCTGAGCTGTTCGACGTATATGCCGAGCAAGGACTGGATTTGACCTTCGCCGGACATGCGCATGGCGGTCAATTCCGTATTCCGTTCGTGGGGGGCGTCTATTCCCCCGAGCAGGGCTTCTGGCCGAAGCTGTCGGAGGGAAAACACGACAAAAACGGCTCATCGCTCATTATCAGCAGGGGCCTTGGCAACAGCGTCATCCCTCAACGGTTATTTAACCGGCCCGAGATGATTTCGGTGGATCTGGTTCGTGGTGGAGGAACATCGTAGAACATGTCTTGCAAGCTTACAAAAAGGCGATTGTTCCTAATGGATGAGCCAATGCGCTGCTCGGCCCGATCGCGTACAATAGGGTATGGATCATGACGAAATCGAAGGATGAGAGACCATGCCCTGCTACCACGGGAAAGTTGTCATAGTCAGAAACGAAGGCACGATTATTTTCGGACATATATGGGAGAATTCCCCGAGCTCGAGTTCCAAAACAATTACGGGCCCCGGCGAGAGCACGGTGGAGGAAGAGGAGCTGGCAAGCGCTGAAAGCAGCTCCGTCAGGCGCCGGCGCCACCGTAAAGCACGGGGATGCAAGAAGCGAAAGCGGTAATTGCCTGATTGGCCGTGATCGCACCTTCCCCGTGCATCTCGGAGCGGACTCCGCTGATGGATCGATGGATTTCGAAAAATGATTTAACAGAATTGGATCTCCGCAGGCTAATTTTGCCTTGCAATAGCCCATTAAACTGAGGGCGCATACATATCGGTTGTTACGGGACTCGAGAATTCGGGTCTTTTTTGACGTATGGAGTTTGTTAGTCCTTTCTCTATACGTTTCGTCGAAACGATGGCGTCGATAGACAGGTTAGTTCATTGCCTATTCATTCTCCGGTATTGAGCCGGCGTCATTCCGTACACCTTTTTGAAGATCGAATAGAACGTGTTAAGCGACGAAAAGCCGAAGTTATGGATGATCTGCTCGATTGCTGCGTCAGAGGCAATCAATTCCCGGCAAATGCAATCGAGGCGTTTCTCCGATATTGTATCCGTAATCGATTGGTTCGTTTCCATTTTATATAAACCGCGAAAATAGTTTACGGATAAACCCAGATGATCGGCCAACATGGTGGCGGACAAGTTCGGGTCGGTTAATCGCTCGTCAATAAACCGGTGGGCCTGCTCGATCAGGGCGACGTTTTTGGAAAGGCCGCGGGCAGCCGCGATGTCCTCCAGGGTCCTGCTTGTGAGCGATTCAATCCAAGACGCCACGTTCTCCATCGTTTCCAGCTGCGTGATTTGGGTTTCAATCGAAGTCAGCCCCCATGAGCTGGAGAGCGGCTGACCAGCGTGTTCCTGCATAAGCCGGCGGATGTCCATGAACAAGATAATCAACGACATTTTACTTTCAAAGTAGGGCAATTCCCGCATCCTGGCTACCGCGGAGCGTATGGTCTCCAAAACGGTATCCGCGTTTCCCTTGGAAAGGGCCTGGGCCATTTGCCGCTCTTTGTCCACGGGCAGGTGATACAATTCTCCCGGAGCGTCGGCTAGCCATTCTTTCACTATGATCGTACCATGGCCGAATTGGAATCGTTCCTGCGTCAGTTCATACGTTTCCATATAGATCTCATGCATGTCGGTCAAGCTAGGCAGCATCCTGCCCCAGGCGACCGTCGTGCCGATGGACAAATATTGCCGGATCAACTGCTGGGAGACTTGCAGCTTCCCCGCGAATTCATCGGACAATGGAGCCGATAAGACAACCGCCACGTGATCGTTCCCCATGTCCACCGTTTGCGGCTTGTGCCTGGACGATTGCAGCGACTCTTGAATAATATTGGACATGGCAAACCGAAGCAGACGCCGGTCCTTCTCCGGATAGGTATCCGAAAATTCCGAGAAGCGGTCGATCCGGTAGATGGCCACCGACAGCTGGTCTTCCGGCAGATCAATTCCCCATTCTTGGAATTGCGAGCGTATTTCCTCTAGCGAATGGTAGATATCCCCTAGAAAATCACGCAAAAACCGCTCCCTGCCCAAAGTTTTATGATGCCGGGATTGCTCGGTCAGGACATGAATCCGTTGGTGTTGAGCCGTGAATACATTGGATAAGTAGTCAAGCTCATTCGCGCTATATCCTTCGCCCGGCTTCTCGGCCTGGTGCTGCCGCATAACTCTGCTAATCAGTTCTTGAATAGGGGAATACACCCGTTTGGAAATCAGAACGATAACGGTCAACGATGCCAGGAACAGAACGAGAAACAAGATAAGGCTTGTGTTGCGAAGAACCGCGATTTTCCCCAAGATGGCCGACTTCGGTATCGTCTCGATAAAGCTCCAGTCCTGAATGCCTTTAATGGAGGAGCTCGCGTAAACCATCAGCTGCTCTTCCTGCTTGCGGGGCTGAAACAGCTTCCAGCCGCTGGCCCCTTTACTTCCGTGGCTCCTGAGCTCCGCCACTTGTTCCCGATTCAAAGGAATGCTGCTATACACCGTCTCGTCCCTATCATTCAGAACCGTGATCGACCTGTTCGCGTAATTCGAATTGTTTTGAAGCAAGGTCATCAAGTCATGCGTGTCCACGTTCAGAACAAATGCCGAGATGGAGCTTCCTTTTTCGTAAAATCGGACGATGGTCATGACTTCTTTGGCCTCTTGCCCTGCAAGAGGAGAGGACAAGGTTCTTGGAATGAGCACGCTGTGGTCCGCCGTATTCGGATCTCGCAAACGCTCGATAATATCCTGATCGTAAAAAGACTCGGCGTCGTTGAGTCCAAGCCTGGAATCCACTATGGTATTCGTGTAATCGTTGATCAGATAGACGGAATGGATAGAAGGGTTAGCGTTCTTGATGTCCGTAAGACGGCTCCATACCTCGTACGTTTCCAAATCGCTGTAACGATCCGAAAGGGCATATACCTTGAGAATGCTATCATTGCTGGAAGAAAAGCTGAACTCGAGCGACCACTCCATCAGCCGCGCCGTATTCCGCGCGCCATTCGCCAGCAGGGATTCGGAATGATCGCCGATCTCTTCGAGAAGCGTCTTGGAGGACTGCCAATTAAGCAAGGCAAAGGATACGGCCAGAACGAGAACGTTGGCGCTGACAAAATAAAAAATAAGCTTCATATAAGTAGGATGCCGCTTCAGCGAAGCGAGAAGCGGAAGTGAAAGCTTCATGCTCTAAAACCCCCGTTATTGTAACTGTCGAGTCTATAAATTTGCAGACTCATTATAGCATAACGAGTCTTCCCGCCCGCGAAATCGGTAATTTCGGTAATTGTGTTATTTTTGGGAAGGTCGTAAATCCGCGTTTTCAGGATAAATTGGTGCTTGCCGGAATTGCCGCGGCGTCGAACGCCGAGTAAGGTAACGGTATAGATAACGGGACAACGATGCCATTGCCCGTATCCAATGAAAGGAGGGGAGTAAAACGATGTCGTATCCGCTTAGCGCAAGGAAGCCGTCCAAACTGAAGCACATCGCCCAAAATCCTTTTCTTTACGGGATGGCCGTGCCGGGGCTGCTGTTCTTTCTCGTATTCAGTTATTTTCCCATATACGGGGTCATGATCGCCTTCAAGGATTACAATTACGCCAAAGGCATTACGGGTAGCGAATGGGTTGGTTTTAGAAACTTCGAGTACTTCTTTACTTCGGATGACTTCTGGGTCATTCTGCGCAACACGCTGACGTTGAACATGCTGTTCATTGTGTTCACTACGGTGGCGGCGGTATTGATCGCGCTGATGTTTAACGAAATCCGCAACAAGTATTTCAAACGAATCTCGCAGTCTCTTATTTTTCTTCCTTATTTTATGTCCTGGATTGTGGTAGGCATGATCGTCCAATCCTTATTCGGCGGAGAAGAACCGATGGTGAACACATGGCTGCAAAGCATGGGCTTCGAGCCGATTAACTGGATGTTCGAGTCGAAGGTTTGGCCGTACATTTTGACGGTCATTCGCGTGTGGCAGGGAGCGGGATATCTCTCCATCATTTTCTTGGCCGCCATTACCGGCATATCCGAGGATTTGTACGAGGCCGCCCGAATCGACGGAGCATCCAAGCCGCAGATCGTGCTGCGCATCACGCTGCCGCTGCTCGTTCCGACGATCATGATCATGACCTTGCTGGCCGTGGGCAAAATTTTCAACGGGGATTTCGCCATGATTTATGCCATCATCGGGGACAATTCCATGCTGTATCCGACGACCGACGTCATTGATACGTTTGTCTTCCGGTCCATGAGACAGCTGCGAGACTTCGGCATGTCTTCGGCCGTTGGTTTGTTCCAATCGGTCATGGGGCTGATTTTCGTCATTGCCGCCAACTGGATCACCCGAAGAGTGTCCAAAGAATCTGCTTTATTCTAGGGGAGTAAAACGATGAGACAGAAACAGAGCGCCGCGGATCGGTCGCTAACGGTGTTTGCTTATACGTTTATTTTGTTGTTCACCATCTTTTGTTTGTTTCCTTTTCTGCTGATGATCATCGGCTCTTTTACCGACGAAGGAGAATTGATCGCGAACGGCTATACCCTGTTCCCGCAGAAATTATCGCTCGCCGCGTATAAGGCGGTTTTGCAGTCCGACGTCCTGTTTAACGGCTACGCGGTTACGATTTTTATCACGGTCGTGGGCGCATTAAGCGCATTGTGCATTTCCGCCATGCTTGGTTATTCGCTTGCCAACAAACGGAATGTCCTGAAGACGCCTTTTCTCCTGTTTTGTTATTTGCCCATGCTTTTTTCCGGAGGCATCATTCCGTTCTATATTGTCGTCAGCCAATGGCTGGACTTGCAAAATACCGTCTGGGTGCTCATCCTGACGATGTTATGCCAGCCGTTCCTCGTCTTCCTGCTGGTCAGTTTCTTCCGAACGATTCCCGAGGAGCTGGAGGAAGCCGCAAGAATAGACGGCGCGAATGAAATGAGGATTTTCTTTCAAATCATGATTCCCATCTCGAAGCCGATTCTGGCCTCCGTCGGGCTGTTCTATGCGCTGAATTACTGGAATGATTGGTTTATGGGGTTGATGTTCGTGGACAATGAGAAATTGTTCCCGCTGCAATTGATCCTGCGCCGGATGGTATCCAATATGGAGGCCGCCAAAAATCTCATTCCTTCCGGCGTGGCCATTGCCGTGACGCCGCCGACTTATGGCGTGCGGATGGCGACGACCGTACTGACGATCGGCCCGATCGTGCTGTTGTATCCGATGCTGCAGAAGTATTTCGTCAAAGGTTTGACCGTAGGCGCCGTCAAAGGGTAGGCGCGATATTCCGGCATTAACCGGATTAACCGGTTAATCATAAATAGGCTTTTCAAGTATACAGGGGAGGGTAACGAGATGAGAGTAAAGAAAATGTTCGGCGCGGCGACGACGGCGGTATTGGTTTCGTCGCTTGTGATGGCGGGTTGCGCAAGCAATGCGGAGACTGGCGGCAATGAAGGGAAGGCTCCGGCGAATACGGGGAGCGCGGCGCCAGCGCCGAAAGAAACGGTGACCTTGAAGGCGTATTTCCCGGGGGATAAACCGGCGGGTTTCGACGAGGTGCTGCAGGCGGTCAATGACAAATTGAAGGCGGACAACGTCGGGGCGGCCCTGAATGTCAATTTCCTGCCATGGACCGACTACGGCAATGCCGTATCCGTGAAGATGTCCGCCGGGGAAGATTTCGACATGTATTTGGATGCCCCGTGGTTGTCCATGAACCAGATGATCGCCAGCAATTCTTTGGTGCAGCTGGATGAGATGGTGGCCAAGCGTCCGGAGCTGCAAGCATCCATTCCCGAAGAGATGTGGGAGTACAACAAATTCGACGGCAAAATTATGGGCGTTCCGCTCGGCACGACTCAGGGGCAGCTGTACGGCCTGCTGATCCGCAAAGATTTGCGCGAGAAATACGGTCTTCCGGAGCTGAAAACGCTCGACGATCTGGAAACCTTCTTGTATACGGTCAAAGAAAAGGAACAAGACGTCAAGCCCTTTGTCATCAACGGCATCAAAGCCGACAAACTGCCATTCATACTGAGCGATTCCGCCAATCTGGCACTTGATGAGGTGCTTGAAATCGGCGTCAACATGTTCGCCTATTCCACCAAGGACAAGAAAGTCGTCGGTCAATGGGAAAGCCCGATGATCGCCGACGCTTACGAGCGCGTCACCCGGTATTACCAGGACGGGATCCTCTCCAAAAATATTGCCCAGGAGCAAAATGCGGAAACGCTGTTCAAGCAAGGCAAGTATGCAGCTACCTATTACGCAGCCGATGGGGTGGAAGGACTGAAGTATTCGGAAATGCTGCAAGACGGCAGCGATAAGCTGGAAGTGTTCATTCCGAACGGCGATCAGGCCAAGCCGTATACCGCTTTCCAGCAATGGAATTTCCTTTGCATTCCGGCTTCCTCCAAAAATCCCGAGCTGGCCATGGACGTAGCCAACTGGCTGTCGATTAAGGAAAATCACGATTTGATGGAATACGGGATTCAAGGCAAGGACTGGGAGCCTGTCGGAGAAACAAGCTACAAGGTGCTGTCGAGCTACACATTCCCAGGCTACGTGCTGACCTGGCGTCCGACGCTTAACCGCACGCCGGACACGATGTCGGCAGATGACAAGAAATGGTTCGACTTCTCGACCAACCCTGCCAACTTCACGCTAAGTCCAACGGCCGGCTTTAACTTCAATGCGGAAAAGGTGAAGACGGAATACGCCAAAATTACGCCGCTTCACGATTCAATATTCCTGCCGCTGAACCAAGGTTTGTTGGCTGCCGAAGAAGGCAAGAAGACGCTGGGAGAGAAGATGGCCAGCCTCGGCGGACAAAAAGTGATCGATGAAATTCAGGCGCAAATCGACGCGGTTGTAGCAGGTAAATAACGGCACCCATGAAAGAGGTTTTGGTTATGAACATAATACGCAGCGCGCAAAATCCCGTCATACGGGTGGAGGACGTAGCGCCTTCCCGCCCCGACTTTAAAGTGTTAGGCGCGTTTAATGCGGGCGTCGCGCAGCTGGGGGACGAAACGATCCTGCTGCTGCGCGTAGCGGAGGCGCCGGTAACGGACAATGCAGACGAGGTGCTCGTCCCACGGTTGAACGATGCCGGCACCTCCGTACTTATAGAACGTTACGACAAGGCCGATTCGCGCTATGATTTCTCCGACTCGCGCTTCATCTCGCAATACGGACGCACGATCATGCTGACTTCCTTGTCCCATCTCCGGGTGGCGCGCAGCAAGGACGGCATTCGATTCGAAGTTGAACCGCAGCCCGCTTTGTTTCCGGAGCATGCTCTGGAGGCTTGGGGGATCGAAGATCCGCGCGTGACGCAAATCGGGGACGTCTACTACATCACGTATAGCGCCGCGTCAGCGCATGGCGTCGGCGTCGGCTTGGTGGAGACTCGGGACTTTCGAGCGTTCAAACGCCGCGGGATGATGCTGGCTCCCGAAAATAAGGATGTCATGTTATTCCCGGAAAAAATAAACGGCAAATACTACGCCTTGCATCGTCCGGTACCGAAAGCGTTCGGCGCTCCCGAGATGTGGATTGCCGAGTCGCCCGATCTCGATCATTGGGGGAACCATCGTTTCCTGATGGGGTTAAGCGCGCAAGGCTGGGATTCGGCCCGCATGGGCGGCGGCGCGGTCCCGATTCGAACCGAGCACGGCTGGCTCGCCCTGTACCACGGAGCGGACGCCAACCATCGTTATTGTATGGGCGCCGCGTTGCTTGACCTGGAGGATCCCGGGAAGGTCATCGCTAGATCCCGCATTCCGGTATTGGAGCCGGAAGCGGCGTACGAGGTGAACGGATTTTTCGGCAAGGTCGTCTTCTCCTGCGGGGCCTTGCTGCTGGATGGGACGGTACGCATGTATTACGGCGCGGCGGACGAAGTGATGGCCGTAGCGGACATCCCGCTGGAGACGATATTCAATACGTTTTCGTGATGATTTCTTGCGCAAGGTTGAAGGCAGTTCTAGCTGCCTTCTCCCGTTCGGGAGAAAAGTAAGCGCTACCAGCGGTTTTCGAGGACGGATGGACAAAGGAGCGGATTCATATGGCACGTCAGAGGCAAAGGAAGGCAAGGCGGGTATGTCTTGCTGTTCAAGGAGGGAATGCGCATGAGTAAACGCTGGAGTAGACTGTTGAAATCGTTGTTGGCATTGATTCTGTTAGCAGGAACGTGGGGCGGTATGCCTCTGGGTTCGATTCAAGCTGCGGAACGCGGCACGTTGAGCATGGATCAGACGGTTGTAGAGCGGGGGCAGCCGCTCACCATTCACTATACAGGTGCCCAAGGCAGCAAGGATTGGATCGGCATTTATCGCGTTGGCGAAACGCCGAAAAAAGGGACAAACGCGTGGAAGTGGGAATATGTCGCCGACATGCCCTCCGGCACGGTCACGCTGACGGATGACAGCGAGGGACGCAAGGAGTACCCCAAACTGTCGGATTTGGCGACGGGCCAGTATTACATCGCCTTTTTGCTGAATGACGGGTATACGGAGCATGCCGACCGCTTCGCTTTCACCATAGTGGACGAAGTCGTCCCGGGGCCCGATCCGGACATGGAGCTCTCGGTCATGAGCTTCAATCTCTGGGCGGGAGATGCCATCAAAAAAGCCGGCAAGGAGAAGGTCATCGAGTTTCTGGCCGACGTCATCCGGACGGCGGG
>NZ_BDQX01000356.1:88575-92860 GCF_003112455.1 Paenibacillus agaridevorans
GGCATTCAGGAATCCAAGGATGAGATCGTGACGCAAGCGGCTGCAACGTTAGGCTACCACGTCAACATCAAGGCCGGTACAAGCACAAGCCTTCTAAGCAAATACCCGATCCTCGATGTCGATGCGGATAAAGATTATTACCTGATAGAGGTCGAGCCGGGGAAGGCGGTGGCCATAGGCAATGTTCATTTAACGTCTTCCCCTTACGGCCCTTACAGCATTATGGACGGCAAGACGGCGGAGTCGGTCATGGCCGACGAACACCTGAAGCATATGGTCGAGATGCGCAATGCGTTCGGCAAGCTGCCCAAGCTTGCCGAGCAAGGCATGCCAGTCTTCCTGACGGGAGACTTCAACGTGCCGTCGCATCTGGATTGGACGGAGGCGAACAAAGACCGTTATTTCAATACGGTTATGGAATGGCCGGTGTCGAAGCGGCTGGAGCAATTAGGCATGGTCGACTCCTATCGGGCCATGCACCCTGACCCGGTCGCGACGCCGGGCATTACTTGGGCGGTCGAAGGCACCGAATGGAGAAAGCCGAAGGAAGTTTATGATCGGATTGACTATGTATATGCCGGGGGACCCGCAACCACGGTGGAAAGCAAGTTGGTCGGGGAGAAGGAAGTGTACGGCGGGCCGATCTCCTATGCGGATATCCAATTGGATGCATATTTGTCCGATCATCGCGCCGTCGTCTCGACGTTTAGCGTGAAGCCGCGCGATATTGCGGACTTGCAGTTGCCGGCAGCTCCCGAGCCGGAATTCGGCGGCACCTTGAGCTTGGATCAAGCGGTCGTGGATCGCGGGCAGCCGCTTACGATTCGCTACACGGGCGCCCAAGGCGGCAAGGATTGGATTGGCATTTATCGCGATGGCGAAACGCCTCAGAAAGGGACCAATGCCTGGAAATGGGGATACGTCGCTGGCATCCCGAACGGCACGATTACGATTACGGACGAAAGCGAGGGACGGAAGGAATACCCCAAACTGTCGGATTTGGCACCGGGCGACTATTACATTGCCTTTTTGCTGAACGACGGTTATACGGAGCATGCGGCTCGCTTCCCGTTCAAAATCGTCGACAAGCCCGGCACGCCTCAAGAGCTGGATGCCATCCGATTGATGAAAAAACGAGTCGTCGATTATTACATCTCCAGAGATATAATCAACGATGGCACGAACGGTCGGGTCGAATGGACCTTCAAATCGCAGGCGGGCACGTACTTGTCCAGTCAGAACGCCAATGGAAGCTGGAGCGATGTCGATTACGCCAGCACGCAGTCCAGCGCGAACGGCAGAGCCTGGTCGCCTTACCTTGCGCTGGATCGGTTGCAATCGATGGCGCAGGCGTTCGCCGACCCGGATGGTCCAAACTATCATAACGAAGCGCTGTTGGCAGGTATTCAAAAGGCGCTGGACCATTGGTTCACGGTCAAGCCGACTTCAACCAACTGGTGGGAGACCGGAATCGGCAAGCAGCTTAGATTGGGCAAAATCGCTTTGCTGCTCGAAGGTTATTTGACGGCAGAGCAAGCCGCGAACATTATCGACACGATGGACAGCAAGCCGCATACGGTCGATGGAGCGAACTCGTCCTGGTACAATCAAAACTATATGTATCGCGGCCTATTGCTGGAGGATCCCGTAATCGTACGGAACGCGATAGAGGCGTTTAACGTGTTGTCCAACGTGACGACGACGGTGACGGGCATCCAGTCGGATATGTCTTTCTTCATGCATGGCAAAACGAATTATACGACGGGCTATGGAAGAAGCTTCGCCAGAGACATGTCGTTCTGGGCGTATGTTTCCTCGGGCACCATGTTCGCTTACAGCCCGGCGGCTATCGATTCGTTATCGTCCTACTTGTTGGACGGCACCAGATATCTCGTAAGAGGCGACGTTGCCGATCTCGGAATGGGGATGAACGGTCCCGAGTGGCCGGGCTATGAAAGCGCGGCGTTGACCTTCTATGAAGATCCGCTGCAATGGATGCAGGAAGCGAATCCGAAGCGGGCCGCCGAGTTTGCGAGTTTCCTTGCGAATATTCGCGGTATCGGCACGAGCACAAGCAACGGACTGAACGCCAACAATATGACGCAATGGCAGACGCTGGTATCCTCCCATATGCGGAGCGACTACGGCATTACGGTCAAGATGTCTTCCAGCACGGTCAAAGGCGGTGAATGGCGAACGATTAATCCCGATGGATATAATCTGCTGCACTGGACGCCGCAAGGCGCCACCGCTATTCAACGAACCGGCGACGAATACAGAACGATCTATCCGCTTATGGATTGGACTCATGTTCCAGGTACGACGGCACCGAATTATTTGACAAAAGACGGGAATTACAACAATCCCAGAACGTTTGTCGGCGGGGTCACCAATGAGCGCTATGGCGCTACCGCGTTTGACTTCAACAAGCTGGGCACAAGCGGGAAGAAGGGGTACTTCTTCTTCGACGACGAAATGGTGGCGCTCGGCGCGGCAATCGCTTCGACGAATGCCAATCCGGTTCACACGACCTTGAATCAAAGTTTGGCGGTCGGAGACGTCATCGTAGACGGGCAAGTCATAGCGGAAGGCACGCAGCAAACGAGCGGACGCTGGGCATATAACGATCGGATCGGCTACATCTTCCCGAATTCGACGGAATTCCGCGTGAAGCTGGAGACAAAAACCGGAAGCTGGAGCGATGTTGTCACGGGCAGCTCGACGGCGCCGATCACGAAGCCGATTTTCTCCATGTGGCTCGATCATGGCGTGAAGCCGGCGGACGCGTCCTACCAGTACATCGTATTGCCGAACAAAACGGCCGAACAGGTCGGCCGATATGCCAATGACAATCCGATCCGCGTTCTATCGAATACGTCCGCGGTTCAGGCTGTTCGGCATCAGGAGCTCGGCATGGCGCAAATGTTGTTTTATCAACCCGGGACGGTGACGGTGAGAGACGGCTTGACGGTTGCGGTGGATAAGCCGGCCATGGTCATCGTCGACGAATCCGCGTCCCCTGTCCGCATTTCCGTCGCCAACCCCGAAACGCCGGGGATTACGGTAAACGTGACGCTGGACCGCAACGGAGAAACGACCACGACGAGCTATACGCTTGGCAAGGATACGTTCACGGGCCGCAGCATCACCTTGAACGAGGCAGAATCCATCGACGATAGGGGATTCGATCTCGCTTACGATAAGGGAGCGACGGCTTCATCCAGCAAAGGCAATCTGCATGCTTCCAATGCAACGGATATTTACAAAACATCGTATTGGGGTTCGGACGCTGCGGATGGGGAATGGATCTATGTCGATTTGCAGAAGACGTATTCGATTCATAAAGTTCGGCTGAATTGGGGAGAGGCGTACGGCAAAGCCTACAAGATCCAAGTCTCGAGCGATGCCGCGGCCTGGACGGACGTTTATACGGCTTCGATGGGCGACGGCGGCATCGACGACATTGCGTTCAAGCCGGCCGAAGCCAGATACGTTCGAATGCAGGGGGTTAAGCAGGGGAACGGCAACGGCTACTCGCTTCATGAATTTATCGTATACGAAGCGGTTCCGCCCAATCTGGCGGAAGGCATGACGGTCGTGGCAAGCTCGACCAGGGCGGCGGACGTGGCGGCCGGCAATGCGGTCGACGGCTCGCTCAGCAGCCGCTGGGGGTCGAATTATTCCGATGCCCAGTGGATCTACGTCGATCTTGGCGCAAGACGGCCGATCGAGAAGGTCGTGCTGCATTGGGAAGCCGCGTACGGGAAGGAGTATCGGATCGAGGTATCCGACAACGCTGCGGACTGGACGACCGTTCACAGCACCGCGACCGGAAGCGGCGGCATCGAAGAGATTTCCTTCGAACCGGTGAATGCCAGATATGTGCGCATGTTAGGCATCAAACGAGGAAGCAATTACGGCTATTCGCTGTGGGAATTCAAGGTGTTCGGAGCGCTGGCCACCGTTCCGGACGCTCCCGCCGATGTGCAGGCCGTCGGTTATGACGGCTTCGCCGAAGTCAGCTTTGCGGCGCCGACCGACACAGGCGGAAGCGAAATTACAGGCTATACGGTAACGGCTTGGACGGATGGAGAACCTTTCGCGTCGGCGGAAGGGGAGGTAAGTCCCATTATCGTTCCCGGTTTGACCAACGGAACTGCCTATACCTTCACCGTCGTCGCGATGAACGCGCAAGGCGCTTCGGCGGCATCCGAGCCGTCGAACACGGTCGTTCCGTCGTCCGAAGGACCGCCGATCCCGGCAGCGCCGGCCCGCCTGACCAGCG
>NZ_BDQX01000356.1:92944-113476 GCF_003112455.1 Paenibacillus agaridevorans
TCCGGTTGAAGTGGGATGCTGCAGCGGATGCGGACAGCTATGCGGTCTATAGATATGAAGGCGCTTCGGCTCCGCTTGATCCGGAGCAGTGGGTCGCGGTTGCCCGCAATGTGACGGATTCGGCCTATACGGCGACAGGTCTTGTCAATGGCGTAACCTATGCGTTTGCGGTGAAAGCCGTTAATGCGAAGGGCGAGAGCGATTTCTCCGCCGCGTCGATTGCGACGCCGAAGGCGCCGTTGCCGCCAACGACCGGCCCGATCGACAACAATGGCGGCGATACCTCCGTCATTAAATCGACGACCGGCTCGATTCTCATTCCGAATGGAAGAGCCGGCGAGGTCAGCCTCGATAACGAAGTTACGCTTACGTTAAGCGCAGGAGCGGCAGAGCAAGAGCTTCGAATCGAAATCGTGAAGCTGCTGGACGCGGCAAACCTCGCATTCGATAAGGAAACGCTTGTCAGCCATGTCTTCGAAATGACGAAAAACGTAACCGGCAACTTCAAGAAACCGATCGTCATCTCGATGAAGTTCGATCCGTCTCTCGCAGGAGACAATCAAAGGGTCGCGATCTTCTACTATGACGAAGACAATAAAAAATGGATTGAAGTAGGCGGCGTCGTGACCGGCGACCGGATTACGGCCGAGGTGGATCACTTCACTAAATTCGCGGTCTTGGCCGTTGGCGAGAAGAAGGACGGCGAACCGAATACGCCGGTGCCATCGTTCACGGATATTGCGAAACATTGGGCGAAGAGCGCCATCCTGAGCGCGGCGGGCAAACATCTTGTCAGCGGCTATCCGGATGGAACATTCAAGCCGGATGCAGCCATTACCCGCGCCGAATTTACGGTCATGCTGGCCAATACGCTTCAACTGGAAGGATCAAGCTCGGCGCCGGCATTTGCGGATGCGGCCCAAATCGGCGGATGGGCGAAGCAAGCCATCGCGAATGCCGTAGAAGCGGGCATTGTGGGCGGTTATGCGGACGGCAGTTTCCGGCCGAATGCGGTCATTACCCGTGCGGAAATGGCGGCAATGGTTGCTAGAGCGCTTAAATTGCCAACTGATTCAGACGCAACGACCGGATTCGCGGATCAGAAGGACATCCCGAATTGGGCGAAAGGCGCGATTGAGGCGGTTCGCGAGCAGGGCATCATGAATGGCCGAGGCGGCAATAAGTTCGTTCCGAACGGTACTGCGACCCGGGCGGAAGCCGTGACGCTATTGGTGCGGATATTGGAGCTTGGCGCGAAACAATAAAATATAGCCGACAGCAGGCACAGCATGGGGACATACACGCCCCTCATGCTGTGCCTTTTCTTGCGTTCAAATGATGCTGGAAACGACGTCGAGAAAGCACTGAAGAGGGCATTGTTCAATCCAATTTGATTGAAATCGGACCCAAACAACGAATCTTCCAGGCGGATTGCCTTGGGTCTCACTGAACGTTTCTGCATGCAGGAACACGGTAGCCTTCAGCGAAGCTAGCAACGGCTTGTGCACGGCACGAATCCTCACAGGCCAATAGGATCTTCGAACACAATCGTAAATCGATACTGCACCGTAAAGGTGTTAGCTTGCCGACAAAAAAAGGGACCCGCTGCAACGGGCAGCGGGCCAAAGTAATTTATATTTTAAAAAGGGGGTCGAGTTCTATTATAGGCTCTTAACATTAAAGATGGATGAAAGAAATATTTCAATTGCGTTACAAATTACTGGCTTACATTTCCAAAAGAAATGAAATCGGCGGATAGCCGTAAGAATCATCAAACTTTTGGATGGTGTGCCTCCTTCTTCAAGCTTACTGCGGACCGCGACTGCTTTAAAGATGTTAAAAGTTACCAGACGCCTCGCCTCGTATACATAAGTCTGCGCATCCGCCGAATGTGCGGGCAACGAGGCGGACGTGTATGAAAAATCATACACGCCAGCTCGTTCAACTGGTACCCAGCGTTAATGCAGTTTAAGCGTACGCACGCCGCAAAAAGAAAAACCTTCCTGGCGGAAGGTTCATTCGAAATTGGAATCTGAAGTGTAAACGCGTGTTGCGTGTTCTGCCTTTATTAAGCTTCGGACCTTTCGACGTACGATTTGAAGTTGTCCATAAACGCCTGCCAGCCTGCTTGCTGCATGTCTATAGGGTTGGTGTCCTCGGCGTCGAAAATTTCAACAACCTTCGTGCTATCCCCTTGCCCAGTGAACGTAATCGCGACTTTCCGTCCGTCGCCAAGTGTGTACGCGATAAATTCGTGTTCCCTTACTTCATCATAAACACCGGCGAAATCGAATCCGAAGCTGCCATCCTTGGCTTCCATCCTCGTGAGGAATTTGCCTCCAGCCTGCAAGTCGTTTTCTGCGTTAGGCGCATGCCATTCGTCGGACGCGAACGACCACTGCGTAATGTGCTGAGGCTCCGTCCAATACTTCCACACTTGCTGAACAGGCGCGTTAACCTCGACTTCTACGGTAATACTAGCTTTCTTGCCAGTTTCCATGAGTATGACCTGCCTCTCCATCATAAATAGGTCCTTTAAGCGCGTGGATACTTCATCCACCGACATAAGGCTTGTCCCGACGAAAGTTGCCTGCTTCACAAGTGGTAGGAACAATAATAAGATAATGGATGAGCAGTATGATGTCAACCTTCCGCGCGAGACCCATAAGCGATGATACCGCCGATAGGGCCCAAAATGCGCCGCGCGAGCCCCTATAGGCGCTGATACCGCCGATAGGGGCAAAATGCGTTGCTGCTAAGGAAGCCGGGAATATTGCAGGAAGGTCGCCGATTCACCGTATGCAGAAGCGGGAAACCTCCCGGCGGCTATTGCCAGATCCGCATAATGACGAGCAGCGAATCCTTCATAATTGCCTTAGCTGCTTCTTCCCCAGGGCAAGATGAACCGGCTGTCGCCGTCTTTAGGCGGTGAAGTTAAATATATGCCTAAAGCGGCGATTTCTCGCGAAGCGACTTCCATAAGGCAAGCTGTTCTTCCAATTGCTCTACCACGGCGTCTACCTCGTGCGTAAACAGCACTTGACCCTCTCCGTCGGATTCGACCACCAGCTTGGCGATGGAACGTGAGAGCTCGGTCTGACGAGGAAGCTCTTGCTGCAGCTTGCGCAGCAAGTCGGACACGTTGACGTTTTTACTCGCCGCCCCAGCTTCAGCCGCTTGCGAAGATGAACCGTCTGCCGCCCTTCCGGCGCCGTCGAAAGCGGATGGGCTTAACGGTTCGCCAGCGGCGCCACTAGCCGCCTGTGACGTCGTGTAGCCAGTCGATGCCGCCCCGGAAGCCGACGCCTCAGTTGTCGTATTCGATGCCGCCCCGGCCGCCGTTGCACCAGTTGCCGCCGTCGCCGCCCCGGAAGCCGACGCACCAGATGTCGCATTCGATGCGCTTCCAGTCGCCGATCCCTTACGATTTTGTTCATCAGCCTCCGCTTCCTCAGCCGCTTTCTTGTTCTTCCGGTTCTGCTCGTACACCGACCAGGTCTCGATCAAGCCGCTGCCCGTCTTGAGCAGCAGCTTCTCTTTGGTGTTGTCGGAGATTGTTTTGTCCTTGAACAGCTTGGCGATCTTCTTTACGTCGCTGACGGGAAGCTCGTCTCGCGCTGCGATGAGCGCCAGAGGATCCCGATGCTCCATGGACAGATCCTTAAGCGGCAGCAGTTGATCCTCCGTCAGCTTATCCTTGCGAATCTCCGTCCCGCTGACGATCAGCTTCTGGACAGCCTTGCTGAACTTCAACAGCTCGCACTTGTTCTTAATGTAGCTCTCCGGCTTGCCGAGCTTGGCGGAGAGAAACTTGAGCGAGCTGCGGAACCGTCCATCGTTCATCAGCTTATCGAACGCGATGGCCTCCTCGATGGGGGAGAAGCCCTCTCTCGTCAAGTTCTCCGCGATCTGCTCCAGATAGATTTCCATCTCGTCCGATGTGGTAGAGACGATACACGGGATCGTCTTCCGTCCCAGCATTTCGGTTGCCTTGTACCGACGATTGCCATAAATGATACGGTACCGTCCGCCTTCCATCGTCCGAACCTTGATGGGAGAGAGCAGTCCCAATTCCTCGATGCTCTGCATGAGCTCCCCCAGCGCTTCCTCGTCGAACTGATAGCGCGGCTGATCCTTATCCTCTTCGATGAGCGACAAGGGAATTTCGATAATGTCCATGAGTTCTCTCCTTCATCTATGCATCATGATTGTCGTATTCCTTCTTGATACTGCTGATACTTCTATTATAACTGAGCGCTGATACGAATCAATGAAAGTCCACGAGATACAAGGTTGTTTCATCCCTGCTTCCTGCGGTTAATAGTAATCAAGCTAGCGAATGACAATTTCAAAAGGAGTGATTCCTATGTTAGGCTGGGCACTATTGTTCTTCATTTTTGCAGTAGCAGCGGGCATCTTCGGATTTATGGGGATTGCCTCCGCGATGGCGGGCATAGCCAAAATCTTATTCGTCGTATTCCTGGTTCTATTCATTGCTTCTCTTATTCTCGGCAGAAGGCGAGTCTAACCCGACTGGGACGGAAGCTACGACAGAACGGAACGGAGACAAAGAACATCACCTATCAAATAGCTGCAATCTATAAGTGAGAGTTCAAAAAGTTCGGTTTTCAGCACCGAGAAAATTGGATGAAGGTAGAAACTGAGTAGCGGAGCGTAGTGGAAGCTACGTGAGCAACGGAAGTTTCGCCTGAATGCAAGATTCGATGTCGAGTAGGCTTCGTGGCTTGCTTCGTGATCAAAAGCGGACTTTTTGAACAACCGCTATAAACGAACCGTAAATGGAGGGAATTCAAATGACAACGATCAACACGCAACTGACGAAGGTTCACACGGTAATGACGAGGGAAGAAGTACAGGAGCAGGTGGAACGGTTCCGCCGGGAAGGTTATGAGGAGGATCGGATTTTCGTTCTGACGCATGACAAGACGAGAACGAAGCGAATCGCAGAGCGGACGGATGCCGAAGAGATCGGCATCATGGATCAAGGAATCGGGACCGCGATCGGCAATATCTTTCGCAGCACGGGAGACGAGCTCAGAGCCAAGATGAGGTCGCTGGGCGTGGCCAAGGCGGAGGCGGAACGTCTCGAGGCCGAGATGGATCGTGACAAAATCGTTGTCATCGCTTGGGGCGGTCGCGAATACGAAAACGACGATTATGACCGCGAAGTTTACTTTCACCCCTATATGATGTACAACAGCTATAATAACCAACCGCCAATGAAATAGGTTGCAATAGCCTGCCCGCGGGGGTAGGCTATTGTCATGGGCATTTATGCGACTCTAGCAAGCATTAATGGGAGGAACAGCACGTGAGCATTATAATCGTAGACGACAATATAACCAACCAAATGATTATTCGCGCTATTCTGACCAAGGCCGGATATACCGATACGCGCATCGCCTCTTCAGCAAGAGAGCTGTATGACCTGCTTGGTTTGGAGGACGACTCCGCTCCGGAGGAGCCCGTCGATCTCATTCTGATGGACATGATGATGCCGGAAATTGATGGGCTTGAGGCTTGCAGACGCATTCAGGCGGGAGAGAAGTACAGGGATGTGCCGATTATTTTCGTTACGGCGGTCGGTGATTCCAATAAGCTTGCAGAGGCGCTCGATGCGGGAGCGTCCGATTATGTGATGAAACCGATCAACAAGCTGGAGCTGTTGGCCCGGATGCGGTCCGCATTGAGGCTCAAGCATGAGAAGGATTGGCATAAGGAGCGCGACAAGCGGATCCAATACGAGCTGGAGCTCTCCAAGCAGGTACAGCGAAGCGTTCTTAGCGGACCAATCCGCAATAGGAGCATCGAGATCGAAGCGGCTTACCGTCCCTCTTCGGAGCTCGCCGGCGATTATTATGCCTGGTTCCGGATGGATGCCAGCAGGTACGGCGTTATTCTGCTGGATATGATGGGACATGGCATTTCTTCTTCGCTGGTCTGCATGTTTATTTCGTCTGTGCTGCGCGATATGATCATGCGCGTTAACGATCCCGTAGAGGTGATGCAGGAGCTCAATCGCTACATGGGAGAGCTCTATCGATCGGATGAGCTGATTAACTATTACTTTACGGCTATTTTTGTCGTGGTCGACACGGATTCGAGAAGTATGGAATATGTGAATGCCGGTCATCCGGCAGGTGTTATACTCTCTGGCGGCGAAGTGGTATATATGGAGCCTACGGGACCAGCCGTCGGTTTGTTCGATAAACTTGCTATTCGGAAGGTGAAATTGGCTTATGAGCCGGGTACGGATCTATTTCTGTATACGGACGGATTGCTGGATGCGCTTGAGGTTAGCGACTGCGGCATGCGGGAGTTGGCCGAATCCATGGGCTCGAAGAAAAGTTTGGAGCTTAATCCTGAGGAACTCGTCGAGTCGCTGCTGGCCGAGCATGGCGGGGATAAGCAACGTGACGATATCTGTCTGGTACGTGCCGTCCTGCACTAAAATTTCCTTGCGAAAATAATTCTGACCTGCTGTTTCAAACCCTTCGGAATGGTTTATACCTTATGTATAGACTCTAGCAAAGCGTTTGATTGCAGGGAGGGTTTACGAATGAAAATATTCCTTTTGGTGGCACTGATAGTAAGCGGAATGTTATCGACTGGCGGAGAAAGCCAAGATCATACAGGATTCGAACCGGTGGCCGTCTCGCCGGATCACGTCGAGGCGGATCAAGCGGCGCCTTCCGAAGTAACGGAGCCTCATGAATGGCCAAGCGGAGAAGCGGCATATTATCCGGAGGAGGAATCTTCCGTTGTGCAGACCGTCGACCAGGACGAGGCTGCATTGGGCGCCGAAGAAGGTATTCTGCTTCGAAGCGTTCAGGAGCTTACGTTGTACGACGACCGCGCGGCGGTCATAGGCAAGCTGGGCGAGCCGCGCGGCGTAACGCAGGATGAATTCTACAGCGATCTTGTTATTATGGAGTATGAAGATCTGCGCGTTGTTTTCTCCGGCGAATACATCCAGGCTATTGATATTCCCGGCGATGCCAAGGAAATTTTGCTGGACGATGTTACGGTTCCCATGACGGTTGCCGATCTTAAAGACGTATTAGGCGAACCCGACTATATCGCGGAAGACGGAATCGTCTTCCAGCGAGACGAAGCGCTGCTTAAGCTGTTCCTGGACGAAGAGACAGGGGAGCTTGCATATATCAGCTATTATCATTTGGCAACAGTCTAATCCCTCTATTATTTTTAAGAAAGCGAAGTGAACTCATGATGAAGTTGGAACCATTCAAGATTAGAACCGAAGAGCAGGGCAGCGAATACGTCATGTATCTGGAGGGGGAACTCGATCTGGCTGCCGTGCCGCAACTGCAATGCGCGCTTGAGCATGTGTTGAAACGCAAGGATATTGCGCTTGTTTTGAATTTAAGAAATTTGACGTATATCGACAGCACGGGTATCGGCGTTATCGTATCTATTTTGAAGACACGGGATGGATTGCGAGCACCGTTCTACGTACAGGAGATACCGGCCAAAGTAAAGCGTTTGTTCGACTTGACGGGTATTTCGGGATATATAAAGGAAGGAGCCGGAGCGTAAGAGATGAAAGCTGTTCAATTGCACATACCGGCTCATGCGGATCAAATCGACTTGGTCAGAATTTGTTTGTACGGCATCGCCAGCAAGCTTGGTTTCGAATACGAAGATATCGAGGACATGAAGGTGGCCGTATCGGAGGCCTGCAGCAACGCTGTTCTGCATGGAGGACATTCCGGAGAAGGCATGATCAAGGTCACCTTTCACCACGATGACCAAGCCCTTGTTATCCAGGTGCACAACGAGGGTTCGCCATTCGTCCTGGAAGGGGCTGGGCTGGCATCCACTCCGCTGGGCGGAGCAGCAGTGTCAGAGCTCCAGGCCGGAGGGCTTGGCATCTATTTGATGGAGGCGCTGATGGACAAAGTGGAGGTATTTCCCACGTCAGAAGGCACCGATGTATGGTTAACCAAATATCGCCAATGAGACAAACTTCTGTCGAAGTCGTTCGTGGGTGCGGGATTCGGTTTTCGAATGCTCGAAGCTTATATATTCGATTGTGTTAAAAAAGAGGCGCTCAAACCAGTTGAGGCCTCTTTTTGCGTGCTTATATAGGATCGCCGCTTTTGCGGAAGATCCGCTGCTCCGGGTTAAACTCCGTAAAGCCGTTACGATGGGGGGCCAGCAGCGATTCCTTGCTGCCAAGAACGAGGAAACCGTCCGGCGCCAGGCTTTCGTTAAGTATGCCGTGAACGCGAGACTGCAGCGCAGGGTTGAAATAGATCAACACATTCCTGCATAAAATGACCTGGAATTCATTGAACGAGCCGTCCGTAACCAGATTATGCTGCGCGAACACCATATGATTTTTGAGCGTGGGAAGGAATCGCGCGTAGGCATGGTCGGTTGTGTAATAAGCCGAGAACTCCCGTGATCCGCCTGCCTGTAGATAATTTTTGGTATAGGCCTGCATGCGCTTAAGCGGAAATCGTCCTTCCTTGGAGAGGGCGATTGCAGCTCTGCTCATATCCGTCGCATAGATCATCGTACGTTCCAGCAGTCCCTCTTCCTCCAGTAAAATGGCCATAGAGTATACTTCTTCTCCGGTCGCGCAGCCGGCGTTCCATATTCGCAATCGGTCATACTGGCGGAGCAGGGGCACCACTTCCGAGCGGAACGTCTGGAAGAATGCCGGGTCTCGAAACATCTCCGTCACCTTGATGGAGAAGTCCTCCAGCAATCGTTCCATGCAGCCTTCTTCGTGCAAGATACGATCCTGCAGCGAGGATATCGTCAAAGCGCCTTCCAGATGCATGCGATGGCGAATTCTTCGGCGAAGCGATGAGCGCAAGTAGTTGCGGAAGTCGAAGCCGCGCATACGATGAATGGCCTCAAGCAACAGATCAATCTCCAATTCCTCGAGCTCCGTAATGGCTATGTCGTCGTCGGCATCGCCTGCCGCGGCTTCTTCGTGCGCGGCGAAATCATCTGATCGCCTGCCCATTCTGGCGTAATCGAAACTTTCGAACTCCGGCATTAATGTCCCACCTGCTTTGTCAGCCAAACCCTCATCAGCGAGAACAGCTGCTCCATGTGGATGGGTTTGCTGATATAATCCGAAGCACCTGCTTGCAGACAGCTTTCCTGGTCGCTCTTCATCGCTTTGGCCGTGAGCGCAATGATCGGTTTGTCGTGCATGGCTTCATCCGCACGCAATGCGCGAGTCGTCTCGAAGCCGTCCATGATCGGCATCATAATGTCCATAAGAACCAGATCGAAGTTGGAGTCGCTTGCTACGATGTCCAAACATTCTCGTCCATTGCGTGCGATAACGACTTCCAGCCCTTTGTTCTTGAGCGCTTTGTCAATCGCAAAAATATTGCGTTCGTCGTCCTCCACCAGCAAAACCCGCTTGCCCAGGAACAAGGCGGTTTCTTCGGAACCGCCCATTCCAGAGCTTGCGGCTGCAGGCGTGTTCTTTACGGGCTCCGATTGCGAAATCGGAGGAGAGGCGGCTGCCGCCGCGTTATCACCGAAGTTTACGTCCGCGAACGGATGTCCCGGAGCAGAATAGGAAGCCGACGCTTGCATAGACGCCTGCTCCAGCTCGATTGCGGTGCAATGAGTCGCCGGCAAGTACAGGGTGAAGGAGCTTCCCTTATGAAGCTCGCTCTCCACGACGATGCATCCGCCCAGCAGATTGGCAAGTTCGTTGCAGATGGAGAGTCCCAGGCCAGTTCCGCCATACACGCGATTTGTATTGCCGTCTAACTGCTGGAACGCTCCGAAGATCAGATCTTGTTTGTCCTTAGGTATGCCTATGCCTGTATCGACGACGGAGAAAGCAAGCAGCTCCTCCGGGGCGCTGCCGGGCATCTTATCCGCCACAACAGCTGGATCTGCCTGATGGAGCTTTAGCGTGACGGTGCCGGACTCGGTAAATTTGAACGCGTTGGACAACAGGTTTTTCAGAATTTGCTGGAGGCGTTGACCATCCGTGCGCACAACGCTCGGAATATCGTGCTGCAGCTCGATGCGGAACGTAATGCCTTTTTTGTCCGCTACCGGGTCGAACAGCATCCTCATCATTTCCGGAATTTCGGTTACATTGACGTCATCCATGACGAGAGCGATCTTGCCAGCCTCGATCTTGGACAAATCCAGAATATCATTAATGAGGGAGAGCAGATCATTCCCGGACGAATGGATGACGCGGGCATAACCTTCCTCTTCTTCCGTAAGCAGCTTATTCTCGTTCTCGTAGAGCATCTGGGACAGGATCAGGATACTGTTAAGCGGCGTTCGAAGCTCATGCGACATGTTGGCCAGGAAATTGGATTTGTACTGCGCGCTCTGTTTGAGCTTTTCGGCGTAAGCTTCCAGTTCGGTTTTGGCATGCTCCAGCTCCTTGGTTTTCTGTGCGGCGAAGAGATTCTGCTCCTCCAGATGCTCTGTCGTCATCCGCATCTCTTCCTGCTGCATCTGCAATTCCTCGGATTGCGCCTGCAACTCCTCGGTCTGTGTCTGCAGCTCCTCCGTGAGCGCTTGAGACTCGCTCAGCAGGCGCTCTACTTCCATACGGCCCGTTACATTGTCGATGGTGACGCCGAAGTAGTCCTCGATGCTCTCGAGCAGCTTCAGATGCTGGGCAGTAAACGGTTCAAGCGAAGCGAACTCGACAACGGCTACGACTTTGCCCTCGTATTCGATGGGCACAATAAGCAGATTGCGAGGATGAAGCTCGGTCGTCCCGGATTGAATGCCGGCTTTGTAATCGTCAGGCGCGCTCAGCAGGTACGTTCTTTTATCCATCGCGCATTGGCCGATGAGACCTTCGCCGAACCGGAAGCTTGCCCTGGCCTCTGCATCACCGGATTCCGCATAAGCCGCCAGCTTGTTCATGCGAGGCTCCGACCCTTTGGCACCTCGGATATAGAAGACGCCGTACGGTGCGCCGACCATGGGAGCCACGCGGCTTAGGAATGATCGTCCAAGCTCTTCCAGATTGTTCAGGCCTTGCGTCATCGTGGCAATCTCCGCGACCCGGGTTGTAATCCAGGATTGGGCCTCCAGACTGACAAGAAGGGCATTTGTAGCCTCGGCAAGTTCCTTGATCTCGTCGTTCGTCTTCACATGTATTCGCTTCGAAAGATCTCCCTTTGCAACGGATATCCCTGCAATTGTAGAGGAAACCTGCCGTATCGTCTTGACGATGGAGCTCGAGACAAAGGATACGATGAGCAACGAAACAATGACGACTGCAAATAGCAGAATATACAGGCTCAGAGTGACGACGCGATTGCGGCTTTCGAGCTGTAGAATATAGGATTTGGTATCGTCGATATGGGACAAGCGCATATCCTCCAGTTGAGTCCGGAGCTTGTCGATATCGGCTTTGCCGGGATCGTTCCGGTAAAACGTCTGGATGCCCTCTGTATCGTTATTGGCCCTCATTGCGATTGTCGGTTCGCCGGTGGTGTTAATCCAGTTCTGAATCGTCAGCTTGATCGCTTCCAATTCCTTGAGCGCGCTCGCGTTATTGTCAAGCAAGGCCGCAAGACTGGTGTGGTTGGCTTCCCATTGGGATTTGCCTTCTTGGTAGGGCAATAGATAGGCTTGTCTGCCCGTAAGAAGGTAGCCGCGCTGGCTGGTCTCCATGCTGACTACGTTGTAACGAATATTCGTTATAAAATTTTGGATCTCCAGGTCTCGGGTAACAATCTGCTCCATCTCATTGTGTAAAGTATTAATTCGTTCCGATACGACGGCGATCGTAATTCCGAGACAACAAATGATAAGCAAATAACCAATCGCGATCTTCATGCGAATGGTGTAATTCATATTTTTAAACATAGGGCAGTGGTCCTCTCATTATAGGTTCCGTCCTAAATTAACGATTTAATTTATAAACAACCTCTATAAACAGTCTCTCTTAAACTATTAACCATTATAGCATGTATCGTCCCATTACCCAATTCGGAGGCGGCTTATTCCAGCTGTTTCAAGAGACTTTCGGCGGGGTAAGAACGGATAGAGCATCATAAACCATGAATTGAGGTGACCTTGATGAATATTCTAATCGGCATTTGTTTGGTCGTGATCACAGTATCTCTCATCATACTGGTCTTAGCGGTGACGAAGACGGTCAAACAAGCGGAGACGTTTATTGCGGAGACCAAACGGACCGTTAACGAGCTTCGGACGGAAGTGCTGCAGATGAGCAGCGAGGCCAGGGAAGTTGTTCAGAATACGAATGCGGTTACGGTCGACGCAAGGCGCAAGCTGAAGGATCTCGATGGATTGTTTCATACTGTCAGCGACATCGGAGAAGCGGCGCATGCACTGACGACGGCCGCGAAACATGCGGCGGCAGGCGTGCTAGAGAAGACGGCTGCGAAGACGGAACAAGCAACGCGCGCCGGCATCTCCAATGCTGCGAGAATGGGGCATGAGTCTGCGGGAGCGGGCAATAACGGAGCTCAGATTAGAAAGACGGCAGCTGCCATTGCAGAGATGGTTGCATCGTCGGTTAAGATCTGGAGCAGAATGAAAGCCAACTGAGTTATACTAGATGAAGACGGAGAGGAACGTGTATATGATGAGCCATTCGCCAATCAAGCTGCGCATACCCGCGGAAGCCGACTATCTGGATATTGTCCGCGCTGCCTTGTATGCCATTGCCGCCAAAGCGGGATTCCCTTATGAGGATATTGAAGATATGAAGGTTGCGGTGACAGAAGCCTGTTCTAATGCCATCCTCCATGCCTATAAGGGAAATGATGACAGAGGCGAGGTCGATGTAGAGTTTATTTGCCATGAGGATGGTCTGACTATGACCGTAAGAGATTACGGCGGCGCCCGTGAAGAACGACCCGAACCGATAAGAACGGCCGGGCTGCAAGGGACCCCTATCAGTGATGCGCCGATCGGCGGCCTGGGTTTGTTCATGATGAGGGCGTTGATGGATGAAGTCAAGGTCCGGGTGAATAACGGTACGGAGGTTGTACTCACCAAGCGCATGAGCAGAAATGAGGAGATGGTATGAATTCAAGTTCCTCTGAGCTGACTCCGCAGCAAACGATGCAGCTTCTGGAGCAGTATCAAGAGACGGGCTGTAACGATACCGCGACGGCGCTCCTCCGACATTACGAGCCAATCGTTCGGATGGCGGCGGGCAAGCTGTCGAGGAGCAGGCCGGATCTGTACGAGGATATGTATCAGGTTGGCCAGATGTCTATGCTGCGGCTCTTCGCGCAGTATAATGCAGATCGTGAAATTCCGTTCGAAGCATACGCGATGAAGAGCGTAGTCGGACATCTCAAAAATTATTTGCGGGACAAGTCCTGGTATATTCAGGTGCCGAGGCGCCTTAAGGAGAAGGGCTTGCTGCTCGGACGCGCGATCGACGACTTATCCGTGCAGCTTGGCCGTTCGCCGAATGTAGATGAGATTGCGAATTATCTGGAGTTGTCGGTTGAAGAAACCATAGAGGTGATGACTTCCAGAGAATCGTACCAATATGTGTCGCTTGATACGCCATTGTCCTCCGAGGGAGAAAGCGCTGCTACGATCGGCGACATGATCAGCACCAATAACGATGAGATGCTGACGCTGGATGGTCGTCTGGATCTCCAGGAAGCCTTCGGCAAGCTCAAGGATGAAGAAGCCAAGGTGTTGACCCTGGTCTACTCCAGCGGGCTGTCGCAGCGCGAAATCGCAGCCAAACTGGGTATCTCCCAGATGAGCGTGTCCCGCATACAGCGCCGCGCGATCGGCAAGCTTCGCGAGCTTCTGGGCGATGATTACGGCGAAAGCGCCGAGGCTCTGGAAGAACGGGATGACTAAGCATTTCGCGTTGTCCTTGCGTTCTGCCGCAAATTGCCTTTATGCTGTTAATAAACGCCGCCAAGCATCATTGGGGGCGGATTAACTGCATGAAGGCATTTTTTGGGAACCCAGGAAAGGAGGAAACCATCCTTGCGTCTGATCATAGAAAATATCGACAAGCAATTCGGGGACAAACAGGTTCTGCGGTCCGCAAGCTTCAGCTTTGACGGCGGTAAGATATACGGACTTCTGGGCCGTAACGGAGCGGGAAAAACAACGCTGTTCGACTGTCTAAGCGGAGAGAAGGGAATGGATGGCGGACAGGTGCTGCTGGAAGAGAACGGCCGAACGCGGAAGATAACCGAACAAGATGTGGGATATGTCTATTCGCTGCCTATTCTGCCGGAATTTCTGACCGGGTATGAGTTTGTTAAATTTTTTATGGATATCAATAAGGACAAGCTGCAAACGGAATTGACGATCGATGGCTGCTTCGAAATGATGAGCATGACGGAGGAAGAACGGCATCGGCTGATCAAGGGATATTCGCACGGCATGAAAAACAAGCTCCAGATGCTGTTGTTCCTCATCACGAAACCTCCGATTATTTTGCTGGACGAACCGCTAACCTCCTTCGACGTCATTGTGGCTCTGGAGATGAAGCGAATGCTGAAGGAGCTCAAGAAGGACCATATTCTCATCTTCTCGACCCATATTCTGCAACTGGCCTCCGATCTGTGCGACGAGCTGGTTGTCTTGCATAAGGGAGAATTGTCCGCAGTGCCGTCCGAACTGCTTCATAGTGCGGAATTTGAGCAATCCGTCATTAATCTGTTGAAGGATGATGAGCATGCTGAGAATGTTTAGTACGCTGATGGCGATTCGCACATCCATCGCTGCCAACCTGCTTATCTTCTACATTCAGAAGCTCCCGGTCATGGGCAAGCTTATCAAAAACACGATTTACGCCAATCTTGAGCTTAAAAAAATCATTTCCGTCGCCGCGCTCCTGCTTACATGGATAGGGGGTTTCCTGCTCCCATTTATGTATATTGGACTTTTGATTTATCTGCCTGTCGTGAGTATAGGAGAAGATTTGACGAAGGCGGAGCAACTTAGTCAGTTTATACATATTTTTACCATCATCAGCTTTGTGATTGCGGCTGTCAGCAGCGCGACCATCCTGGAGCCCAAGCGGGAGAAATACATCGCGGTTAAGCTAATGAGATTGTCGCCAGCACGCTATATGAAAACTACGCTGGCCTACCGTTATACGACCTTCGGCATCTATTTGCTGCCTGCCATGTTATTATTCGCGGGACTTCTGGGTGCCGCCATTGTGGAAGCCGTTATGTTGACGGTGCTGCTTGCGCTGTGGCGTATAGTAAGCGAATATTTGCATCTCAAGCTTTTTGAACGGACCGGCGTGGTATTGATTAAACAAACAGCGATTGTTTGGAGCGTTATTCTGGCTGGATATGCCGGGGCGTATGCGCCGCTGCTGCTTGGAGCGGCTCCCATAACGGATAACGTCCTTCTTAATCTGCCGCTGTATATCGCGATCCCATTGGGAGGGGTGTTTGCTGCTTTCCAACTGGCTCGTTATACGGGATACAGAGAAGCCGTTGACGTCGCCACTAAGCGAGACGACCCGCTGCTTAATATGGGCCGTATGATGGCGGATGCGCAGAAGAAAAGCGTGGAGACGAAGCAAAGCGATTATGACACCGTGCTTGTCGGGAAAGGCAGGCTGATCAAAAAGGAAGGCCATGCATACCTTAACGAATTGTTTTTCATGAGGCATCGGAGCTTGATTCGCGGACCGATTAACAAACGACTCGTCATCATAGGAGCAATTGGAGTAGTCGGAGTCATCTTTATGCTTCTATTCCGGGGGCAACTGCAGGAACAGCAATGGAACGCGGGTACCATCATTCCTTTTCTGGTTCTGACCATGTACTTCCTGTCTGTCGGCGATAGTCTATGCAAGGCCATGTTCTACAATTGCGATCTCAGTCTGATGAGGTACAGCTTTTACCGCAGTTCGGCCTATGATCACTTTAGAATCCGGCTGGGCGTCATGGTCAAAAATAATCTGCTTATTGCCGCAACTCTCGGATTAGCGATTACGGCCGTCACAGCCGCAACGGGGAGCGAGTGGCTCCATCTTGAGCTGCTTATGGTATGGGCTTGCGTCATCTCTCTGGCGATTTTCTATTCCGTTCACCACTTGTTTATGTATTACTACCTCCAGCCGTATTCGACGGAGCTGAATGTCAAAAATCCGCTTTTCTTTGCGGTAAACCTGCTTGTTTCATTTGCGAGCGGTTTTAGTATCATTTGGCGCGGGGCATCTTCTTCGTTTACGATTGTCATTGTCGGCGCGACTCTGCTGTACCTGATTGTCGCTTTGATGCTGGTGCGGAAGCACGGGGCAAGAACGTTCCGGGTCAAATAAAATCGGACATGCGGGCGCAGGGCCACGCGACAATCTGTCGCGTGGCCCTGCGATAACCCCGCTTATTGCGCCGGGTCAGGCTGGAGCCCTTTGCTCTTAACCTCGGAGTTGGTTGGCATTTTGTCCATCTCCTTGCCGAGGCGCTGAATATCGTCTTGCAGCGGTGCCATGGAATTGATATCGGATTTTACGCCGTCAACCGCTCCCTTGACGCCGTCTACTGCGCCTTTAACGCCCTCAACGGCTCCTTGTGCCGCTTCCTTCGTGTTTTCGCAGACGCTTGCGGCAACCTCTTTCGTACGCTGTCCAAATGCTTGCAGCGCGTTCATCAAATCGGCTCTAAGTTTCTCGCCAGACTTCGGCGCGAGGAGCAGGGCTGCCGCCGCTCCGATGAGTCCTCCTACTACTGCCCCGGTTACGATGCCACTTGATCCTTGTTCCTTAGACATATGCGATCACTCCTGTTCTCGAATTGGTAAAGGCGTCCTTGCCTTATGACTCTACTTAACCCATCCCCCCGAACTTGAATCACGCGGTTATAATTCCTCCATTCTGCAAAATATAACTTCATCTGATCCAGATGGGAGATGAAGAGAAGGATTGTCACCGAAAAAGAAATGGATTGTCGCCGCTGTATGGCTGCTCTTTGCCGTTGCGATCGGCTTGCCCTGGTTCATGGACACGGCATCGCGGCCCAGCGCCAGTTCTGCGGAGGCCGCGGGATTAACGCTTTCAAAGGCGGCAATCGAGAAGTATGACGTTATAGTTGCGGGGACAGACCCGGAGGGGATAGCTGCAGCATTGTCCGCGGCGAGGAACGGACTTCGTGTGCTGCTCGTAGATGGCAAAGGGCGAGATCGGCTGGGGGGCCTGCTCACGCTGGGCTGGCTTAATTCGCTGGATCTGAATCTGGCTCCTCAGCAGACTGCCGAGGCGAAGCGGAGCGGCAATTATGATTTTCTGAACAAGGGCATCTTCCAGAAGTGGTACGATCAGCTTGGCGGGACTTCGTTTGATGCTAATGCGGCGGCAGATCTGTTCGAGCAAATGGTCAGAGACGAGAGGAATATTTCGCTTCTATTAGGTGTCAAATCCATGGAACCCAAGCTGGAAGGTAAAGTAGTCCGGGGACTGGCCATTACCGATGGGAACGGGCGACGCCGCGTCCTGCAAGCGCGGGCGGTCATCGACGCGACGCAGGATGGCGATATTGCCGCTCTAGCCGGCGCGCCTTACACCGTCGGGCGCGAGGATCTTGGCAATCCGGATGCGCGCATGGCCGTTACGCTCGTGTTCAAGCTAAGCGGCATGACGGAGGACATCTGGCAATCCTTCGGCAGACGCAAGGATACCGGCGTGGATCAAAGCAGCGCATGGGGGTTCCTGGAGGCGAGCAACTATCCCTCCTCCAATCCGGACAGGGTGGCGCTGCGCGGATTAAACATTGGACGGCAGAAAGACGGTACGATACTCGTCAACGCCATGCATATTTTTGACGTAGATCCTCTCGATCCGGTCTCCGTGCAGGAAGGGCTGCGGATCGGGCGGCGGGAAGCGCCGCTTATTGTCGAGTTTTTGAAAACAACGTTCGAGGAAATGAAAGATCTGAGCTACGCCGGCACGGCGCCGGAGCTGTATGTCCGCGAGAGTCGGCATTTGCAGGGGGAATATCGGCTGACGATGGCGGATTTGATGGAGAACCGGGACTTCTGGGATGCGATCGCATACGGCTCTTACGACGTCGATATCCAGCGGCTTGGACGAGGTGATTACGGCGCGATTATGATGTCGCCCCGGCAATACGGCGTTCCATTTAGAAGCCTCGTTCCCAAAGAAATCGATGGGCTGCTCGTCGTCGGGAGATCCGCCAGCTTCGATTCGCTGCCTCATGGCAGCGCCCGTGTCGTCCCGCTCGGCATGGCGACGGGAGAAGCGGCCGGAGCAGCGGCCAGGCTGGCCATAGACGGGGGAATATCGTTCCGGCAGTTGGCCGCATCAAGGAGCGGAATCTCGAAGCTCCAAACTATGCTGCGCGGCCAAGGCATGGACCTTCGCATGCGCGAAGCAAAGCAGCCGGCGTATCAGGGCCATCCGACTTACCCGGGACTGCTGGCCGCCGTCAGCATGGGCATGACGCTGGGTGGATATGACAATAATCGCTGGGATCTGGACGGCCTGTCGAGCAAGGACCGATATTTGACGATGATGCAGAGGCTGGTCAAGATGCATCCCCGCTATTTCCGGGGCAAACCTGATGGAGTGATGGCCGGCTATTTGAAGTCGGGGGAGCCGGTTACGCTTGAGAATGCTGCCCATGCGTTGCTGCTGACGTCGGGAGTTCAGGTTAAGCGTGAGCAAGCGGTGGCTGAATTAAAGAAGCGGGATTGGATAACGCCAGCGACTTGGTCGCTGATCAGCCATCCCGGCGGACTGACGAACGGAGAGACATTCATGCTGGTGCGAGACGCCGTCGCCAGACATGCGGGCGTGACATATCGGTAAGTATGAACCTGCCTGCCATATCCCTTTAAAGCGCATATATAAACCTATACCCTCGATATTACTGCTAAAGGGGACACCGTGCGTTGGGAGCTGCGCGCGGTGCAGATTCTAATCCCACCCTTCTCCTTCACACCGACCGTGACCCTACATTACCATTTGGGGGTTGGCTCTTAGCGGTACGGGTGTCAGCGGGTGGGGAAATTAGGAGGAATACCTCCCATTAATCACAAGAATACCCTCGAATTTTTCTAACTAAAGGGAAAAACGCCATCTAATTCGCTGCTTTCGAGTCTGTATTGATGGTTTCGGGCGAATTAGAGGGTACTTTTCCCTTAATTTTATCCAGGGAGTGGAGATTGATAAATTTAGTGGGAGGTTTTCCCACTCG
Organism: Paenibacillus agaridevorans; assembly: GCF_003112455.1. Taxonomy (GTDB): domain Bacteria; phylum Bacillota; class Bacilli; order Paenibacillales; family Paenibacillaceae; genus Pristimantibacillus; species Pristimantibacillus agaridevorans. Next base: position 112,135 of record NZ_BDQX01000356.1, read on the forward strand.
CTTCAATCGATCCCCATTAGTCAAAAGAATGAGAAGCTTCGCAGCCCGCTATTTGAGTTACCAATGCAACTGGATTGGCGATAACACTTACCTTACGCTTCGGAAGAGGCTTTGCTTTGCAAAGCTGGAGTTCGCTCATCTTCGAGAGGCCTTGAGAGAGGTTTTCTTTATTAGAATGTTCTTTATTAAGAACAAAAATGGTGTTATAGTAGATAATGTGTTCCATAACAAGATCGGGGGTCAAGGTGAAGGATGGCATGGCGCAGCGAGTATCAAACGGGCACGGTTCCTGCGATGCTGGAGCAACGGGCTTTGGAGCATCCGGGCGCGGTTGCTTATTGTTTTCCTGAGTGGGGGCAACGACACACTTGGCGCGACATCTGGACGGAGGTGCGTCCGCTTGCCTGCGGGTTGCGCCGTCTTGGCGTGCGCAAAGGCGACAAGGTCGCCCTGCTGATGACAGGGCGAATGGAAATGATTGTCGCGATGTATGCGGCAGCTTGTTTGGGCGCGATACTGGTACCGCTCAATGCTTACTCCCGCAAGGAAGAGCTGGCCGTGTATCTCGAAGAGTCTTCCCCCTCTGTGTTGCTGCTTGGAGCGGAAGGCCACAAGCAGCAGTATCCCGCCATGACAAGAGAACTGGCGGAGGAGCTTAAGGCGCGTCATGGCTCACTGCCGGATTGGCTGCCCGGAGCGGAGCGAATATTCGTGGTTGGCGGCGGATCAGATGGCGACAGATGCGGCTTCCGTTCCTATCAGGAGCTGGCGACGAGCGTTGGTACGAAGGAAGAAGAGGATGCCCTATTCCGGGAAGCAAGTCAGCAAACGGCGGCTCGCGACCCGCTCGTGCTGCTGTTCACCTCGGGTACGCTCGGCAAACCTAAGGGCGTACTGCGTACGACGGCTTCCTTTCTTGCGCCGTCGGCTAAGGAGCCGGGACGAGGCCGGTTAGCTACCTTAACGGCAAAAGCGAGCAGCTGGATCATGACGCGATTTAATATGCTGAATTTGCTGCCTCTCTACCACATGGGGGGCTTCGCAACGATTCTTACAACGATGACAAGCGCACCCGTCGCCACGGTCATGCTTAGCCGCTACAACCCCATGCAAGCTTTGGAAGTCATCGAGAAGGAACGATGCAGGGTACTTGTCGGTACGCCGTATATGCTGCAGGGAGTGATTGGCGCTCCCGAGAGAAGCCGTTACGATCTGTCATCGCTGATTGGAGTGGCATTTACGTCGGCTGCCGTTAACCCCGTCATTATCAGGCGTGTGACGGACGAGCTGAAGCTGCGATTTTTTCTGGTCAGCTATGGCTCCTCCGAGGCGGGGGCGGTGG
>NZ_BDQX01000356.1:113552-128264 GCF_003112455.1 Paenibacillus agaridevorans
CACCTGTCTGATGGGAGGGGGGATTGTGCTGCCGCTTCTGTACCGCATGCTTAAGCACACTAGGCTGCTGGGCGGACTTATTCCTTATGATAAATTTATGAGCGAGAAATACAGTCTCGCGGGCAAGGTTGACCGAAGCATCGAGATCCGTATCGAGGATCCCTTGACGGGGCTAGCCTTGCCACGCGGCGAGCAGGGGGAAATTCTTATTCGCGGGCATCGGGTCATGCGATATATTCGCGACGAGGCGGAGCGCCCTTGCCATCAGCACGACGGCTGGTACCGTTCGGGCGATCTGGGTACAATCGACGAACAGAATCAGCTTACCATTGCGGGACGAATGCACCGGATCATTTCGCGGGGCGGCGAAAAGATCTCGCCGGTCGAAATCGAGAACGCGATTCTGCGAATCCGCGATGTAGAGGATGTGATGGTGCTCGGCATTCCCGACGAGCTGTACGGGGAACAGATCTGCGCATGCGTCGTGCTGAAGCCGGGAGCCAAGTTGTCGGCGGAGCGCCTGCGGGTGGAGCTGGCTCCGTACCTGTCTGCGTTCAAGCTGCCAAAGGAAACGATCTTCCTGTCTCAGCTGCCCATGTCCGGAACGGGCAAAGTATCCGTAGCGGAGATGAAGCAACTGGTGCTGCAAGAGCTTGGCTCGCTGCGGAGACATGCGTAATGAGGCGGTTCTACCCCGGCATTACGTTGTTCAAGCTGGCCGGCGCGACTCTCGTGCTGGTTGCGCACGCTCTCTTGATACCATCCATGGTTGCGATGGACCTGCCGCCGCTTGCGTCATTCCTTATGTTGGAGGGACGTGTCGTCGTGCCGTGTTTTTACGTCGTATCGGGCTTCCTGCTGTACAAGGGGTGGTCGCATGCTTCTAAGCCAGGAGCCTACGTCAGGAAATATTGGCTCCGGATCGCCGCCGTATACGCCGTCTTCTGCCTGTTGTTCGCAGCCGAATTTAATGTGCCCGCGCTGCTCCAAGGCGGACTGGGATTGTCCAACCTCATTCTGCAGACCAAAATATTGGTGATGGCCGTGTTCGTGAACGGCCCGCTGCTCCAGCTGTGGTTCATTCCGCCTTTGCTGTTCGGCTCCGTCGCAGCCTACTGGTTGTTGAACCGGCTGTCTCTTAAAATGATTCTTATCATGCTCGCTGTATTGTATGGTGTCGTCCAGTTGGCCTCGGGCAGCTTGCTCAGCTTTACGGGGATGGGCCAGGTTGACATCGCGTCGCTGCCAGGTATCTTGTGGACAGGCGCCACTCGTTATCTGGGTTTCGGGCTTACATTTGTCGTAATGGGAGCATTAATGGCAAAATACGAGGAGCAATTCCTGAGGATGAATGTCCGCTTGGTTGCGGTACTCGCGATTGGCGTCACGGCTGCGGAGACGGTGCTATTGACGGCCCTCGCACCTTGGAGCGAAGCCTATAAGCTGACATTCGCCATGCTGCCGAATACGGCGCTTCTGTTCTACGGCGTGCTTCGCATTCGCAACGCGACCATAACGGCGCATCATCGTCTGCTGAATTTATTCAGCATCGTCACGTTCGTCGGGCATATCCCGCTTATGCGATTAAACAAGATTCTGTTCGGCTGGGGTGGAAGCTTGGACCTCGTCCTGTGGCAGCAGATGCTGCAATCGCTGCTTACGTTCGCCGAATGCGCGGCGCTGACCCTGTTGCTTTATCGCAGGAGCCGCAAGTCCGGACTTGCGGGTGAGCGCGCGGCATCGCCAGGAGAGGTGGAAGCGGCGGCGGGAATGTCTTCCGACCCGATGATTGGGTCGAAGCGGCAGACGCGGACTTCCGCGGGGATGACCGCCCATAAATTTGAAGGCTGAACGGCATGGGCTGCCTTGTGCTTGTGTATACAAACCAAAGAAGCTTCCAGAACCAAAACGAGGGGCTGGAAGCTTCTTATTATTTTCCGATTCGGAGACTTTGGATGCAATTAACTGAAAGACCCTTCGAATGCCTTTTTGATGGCTTCCTGGTCGTGCGAGATGGAGAACAGCACGTAGTTGCCGTTACGGATAATTTGATAGTTTTTGGCATCCTCGTATTGGTCCGGGAGGTAGGTCGAGAACGTCTCGATGATGTCCTCGGCGCGTTTCGTTAAACCTTCCTTAACCGCATCATAGTGCTTAGAGGATTTCAGTTTGACGACGACCAGCTCCGTTGCTTTGACGTTCATCATTGCTTGTTGGAAAATACCGTCCTCGAGCAGCTCGGCTCCGTCAAAATAATAGAAGTCTTTAATCTGCTCTCCGGAAACCTCGATAAGCGCCGGCAACTCGATTTCACCCTTTATGTTGGCCGTGATGTCCGTCACCGTTACGTTAATGCCAGGAGCATCGGGCTTGGCGGTCGGGCTGGGTTTCGCGGTAGGCTTAGCGTCAGGTTTAGTTGTTGGTTTCACAGTAGGTTTAGTTGTAGGTTTAGTCGTCGGCTTAGTCGTCGGCTTTGCTGTAGCAGCAGGCTTCTCCGCGGGTTTGACCGTCGGCTTGGCGCTCGGGGCGGGTTTCTCGCCAGCGTTGCTCGAGGCTGATGCGGATGGTTTAGTTCCGGGCCGATTCGCATCCGCCGATGGGGACGCGGTAGGAGTTTCCTCCGCTTCTACTGATGGAGCTGAAGAAGCGGAGGACTCCGTCGAAGGTGAAGCAGTCGGGTTTGATGTTCCGTCCGCAGGCGAATTTTCCGGCGAGGCGCTCTGATCCGGTGTTTCCGTCTGACTGGCGTTGCTGCTGCTTCCGTTGGAGTCGTTACTGCTCCCGTTGCTGCAGCCGGAGGCGACCAGCGATAGGGCGATGGTGAGAGTGGCTGCGATTTTGAGCCAAGGTGTGCGATGATTCATTATGTAATCTCTCCTCGTCATGATGTCGAACATCTAGACGGGAGGAGGGAGAGTAAGGTTGCAGAAGGCGTAAAACCTGTGACTCCGTACCCAAGTATGTTGACAGCTCCGGCGAAGCAGCGCAGAAACGCGCCGAACGGTCGAGTTTCGGCGACACCAACAAAGTCGAACTGAACACACTAGTTAGTGTAAGGATTTGGAGTGATCCAGCCGGCGTGCTCGCCGTCCATACGCCCAGTGATTGGTGGGACCGTGTCCCGAGCCGATGTCCAGGCTGTCTTCGATGGCCGCGCGGATAAACGACTTGGCGAGTTCGGCGGCTTCGGGGACGTTCAGTCCCGCTGCAAGTCCTGCCGCCAGCGCGGCCGAATAGGTGCAGCCTGTTCCGTGAGTGTGCCTCGTATCTACGCGAGGGCTTTCCCAGTAGCGGAAGCGGCCGTCGTCGTACAGCAGATCGACGGTGACGTCTCCCGTCGATTCGTCATGCCCGCCTTTGATAGCGACGCTGCCGGCCCCCATCGCAACCAGCAGCCGTGCCGCTTTTTCGCGATCCGCCATCGTGGCGATCTTCATCCCGGTCAGCGTCTCCGCTTCCGGGATGTTCGGCGTGATGACGCGTGCCAGCGGCAGCAGACGTTCCTTTAGCGAGCGCAGCGCATCTTGCCGCAATAGCTCGGAGCCGCCCTTGGCGATCATGACGGGGTCGATGACCAGATTGCGCCAGCCGAAGGAAGCAACCTGATCCGCGACGGCGTCAATGATAGGCGCTCCGACGAGCATGCCTGTTTTGACCGCATCCGGAGCCAGATCGTCGCCTACGGCGCCGAGCTGTACGGCAACGGCGTCCGCCGTCATGGGATAGACGGCGCGTACCCCCAGCGTATTTTGCGCAGTAACCGCCGTGACCGCCGACATGCCATAAACGCCGAGCTCCTGAAACGTCTTTAGGTCGGCCTGAATGCCGGCGCCGCCGCCGCTGTCCGACCCCGCAATCGTCAGCGCCTTGCGGACGGTGCCATCGTCTCTTTTGGGAGCTTGAGCCTTCATTCCGTCGCCCCCTCATCCACGCCATATCGCTGCAGCGCCCAGGAGACGGTCTGCTTCATGCGGGCGATGAGCCGATCGTTCTCGACGATGCGGATGCGTTTGCCGAGGAAACGCGCCTTCGACAATACGTATTCCTGCTCGTTAAGCGAGAAGTACAGCTTGATCCGGTATTCGTCCCGCTCTTCGTCGAACGACACCTCCCGCTCGAAGCAGGAAAAAGCGTACAGGATGCGCGACAGCTCCTCGTTATAGGCCGGCACAACGGCGATGACGGCCTCGGCCCGGCGCGAGACGAGATAAGCCTTGGCCTGGGCCGTACATCTTGCGAAGCGTTCGGGATCGCAAGGCTTCTCGCTGACCTCGGCGAGCTTCGACAGCCTAGTATTCATCAGCATGCTTTTGCGGGAGTCGTACCAGAGCAGATACCATTCCCGCTTTACCATGGAGTATTCCAGCTTGAAGGGAATTGCGTTCTCGTGGGCGTTGGAGCCGCCGCTCTTAACGCTGTACGCGATCCGAAGTGCACTGCAGGCATGGATGGCACGGCGAATGGTGCGGATATGAGGGTGGTACACCATCTTCTCCTTGCTGGCCGCCTTGTGCAGCAGATGCGGCGTCCAGTCGACGACTGGCTCCTCCCGGAGCATATCGCGCAGCTTGTCCAGCGTCTCCGGGAGAAACGCCTCCTCCGCGGCGGGATGCGCCAGCATGGACTTCAGCCATGAGCGCTCGTGCGAGGTAACCATCGCCGCGCCGCCGTCCTGTAGGCGGGAGAGGAGCTGGTAATTGAATATTTTCTCAAAGGGATTCATAATACTCTCTCAGCTCCTTCCATTCCGCAATCATTTCTTCCCGGAGCCGCGCCGGCTCCAATACCTCGCAGCTTGAGCCGAAGCTGCGAAGCCAAGGCTTAATCTCAATGATCCCGTTGACTTCGATCTCATAGAGGAACGATATTTCATCCTCCTCCGTAATGACGCCCCATTGTCCTTGCTGCAGCACGCGTTCGCGAACAAAGTCCGGGATCGACGGTCCCGGCTTATAAAAGCGGGCCCGGACGAGCGTCTTGCGGCCCGTGTCGACGAGCCAGCTGTGGCGGATGCGCTGCTCCAGCAGCCCAAGCTTTTCGTTCCAGCTGTCCGCGTCGGCGGCATCGCCCACGGACAGATCCGTCACTCCTTCGAGCCGGTACTTCTTGATCCCGTGCCGCGCCCCCCAGCCTAGCAGATACCATCTCCCGTATTGATGATCGTAGACGATCTTGAGCGGCAATACCCTCTCCCGATTGCCTCCGGCCTCGCGTTCGAAGAGCGGATTGGTGTTGCGGGAGGAGTAGCTGGTCTCTTTTTTGGGCGAAAAATAACGAAAAGAAACATAACAACGCCCCTCGATAGCCTCGAACAACGGAAATAAGTGGGCCTCGTCCAGAATGCGGGAGTAATAATGGTATTTATAGCGGAATACGTCCAGGCTCTCCGCGTCGAACCCGCGATCGCGCGTCAGCAGCTTGCTCATCATGTCCCGCAGCAGGTACCCTTGCACGGATGGGAGCTGGGTATTCGCCATCATGCAGGCGTAGTCGTGCACATCGAGAAGCTCGTCCTCCGCGAGCAAGCCTGCGAACCTGTCCCACAACGCGTACCGGTAAGGGCGCGGACCGGGCTCACGGGTAATGACGCCTACTCCCTCCAAATATTTCAGATCGCCGCGAATCGTCTTCTCATCCGGCAAGGCGAGCTCCGGCGGCATGGCTTCGCTGCAAGCGTCCAGCAGCTCCATAGCCGTCTTGGCGCCTTCCTTCATCGCGCCGAGCAGAATCGATAGACGTTCGCTCTCGGATTCTTTGAGCGACTTCGCGCGGAACAGGAACAGCAGCAGCGGGTCCGAGGAATCCAGATAGCTAAAGCGCAGCAGCTCCGCCATGTCCCGCTGCTCCGCGGCGCCGTCTCGTCCGTTAAGCGAGCTGGAGGCGATTTCGCGCAGCCGTTTCATCATTTTATCGAAGGTGTGGACGGAGATGCCGAGCTTCTCCGCATACTGTTGGCGGCTGTAGGCACCGCTCGTCAAGGCAAGCATACGCAGGAACTGGATTTCCTTGTCGAAGCTTTCTCTGGCCATACTTTCTCTCCTCTCACGGTCCGTTTGGCGTTCCACTCATTGTAACAGTTCTGCGGCAGGTGCCCATAGCTTAAATTTCCTTTCCCCTCGCCTAACGGCATGACGGCGCTATCCTTCCAAGCTTAATAATGCGTCCAAGTCATCGCCTGGGAGACTGTGCTTCTCTCGTTCATAACGCTCTCGTAATACTTTCGCCATGTTCGCAGTATTTGCCATCCCTTATGATAAAGAAGGTTCATAAAGCACTGACGTTGCAACCCGGCGGGGATGTCCATTCATCCCGCAGTGCGGGCGCAAGTATGCGCTCGTATGCTGTGCGCGTGCAGGCTATGAACCTCCATTAATCGGGTTCGACTCCCGATCGCTTTAAGAGCGAGCTCATGGTAGAGCACTCAACTGATAATTGAGTCCAAGTATGATTTTCCCCAGAAGACCCCGGGACGGGAGCGGACGAAGACGCCAAGGCGGATTCGCCGCGAACGGAGCTATGCAGCAGGGCGGATCCCGATCGGCGCGAGGGACGAAGAATGTTTACTGGAAAGGCAGTGTGATGCAATCGAAGTCGGATTGCCGAGCGCTGCCCGGATAAGGGGCATGCCTGTCGTCCGTCTTAGCGCCCATCTCAAGCCCTGTTCCGCTGCCGGAGCGGTAGCGCCGCTTCCGTATCAGGTCGCCACAACGAAAGGAGCAATGAACATGATACATACATTTACGGTTCGAAATGATCAGCGAGGCCTGTTGTTCAAAAAAGGAAGCTTTGTCAAATCGCTTCGCCCAGGCACATACCGATTCGCCGCTTGGTCGGGCTACACGATGACGATGATGAATCTTGCGGAGCCCTTCGCGGTTCCCGGCAAGGAACTGATGTTTTTCTTGAAGGACGGGGAGCTGCGGAGCGAGCTTGCGATCGTGGAGGTAGGCGATCACGAATACGTTCTGCATTACGAGGACGGCAGGTTCTCCCGACTGCTGACGCCCGGCAAGTACGCCTTCTGGAATGTGGCCGTCAGCCATGATTTCCGCCGGATCGACGTTCGGGTACCGGAGCTCGGCTCCGAGATCGAACGCTCCATTCTGCCCAAGCTTGCGGGCTACTATCACATGCACGAGGTCGCAAGCTGGGAGACGGGGTTGCTCTTCTACGACAACGTTCTGCAGCGAGAGCTTCGTCCCGGCCGCTACTACTTTTGGAGAGGACCCGTCAGCGTCGCGCTGAAGAGCGTCGATCTCCGCCAGCAGCAGCTCGACATGACGGGCCAGGAAATCATGACGGAGGACAAGGTGACGCTCCGCCTCAACTTCGTCTGCCAATACCGTATCGTTCATCCGCTCAAAGCGTTGGAAATTCGCGGCTTCGACGAACAAATGTACATCCTGCTGCAGTTGATCCTTAGGGAATACGTCGGCACGATGAAGCTGGACGATCTGCTTCGTACGAAGCAGGAGATCGGGGCTTACGCGCTGGGCAAGCTGAACGAGCGCAGCGAGGAATATGGGGTCGCCTTCCAGTCGGCGGGCGTGAAGGACGTTATTTTGCCGGGCGATGTGAGGGATATTCTGAACACGGTTCTCCTGGCGGAGAAGAAGGCGCAGGCCAATCTCATCACGCGCCGCGAGGAGACGGCATCCACGAGAAGCCTCCTGAACACGGCGAAGCTGATGGACGAGAATGTCACCTTGTACCGTCTGAAGGAGCTGGAATTTCTGGAGAAGATCTGCGAGAAGATCGGCACGATCTCCCTGACGGGCGGCGGTGGCAGCCTGCTGGAAGGACTCAACTCGTTGCTTGCGGCGAATGGCGCGGGGGGAGCTGGCGGTGCGAGCGGTGCGGGTAGTACGGGCAGTGCGGGCTGAACTGGCGGCACGATCGGAACGTAGCGGACTTAACGGTTCGCTGCGTTTTTTTGTTGGCGATAAGAAAAGTTTAAAATCTAACAGCCTCGCCGGCGACGCTATTTGTCCGATAGGCAGTGAGTAAAAAGCATTAAACGGTTCAATGTGTTTGTGCGGGGTGTAATTGTGTATACTTAGATCGTTTGGATGGAGGCGATACGGGATGGAAATCAGGGGATTTCAGGATTCGGATATAGAGGAGATCATAACCTTGTTCTATGACGCGGTACATACTGTGAACAGCAGGGACTATACGCGGGAGCAGTTGGATGCATGGGCGCCGGCGGAGGACATGGAGCGTCGTGCGGCAGCATGGCTGGAATCCATGGCGGCGAATTTTACTTTGGTTGCCGTCATCGAAGGCGCCCTAACGGGATTCGCGGATATGACAGAGCATGGTCATCTGGAAAGGCTGTTCGTTCACAAGGATTATCAAGGCCGGGGCATTGCATCTGTTTTGGTAGGGAAGCTGGAAGGGGAGGCTGGCAGGCTTGGGCTCCCGACGATCGATACAGATGCCAGCGTGACGGCAAGGCCGTTCTTCGAGCGCCGAGGTTATGTTGTGGTCAAGGAGCAAGCCCCCGTTCGTAACGGGATTGCGTTAAGAAATTATAAAATGATCAAATCGCTGAGCTAGAGAGTCGGTTCCCAAGCGGAAGATGGTATACTCATGGCATGCCCCGCAATCGAAACATGAGATGCACATGATCGTATAAACCCATTATTGGGTATGAAGGAAGATAGATCGTAAGGCAATCGACCGAGGGGGCCAATAGGATGGCTGAAGATTGGAAAGCAGCGGAAGCATGCATCGCCCGCATTAAAGTCATAGGCGACGAAAGCAACCGTCAAGTGGATGTGATCGGCGAAACAGACGGGCTGAATCTCATCGGCATCGGTACGGACGCGGCCGTTTTTCATTACGAGGGAACGCCTCGGTATGCGTATAAGGTGTATTCGGACCATGCCGTTTACAAAAAGAGCATCGAACGCGACGTCTACGAGCGGCTCGCGGGCATTCCGTATTTTCCGAGCCTGCACGGAGAGGGCGACAACTATCTCGTCATCAGCTACGAGCCCGGACCGACGCTGCAGGACTGTCTGACCGAAGGCATTCCGGTGCCGGTGCAGGCGATTCGGGACGTCGAGGAAGCAAGGCGGCTCGTACGGGAGCGCGGATTGAATCCGCGGGACATTCATCTTAAGAACGTTATTCTGCAAAACGGTCGCGGCAAAGTGCTTGATGTCTCCGAATACGTAGAGGGCGGCAACGACAAGCGCTGGGAGCATCTCGTATGGGCGTACGATAAGTTCTACGGTGCCATCGAAGGCCGGCGCATACCGGAGTGGCTGCTGGAAGCCGTTAAAAAAAGCTATAACAAACTGGATCAATCCAGCTTGAATCTGGAGGATATCGCTGCCAGGGTGAACCGCGTACTGGCTAGATTCAAATGAAACGGGAGGATGGAACGGTATGGCATTGGAGATCGAAAAAAAATATTTGCTGGCGGTGGAACCCGCCGTTTTGATCAAGGAAGGCGTACTTTCCGCGCACAAGGAGCAGCTCATCGAGCAGACGTATCTCGCGATCGATGAGACGCAGGAGCTGCGCGTTAGACGAATCCAGGAGCTCGGGAACGGAGAGGTGACATACACGCACACCTTCAAGAACGGCAACGGGCTTGTGCGCGAGGAAGTCGAGTACGAGATTACGGCGGGAATCTACGAGCAGATGGTGAATGCATTCGGTTTCTTGCCGCTGACGAAGAAGCGCATCACGGCCGTGTGGAACGGCAGGGTTGTCGAGATCGATATTTACGATCAGTTGGAGTTGTCCGTCGTGGAGGTCGAATTCAGTTCCGTGGACGAAGCTAACGCGTTTCAGGCGCCGGACTGGTTCGGCGAGGACATCAGCTCGCAGAAGCAATACAGCAACAAGACGGTCTGGAAGCAGCTGCAAGGGGAGAAGTGGCAACGGTAGAATTCGGAATGGGGGAGAGGCATGTCGATCCATCGTAACGGTCATTATTTGCGCAAAATGGTGCTGGAACGAGACAACGTCCCAACTTTCGGCCGTTATCCTTTCAGCTTGGACGCGATCAGGGAATTCGACGAGTTGTCGTTCCATCCCAAGGTGACGTATCTCGTTGGCGAAAACGGAGCGGGGAAGTCGACGTTGATCGAGGCGATCGCGGTGGCGCTGGGCTTCAATCCGGAGGGCGGCACGATCAACTTTAACTTCGAGACCGCGCGCACGCATTCGGAACTCCATGATTACATGCGCCCGGTTCGCGGAGCTCAGCGTCCCAAGGACGGCTTCTTTTTCCGGGCGGAGAGCTACTTCAACGTGGCGACTTATCTCGATGAGCTGGATCGCGAGCCGGGATTCGGCGGGCCCTTGATCGCTTCCTACGGAGGCTCGTCTCTGCATGAGCAATCGCATGGGGAGTCGTTTTTTGCAACGTTCCTGCATCGGTTCGGCGGTAACGGTCTGTACATTATGGACGAGCCGGAGGCGGCGTTGTCGCCCTCCAGGCAGCTGGCGATGCTGGCGCGCATGCACGAACTGGTGCGGGACAACTCCCAGTTCATCATCGCGACCCACTCCCCCATTCTGATGGCGTACCCCGACGCATGGATCTACCGGCTGACGGAGAGCGGCATCGAACGAACGGCTTGGGAGGACACGGACCATTACGTCATCACGTCGCAATTTCTGAACAACCGCGATCGGATGCTGCGCGAACTGCTGGAGGATGGGTAGGAAAAGCAAACCAACCTCCACCTCGCGAGTTCACCCTGAAAGCAGCTAACTAGCTACCCCGCCGTTAGCGCCTTCAGTTGACTGAATAGCACTGCCGTCGCGGCGGGATCCTTTTCGTTGTAGACGACATAGCGGTCCGGCAGCTTGATGAGGATGTACGGCGCGTTTCCCTTGAAGACGTATAGCTTCGCCGCCCCAAGTTCCGTCAATTTGAAGTCGCCGCGCGCATATTCCGACGTGGCGATGCCGTTTTGACGGAAGCCGCTCGGCATGTCGTCTTCCAGCGTCAGCTCCAGCACGTCCTCCAGCGCGAACCTCAGCGGATACATCGAATCCTCGATGATCACGTTTTGTTCGTCCTGGATGATAAGCTTCGGCGGGCTCGTATCCGCGCGGACGACCATCATCGCGATCGGGATGATAATAGCCGCGACGACGGCCAGCGTGCCGTAGTAGAACATTCGTCCCGCGCGCGTGGCCATGTTGACCGTCGAACCGATGCCGACCCGCTTGGGTACGAAAACGGACTTGTCCTTGGGATTGTAATAGGACAGGCCATGGCGCCACAAGGCATCGCCGTCTGCCGGGTAAGTGCTGCCATCCGTATCCCCGTAACGGTACTCCAGCTCCTTAATATGCTGATGCACGACGTAGATGCCGATCAGCGGCACGAGCGACACCATAAAGATGCCGCCGAACCACAAGCCGGGATCTCCCGAATACCCTTTGGAGAGCACGTTATAAGCGACAAAAGCGTTCACCGCCTCGAACAAAGCCAACGCCAGCCAAAGGATCGACCATAACCTGGCCGCCGCAGCGTTAATCGCCATATTCGGCAAAGCGTTTCGGCTATGCGCCCGAGGTTTGCCGCGGCTAAATGCCAGGTACAGCAGGAACATGACGGCTGTCATAACAAGCGACGCGAAGCCGGACAGCCTAAGCACGCCGACGCCGCCCTTCAGCGAGATCACGATCAGCGGGACGGACATCAATGCGGGCAAGACGAACCAATAGGGAGAAAGCGGAAGTTTGCCCTTCATAAGCGCGATGTCGATGTCGACTCGCACTTTTTTGCGAGTGCCGGGCGCGAACCAGTCGTTGTCGCGTTTCAGCTTGGCCGCCTTGTAGTGAATCCGTTTGAATGGTACGGTAGACGTGTACATAACGCCGGCCAGCCATAAGAATACATAGATGAAGCCTAATGAGAATGTATCGCCGAACCATAGAATGGGAAGCGCCGCGACCGCGGCCATAACGGCGAACAACGCGTAACTTTGGCGATATTCCCTCTTAAGAGAGAGAAGCCGCTCGTCCTCAAGCACCTCGATTGGGAGTTTAACGCCGAACCATAGCCCGTCTTTGGGCTTGGAATGCCCGAGATAGATAGCGACAACCGTGGCAAGAACGATCAGAACAGGCGCAAGCAATAGGTATGTTTCCATAAGTAGCCCCCTTCAGGCAGCTTGTCAGTTGCTCCGACCCACTATAATATAGACGAATTTTTTTGTCAAAAAAGAAAGGACGTACAACATGATCAGATTCGGCATTATCGGTACGAACTGGATTACGGACAGATTCCTGGCGGGAGCGGCGCTGCATCAGCAATTTAAGCTGTCAGCCGTCTACTCCCGGACGGAGGAACGCGCCAGGGAGTTCGCCGACAAATACGTTATTCCTCACACATTTACAGATATGGACGCCATGTTCGCGAGCGGCGAGATCGATGCCGTGTACATCGCGAGCCCGAACAGCCTGCACGCCGAATACGCCATCGCGGCCATGAACCGAGGCATCCACGTTCTTTGCGAGAAACCGATCGCATCCAATAGCCGCGAGCTTGAGGGGATGATCGACGCCGCGCAGAGGAACGGCGTGCTGCTGATGGAGGCGCTGAAGTCGACGCTGATGCCCGGGTTCGGAGCCGTTCGCGAAGGGATAGGGCGGATCGGGAAGGTACGGCGTTATTTTGCGAGCTTCTGCCAGTACTCCTCCCGTTATGACGCTTACCGCGCGGGCACGGTGATGAACGCGTTCCGTCCGGAGTTCTCCAATGGATCTCTTATGGATATCGGCATCTATTGCCTGTATCCGGTCGTCGCGCTGTTCGGCAGGCCGAATTCTGTAAAGGCTTCCGGCTATATGCTGGAGTCGGGCGTTGACGGGGAAGGCAGCATTCTGATGCAATACGACGAGATGGACGCGGTAGTCCTCTATTCCAAAATAACGAGCTCTTCGCTCCCGAACGAAATCCACGGAGAAGACGGCAATCTTGTCCTCGACAAGATCAGCGAGCCGGAGGTGGTGCAGCTCCAGTTCCGCGACGGCTCCGTAGAGGATCTAACCAGGCCGACCGTGGAGTTTAACATGTTCTACGAGGTGGAGGAGTTCATCCGGTTGATTCAAGAGGGCAAGACGGAGTCGGAGGTCAACTCGCATGAGCTCTCCCTGATCGTCATGGAGATTATGGACGAGGCGAGGAAGCAGATCGGTCTGGTCTACCCGGCCGATGCCCAATGATCATGCGTTACTTCACGGCCGAGCTATATGAGAAAATGCAGGTGCGGGGCAGTCTCGTCTTCCATGAAACGCTGGAGGATCACGAGGAGGACCTCCGATGGTATGCGGAGCAGAATCGGGATTACGACGCGATCGCGCGCGATAACTATCTCATGCTTGAGCCGTACTTCAACCGATATATGCCGAAAGTCGTGCGGGAAGCCGTTGATAGAGGCGAAGGAGACTTGCTTCGCTCCAGCTGGCCGTCTCCGGCCTTTCGCTCACTCTTGGAAGGATGGGCACAGTCCCTGGAGAAGGAATGGAGAGCGGCGTGCGAGACCTACCGGGAGTATTACCGCACGATAGAGAGCCGTCTTCCTCCCGAAATGGAAAGCCTGGTTCGGCTGCATGACGCCAAAGTGCTTCAGGTCACAGTCACGGACGGCGGCTCGAGCATCGATCTGCTGCTGGATACAGGAGGCTCCATGCTGAGCGCGAGCGAGGCGTTGCTTCGGTTCAACGGAGTCACGCGTTTCGACCTCCCGGATGACCTCGTCGGCAATTGGTGGCTGTACGAGGAGCTTGAGCTTCCGGCAGGGGGCATTGCGAGGGATGGAGCGGGAGAGACGGGCTTTCAAATCCGCGCGCTGCTGAGCTCCCCGAGGGGTTACCTGGCGATGAACGAGCTGTCGATTACGGCGGAGTCGGTTGACGTCGTTTTAACCGCATAAGAAAGCGACGGGGTCGATACTTTCGATCATGCTTGAATATTAGGGTGAACAAGGCTTGTCCCGCTGCAACCTTGCTTTGCGAAGCAGCGTCAAGGAGTTAAACCCTTGTGAGGAGTGGTCGAATGCGAAAGCTGGTCGCAACGGCATTGATCATGTTGTTAGCTTTGTTGGGCGGTTGTTCGGGGGACGGAGGCGCGACAGAAGACAAGCCGGGGAGCGGCAACCCCCACGACGAAGAGTGGGAGTATGGCACGGGTTACGTTTTGGAGAAAGCGGACGGCAGGCTGCTCATCGTGTCGAAGGAGTTCGAAGCGGGAGCGACAAGCGAAGACGTATTGAAGCTGGGCTCGGTAAAAGCGATTTGGCTGAAGGTCGATGCCGGCCCGTACGAGGAGGCTGCAATCGGAGACCATGTCCGGATTACCGTGGTCGGCGCGGTCGCGGAATCGTACCCCGAGCAAGGAACGGGCAGCATAGAGAAGATAGAGTAACGGCGCTCGACAAAGAGCGCTAACGTATTTGCTACTCCAAGCGCCATCGGCGTTATTAACGCCTACAGCAGCTCGTTCGCCTACATTTTGGCTCCATAGTCGTTATTAACGCCGATGGCTTCTCATCAAACTGGCCGCTTCCAACAGCAACCCCTATCCTACGACAAACGATACAACGCGAACGGTTCGCCCGACCGAAACGGGGCGCTGATCTCGTCCAGCCGCGCCAAGATCGCGTCGTCCGGCTGCAGCTTGAGGCTCGCCAGGTTGCTCCGCAGCTGCTCGACCCGCGTAGCGCCGACGATGAC
>NZ_BDQX01000356.1:128500-131073 GCF_003112455.1 Paenibacillus agaridevorans
CCGTATTTGCCCGTCAGGATGCCGCCGGCTAGCGGAAAGTACGGGATGATGCCAAGTCCCTGGTCCTGGCACATCGGGATGAGCTCGCGCTCAGGCGTTCGGTCGGCCAGCGAATAGCTGGTCTGCATGGAGATGTAGCGGGCAAGTCCCAGACGGTCGCTGATGCCGACCGCCTTCATCAGCTCCCACGCGTGGTAGTTGGAAGCTCCGATGTAACGCACCTTGCCGGAACGCACCATGTCGTCGAGCGTCCGCAGCGTCTCCTCCAGCGGCGTCTCGGGATCGAACGTATGAATTTGGTACAAGTCCACATAGTCCGTTCCCAGCCTGCGTAGGCTGCCCTCCAGTTCGCCCATTAGGTGTCTGCGGGAAGATCCGCGTTCATATACGCCCGATCCGCGCGGCAACCCCGCCTTGGTCGTCAGAACCGCTTCATGCCTGCGACCCTTGAGCGCTTCCCCGATGATACGTTCCGACTCCGTCCCTGCGTAAATATTGGCCGTATCGATAAAAGAAATGCCGGCGTCCAGCGCCGCATGTATAATATCGATGGACGTCCGCTCGTCGGCCCTCTTGCCGAAGGCGTTGGTACCCAGTCCAAGCTCGGATACCTTCAGTCCGCTTTCTCCCAACCTGCGATATGCCATAGTTTCAGCTCCTTTTTTTGCGGTTTATGCCGCAACGTTGCTTTCCAAATAGTATAGCGAACGAGGCACTGCGGGGACAAGCCGCAGGGCAACAAGCCGCAGAGCAACATTGAACGTCAGCCTCGCGAGAGGTATAATCTCCGTGAAGAGACTCTAGGCACACCCTAGAACATCCAAGGAGGACATCCCATGCGTTTCGTCAGCAACAAGGGGATCACAGATCCCGCGATCAATCTCGCGCTGGAGGAGTATATTCTCCGTTCCTTGCCGAGCGAGCACGACTATTTGTTGTTTTACATAAACGAACCATCCATCATCATCGGCAAAAATCAGAACACCGTGGAGGAGATCAACGCCGAATACGTCGAGGCCAGCAAGCTGCACGTCGTGCGCAGGCTGTCGGGCGGCGGAGCGGTCTATCACGATCTCGGCAACCTGAATTTCAGCTTTATCATGCAGGATGACGGGGGTTCGTTCCATAACTTCAGGAAGTTCACGGAGCCCGTCGTGAAGGCGCTTCGCAAGCTGGGCGTGGAAGCGGAGCTGACGGGGCGCAACGACTTGCAGGTGGGCGAGCGCAAAATTTCCGGCAACGCGCAGTTCCACACGAGAGGCAAAATGTTCAGCCACGGCACGCTTCTCTTCGACTCGGAGATCGAGAACGTCGTATCCGCGCTCAAGGTCAACGCGGAGAAATACGTGTCCAAGGCAACGAAATCCATTCGCAGCCGGGTTGCCAACATCTCGGAATTCCTTCCGGAACCCATGACGGTGGAGCAATTCCGCGAGACGCTGCTGCAGTCCATCTTCGAGGATCGGGGCGGAGAACCTGCCGCGTATGAATTGACGGAAGCCGATTGGGAGAAGGTGCATAAGCTGGCGGATGAGCGGTATCGGAGCTGGGAATGGAACTATGGACGTTCCCCTGCGTTTAACGTTCAGCAGCGCAAGCGGATCGAAGGCGTAGGCACATTCGACGTCCGTCTCCAGGTCGAAGACGGCAGCATTTCGGAAGCCGCGATCTACGGCGATTATTTCGGTAGAGGCGACAGCGCGGAGGTTGCGGTCAAGCTTGCGGGAACGAAGTATGACGCTGTGGCGCTCCGACAATTGACCGAGACGCTGGATCTTCCTTATTATTTTGGCCCCATTACGGAGGAACAGTGGTTAAGCCTTTTGATGTAAACCTTTGTGAAAACCGGCATCTCACTTATTAATTCCGGAAAGGAGCTGCGTCCGATGGTTACCATTCGTCCTCCTTGCTAATCCAGGGCATGTGCTCGTGCCCCGCCTCCAGCATGATGACAACCCGTCGCCATGTTTAATAGAGAGGGGATTTAGAGCACAACCATGTCCAACGTTACCAAACTTTATATGATCCGTTTTTTCCAAAGCCTGATTCCGGCATACGTGATCGAGCGTCTGTTCTGGGAAATGCGCGGCATGACGATTCCCATGGTCGTCATGACGGAAATTCTGTTCGCTCTGACGATTGTCGTGCTGGAAATTCCAACGGGCATAATTGCGGACAAATGGGGCAGGAAGCGCATGCTGCTCGTAGCTGCCGTCATCGGCTGCCTGGAGTTTTTGCTGCTCTTGTTTTCTACGGAGTTCTGGCATTTCGCCCTTGTTGTCCTCCTGACGGCGGTTGCCGCGTCCGCAAGCAGCGGAGCGGATAACGCGATGCTGTACGATTCGTTGAAGGAGGACGGCATGCAATCGTCCTTCGAGCGAATTGTCGGGCGAATGAACGCGCTGGACATCGTATCCATTACGATTGCCGCATTGTCCGGCAGTCTGCTGGCAGGGAAATTCGGCTTCTCCTTCAATTATTGGCTGTCCTTCGCCAGTATGCTGATCGCGCTGGGCTTTACGCTGACGCTTCGCGAGCCGTCCAGAGGCGATGGCGAAGGAGAAGCCGCATCG
>NZ_BDQX01000356.1:131141-157144 GCF_003112455.1 Paenibacillus agaridevorans
CGATTGCCGTCTACGTAAAGGAATCGCTTGCGTTTTTCCGGCGGCATCCCGGCATCTACCCCGTCATTCTGACCGGCATCATGACGGGCGCGGCGATCAATTTTGTCGAC
This sequence comes from Paenibacillus agaridevorans, assembly GCF_003112455.1. GTDB lineage: Bacteria > Bacillota > Bacilli > Paenibacillales > Paenibacillaceae > Pristimantibacillus > Pristimantibacillus agaridevorans. Next base: position 131,252 of record NZ_BDQX01000356.1, read on the forward strand.
GAGTTCTGGCAGCTTTATTTGGAGAGGCATGGCATTCCCGTAGCGGCCTTTGGTATGTTCTCGGCGGCCTTGTTCTTCGCGCGGCTGCCAGGCAATCTGATCGCCTATAAGCTAAAGGAAGTCATGAAGCTGGGAACGCTGCTTATTCTTATTACTGCTGTGCTTGGGGCAGGCTTTGCATACCTGGCGCTGGCGCGGGATTGGACCGGCTTGATCGCCTTGTTTGCCGTTTGTGTCGCGGCGGGCGTCATTGAGCCGCTGGCTGCGGGGTATCTGCATCACCGAATCGATTCCGGCATGCGCGCGACGATCGATTCGTTCCAGTCGCTCGGCCTAAACGCCGCGCTGGTCGCAACGGGGATCGGCTTCGGCTACTTTGCTTCCGGTATGGATCTGTTCGGCGGCTTCGGCTTTATCGGCTTCGTCTGCGCCGCGTTCCTCCTTTATCTGCTGGCCATCGCGCGGCGAATCCGCTAGAGCATACCGGGATTCGCGGGGCGCAGGAGTATTACTGCGGGCCAACGTCGCTCGGTCCCATGGAAGTGACGTTATCCCCTTCCGCCACCATGGCGCGAATGTGTCGGAAGATAACCTTGGCCGCGGCATACACCGGCACGACGAACAAGATGCCGACCAGGCCGGTCACGCTACCCGCCGCCAAAATAAGCGCGATGACGGTAACGGGATGAATGTCCAGCGTGCGTCCCATCACTTGCGGCGAGATGAGATTGTTCTCGATCTGCTGAACCAGGACTGTAATCAATACGACGTACAGCGCTTTGACGGGATCCTGGAACAAGGCGACGAGCACGGCAGGGGCAGCTCCGATAAACGGACCGAAGAACGGAATGAGATTCGCCAGCATGCCAATGACGGCAAGCACAAGCGCGTATTCCAGTCCGATGATGGCATAACCTGCAAGCAGCAAGATGCCGACGATGAGACAAACGACCGCTTTGCCCCGAATGAAAGAAGCGATGGTCTCATCCAACTCCTGCAGCATAGCGGCAACGCGCGCGCGTCTGTTTGTCGGAGCGAGCTCCAGCAGCCTCGCCGAAAATTGATCGCCATCCTTTAAGGCGTAGAACAGGATGAACGGCACGAGACTCAACATGACGAGCGCGTTGCTCATCCAGCCGAAGGCCCGGACCAGACTGTTCGCGATGGAAGACGCGTACCGGTTCCATTCGGCGCCGAGATCCTGCGAGACATTCGGCAGCGCATCGCGGATTTCCGGCGACAGCGTTTCCTGGCTTTCTTTTAACGACTCCATGCCGTTCGATACGAACTTTACCATCTCGGGAACCTGCTCCACGAAGGTGAGGAACTGGGATTGCAGGAACGGTCCCGCCGTCAGCACGATAATGGTCAGCAGCAAGCCCGATGCCAGATAGACGAGAAGTACCGCGAAACCTCGCGGTACTTTTCGCCTTTCTAGCATACCTACGATGGGGCGGAGCATGTAATACATGATGACCGAAGCGGCGAACGGGAAAAACAATGCGTTAAAGATAGAGCCGATCGGCGCGAACAGCCCCCGGTTCAGATGGATCAGATAGAGCAGGAGCATCACCATTATCGCGCCGGCGAGTCTTCTAAACCATATATGTTGTCGCTGCGTCATAGCGCGCGCACCCCCTGCAAATGTCTTTTTATCATTGTTAAACGAACGGTACTCATTCCAAACATCCCATGACGAAAAAAAGGAACTTTCCGTATGCGAGAGGGAACATATAGGCAGAGGTGATCCTAGGTGAGCGATCTGAGCGAACATTATTTGCGTTATCTTGCGCCGGGCTATGATCGGACTGAAGTGTTGGAAGAGTTAATGGGGACTTACGGAGAAGAGGTCTGGCGCTTCGCATATTTCATGACCCGCCGGCGGGATGCAGCCGACGACATTGCTCAAGAAACCTTTATCGCGGCCTATGACGGGATGTACGCTTACAGAAGCGAGTCCAGTGTAAAAAGCTGGTTGTTCGGCATCGCGCGCAACAAGTCGCTGCATTACCTTCGCAGCGCCTTTTTCCGAAAAGTCAGGGCGATGGACAATTATTCTTTGAACCGAAGCCTCTCCGGCGAGACCTCTTCGGCGGAACAGGTTGTCATGGATCGAATGGAGGCAGGGGCTGTCTGGGCAAAGGTGTTAAAGCTTAAACGCAAGCACCGCGAAGTATTGGTTATGGCGTATCACTACGAGATGTCCATGGCTGAGATTGCCGCTGTACTGGGCGTAGCGGAAGGTACGGTCAAATCGAGACTGTCCCGAGCCAAGCAAAGCATGTCCAAGCTGCTGGATGTTTCTCGAGACGAGGGGGAAATAGGATGAAGGCTAACGAATCGAATTGGCAGAACGCGCTAAAAGAAAACCCGTTCCCGGACAGGCAATTCGACGAAACGATTAAGCGAGCCGTACGTTCGCGAATCGGGAAGCGAAGGGGCGAGGGACCGAAGTTCAAGTCAGTCGCGTTCGTTTGCGCAGCGGCGATCCTGATTCTGTTTGGCTTGTTCTATGTCCCGAACATGATAGGCCGGACTGTTGATCCCGATCGATTGGAATCTAGAAACGCTTATTACAAGGGAGATGAGCTGCTTCTCCAGGTTTTTCCAGACCCGGAATTAAAGGCAGGCCGCGAGTATGGGTATCTCTTTCATTTCGCCAAGCTGGTGCAAAAAGAAATCGTAGGCAAGGAGCTTGCCATCGAAGCCATCCATTTGGGGTCCAATGAACGGGTAACGGCGCTTGCTCCGTTTATTGTGGGCGAGCCGAGTTCAGCAGAGTTGAACATGGAGCGTTACGTCGTACGTTGCGCACTTCCGATAGGCGGCCTTTGGCTATATGAGGTGAAGCTGGACGGCAGCAACTACGCGAGCGTCGTGCTTGAAGTCGGCGAACCGGATTGGACGCCAAGTCCGACATTTACGTCGGGGAGCTACGAGATGAGGGGGATCGAGGGGAAGATCGGCTTTATCGATCCAGGATTTGTCGCAAGGAAACCTAACAAATATATGTGGCATGCATGGGGCGCGCCATCGGAGCTGGAAGGCAGCTTCGAAGTGAAGGCGGTTAAACAGGGAACGCAGCAAATGATTTCCGTCATTGAGGGGCTAAGGTTTGGCGGGGCTATTAATGATGCCGATGCCAGTTTACCCAGCAGCATGGCGCTGCCCGAACCGGGAGTGTGGCGTCTTCTTCCGTTCGTTGGAGGCCGATTAATGGAGAGCATCGTCGTCGAAGTAATGCCTCAGGAGGCGCAATCGGTGACGACGGAGCAATTAAAGAAAGTAACGCCGGAGATGACGTTTGCAGAATTATTAGAGATCATCGGAGAGAGTACCGATATCGGTTCCGGCAGAACGATTAGAGTATATAGACATACAGGCGGGGCGGAGATCGTGCTCAATTACGTTAATGCAAGCGAGACCGTATATCCTGATATATACGACACGATCCAGAATATCATTCGGAATGAATAACACTTTCGTACGTGCAAACAAGTTCACGATGGCCAAACAAGGTGCCCAAGCAATCATTTAACGATGATTGCTTGGGCACCTTGTTTTGACCACATAGCAATAAAACTCACCTCATGCATCCGAAGCCGTTTCACTTTGAATCGCACATTTCCTTCCTTTGGCGTGAAACATCTGCCGCGGCATCTCGTAATAAGGTATAATCAAATTCGCAATAGCTACAATCGAAGGAGGCCACTATCGTGGAACAAGGTCTGAATGTGGTATTAATGGAGAAAATGGCAACAGGCGAGCTTCGCAAGATTGAGGAGAGAGTCTGGTCGAAGAATATGATTACCGCGCTGGAGCATGTCAATTATATCGTCGTCGGCGATCGCGAATACGAGACGATCGAAGGGCGTTTGAACGTGGACCTGGGCAGCCTGGAGCTGCTGCTTGTCCCGATGCAGTCCTAAGCTGTACGGAAGCGAAAGAAGCAATAGCAGCATTTGCAGGAGGAGGAGAGAGAATTGACTCACGAAGAGAAGCAACAATCTGGCAGCCCGGCTTCGCCGCGGTTATTTACATCCGAAGGCAAGCCGGTCAAAGTATTGTCCACATCGCTCGGCATTGCGCTGCTCGCAAGCTCCGTGTTCGGAGTTACGGGCGTATCCGCTACGGGAGCAACGACGACAAGCGGCGAACAGCCTAAACTTGTATCCTGGTCGTCCGATGAGGTTAAGGCCTACTTCGACGCGAGCGTAGACTGGAGTTTGCCTATGCCGTCGCTGGAGGAGAAAGAAGAAGAGCCTGTCGATTCGAGCGGCGGCGGAGGAAACTCCCCGGCCGTCATCCATCATTACGGTTCCGGCTTTGGCTGGGACGATTTGCTCTTATATCATTTGCTCTTTAATAACGGCGGCAGCTACTCGTCGTCCGGCTACTATAAGAATCGTCCGGCTTATTATTCGACGAGCAAGTCCCGGTATACGCCGAAGAGCTATACCAGCGACACGTTCCAGAACAAACAAGTCGCCGGCACGTCGGTCAAGCCTAAAACCTCCAGCACGAGCGGCACGATTACAAGACGTTCGACATCTTCTTCGCCTGGCGGCATCGGAGGCAAGTCCAGCAGTCTGAGCTCCTCGGGCTCCAAGAGCACGTCGAGCGGCAAGAGCAGCGGGTTCGGCGGATGACGAAGCCGGCGTTCGAGATTTTGACAGAGCCTCATCCCGATCGAGCTGCACGAGTCGATGCGTTAAAAGAGCTTGGCTTCGGCTGGGCGGATATCGAGGATGAACAATATTGGATCGACCAGATCGTCGCGCTCGACCGGAAAGTGTACGAGGAGCTCCGCCAAGCTTCCGTCATGTTATGGCGCGTATTTGATAAGGCGGTTCGTCATATACATGGCAATCATGGCATCTACGAGTTGATTGGCATCCCCTCCATCCTATGGGAGATGGTCGACGGCACGCCGCTGCCCGAGCCCGGATTTATTAGCCGGTATGCAAGGTTCGACTTCGCCATTGATCAAGACGGCACGATCAAGCTGCTGGAGCTAAATGCCGACACCCCGACCGGATACGTGGAGGCCTCCATCGCGACGCCTTGGCTGTGCGGGGAAGCTGGAGTGGATACGGTCAACGCCGGGATGAAGGAGCTTGTCGCTGCCGCATGGGGCGAGGAACGTCCGGATACGGCGGCATGTGTCGCTTATGGAGAGCATGCGGAGGACTCCGGCACGATCGAAGCGTTAGTCCGGCATAGCGGGCTGGACGTGGCGTGCAGAGACTGCCTGGAGCTGTACGTGGATGAAGGCGAACTAAAGGATGCCGGAGGACGCGTCATTGAACGGATGTTCGCCCTGTATCCCAAGGAATGGATGGCGGTGGACGAGGGCGGAGATGCTTTGGCTTATTCCATCGAGAGCGGGAAGCTGAAGCTGTTCAACCTGCCGCCGGCTATCCTGCTGCAGACGAAAGGTCTTATGGCCGTCGTTTGGGGATTGTATGAGCTTGGGCAATTGTTTGATGAAGAAGAAAGGAATGCGATCGGGAGTTATCTCCTGCCTACTTACAACAAACCCGTCTTCGACGGAAGCTACGTATCCAAGTCCATGTTCGGGCGGGAGGGCGGCTCCGTGCGCCTGTTCGACGAGTCGGGGGGATTGGAGCTGGAGGATCAGGACGGCTACGATACAAGCGTGCTGTTCCCGACGGTATACCAGAAGCGGGCAAAGCTGGCGACCGTGCATACATCGCGCGGCGAGCTGCATCTGCTCATCGGCATGTTCGTCATTAACGGCCAGCCCTGCGGCCTGCTGGGACGGGGAGGCGGTCCCATCACGGGGAATACTAGCCATTATATCCCGATAGGAGTGAGATAGATGACAGAGCAACACGTGATAAAGAAAAGGCGGAGACCAAAGATTGGCATACTCATGGCGGCTCCGGTATTGGCGCTTGCGCTGGTCCTCGCGGGCTGTTCCACGGACACCAAGTCCGTCTTTCATACCGACTCGTCGACGGATTCATCGACGGTCAGCGACGTGGCGCAAGTGCCGTGGGACTACAAGATCGTGGAAGGGACGGTCGGCGATCTGATTGGCAGCGACATGACCATCTTGCCGGACAATACGCTTATGCCCAATGACAATAATTATGCAACGGGCGATAAAATTTGGGGCCTGCAATTTATGGACGCCGAGATCATAACGGATGCCCAGAAGCGCAACGAGATCCGGTTGTCCGCCTGGCGGACGATCAAGACGTTTAAGGATGAGAACTCGGCGAAAGCCGATATGGATAATTTGAAGCTGCTGCTGACTACAGAGGTTGATCTGGTCGGCGTCTATAAGACGGAATACAACGGAGAAGTACGTAACTTTGCCGTCGTGGAGCTGCCTACGGGCAACCGGATGAAGCAGCCGATCGATGATAAGCGTTACGATGCGCTCGCCAAGGCGAAGACGGTCAACGTTTATTTGGAGGAAGTACATGATTTCGCGGATTATGATCTGGCGTATGCAAAATTTCGGGGGTGGGCCAATTGACGGTCGTCTTTAATATTGTCGTTAGCGTTATCGTAATTATCGGTTTGCAGTTAATCGGGATGGTCGTATTTAATTGGATTACGCCGTTTAAGGACATGGAGGAGCTGCGCAAAGGAAACGTCGCCGTCGGCCTCGCGCTCGGCGGGAAATTCATCTCGACGGCGATCGTACTCGGGGTTGCGGCGTATACGAACTCATCGATCTGGTTCATGATATTATGGTTTGCAATCGGGTATGTGTGTCTGCTTGCAGCCTATCTCATCTTCGATCTGTTTACTCCCGGCTTCAAAGTATCGGATCAGTTGGTAAAGGGCAACGTAGCCGTGGGCATTATGTTGTTCTGCGTTTATCTGGGCTTTGCGTTCGCCATCAGCAGTTTGATTATTTAGAGCTTCTTATCCAAACAACAACGCCTCGGCAGCAACCGAGGCGTTGTTGTTATTTTATAGCCGATCGAACGTCGTAATCGGCAGGATCCAGCTCCGGCTGGCGTCCGAGAGCCAATAGGGCAAGCTGGCAGCCCAGATAAGGGCCGGCTGTCAATCCCGACGAGCCTAGTCCGTTCGCGGTTAGCAATCCGTCCCAGCCTGGGACGGCCCCAAAGACGGGGAGGAACCCCGGTGTAAACGGGCGGAAGCCGACCCTCGTCTCAACAAGCTCGGCATTGGCAAGGCCGGGAGCGGCAACCAGCGCTTTGTTCAGAATTTCCTGCAAGCCCCCGGCAGTCACCCTTGTATCATCGCCATCCGGATCGTTTTCATGAGTGGCGCCAACTACGATTTTGCCGCCGTCGAACGCGAGCATATATTGGTCGGAGGGAGGCATAACTACCGGCCAGCTTCCTGTGTCGGACCGATCTTGGAGGCGGAGATGGGCGATCTGCGCCTTCTGCCTGCTGACTCGCATCGTAATGCCCAGCGGCTGCAGCAATGGTCCGGCCCAAGCGCCGGCACATACGATCACCACGTCGGCAGCGACAAAACGAGCCTGCTCGGGATGAGATCCGCTTCCGTGATTCCATCTTGCGGTCTCGGGTGGATCGACGACTCCCTCGCCGGTTGCAGACCCCAAGGTATCTTGAGCTGCCTCAAAGCCATTATGGACTGGCCTTGCATCTGCAATAGTCGCGCCAATAACCCGGCTGCCTTCGAAGGCAAGCGCGGCGCTACCCTCTTGGCAATGCGCGCCAAGCTTGACCGCTGCGCGAATCAGAGCATCTCTGAGAGCTCGACCATCGACGCGCGCCGCTCCGCTGATTCGTACAGAGCGGCTGCCTTCCGCTAGCGGAGGGAACTGCGACAGCGTCATCTCCTCGTCGCACAGATCAATCTCGCCGATCTCGGGAGCGTCCTCCTTGCGTTTGCGGGCGAGCGACTCCAGCGCGGAGAGCTTCTCCGCCTCTTGGCGCAAATGAAGGGCCCCTACGCGGGAATAACCCGTCTCGGTTTCGCCAAGCTCTTCGAGCTCGCGGATAAGGCCAGGATAGAAACTCGCCCCGTTTTTGACCAAGCGGTACCAGACGGCATTGCGCCGCTGGGATACCCAAGGACAGATGATGCCTGCGGCTGCATCCGTCGCTTGTCCCTTGTCCTTCCTGTCTATTATAAGCGTCTCCGCTCCCAGCTTTGCCAGATGATAAGCCGTAGAAGCTCCCGCGATCCCCGCTCCGATAACGATACATTTCATAATAGCCGCAACCCTTCCGACATTCTCTTTCTATTATAGCCCATTTGTCATATAGCGCTAGAAGCGACGTCGGCTCGATCGTCATCGCATCATCAGCTGCAAATCTGCAAACAAAAAGCTCTCCATCCTAGTTGGAAAGAGAGCTTGGAAAATAAAGTGGGATAAAACATTCTACGGCGTCGGCTTGCCTTCTAGCACCTCAACGTCGGCAGCAAGCACCGATTCGCCTTCGTAGATCATAAAACGTCCGTCGAGCCATTCGACGCGAAGCAGCTTGCGGTCGTCGGACTGGTAACGCCAGACGGATTGCTCGCCGCCTTGCATAAAGGGAGTCTTGCCGGCCGTTGTGACATACTCGGCGTAATGCTCCTCCATATGATACGTGCGTCCGTCCAAATCCAGCGTCGTAGGCACTTCGGTGATACTGTCAAGCCTGCCGTCGATGGGAGAAAAAAACGAATAGGCATTAGTCTCGCGTTCCTCCACGAGCAAGTAGCTCAGCTCCGCGCCATCCTGCAGCGTCAGCATCGTCGTGCGGCGCCGGCTGCTCAGGACGCGGCCGATCACATGGTAAGTGACGAGGGATACCTCGCATATGTCGCCGGGGCCGGTCGCTAAAATGCTGCGAGCCGCGACCGGCGGTTCCGGACGCTTCATGATGCCTTTCAGTCGTTTGAATATGCTCATATCGTCAACCGTCGATTCTTAGTTTTTTTCGTATTGCTTGAGCAGTGCCGCGAGCTCGTCTTCGACCGCTTTGTTTTTGCCAAGGTTGGCGAACTCGTCGTCGAGCGACTTGCCTTTGGATGCAGCCAGATCGTTAGTTGCCTCCGCCATAGCTTCCGCCTGGAGCATCTTCTCCTCCATGCGCTTCATGCCTGCCGCAGCTGTGCCGGAGCCGAAGCCCGACATTGTTTTGTTGATCTGCGTCTGCGTCTTGGCCGCTTGGTAACGGGCAACAAGCGTTTCGCGTTTGTTCTTCATGTCTTCCAGTTGCTTGCGCATCTCATCCAGCTTGGCGCGGAGATTGTTGGCAAGCAGTTGGTTGTCCGCAAAAGCTTCTTTGTATTCCACCATCTTTTTCTCGACGGATTGTTTGTCTTCGAGCACGCGGCGAGCGAGGTCGACATTGCCTTCCTGAACGGCGATTTGAGCCTGCTCGGAACGTTTGACGAACAGCGCCTCCTGCTCTTCGTACAGCTTTTTGAACTTTTTCTCGAGAGCGATCTGGGAAGCAACGGCTTTCTCGGCGTCTTGCAGATCCTCCGTCATATCGCGAATGTATTGGTCGGTCAGCTTGATCGGATCCTCGGCTTTCTCAATCAGGGAGTATACGTTGGAGAGAGTCAGGTCGCGCAATCTTTTGAACAAGGACATGTGATAACCTCCATTATTTTTAATTTTTTTTTGAAATATAAGAAAGTATAAGTTTTTCTCTATACCGTGCCTTATATTTCCCGGAATAAAACGAGCCGCTTAGCCAAAGGGCGTTGCAGCCGTTTCGCCTTGGATGTCTAGTTATACGCAATATCATTATAATACGTTTCATCGGATTGATGGGAGAGTAGAAATATGTTTTTTTGTGAGCAAGGGGAGATGCGCGGCTGCCGCTATCTGCGATTAAAGAAACCCGCTGGCGTTTAAGCAGTGGCATTAGAGGGTAAGTAGGGTGCATGGTTCAAGTTCAGCTGCAATTCCCGAGCTCTAAGTTGAGCGAAACTTCAGGTCATCGTCGGTGATATCTCCGTCCCGGATGTTCGTAACCGCTCGACAGAATGTCGAATGAGGGAACGAAGATCAGGAGATAGTAGACAGAGTAAGGAGGGAGGAATAGGCATGACGTTAACGCATGAGCAGCGGATCCAACTGCATGGCTTCAATAATTTGACCAAATCGCTCAGCTTCAATATGTACGACATCTGTTACACCAAGACGCGCGAGGAACGGGAATCGTACATTGCTTATATTGACGAGCAATACAACTCGGACCGTCTGACGTCGATCCTTCGCCAAGTGGCCGACATCATCGGAGCGCATGTGCTTAATGTGGCCAAGCAGGATTACGTCCCCCAGGGGGCAAGCGTGACCATTCTCGTCTCGGAAGGACCTATCGTGGAAGTGTCGGAGGAATCGTTCGAGGAGTCGCCGGGGCCGCTGCCTTCCATGGTCGTCATGGCGCTGGACAAGAGCCACATCACCGTACATACGTACCCCGAATATCATCCAGACGAGGGCATCAGCACGTTCCGTGCGGATATCGACGTATCTACCTGCGGTGAGATTTCGCCTCTCAAGGCGCTTAACTATCTCATTCACTCCTTCGACACGGACATTATGATGATCGACTACAGGGTGCGGGGCTTCACTCGCGATATTTTTGGCAAAAAGCTGTTTATAGACCACGAGATCAATTCCATCCAGAACTATATTCCGGAGGAAGAAGGCCGTCAGTTCGATATGATCGACGTCAATATTTATCAGGAGAATCTATTCCATACCAAATGCAGGCTCAAGCAGTTCGACTTGAACAATTATTTATTCGGCTATACGAAAGACTCTCTGTCCAAAGAGGAACAGGATGAAATTACGGAACGCCTCAAGACGGAGATGGACGAGATTTTTTATCACATTGGAAGATGACCAAGAGATACCCAATAAAATGAATTGAGGTGCGAATATGACTTCTTCTACGACTAAAAAACAGGTGCTCCCTCCGCAGAACCAATCGCGGCAGCCGGGCATTGAATCGCAAATGAATCCATTGCCGGCGTTCGAATCGCTGAATTACAAGGCAGCCGGCAAGCTGGAGGGCAAGGTGGCTCTTATTACGGGTGGGGACAGCGGCATTGGCAGAGCGGTATCCGTTGCCTATGCGAAGGAGGGCGCCTCGGTTTGTATCGTCTATAAGGACGAGCACGGTGATGCCGAGAAGACGAAGGAAATCGTAACGGGTCTCGGAGCGCGTTGCCTGCTGATCGCTGGCGATATTGGAGACGAAGCGTTTGCGAAGGATGTTTTGAAGCAAACGATTGATGAATTCGGCAAGCTGGACATTCTGGTCAATAATGCGGCCGAGCAGCATGTAAGGAAGAAGCTGCAGGATATTACGGCTGAGCAGCTTCATGCCACATTCCGCACGAATGTGTTCAGCATGTTCTACCTGACGATCGCGGCGCTACCGCATCTGAAATCGGGGAGCGCAGTCATTAATACAGCATCGATTACCGCATACAAAGGCAATCCGACGCTGATCGACTACTCCTCCACAAAAGGAGCGATCGTCTCATTTACTCGCGCGCTCGCGTCCAATCTTGCGGCGGAAGGCATCCGCGTAAACGGCGTTGCGCCGGGACCGATCTGGACGCCGCTCATTCCTGCGTCATTCGACCCGCAGAGTGTATCGGAGTTTGGCTCCGACACGCCGATGGGACGTCCCGGGCAGCCGTTCGAGCTCGCCGCCGCATACGTCTATCTGGCATGCGACGACTCCAGCTACATGACGGGGCAAATGCTGCACATTAACGGCGGCGAAATTGTAAACGGCTAAGTAGCCGCCAGCTCCGCAGGCAAGGTAGAGGGCGCTGCTCGTGCAGTTGCCGGCGTGACCAACGAAGTCGCTTGAAACTAATAAGGGCTACCTCATCCACCACCTGTCAGCAGGCGGGAGTGGAGGAGGTAACCCTTTTTGCGTATATGGGAGTATATCATTTCGCCTTACGTCGTAGCCGTTTCACCTTGGATAATTGGCTGGCATCTGCCTTCGTCGCGGAATGATCCATATCTTGCGGCGTCTTGGCCTACGGCTCCCGAACGAGCAGCTCCTCAAGCAGCTCGGCAATGGATGCCGGGGCCTGCTTCTCTACCAAATACGCGTGCGGTCCGGAGGGATCATCCATCCAACCGTTGGCGCCGCTTTCCGGATCAACGATGATACGTCCGCGCACGATATCCCAATATGGAGCTGCTCCACGGGCGGCATACAGCACGCCGGTTAGATCCCAGCTCGGTCGCGTCGGTTCCTCCCCGAGGTGGGCGGCGTAGCTGCGGCGCACGGGATGTTCATCTGGCGCTTCTGCGAGCAGCCGTGCTCCGGTAGGAATGGCGGCGCCTATTTCGTAGCCGGTAAAGGTGATAGACGTGGGCCAGTTGGCGCAAACATAAGCGGCGGACCCCGGATGCATCTCGAAGTTCCATTCCTTTCCCGCAGGGAAGTGGCCGCCCATCACGATGAGATGCTTAACCTTGAGCGCGGCGAGCTCCGCGCCGGTAAGCCGTGAGACGGCGTCAGCTTCTGGGTCTACGTCTGCAAGCAACAGATGCATCAGATTAATGAGCGGACCGATCGCGACGATGACGACGCTCCCGTCCTCCGCTTCTGCAAGCAATTGGCGATAGAGGGATGTGGCGTCTGGTACAGACCGTCCTTCGGGATAACGGTTGTGGCATGACGTTGCAATAAGTCGATTGTATTTCTCATATGGCTCTCCTACTAGGAAACCGGGAGCTTCTAATGTGCCAACCGGGATGTCGTCTCGGCCATAGTACACATTGATCGCGTCCAGACAGCCGGCTCCCCACGGGCTTGATGTGTTATGCATCATTCCTACCGTGCGAAGCTGCCCCTCAGACTGCAGAGCGTGCAAGACAGCTACGGCGCCGGCATCGTCGCAGTCCGGTCCGATATCCGTATCCAGGATGATGGGAACAGGACCCTCGGCAAGCATATAGAATGCTGGCTTCGCTTCTGTCGTCATCGGTTGTCACTTCCTTCTAGCATGGCCGGGACGGCGGGAAGCCGCAGCAGAGCTTGCTGTCTTAGAAAGGTATCAAGCTCGCTCTTGGACGGCATGGCCGATTGGGCTCCGACTTGCCGGATCGCGAGCGCGCCGACGGCGTTGCCTATGCCGACAGCCTCCTCGGGCGTGCTTCCTGTGGCTAACGCATAGGCGAAGCCGGCATTGAAGCAATCGCCCGCGCCTGTTGTATCAACGGGCTCCGATGGATACGCAGCGATATGCTGCAAATCGACATCGCGGATGAGATATGCGCCGTCGGCACCGGCCTTCGCCACGATAGTATTCACGCCTTTGCGAAGCAGGATGTTCGCGGCTTCCTTCAACTGCAGCACGTATTGCTGATGGCGGCCTGCATAATATTTGATTTCCGTCTCGTTCGGCGTCATGTAATCGATATATTTGAAGATGGCGTCAGGCAATTGGGAAGCTGGAGCGGGGTCCAGAATTACCGTCTTGCCAGCTCCTTTCAGCCGTTTGATTGCGTAAGCGACTGTACCGATCGGCACTTCCAGCTGGAACAAGAAAATGTCCGCTTCGAGCAACTGCTCCCAACATTCGTCGATGTCAGAGGGTGTTAGCAGCCCGTTAGCTCCAGGTGAAATAATGATCTGGTTTTCTCCCTGGGGGTCGACCAGAATCATCGCCGTACCTGTCGCGGCATCTTGTTCGACCCGAATGCCGGCCGTATCTACGCCGTTCATGCGCAGGTGGCGGATGTAGTCGCTGCCGTGAATGTCGCCGCCGACCTTGCCCACCATGCTAACGTTTGCCCCGAGACGCCCTAACGCGATAGCTTGATTGCCTCCCTTGCCGCCAAAGAAGGTGGAATAACCGACGGATGTCAGGGTTTCACCTGGGAGCGGGAAGCGCTCTACGGCGGCTACTAAGTCGATGTTTAAACTTCCTATAACGCATATGGATTTCATGTATCTCTCTCCTATCCTGCTCTGCTAAATAGTCTATTCTTTGACCGATCCCATTACGATTCCATGAATGAAGAAGCGCTGAAGGAAGGGGTAGACGACGAGAATCGGCAGCGATGCCAATATAATTTGGGCCGAGATCGAATTCCGATTCGTCAGCGATGCCATGACCGTCTGCTGGTCCGCATTAATCAGATTACGGGATGCGAGAACAACATGCAGATAGGTCTGCAAGGGGTAGTTCGCAGTGTCGTTCATGAAGATCAATCCGTCAAACCAGGAATTCCAATGCCCGACCACGCTGAACAGCGTAACGGTTGCGATGACTGGCATAGACAGCGGGATGAAGATACTCGTCATGATACGATATTGAGACGCCCCGTCCACCAGCGCGGCTTCCTCTAGTTCTTTGGGCAGCTGCCGCATGAAATTGACCATCAAGATGACGTTGAATACCGGTACAGCTCCCGGAAGCACGAGCGCCCAGATCGTATTGATCAGATTCAGCTCGTTGATGATCATGTACATCGGAATGAGACCGCCGCTGAACAGCATCGTGAACACAAGGAACCAGATGTAGATATTGCGTCCGCGGAAGTAGGAGCTTTCCTTTGACAGCGGATAAGCGAGCATAATCGTCAGGAGGAAGTTCAGCAGGCCGCCGACCAATACGCGCAGCGAGGACATACCAAAGGCGTCCCAGAACTTGCCCATCTGGAGAATCGTTTTATAAGAGTCCATGGAAAATTCGATGGGAAGCAGGCCGACCGAGAACTTGGAAGCCGGTCCCTCTCCGCTAAGCGATACCATGGCGATATGCCAAATAGGGAGGAGGCACAGCAACGAGATGAGGGCGAGACCAACGTAATTGAAAATATCGAAGGGCTGGAGTTTGTTCAGCCGTCCGTTCATGAGAATACCCCCGATCCATAATTAGAAAATACGGTAGTTTGCATAGCGGCTGGCAAGTCTGTAGGAGATGACGATCAGGACAAAGCCGATCACTGATTTGATGAGTCCGATCGCCGTTGCTAAGCCGTACTGCGCTTGAATCAAGCCCATCCTGTAAATATAGGTGTCGATGATATCTGTAGAGCTGATAACCATCGGATTGTATAAGTTGAAAATTTGGTCAAAGCCAGCGTTCAATACATTGCCAAGACTAAGTGTGGACATGAGCACGATGACAGGCAGAATGCCTGGAATCGTAATATACAGCGTCCGCTTCCAGCGGGTTGCCCCGTCGATCGCGGCTGCTTCGTACAAGGCCGGATTAATACCGGTCAACGCGGCTAGGTAAACGATTGTAGAGAAGCCGAATTCTTTCCAGACATCTGACACAACAATCATGATACGAAACCAAAATTCATCCCCGAAGAAGAAGATCGGAGGGATGCCTACAGACTGCAAAGCCTGATTGAACGCGCCGCCGTTGATAGATAGAACGTCTACCAGGATGCCTCCCAGAATGACCCACGAGAGAAAATGGGGGAGGTACACGAGACTTTGTACCGTTCGTTTGAACCACATGATTCTGGCTTCGTTAAGGAAGAGCGCGAACACGACAGGCACGACGAGCCCCGCTACGATTTTCATAAGTGAGATTTCGATTGTATTGCGGATCGTTCCCATCGTATCTGGCAGCTCGAAGAGGAAACGGACATGCTCAAAGCCAACCCATTCCGAAAAAATGAAGCCCTTCGAAGGATTAAAGTTCTGAAAGGCGATGACGATGCCGAACATGGGGAGGTACGAGAACAGCAGCAATACGAGAACGCCGGGGGCGACCAGCAAGTGGAAAAATGTAAGATCCTTTTTGTTTATTTTCATGGCTGTCCCTCCGCGATTACTTAAAGATAATAGGGCGGGGGAATAAGCTTTGGTCCGCTTTCTCCCGCCCTATTTGGCTAGCTTAAATCCTTATTGCTGTGCCGAGGCCCATGCGTTGACTTCCTTCGTAATGTCATCGCCGCCGAGCGACTTCCAGTCGCTTGCGAATTTGTCGAACTCGGATATATCCGCTTTGCCCATAATAATTTTGGTGAACGTCTCCAATTCGAGCTTGTTCAGGCTGGCTTGACGTTTAGTCATCGTCTCCGTTGGTGCGCCGAGGTACGATTCGTGTACGAAGCTGTCGCCATATTGCGCCAGCACGCCTTCTGACTCCAGCAAATATTTGTAGTACGCCCAGCCGTTAGGCTCATTTTTTTTGTAGGCATTCCATTTCCATACGCCGTCGGGATGCGTCACAAGCGAGCCGTCATCCTTGGCAGCGGCTTCTTTGAATTGCCCGCCAATGACCATGTTTTTGCCGGGATCGTCGAAGAAATAAGGTTTGGCGTACTGGTGGATTTCCTTGCCTGCGTATTGCGGACTTCCTTGGATGTCCTTGTAGAACAGATCGTTGTATTGTCCACCCTCGATCCACATCTCCGCCCAGAGGTTCATCGATTTGATGAGCGCTTCAGGATGCTCCATATCCTTGCTTGCGACCATCCAGCTAAATACGTTGTTCGGGCGCTTCGGCATGAGGCTGCCGTCCGCCGACACCGGAATCGGGTAGGCGTTCCAGTCGGAATCCGGCGTATGGGACATCGTCGTCGATAGCGGATACAGCGGCTGCCAGAACGCTCCAAAGTAGATGCCGCCTTTGCCTGCTCCCACATCGTCCGCCGTCTTGCCCCAATCCTTGGCGCCGAACTCCTGATCGATGGCTTTGGCTGCGTAGAGATCTTGCAGCTTGGCGAGCGCTTCCTTCATCTCCGGCTGGATGCTGCCGTAGACGAGCTGGCCGCTGTCATCCTTGACCCAGGTTGCGCGATAAGCTTTGTAGGCAGAGGAGACGCCGTCGAAGGCCATGCCGAGAGCATTGTCGAGCGCGATGCCATACGTATCCGCCTTTCCATTGCCATCTGGATCGCGTTCCGAGAATGCTTTTGCCACCTCGTATAGCTCATCGATCGTCTTTGGTGGTTGCAAGCCCAGCTTCTCCAGCCAATCCTTGCGGATGTACATGATCGCCACGTTCTCGTAATAGTCGTTCGGAACCGGCATGCCATAAATTTTTCCGTCCTTCTTGGCTGGGGCGAAGCCGGTGCCTCCGCCGTATTCCATTGATTTGCGCAGCAGCGGGGAGGCATAAGTTTCGTAGGCTTCTGTTAAATCCGCAACTTGATCTTGGTTGATCATGCGGCTTAGCTGGTTTAAGTCGACCTTGGAAATATCGGGAATGTTATTGGTGTTAATAGCAAGATTCAGTTTCTCCAAGGACTGTGACGCATCCGATACCCATTCGTTTTTGAACTGAATTCCTAGTATTTCGAGATATTTTTTGGTCATGATATTGTCGTCGATACTCTCGCCTTCTGCGAACAGTACATTCGAGCCCGTTGTGCCGACGACGGATACTTCGATAGGCGGATCGTATTTGCCTAGCGGATCAATGTTTGCCGCCGGAGTGGAGGATTCGCTTGGTGTGTTGCTATCTACAGGAGCCGAAGTGCTGTTGCCGCCGTTCTCGTTGTTATTGCCGGATGAGCATGCGCTGGACAGGATGAGTGCGCTTGCAGCGAGTAAAGCCGCAAAGGAACGCGTACGTTTGTTGATCATTGTGAATCGCCTCCGTAAGTTAGGTATGTTCATAACGTTTGGTATGGTTAAAGTTTAATGACGCTAATGTCGTCGATGGCGATGTCTCCGCCTTTGAGTCCCCAGACAAGACGATAATCCTTGAAGCTGTCTGTGCGGACAACATAGGTTCGGGATTCTCCCTCCTGGCTGGAAGCCCCGTACCAGCGATGAACGAAGCTTGGAGCAGCTCCCGATTTTTTCGACTCTGCCCCGAAGCGGAAGTAACCTCCTCCGCTTGGCGTAGCAAGCGGCTTCCACCTGAAGGTGACGAGATAGACAGAGTCCTTCTTCAGCTTGAGAACGTTCTTGCGGCTGTACAGGAAGTTTCGTTCGTCCGATACGGAGGAGATTGACCAATCGCCATGCAGACCTGCGGCACCGCTCAGGCTGCCGGCTGTCTGGCCCGTGCCGAGCTCGTATCGGGAGGCTGAGAGACCGCCGGACTCGAACGAATCATGGACCGCCTCCAACTCCTTCGTAATGACGATGTCATCAATCGAGATCGCGCCGCCGGAGCGAAGCCCCCAAATCAGATAGTAGTCCTGGAAGGTTTCGTCTGTCGTAAAGGTCACCGTCTTGGTTCGGGTCAGTCCCGAGTCGTCTCGCCATGTCGTGAAACCTTTGTCATGCGCGAAGCTGCCGCTGCCGGTGCGGGCAAGGAAATAATAGAAGCCGTTCGGACCAGGGGTAGCAGTTGCCTTGTATCGGAAGGAGACGGTGTATGTCGTACCGGGCTCCAGTGCGATCTTAGCCGTATCGCTGTACAGAAATTCGGACCAGTCCTGCGTCGACGGGGCGCTGCCATAAGCCGAATAACTACCGTCCACAACTTTATCCGGTTGGTTCGTGACGACGCCGAGTCCCTGAAAGCCGCCAACATATTGGGAGGAAGCGAAGGAGCCCCCTTCGAATGCATCGCGGATGGAGTCATCCTGCGGCATGGTCACGCTGCCGCTCTCCACGTTCAGCTTGCCGAGCAAATATCGGTTCTCGGAGTCGCGTCCCTCGATGCCGAAGCGTATCGCCGGATTGCCTTGATCGTCAACCAATGCGACGCGGACGTCGTACTCGCCGGGAGCGATCGATGTCGGCAGCTCGAAGGATGAGAAGGTCTCGTATACTTCGCCCGCCACGACCCCCGTCATGTCGAAGTTCTCGTCCGTCGCACTCCAGACCGTATCGCCGCTGCTGTCCGTCAAATACAGCTTAAGCGGGTAATTCTTGTAGCTGCGGCCAACTCCAAGGTTGGACCAGAGCTGCCGAAGCTCAAACGCGCTGCCGGATTGGACGGCAGAAGGGAATTGCGCTTGGTTAATGACGAGCCGATAGCCCATTCGTTTGTTGCCCTCATCGATGAGATCGGGCCGCTCCGAGTAGAAGGAAGCTGCGCCGAAGTCGCCGTCGTGTCCCATCATGGTGATGTAATTGGGATGGAGCTGAAGCGCCTCCTCGAGGGCCGAATCCGGCGTGTAGCCCGAGCCATTGCCGACGTAGTAGCCGTATCCGCCGAAGAACTCCGCGATGAGTGGGAGACTGCGGTTGCTGCGGAAAAATGATTCCAACAGCTGTCGGTCATACTCGCGCAGCGCGCCGGCGGCCCCGTCTCTGCGGAACGTCAGGTTTGGTTTGGTCAAAGCGTGATCGAACGCGGACCAGCTCATATATTCCTCATAGGAAGCTGGATTGTTCACGGTCGGCGTCATTTCGCTTCGCCATTCGTAGGAGTTGGAAAGGGCGAGTATTTTGTCCCCGTTCCATGCTGCGTACCACTTGTCGATAATGGCTCGAAGCGTGGAGATTCGCTCCGCATAACTGTCGAAGTCGTGGCCGCTGTGCCACTCGCCCCAGGTGCCGTACCCTCTCAGGTCGACGATGTCGAGTCTGGGGTCATCTCTGTACCGGTCCGCGAACGCTTCGAGGAACGTCTCCAGCTTCTCCATGAAGACCGGGTTCGTATAATCCGGCAGCTTGAAGGTATAACCTTGATCGAACCGCTCCTGGTAAGGTACTCCGTATTGCTGGAACAGCCACTCCGGCACGCTCTTCGCGTATCCGTAGCCCGAGATCATCATGGCGTCCGTAGAGATACGGAAATGGATGCGCTTACCCAAATTCGCCCAATACTCGATTGAATCGTCGAGCAGCGACCAATCGTACACGCCTTCTGTTGGCTCCAGTTCTCCCCAATGGGTCAAAACAGCAACATTGTCGACCTCGGGGTAAGTACCCGTGCGTCCGGCGTCTAAGTGGCCGGGTATCGCATTGTCGATGAGCACCCAGCCCATGCCAGGATTGTGTAGCACCTCATTCGTCTGTACAGGCGCGACGCTCACGAGCTCCGACTGTATGGCAGATGTACCAGATGCGGCGACCGTTCCGGTTGCAACGGTAGCGCCTCCTTGCGCCGCCAGCGTCGCGCAGAGCAGGAATGCGGCGGTTTTCCGTGCAGCTGTTTTTCGTAATCGATTGCCCAACTCAAACCCTCCTCTCTTTTGTGAAAACGAAAATGATGGCCGTAAGCCCTTACATGCTTACAGCCATCATTATAGGAGTGTTTGAGTGCACTATTTTAAGGTGTTCTGGTCTACTGGATGAAGAGGGCGAAAGGAGGCTAGCATCGGAGCGTTAAAACTTATCGCAGCGAATCCAGCTTCTTGTCCATCGCGTTAAGAATGTCGTCGACCGTTCCATGACCGGCTATCCAGTCCTGGAAGCCGCTGCATAAGACATCCGCTACGCCGACAGGCCAAGCCTGGTTGCTAAAGTAAATTGAGTCGTGTTCCGTCATTAGCTTCGTATAGTCGTCGAACTCGGGGATGCCAAGGTCTTCTCCCTTATACATAGGGAATACGGCGTAGTTCTGTTTATAAAGCTCGTAAAGTGGAGAAGCCGGGTCGTACTGATAGGCGAGAATATCCAGTACTTCGGGCAAATACCGTGTATTGGCGTTGATGACGGTACCGCCCGCGGGTCCGACAGACAGAAGCAGCGGTTCACCGGGCTCATTGCCCGGCAGCGGCATGAAACCGATCTCGAACGCCGCCGCGCCGCGATTGCCGGCGCTCTGGTCGTCCCCGCCTGGCTTGTCCGCGTCCTTGCCGCTGGCCGTCAATCTCGCGTGGTCCCAGTTGCCGTTGAACATCATCGCGGCCTGTCCTTCTGTGAACAGTGCAGTCGCCTGCGCTGCGCCGACGTCCAGGGAGCCGGCGGCGATGTAACCTTTGTCGTACAGCAGCTTATATTTCGTCAGTGCTTCCCGCCAAGGGGAGTCGGCGAACGTGCGGGTTCCCTCCAGAAGCTCCTTGTCGAAGTCGGGATACTCGGAGTAGACGAGGGAAGCTGCGAGCTGATAGAGACCGAATTGGATAAACCAGCGGTCCTTGTCCGGCATAACAATTGGCGTAATTCCTGTGAGCTTAAGCTTCTCGCATAGTGCGAGGAAGGACGGCCAATCCGCAGGGAAGGAGGTGATGCCTTGCTGCTCGAACAGCTCCTTGTTGTACCATGTCGCCATGATGCTCTGTCCCTTCGGCAGGCCGTACACTTTCCCATCGACCGTAAAGCCCTCAAGCGAATCCGATGTGAACCGATCCAGGATGTCCATGCCGGTCAAATCCTGCAAATAGCCGGCTGCGACCAGCTCCTCAAGCTGGCGTTTCGGCCACCATTCGAAGAAATCGGGCCCTTCGCCGGATGATAACTGGACAAGCAATGTTTTTGTATAGGGGTCCTCGGGCAGCATGTCGGATTCCAGCGCAATGCCGGGAAACCGCTGCGCAATGGCATATGGAAATTGCCGCATGACATATTGATTGTTATCCTCATTATCATCGGCAACGCCCATATGCATATAACGAACGGACACTTGTGCGTCTGGGTGCGTCTCCGCTGATTGTTCTCCACTGCAGCCTGATAATAGAACAAACAACGTCAAGACGAACAAAGGGAGGGAACGATAGATAGGTATTGTGCTCACTCCATTCTCTGAATGTATGCTACAATTATACAAAAAAACGCTTTCACGGAGTAGATGCAATATGAGATTTGCATGGGGACTCAAGAATCGGCTTTTAGTCGCGTTACTGCTAATTTCGTTAATTCCGATCGTCGTTGTTGTCGTCGTTACCTCAAGAAACTATGCTTCTTTAGTAGAGCGCCAAGTACAAGAGGTATCGGCTAACGTACTAGAACGCTCCATGATCCGAATGTCCAACCAGCTGGAGGAAATCGGCCGCGTCTCGGAATATATTGCCTATCAACAGACAGCCGGGGCCGACGACTCCTTGTCGTTTCTTAAGCGGTATCTCGTCCCGGATTCCGTGAGTGAGTACGAGCGGCTTCGTAATGACCGGGATTTTCGTACGGCGACAGAGAGCTTGCTGCTAAGCCACGATTATATCGAGGGCTTGTACTTGTTTGCGGAGGACGACACTGTCTTCGCAAGCACTAAGGGCTCGGAGCTGCAGCTTGATTATGTCCCTCGCGATTCGGAATGGTATAACCGTACATTGGAACGTCAAGGAGGGATCTACGTCAGCGATACGGGATATCAGAAGTTCCTGTTGTCCGATCAAATGTCGATTACTTTCTCGCGTGCCCTATATGATCCGAGGACGAAGGAACGGATTGGCGTACTTCTGATGAATTGCAGCGTGAAATTATTCGATGAGCTAAGAAACGGCGTACTGGATGACCAGCACATCGCTGTCCTAAGCCCGACTGGCGACAGGCTTTACGAAACCTATTCCAGCGAGGGCACCTCCTTTGTTCCAAGGGAGGCGAGCGGCAGCAGCCTCGACAAAAGAGACAACAGACTTTATGTGTATGACACGTTTTCCTCTTATGACTGGCGCATGGTGATCTCCGTTTCGCTGGCTTCGGTGGCGAAGCAAGTGCAATCGACACGGACATTCGCGATCGGGTTCGGCGCATGCTGGGCTTTCGTTGCTATCGCGTTGTCTCTCTGGATTGCCAATACGTTCTCGAAGCCCGTCAGCCGGATCGCCGTCCTGATGAAGAACTACGACAAGGGATTGCAGCAGCAGACGAGTCTTGAGCGCTATAAATCCCGTACGGACGAGATCGGCATATTGTACGGGCAATATGCGAATATGCTTAAGAAAATCGATACGCTGATCCACGAGCGCTATCATAGTCAGTTCATTGCCATGTCCGCCAAAATGAAGGCACTCGAAGCACAGATTAACTCGCATTTTCTATTCAACACCCTCGCGACGATCAATAGCATTGCAGAATTGGAAGATGTCGATAGTATCGCGGAGATGTCCAAGGCGCTCGGGGATATGTTTCGTTACAGCATTAAACTCAATCGCGACGAAGTAACCTTGCAAGAAGAATTAGAGCATGTTGGCAATTATATGCGAATCCAGTCATACCGTTACGGCAACAAGGTCGGTCTCGAGATCGACATCAGGCCAGGCCTGGAGAATATGACGATGCTGAAGCTGCTTATGCAGCCCATCGTGGAGAATGCCTTATACCACGGTCTCGAGGCCAAGAAAGGGAAAGGGATCGTACGAATCTCAAGCGGGGAAGATCAGACTGGCTCCTGGCTCGAAGTTTCCGACGATGGCGCTGGCATCGAGGAGTCCAAGCTCGCTAGTCTGAGGGAGATGCTGGCCAGACCGCCCGCATTCGAGCAGTTGGGTGCTGAATCCGGCGACAGCAGATCAATCGGCATTTATAACGTCCATGCCCGTATCTCGCTTTATTATGGCGAACCTTACGGACTCGAGGTGTATAGCGCCGGAGAGGGCAAGGGTGCGACGATTCGCCTCCGTCTCCCCAATGTTAACGGTTAGACATTGGCTTGGCGAACTATGATCTTGATGTTGGGCTAGCTTGCTTCAGGAAGGGAGAACGAATACATGTATCGATATGTCGTGATCGACGACGAGTCGCTAATCCGCAGAGCCATCGTCAAAAAAATCGCGTCGCTCGGTCTGCCGCTCGCTTGGGTGGGCGAAGCAGAGGACGGAGAAGAAGGACTTGATCTGGCGCTGCGGGAAAGCCCGGACATTGTGTTGACCGATATGCGTATGCCTGCAATGGATGGGATTTCCCTGCTCCACGCTTTGTCTGAACAGAAGCCGGATGCGGCATTGATCGTCATCAGCGGGTTTTCGGACTTTGAATATACGCGCGAAGCCATCGCGACCAACGTCATTGACTATATTCTAAAGCCATTCGATAACAAAGAATTACATGCCGCGCTGGAGAAGGCGATCAACTTCCATAGAGAGAAAGAAAATAAACGAAAGAGCGATCAGGAGCGGGAGTTGGAAATGGATCGCGAGCGATTGTCGGCGTGGTTATGCAGGGGCGGAGCAGACGAGCAACTACAATCGCTGACCAAGCAATACCGTTCTGCCACGATTAAGGGGCTGCTAGGTGCGAACTCTTTTGCCGTAGGTTTATTAACTCTGCCGGACAGTCATGCCAGATTGTTTCCGAACGTGGAAGATGCTGATCGGACGCTGTCTGGGTCGACGGGAGAGTACATCGTTCGATTACCTCATCCCGAGCGGACGGATACGGCATTAATCGTCATTGGAAGCCAAATGGAAGCGGAAAAGAAGGTTCGTACGATGCTGAGTCAAACGATCGAAGAGGTGCGACGGTCCGGTGGTGAGGCAGTAGGAGCGGCAAGCCGCTCATATGGTAAGCTGGAGGAGCTTCGTATGGCATATCGAGAGGCTTGGAGCCTGTTAGACCATCGACCGTTCGGTCAGTGGACGGGACTTCTCCAGGAAAGCGGAGCTGTCTATAAGAAAATGGATGGGTGCTGGCCTTGCCGCGACGATCTCTTATATGAGATTGAAGTTGGACATGTCCAGCAAGCCCTCTATATGACAGGAGAGCTGTTCAAATATATTCGTAGTTTAGATGGAGCAACGCTTGCCCAAGCGAAGCAGTATTGCGTCCAACTTGCGCGCGATATCGCAAAAGTCGACAATCAAGAGAGAGAAGATGAGATGAATGATGATGATCTCGGCCTCATTACATCTATGCGACAAGCAATGGATCCGATGGAGCTAGAACATCAGTTTACCGAGTTGGTTAGAACGATATCCGAGCGTGTGCTTGCTTTATTGCCTACAGCCGCGGGGCAGATCGGACAAGTCAAACATTATATTGATTTACGTTATTCACAGCCGATTCGGCTGGAGGAGGTTGCGGAACGCTTTTACCTGCATCCTGTGTATCTCAGTATGGTGTTCAAAGAGAGTATGGGGGAGACATTTCAGGATTACTTGAAACGACTGCGCATGGAGCGGGCGAAGCAATTGCTGTCGTCTACTAAATATAGGATTGATCGAATTGCGGGCATGATCGGCTACGATAACGCCAAATACTTCTACAAAGTGTTTAAGAAGGAGATCGGACTCACGCCAGCAGAGTATCGAAAGAGTCAAGGGACAATCGAATAAAACGTATAGACATCGTCGATGCCGTACATGTCGGATAGCATCCAACTCGACAGCACCTTGCCGGAATAGGTCGCTAGATCGGGGGCCGCTGCAAGCGCTGCGAGACCGCGTCCAATGTAATAAGGCGTCTCCGACTGGCTAAAGTGCTCTTGCATCCTTGATGCCGCTAGTGATGGCATCTCGCCAGTTGCTCTCCGCGACGCCGAAGTGCTCCAGCATCTCCACCGACCGGAGGAAGCCCGGCGTTGCGGCGACAGCGGTGACGCCATGCGCCTTAAGATCCGAAGCCATTGCTTCGGCGAGGTGGATGGGAGAGATTTTGGCCAGGCTGTAGAACAGATTGCCCCTGTAACGATAGTCGATGCCGTCGGTCACCTCGACGATCAGTCCGCTGCCTGCCGCCACCATAAGAGGAGGTACAATAGACGGTCGCCCCTGCCGCGCCTAGTCCCACAGCGATTCCTCTGCCAGCACCCCTGGTCGCGCCCGCGACAACCGCTATTTTTCCTTGCAAAGGCAGCTTGTTCATAGTCATTTATCCTCCTGATCCTGTAGTAGTTGTACTTCGTCTATAATAAATCGCATAATATGACAACCTCTGTCATGATTAACGAGATATAATGTTAGTTATAAGCGCATATTACAATCAGGGAGGGCCACTATGCGGGCAAGCCGATTGGTAACGATCCTGCTGTTGCTTCAAAATAGAGGGAAAATGACGGCTCGCGAGCTGTCGGAGCGGCTTGAGGTGTCCGAACGGACGATTCTTCGCGATATGGAAGAGCTCAGCGCCTCTGGCGTTCCGGTCTACGCCGAACGGGGCAAGGAGGGAGGCTGGCTGTTAACGGAAGGTTATCGAACAAGCCTGACCGGCATCCATGCCGACGAGCTTGCGGCGC
>NZ_BDQX01000356.1:157270-169680 GCF_003112455.1 Paenibacillus agaridevorans
AAGCTGCTTGCTGCCGCTACGGACTCTGCACGAAGCGGGGCGGAGGCCGCCAGGCGCAAGCTGCATATTGACGGTGCCGGCTGGCATCCCAATCGGCAGCAGCGAGAACCTGCGCCATGTCTGGCCGCCGCTCAGGAGGCGGCCTGGGCGGAGCGGAAACTTCGTATCGCTTACATGCGCGATGGAGCGCGGAAAAGCCGGATCGTCACTCCGCTCGGACTTGTCGCCAAACGGGACATCTGGTACCTCATCGCGGGGACGGAGGGGGACGGGATTCGCACCTTCCGCGTCTCCAGGCTTCTGGAGGCGGAGGTACTTGCCGACTGCTTCGAGCCGCCGGCAGAGTTCGACCTTGCTGCTTACTGGGAGACATCGCTGGAGCAGTTCCGCGAGCGGTTGCCCCGGTATCCCGCCAAGCTCAGTTTAACCGAGGCGGCGCTGGTCAGGCTGGAGGCCGAACGGTTTGTAAAGGTGCTAAGCGTCTCGGGAGCGGAACTTGTGGCGAACGAGAGAAGCAATGTCGAGCACAAGGCCGGATGGCTCGTCGCGGAGGTGGAATTCGAGACGCCTGAATCGGCGTGCGGGATCGTATTGAGTTACGGAGGACGCATGCAAGTGTTGGAGCCGCCGGAGCTGCTGCGGCGCGTGCAGGATGAAATCCGTTCGGCATCAATGTTATACTTATAGAAGTCTGCCGGATGTTCTTCTGGCAGCTTGAGAAGGTCTGGAGAACATCCGGCGACTACCCTATTATTTGAGGAGATGCAAATACATATGACAACGAATCTTCAAGCGAATTTCGAAAAATATGCCGAGCTGATCGTACGTACAGGAGTTAACATTCAGCCCGGGCAAGAGGTGTTTATGGCGGGAGCTTCGATCGAGATGGCGGAGCTCATACGCGCCATTGCGACCAAAGCTTACGAGGCAGGCGCTTCCAACGTTCACGTCGACTGGGTGGACGACTACCTCTCTCGTCTCAAATACGAGAAGGCCGACGAAGCTATCTTCGGCAGCTTCCCTTCATTTGAGACGATGAAACGCAACCATTTCGTCGAGCGGGGTGCGGTCTTTATCTCGCTGACGACTTCCAGCCCGGATCTGCTTAAGGGAATTCCATCGAGCCGCATCTCTGCGTTCCAGAAAGCTTCCGGCGAAGGGTTGAAGGAGTTCCGCAGAGCGATTCAGTCCGACAAGGTCAGCTGGACTGTCGTAGCCGGCGCGGGTAAAGATTGGGCGAAGAAGGTGTTCCCGGACGTTTCCGAAGAAGTGGCGGTAGACATGCTTTGGAACGCCATCTTCGATTCCGTGCGTCTGCATGACGCCGATCCCGTATCCGCTTGGGTGAAACATAACGAAACGCTGCACGAGAAAGCCGAAGTGTTGAATGCGAACAAGTTTCGCAAGTTGCATTATCGCGCTCCAGGCACGGATCTGACGGTGGAGCTGCATGAAAAGCATATCTGGGTTGCGGCAGGCAGCACGAATCAGAAAGGTTTCTCCTTCATGGCGAACATGCCGACGGAGGAAGTGTTTACCGTGCCGCTTAAGACGGGCACGAACGGTTATGTATCCAGCACGAAACCATTGAGCTACGGCGGGAATATCATCGATAAGTTCAAGATTACGTTCGAGAACGGACGTATCGTGAAGGTCGAAGCCGAGGAGGGCGAAGAGATTCTCCAGAAGCTGGTCGACATCGACGAAGGCAGCCACTACCTGGGCGAAGTTGCCCTTGTGCCGCATCACTCCCCGATCTCCGAGTCCGGCATTTTGTTCTACAACACGTTGTTCGACGAGAACGCTTCTAACCATCTAGCCATCGGAAGCGGCTATGCCTTCAATGTCGAGGGCGGCAAGACGATGTCGGCCGAGGAGCTTGAGGCGCATGGCGTCAATGCCAGCATTACACATAACGACTTCATGATCGGTTCGGCGGAGATGGATATCGACGGCATCAAGGATGACGGAACCATCGTACCGGTATTTCGCGCCGGCAACTGGGCGATCTAGCTCGCTGCAAAGAAAGCCTCTACCCACTACCATAAAGGCAGGTGGAGAGGGGCTTTCTGTCCGTTATAACCATTCATTTCCTTATCACCCAACTCCCTATATGACATTCGTCATATCGTATTCTTGACGTTTATGACTGCCGTCCATGACACCGTTATTGCTACAATGGCAATAACAAAGTTATGGCGCGGAATGCGGCCCTCATGAGGCGGCAAGCGGCGCTGTCCAAGGAGGAAGCCGCGATGTCGGAATTGAAGCAATCACAGCTTAAGAAAAGCGTTGCACCTTTCGAAAGAAACGACCTTAAAGTCAGTATCAGGCAGCTTGCCAATACGCTGCTCCCCTTAATCGTCTTATGGGCTGCAGCCTACTGGAGCTTATCCGTCTCCTATCTGCTGACGCTTGGCATCGGCGTGCTCGCATCGGCATTCGTCGTGAGGACATTTATCATCTTCCACGACTGCTGCCACGGGTCATTCTTCTCGAACAAGCGCGCAAATGACATTCTCGGCATCATTACAGGCGTCATTACGCTGGTACCGTACCAGCAATGGAAGAATTCCCACGCTATTCACCATGCAACGAGCAGCAACCTGGACAAACGCGGAGTCGGCGATCTCTGGATTCTGACGGTGGACGAATATTCAGCACTGACGCCACTACAGAAACTGACTTACCGGGCATACCGCAATCCGATCGTCATGTTCGGCCTGGGTCCCATCTTCGTGTTCGTGCTGCAATACCGATTCAACCGCAAGGGAGCGCGCCGCAAGGAGCGCCTTAACACCTACTTGATGAACGTGCTGATCGTTGCCGTCTACGCTCTGCTAGGCTGGGCGCTCGGCTGGCAGCAATTCCTGATGGTACAATTCCCGATCTTCTATTTGTCCGGCGTGCTTGGCATTTGGTTGTTTTACGTCCAACACCAATTCGAGGACTCCTACTTCGAGAAGGATGACGAATGGAGTTACGTTATGGCCGCGGTCGAAGGAAGCTCGTATTACAAGCTGCCGAAGCTGCTGCAATGGCTGACGGGCAACATCGGCTTTCACCATGTGCATCACTTGAGCCCGAAGGTGCCTAACTATTATCTGGAGAATGCGCATGATGCGACCCCTCCGCTCCAGAAGGCCACTACAATTACGATTATGCAAAGCCTCGAGTCGCTCAGGTTCCGGCTGTGGGATGAGCGAGACAAGAAATTCGTCAGCTTCCGCGACGTCAAGGACCGGATCAGCAATCGCCGCGAGCGTCCGGTTGGGGCTCGCAGACAGAAGCGGGCAGGGTAGGCCAAGGACTGACCTGGCTCTGGGAGAATGGGCGGCTGCGCAGCTCGTTGCGCAGTCGACATATCAGGGATAAAATAAAGGCAAGACATGCAGAAGGAAGGGCGGCCCGTGAACAAATGGCATCAAATATTCAGTCGCAGTACCGGACTTAGCGCCTACGTATGGGTTGTCTTCTGCATTCTGCCGTTCTATTTCATTTTCAGATCGTCGTCAACGCCCGAGGTTGTATCCGGCATTGTGATGATCCTTTTATTTTTTGTGTGTTATCGTCAGTCTTTCGTCTCCAAGGGATGGCTCGTCTACTTCTGGACAAGTATTCAGATTCTCATCTCCATTGCGATGACGCTGCTCTTCAGCTACGTGTACTTCTCGATCTTCCTAGCCTTCTTCATCGGCAATATCAAGAACAAAGCGGGCTTTTACACCTTGTACGCGATTCATCTCATCAGTACGTTCATCACGGTCAACTATGGCCTTGTTACGCAGAACAAGCTGTTCTTCACGCAATTCCCGTTTATTCTGATCTGTCTGATCGTCGTCATCCTGCTTCCATTCAATACGTACAGCCAGAAGAAGCAAGGGCAATTGGAAGGTCAGCTCGAGGATGCGAACAAACGGATCGGCGAGCTCGTTAAGCTGGAGGAGCGGCAGCGGATCTCGCGGGATCTGCATGATACGCTGGGACAGAAGCTGTCGTTGATCGGGCTTAAGAGCGATCTTGCCGGCAAGCTTGTCTTTCAGGATCCAGAGCGCGCACAGGCGGAGATGCTCGAGGTGCAGCAGACGGCCCGGACCGCGCTCAAGGAAGTCCGCGAGATGGTCACGCAGATGCGAGGAACGCGTCTCGACGAAGAGATGCACCGCGTCGGTCAAATATTGACCGCGGCCAGCATTGAGCTTACCCTTGCGGGGGACCCGAAGCTGGCGAACACGACGTTGCTTGCGGAGAACGTGCTCAGCATGTGTCTAAAGGAAGCGGTAACGAACGTTGTGAAGCATAGCGGGGCGTCGAAATGCAGCATTTCGATTCTCTCGGACGAAAACTACGTAGCCGTATCCGTCTGGGATGACGGCATCGGCATGACATTGAAACCCGGATATTACCGGGGCAATGGATTAAGAGGAATGAAGGAGCGGCTCGAGTTTGTAAACGGCAGTCTGGAGCTCGCCTCGGACAAGGGAACGATGGTTACGTTCCGCGTGCCACATGCCGTGAAGCAACCGATAAAGGGGCTGGAAGCATGATTAAGATCGTAATAGCGGAGGATCAGAGAATGCTTCTGGGCGCTCTGGCCTCCTTGCTTGATTTGGAGGAAGACATGACCGTCGTCGGCCGCGCCGGCAATGGCGAGGAAGCTATCCAGCTTGTGAATGAGCATCAGCCGGATATATGCATCATGGACATCGAGATGCCTTCTAAGAGCGGTCTGGAAGCGGCAGAAGAGCTCAGGGGACGCTGCAAGGTCATTATACTGACCACGTTCGCCCGCTCCGGTTACTTCGAGAGGGCGCTTAAGGCAGGCGTCAGCGCCTACCTGCTCAAGGACAGTCCCAGCGAGGAACTGGCCAGCTCGATCCGCAACGTCATGGCCGGACAGCGTATTTACGCTTCGGAGCTTATGGATGAAGCCTACGGCGGCTCGGGGTTCGACAATCCGTTGACGGAGCGGGAGAGGGAAGTGCTGGGTCTTGTCGCGGACGGCAAAAATACGAAGGAGATTGCCACGGAGCTGTTTCTGACGACGGGGACGGTGCGCAACTATATTTCCGTCATTCTCGATAAGCTTGGCGTCAGCAATCGGATCGAGGCAATTACGCGGTTCAAGGAGAAAGGCTGGTTTAAGTGACCGGTCTTTTTTTTGTAAAAATTCATCTTTCTCATTTTTCTTGCAACTATTTTATCCTATTATTCGTATTACTTATGGTACATATTGGTACACTTGATAGGTGATATGCAGGGGAGTGGGAGGAAAAGATGAATAATTGGTTAAAGAAGGCTGCGCCGGTGGCGCTTGCCGGAACATTGCTGGCGGGCTGCAGCTTCGGAAGCGGCAGCAAGGAAAACAACGCAGAGCAGACGGTAAGAGTGATGTATTACGACGAAAGCGGATTTTTTCAAAACTATGGCATGCTGTACAGCGCGTTGAACCCCAACGTGAACTTCGAGGTTGTGTCGACGCAAAGTCTCTATCGCTCGGGACCTTCGGAGGATGGCGAGGAATTCGACTATGAAAAGGCGCTCCAGAAGCTGATCGACGAAGAGAAGCCCGATGTGCTGATGATTGATCAGGGCCAATACAAGAAGTTAGCCGAAGAGGGCAAGCTGCTTGATATCGAGGCTTATATGGCGAAGGACAAGTTCGACACGGAAGGTATCGTGCCAGGCATGCTTGATTACATGAAGGAGCTAGGCGGCGGACAACTGTACGGCTTCCCGTCGAGCTTTAGCAGCCAGGTGCTTTATTACAACAAGGGCTTGTTCGACAAATACAACATCGCTTATCCGACTGACCAGATGACTTGGCAGGATGCCATTCAGCTCGCCAGACAATTCCCGATCGAAGGGGAGGCGGAGGATCGTGTCTACGGCCTTAAGATCGGCTACAGCGGGGACCTTAACGAGATGTCCTCCATGCTCGCTTCGGCCGAAAATCTCAAGTACGTGGATACGAAAAGCAAAAAGATGACGATTGATTCGGACGGATGGCGGAATGTCGTACAGACGTCGCTGGACGCGCTGAATTCCAAGGCGTTGTATTTTGAAAACATGGATCAAGGCATGATGGGCGGCTCCAGCAGCTACGAAGACTATTTAATGCGTAATCCATTCCTGTCGGGACGTCTGGCCATGACGGTGGACAGCACTTATCTCATGCAGCAGATTAAAGAAGCAAAAAATTATATTAAGGACGAGGGCGCCGTTATTAGTGACTGGGATATGGTCACTATGCCAGTAAGCGCACAATACCCGGATCAGAGCGCTAACACTTGGTACAGCGACATCTTCGCGATCGCGAAGGACTCCCCTAATGCGGAGGCGGCGTGGGACTTCATCTCCTACATCTCCAGTGACGATTATTCGCGAGTGAAAGCCAAAGTAACCAATATGGGAGGCTTCCCTATTCGCACGGCGTATATCAAAGATGAGGAAGGCCGCAACTATGCAGCTTTTTATAAGCTCAAGCCTACCCAGTCGATGCAGGATTACCGTGATTTCGAAAGTTTGAATCCTCAGTTCAACATGATGTTCTACGGACACATGCAGGAGGAATTCAAGGCTGTACAGGACGGCACGAAGAGTATCGACGAAGCGCTCAAGACGCTTCAGGTCAAAGGCGACGAACTGCTTAGCCAGGAGCCGATGACGGAAGAAGAGATGAACAAAGAGATGGAGAAGCGGATGTCAGAGGAGCAGAAAAGAATGATGGAGGCAGCAGGCGAGGCCACCTCGGAAGTCGTCGTGGAATAAGCAAACTCTGTTATGCTCAAGTTACAAAACAAAGAAAGCGGCGGCCAATGTGGGCTGCCGCTTTCTTTGTTCAATTATAGGAATTAATAAAATTTCGGGGTGGAGCGCGAGATCAGTCGTTGTCGCTACGGCGTACGTGTGCGATAGCGACAAAAGAGGGACGGAACTCAGAGCCCTTATTTCATCGAATGGAGGGGTAAAGGCAGGGCTAACGGAACCCAGAGACTTTATTGATTGATGATAAGGGGGATGGAGCGCGATTGGTTTCGAATAAGAACGCTCAGTTCCGTAAGAGTATCCGAAACCGTTGATTTGGCGAAAATAACGTCGCTCAGTTCCGCATACACTTGGTTAGTTTGGTCAACAAGGTCGTTTTGTTCACTCTTTATTGCATAGGTTTTGCAAAGCTTAAGGTCGCTCATCTCTAAGAGGCACACCGTATATCGCATCGGAAAATAGAGGGAAAATCCCCCTTTAATCTGGGAAAATCGGAATATCGGCTCCGCATAGTGGGAAAACCTCCCTTTAATCGGGGCGGCTCGACCCGAAAATAGTGATTCGGCCAGAATTAGAGGTAGGATTTCCCTCTAAAGAGCAAGCAAGGGCGGAGACGAGGGTATTAGAGGGAGTTTTTCCTCTTATTCGAAAGAACGAACAGACAGGAGTGACGCCGTTGCTTCTTTCTGGCTCTAGCACAAAAAGAACCGTCAGGATAGATCATCCTGACCGTTTTTCTTAACAGGCGGTTTTCTTAACTTGCGTCAAGGAATTGATAAGCGTATAATTACCCCCATTATTTCAAGGTTAATCTGGAGGTGCTTCCGCGTGGAGAAATTGAAGCTGATTAAACCGTCTGTGCAATACAAGGAAGCCTACCTGGCTTTCTACCAGGATTGGATTGCAAGCGGAGAATCCATTGTGCCTTGGGTAGTGGAAAGAGATCCGTCGGACTTTGAGGAGTATGTCCATTTTTTATATTCGGCCGACGCCGAAGAGAAGGTGACGGATAACGGGTGGGTTCCGCACTCGACCTATTGGCTGCTTGACGGGAAGGACAATATCGTCGGGGCGCTTAACTTCCGTCATCGACTGAACGAAAAGCTGCTGGACAGCGGAGGTCATATTGGCTACGGCATTCGCCCATCGGCAAGAAGAAACGGCTATGCGTCGTTCCAGCTCGGTGCAGCGCTCGACATTGCCCGGGGGAAGGGGCTGGATCGCTTGCTGCTTGTGTGCGACAGCAATAACGAGGCGTCGGAGCGCACGATCCGGAAGCATGGCGGCATTATGGAGGATGAGCGTATGACTTCGGAAGGTAGTACGGTTAAGCGGTTTTGGATTGCTCTCGATTGACATGTGATAGATCTGTTGGCATTTGCTGATCAGGTTACGGCAAGGCTGGCGAAGGGGCTGTCCCAAAAGATATAAAAATGGTAGCGAGACAGCTAAGCACACAGTTAGACAAGAAAGTGGTCGGTCAGGATACTTATCCATGATCGACCCCCTGCAACAACAACATCCCATAGGCGTTATTAACGACTATGGAGCTCGAAACAACAACAATAACGACGTTCCTGCTTCGTGGCCTGCCGAAGGTAAGCCTTGAGGTCGGGTGGCTTTCGCTCGCTCACAATTTGCTCACTGAGGCGGCAATAGACCAAAGCCAGAAATGGCGGTGCAGGGTAACGCCCTAGCACCGCCATTTCTTCGTTGTTGACGTTTCATTCAACAAGTGGGCTGTTTCCTCAAGTGAGCGAACTTACTTTGAACAGCCCTTTTTTTGCAGTTTTTTAGTCGAAAATGAAAGGCTGCTATTGACACGATGAACATAGCATTGTAAGGTTAGTTACATAAGTAATGAACCACATAAGTAATGAGGTGATTATGTGTTTGATGACCGAAGTCCCATCTATCAGCAGATCGCTGATGGCATTAAAAATGATATCGTTAGCGGCGTGCTGGGGGAAGAGGAACAAGTGATGTCAACCAACCAATATGCGGCATTCTATCGGATTAACCCGGCAACTGCGGCGAAGGGCTTTCAGTTGTTAACGGATGAAGGCATTTTATACAAGAAGAGGGGGATCGGCATGTTCGTCAGTCCGCAAGCGAAGGGAATGCTGCTGGAGCAGCGAAGGGCGCGGTTCTTTGAGGAGGTCGTTGACAAGATGGCTGCCGAAGCCAAGGTAATCGGCATCCCGGTCATGGATATTGTAAAAAGACTGGAGCAACTGAATGGAGGGGAAGAGCAGTGACGATTACGATTGAAGTAAGCCGCTTGGGGCTGCTCTATGATAAGTCCGCGAAGGCGCTGGATGATGTAACATTCCGTCTGGAGGGCGGCAAAATATACGGCCTGCTGGGTCGGAACGGCTCAGGTAAAACGAGTCTTTTGTCGATACTGGCCTCGTTCCAGCAACAGACCTCGGGAGAAGTGCGAATCGACGGGGAAGCCCCGTACGAAAACGAACGCATTGTTAACCAAGTCTGTTTTATACAAGAAAACGGCTATCTATCCGAGTCGTTTAAAGTCCGCGACGTTATCAAGCTTGCATCGGACTGCTGGCCGAACTGGGATGCGGATTACGCGGATCGGTTGCTGAACCAGTTCGAGCTTCCGGCCAAGAAGCAGATCATGGCGCTTTCCCGCGGCATGAAGTCGGCGTTGGGCGTTACGATCGGGCTGGCTTCCCGGGCTCCGATCACGATTTTCGACGAGGCCTATCTTGGCATGGATGCACCGTCGCGCTACTACTTCTACGAAGAACTGCTCAAGGATTATATGGAGCATCCCAGAACGATCATTCTCTCCACTCACTTGATCGAGGAAGTGTCGGATTTGTTCGAGGAGGTTCTGATCCTGGACAAAGGCAAGCTGGTGCTTCAGGAGGAGGCGGATAAGCTTCGCTCGCGAGGCTCCGCCATTATCGGCCCGGCGGACGCGGTAGACCAATTCGCGGAAGGATTGACGATACTCAGCGAGCAGAAGCTGGGCGGCACCAAATCCATTACCGTATTCGGAGAGCTTGGCGCGGAGCGCGAGAAGCGGGCGACAGCGGATGGATTAACGATCGGGCCTGTCTCTTTGCAGGATTTATTCGTTCATTTGACCAGAAAGGGGATTGGCAGCGATGAGCGCAAACATGGCTAAGGGAAAACGCAGCCCCGTCATGAAAGTGGCTTTTCATTTGTGGAGCGCCTATAGGCATGTATTGGTTTGGTTCTGGGTTATATTTACCGTTATTTACTTCGGCATTAACGAGATGATCATGCGGGGGATCATTCCGGACGAGAGTATCAGGAATTCGGGGAGAGAATGGGACGGCGCTACAATCTCGCCGCGAATATTCCTGCTCGTGCTGGGTATCTTGCTGACGATAGGCTCTTTCAACAGTTTCGTATCGAACGGCATTACGAGAAGGAGCTTCGGCAGAGGAGGACTTCTCTTCGCGGGTCTGCTGTCC
Organism: Paenibacillus agaridevorans; assembly: GCF_003112455.1. Classification (GTDB taxonomy): domain Bacteria; phylum Bacillota; class Bacilli; order Paenibacillales; family Paenibacillaceae; genus Pristimantibacillus; species Pristimantibacillus agaridevorans. The sequence goes on from NZ_BDQX01000356.1 coordinate 167,506, forward strand.
ATCAGCTGCACCGTTTTGCATCTTCTGGGTTATCCTATCGAAATGTTAATCATTGAAATTAGCGGAGCGGAGCGAAGTATGCAGTACCCCAATCTCGCGATTGTAGCCATAACGAACCTGCTCATGTACTTCGGCTATTTCTGCGGAGGGTGGTTGATCGGCACCGGCTTCTATCGTTTTCATTGGTTCAAAGGGTTGTTGGTCTGCTTGCTCGCCGTAGCGTTCCTGATAGGAATGGAGACGATGACGGCAACGGAGCTGACGGGGAGCACTGCAGCGGATCAAGGCATCATCCTGTTTGTGCTTGCGTTGGCCAGTTTCTTGATCGTCTGGATTAATGATGGTTTCTTGCGCAAGATAGCCGTTAAGCGGAAAATCACATTGTAACCAGCGGGTAGAAGAATGATTTGAAAAAGGGACTTTCCCTCTCGGTCTGATTTTGTCGACCGGGAGAGAAAGTCCCTTTGTTGTAACAACCCTATTTGAGCTATCTCGATTCCATGGTGGCTGGCAATGGCATGATATCGATGGAGCCGATACCGTTCCAAATTGGCTCTGGCAGTGGAGGGTAGTTCAGCGAGCCTCGCTCCTCCAGCTCCTTAATGCCGCTTGCCTTGAGCATGGAGTCGGATAAAGTGTAGAGAGAATCGCCGGAATAAAGAATACGGCGTACCGTCTTGGAGTAGTCGTAACCGTATTGGCCGCTTTTTCTCAGATCGTCGTCGGTTAAGTGACTGATCCGTCCCCTAAGCTGGAAACCGTTTTGAAGATCGATGCCGTAGACATACGCGCCCTGGTAGACGAATTCGCCATAAGCCGGGAAGTCGCCAGGCTGCAGAGCTTCTTTGTTCTTGATTTCGTACAGCTCGACAGGGAAAGCCATCAATCCCTTAGTCTTGGAGAAGAGGAGAGCTTTGTGATTATACAGCAGCTCCGAGCCGGTGCCGCGATCGCCGATGACCTCCTTGAACAGCTCTTTCGGCTGCGATACGTCAGACACGTCGAACATGGCAATCTTCATCCCTTGATAGAACGCCATCGTCTCGTCCGGTCCCATGCCCTTGGACGGTACTTCCACCGTCTCCTTTCCGAAGCCGATAATATGATTCTCGTCGTACGGATGGAGATAGTCACTGTAGCCCGGAATCTTGAGCTGTCCTAATACGGCTGGATTCATCGGCTGGCTCAAATCCACGACGAACAACGGATCAACGTTGCGGAAGGTAACCATATAAGCGCGATCTCCCATGAAACGGACCGAATAGATCCTTTCTCCCGGCGCGAGACCTTCCAGCTTGCCGGCTACGCTCAGCTTTTCGTCGAGTACATAAACGTTATTCTTCGAGCCCTGCTCCCCGCTTGCCCACATATTGCCGCTCGTGAGCGCGACCCGGAAATAACCTTCGTGCTCATCCATGGAGAACTGATTCAGCAGGCTGCCGGGAACGGTACCTTGGCCGATATAGACGACCCGGCCTTGGTCGAGCCGGAATTTATGGAACTCCGTGTAATCCGAGTAGGAGTTGTTCTTCGCTTCGTATTTCGCGATGGCAACGTACAGATGCTTTTGCGAAGCGTAGATCGTGTTTCCCGAACCAAGATAGGCGGATATTTGAAGCTCGCCATCCGGCTGGCTTAAGTCTACGGAGCCGACTATCATCATGCTGCTGTCCGCAGGCTCGGGGAAATAATGCACGTCGCTAAGCGGCAGTTGAAGAAGCTCGTCATTTGCGGCCGAATCTCCGTAGAACGGCTCGGCTTCGGTGGCGAGCGTCTGGGCGTTTGCCGCATCGTCCTGTACGGATCCTTTTTTCGACGCCATGGCATCGTAGAAGGGATAGTAGTAGCTGTATTTGTTCGACACCATATAAAGCGAATCGCCAATCTTGCGGGAAGAGACGTAACCGCCTTCCTGCGACAGTTCGCGTACGAGTTCCGGCTTGGCGGAGCCCTTTAACTCATAGACATAAGCGACCGTCAGGCTTCGATGGTTGAAATAAGGCAGGATAGAGATACCTTTGCCAACTGGCGGTGCAGCATCAATGGCGATGGCAGGCGCCGCCGATTCACTGGAAGAAGGGGTGGCAGTCGTTTCTGCACTCGGCAACGAGCCGCTGCTTCCGGCACCAGCCGATTCCGAACCGGGATTGGCTGGGATAGGCTGCACTTCGGTTT
>NZ_BDQX01000356.1:169753-202987 GCF_003112455.1 Paenibacillus agaridevorans
TGACATGCGGCGTCATGGTAGAGATGCTCTTCTGACCGATTACGATCAGATGCTTGTCGTCGACATACAACTCCTGCGGCTGGAAGCCTTCCTTGGCGTCGTACTCCAGGACGGCGACCAGCTTCGGGTTCGAGGCGTCGGCAATATCGCTAATGATAACTCTGCTGCCGCTGATCTGGTAGACGAAGCCGCCATCCGTCTTCGCCCAATCCGCCTCGTCCACGCCGTCTACCTGCACGTTCGTCGTGGAATGATCGTCGGAAGGAGGAGAAATGTCCGGACTAGGAGCTGCAGAACCGGAATCCGCTCCCCCGAGGGAGGCGGACGTCTCCGCTGCTGCAGTCGCCGTAATTGTTAACTTGTTCTGCGACTTCATTGAGGCTTGCAGCAGTTCCATCAGCTTCTTGCTTGTACCTACGGTTGGCAATTGCTTTGGTTCATCAATGGTGATGAGCCGTTTCGCGCCATCCCAAGCGACGACCGTGCCCAGCGCTTCTGACAATGCGCGAAGCGGCACCATCGTTATGGCATTCTCAATCCGCGGAGCAAGTGGAAGCTTGGCATTTTTCCCGTCTGTCGTCATTGTTGCCGATCCGATGGTGATTGCCGCGCTGCGACCTTCTCTCTGTATGGTCACCTTCTCGGAGCCGTCAGCGGCTTCGGCGTATTCGACCTTGGCTCCCAAAGCTTCGGCAATCTCGCGCAGCGGCACCAGGGTTGTACCGTTATGGATATAAGCGGGCGTTGCCAACTCTAATGGTTTGCCCTTCACCCAGACCTCGATGGAGCCTTGGGCGACAACTTCCTCTTTGAACGCCCCGCCGGTGAATGGCGACAGACATAACAGCAGTGTGAGAAACGCTGCTATCGTTGCCTTCTTTTTCATTTTCGAATCCTCCTTTGACGATTGTATGGACGCCGACCCCTTCAAGCTGTCTGAATGTCATGGATGTTACCATCTTGACGCGGAGAAAATGGAATATGTTGCGAGTTGTTGGCACATTTTAACGGGATTCTCGGAGTAAAACGCCGATGGCCCGAAAAGTAACTCTGATGAGCGTCCATAGGCGTTAGTACCGCCTATGGCTCCAAAAAGTAGGCGAACGAGCGACTGTAGGCGTTAAAAACGCCGATGTCCCGTAAAGTAACTCTAATGAGCGTCCATAGGCGTTAATACCGCCGATGGATCCCAAAAGTAGGCGAACGAGTTACTGTAGGCGATAATAACAAGACTGTGGATAATGAGGCCGCACCATCGCCACTAAGCCGCTAGTTACGCATTCATACCTTTCATTAGTCGTTGAACCGTTGGAAGATCGGCAGGCGCCCACTCCAGCCCATCAAGTTCCGAAGCAGGAAGCCAGATCAGCTTCTCGTGTTCTCTTGGGACGGGAACGCCACTCTTGATTGTCGCATAATAAGTCAACAAGCGTACCTGTATCTCTGGATATTGGTAGAGGGTATCCTCGATGCTGGAGCCAACCTCGATGAGGCAACTAAGCTCCTCCTCAATCTCGCGAATGAGGCATGCCTCTGCCGATTCATGGGGTTCCAGCTTGCCACCAGGAAATTCCCATAGTCCCGACATGGACATCCGGGAGGAACGCAGCGCGCATAAGATCTCCTGACGCTCATTGCGGATAACGGCTCCTGCAACCATGATCATTTTCATACCTTCATCGCGCCTTTCCGTTCACATAATCCTATTTCACGTTGCTTTCATCATATATGACTTCGGAACTATAATTCAATGAGTACCAGTACCTATGCGCGAAACCCACACTTTCTCATAAATTTTAAAAATAGTTTCCAAATGGTAGTTGTATTTCCTTGATACATAGCGGAAAATAATAATAGGTAAATTTTGCCGAAGAATGTCGAAAAATATTACAAGCGCACAGGGATGAATATTATGGCTCGAGGTGAAGGGAATGGCAGTTGTCAAAAAAGGTTTAATATCGCTTGTTGCGCTGATCTCGTTCATTGGAGCATTCTTTACGGGATCACCATCTATCCATGCCGCTAAAGGGCAGAGTGACGACCAAACAATCATTACCGAGTGGCAGATGCTTTGGGAGCAGTCCGGTCAGTCGCTCACAATCGAAGAAGTTAGCTCATTGTCGGACAACGCCGGTTGGTTCACAGTGCATTCCGATGGAGAGTATCCAAGCGTGCCGGAAGGGATAGATTCGGCTTGGATTAAGTTCAGCTTGCCGGAGTTGACTCAGATGCGGCCTGCACTCGAAATAAACAAATTATATGGTCAAAATGTAAAAATACACATGGGTAAAGATGAAATTATTTATAATACTGAAAGAAATTATGCGTTTGATAGAAACAATATCGTACTACCTTTTTCCGCCGAAGAATCAAATTCCATTATTTACATACATATATCTAGTAAGTTCGAAAGGCTGGGCTTGCAGCAGGCTGTTATTGTTCAAAATTTTGATTTCATTTTCAAGGAAACAATCAGATCGGATTTGGTCGATATTATCATTGGTTTTTCACTAGTATTTATATCATTTTTTATGATAATTAGCGCGGCATTTTTAAATAGATCCTTTATGCCTGGATGGACTTCATTATTTATCGTAATGCTTTCTATTGGAATAATGATTTTAAGTTACTCTTCTTTTATGGATAGATTTTATCCCGAGTTCGGTAAATTGTTCTATTATTCTTTTGATGTTGCATCAACTCTATTACTACCTTCATTGCTCATTTTTTTTGAGAAAATTTTCGGCGAAGGACCTTATAAAATAATAAAAAAACTTAACAAAATACAGATTCCACTTGTGGTATTTAGCTTTTCATTATTAATAATTAGTTTATCAAATGATTACTTTGATGGAATATACCAAACTTTTAGTATGATTTATTTAGGGTCAACTATTATTATAGGCAACATGATATTATTATTTTCAATGCTGCATTATTGTTTAATGGGGGATAAAGAAGCCATTATCATGGCTACAGGACTAGGGACTTTTTTGGTTATAGGATTAGCAGAAGTACTCTGGTATCTACTCAGTGAATCAATATATAAAATGAATTACTGGAAGTTTGGAGTAGTTTTCTTTTTAGCATCGCTAATTCTAGTACTTGTTCGTCGGATTATGAAAAATTATGAAGTTGTCGTAGAATATAGCAAGCAAATTGAAATTTATAATAATGAACTTCAACGATCGGAAAAAATAGAATTAATTAGTCATCTAGCAGCTTCAATCGCACATGAAGTTAGAAATCCATTACAAGTTACAAGAGGATTTCTGCAAATTATAGGTGAGAAAATTACTGAGAAAAAATTAAAAGCTTATACTACATTAGCTATAAATGAACTTGATAGAGCATCTGAGATTATAACTGATTTTTTAACCTTTGCTAAACCTGATCTAGTTGAGTCGAATAAACTGAATGTAGTTACTGAAATTATGCAGATTGAAGCGATTTTGGCTCCATTGGCGAACTTGAAAGGGAGTACGATTACTGTAACAGCTGAAGCGGAATTATTTATAAAAGGGAATTCTTCGAAGTTTAAACAAGCACTAATAAATTTAATAAAGAATAGCATTGAAGCATTGAATGAGAACGGAGAAGTAGTCATTCATGTTTATAAAACGAAAAGAGAGATCATTGAAATTCTTATTAAGGATAACGGTGAGGGAATAGAAGCTCAGGATTTAAAACGACTTGGAGAGCCATACTATTCAAAGAAATCAAAAGGAACGGGTTTAGGGTTAATGGTCACATTTAGAATTATTGAAGCGATGCAAGGGATAATTAAATTTAGTAGTGAAATAGGGGTAGGAACTGAAGTTACCATTCAGATTCCTGCAATTCAGCATGATGATGATAGGTAAAAAAACATTTGCTAAAATCGATTTTAGCAAAAGAGTTTACCAGCATTAGTGTGTTCCAGCGAGCACGTATTATCATAGATGCACTCTCAGCACTCTATAGTTTTTTTGAAAAAGTGCCGAATGTCTTAATGACTTCGGCACTTAGAAATATCGTTAGTGTATTCAACTAACTCTACAACCATCTTGCTCCTTCAACATCTTCATCACTAGATATATCGGATGGATTTTGAGGAAGAACTAGGTATAAATCATTTGCGGTCTCTTCTAAAATATGTAAGTTAATTTCTTCCGGCGCCTCTACACCAAACACATCTTTAATTGTAGCTTTGGGATTGGATAGTAGGTCTTTCTTAAAAGACGGGTCACTCCATGCTTTTTCAATAATCTGATTTTTTAAATCTTGAGCATCCATTTAATACACCCTTCCTAATTGAAATGTGTTCATTATTTTCAAAGATATGTTAACACAAAAATTCGACAGAAACCACTACTATTTTACTATTAAAAAAATAGAGAGTGACTCTTGCATTACTTGATAGATGTTCAGAAGCAAGAAAACACTACTATAGTAGTGGTTTTTTGCTCCTGAACATCTAAATTTATTGCCATATCGGGACTTCTTTAGGGCTTTCAATTTCATAACATCTGGGGCAGAAGGAACAACCGGATAAAGTTTCTTTGACGATTCGGTCACAGCTTCGAGGTCAATATCTTCAGGAACAGGTTGTTCTACCTGTTTCGACATTTCTCTTCTCGAATAACAAATTAATTCCGCCTCCTAATAGCTTCCGCTTACGCTGTTCGTGCTGATTCGCAATAGATTCCAGAGTGTCTATCATGTAGGCATTAAAAGCGAGCAGATCGGTTGGCGCGCTGGTGTTCTGGAGAAGGCGATCTTGAAAACCGCCGGCTATATTAGCGTAAGGCTTCATGCAGCATCGTACATAAATCGCAGCCTCGATTCGCTCCTTCGTGAGTCCTTCCGTGTTGTAAGGCGGTACGGATTTGACAGAAAAGTCACCGTTCCACCCCGCCGCAATCATCGCCAGAAGTCCGTTGTAGCTGCCGTCCGCGAGATCTTCTTCCCAGTCGGCCCAGTCGTCCAGCATCTGGAGCGTCATAAGAGCGATATCGATGGCCTCTTCGGTTAAGGCGATCCGTTGTTCAGTCGAAGTAGAAGGAGCGCTTGCGTCCAGCAGTAGAGCGCCGACCGCGCTTATTTTGACAGGTGCGGCTTTGCCCGATGTGAGCAGCGGATTTGTTAGGAAGTAGTTGCCGCGCCCCTCGCTTACGACGCTGTCTGCCCAAGTCCGCACATAACCGTCGTAGTAACGCCAGAACGGGCTGTCGGAAGGGAAGAGCGCACGGAAGATCCAAAACATCTCTTGTTGAAGAAGACTGCCGAGGGCAAGCTGGGACTTCCAGTCGCCGCCTGCAACTTTGCTGTCCATTACATCGTCTTGAATAAAAAAGTAGAGCATGCCATATACATTGGCAAGCGCAAGTTGTCCGCATTGCTCTTCCGAGATCTCTGCCTTCTCCTTCATCCAATACGGCAGCAGCATGCAGATGTAATCCTTGCCGCCGTCCTGGTTGGCGGGATTAAACTTCTCCGCATAGGTTATTCCAAGCTCGTGGATCGGGGGCGGGAAACGTCCGATCGTCTCCAGAGCTTGGCCGAATACGTTCCTGATCCGCGGCTTGTACCGTTCATACCATTCCATGTGCTGACATCATCCCTTCGGACTATTAAAATGATGATATAGTTCAAAAATACTATACCACGATAGTCGGAAATTGGATGCAGATTATGGAAGATTAGGAGGAATTTTTGCGCACGGCTTCTTGCAACTACCTTATAACTACCTGTTGAGTAAATGTAAAAAATCCAGTAAAATGGATTTGATTGTGGAGGTGGCGCAAGATCATCTATGCATCCATATGAAACTAGACCTTAGTCGGGGTTCTTTCTATTACCTCAGAAGGTTCTTCGAAACCTTCTCCTGCATTAAAGTTAATACCAGACGATAGTTCTTTAATGTGGAGGTCATCTTAATGAGTAGAGACAAAGAGATTTACGTGCTTCTGACGGACACGGGGACAGTTTTGACCAAAATTATACGAACGTTCACGAAGGACCCGCTTAATCACGCATCCATTGCCTTCGATCCGGATCTCCAGGAAGTGTACAGTTTCGGCAGAAGAAATCCCAACAATCCATTCTTCGGCGGCTTTGTGCGTGAAGATGTGCGGAGCTCGTTTTTCGAAGAATCCATGTGCGCCTTATATCGTTGTACAGTCAGCCAAACGGTCTACAATAATCTGAGAAATCAGGTGCAGCATTTCGAGCAGAATCAGGATTTGTACAAATATAATTTGGTCGGCATGCTCGGCGTTGTCTTTAATATCGAATGGGAGCGCAAATATTCGTACTTCTGCTCGCAGTTCGTGGCGACGATGTTCCAGCGAAGCGGCATGGAACTGATCGATAAGTCGCCTCTCCTCGTGACGCCAGGCGATCTGCAGCATACATCCATGCTCGAATTAGTCTACCACGGTCAATTGCACTCATACGTGGGGTGTCAAAACAGCATAGCCGCCGCCAGCGCGTTCCGCACGGCATAGAGGGATCCCGAAATTCGGGATCTCCTTTCTTTTTGTAAGCGAACTTGTGGTATGCTATTTAGGCAAGGCAATGGCTAATGCCAGGAGGGATAATGATGTCTACAACAACCTTGGATTCTTCATTCCGCATCAAAAACCTGGAGCTTCGCAATCGGACCGTCATGGCGCCGATGTGCCAGTACTCCGTGCACGAAAAGGATGGTACGCCGACGGATTGGCATTATGTCCATTATGTATCCCGCGCCGTAGGGGGCGTAGGGCTGATTATCGTCGAGATGACGAACGTCGAGCCTGCCGGCCGTATAACGGACGGCTGTCTCGGCCTATGGGCGGATGAGCAGATTCCGGCCTTCCGCCGAATCGTAGACGCCGCGCACGGCCACGGCGCCAAGATCGGCATACAGATCGCCCATGCGGGACGCAAGGCGACGGACGATCCGTCACCGGTCGCGCCATCGGCCATCCCGTTCGACGACCGCTCGAAGACGCCGAGAGAGCTGACGACGGATGAGGTCAAGGCGATGGTGCTGAAGTTCGGCGAAGCGACTCGTCGGGCCGTCGAAGCCGGCTTCGATACGATCGAGCTGCATGGCGCGCACGGCTATCTCATTCATCAATTTCATTCGCCGCGCAGCAATACACGCGACGACGAATATGGCCGCGATCTCACCTTGTTCGGTCGCGAGGTCATCGCTGAGGTTAAGCACAATATGCCGGAAGACATGCCGCTGTTATTCCGGATTTCGGCGCTGGAATATACCGAAGGCGGATACGGCATCGAGACGGGCATCGAGCTGTGCCGCGCCTATCTGGAGGCGGGCGTCGATCTGCTTCACATCTCGACTGGCGGAGAAGGGGTGCCTAGCGCGGAGCGCCGCCCCAAGGTGGAGCCGGCCTTCCAGCTTCATGCGGCGCAGGCGGTTAAGGAAGCGCTGGGGGTCCCGGTTATCGCGGTCGGCATGCTCGACGATCCTGCGGTTGCCTCCGAAGCGCTTGCCAGCGGCAAAGCCGATCTGATCGCAGTCGCCCGCGGGCTGCTGCGCGATCCATACTGGGCGCTGCATGCCATAGCGGCCAGCGGCGGCAATTATAAGACCGCGGTACCGAAGCCCTATGAGCGGGGATTCTAATTCGCAACATAATCATTAGAAGAACACTTTGAGAAAATGTTTAGTTGCGGCTGTTAAAATGGGGGCTACTGTTGTTTCAAGACTCCATGAAAGGTTGATGAATAAGAATGAGACAAGGAAAGAGAAAACGCCGAATCGGCCGCAAGGAGCGTTTGGTCTTGCTTGCCATTTTATTAATCAGCCTGATAACGGCAGTGATCGGGAAGGGCGGTATTTTGCATTCCTGATCAGGGATCAACGCTAGACTATTTGGCCAACTTATGAGACTCTAATGTAAAGCTGGTGCAGGAGGATGTCATATGAAAAGTCAGGGCATGCTGATCTCGGCGTTTGCTTTCGCGCTGGTTATTGCCATTTTCGCTGTCATTAACGTCGAACAAGTGGAAGTAAACTTTATGTTCGCGAAGACGTCAACTCCTCTTATTCTCGTCATCTTGGTATCCACTTTGCTGGGAGGACTGACAGTGGGGCTGTTCGGGATGCTCCGGATCTTCAAGCTGCAGCGTCAAGTGAAGACATTGGAGAAGAGTGTGGCCGAGCAGGCAGAGCAATCCGAACCGTTCGAAGCCACGTTCGCAAGCGATGCAGGTCCTAACGCTAACGCGGGGACGGCGCTCGTTTCCGATACGCAATGGGAAGAGGAATCGGCGGATAATGGAAATGCCCTTGTCGAGAAGGATCGTAAGGAATGAGACATAACGATGTTTGAAATGACGGAAAATCGGATTGCCCGCCTGTATAATTACGCTTGTCACGAGGACGAGGCGGAGCTGTGCGGGCTGGAACTGCGAGTTCTGTTCGGTGAGAAGCCGGAAGCGGGAGTTGTGGCACAATATCGGCAGAACGAAAACGACTCTGATAGACCCGCCATCTCCGTCAGTCGTAGCCCGTTCCTCAAGCGCAGAATGGATGCGGCATTTCGGTCGGCAACGCTCGAAGGGCTGGCTGGCCCGCTCGGCGGCTGGGATCTGCAAGGGCAGACGTTCAAGGTTTATTATACAGTCGGGGATGAGCGTCACAGCTACGAAGAGAAGCGCGCCATTGAGCGTCAGGCAGGAGGTTATCTGCTAGGGAAGGCGGATATGCATGCTCCCATGCTTAAGTTCGGCGTTGCGAAGTATCGTGGAGAATGGCTGTTCGGACCATGCGAAGACAATGATGGAACATGGCTGAGCCATCAAGCCAAGCCGCAAAATTATTCTACGGCGCTGCCTGTCCGCGCCGCCAGAGCGCTCGTTAACATCGCGATCGGTCCATCTCCTCACGACAGGACTTTTATTGATCCGTGCTGCGGTATGGGGACGGTATTGATCGAAGCGCTGTCGATGGGGGTCCGCGCAGAGGGCATCGAGATTAATCCGCTTGCGGCCAGAGGGGCCAGAGTCAATCTGGAGCATTTCGGTTATTCGGGCAATGCTGTCGTCAAAGGCGATATGACGGAAGTAAGCAAGCAGTATGACGCAGCAGTGCTTGATATGCCCTACAATCTGTGTTCGGTACTGCCAAGCGAGGAGCAATACGCTATGTTGATGTCGCTAAGGAGAATGGCGGCTAGAGCAGTCGTAGTGACGACGGAAGATATACAGCTCCGGCTGATGGAGACCGGATTTGTATCCTCGATTGCGCGATGCTAAGCAAAGGTACTTTCAAGCGGTTTATAAGTGTAGTAGAATAAGGAAGATGCGGGTTATAAAAGTGAGGTGAACCTTATGTCTGCGAACGAACAGAACGAAGCCGCAGAGCAGCCGAAGAAGCTGTCCCAAGCGGAGCGGGCGAAGCAATTGCTGGCCCAGAAGAAACAGGGACAATCAGGTCTGCCTGGCCAGAAAAATTACTCAACGGGCACTCAAGAGCTCAGAAGCCAAAATACGAAGAAGGTTAACAACCAGCGCAAGAAGATGGGTGTATAACCGAGCAAGAACGCCATGCCGGCTTATCGGGGGCGTTCTTTTTTTGCGGGAATAATTAAGCGGGAATTGGCGAATGCTGTAGAAATTAGGCCGTTGTCCAGTCACGCGGGCGGTTCGGCACGAATAGAATATACGACAGGAGGATACTCGCTATTGATGTACCTGCGTATCGGTCAGCTTCTTCTCTTAAGCGCGGTGTTATTTCTATCGCCGTCACTTCCCGTCCCTAAATATGAAAGCGTATTAGCCGCTCCGGACGTAAACGACAGTCCAGGGAACCAATGGACGCTTCGGTATACGCCGTCCGAGGATCGGGTAACTCGCGCCAAGCTGGAGCCTGAAACCGGAGCCTATCTGGGCGCGTATGTTCTGCAAGACGACTTCATCGGACAAAGTATGGACCGCTTTAACGAAACCACGGGGAGGACTCATGCCAGCTTCTTCAAATACGTTGGTTATGGGAAACCCTTTCCCGTGCAATGGGTGCGGGACGTGGTGAAGGCGGGAGCATTCCCCCATATCGCATGGGAGCCGAACGAGGGTCTCGACAAGGTGAAGGACGACGGTTACTTGCGCCGATTCGCTCGTCAGGCAAAAGCTAGCGGTGTCCCGATTCTGCTGCGGTTCGCATCGGAGATGAACGGGAACTGGACGGCATACAGCGGCAACCCGGAGCTGTACAAGGAGAAGTGGAGACTCGTCCACGATGTGTTCGAACAAGAGGCGCCAGATACGGCGATGCTGTGGTCGGTGCTGGCGATGCCGGAGAAGCCGATGGCGGATTATTATCCTGGCGACGATTATGTCGATTGGGTTGGCGTCAACATTTACAGCGTCAGGTATCATAACGGCGACCGCAACTATGCTGCGCATCAGGAAGATCCGCTTGATCTGCTCAATGCGGTTTATAACCGGTACAGCCGTACGAAGCCGATCGCCGTCTCCGAGTTCGGCGCCAGCCACTACAGCGCGACGGACGGCAAGACGGATGTCGCCTTTGCGGCCGCAAAGCTGAAGCGGTTCTACGGCTCACTTGAGCGGCTATATCCGCGCTTGAAGGCGGTGTATTATTTTGACGTCAACAATACAACGGCCTTCAACCCCGCACGGAGGGTCAATGATTACAGCATTACAGGTCAGCAGACGCTGCTGGACACATACAAGGAAGCGACGGCTTCGGATTATTATGGAGCCCGGGCGGCTTCAGCGTCGGACATAGCGGTTAAGGTAAATCATGGGGATACGCGGCGGCGAGAGTCGTATACGTTCAGAGGCAAGTTATTCGAGTCTAATGGCGTGGTCTATGCGGATAAATCCTTCTTTATCGATTATTTGGGTCTCCGGCTGTCAAGATTGCCGCAAGGCAATAATGGGAGCGACGGCAAGGAGCGCGTAATAATCGAACGCAAGAAGGGACACGAGACGATCGCGGTAACAACCGAGGTCATACGGCGATCGGTCGAGGCAGGCTACAACAATTCGCAAGGCGCGGCGATCAGGAGGAAGCTTCAAGCTATTGCCGTACTTGAGACGGTACGCGCTCTGGGCTACGAGGCTGCAGTGGTCGATACTGACATTCGAATTGAAGAATGAAACAAGGCGAGTCCCCGCATAATGAGGGTAAACCATCATCTTTGCTTATGGAGGGATTCGAATATGGCGGTCCAATCATCCCCGCTTCACGTTTATTTGTTGGCCGGCGTAAAAACAACAACCTGCGCGTTCAACGCGTGCAAGGAAAAGCTGGAGACGCAGTTGCGATCGGAGGGAGTCGATCCCGTGATCCGGGTGTTGTTCCCGTATGGGGATTGCAGCAGAAGCGTAATCAGACAAGTATTGGAGGTTCGCTCCGATCTGTCCAACCGAATGAAAGCGGGACGGATCGGCGGGCGCAACGTATGGGAGCAGCTTAAGGATTCCATGAAGGACGAAGAAGGCAGATTCCTGCTTATTGGACATAGCGGGGGCGGCGCAGCCGCTTATCAGGCGGCTAAAATGCTGGAGGAGAACGGAATGATTCGCGATTTTCGCGTCGTACAGGTTGGATCGCCTCGTACGCCTATTCACCCCCGGCTGCAGGACAAGGTGAGTTACTTCCATTCCATCGACAGGGACGGGAAGCAGAACGATCCCATTACGCGCATCGGCACCTGGGGAGGGTGGATCCGCAAGGGCAGATCCGTGCCTCGCTGGAGCCGGTTCAAGTACGCGCCTGGTTATGTCGAAGGGATTCCCGTTATCGGAGGACACGCCGATTACTTCCGCAATTCCGAGCCGTTCGTCGATACGGAAGCCGTATGCAACTTGGATAAGACGATCGGCCGGGTAGGCGCCTGGTTGAAAGGGTGGCTCTAATCCGATAGACTGGAGGTAGTGTTCGCACTTACTTGCTATCGGGAGTTGATTGAATCATGGCTAATACTCATACCTTCTCCAAGGGAGAAGAGATCGCGAACGCGGTCACGCATGGCATAGGCGCCTTGCTTAGCGTTGCGGCGCTTGTCCTGCTCATCGTCTTTTCGTCGATCAAGGGAACGCCTGCCCATGTCGTCAGCTTTACCATCTACGGCTCGGCCATGCTGCTTTTGTATTTGGCCTCGACGCTGGTGCACAGCTTTCCTCCGGGCAAGGCCAAAAAAGTATTCGAATCGCTGGATCATTCCTTCATTTATGTCTTCATCGCCGGCACTTACACGCCTATCCTGTTCCATATCGTACAAGGCGCGTTAGGCTGGGCGCTTTTTGGGATCGTGTGGGGAGTTGCTATCGCGGGAGCGGCATTCAAGGCATTTTTCGCCTCCAAATTTCTGGTTACATCGACGATTCTGTATATCGCAATGGGATGGATAATTGTGTTCGCCTGGAAGCCGCTCGTGACGCATCTTGCGCCGGGAGGATTGCAATTGCTAATAGCGGGAGGCCTGTTATATACGGTCGGAACGGTGTTCTACGTATGGCGAAGCTTTCCGTACCATCACGCCGTATGGCATCTGTTCGTGCTTGGCGGCTCCATCGTCCATTTTTTTGCCATTATCTTATATGTGCTGCCAGCCGACTGATGAGTCGGTCTTTTTTTTGCTTACATCTCCCCCGTATCCGGGCACCAGCCAGGAGGCTCCGCGCACATCGCGGCGGCAACGACCGGCTGCTCCTTAGCCAGATCCTCGAAGTAGCTGTCCAGAATATGATTGCCCGACACGGACCCCATCCTGAACGATCGGGGCACCTCGCCTTTGACGTGAAGATAAAAGTAGGTTTGTTTCGTGCGGGGCGACTGGTAAACAAGAGGCGGTAGATGGGGAACGATGTCATGTTCGTTCTGGAAGCGCCAGTGTGTCGGAACACAATAATTGTAGGTCTGCACGAACCTGGGATCTCCTACGCGGGGAGCTCCGAACGTATAAACGACAGGAGAACGGAATGGCGTATTGCGGGCGATATCCAGCGCGGCAAGCGTAGCAAGCGCTCCGCCAAGACTGTGGCCTGTAATAAACAGAGGGAGGTCTTGCGGCAGCAGGCCCGCCAATTCGAACACCCTGTCGCGGGCCGACATATAGATATCCGTAAAGCCCTTATGAGTCTGCCCGGCATTGCGGACAGGACGATAGGGCGTTTGCTGCGCGATGAAATCCGATACCCAATCAACGGCGGAGCCGGTCCCTCGAAATGCGAGAATGGCGCATTGCTCCGACTGAAGGACGAATCCGAATCGTTCTGGCCGGCTCTCGTAAGCGCTTGCCCAAATATCTCCCACGAGAGAATAGCTGCGGGGCACAAGGAACAAGCCGTCTTCCTTGTTATTGAATTGTACATACGTTTGACCGCAAATGCCGGCCAGGAACATAGCTGCTTCCAGATCGGGCTTGGGGCTGTTTAAGTATGGGACATTGCCTTCGTTCATGGGTCATCCCTCCGCTTCGCCTCGTTCAGTGTGGCTCTCATCCAACATAGTATGTAGGCGAATGCGGATAGGTACCAAGGCGCCCAACAAATGGACGCGGGCCGGCAGTGTCGCTTATAATGGTCTCAACCAAGGCGGGAGCCGCCGCGGCTAAGGAGTCCTGAGAAGAAGGGGAGAGGATACATGACATTGCAGATCGGGATTATCGGAACGGGTTGGTTCGGCCGCATGCATGCAGAGAAGCTTGCAAAGCTGGAGGGCGTCAACGTTGCGGCATTTGCGGCGACATCGCAGCAGAAGGCCGACGAGGCAGCGGGCAAATTTCATGATGCAAAAGGTTTTGCGGAGGTATCGGATATGCTGGATGCGCGCAAGCTGGATGCGGTATACATATGCGTGCCGCCATTCGCTCATGGCGACATTGAGCAACAGTTGATCGAGCGAGGAATTCCTTTCCTGGTGGAGAAGCCGATCGGAGTCGACGAAGAAGTGCCGGGCTCGATATTGCAAGGCATAAAGGACAAGTCGCTTATTACGTCCGTCGGCTATCATTTCCGTTATATGGACGGCACGGCCCGAGCCAAAGAGCTGCTTGCGGAGCGTACTATCGGCATGGCTCTTGGTTATTGGATGGGAGGCATGCCTGGCGTCTACTGGTGGCGTTCCATGGAAGGTTCCGGCGGCCAGTTCGTCGAGCAGACGACGCATATCGTCGATCTTCTTCGTTATACGGCGGGGGAAGTTAAGGAAGTGTATGCAGCGTATGGCGATCGAATCGTGGCCGGTACAGAAGAGGGAGTAACCGTTCCGGATGTCGGCACGGTAACCTTAAAGCTGGCGTCTGGAGCCGTAGCAACGATCAGCAATACATGCGCGATTCCTGCAGGAGGTCATAACGGTCTGCACCTCTATACCAATACAGGGGTGATGGAGATCGGCGGCAATGGGTTCATCGATAAGGTATCCGGTCAAGTGACCGAATATCAGAATCGCAGCAATCCTTATGAGTCCGAGAACGACGCGTTCCTCCATGCCGTACGGACAGGCGATACATCCCGCATTCTCTCGACCTACGAAGATGCCTGGTTAACGCATCGCGTTACTATGGCAGCCAATCGGTCCGCACGTACAGGACTGCCGGTCGTTATCGAATAGCTCGACAAAAAAATCCCGGAGGCTCCGTTCCTGTATACCGCACATGGTATCAGGTCCGACTTCTCCGGGATTTCTGTCCCAGCGCGCCGTCAGGGGGATTGCCCGGCGGCTTTTTGCGTTTGCGTCCGTGAGTGGCGGAGCGGCTGCGTTCGCTGCCGTGCTCTTCTTCCGACTCCATCAGCCGCGGTTTCTCGCGTTTCTTAACGAGCAGATCGCCGGTCCAGCCTTTGTGCCAAAGCCACCAATAGATGCCGATCGTAATGACGGCCGTACAACTCATCGTGAGGGGGAAGCCCCAATGCTGAATGCTCCATGGCAGCCATTCGAAGTTCATTCCCCATATGGCGCCAATAACCGTTGCAGGCAAGAAAAGCACCGTGAAGATCGTCAGCGTCTTCATAATATCATTGCCGCGGAAGCTGGAGATGGCGTCGTCCATGGAGATTAGCGTATCGATCTCCAGCGCGTAATGTTTAAGCAGCGTTTCGATTCGCTCCAGCTTATGCGAGATCCGCTTGAACCCGTCCGTCTCCATCAGATCCTCGTCGAAAGCCTCCTTGGCCGCCGCGTGTACTTCCCTGATGGGAATAAAGAGGTGGCTCCAGTGAAGCAGGTCGTATCTGCGGTCAAAAATAACGTCGAGCAAGTCCGTACGGTTCCGATGCCTCATCGTCTGCTCGAGCTCGCCGAGCCTTCGCTCGAAACCGTCCAGTCCGTTGTGGAACGTCCCCAGCAATATGCTGATCATGATGAAAAAGGCTTCTGGAGCGAGCTCGCACTCGCCATATTTGGTGATGTGAGATTCATGCTGCAATCTCAGGGGAAGCCGCATGTCCTCATAGATGGATACGAGACGATGGCGTGAAACCCAGAAGTGAAACGGCCCGATATCCGAGGCATCATCCGAAATTTGAATCATAAGCGTCCCGCAAAGTATGGTTCCTGAATCTTCGGAATTGTAAACCAGAATATGATTCGTTTTTCTTGATTCGCTATGGTCGATCCACTGCGCGCATTCCGGGAACCGTCTCTTGAATTCGGACAGTTCTTGCCGGGGAGAAGGGTCCGTGCCATCCGTATTCGATGAAGATGAATTGCCGAGGGGGCGCAAGCGTTCCGGTGCGCGAGCTGGCAAGGACGTGTTCTTCCGGCTCGGGAGCGGTTGCTTGGGCTGCATCGCATCGGCGGATTGCTGCAGCACATGCCACTCCCAGCCGGAAGGAAACGTGAGCAATTGACGGATCATCGGCATCTCTCCCCTCTATCATTTCATACCATTTACATCTTTCTCCGATACTGACATCGCTACCTTTCATCATAACCCGAACCTGCCCCAATAGACAACTGTTCCCATTTGATTGAGGGCGTGGCGGTTGGGGCATACCATCCATATAGGAAAAACCAATTCAGACACACGGAGGGGCAGACATGGCGAAAAAAATCGCGATATTCGAAACTCAGCAGCAGGTTATCGACGTCGTAACGCAATTGGAGAATTCCGGCTTCAAACCCGGAGATATGAAGATAATGGCCAAGGACAGCGAACATTCAAGACGAATCGAAGCGGAGACGGACGTACATGCCGACGAAATGCGTGATCTGGAAAAAACGCGTCAAGATATTGCAACGCACACAGATACGGTTGGAACTATGTATGCCAGCGGGTTCGGTATCGCGCCTGCCGCCATGGCTTACGGCTATACGGGCTTCGGAGGCGGGACGGCATCCGGCACAGGCATCCCTTTTGCCTTGTCCGGCGCATTCACCGGTAATGAACATGAGCGTGCATTCCTTGCCTTAGGACTTGATCACAAGGAATCCGAGATGGTCTCCCGCGAGGTGGAAAGAGGCGCATATGCCTTGATCGTGGAGACAACGGAAAGCAAGACGCTGTTTGACAAGGATGGCGGCCCGGATCTGTCGACTCTGGGCATCGCGGAAGCCGTTTTTCGTAGATGCAACGCCTCCTTTATCGTGGACGGCAGTTAGAATCATACTCTTGATCGGAAAGCCGACTGCAGCGTGTTTACGGGCTGAGCCGGCTTTCTCGCCGTATGCCAAGAGCCCGTAGATAGTCATCTCGGCGTTCCTTCGCGTAATGTCGCCCGAGACAACCCGATAATATCCTTAAGCGGATTCGAATCCGCCTCTCCTTGGATGAGCTCACGAACCAACTCGGCGCCAAGTAGGCTGTATACAGTCCCATTGCCGCCGTAACCAAGTGTGTAATAAACGCCTGGCCATTCGGGATCCTCGCCTACAAAGGGCAAATTATCCTCCGATTCACCGAATGTGGCGTTCCAATCGTAAGCGATGGCAAGCGGCAAATCGGGAAATAGCGCTTTCGCCTTCTCCAGCAGCTTCTCGCTATGTTCTTTCCGGCGCTGTACGCTCTGCAACGGGTTCCGGTCTTCTTCGTCAAGTCCTCCGATGATGAGCCGATTATCCTCTGTCGTACGCATATACAGGTATGGTCTTGCCGTCTCCCAGATCATGTAACGCTCGTGCCACTGACTTAGATCGGGAACGGGATCCGTCACGATAACGAACGATCGGCCGATATCCGGCTTGATCAGCTCTCCGCGAAGCTCCTTGGGCTCATAGCCTATGGCGTAGATCACGTGGTTGGCATCGATATGATGACCGTTGCCGGTATGCAGACGGTGTCGTCCGCCTGCCAAGGAATCATGTTTGACGATTTCCGTATACTCGCGGATGCGAAGCCCTTTGTCGACGGCTTGTGCCGCGAGCAGAGTTACGAAGCGAAATGGATTAACCTCCGCATCCCCTCCCGTTACGATGGCTCCCGGCTTGCGGAAGGGGAAATGGGCAGCGATGTCGTCCGCCGTCCAATAGCTCGCACGGAGTCCGCAAGAGGACAATGCCTCGTACTCTTGCTTCAGCTTGGGCAGATCCTGCTCCGTCGAAGCGTAATACAGGCTGCTGCGCCGCCTGAAGCCGACATCCTGCGGAAGCGATGCGGCAATGTCGGCCAGCTTGTCGATCGCGCGGCTGCACGCGACATAAAATGTCTCCGCAGATTCTCGTCCAATCTGGCCGATCAAGTCGGAAAGCATAACGTCGTTGCAATATTGCAATAAGCCTGTGTTGGCCGACGTGCTCTCGCCCGCGACGATTTCGCGCTCTACCAGAATAACGTCGATCCCCGAAGAAATAAGTTCCCATGCGCATGTAATGCCCGACATTCCGCCGCCTATCACGACAACTTGCGCGGTCTCGCACTCAGTCAGCGAGGGATAGCTTGGCGGGTTGTGCAAGGTACTTGGCCAATATAAGCTGCCGATGTGTAATTCGCTCATGGGCAATCACCTCCTGAGGTAGTATACCCACGGCGAGCGATTCCGAAAACGCTGACCCGGTAGATTACAGCTAGCTTCCAATGAGTAGCTAGCTCCCCTCCAGCATCAGCCTGCGGTAGGCGGTCGGCGATTGGCCGAATTGCTTGCGGAATTGCTTGGAGAAATACAAGGCATCCTGGAGACCGACGGAAGCCGATATTTGTTCCAACGTCAGCTCAGGGCGCTCGCGCAGCATAAGCTTCGCCTTGTCCAGACGAAGCTTAAGCAGGAACGAGACGGGCGACAGTCCGGCCCGCCGCTTAAACGCGCGCGACAAGTAAGCGCGGTTGTAGCCGAGCGCCTCGGACATCTGCTCGATGGATACCGGATGGGAGTATTGGGTGTTTAGATAATGGATGACTTGCTGATGAATGTCATCATTCTCCTGACGTTTCAAATGCGCTTGATGGTCTTTGTCCGCTCTCTGATCCTGATACAGGGCCATAAGCAGATGAAGCCAGCCGGCTGCCTGGACGGAGGCGGAGGATCGGGCGCCTCGGAATGTCAGATAGATGCTTCGATACAACAGAGCAGCCTTCCGTTTGTCCTGCAAGGCCGTAACGGATTCTCCGTCCGGGAAGCCGGCTTCCCGGACGAGACCGTCTGCCCTTGCGCCTGAGAACGCGATCCAGCGATATCGCCACGGCTCGCGGGGATCCGACTCATAGCTGACCAGCTCCTCTGGACGGATCAAAAACGTGTCGCCGGCGGACAGCTCGCGCCGGACGCCGCCCAAGGTAAATGTCCCTTTGCCGGAGAGAATCAGGTGCATCAGATAGAAGTCATATACCTTGGGACCGAGCCGATGACCGGGCTTTGTCTGGCTTTCGCCGGCGAACAAAACATGAAGCAAGGAAGCGGCTTCGTCGGAAGCCGGCGTCGGACTGGGATTAGAGGCGACAGTATATGTTTCGGTAGTCATATTTGCACACCTGCCTTATAGTCTTTTAGTTTAGACGGAACTATTTGAACTCTCATTTTTACCGCAGCAGTACCTGCAGGATTCATCATAACATGTTCGAAATGGGGAGTTAAAGTCACATAAATCCATATGATCGACATTTTGCGCCATTTCGTTTTTGATTGCAATCCACTATACTGAGGCTAAAGCAGGCAACAACCAAACTTATACCAAAGGATCGTGATCGCACATGGCTAATCTTGCAGCTCTGACTGACACATTCATTGAACAATACGGCGGAAGCGCCGAAGGCATCGCGGTATTCCACGCGCCGGGCCGCGTTAATCTGATCGGCGAGCATACCGACTACAACGGGGGGTACGTGTTCCCGGCAGCATTGACGTTCGGCACGACGCTGCTTATTCGCAAGCGCGAAGACAACAAGCTGGGGCTGGCTACGACGAATTTCCCTTCCTCGGGAACCTTCTCTGTCGAAGGCGTCGAATACGACAAGGCGGACGATTGGATGAACTATCCGAAGGGCATCGTGAACGAGCTGTTGCAGCAAGGGGTAACTTTCGGCAGCGGATACGATATTCTCTATCATGGCGAAATTCCAAACGGCTCGGGCTTGTCCTCGTCGGCTTCCATCGAAGTTGTCACGGCATATGCTCTCCTGTCGATGGAGAACCTGCCGACCGATACGGTAAAGATCGCGTTGCTCTCCCAAAAGTCGGAGAACGAATTCAATGGCGTCAAGTCCGGCATCATGGATCAATTCGCGGTTGCGAACGGTAAGAAGGATCACGCGATCCTGCTCATGTGCGACACGCTGGAATACGATCTGGTGCCCTTTCAATCCGGCAGCTACAAGCTGGTCATCGGCAACACGAACAAACGCCGCGGACTGGTAGATTCCAAATACAACGAGCGCCGCGCGCAATGCGAGCAAGCCGTGTCGGACCTCCGCTCCGCGCATCCCGAGCTGGAGCTGCTGGGACAGCTTAGCCTGGAGCAGTTCAACGCTTCCAAGTCGCTGATCAAGGATGATCTGATCCGCAACCGCGCCGAACACGTCATGGAAGAGATCGACCGGGTCCTGAGATCAATGGACGCGCTTAAGAGCAATGACCTGGCCGCGTTCGGCCAATTGATGAACGAATCGCATGACTCGCTGCGAGATCTATACGAAGTAACCGGCGCAGAGCTCGACGCGATGGTAGATGCGGCGCGCGGCGTAGATGGCGTGCTGGGCTCCAGAATGACGGGCGCGGGCTTCGGAGGCTGTACGGTGTCCCTCGTACACGAGGACAGCATCGAGCGCTTCCAGGAGGAAGTTGGGCGAAAGTATACGGAAGCGACGGGACTGACGGCGGACTTCTATGTCTGCAGCATCGGCAACGGCGTCGAACGCCTTCAATAGGAACGAATAGAGCTAACTTAAAGTACAAGTTCAAAAAGTCCGGTTTTCAGCACCGAGAAGATTGGATGAGGGTAGAAACTGAGGAGCGGAGCGTAGTGGAGGCTACGTGAGCACCTGCAATGTTTCCGGAGGAAACATACTTCGAAAGCATAAGCTTAGTTTCGCCTGAATTCAATATTCGATGTCGAGTACGCTTCCTGGTATACTTCGTGATCAAAAGCGGACTTTTTGAACTACCAATAAAGGGGAAGAAGGGATACACATGGCAGTATTGGTAACCGGAGGAGCGGGCTATATCGGCTCTCACGCCGTTGCGGCGCTCCAGGAACGCGGGGAAGACATCGTTGTCGTGGATAATCTGCAGCAAGGCCACAAGGGAGCGCTGCTCGGCGGCAAGCTCTACGTCGGCGATCTGAGAGACGCGGACTTCCTGGACACGGTATTTAAGGAGAACGAGATCGACGCCGTCATTCACTTCGCGGCGAACTCTCTTGTCGGCGAAAGCATGAAGCTGCCGGGCAAGTATTACCATAATAACGTGTACGGAACGTTGTGTCTGCTGGAGAAGATGAATGAATACGGCGTCAAGCGCATCGTATTTTCGTCGACGGCCGCGACCTATGGCGAACCGGAGAGCGTGCCGATCGACGAATACGATCGTACGCTTCCGACTAATGCTTATGGCGAAACGAAGCTGGCGATGGAGAAAATGATGAAGTGGTTCGACGTCGCGCATGACATCAAATATATCTCGCTCCGCTACTTCAATGCTGCCGGCGCTCATGACAGCGGCCGAATCGGCGAGGATCACCACCCGGAGACGCATCTGGTGCCGATCGTGCTGGAAGCCGCGCTGGGCAAACGTCCGCATATCTCCGTATTCGGCGACGACTACGCGACGGAAGACGGCACATGCGTGCGCGACTACATCCATGTCAGCGACCTGGCCGACGCCCACTTGCTGGCCGTAGACCGGCTGCGCGGCGGAGCTGACAGCGCCGTCTACAACCTCGGCAATGGCCAAGGCTTCTCGGTCAAGCAAGTGATCGAGATTGCACGCTCCGTGACGGGCAAAGAGATCAATGCCGTTATCGAGCCAAGACGCGCGGGAGATCCTGCCGTGCTGGTCGCTTCCTCGGACCGGGCTCGCAAGGAGCTGGGCTGGAATCCGACCCGCAGCAATCTCGAAAACATTATCGGCAGCGCCTGGAGCTGGCATCAGTCCAATCCCGAGGGCTACGACGACAAGAAATAGACCCGGCCCCATAAGAGGTAGTTAAAAGCCGGAGGAGCGAGAGGAGCTGCAATAGCATGACGTTGCAACAAACGGCCGCGCCCGCCAAGGAAGAGGCGTTATCCAACATCGAGAAGCTGCTGGCGTTCGCGCTGGGCAAAGGAATGCTGGAGCGGGAGGATCTTGCCTACGCGCGCAACGCGCTGCTGGATCTGTTCCGGTTTACCGAGCCGGCGGAAGCGACGGGCGGCGATCAAGACGAGCCGGCGGAAAGTCCGGCAGAGCTGCTGGAACCCTTGCTCGACTATGGTGTCGCGATCGGTCTTGTCCCGGACAATACGCTCACTCAGCGGGATCTGCTCGACGCCCGGATTATGGGCTTGCTGATGCCAAGACCGTCGGAGACGACGTCGGCATTTCGCGCGAGGGCAAGCCAGGAAGGCATCGCTGCCGCTACGGACGCCTTCTATGCGTTGAACATCGACAGCAACTATATTCGAATGGACCGCATTCGCAAAAATCAGTATTGGCTGCACAGAACGCCATATGGCGAGCTGGAAATGACGATCAACCTGTCGAAGCCGGAGAAGGACCCCAAGGAGATCGCGCTGCTCAAGACGCTGCCGCAAGCGCATTATCCAAAGTGCCTTCTATGTGCCGAGAATGTCGGTTATGCGGGACGCCCGGATCACCCGGCAAGACAGAATCTTCGGATCATACCCATGACGTTGCAGAACGAGGCATGGTTCTTCCAATATTCGCCCTACGTGTATTACAACGAACACAGCATCGTATTTAAAGGCGAGCACGAACCGATGGCTGTTACCCATTCTTCGTTCGCACGGCTGCTGGACTTCGTCGAGCAATTCCCGCATTACTTCATCGGATCTAACGCCGATCTGCCAATCGTGGGCGGTTCTATCTTAAGCCATGACCATTTCCAGGCAGGACGTCATGTCTTCCCGATGGAAGCCGCGCCGATCGAGGCCAGGTATGCCGACGGCTCGGACAATGGAGTGACATACTGCATCGTGCAATGGCCGATGTCCGTGCTTCGCCTGCAAGGCTCCTCCAAGGCGGCCGTGCATGCGGCGGGCTGCCGTATTCTGGATCTGTGGAAGGGCTACAGCGACCCGTCGGCGGAAGTGCTTGCGTTTTCGGAAGCAGCGGACGGCACCCGTATTCCGCATAATACCATTACGCCGATCGCTCGGCTGAAGGACAACGGCGACTACGAGCTTGATCTGGTGTTGCGCAATAACCGCACGAGCGAAGAGCATCCGGGAGGCATCTTCCACCCGCACAGCCATCTCCACCATATCAAGAAAGAAAATATCGGCTTGATCGAAGTCATGGGACTGGCCGTCCTCCCGGGACGTCTGAAGGACGAGCTGGAAGCAATCGCAAGCCTGCTTACCCCTGAGGCGACCGAAAAAGCCTCCGACCTGCGAAGTGCCGGACACAAGCTGGCTCATCACGCAGAATGGGCGGATCGTCTCGTACAGAAATACGGCAGCTTGCTGTCGCAGAATGAAGCTGCCGACATCGTCCGTTCGGAGACGGGCGACAAATTCCTCGACGTGCTTAAGGACGCAGGCGTCTTCAAGCGAACGGATGAGGGGGCCAAGGCGTTCCGGACCTTCCTCGAAGCATCCGGGCTGAAATCGCAATAACGCAGATGTGCCATAAGATATAAACAATAGCCTTCCTTGTCGAATGTTGTAATAACATTTACGGGAAGGTTTATTGTTGTGTTAAACAAGACTTTATGGTATTTTTTATATAATAAATATTTTTTATTGTAATAATATTAGATATGCGTATGATGTGCTAATGAATATTAATATTGGAGGTCCAACATGGCTGAGAAGATGTTGCCGCTTGACGAATTTCTGGAATTAACGACGGATGAACAGGTTGAAAAGCTGAAGCGCTGGAAGATGGACTATACGCTTAAAGATATCCGGGAGGCTTGGAATTTCAAGCATTCCGCCCAATATTACATGCTGCTTAAGAAGCTTCGCATCTACGAGCGGGTCGTAAACAAATCCGACAAGTTCTACCCTGCCCAAGAACAGCTCATGAACAGACAGAACCAGGAAGGCGAGCTTGGCTGGAGATCCCAGTCGGCGGCGAAGCTCCCATCGGACAGCTTCGATTACCATCTTAATACGACGCTCAGCGGAGCCGAGCTTGCGGACAAGCTTGAGCGCCTGGCGCACTTCCTGAAGGGCGAGCGCAAAAACATCTCGATCAAGCTGTCCATCGGCGCAGCAGAGCCCGAGTCGACGGAAGAAGAAACCGAAGTTTAAGAGGACTGCGGTTCGGCAATAAGGCACCAAAATAAAAAGGTTGGACGAGAAAACGTATGAAGTTTTCCGTCCAACCTTTTTGTGTACCTGCTTTTGCAGGAATGCAGCGAGCGGGGAATAGCAAGGAAGAATTCGGATGAATTGGAGTTAAACAACAAAAAATCGTATCTAAGCTTCATACCCGAGCTTTTGGGAAGCGATCAAAGCCGCGTCGCGAACATGCCGCGAGATTTCCGGGAGCATCTCCTGCTTGAATCTGTGCATGGCGCCGGAGACGCTGATCGCGCCGATCGGACGGCCATGCATATCGAACACCGGCGCCGCGACGCAGCGAGCTCCTTCGACGATTTCTTCGTCGTCCAGCGCATAACCTTGCTTGCGAGTAAGCTCAAGTTCCGAAAACAATTGCTCCACTGTACGAATCGTATTAGGAGTAATAACCGGCAGGCCCCATGTGTCGACCAGTTCGCGCACCGACGCCTCCGGGATATGAGCGGCAATTGCTTTTCCCATCGCTGTGGCGTGAAAGGGCGAGCGGGAACCGATCGTATCGGTCATTCTTAGCGCATGCGTGCTTTCAACGATTTCGATGTACAGTACCTGGTTATCCACCAAGACGCCCAAATTGACGGTATCGCCATATAGCTCGGACAATGTCTTCATTTCCGCTAATGCGGCAGTACGGAGCGTGTTGCGTTCGAGTAGATTTCGGGTCAGCATGAGCTGCTTGTAGCCGAGGCAATATTTGCCGTCCTCATCGCTGCGGCTGATGAATCCCCGATTTTCCAAGGTAAGAATAATGCGGAAGGTGGACGATTTGGGCTGCTCGAGAAGATTGGTAATCTCGATCAGGCTAAGCGAACCGTGCTCCGAGAGCAGTTCCAGCAAATCAAGCGCCTTATCTATCGATTGAATCGTATACCGCTCATTTTTAACCTCAATTTCTTTACTCAACTGATACTACCTCCGTTTGCCGCTATAAACTTATTAAAGCGCCAGCTTCGCCAAAGCGCGATCCGCCGCTTGTATAGTAGTTTCGATATCCGCTTCGGTATGAACGGTAGAAATATACCATAATCCGCTGGGGCGCACAAGTACGCCTTCCTCCAGCATCAGCTCGGCAAATCGGCTGTATTTGGCGGCATCGCGCTTATTGAAGGTGTCGAAGTCTTCGACCTGCTTCTCCTCCGTAAACATGAAGTGGAAGACGGGTCCCGCCTGGTTGATAAGTCCTTGGATGCCATGTTTATTCAATAGCTCGCGAAGGCCGGCTACTAATCTGTTGAACAAATGCTCCATTCGCGAATAGCTGCTTCCGTTGTCCTTGCCAAGCTCGCGCAGAACGGCGAGAGCTGCGGATGTGGCGGCAAAATTGCCGTTCAGCGTGCCCAGATGGCCTACGGTGCCATTTTCGATCAGCGCCATAATGTCGGCTTTGCCGGCAACGCCGCTAATGGCGAAGCCGCCTCCCAGCGCCTTGCCTATCGTTACCAGGTCCGGTTTCAAGCCCAGTTTGCCGTGAGCTCCGCCAAGGCCCAGCCTGAATCCGGTAATGACCTCATCCATAATCATAACGATGCCGCTTTGCTCCGTCAGCTCGCGTATACGTTCCAAATAACCGGCTTTCGGCCCAATACAACCGTTATTGCACATAATCGGTTCGGTAATAACGGCAGCGATGCTGTCCTTTTCCTTGGCAATCAGCGCTTCGAAAGCTTCGATGTCATTCCAAGGCAGCATAATAATGTCCTGCAGGCTGTTCTCGCTCTGACCTCCTGTTCCGGGAGGAGCGGAAGCCAAAGAGCTTCGGGCGGAGGAGGATTGCTTCATATCCGGGCTCGGGAAGGAAGTGAATATCGCATCGGACCAGCCGTGGAAATGACCGTGGAACCGGACGACTTTCGTTCTGCCGGTATACGCTCTGGACAATCGAAGCGCCAGCATGACGGCTTCGGTGCCCGAGCCGCTTAGCGCGACTTTGTCGGCGCAGGGAAGCAACTCGGTAAGCAGCTTCGCCAGTTTAATCTCGCCATCATGCTGCAATCCGTAAGTGAATCCGCGTTTCGTTGCTTCATTCATCGCTTCTGCCATCGCGGGATGGGCATGACCAAGGATGAGCGGCCCGTAAGCAAGCAAGTAATCGATATACTCATTGCCGTCAACGTCGCGTACTCGGGAACCGCTTCCCGACTCCACGAATAGCGGCGTCGGCTTCATCGAAGCGCGAAGTGTCGAGGCTACGCCTCCCGCCAAATATTTTTGGGATTCGAGCAGCATTTGCTTGGATTTCTCTACATTTAATGACAACAGGATTCCTCCCTATAATTTTTAATTATAATTCGTGTTCAAAAAGTTCGGTTTTCAGCACCGAGAAGATTGTATGAAGCTAGAAACTGAGGAACGGAGCGTAGTGAAAGCTACGTGAGTACCGGAAGTTTCGGCTGAATGCAAGATTCGATGTCGAATAAGCTTCTTGGTATACTTCGTGATCAAAAGCGGACTTTTTGAACTACCTTTACATAAACCTCGGTTGGGGCTCGGGATCGAAAGGATACATCGGCTTGGATACGCGCTCATAATGAAAATGCTCGAGATTGGCGCTGCAGCAGCCTGGAGTATCAACGTATATGACAGATCTGGCGAATGCACCGAATGCCGTTTGCCAAGCGATTGCGGATTTGACGACGATTATTTTGAAGTCATCCGGCCAAAGCCCTGCATAGCGAATATGGCCCAGATCCCATGGAGCCACGCGTTTCTCCGTTAGGACAATCGTTAGTTGTCCGCACTCGACAACCGCTGTTCTGCCCATGAAAGCAAGCTGTCCCGTCATATACGCGCCGACGTGGCGATATTGGCCGTCGAACAGCAAGCGGATCTTCCCGGTTACTTCGACGGGTTCGCCATGTAAGGGATTGCTCTTGCCACCGACCGGACCTTGGAAGATCGAGCCGACGCCGAGCTCGAATGCGATGCTTGACGCTTGTTCGTCCCTAATTACGATTAATGCCCTCTCCCGGATACCGACCAATTGTCGTAGAGTATGAGTGGCGTCCGCAGGCGCTCCGCCTCCGACATTATCCGAGCCTTCCACAAGAATGACGGGGCCTGACGATTCTGCAAGCGCGGCTGCGATTGCTTCGTCAGGGGACAGGTGGTCAAGGCCGAAGCTTTCCTTCAGATCGACTGCTAGCTGAACCAGTTCGGCCGCATAACGATCCGCCAGTTGCTGATCGTTGTCGGCGGTTACGATAAAGGACATTCCCGCATCCGGGACATCGCTGTATGGAAACCCGCCCGCGACGGTTACGTTCAAAACTTGCGGATCCGATTCGATTTCGAAGGCGCGGTCCATTATTGTTTTCATACTTCCGGTTTCGGTCATCATCGCTTGCGGAACGACGAGCATGCCCGTGTGGCCATAGGATCGGGTTGGCCTGATTTCTTCCCGTATATATCGAACAAGCAGATCGAACGCTTCTTCCGCCCTTTCGTGCATATCGACATGAGGATAAGTATCGTAGCCGACAATGACATCGGCAAGCCGAACCATATCTTTGCTCACATTGCCGTGAAGATCGATGGTCATGGCGATCGGCAGCCTGTCTCCAAGCTTCGCCCTCAGCCGTCTGAGGCATTCGCCTTCCAGATCGTCGTACTGCTCGGACGCCATCGCTCCATGCATAATGAGCACGAGGCCGGATATATCGCTGTCAATGGAATCCACGACATTGTTGATCAGGACGTCGGCTGCCGCCGCTTCCACCATGCCGCTTGGCGTAGCTGCGGTATATAAGCCGGGTGTCAGCTCGACATCATGCCGCTTGGCCGCATCGATAACGCCGCCCATTGAAGTGCGGGTGCCGCCATAGCGGAGAAGAAAGGCGTCAAGTCCGTTGACGCTCTCGCTCTTGAAATGCTCAAGTCCGGTCATTCCGGGAGCAAATGTATTCGTTTCATGGAGAATTCCGGCAACCGCAATTCGCAGGGTCATTCGGCTTCCCCTCGGATCGAGCGGACGTAGGCGATTACGTCGATCTCGACCAAATAATTGCCAATGCCGCTTTGCACCGAGGTGCGCGCAGGGAACGGCCGATTCATTATTTTCTCATACGTTTGATTGTACCCGGGGAAATCTTCCAGATGCGATACAATTGCATTTGTTTTCACGACATGATCGAGCGTTAAGTTTGCAGCCTTCAATATCGTTTCGATATTGCGCAAGCATTGCTCCGTTTGTTCCTCAATCGTATGGCCGACTACCTGGCGCGTCTTTGGATCGACGCCAACCTGGCCGGAGACGTATACGAAATCGCCGGCGCGCAGCGCTTGCGAGAACGGAAGGGGAAATTCGGGTGCGTCGCTTGTATGAATTTGTTGGGACATCGTGCATCTCTCCTTAAGTTTTGGATTACTTCTACAGCCTTGCTTCCGCTACCATGCGGTTGGTCAGCTTGCCTAACTTCTCGATTTCAACGGTAACGATATCGCCGTCCTTCAGCCATGCTTGCTTTTCTTCGGGGTATCCGAGCACTACGCCTTCCGGGGTTCCGGTCAAAATGATGTCTCCCGGCGCGAGCGTCATATAATGCGAAATATAGCTGACAATCTCGTCGCAATGGAAAATCATATCGGCGGTATTGGAGTTTTGTCTGATCTCTCCGTTGACGGTGCAGCGGATTTCCAGATCATTCGGATTCCCAGTCTCATCGGCGGTGACCAAATAAGGGCCAAGCGGACTAAAGCCGTCGCAGGACTTGCCTGTCAGCCATTGCGATGTACGAAGCTGCAGATCGCGCGCGGATAAGTCATTGACGCAAGCATAACCGAATACGTAATCAAGCGCGTTGTCTTTGTCCACATACTTGGCTTCCTTGCCGATGACGATAACAAGCTCCGCTTCGTAGTCCACTTTCGAGGAGACCTTGGGCAGAGCGACATCCTGTCCATGACCGGTCAGCGTGTTGTTGAATTTGTTAAACAGAATCGGGAATTGCGGAATAGGCGCATTGGTTTCTTCGGCGTGCTTGCGGTAGTTTAGTCCGACGCAAATGATTTTGTTAGGATGTGTTACACAAGGTCCCAGCGTTAGCTCCGTCTCGTCCAGGAACAGAGCGGAACGCTCGGAAGCTTCTAGCGCTTGATCGACAAGCTTGCGAAGCTTGGCAATCGAGTCATCGCCGCCTGTAATCGCTTCCATGACGGTGGCGGGGATGTTGGCGCCCTGCCGGCCGAGCGCGTCTATTGCTTGCGAGACGTCCAGCACCCCTTGCGGTGTGGCGATTCCAAGCTTCAGCTGGCCATCTTGATTAAAAGTTAGCAGTTTCATAGTAACCTCCCATTTGGCATCAAAACATTTGTTTTGCTATTTTGAAACCAAGGTTTTATAATCAAAACATATCACACCCGTTTCGGGTTGTAAATCCTATTTGTTTCAACTTATCAGGAGGGGCTCATGCGACTATTAAATCAACATGCTCTCGTGACAGGCGGTTCCAGCGGCATTGGCCAGGCTATTGCGTACAGATTTGCGCGCGAGGGCGCAAGGGTGACAGTGTCAGGGAATGAACGTAAGGCATTGGATGAAACAGTGCAGTCCATTTTCGATTTCGGAGGTAAGGCGATAGCCGTATTGGCCGATGTTCGGAGCAAGGCGGATGTTGAGCGGATGGCAGCGGAGGCTGTTGCGGCTTTCGGACCGATCGATACGCTGGTCAATAGTGCCGGAGTTTGCAAGCCCGCGCCTTTCCTTGATATTGAGGAAGCGGATTGGGATTTGCACATCGACGTGAACTTGAAAGGGACGTTTCTGTGCGCGCAGGCCGTCGCTCGGGAAATGATAAAGCAAGGCAAAGGTTCGATTATTCATATATCCAGCGTTAACGGCTTGGCCGCAGAAGGGGATCAAGTGCATTATAACGCTTCGAAAGCCGGAATCAATTCGCTTACAATGTCCATGGCGCTGGAGTTGGCGCCGCATGGCATCAGGGTGAACGGAATTTGTCCGGGATTTATACATACGCGGCTGACCCAGCCCCTAATCGATATTCCGCAGGCGATCGAGCCATATTTGAAGACGATTCCATTGGGCAGGATAGGGAATCCCGAGGAAATAGCCGCCGCTGCGTTGTACCTTGCTTCGGACGATTCCTCCTATATGACAGGGCATTCGATGGTTGTTGACGGGGGCCAGTTTATTAAGCTGTCTTCAATTTAAAATTGATTATATCCATGGGGGAAGAGCGAGGATGAAAGTAATCGTTAACGCAAAAGTCGTTACACCGCACGGCTTGATCGATGAGGGAGTCGTTTGGTTCGATCAAGGACGAATTGTCGCTTGCGGCGAGGCGCGCGATCTGACGCCGTCTGAGGATGCGGAGCTGATTGATGCCGAAGGGCTGTATGTAGCTCCGGGGTTTGTCGACATTCATTGTCATGGCGGCGGCGGCCATTGGTCCTTCGAGAATCCTGCCGCGTTTGCCCGCTTTCATTTGCATTATGGTACGACGTCGATTTTGCCAACCTTCTCGTATAATGAATCGGAGGAACAGATAGCGGAGGGGCTGCGCAGGATACTGCGAGCGCAGATGGATACAAAAGCTTACGGCCGCTCGATAGCAGGCATTCATATGGAAGGGCCTTATATTAATCCGAAGTACGGGGCGATTACATCCCCGATTCGTCCGGTGAATCCGGCGGAGTATCGGGAAATTCTCAAAGTGGCGGGCGAGCAAATCAAAGTATGGACGCTGGCTCCCGAGCTGGAAGGGCAGAGGCAATTTATGGAGGAGGCCTCGCGCTATGGCATCGCATTTTCGGTTGGCCATTCGGAAGCCGCTGCGGAGACGGTGCTGGACAGTGTGTCATACGGACTTCGCATAGGCTGCCATTGTACAAATGCAAGCGGCACCACTCCGTCCCCCTCCCGCTATGCCGGAACGAGGGAGGTCGGCGTTGATGAAGCGGTCCTGCTCAGCGACGAGATATATGCCGAGGTTATTCCCGACAGCGAAGGCCGTCACGTTCGCCCGCTAATGCTCAAGTTTATCCTTAAGGTCAAAGGGGCGGATAAAGTTATCATTATTACGGATGCGATGGACGGAACTGGCATAAATGACGCTTCCGTCGATGTCAATCTTATCAAGAGAACCGAATTTTCCCCAGCCCAGGCAGAGGACTATATGCTGGGCGGCAGTTTGCTTACGATGGATCGCGCCGTTTATAACATGAAGCGCCACACGGGCGTCGGCATGGCTGATCTGTTCAAGATGGCGTCTCTGAACCCCGCGAAGGTTATTGGAATCGATCATGAAGCGGGAAGCCTGGAGAAGGGGAAGCGGGCCAATTTGATTTTTGTAACCGAAGATATTCAAGTCCGCAAAGTGTTCCTCGACGGCGAATTGGTTCATGTCCACAATCAGTGAGGAGTGACAAGGTTATGCGAATTGAGCAAATGGAGACGCCGGCGGTGGCGATTGATCTTGATATTCTGGATGCCAATCTAAAGCGAACGGCGGAGCTTGCCGCCAAAGCGGGGGTAAATCTGCGTCCGCATATTAAAACGCATAAAAGCGTGTGGATTGCCCGGAAACAAATCGAATATGGTGCTGTAGGCATTACGGTGGCCAAGCTTGGGGAAGCGGAAGTGATGGCTGATGGCGGAATCGACGATATCCTGATCGCTTTTCCTTTGGTTGGCGCAGGCAAGCTGAAGCGTTTGGCCGCATTGATTGAGCGTGGCGTCCGTGTAACGGTTAGCGTAGACAGCGTGGAGGCTGCAAGTGGAATATCGGATGTCGGAGTCGCTGCGGGCATAAGAATTCCGCTCTATCTCGATATCAATACGGGGCTAAATCGTTGCGGGTTGGAGCCCGGGCTGCCTTCGGCCGAGCTCGCGATTCAAATTAGCGCTCTGCCAGGCGTTGAAGTAAAAGGGTTGATGACGCACGCAGGCCATTCTTATGGCTGCGGGGATGCAGAGGGAGCGAGAAAAGTTGCATTTGCCGAGGCGGGAGCATTACTTGCAACTCAGCAAATACTCCGGGAAAGAGGGCTGGAGGTGCCCGAGATTAGCGTGGGGTCGACTCCGACCTCGAAGTTTGTCGAGCAGCTATCGGGTGTTACCGAAATGCGTCCGGGGGCTTATGTATTTGGCGATGGCTCGCAGTTGTTTCCCGGGCTGATCGACGAATCGGAGTGCGCTATGCGCATTCACGCCACGGTCGTAAGCGCGCCTCGTCCCGGAGCCCTCATTGTGGACGCAGGCTCCAAGACATTGACCAGCGATGTTAGCGTCCATCGCAAAGGTTATGGTTACTTGCCTGATTATCCCGAAATATTCGTCGAGAGACTCAGTGAAGAGCACGGCATATTGGCAGTACCGGACGATTGCTCGCTGCGAATCGGCGATGTCCTATCGATTATTCCAAATCACTGCTGTACGGTGGTTAATTTGCGTGATGAATTGATCGGAGTGCGGGGCGGGAAGCTGGAGCGCATGCTGAAGGTGGACGCGCGCGGCATGAATACATAGGGGACGCTGGCGTGCGTCCTTGGATATTTTCACAAACCGTATGTCATTTGAGCGAAAATACTCAATGAAGATGAGGAAAGAGCCATTTATTCGTACAATATACGTATGCGGCAAGCCCGTTAAGTGCACGCTATGTGGCCAAATTCGAACGCAAAGGACCGTTAGGGCAGCTTATCCCTGGCGGTTTTTCTACTTGGGCTCTATATTTCAGAATGTAACTTACTGCGCCGTCAAAGGATAATTCGGGGATTGGACGGGCGGTTAGTGAGCAGGCTGTCATGACGACCGATATGCACGAGTATGAAATTTCGAGTACAATGGTGCGTCTGGGGGCCAGGCGATCGAATGAGTATGAAATTTCGAGTACAATGGTGCGTCTGGGGGGCCAGGCGATCGAATGAGTATGAAATTTCGAGTACAATGGTGCGTTTGGAGGGCCAGGCGATCGAATGAGTATGAAAATACGAGTACAATGGTGCGTTTGGAGGGCCAGGCGATCGAATGAGTATGAAATTTCGAGTACAATGGTGCGTCTGGGGGGCCAGGCGATCGAATGAGTATGAAATTTCGAGTACATCGCCCCCGCTTTAGCGAGCAGGGTAGACATCTTTTTCGATTTTTCCCGCAAAGGGAAGAAAACATAAAGATGTCGCCCTTTTTTATTGGTTAGGAAATGATGCAACTGTAAGACTTGTGGAAAAACAGGAAAGTTTCATAGGTTTCATGAGCAGATTAAAACGGTCGAAAAATCTAACAGACAGCAGGAGGCTGTCGATTCATTGTGGACGGCAGCGCAGTGAAGTAAAGGCTGATCGTAACGGACTCCAC
This sequence comes from Paenibacillus agaridevorans, assembly GCF_003112455.1. Taxonomy (GTDB): domain Bacteria; phylum Bacillota; class Bacilli; order Paenibacillales; family Paenibacillaceae; genus Pristimantibacillus; species Pristimantibacillus agaridevorans. Next base: position 202,928 of record NZ_BDQX01000356.1, read on the forward strand.
AGTCGCTATTTCGCAAAAATGGGGCCTGTTCAAATTGTAACGGACACAGACGACCTTACT
>NZ_BDQX01000357.1 GCF_003112455.1 Paenibacillus agaridevorans
TGAGACCGACTTAAATGCCTCAAATGGTGCGTACGAGGGGAGTTAAGTCGTCGAGACCGACTTAAATGCTCAAATGGTGCGTACGAAGGGAGTTAAGTCGTTGAGACCGACTTAAATGCCTCAAATGGTGCGTACGAGGGGAGTTAAGTCGTCGAGACCGACTTA
>NZ_BDQX01000358.1 GCF_003112455.1 Paenibacillus agaridevorans
CGGAGGTTGGTACACCGACGAGGAACTGACGGAGCCGTATGTGTTCACGACTGTGGTGACGGGCCATGTGACGTTGTACGCGAAGTGGACGATAAACGTGTATACGATGAGCTTTGAAAGCAACGGTGG
>NZ_BDQX01000359.1 GCF_003112455.1 Paenibacillus agaridevorans
GGCAACGGATCATGGCGAGAAGAACGTATGGCGGGAGCAACTGGCATAGAGCGAAACGAAAAGTGGCCCAAATCCACGAAAAAATTCGAAATAGTCGTATAGATATGATGCACAAGCAGACCACGAAATGGATACGTGAAAACCAAACGATCTGTATCGAAGACTTGCG
>NZ_BDQX01000360.1 GCF_003112455.1 Paenibacillus agaridevorans
CGGGGCTAAACACACCACCGAAGCTATGACATTGCAGCTTGCTGCATTGGGTAGGGGAGCGTTGAATGTACGTTGAAGTCAGACCGTGAGGACTGGTGGAGCGCATTCAAGTGAGAATGCCGGTATGAGTAACGAAAAGACAAGTGAGAATCTTGTCCGCCGAAAGCC
>NZ_BDQX01000361.1 GCF_003112455.1 Paenibacillus agaridevorans
TTATATTCTGCGCCGCATTCCTGTCTCGGTCATGTACCGTGAAACAGACCGGGCAAGTCCACATACGAATGCTCAAATTTTTCACCTCTGCATGCTTGTTTCCGCATACATGACAAGTTTGGCTCGATGGGGCAAATGTGGGTGCCTCTTTGATTGTTCGGCCATACCACTTTGCTTTGTAATGCAGTTGACGACTCATTTCACCCCATGAGGCATCTGCAATATGTTTCGCGAGATGTCTATTCTTCATCATAT
>NZ_BDQX01000362.1:0-13314 GCF_003112455.1 Paenibacillus agaridevorans
CCCCCGTTAACGTAATGAAGCTGCCGGTCAGCACCGACAACTTCATTTCGTCGTTGATTCAACTATCATTCTCCGATAGCGTAAAATCCGCCTTATTAACCCTGGTTAGTTAATCGAATAACATCCAACAAGTTAATCTTTTGTTCTGTTCGTTCATGAATCAACCAGTCTTCTCGAACATGATCAACAAATAAAACGCCGTTTAAATGGTCGATCTCATGTTGTATGCATCGGGCTAGGTAACCTTCTCCTGTAAAAATAATGGACTCCCCTCGGCGGTTTAATGTTTTTACCATAACGGTAAGAGATCTCTTAACAATTCCGTAATAACCGGGAAAAGACAAACAAGCTTCGGAACCGTATTGTTCACCTTTCATTTCTAATATCTCAGGATTTATTAACTCGATAAGTCCATTTCCGCAATCCATGACAATCAATCTTTTAAGGACTCCTACTTGAGGTGCGGCAAGACCAGCACGTCCGTCATCAGCATACAAGGTTTCAGCCATGTCATTAAGAAGTTTTATCGTTCTTTCATTGATCTCAGTCACTGGCTTAGCTATTTTACGCAAAATCGGATCTCCAAAAGGCAGAATGCTCTTTACCGACATGTCTAACCCCCTTTCACTTTTTGAGGGGAAGTGTGTACCCATAAGTCATTGGGGGTGCATTCCAAAGCTGTGCAAAGTGCATCCATAGTCTCGGATTTCATTTGCCGTGGTTCGCTATTTAATAAACCGCTAATGGAAGCACCAGACAGGCTGTAATTCGCTTTTAGTTTCAACAGTCGCGCTAAAGCTACTCCAGTCCAAATCCCGCGATCGGCCATTACTTGCCGCAATGCCCATTCAAGCATCAAACGCCCCCCTTAAGCACTGGTTAATTTTATTAGCTGATACCTAATTAAATTACCATAAATAGGGTCTAATATAAAGAGTACTGTAAAACTTTTTTCGTCCTTGCAAAAAATATCTCCTTCGATAAGTGTGTTCATTTTGGCCCTGCAATCGGCAATGTAAAACAAGCGGTGGATCGCTTCCACCGCTTTACCTTCATATTCGTTAGCGTAATTCACAATCAGACAGACTTATCTATAATGTTTTTCTGCTTAGTGTTCGATTTACTTATTTCGATCAGTCTGTATATTGCATCATCTAAATCTTTACTTTTTCTAAGCTGTCTATTCCACATAACCAAATTGAGAATCAAAAGGATGATGATTATGATCATAAGAATTAAACTGAATATAAAAAAATCTCCAGTGGCCAAATTACTCCCTCCTCACTTTGAGCTATCGTTCCCCGATAGGAGCTTAATCCTATTTTCTCAATAATTCATTGAAAAAAGGTAACTAATTATTTTGTCGTTTGTTAACTTCAATTGTAATAAACTCCGGTAAATAGTCAGGTGTACATCCCTTTGATACCATTTCATCTTTGTAAAGGCCCGTTCTTTCACCAAGTTTAATACAACGTGCACGATTCTTTTCATCATAAACGCCTATCCAGCCTGCGGTGAAATTCATAGCCCATTGAACTTCCGGTTCTTCTTGCATAATATTGGATTCTAATTTAGATATTAAGTCTTCGGTGTTATCAGGCGGTGCTTGTCCAGTCCATCTCAATCGCGCTTGATAATACCAGAAAACTCGTCTTTGAAGAGCAGAAGGGCTATTTTCCCATGACTCCATCAATGCAATTGTCTTCTTGTCTTTGGTGAGCTGATTTGCCATTAACCAATCCATTAAGTTATTTCTCTCATCATAAGCGTGAGTCAGCATATCCTTATCAAGTTTATTTAGCACTTCTTGTGAAAGAAGTTTTTTATCCATAATTAAGATTGCTAATAGTCTGGGCAAATACTCCTCGGTTGACCAAAGTTCCATGGCTAGTTCATGATCTTTTTTAATGTCCTTTGCGATTTTTCGTAAGTCGCCTAGCATAGTTTTACTATTGATCTGAGATAGAACGTTTTCTGCTTTTGAAGAACGTTTTATTTCCGTACCTTTATTTTCATTCATTTTATACAACTCCTTTATTTAAAGCACTGTTTCATAATGTCGACCATATCTGAACTCCCCATCATATTCCATCAACCAAAAGAGCCTACTCTGCTGTCCAGTTGTCCTGTCTACTTGCATACCATCAATAAATTTCCATCTGGGTCACGAAATGCAAACCAGTGTCCATTTTCAATACCAGTAACCAATTCTACTCCGTTGTCCTTCATGAATTGATAGGAGCTTTCAATGTCATCGGTTGCGAACATAAATGCAGGTGATTGATAAGTAGGTGGTCCGTCTGGTTCTTTGCCTCCCCACATCGGCATCGTGTCCAAAATAAGTCCTGCACCCTGCATTGGTAGTGGGCACAGATGTCCACTCATTATTTCAGGTGTTTCCGAAATGCCTAAGATTTTGCAATACCAATCTCGTGCCCTTTCGATATCCCTAACTGGCATGAACGTCCCACAGATTCGGTTTTTAATTGGACTGGTTGATGTGCTCATAAAGCACCCCCCCCTTAGCAGATTATGGTAACCTATTCGATTTCATATGCGTTATTTCCTTTGTCAATCTACAAATATTAGTCACTCCCCGCCTAACGGACATAAATGAAGCTATTCTTCGATTTTTTAGGTTTTCGAAAATCTAACGGACATCCATGACGTTATTGGCATCATCACCACGCGAATTGGCTCCATTACGACCCAATAGTGATTTCCCTGTCCGTTAGAAATGTTTGAGGTTCAAAAACGGACAAATAGCGTCTCTGGTGTCTGTTAGATTTTCCAACCTTCTGTTCACAAATCACAAGTCCTGGAGTTGCTTAATTTCCTATTCAAATAAATGCTGACGCCGGTAAGACACCTGCGCCAGCTATCATTTGGAATTATCGACTTCTGCATGCGACCCCAAATTACGGCATATTCATTAATAATTGATGGATAACCGCGAGCGAGTGCACCCCTGACCCAATTCCGATGAGAGAGGTGAAGACGTATATGTTCTACCGTCAGAACAAGCTTCAAATCGAGCTCCCGCCATCCCCGTACGCGGACGCCAATGCGGCTGCTGCCGTACAAGAGCTGCTAGGCGGCAAGTTCGGAGAGATGTCCACGCTAAACAATTACATGTACCAGTCCTTCAACTTCCGGAACAAAAAAAAGCTGAAGCCATTCTACGATCTGGTCTCCAGCATTACGGCGGAAGAGCTTGGACACGTGGAGCTCGTCTCCGCTGCCATTAACATGGTGCTTACCGGAACGACGTCACCCGGCGACCCCGATTCCGCACCGCTTCGGCCCGGCGTGGACAAACGCAACAGCTATTTCTTTATCAGCACCGCCCAAACCTCGCTGGCCGGCGATTCCATGGGCAACTCATGGCGCGGCGACTACGTGTTCAACAGCGGCAACCTTGTGCTGGACCTGCTGCACAACTTCTTCCTGGAATGCGGCGCCCGCACCCACAAGATGCGCGTCTACGAGATGACCGACCACCCAACCGCACGTGCGATGATCGGATATCTGCTCGTTCGCGGGGGCGTTCATATTCTCGCCTACGCCAAGGCGCTGGAGATTGCGACGGGCGTCGACATGAAGAGGATGATCCCGATCCCTAATCTCAGCAACGAACACTTCGAGACGGCACGCAAATACGAGGCGATGGGTCTGGGCAACAAGCTGTATACGTTCAGTCCTCAGGATTACAAGGACGTCGTGCTTATCTGGAACGGGCAGAACCCGCAAACCGGCGCCAAGCTGGAGGTGATCCAGGGCGCTCCGGAAGGCGCTCCCATGTTCGATCTCGAGGCTGTCCCGGAGGAGTTCGCGCCCGGCATCTCGGAGGAGGATTTCCTCGAGATCGCCGCGAGATTAAAAAAGAACGCCGGTCTATAGCCGCCGTTCCCGCTTCGCCTTGCCCGTTTCTCCCTTCGCTTAAGGCTATGGTATACTTAACCTGCTTAATCAACTTGCTCAGCGAAGGTGAGAATCTACATGCAATGGCTTGCTATGCTTACCATGTTAATCGACCACATCGGCGCCGTATGGTTCCCGGATGAGGCTGTCCTGCGCATCATTGGTAGACTTGCATTCCCGCTGTATGCTTACGCCATCGTCATCGGTTATCACCGCACACGCAACTTGAATCGTTATCTGATGCGAATGGCGATTTTGGCCGGCTTGTCACAGCTGCCGTTTATGTTGGCGTTCCAGACCTGGGAGATGAATGCGATCGCGACGCTGCTCGTCTGCTTGCTTATGCTGACGCTTTTGGACCGCTATCAGAACAACCGGGCGCTTCAAGTGCTGCTCATCGCGGCCGCCATCGTCACGCTGGAGATCATCCCGTTCGACTATGGCGCCTATGGACTTCTGCTCGTCTTCATCTATCGTTATGCCAAGCCAAGCCATGTCGTCTGGCTCCATCTCGGCCTTAATATTGCGGCCGTATTCTCCAAGGGCTGGGGATTACAGCTCTTCAGCTTGTTCGCCAGCGTGCTTCTTATCTATCTACCCGAGTTTCTGCGAAGCATAGATCGCCTGCAAGTGCCGCGCGTCGTCTGGAGAAGCTTCTATCCGCTCCATCTGGCTCTTATCGCGGCAGCTTACTACATCCTGGCTTAACCAACTGCCAATCATGGTCAGGCTTCTCGCTCCAACGTAGCAATAAGCTCATCCAGTTCCCGCTCGCAAGCTTCCGTCGATGGCCAGGCCGACTCGTCATTGAGCAGCTTGCGCAAGAAGTCACGGACGAGAGCCGGCAATGCCAGCTCCTCCTCCCAGCTTCGCTCGACCTGCCCCTCGACTGCCTCGTAGCCTGCATACATGACGAAGAGAAACAAGTGGCCGAGCCCGAACCAATCGCTGGAGGGGTGCGGGTGTCTCATGCGCCGCTTGATCGCCGCCGCGCTTCCGGCAAGGTCGCTCCCCTCGCCCAGCGTGTCGCGAAGCTCCTGCGGAAGCTCCTCCCCCACAGCGCATGACAGTCCAAGATCGATCAGATGCGGCAATCCCCCCGCGAGAATGACATTGGGAATACGGACGTCGCGGTGGACGTATCCTGCGTCATGAAGCTGTTTCAACGGCTGGATTAGTTGTTTAAGTAATTGAAGACCATTAGTAGCCGAGAAGGTTAGATTCCTCTCATAGATGGCATACTCTAAATTATAACCTTCAATATATTCCATAATGAGCGCTTCCTGCTTGCCCCTTTTCGAGTAGTCGAGTGCCTGTGGTATCTGTGGATGAGATACCGCTTGCATAATCCGATACTCACGTCGCAAAAGCAAGAGACCCGTGTTTCCTTTGCTGGGCTTGTTGCATTTCATCAGCACGCGCTTCCCGCTAACCTTGTCATGGCATAAGTACGCTTGACCGTAGCTGCCCATCCCGAGGAATCGTTCTACGGCATATCGTCCCTGCCACGTCTTGCCAGGCTGCAGCGGATAATCGCGAAAGTCCGTTATGATTTGAGCCCATCTGGCCCGGATGTTTGTTAACAATGAAATCAACTCCCGTCTTAAGATTACCGATATCGCCATCCATTGTCGAGACCCGCAAAGTTTGGGCCAACAACAAGAAACCTCTCCCTCCCGAATGACGTATACTTACCAAAGTGCATGTTCACAACCTCTTAAAGCTATGCCATCAAGCGATTCCTATGAAGGAGGAAGTTCTATGTTAAAGCGTATCATACATTCGTTGACAGGACGTCACGGATATGGCTACCATCGTTATAGCAGCAGCGACTTCAAAAAAGGTTATTACCCGCCGCCGCATTATCCGCCTTACCCGAACGGCCATCATCACGGACCGCCGCATCATCCGCATCAGCATCATGGCCATCCGTCATATCCGAATCAGCCTTACCAAGGTCAACCGCCTTATCCGGGCGGTCACCATCCCGGACCGCCTCCGCACCCGAACGCGCACGGCCCATATCCGGGGCAACCTCCTTACCCGAACCAGCCGATGCATTATCCGCCGCCAAGATACAATCATCATTACGGCCACGGGTACTATAAGAAGAAGTGGAAGTACAGCAGTTCTTAGAACCCGGGATGTCGAACGATGGAAGCATGGTCCATAACCTCGGCATGAATTTATGTTAGGAAATTGTGAGCAAAATAAACAAACTCCTTACGACAGTTTCATAAGAGGCTAATCTGTTCTCGGTATAATGGGAAAAACGCAAATCGGAGGTGCATGGCATTATGATGCGAGTTCTAACCTTCAAGAATCGTTCCGTCCCTGTCTACTACCCTAACGAACAATCAGCATCTGTAGAGCTGCTTCAGCATAAATTGTACGAGATGGAATTGAACTTCGACTTCAGAAAAAAGTGGAAACGAATCAAATCCGTCGAGATGGTCCGAGACGTCGCGATCTTTCAGTACAACGATGGAACCAAGCTGTACCTGGAGGTCAGCTAAGCGATGGGTAGCATGACAGAGGGCTGTTCTTCAAGGAGATCAATGATGATCGCCTGGAAGAACAGCCCTCTTTGAGTTTATCGCCCTATCCAGCCAAGATGATTGGCTGGATACATGGCGTTGCCACTTATTGCGGACAATAGATGCGGCATTCCGCGGCATTAGAAGATTTGCCATCGTCGTGGCTTCTCCCGCTCTCCACCCGCTCTTCGGTGTTGGCTGCTCTACGGAACATGGAGGTATCCATCATAGTCGGCTCCATTGGGGTGCCTAGCAGATAACCCTGCACATAATTGCAGCCCCATTCCTTAAGCAGACGGTATTGCCCTTCATATTCGACGCCTTCGGCAATGACCTCTACGCCAAGCTTCTGCACAAGTCCGATAATGGATTCGACGATATGACGCTCCGCTCCTTGAAGATCAATCTTCTGTATGAAGCTCTTGTCGATCTTTAAGCAATGAATGGGCAGCTGCTTCAGATTACTGAAGGAGGAATAACCCGTCCCGAAATCGTCCAAGGCTATACGTACGCCTGTTGCTCTCAATCGGCTAAGCGCGGTCACGGCAGTCTCTGAGGAATGAAATAAATAATGTTCCGTTATTTCGAGCTCGATCGAAGAAGGCTCCAGACGATTCTCTTCAAGCACGTTCAGCAGTGTATTCATGAAGGAAGGATCATGCAGTTGCAGGGGCGATATATTGATAGACATCCGCAAATCATGCAAGCCGTACTTGCGAATGCGAGCCAGCATCTTGCAGCTCTCCCTGATCACCCACTCTCCGATTGGGATGATAAGTCCGCTATGTTCGGCGATTGGTATAAATTCTTTGGGCGAAATGACGCCTAACTCCGGATGATTCCAACGGATAAGGGCCTCCAGCCCCCTCAGCCGACCGTCCCCCAGCCTGTAGATCGGCTGGTAGCTGAGATGGAATTGCCTCTGATACAACGCGGGGCGCAATCCACTCTCGATCGCGATGCGTCTGTTCATCCGGTCCGTATCCTCGGACTTATAAAAGGTAATGCGATTGCCCCCGTTCTCCTTTGACTGCTGCACCGCTGATTCCGCTCGGCAGATGAGCGCTTCGCCAGTCAACCCATCTTGGGGGAAGTAACAAGCTCCGATGCTTGCGGTAAAGTATAGCTCCGAATCTCCATCCGGTACGGGACGTTCTGCCGCATGTTTCATTGCTTCCGCCGCTTGCCAACAAACATCGAATTCCGAGTCTTCCTTCGAGATATAGAGAAGCAATAGAAACGAATGACTTCCCCAATTGCTTAAGACAGGCGGCTCCGAGCCTGCGAGCTGCTTCGACAGCTCGATTAGCCGATTCATCATGACGTCGAGTACTTCATGCCCGAAATCCGTACCTTTCGTATCGATTACGCGATAGAATCGGTCCAGCTCCACAATCATGGCCAATATTCGCTTTCCCTCGGCTCTGGCCTCATGTACGCTTAACTCAACCTTCGCATACGATTCCTTCCTGCTCAGCAATCGAGCGGAGCTTTCCATTTCCCAGCCTCCCTTATTTTTTCAAGCTTCTTCGAACATTTCTCTGATGAATTCATCATCGCATAGAATTATTAGAAATTTACGGAAGTACCCTTTAGAAGATTGTTAGAATCATTAAGACTCGTTAGCATTTTCTAGAATTGCAAAAAGCCGCCCCGCGAGTCATAAATGACTTCACTGAACGGCGTTCTGGCGTGTGTTAAAAACTAGCGTGCATGTGCCTTTGTTATGTTGAGACAAGCGCGGTGTACTTGTAACCGAATCCCCACACCGTACGGATCAGGCGTGGCTCCTTGGGGTTCAGCTCAATCTTCTTTCGCAGATTGACGATATGTACGTCGATGGCCCGATCGGTAACAAAAGAATCGAATCCGCGAATGGCGTTGATGAGCTCCTCCCGGCTGAATACCTTTCCCGGGTGTGCCAAAAACAGCTTCATCAGCTCATACTCCGAGAACGTCGTCTCAACCAGCTGTCCTCGTACAAGCAACAGTCTCCGCTCGACATCGAGCTGAATCATCTCCGGCGAGGCCATACCAGGCGACTCAGCCGCCACCGCCACGGCAGATTCTCCGTAGATGACGTTCGAGCGGCGAATTAACGCCTCCGCGCGCGCGGTCAATTCGTGCATGCTAAACGGCTTGCAGAGATAATCGTCCGCTCCCGACTTCAACGCCTGCACTCGTTCCGAAACTTCGCTCTTCATAGACAGAATCATGATAGGCACGTTCGATGTCTTGCGTACTTCCAGGCAAACCTCTATTCCATCCACGTCGGGCAAGATCAGGTCAAGCAGGATAAGGTCGGGCATCACGCTGCCAGCCAGCTGTAGCCCCTCGTCTCCCCGGAATGCTTGGCTGACTTGATAGCCTTCTTCCGTCAGATACATCGACAGCATGTTACTCATCATAACGTCATCTTCAATAACCAATACTTTATACATCGGCGTCACCCTTTAAACATATTGAAGATTTCTGTCGAGCTTATGTAGTACGTGTTACAACCTATTATAGTATCTCTACTATACATGACAGCGGGCCGACGAACAACAGAATGTTAGAAAAATGTTAGATGATTCTGTCGAATTGTTGGTCTGCATCCCGTAATCCTCTCAGAAGAAAACCCATCTTCGCTTCCAATTGATCCAGCGCGATGCCCAGCACTCCCGTATCAGTCCCTCCCGACTTCAGCAAATCGCTGACTTCGTTGACGGCATTGACGAGTTCCTCCGCCGACAAGTATCCTGCGGCTCCCTTGAGCGTATGCAGCATTCTAAGCGCCTTGTCCATCTCCGACTGCCCCAGCGCCAGGCGCAGCTGATCCATGAACCGTTCGTAATCAATCTTGAATTGCAAAATCATATGCCGTAAAATCGGCAGCTTCCCATTTACTCGTTCCAAAGCGCTCTCCACATTCATACCCTCGATTGGACTAAGCGTAACAGGCGGAGCGGCAGCGCTTGCAGTCTGTCTCTCCGACCAATGGGACAAGGCTTCTTCCCGCTTGCTCAGTTCGCCGCTTTTCTCGGCCAATGCCTTGCGCTCCAGCCAATAGGCCAACACTTCATGCATGCGCTCCACGGAGAGCGGCTTCGTAATGACCTCGTTCATGCCTAGCTTCAAGTAACGCTCATGATCCTTCTTCACGACATTGGCCGTTACGGCGATAACCGGGATCGAGTCGTATTCCCGCTTGCTCCGCATGATGCGAACGGCTTCCGTCCCGTCCATAATCGGCATATGGATATCCATCAGCACAAGATCCCAACGGCCCTTTTCCAGCATGCGGATCGCTTCTTCGCCATTTTCCGCCAGCTGCGCCTCATAGCCGGCATCCTTTAACATCTCCATCGCGACCATCTGATTGATCTTATTATCTTCGGCTAACAATATGTTGACTCGGCGCCGCTGTTCCTTGACAGCCTGCACGGCGTCAACCGTATCGGGAGCGGCGAGCTTCTGGCTCTTCTGTTCTGTCGCGTCCTTAAACGCGCGGAGCAGCGACGTGCGCGTGACCGGCTTGGCGATAATGGCAGCGGGGCGATTCTCGAGGGGAAGCTGCAGCAGCTCGTCTCTGCCGAAGGTAGTCGTGAGCGCTATTACGGGCACGCTCATCTCCGCCGCGACGCCATGCAAGTCAAGCCACGTCTCCGTGCCGTACATATCCGGCATCTCCATATCGGTTAACAGCAGATGAGGTCTTGCCCCCTCGCCGACGATCCGCAGCCGTTCGTACATCGTCTGCCAGCTTCCGAAGGCAATGGTCGTCAGACCCATGCTCTCCAGCAACTGCGTCCAATGTTCGCGCATTCGCCTGCTGTCCTCCAAAATCCATACCGTCTGCTCGTTGCTGAAAGGAGGCTGTTTGTCCACGCTGTCGATGCGTACGGGATCGACTCCGAATGGCAGCGTAAAGTAGAAGCGGCTTCCTGCTCCTTCGACGCTGGATACGTCCAGCGTGCCTCCCATAAGCTTTACGAGATTCTGCGAGATGACGAGGCCGAGACCCGTGCCGCCGAACTTGCGAGTCGTGGAGCTGTCGGCTTGCGTAAACGGCATAAACAGCCGTTCCACCTGATCCTTGCTCATGCCGATTCCCGTATCCGAGATCATAAAGCGAATCCAGATTTGTCCCTCGATCTCCTCTTCCTCTTCGAGCTCCAGCCTGACGATCCCCTTGCCCGTGAATTTAATCGCGTTCATGCACAGGTTTAGCAGCACTTGTTCCAGCCGCAATGAGTCCCCGATCAACGTCTGGGGAATCCGCTCCGGCGTCTGAATCATGAATTCGAACTGCTCCTTGCCGCCAAGGAATACGCTAAGCTGATTTGCAAGTCGGCTCAGCAGTTCCTCCGGCTTGAACGGGAAACGCTCGACCTCGACCTTGCCCGCTTCGATTTTGGAGAAGTCCAGCACATCGTTAATAATACGAAGCAGGGATTCCGACGACAAATGCATTTTGTCGATATAGTCCTTCTGAATAAGGGACAGATCCGTCTTGCGCATCAGGCTGGTCAAGCCGATGATGCCGTTAAGCGGCGTGCGGATCTCATGGCTCATTAAAGCGAGGAAGCTGCTCTTCGCTTTGTTCGCTTCCTCCGCTTCCAGCGTGGTCCGGACAAGCTCCTCCTGAACCAGCTTCTGCTCGGATATATCTCTGGCGATGCAGGAGAAGAAGGTTTCGCCGGTATAATCATCCTCTTGCACGACGATCATCATGGATACGAACAAAAGCTCTCCGTTTACCTTTTTCATCTGCAGACTGCCGTTCCAATATCCATGCTCCAGCGCATGTTTGCTGCCTTCCATCATCTGTTCGTGCATGGAAGGGTCGACATAGGAACGAACTCGCGTCGAGTAAGCGTCTTCTTCCTTAAGTCCCAACATCGCCTTTCCTGCCCGGTTGACGTAGACGATATGGCCCTCCAGATTAATGGAGGCGATCAAGTCCTGCGCGGACTCCACGATATTAAGAAGCCGGTTGCGCGCGTTCTCCACCAGCTTCCGGTCCGAGATGTCCCGCACCATGCCGACGACGCCCGTGAACTTCCCCCGCCGGTCCCTCAGTCCGCTCGAGCTCTGCAGCATAGGAATGCGGGTGCCGTCCTTATGTACAAACGTCCACTCGCGCTCATAAGAGAACTGGATATCCCTCAGTGCGCGGAAAACGTCAAGTCCGGGCTTTACCTCGTACCCCAGCTCTGCGGTGAGGCGCGCGGCTTCCCGCTCGTTTTCTTCCATATCCATAAATACCAGAGGCGTGGCATGTCCAACAAGCTCCTCCGACTTGTAGCCTAACATTTCCTCCGCCGTCTGATTCAGGTAAGTAACCCGATAATGATCATCCAGCACGATAAAGCCGTACTGATTTTGGTTAATGATGGCGCCCCATCTGTCGAACATCTCTTGCAGATGCTCCATCATCCCGTTCACGGAGTGCGCGAGCTGCCCGATCTCGTCGAACTGGGACGTATCGAGATGCTCCGCTTCGAATTCTCCGGCGGCCGCTTGCTCCGTTACGCTCAGGATCTTCTCCAGCCGTTTGACGATTTTCTCAAAATACAGGAAGAAGAAGACTCCGATAATAATCTCAGAGATCGCGATCGTCGATATGGTTCTCCACAGTATAGGAGTAAGCAGCTTCTCCATTTTGGAGAGGGGTTCCGACATCGCAATTCGCCAAGGGGTTCCATTAACCTTGGAATAGAACACCATATAATCCTCGCCGGCATCCTTGATCTGCGCTCTCCCCTCGTTCTGTTGCAGCATATCCCTTGATTTTGCCGCCAGTACCGGATCCTCCGCAATGAACTTGGGCGGATTAACAGATACTTTGGAGGAATAAATAATTTCCCCCTTGTCGTTATAGAAGCGAACAGGCGTCGTCGCCTGGGCGAAGTCGAAAAACCGGGTAAACGAAGTAAAGGGGATCGAAGCATAGATGACGCCCTCGATATTCGTCCCGCTTCCATAGACCGGCACCACGATATACGATTGATCCACAAGCGAGAATTCCGGCTTATAGGGATCCGTGATCGTAACCGTACCCTTCATGGCGGATTCAAAAAACGGCTCGCCGCTCATATCCCGGTCCGGCCCGTCGCTGCGCACAGCCATCCCGTCCGCCGCGATGAAGCCGATGGTATGATAGGCAAAGCCGCTCCTCACGAGCTCCCGCTGGAAGTAGGTTTTGCGTTCGGAGGCCGTGCCGTAGCGGACCACGTCCGTGCGGCTCATGACCATGACCTCCGCTCGCCGAATTTCCATCCAGGCTTCGATGTTATCCGCCCGAACGCCAAGTTTGCTCCCGATCCTGTCCATCTCCGATCGAAGCATGGCCTTCTTGACCGCCGAATAATTGCCCGCTCCTGCAAGCAACAAGGGGATAAACGATATGAGTACGATAAAAATCAAACCTTTGGTTCTAAGCGACATCTTATTCACTCGAATCATCCCCCATCCGAATCGGCTTCGGAGATCTCCATTATCGTCAAGCCGTTCAATCTGTCGTGCAGAGTGATCAACCGATCCCTCCGCAACACCTTGTCAGCTATTGTCGTTTTTATTCTAACATTAGAAGCTTCCGACATGAATAGCGGATGAACTGAAAAAAAGCGCTTTTTTTATTTAAGTTTAAGGTTTTTCAGACAAGCTTTTGGTATAGTAGTTGAAGAATTGCAATTTGAAGGGAGTTTCGAGTAAATGAGCAATCAAGACGAAACACAGCCGAACGATAAGAAAACAGAGATCGGCAAAGAAAAAGAAGAACGTTATACGTACGAGACTGGGGAAGCACCTGCCGAAACGGAAGTGCTTGCCGAAGACCGCGTCGACGACGAGCTTTACGTCGAAGACGAGG
>NZ_BDQX01000362.1:13489-14819 GCF_003112455.1 Paenibacillus agaridevorans
TATGGGATGGATTATTTTGTCCGCCGTGCTTGTGGTCGCGCTAATCGTCGTATTGGTCAAGCCTCCGTTCGGAGGTGACAGCAACGGGGCTGTCGCGACTGTCAACGGGACGAAGATTTCGAAGGAGCAGCTGTACGATTTGCTCGTTAATGCAAACGGCAAAGCCGCGCTGGACAACCTGATCGTGGAAAACCTGGTGCAGCAAGAAATGTCGGCTAACAATATCGCGTTCTCCGAACAAGATATTGATCAAGAGATGGAAGCGGTCAAGCTCCAATTCGGCACAGAAGAGGCGTTCCAATCCGCCCTTCTTCAGTACGGCTATACCGAAGACGTTCTCCGCAGCGAGATGAAATTAAGCGCCATGATCCGCAAGTCGCTGGAATCCAAAACCGAAGTGACGGACGAAGAGGTACAAGCTTACTTCGACCAGAACAAGGCGATGCTGGGTTCCACCGAGGAGCAGGTACGCGCATCCCACATTCTCGTGGATACGAAGGAAGAAGCGGACAGCATCCTTGCCGAGCTCAAGGCAGGCGCAGACTTCGCCGAGACGGCTCAAGCCAAGTCGAAGGACGGCTCCGCCGCTAACGGCGGCGACCTGAACTTCTTCGGACGCGGCCAGATGGTTGCGCCATTTGAGGAAGCAGCATTCGCGCTTGAAGTGGACGAGATCTCCGAAGTCGTAAAAAGCGACTTTGGCTTCCACATTATCAAGAAGACGGACTACAAGCCAGCGTACGAGCCTATCTTCGAAGAGAAGAAAGCCGCTATCCATACCCTGCTTGTAGGTCAGGAAGCTCGCACGCAATCCGAAACATGGATCTCCGAGCTTCGCAACAAAGCGAAAATTACGAATACGCTGGAAGAAGAAGCTCCAGCCGCATCCGATGCTCCTGCAGCGACGGACGCGCCGCCAGCAACGGACGCGCCAGCAAAAGAGTAGTCCATAAACCCAAAAAGGGGCGTTCCGAAGTCACATTTGACTTGCGGGACGCCCCTTTTTGCTGGCAGTTGGCGGGCAGCTCGCTTATGGTCCGGCGGGCTCTATAGCCCGATTTTCTCGGGCTATTGCGCTCGCAGCTCCGGCGGCGCTTCAATAGCCCGATTTTCTCGGGCTATTGTGCTCGGCAGCTCCGGCGGCGCTTCAATAGCCCGATTTTCTCGGGCTATTGACCTCGGCAGCTCCGGCGGCGCTTCAATAGCCCGATTTTCTCGGGCTATTGCGCTCGGCAGCTCCGGCGGCGCTCCAATAGCCCGATTTTTTCGGGCTATTGCGCTCGGCAGCTCCGGCGGCGCTTCAATAGCCCGATTTTCTCGGGCTATTGCG
>NZ_BDQX01000362.1:15038-18105 GCF_003112455.1 Paenibacillus agaridevorans
AGGCTATTGCGCTCGGCAGCTCCCGCGGCGCTATGTAACCCCTTTTTTCGAGCTATTGCTCGCCATCTCGCTCGGCCTGTTCCCCTCAAAATTCCTACAAACTGCTCTCCAAAGATGCCGACACGACGTAGGGTTTGTCGCAACTTTCTCGCATGGGGCAGCAAAGCTTTACTCGCGCGCCGCTTTCAGGCACAATGGGAAGACACTAACATCATGCTGGAGGTATGAGCTAATGTCGCAATTCAAGGTATCTCAATATACGGATACATATGTTATTTATGAACTAGTCGAGACAAGCACGGACTCCCGTGTTCTCGTCTGTCCGGAGCGAGGCGGCATCGTCATTGGCTGCAAGCTTCTGGGCAAGGAGCTCTTTTATCTGGACAAAAAGACCTTCGAGGATCCAGCCGCTAATATTCGCGGAGGCAATCCTGTACTCTTCCCCATCTGCGGACCCTTAGAGGATTCCGAGTACAATTGGGAAGGCGAGACCTACCGTATGGGGCAGCACGGCGTCGCGCGGAATCGGAGTTGGGATATTGTAGGCACGTCCGAAGCCAACGAAGCTTCCATCACGATCCGCCTTCGTGCAGACGAGGAGACCTTGGCGTCATACCCGTTCCGTTTCGAGCTCATATTCACCTATGCGCTGGTAAATGGAGAATTGCATACTCGCCAGACCTATCGCAACATTGGCGATAATAGTCCTATGCCATTCTATGCCGGCTTCCACCCCTACTTCGCAATAGAAGGCGGCAAGGATATCGCCTACGACACCGACGCCACACGTTATATCGATTATAACGACAATGTCGTGAAACCCTACACGGGCTCCGTGGATCTCGAACCTATGGTAGAATCGTTCTGTTTGCTGGATGCGAAGCGCAGCTCCATCTCGTTCCCTAACGGCAGCGGTACGCGAGTGCGTCTAACCTACGATCCCCTATTCAAATACGTCGTCATTTGGTCGCTTAAGGACCGTCCGTTCGTCTGCGTGGAGCCGTGGATGGCGCAGCCGCTCGAGATGAACCGTCGCGAGGAGCTCGTGCTGCTGCTTGCTGGCGAAGAACTACAAGCCAATATGACGATCAGCTGCGAGAACGTGTCCAGCTAGGAAGAAACAAACCTCCGAAAGAAACAAACCTCTGAATTGCCTGAATAGGCAACCCGGAGGTTTTTTTGCGTGAAGAATTGATGTTCGAAGCCTGCTTGCCAGCAACAGCGGACTTTTTGAAAAAGCCCTATTAGTACCCTTCGCCCTTGCCGCCGGATACGATGGCCACGCTCGCGCTGGCGCCGATACGGGTAGCGCCGGAATTGATCATCGCAAGCGCCGTCTCCAGGTCGCGAACGCCGCCGGATGCCTTGACGCCGAGATCCGGACCGACCGTCTTGCGCATAAGCGCGATGTCTTCCTGCGTCGCTCCGCCTTTGCCGAAGCCTGTGGAGGTCTTCACGAAGTCGGCGCCGGCCTTCACGCACAGCTCGCACGCGACAACCTTCTCTTCGTCCGTCAGCAGCCCCGTCTCCAGAATGACCTTGAGCGGAGCCTTGCCCTTGCACGCGGCAACAACGCCTTCGACGTCGCGCTGCACATCTTCGATGTCACCGGACTTTAACAAGCCGATGTTCAGCACCATGTCGATCTCCGTCGCTCCGTCTTCAATAGCCTGCTTCGCCTCGAACGCCTTCGAAGCCGTGCTTGTCGCGCCGAGCGGGAATCCGACGACGGTCGTCACACCTACGCCGCTCCCTTTCAACAGCTTGGCCGCGAGCGGCACCCAGCCGGCGTTGACGCACACCGTTGCAAATTTGTACTCTCTTGCTTCCGCACAAATTTGCTCGATTTCGCCCTTCGTTGCGTCAGCCTTCAATATCGTATGATCGATCATCGCAGCCACTTGGGCGGATGAAAGGTTTGTTTCATGACTCATGAAATGGTCCTCCAATAGTGGAATGGTTAGTGCACGTACCCATTATACGAAGCTTTCAGGCAAACAACAACTCGCCCCCTCGCCGTACTTCCGCCTTGATTTACTTTGCCCGGTCCGATAGGCTATTATTGGAGTGGTTCGGCGCCTTGCTGAACATACTGAGTACAACCCAAGCAAGGGAGATGTGACACGCATGGACAACGTATTAGCCAAAATAAAGGAAGCATCCGCCTATATCGAAAGCAAACTCTCGGCCAAACCGCAAATCGGTCTAATCCTGGGCTCCGGACTCGGTGTAATGGCCGACGAGGTGGAGAACCCTGTCGTCATTCCGTACGGCGACATTCCTCACTTCCCCGTCTCCACGGTAGAAGGACATTCAGGAGAGCTCGTCATCGGCGATCTGGAGGGCAAGAAGGTACTCGTCATGAAGGGACGGTTCCACTATTACGAGGGCTACTCCATGAAGGAAGTCGTCTTTCCGGTCTACGTCATGAAGGCGCTAGGCATCGGGACGCTGCTTGTCACCAATGCCGCGGGCGGCATGAACCGCAATTTCGCAGCCGGTGATCTCATGCTTATAACCGACCATATCAACAACACGGGCAGCAATCCGCTGATCGGCGGCAACATCGCGGAGCTTGGTCCACGCTTCCCGGATATGTCGCAAGCTTACAACCGGGAGCTGCGCGCCATCGTTTCGGCCCAGGCCGAGGAGCTAGGCGTCAAGCTTCAGCAAGGCGTATACGTCGGCATCTCCGGTCCGACTTACTGCACGCCGGCCGAGCTGACGATGATGGCTCGCTGGGGCGCCGACGCCGTAGGCATGTCCACTGTGCCGGAAGTTACGGCAGCCAATTACTGCGGCGTGAAAACCGTCGGCATCACCTGCATCACCGACATGGCGATCGGCGACGAACTGGAACCGCTGACTCACGAGCAAGTGGTCAAGGTCGCAAACGAGACGCGTCCGAAATTCATCTCGCTGGTGAAGGCATCCGTCCGAGCGTTTACGGTGTAAACTTTAGCTTCAATGGGCATCTGTGCCACGCTCGCTCTTCTTCTGCAGCTCTACACAAAGCCGCCAGGGACATGGACTCCCTGGCGGCTTGTTTTGTCCGGCTCGCTGCTTC
>NZ_BDQX01000362.1:18183-50689 GCF_003112455.1 Paenibacillus agaridevorans
TTATCCCACTGGCGTTTCTTCGGCAACCGGTTTCCCGTTCGCCCTCATTATAGCAAATTTACAGCCTGACTTCTCTGCCGGTTTCCGCCGATTCGTAAATCGCGGCCAAAATTTTGATCATGTCGACGCCCTGCTCCGGCGTGATCGTCGGCTTCGCGCGTCCTTCCAGGCAATCGACGAAATGTTTGATGTTCTCGGTATGCTGCTTCACCTGGTCGGCGCCCTTAATAACCGGCACGGTGTCCGTCAGTTGTCCGGCAGCTTCCGAGTAGATGCCAAGCTTGCCGTTTCGCAGGCTCGCTCCCGCCTTGGTGCCGCGCAGCTCGACGAAATTCATTTCCTCTCCAATGTTGGAGGCCCAGCTGAATTCGATCTGCAGCGTCGCGCCGTTGTCGAAGCGGATAAAGCCCGTTGCCAGGTCCTCTACGTCGAACGTGCCATCCTCCTGACGGTCGCCGAAGGAGCTATGGACAGAATCGGCAATGGTATCATTGGCGAACTTCGTGTACTTCGCTCCCGTGACGGATACCGGCTTCGGGTTGCCCATGATCCACATGGCGAGATCGATGAAATGTACGCCGAGGTCGATCAGCGGCCCGCCGCCCGACAGCTCCTTCGTCGTGAACCAGCCGCCCTTGCCCGGAATGCCCCTTCTCCGGATCCAGCCGCAGCGGCCCGTGTAGATTTCGCCCATGCCGCCTTCATCGGCCAGACGCTTAAGGAATTGCGAATTCGGGTTAAAGCGGTTGTTGCGCATAACCATCAACAGCTTGCCCGATGCGGCCGCCGCATCCGCCATCTTCTGCGCTTCGACGGGATTGACCGCGTCCGGCTTCTCGCAGAAGGTATTGTATCCCGCTTCCAATGCGGCAATCGCTATCTCCGAGTGATACAGGTTCGGCGTGCAGATATCGACGATGTCGAAGCCGCCATCGCGCAGCATGTCGCGATAATCCGTATAGACGCGGCTCACGCCCAGCTTCCCGGCAATTTCTTGCGCACGCTCTTTCCGGATATCGCATACCGCCACTACTTCTGCTTCCGGATGCTCCAGCCATGCCTCCATATGGGCCGCTTGGAAGATGCCGCCGGCTCCGATGACGCCTATTTTATATTTTGCGCTCATGTTCTGTTCCTCCCCGAATTATAAAAGAATGATTGTTTTATCGTTCAGTTCTCTGTTCCATCAAGCTCAGCAGATTGCCATAGCTCGTTCTCACGCAATCCATGGGATCCGTCTTGCAGGAATCCTGCTCCACCACGTACCACTCAACGCCGCTAGTCTCTCCCCATTCGATGATAGGAGCAAAATCGATAACGCCCGTACCGATCGGCGCAAACGTGGCTTCCTCATCGTCCGTCATATCCTTTAAGTGTACGATGGGCATTCTGCCGCCGTAAGGCTCAAAGAAAGCAACAGGGTCGCGGCCAGCCTTCTTAAGCCAGAACACGTCGAGCTCCGCCAAAATTTCGTTGCCTGGAACAGGCTCAAGCAGGTAGGACAATGCGTCCTTGCCGTCCACCTTCGTCTCGAATTCGAACGCGTGGTTGTGGTAGCTGATCCGTATTCCACGGTCCTTGAGCTTGGCCGCGATAGCGTTCAGATCGGACCGCACTCCCTTGTAACCGCCTTCGGTCCGGATCGCCTCGGCGATGCCCGGGCATATAATGTCGATCGTGCCGAGCACTTCAGCCTCGTCCGCCACCTGATCCCCGCGTTCAAGCAATTCGTCAAGGCCAACGTGCAATCCCGCGGCCTTAAGCCCGGTCTCGTCCAAAATTTCTTTAAGCGCTTTCGGATCGTGACCGTGAAAACCGGCGAATTGCACGCCTCCGTACCCAATTTGACTTATTTCACGAAGCGTTGCCGGAAAGTCGCTTGCGCACTCCTCGCGCAACGTGTATAACTGAACTGCAATCTTCTCCCTCATTCTCTTCTTCCCCTTCCATCGACAATTACACCCAGTATAAAATGACGAAATAAGGAAGTGAATATCCGATTCTCCGCTTGTTGACTTATTTTGCAACGGTTATGATAGAGTCAATACTTCCTGATACAAGGAGAGGTGGTTACGCCTATGGCCTCGCAAACGCAATCATGGACCATTCCCTTATCCGTCGGTTATTCCCGACATGTCGTGCCCTTCCAAGGCTACATGAAGCACGACGATTCCGATCACCGCGTGCTCCTGCGCCTTCAAGCAAAGGGACGATGCCGCGTCTCGGTAAATGGCGTCACCTACCCCGTGGAGCCGGGCGATCTCATCCTGAGAAGACCTTGCGAAGAATACCGGCTCGATATCGAAGCGGTTTACGATGAGCAGGATGGCGTGATGCTGCCTATTGACAGCGTGGACTATTATTTGACCTGCGACGGGGAGTGGATCGAGAATTGGGCGCGTCGAAGCAAGGTTCAGGGCATCGTCCGCGTGGAACCGATCGACGAACTGATGTCGCTCTGGAGGAAACTGATCTATGAGAAGAGGAATTTGCACGGGGACAATTCGGAGATGATGGATGCTCTTGTCAAGGTGATATGTCTGTCCATCGATCAGCATGCGCAGAAGGCGGGGTCCGCATCACGGCCGGAACGTTATATCCCTTACCAGATCAAGCGCTACCTCGAGAAACACGCGACCGAGCCGCTCAAGCTGGATCGGGTGGCCGCCCGCTTTGGCGTAAGCGTGTCGACAGCCTCGCATCTGTTTAAGGGGACGTTCGGCCTGCCCCCCATGCGCTATGTCGTCGATATCCGGCTGGCCATCGCATCGGAGAGGCTGCTGCACAGCGACATGAATCTGGAGGATATCGCCGAATCGGCCGGCTTTCGGAGCTATCCCTATTTCAGCCGGGCGTTCCGCTCCCGCTATAATGTCAGCCCAAGCGAATACCGTGCGCGGAACGGCATCCCGACTAACTAGTTAGCTGCGATAATACGGCATAATACGGCATAAAAATGGAGCTGTCCCAACAGTCATTGTCAGTCGACTTGTTGGAGCAGCTCCTTGTTCATTTCCCTATAAGCAATTCGATCACGGCTATTCTTTATTGTTGCACTGTGCTGTGTTGGCGATATTGTTCGCGATATTCGCAACCGATCTCATCTGCTCTTCCATATCCTTCACGTAATCGTCCACAACTTGAACTTCAATCATGCAGTTGTTCGTCATAAATTTAAACACGCCGTTGTTAAAATCCGTTCCTAATTCTTTATAGAAAATGCCCTCGTAGACATCCTGATGCGTATGACTGAAGCTAAGCCTGTACTTCGTCTCTTCCTGCAGCAAATAAGCGCGTACGCCCTTCTCATAGAAGCCGTCGCCGTTTTTGAGCTCCCGCGAGACCGAGATAATATGAAGATCGACGAACGGAATCTCATTCAGCAAAATATTGATGAATGATCCCTTCGTAATCTCCTTCCAACGGCTCTGGGCGGTTTGTCCGAGAACAAGCTGAGTAATATTGTGTTTTCTTGCCACCTCGCCGATGACTTTGGCGATCGGGCGGCTCTCATTGTATTTGACGATAAACTGCTCGGCGCCATGCTCTTTGGCCAATTCTTTCCACTTCTCGACATAATGGATCTTTTCGATGTCCAGTTCGTCTTCAGGAAGCGGGTCCACTGTCAACACATAAAAGGGGCAGTTCAGCATGTTGGCAATTTTGCCGCCACGACGGATAAGCCTTTCACCGTTTGGTCCATAATAGACGCATACGAGTATGCTCTCATCCATTCTCCCGTTCTTCAATTTAACGATTCACCTCATCTAAGCTTCTAATACGGCAGCCGCGAATGAACATCCGAGAATGCTCCCGTATCGAGACATTGACTACAGAGTACTGTTTTTACTTGGTTCTGTCAATGCGATTAGTGTATACTATTAGTTGGCATTACTATCTGCGCGGGTTAAAAATTGCGTACAGCCGATATGAACTATAATGAATTTAAGTACATATTAGGAGGTCACAAGTTGTCTTTGCTGCATTTTGCCGTTTTGCTGCCATTCCTCTATACCATCTTTGTGCCGTTGTTTTTCAAGAAATTGCCCCGTATCCACACGGGCTGGTTCGTGATCGTGATCCCTCTGCTTCTATTCGTTTATTTCCTGACGAATTTCCCGGTTCAGACCGACTCTCCCCCTATTGTTCATTCCGTTCCATGGATTGCTTCCGCCGGAATCCACTTCTCGCTGCATCTGGACGGTCTGGCGCTTTTATTCGCTCTTATCATTACAGGTATTGGCACTTTAGTTGTACTTTATTCCATTTATTATATGTCGATGAAACGCGAAGCTCTCCATAACTTCTATGTTTATTTGCTTTTGTTTATGGGAGCCATGCTCGGTATCGTTTTATCCGATAATCTGATGGTTATGTATGTGTTCTGGGAGGCGACCAGCGTATCGTCCTTCCTGCTCATTGCCTATTGGTACCAGCGCAAAAAATCGCGT
The DNA here is from genome assembly GCF_003112455.1 of Paenibacillus agaridevorans. Lineage (GTDB taxonomy): Bacteria > Bacillota > Bacilli > Paenibacillales > Paenibacillaceae > Pristimantibacillus > Pristimantibacillus agaridevorans. The sequence goes on from NZ_BDQX01000362.1 coordinate 22,635, forward strand.
TACGGCGCGCAGAAGGCGATGCTCATTACCGTATTCGGCGGCTTCGCCATGCTTCTCGGCGCGCTGATGATCGGGACGGCCGCAGGAACATTCAGCATTCGCGAGATCATCGGCATGCGGGAGACGCTCGCCGATCATGCTCTGTTCCTCCCTGCCATGCTCCTGATTCTGCTTGGCGCGTTTACCAAGTCCGCGCAATTTCCGTTCCATATCTGGCTGCCTGACGCGATGGAAGCGCCGACTCCGATCAGCGCCTTCCTGCATTCCGCCACGATGGTCAAGGCCGGCGTCTATCTGGTTGCCCGCTTCACTCCCGTGTTCGGCGGCGATATGAACTGGTTCTGGATTATTGCGATCGTCGGTACGCTAACCTTGTTCTGGGGTGCTTTCATGGCGATCCGCCAGACCGACCTTAAGGCGCTTCTTGCCTATTCCACCATCAGTCAGCTAGGGCTTATCATGTCGTTGCTCGGCATCGGCTCTCTGGCGCTTAACCCGGATTTCGCGGCGGAGGCCGATTGGTTCGAAGCCGCCATTCTCGCCGCAATCTTCCATCTGTTCAACCATTCCATATTCAAAGGCTGTCTGTTCATGGTTGTAGGCATTCTTGACCACGAGACGGGCACCCGCGATATCCGCAAACTCGGCGGACTGATGAGTCTGATGCCCGTTTCTTTTACGCTGACCGTCATCGGCGGCTTGTCTATGGCCGGCCTGCCGCCGTTCAGCGGCTTTCTGAGCAAGGAGATGTTTTTTGCCGGGGTGCTGGCAGCGAACACGCATACGGAACAATGGACCTTGTGGCTGCCGATAGCGGCCTGGGTAGCCAGCATTTTCACGTTTGCCTATTGCCTGATTCTCGTATTCAAGACGTTTACGGGCACCTACCATCCGGACAGACTGGACAAAAAGCCCCATGAGGCGCCGATCGGCATGCTGATTCCGCCAATCGTGCTTGCTCTTATCGTCGTATCCGCGTTCTTCTTTCCGAATCTGCTGTCCTATAATCTCTTCGAGCCGGCCATCCATTCGGTGCTGCCCGGACTGAGGCTGCCTGGGGAGACCTTCTATGTCAAGATTAAAGCTTGGCACGGCTTGAACACGGAGCTGTACATGACGATCGGCATAGTCGTAGTCGGCACGCTTCTGTACCGCACCTACAAGAAGTGGGGGGACGTCTACAACCTTCTTCCGCACAAGTATACGCTGGGCAGTCTCTACGACAACGGGCTGGCAGGCGCCGAGAAGCTTTCGGCCCGGATAACCAGCACCTATATGAACGGCTTCCTTCACAGCTATCTGAGCTATATCTTTGTATTTATCATACTTCTTGTCGGCGGCTCGTTCGTGCTGCTGGACGCTTTCGGCTACGACCTGTCGACCAACGCCGAGATCGGCTTGTACGAATACATTCTCGCGGGCGCAATCGCCGTATTGGCCGGCTTCGTCATCTCCGTCACCTCCAGGCTGACGGCCATCATTGCCGTGGGAGCGGTCGGTTATCTGGTTTCGCTGCTGTTCGTCATCTTCAGGGCGCCGGATCTCGCGTTGACGCAGCTCGTCGTCGAGACGATTACGACCGCGCTGTTCCTGCTGGCCTTCTACTTCCTGCCCAAGCTGAAGACGGAAGTGACACGCATTCGGGTTAAGATATCCAATCTGCTCATCTCCGTCGGCATCGGTGCCCTGTTTACGCTAATCGGCATTGCTGCCCAAGGAAGCAATCAATTCAAGCCGGTATCCGAATACTTCCAAAATGCCTATGAGCTGTCCGGCGCCAAAAACATGGTCAACGCGATTCTGGTCGACTTCCGCGCGTTCGACACGATGCTGGAAAGCGTCGTGCTGTTCACGGCAGGCATTGGCGTTTACACGCTGATCAAACTTCGCAAGTCAAGGAAGGGGGGACAGCAGTGAAATTTCCTGACGTTATTCTGCAGACCGCAGCAAAAATACTTGTGTTTATCATCATGATTTATTCCATCTACATCCTGTTCGCGGGGCATAATAATCCAGGCGGCGGCTTTATCGGCGGTCTGATCACGGCTTCAGCGATTATGCTGCTGTATCTGGCGTTCGACGTGGAGACCGTAGGCGAAATTATTCCGTTAGACTTCAAGATCATCGGCGCCGTCGGCGTCATGCTGGCTCTGCTGACGGGGTTTGGAGCGGTGCTGTTCGGCGTGCCGTTCCTGACGCAGGTTTATCAATACGTGAATCTGCCGCTGCTCGGCAAGACGGGGCTGGGCACCGCTTTCGTGTTCGACCTGGGCGTCTATCTGGCCGTTGTCGGCACTACGGTAACAATAATTCGAAGCATTAGCGAGGACCTATAGTATGGAAATATTGATGACAATCGTCGCCGGTACGTTGTTCACCTCAGGTGTCTACCTCATTCTTAGCAAGACGCTTCTGCGCATCATTATGGGTCTGTCCCTGTTCACGCACGGCGTTCACATTATGCTGATGTCCATTAACGGCTTAAAGCGGGGCGCGGCTCCGCTGCTGGAAGAACAGGCCGCCAGCTATACCGATCCGGTGCCGCAGGCGCTTATTCTGACATCCATCGTTATCAGCTTTTCGCTAACCGCATTTTCGCTTGTGCTGGCTTACCGCACGTATAAGGAGCATGGCACCGACGATGTGGAGCGGTTAAGGGGACAAGATCATGAATAATATCGTTGTTTTGCCATTGTTTATACCGTTAATTTTGGGCGTTTCCCTGTTTTTCATCCGCAAGCATATCCGGCTCCAGCAATGGATAGCGGCTTTGGCCGCTCTTGCCACGCTCGCGGCATCGCTAATGCTGATGGGCCAAATTTCTTCGGAAGGCATACAGGTGCTTCATATGGGCGGATGGGAAGCCCCGTACGGCATTCCGCTCGTTGCGGATATGCTGGCCGCGATACTCGTCGCCGTCGCTTCGATCGTTACATTCGCTTGTCTGCTGTTCGCCTTTCATTTCATCGGGGAAGAACGGAAGAACTATTACGTGTATCCGCTGATGCTCATTTTGCTGTGCGGAGTAAACGGGTCGTTCCTGACGGGCGACATTTTCAACCTGTTCGTCTTCTTCGAAGTCATGCTTCTCTCGTCTTACGTGCTCCTCAGCTTAGGAGGCGGGAGAGTTCAATTGCGCGAAACCGTCAAATATATTGTCATTAATATTGTGGCATCCAGTCTATTCGTTATTGCCATTGCTTATCTGTACTCGATCACGGGCACGCTTAACCTGGCGCATATCGCGGAGCGTGTAGCCGAGAACGGCCAGAACGGCTTGACCACCACCGTCAGTCTGCTGCTGCTCACCGTATTCGGTCTGAAGGCGGGATTGTTTCTATTCTTCTGGCTGCCCGGCTCTTACAGCGCGCCCTCCGCTCCCATCGCCGCATTGTTCGCGGCGCTGCTGACCAAGGTCGGCGTCTACGTCATTATTCGGATGTTCACGCTTATCTTCAATCATCAGCCGCAAATTACGCATACGATCATCCTGTGGCTGGCCGCCCTGACCATGATATTAGGCGCGATCGGAGCCATTGCTTATTGGCGCATCAAACAAATCCTCGCTTACAATGTCGTTGTTTCGGTTGGCTTTATCCTGTTCGGAGTAGGCGTCGCCACCGATGCCTCCTTGGCAGGCTCCGTCTTCTACCTGGTCCACGATATGATCGCCAAAGCGCTGATCTTCATTCTTGGCGGAGCCGTCGTGTTCGTCGCCGGTACCGACCGGCTGCGCGAGATTAGCGGTTTGATCCGGTACCGCCCTATTCTGGGCTGGCTGTTCTTCCTGTCCGCGTTGGCGCTTGCCGGCGTTCCGCCGCTAAGCGGCTTTATCGGCAAATTCCTTATTTTGCAAGGCGGCGTGCAAGCCGAGCATTATATCATGGCCGCAATCAGCCTGCTGACGAGCCTCATGGTGCTCTATTCCGTTATCAAAATTTTCATCAACAGCTTCTGGGGCGAATCGCTGCTAAGCGAAGGGGAACAGAAGTCAAGCGCCCGCGGCACCCTGCTTCCGGGCTTCCTGCTCGCCGCGCTGGTCGTCGGCCTCGGACTTGGAGCGGATATCTTTATGCCTTATGTTGATCAAGCGGTTGAGCCCCTGGTGAATCCGCGAATTTATATCGACGCGGTATTATCGTAATGCGCGCCCAACAGATGCATTTCGCCGGAAGGATGTGATCGGAATGACCTTGCAAATCTTGCTTAATCTATTGATTGCCGCCATGTGGATGATGCTTCACGATACATGGAACATGCTGACCTTCGCAATCGGCTTCGTGCTTGGCGCAATCATCTTGTTCGGGATGAGAAGATTTTTCCCTGCCCCCTTCTACGGAAGAAAGTTCTGGTTTCTTCTCAAGCTGGGCTGGCTGTTCAGCATCGAGCTGCTGGTCTCCAGCATTGTGGCCATCGAACAGATCATTCGGCCCCGGCTCAACATACAGCCTGGCGTATTCCGGATGCAGACGAGAATGAAGACCGAATGGGAGCTGTCCTTGCTCGCCAATCTTATGACGCTCACGCCGGGTTCGGTTGTTATGGAGATTGCTCCGGAGGATGGGCTGATGTACGTACACGCCATGGACGTGCCCCGGATGAAAAAGGGCATTATCCGAACGAAGGACAAGTTCGAGGATGTCATAATCGAGGTGATGCGCTAATGTTCCAAACACTGCTTATGGCGTCCATTATTATGCTTACCATTTCGATCTCGATTGCGCTCTATCGGGTCATTAGAGGCCCTTCGCTGCCCGATCGGATTCTCGCGCTGGACTCCATCGGCTACAATATTATCGGCATCGTCGCCGTATTATGCATGATGCTGGACTCCAGCTCCTATCTGGAGACGATCCTGCTGATCGGCATATTGGCTTTCCTGAGTACGGTCGCGTTGTGCAAGTTTCTGGAGAGGGGCGTTGTCATTGACCGGAAGAGAAACGATTGAGTCTATCGTCGTCGTCATGGTGTTGATCGGTACGGTGCTAAGCCTGCTCAGCTCGCTCGGCTTCCTGCGTTTTCCGGATGTATATACACGTTCCCACGCGGCAACGAAGAGCATTACGCTCGGCATTTTATTTATCTTGTTAGCTACGTTCCTTTACTTTTTATTCGTCCACGATCAAGTCAGCGTACGGCTGCTGCTCGGCATCATATTCGTCTTCCTTACGGCGCCCGTGACGGGACATCTTATCGCGAGATCCGCTTACCGTTACGGCGTCAAGCCATCAGGCGCTCAGGATGAGCTGGCCGCCGACCTGGAGAAGGCCAAGAAACGCGCAAGCGCGTTGGACAAATGAGCAGACCTCTGAATTAGGGGGCACAGTGACCATGAGAGGCCTCCGGTAAGGACACGTTGATAATGGGTTGATAATGGGAGACTTGCTTTGCAAAGCTGGAGTTTTGTAAGTTGCTTCCTTAGGACACGGTGTTCAACGCACAAGGGAGGTTTGAAGCGAAAAGGTTTAATGCAGAAGGTAGATTTAAAAGCATAAGGAAAGTTTTAATGCACAGAGTAGGTTTATGGCAAGTGGGTGGGGTTATAGTTCAAGCGAGATTTCAAGTGTAGGTTTATAGTTCAAGGGAGATTTAAAGTACAAGTGTAGGTTTAAGCGAAGAGTAGATTTATGACATGGGAGGTTTGATCAATCTCCAAGTGTTGATAGAGGGAAAACCTCCCTCTAATCCTCACTTTCTCGCCCTTTTGGGAAAATAGTGGGAAATGTGCCCTCTAATTCGTGCGATTTTTGGGCTCAGAGTTGTATTTGTCTGGATTAGCGGGCAGATTTCCCATTAATTTCGCAGAATCTGTTCTTGGACGAGAAATAGTGGGACTTTTTCCCGTTAATGCATCAGCCATGGGTAACGTTTCCCATATTTATAATCAGAAAAAGGGGCTGTCACTTCTCTGACAGCCCCTTTTTCTCGCATCTCTAAGCCGATTTTCTCGGCTTGCAGCGCTTTAGGCGCCTTCCCGTCTGCCTCTAATTCGATTTTCTCAACTAACTGCGCTTCGGCGCACTTGTTAGTGGCGAGCCGCCACCATTGGAATCGGCCCATCCTTCTAATCCAATGCGCATAAGCGCAGAATCCCATTATCCGCGGCCGAACTGGGCAGTATGCAGCCGGCTGTAGATGCCGCCGGCTGCAACCAGCTCATCATGACGTCCCTGCTCGCTGATGCCCTCTTCCGTGACGACGATGATCCGGTCGGCGTTTTTGATCGTCGCCAGCCTATGCGCGATGACCAAAGTCGTGCGGCCGACGGACAATTCCGACAGCGACTGCTGGATCGCCTGCTCCGTCTCGGTGTCGAGCGCGGAAGTCGCTTCGTCGAGGATCAGGATCGGCGGGTTCTTGAGGAACATCCGCGCGATAGCCAAACGCTGCTTCTGTCCGCCGGACAGCTTTACGCCGCGTTCGCCGACGACCGTATCCAGACCGTCCGGCAACGAACCGATGAACGCCTCCAGCTTCGCCCGGCGCGCCGCTTCCATAATCGCCTCGTCGCTTGCGCCCAGCTTGCCGTAAGCGATGTTCTCGCGGATCGTGCCCGCGAACAGAAAGACGTCCTGCTGCACGATGCCGATGCTCTTGCGCAGCGACTCCAGCTTCAGATCGCGTATATCGTGCCCGTCGACGGTAATGCGGCCGCCGGAAATTTCATAAAATCGCGGCAGCAAGCTGCATAACGTTGTTTTGCCCGCTCCCGACGGGCCAACAAATGCAATGGTCTCCCCGGCGTTAATGGAAAGATTAATGCCGTCAAGTACCTTGGCTTCGCCTTCGTAGCCGAAATCCACATTCTCGTAACGAATATCGCCGCGAAGACGGTCCACTTCTTTTGCATCGGGTCGATCCGCCACGTCCGGTTCGGTATCCATCAGCTGAGTGTAACGTTTGAAGCCTGCGATGCCCTTCGGGTAGCTCTCGATAACGGCGTTAATTTTTTCGATGGGCTTGAAGAAAATGTTCGTCAACAAAACGAACGTGAGGAAGTCGGCGTAGGACATGCCATCCGTAATGACATAATAAGCGCCCGCGATCAGCACGAACAGCGATACGACACGCATCAGCATATAGGATACGGAAGCATTCATGCCGATGATTTTGTACGAAATGAGCTTCGCCTCGCGGAACCGCAGATTGTTGCCTTTAAACAGCTTGCCTTCATGTTTCTCGTTCGCGAACGCTTGAACGACGCGAATGCCGCCAACCGTATCCTCGACGCGCGCGTTGAAGTCCGCCATGTCGCTGAAAAGGCGATTCGCCGCTTTCGTCATGCGGCCGTTGAAATAAAGCACGAGCCAAATAATGATCGGCACGATAATGAAGGTCATGATCGCCAGCATCGGGTGAATGAACAGCATGATCCCGAATGCGCCTACCAGCGTCATGGCCGCGATGAACATATCCTCGGGACCGTGATGCGCCACCTCGCCAATCTCGAACAAGTCGTTCGTAAGACGCGAGATGAGATGGCCCGTCTTCGTGTTGTCGAAGAAGCGGAATGAAAGCTTCTGCACATGATCGAACAGCGCGCGACGCATATCCGTCTCGATATTGATGCCGAGCATATGCCCCCAGTAGGTGACGATATAACTCAAAAACGTGTTGATGACATAAATAAGCAGCAGCACCGCGCCTGCCGATACGATCAATCCCCAGTTCTCGTCCGGGAGCAACGTTTCGACGACGTAGCCAACGGCCAGCGGGAAGCTGAGCTCCAGTATAGCCAACAGCACCGCGCAGCTAAAATCCAGGAAAAACAGTTTCTTATAAGGCTTGTAATACGAAAAAAAACGACGCAGCATGGTAGTCTCCTGTTCATCTGTATTCGATCCTCCGTCCATGGCTGACGCCTCTAGCCGGGTTACGGTCTTGATAAAGGTTTTCACAACAACCTCTTTAGCATTTTCACCTAACGGTTGTCGTGTGTCAAGGTAATCGATGACTTATAATCAAACGCTCCCGGTGCGTATATACGCTAAGTTTCCGTCCCCGGATGAATCCGATGCAAGTGATGCCTAACTCGTCCGCAAGCTTAAGCGCGAGATCGGTCGGGGCGGACTTGCTAAGCAGCAAGCCGCAGCCCATCTTGGCCGCCTTGAGCACGACCTCCGACGACAGCCTGCCGCTGAACGCGATAAGCTTATCTCCCATCCTCACGCCACGGAGCATGCTGTAGCCGTACAGCTTGTCGAGCGCGTTGTGCCTGCCGATGTCCGTACGCACCGCAAGCAGCTCGTCCGGCGTACATAACGCCGCATTATGGACGCCACCCGTGCTGATGAAGTCCGCCGAACTCTCCTGCAACGCGGCCATCAGCGACCATACCTGTTCATCCGTCACCGTCATCCGCGTCATAATCGTCCTGGCCGTCAACATATCACCGTGGTAATAAAACTGACGACCCTTCCCGCAGCAAGAGCCGATAAATCGCTTGGACGAACGCTCCCGGCCGATCGACGGTTCTCCATCTAGCACGACGTACGCATAGCCGCGATCTCCATCGATCGTCAGCTTCTTTACCTGCGAAATGCTTCGAATCGCGCCTTCGGAAGCGAGGAAACCGTACACCAGCTCCTCCTGATGCGTAGGGGAACAAACCAACGTGCTGAATTCATCGCCGTTGAGCACGACCGTCAGCGCGTATTCGCTTGCGATCTCATCCTCCAGCTCGCGAGGGATGCCGTCTTGGCCAACATGGAGCGTCTGCCACTTCGTCACGTTGCCGCGGCCGCCGTCATCCATTCCCGTCACCTCCGCAACTTCGTTTATTCCGGTACGTCCGTCTCCAACTCCTCTACCCGCTTCTCCACGTACTTGGCATCCTTGAGCGCATGGAAGGTATCCGCCCGCTCCACCGCAACCGACGCATTGTATTCCGGAATACCCGCAAACGGCTCGTATTGACCGGCGGCGAACAACACATTGCCTTCCGGCCAGAACAGCTCGATATTGCCGGGAGCGACTGGCGCAAGCTTGGCCCGGCCATGGAACACGCCGCCCCGATTGTAAACGACGATAGCTTCCCCTTCCCGAATGGACAGCGCTCCGGCATCTTCGGGATGGATCAGCACATCGTACCGGTCCGCGCCGTTAAAGCTGTCCTTCTCTCCATAAATCATGGAGTTGAACTGCTTGCCGCGCCTTGTCGTCGCGTAGAATCGCCCTTCCGCCTTGCGCAGCTCAGGCAGCTCGACAGGTATCAGCTTCGCCTTGCCGTCCGGCGTCGGACATTCTCCGTCCTCGCACAGCCATGCTCCTCCCCATTGAAACACATCCCCGCGCTTGCCGAGGCGTTCGATGCCGCGATAGTATGGCGCCGCCAGCGCGATCTCCGCCCGAATCGCGGCCGCGTCCCGGAACCGGACGGCAGACGCCTCCGCCCCTTCCGTACGAACCCGCGCAGCCAACTCGCCAAAAATATCCCATTCGGCGCGAGCCTCCGCGATCCGAGGTCCTTGGATCTCCGGCGAATAATAGACCATCCTCTCGGTCGATGTCGACGTGCCTCCTCCCGGCTGCTCGTATCTGGTCATGGCGGGCAAAAGGATGACCTCCTCCGCAGCATCCAGCAGCGCCGAGCTGTTAAGTACGATATCCTGGTGGACACGCAGCTCCACCGCCTCCAGACTAGCCTTCACGGAGGCGGGATCCGGCATGGTCTCCAGGAAGTTGCCGCCCGACGTGTAAAACAGCTTGAGCTTACGCTCATGCCCTTCCGGCAGCAACGCGTTTTCGAGCGAGACGCCGACGATGTCACCTTGCCAGTCCGGGAGCTTAAAGCCCCATAGCCGCTCCAGCCGCTCGGCGTCCTCCGGCGAGAACTCGCCTCCCGGCAGGCTAAACGGATCCGCACCCATCTCGCCGGAGCCCTGCACCCCGCTGTGCCCGCGAATGGGCATAAGACCGCAATGCTCCCTCCCCAGAAATCCCCGCAGCAGCGCGAGATTCGCCACCTGCGAAATATTGTCCGTGCCGAATCGATGCTGCGTCAGCCCCATGCTCCATACGAATACGCCGGTGCGGGCTTCCGCCAACAGCGTTGCAAACTCGCGAATCCGCTCTCGCGACAGCCCCGAGGAGGACTCAAGCAATTCCCACGGCTGCTGCTGCACATGAGCCCTAAGCTCCTCGTAGCCATGAGCGTGACGCTCCACGAATGCATGATCAATCGCGGAGCCGGGGCGCTCCTCTTCCATCTGGAACCACGTCTTTATAACGCCGTGCATAAACGCGATATCCCCGCCGATGTTCACCTGATAGAAGTCGTCGGCGAGCTTCGTCCCGAACATCGCCGATTCCGGAATGGACGGGATCCAGTAGCCATCCATCGCGGGTTCTCTATAGGGGTTGATGACGATAATCCGCGTCCCCCGGCGTTTCGCTGCGTACATATATTTGGTCGAGACGGGCTGATTGTTCGCGGCCACGCTTCCCCAGAAGACAAGCACGTCTGCGCCGATCCAGTCCTTGTAGCTGCATGTCGAAGCGCCGACTCCGATAGAGCGCTTCAGTGCGGTTTTCGAAGGCGAATGGCAGATGCGCGAAGCGTTGTCGATATTGTTCGTGCCGATCCATCTGGCTGCTTTCGCCGCCGCGTAATACGTCTCGTTCGTAATGCCGCGGCCCGTCAAATAGAAAGCGATCGACTTCGGGTCCACGGCGCGCGCCTTATCCGCTATGCGAGTGAGCGCTTCGTCCCACGAGAGTCGGCGGAACCTCATCTCTCCCCGCTCGCGAACGACGGGATAAGGCAGCCGTCCCAGCCGGCGCAATTCGGCGCTGCTGAGCTTGCGCAGCTCCTCGATGTCGGCATGCAGCAACCTCTCCGATATGGCTGGCATCGTATTTAAACGCAGCACGTTCAAGCGCGTCGTGCATAAATGCGGTCCTTCCAGCGTCTGGTCGTACAAACCGGAGACGCCAAGCGCGCAGCCGTCGCAGACGCCCTGAGTCAATATTCTGTAAGCGTATGCAAGATTGTCCCGATTATCCCACGCCGCCTTCATCGTATCACGGATATGATGCGGCTTCGTCAATCCCAGCCCAAATGGCCGCTTGCTGACCCACAGCTTGGTGTCCGGCCGCATGGGCAGCTTGATTCGTCCGGTATGCTGCGTCCTCCCCATCCTCTCGCCCTCCTGTCTTTACGTCCCAAAAGCAAAAGGACCGTCTGCGCGAATGATGACACCAGCGATTGGTTTGCTCATTCCATGACGGTCCTGATTCTGGTTGCGCCTTGCTTGCGGTCAGTGTAACAAGAAATCGGCTTGCGGGCAATCCCCAGTTCGCGGCCGCTATGCAGCAAACTTCGTCCCCCGATAGTTATGCCGGCAGCATCTCCACCGCAGCTTGCTTGCCGCTGAGCTGAATGCCCGTCGCTTTCTTCCCGCTCCCCGACAAGTCGGCTACCAAACGATCCAGCAGCGCCTTCGCCTTTGGCCCCTCCTTGCCGGAGATCTTGACGACGAGCAGCACCCGGTTGCCGGAATCCAGCAGCTTGGCCGCCTGCCTCAGCTTCGTATCGTAATCATGATCCTCGATGTCCGGCGTCAACCGAAGCTCTTTGACCTTGCCGGAGCCTTCCTTCAAGCGGCTCTCCTTGTTCTCTTGATCCCGCTGCGCCTTAGCCGAGCCGCGGCTAACCAGCTTGCAGGGCGGGGGACTGCTCATCAGCGACGTGCAGACGAGATCCGCCTTGGCCTCCTTGGCGAGCGCGAGCGCCTTCTGGTGGGACAACACGCCGAGAGACTCCCCGTTTAACCCCGTCAGCAATACCTCAGAGCTTTTTATTTGTTCATTTATTAATAGTTTTCCTGACATAACGCGTTCATTCCTTTCCGTGCTTGCATTCATTCCTTCCCAAACTTGCATTAGAGAAGCGGGCTCTCCCTGCATTATACGTCAAGGGCGCCTTTTTGACGAACGCCCCGGATAGGCTTTACCTCGACAGCCATGTCGCCGCCGGCTTCCCTCAGCTTCTTGCGCCCCCGCCAGCGCATAAACGACAGCGCTCCTCGGAGATATTCATCCATTATCATTGCAACGTAGATGCCCGTCAGCCCCCAGCCCAGCCCGATGCCGAACCAATAGGAAACCCCGGTGGCAATGGCGGATAACGAGCTTAGCGAGATCCACATCGTGTACTTTGTATCGCCGACGGCGTTCAACGAGTTCTGAAGCGCCATGTTGACCATTTTGCCAGGCTGCAGAAGGATGTTAAGACCCAGAAGCGAAACGCCGAACGCGACGATGGTGCTATCTTGCGTGAACAAGCCAAGCACCGGTTTGCCGATCGCATAGATGACTAGGGCGTTTACGAAGACAAGTCCCAGACCGATCGCCAGCCCCCGATACGCCGTTCTGTAAGCCTCTTGCATACGGCCTGCCCCGAACAGATGGGCGATCTGGATTTGCAGTGCCAATGCGATGGAATATCCCAGCATAAAGCAGAACGATTCCAGCGTGTTCATATACGTCCGCGCCGCCAGCTCCGCCGCGCCGATCATGGCAATATAGGAGAATATCGCCATCTGGGAGAACACCCAGCATGACATATTGACGCCCAGCGGCCAGCCGATGCGCATGATTTCGCCGAACAATCCGCGATCGAACAGCTTGAAGTCACGGAGCGCGATGCGGCGTTCGAATGTATGCAGGAACATGTAGAGCAGCACCAATACGGCCAGCAGACGGCAGATAACGGTGGAGAGCGCCACGCCAAGCAGACCCAGCTTCGGGAAGCCCCACACTCCGAAAATAAACGCGTAATTCAGCGCAACGTGAACGACGTTCATTCCGATGGCGATATACATAGGGCCTTTCGTATTGCCGGTGTTGCGGATAGCCGTGCTGAGCGACGACATCAGCGCGACCAGCACCATGCCGCCGCCGACGATGGACACATACGTTTCCGCTAAAGGAAGCAGCTCGCTTGGCAGCTGGAGCCAAGCCGATATCTCCTTCGGATACAAATAAAGCACGACGCTGAGCAACAGTCCCAGCCCGCCGCTGACGGTCAGCGACATGATGCCGATTTTCCTTGCATCCTCGCCTTTCCTTGCCCCCAGCTTCTGAGCGATCAAAATGCCGGCTCCGCTTGCTACCGTCACGAACAACGTCATGACCGCCGAAAATAATTGATTCGAAAACCCCACTACGGCAACTGCATCGTCCGAGATGCGGCTGACCATCAGCGTATCTGCCGCTCCAAGCAGAAACTGCAGGAACAGCTCGATGAAAATAGGCCAGGCGAGCGCCCATAATGTTAGTTTTTTGGCAGTATGATCCATGTTACAGCCTCCCGCCGGGGAGCTGCATAGCAGCCCCTCATGTAGCTTGATGTCTTCTTGCATTATAGTTGGTATACTGAAAAAAAGGGTTCATAATTTCAACCGAAACTTTCAATATTCCAACCTGCTCGTTAGGAAGTTTACCGCATTAGGAGGATTGCCACGTTAGGAGGATTGCCGCATTATGAGTATTATCGAATTTACGGTTCCGCCGTTGCCGCATTACATAATAGGAGGACATGCCGACATGCCGCCAGGGCGAAAGCATCCCGCACGCAGAGCCATCGGCGTATTCGATCTGATCGTCGTAATCAAGGGAAGCCTCTATCTGGGCGAAGAAGATCGCCATTACGAAGTGAGTGCCGGCCATGCGCTGATCCTGCGCCCGGATGCGGAACATTATCCGACGCGCGCTTGCGAGGAGGACACGGAATATTATTGGGCGCATTTCCACACGCTTGGAGGCTGGTCCGTAGCGGAGGATATGCTCGCCCCTGCGAGAATGAGCGATTCCGCTGAGCCCGTGCCCGTCGCCGAACAATTCGCGCCGCGCCTGTTCGTCAAGCGGATTCCTCAATTCGCCAAAGCCGTCAAGCTGAACGTGCTGGAAAATAAGCTGCAGCAGCTGTCACAGATGAGCATCAATGATCATATTCACGGCGTCCGCTGGAAGCAGCAGCTCCTCTTCCAGGAGGTTATCGACCTGCTGTCTGCTTCGGTCGAAGCCGGATCTCCGACGCCGGCGCTCGCGTGCGCCGAGAAAGCCGCCTCCTACCTCCGGCATCATTACCGGGAGGACATAACCGCGCAGTCGCTCGGCGAGAGCATCAACTTCCACCCCGTCTACATCGCGCGCTGCATGAAACGCGAATTCGGCTGCTCGCCGTTCGACTACCTGCTGCGCTTCCGCATTCAGCAGGCCAAGCTGCTGCTGCTGCAGACGGACCTCTCCGTCTCCCGCATCGCCGAAGAGGTCGGCTTCAATCAGTCGGCCTACTTCGCGACTTGCTTCGCCAGGTTCGAGGGTCTGTCGCCGCGCCAATACCGCCAGCGGTTCTCGTTGAATTAGTTTTAGTTCGCCAAATTGGGAGGCAAGGGGCACGGGTATGATTTTTCGAGTACATTGCCACGGTCTGGGGATACAGCGGCGTATCCTGTATGATTTTTCGAGTACATTGCCACGGTTTGGGGATACTGCGGCGTATCGTGTATGATTTTTCGAGTACATTGCTACGGTTTGGGGTGACAGCGGCGTATCGTGTTTGATTTTTCGAGTACATTGCCACGGTTTGGGCCTACTGCGGCGTATCGTGTATGATTTTTCGAACACGTACACTACTTTGCGGTTGCGAAAAAAACACTATCCCTCTTCAAAAGAGTCATTGAACTCCCATGAAATCGGATAGTGTTTTTGTTGAACACTTTAGGGTGACTCGACTGCCCCTTACCTAATACATCGGCTCCACGAGCACCGCGCATACTTTGAAGCCCGGCATCCGGCATTTGGGGCGACAGGTTTGGGTATTCATCGTCATGTAATCGATTCATCGCCCGATAAGCGTAGGCGTTATTACCGATCACGCTTTCGAGAACACGCCTTCCGTAAGCAGCTTGAAGTCAAAGTCCGACAGCGATTCCGCCCGGTAACAGCGATCCGACGGATCGAACGATAACAGCTTGGTCAGCGTATTCGGCACGATCACGCAGTGCATCCCCGCCGCGACCGCCGCCCGCGCTCCGTTTGGCGAATCCTCGATTGCGACTGCTTCGTCCGCCCGCACGCCAAGCGCTTCAATCGCGCTAAGATACAGCTCCGGATCGGGTTTCACCTGGCTCACGTCATCTGCCGACCGGATAACCTCGAAATATTCGCGGATATCCAACTGGTCCAAATATTTATCGATCCAGGCACGATCGGAACTGGATGCGAGACCGATGCGCAGCCCCGCTTCCTTGGCCATCTTCAAATATTCCCGGATGCCCGCCCGCACTTCCTCCACATTCATTCTGGCCGTATGGTCTGCGCGGATTCGATTGCGGAACTCCGCTACATCGATGGGCAGTCCCAGCTCTGTCGCAAGGTACTCGTACGGGTTGAACAGATGCAAGCTCGTACCGAGACATTGCGAATATTGCTCGACGCCAAGGTCGACGCCATGTTCTTTGTAAGCATCCCGGAAGGCATAATACCATGCCGTCTCCGTATCGATGATCGTTCCGTCAAAGTCAAAAATAATCGCTTTAATCATTTCCTTTCCCCTTTCCGTTCATAAATCGTAGGAGCTACTGCAAGTTGAACGCGACCTCCAGATCGCGGATACAAGAATCGTCGATGTGAACAATGTCGCCTAACGCGCGGGCTGCAAGCACGGATTTCGCGCTGTATTCCGCAACCTCCAGCCGATCAAAAGCCTCGAGCAGACTTTTACCCGTTACGATTACGCAGTTGTTCTCGACTATGGCCAGCGGCGTACTGACATTTAACAATCGGGCGGTTTGCTCTGGATCGCGATAGACGGCGTCAAACGGCAGCTTCGGCGTGCCTCGCAACAAAATATAGCTTTCCGGAATCGTTCGGGAATCGAAAGCAAGCTCCGTTACGGCAAACGCCATAATATGAGGCGGGTGCGCAATCAACACGGCGTTGACGTGAGGCTGGCTTTCGTAGATCGCCTTATGCAACAGAACGGATTTGCTGGGCACTTTCCCTTCTTCCGTTTTGCCATCCTTGATCGTAATCAAATCGGAAGGCTCCATATAGTTGCGATCCAGCCCATAAGGCGTAATGACAAAATCATTGCCCTCCGTTCTACGGGAAAACGTGCCCTGCGTGCTGGTAAACAGCCGTTGATCATAAGAACGTCGAATGAAATTGCACATTTCTTTCCGGGCTCCGTTTTCCAGCGTTGTTCTGCCCTGAGGCTTATAATTTTCGTATGCGACATCGCCTTTGCTCCGCACCATCTCGTAATTTTCGTCCGTCAGCAGCTTCGGTTCCCCGATCCGCCGGGCTTCGATTTCAAGCCGTGCGCAAAAATCCAAAGTCTCGAACATTTGAAACGCCTTAAACAGATTGTCCGCTCCTATGACGACGCCGTGATTTTCCAACATAACGGTATCGTATCCCTTGACGAACACGTCCGCGATTTTCCGCCCCAGCTCTTCGCTGCCGGGAAGGGCGTATTCGGCAATGCCGATCGGACCGCATATTCGACGTTCGTTCGGAAGCAGGCGCGTGTCGGGAATTCGGCGAACGATGCTAAAGGATACGAGCGCCGGGGGATGGGCATGAATGATGGCTTTAAGATCCGGCCGCGACTTGTAGATCAGATTGTGAAACGGAAACTCGCTGGAAGGCCTGTGCACGCCCTCTACCGTGCCGTCCGCTTTGACGCAGACCATATCCCTGGCGGTAAGCGAGCCTTTATCTATACCGGCGGGGGTGATCCAGATATCCCCTTTATCGTCCTTGATAGACAGGTTGCCGCCCGACGTAGTCGTCATTCCGTATTTGTAAATACGCTCCATAAACAGAAGGAGTTGGTCTCCCGGATGCATGTATTCCTGTTTCATTGCAATCGCCTCACATTTCCGTTTGTTTTTGTTTTTATTTGATTTCTTTTATTATACCGCAAATTTAATGGCGGGAAGTGAGATTTTTGTCACAAGCGGTAACAAAGTGAAACGCTGTCGCCGTCCTTTGGCGGCGCAAACCGTTTCATTCCGAGAACTCCAAGTCCGGATAAAGCGCAAAAAGGTATTCATTTTCAGAATATAAAAAAGCCCGCTGCATGACGACGAGCAAGCCCCGAAGGCCCGCACGCCGCCAATGGCGGGCTGATTGCAGCATGTATTCCCCGATGCGTTAGTGGCCTCCGGAATGGGCATGATCGCCCTCCGCTACCGCCGAAGGATCTAGCTTGCTTCTGCCCATAAAGAACGACCCAAGCAGCGCCAGAGCAGCCGGAACAATCGCGATGGCGAACGTTAACGTAATCGACGAGGAGAGGGCAGACACAATCGTATCCAGCACCTCGGCCGGCATTTCGGCGCGTTTCTCTGGAGCCAGCAGCTCCCTGGGATCGCCGCCGACGGCAGGACCGCCCGTGGCGCCGCCAAACGCTTCATTCAATCGGCTGGAGAAGTAGTTGCTCTGAATAATACCGAATACGGTAATGCCTACGGTCATCCCCAGCGAGCGGATGAAGTTGAGGGTAGAGCTCGCCGTGCCGCGCTGACGAATGGAGACGCCATGAATGGCCGCATTGCTGAGCACCGAAAACGATGCGCCAATACCCAGACCGAGCAGAATCATGTACAGCGTCACCTGCAGCTTGCCGGACTCCGGAGACAGCGTCGTGACGAGCACCGTGCCTGTGACAAGCAGGATCAGCGTAGAGACCATGACGTTTCGATACGGTATTTTCGTCATGAGCACGCCGCCGAGCGTAGCCGTCACGACGGAGCCGAGCATCATAGGCAGCAGCACGAGACCTGAATTCGTCGCCGTGCCGCCGAGCACGCCCTGAATGAAGATCGGGATATAGACCGATGCCACGATGAAGGCCGCGCCGCTGAAAAACGCAACGATAATGCTAGTCGAATACAGACGATTTCGGAAAAGCGAATACGAGATGATAGGCTCCTTGGCCTTCGTCTCCACATACAGGAACACGATTAGCAGCAGCACGCATGCCGCAAACATGCCGATAATTTGCCACGAGTCCCATGCAAAGGTTTTGCCGCCCAGCTCCAGCGCGAACATAAGAGCCACGACGGAACCGATCAGGGTAACAGCTCCCGTCCAATCGATCGGTTGTTTGGAATGCTCCAGCGATTCCTTGTAGAAAAACGCGATCATGCAGAGGGACAGAAGTCCAAGCGGCAGGTTGATGTAGAACACCCACTCCCACGCGATATGATCCGTAATATAGGCACCCAAAAGCGGCCCGAAAATGCTCGACATGCCGAATACGGCTCCGAACAGGCCTCCCAGCTTGCCCCGGGATTCAAGCGGTACCGCATCGAACATAATCGTGAACGACGTCGGTACCATCGCTCCTGCCCCGATGCCTTGCACGGCGCGGAACAATGCCAGCTCCTCAATCGAAGAAGCCGTCCCGCATAAAGCGGAGCCGATCATGAAGACGATAATGCCGAAGACAAAAAATCGTTTCCGTCCATACATATCGGATAGCTTGCCGAAGATCGGCATGCCCGCCATTTCGGCAATCATGTAGGCGGAGGTTACCCATACGAATTTGTCCAGCCCGCCTAGCTCGCCGACGATGTTGCCCATCGCCGTGGCGACGATCGTATTGTCCATCGAAGCCATAAGGATGCCGAGCAGAAGGCCGGCGATAACGATGCCGAGATTTTTGTTTTTTACCGTTGCAGTCACGCTTCACGCAACCTTTCTTTATTCAAATGAGGGATGATTGATGGAACTCGCACTTCCTATTGTATCCATCGTTATCATGCTTTTATAACCTTTCAGCCGGTCCTGTTTTCGACTTCGCGTGCGTCTCGAAGCTTTGCCGGTATTCGATTCTGCCTATCTCGCAGCCAGGTCCAACCTTGACTGTATTGCCTCTTACCAAATCCGCGCGCGTATATTCGATATACACCTCATCCCCTTCGATTAAAGCAGCAGAAAGCCTCGTTTCGACAGATGGCTGCACCAAGCTTTTAAGGCCCAACCCTCTGCTCCTGCGCACGACAATGGTGCCGCCCACAATTTCCCCCACTTGGGAGGGCCCGTATAATCGAATGGTCGTACGCTCGGCGTTAACGACGCTTGCCGTCTCGACGGCGCCCCGAATATCCAGCTTCTCCGCTTCGATCGGGCCGCCGGAATGAAGCATTCCCGACAGGACAATCTCTTCTCCCCTGATGCCCGTCTCCCCGCGAAGCTCTCCCATTCCTCCGAGTATCCCGCCTCTTAACGAGCCATTCACCTGCAATTCGCCCGTAAACTTCAGCCTGCCGGCTTTCAGATCCCCTTGCAACTTGGCCGTCCCCGTCAATGACAGCTGGCTGCAAGCAACATGCCCTATCAGCTTGGCGTCACCTGTAATGCGGATCTTTCCGAATATTCCTCCGGCCATTTCGGAAGTGCCGACAAGTCTCAAATCCTGAACATGCTCATTCACCGAGTTTCTCCTCCTTCTCGACGATGCTGTCGGGATGAACCGTCATTCGTGTCTTGAATTCGGCCCTGCCGATTCTGCAGCCCTTGCCGATCACGATCTGTCCTCCTCGCACGACCGCCGCATGCGTGTACTCCAGCCGAACGATATCGCCTTCGATGACTTCAGCGTCCAGCCTGGATTCGGCGCTTGGCAACGCCCAGCTCCAAAGCCAGCCCCAACCGCTGCCGCCCAGTCTGCTGACGATAACGGTCTCGCCGCCGATCTCTCGTATTTTGCTCGCCTTGTGCGCAAGTCCCAGCTCGATCGTCCCTGCGTTTAGCAACCCCTCCGACTTCACGACGCCTCTGCCGATAAACGTCTCGGCTTCGATGTCTCCGCCTGCCGTCAACATGCCGTCGAGCTTCACGTTATCGGCTTCGATCCGTCCACCAACCTTGCACAGGCCATCCAGCAGCGTTGTTCTGGCTATAAGCGCTCCTTCCACGGACAACTTGCCTTCGCTTCGCAACTCGGGGGTATAGACGTTGCCTTCGATCGTCGTAACACCGCTGGAACGGATGCCGTACACAGCGCTCAGATGACCTGCTACCTTAGTGACGCCGTCAATCTGTACGTTCCCATATTCGCCTCCGCTCGCCTTGCCATATCCGCTCATCGTCAAATTCGGCAACCCGCCCCTGCGCTCGAAGTCCTTCGTCTCGAGGTTTTTCATCTCGAGGTTCTTCGTCTCGGGCTTTCTCGTCTCGAGGTTCTTCGTCTCCATGCATTCGCCTCCTTCTCTCATTGCAGTTTGCTCTTCAGTTGCTCCGCCGTCTCCTGCATGCTTAACCTCCGTACCATCTTAACCTCTTCGTCAAAATACAATGCGGACGATGCCGTTACCAAAACAAACGACGCCATGCCCATCTTACGAATAAAGACCAGATCACATGGTTCACCGTTAAACTTGGGATAATGCTCCTCAAGCGCAGCCAGCAAAACATC
Organism: Paenibacillus agaridevorans; assembly: GCF_003112455.1. Classification (GTDB taxonomy): domain Bacteria; phylum Bacillota; class Bacilli; order Paenibacillales; family Paenibacillaceae; genus Pristimantibacillus; species Pristimantibacillus agaridevorans. The sequence continues at coordinate 43,072 of NZ_BDQX01000362.1, forward strand.
GCCTTCCTCCAAGCCCATCTCTCCTGCTCGAAGCAACATATCCACAGTGAATAACTTCAGCATCCGGTCGAACGGATACATTGTTCCCGCCTCGTCCCGGTTCATATAACGTTGAGCCGATATCAACGAAACAATGTTTCGTTCGATCATACCATCCTTACCAAGCTCTGCATCGACAGGACCGTTCACCAACTTACTCGCAAGCTCGTCGAGCGACAAGTCGTCCTTTAGATTTAACACTTTATCAATGCGAGCCAATATAAGCTCCTTTGGGAAAAACGTCTCCTGGCCCGTAAACACGGACTTCCGAATAAACCATTCCTCCGGAATGAGCCCCTTCCGTTTCCAACGATACAGCTGCCCGTACGATATGCCTGTCGCGTCCAGCAGCTCCTTTTTCGATATAAGCTCCCTCTCCACGCACGCACCTCCTTATCACGATAATCATCGTAACATAACATTGTTACGTAGTAAAGATGGAGAAAATGGATCCACAGAAGTGCAACCAGGGGGTGTGTGCAACTTGCTTTGTGGGATTCATCCACAATGTGATTCATCCACAAGTCGAGGCTGATGCGCTGGGGATCCGTCACATAAACAGGGATGTATACACGGAGCTACTGGGGATAGTGGGGATGAGTAGTCCCGCCTCAGTGGTATCCACATGGGGATACACACAATGCGCCGGACACACTGCATTTGCGCCCGATCAGTATGAAATTTCATACACATAGCGCCGGACACACTGCATTTGCACCGGATCAGTATGAAATTTCATACACAATTCGCCGGCTACACTGCATTTGCGCCCGATCAGTATGAAATTTCATACACGATGCGTCGGTCACACTCCAATCACGCCGGATCAGTATGAAATTTCATACACAATGCGCTGGCCATACTCCAATCACGCCCGATACGTGTACTAGAAATGAGTCGTCGCCGATTACAGCCACGAAGCAGCCTCTGATATGTCCATGCCCTCTCGTTGTTCTCCCCACATTCCTGCTTCCTGCTCCACTACTCCAAATTTATATTAAGTCCGGGCTTTGCATAGTGCCGATATACTCGTAGTACATCACCCGCTGCGATTCTCCTCTCGTCACGGCTCTGAATTTGCCCTTCTCGACTAATCTGCGGCAATATTTGATGACTGTCATGTTGTGAATTTCAAGTTGCCTTGCTGCTTCCTTCGGGCGGATCAATCGATTGTGACGTATCGCTATGCGCATGAGCTCGCGCTCCATTCTGTCATATTGTCTCTCGACCGTCCCCGTGCTCCCATTCATTGCAGCCAGATACGGAGTCAGAATATGCCGCAGCATGGACAAGATAAAGGAAGGATTCTCCTTTAGCTCATCCAGAGCAATGCTATATACCCTGCAATCCTGCGATTGCAAAAACAATTCCCTGTTCAAATCCAGCCTATACTTGGTACGATCCGTGCCATGCGAACCGTAATCCATAATTTCAAACACGATTCGCGAATCGCCGGCCAACCACATGAAATCCACAAAATAAGATTTGCCACGCCCATCCTTCACCTCATACTACGGATGGAGCACATGAAAATGACCCGCAAGCGGCCACCAAACCTGCTCAACAAATATCTTGTTTCCAAAGCCGTGCCCACGTTTTAACGCATCCAGCCGTTCTCCTTTTCTACGCTTCAAATGATACGACTTCCACTTCTCATGTTCATAACCAAAACCCGCTACCACATTCCCCACCAACCTTCCTGGAAAATTAACACGCGATATTTTTGAAAAATAACGCCAAAATGCCCCGTATCCTCTAACAAGGAAACGGGGCATTCTTCGCCGCCGACAACGTTATTTGTTTTAACTGTGCCACAAAATTCGGAGCTCCGCAAGCGCGCATATACTGAAACAGCCCTTAAACACACCCTTACTACTTCCGATGCATCTTAAACTCCAGGAACAGCTCGTTGTAGTGGGACAACATGCGCGGGCCGAGGTTGTCGTACACCTCGAGGCGGTCCGTCAGCTCCTTGTCCGGGTAGAAACGCTCGTCACCCGAGATATCCTCCGGCAGCAGCGCCAACGCCTCCTTGTTCGGAGTCGAGTAGCCGACGTATTCCGTGTTCTGCGCCGCCACTTCGGGGTCCAGCATAAAATTGATGAACGCGTGCGCGCCCTCCAGATTGCTCGCCGTTTTCGGAATGACCATGTTGTCGAACCATAGGTTGGAGCCTTCCTGCGGCACGACGTAGTCGAGGTCCTCGTTCTGGTCCATGATCTCCGAGGCGTCGCCCGACCAGACAAGACCTGCGGCGGCCTCCTCGTTTGCGATCAGCATCTTGATCTCGTCGCCGACGATCGCCTTCACGTTCGGCGTCAGCTCCGACAGCTTCGCTAGCGCCTCCTGCAGATGCTCCTGGATCGTATCATTCAGCGAATAGCCGAGACTGTTCAGCCCCATCCCCATCACCTCGCGCGCTCCGTCCAGCAGGAAGATATTGTTGCGCAGGCTTTCGTCCCACAGGTCTTCCCAGCTGTCGAAAGTAAGGTCGCCGACCATCTTCGGATTGTAGATAATGCCGACCGTTCCCCAGAAATAAGGAACAGAATACGCATTGTCTGGGTCAAAGGACAGGTTCATAAAATCGGGATCGATATGCTTCAGGTTAGGCAGCTTGCCATGGTCGATCTTGAGCAGCAGATCGTCTTCTTTCATTTTGCTGATGGCGTATTCCGAAGGGACGGCCACGTCGAACGTGGTGCCGCCTTGTTTGATCTTGGTCATCATCGCTTCGTTGGAATCGAACGTCTGGTAGATGACCTTGATGCCGCTCTCCTTCTCGAACTGCTTGATCAGCTCAGGGTCGATATAGTCGCCCCAGTTGTAGATCGTCAGTGTATTGCCTCCGGAGTAGCCTTCGCTTGAATTCAACGCAGCCACCGCGTACATCAGTCCGAACGCCACGATGAATACCAGCAGGAACGTGCGCACTAAACCGCTCATGCCCGTTCCTCCCTTCCTGCCGGACGACTGCTCCGGCGATTAATGAAGTAGTAGCCGATAACCAGCAGAATCGTGAACAGGAAGATCAGCGTCGATAATGCATTGATCGACAGCGACACGCCTTGGCGCGCCCGCGAGTAGATCTCGACCGACAACGTCGAGAAGCCGTTCCCCGTCACGAAAAAAGTTACCGCGAAGTCGTCGAGCGAATACGTTAATGCCATAAAAAATCCCGCGAATATGCCCGGTTTGATATACGGCAAAATAACTCGCGTCAGCACCTCCCAGGAGCTCGCGCCCAGATCGCGCGCCGCGTCGAGCAGCGTGCCGCTCATCTCTTGCAGCTTCGGCAGCACCATGATGACGACGATCGGAATGCTGAACGCGATATGCGACAGCAACACCGACACGAAGCCGAGCTGGATGCCCGCAATCGTAAACAGAATGAGGAAGCTCGCCCCGATAATGACGTCCGGGCTGACGATCAACACGTTGTTGAGCGTGAGCAGCGTTCCTTTGGGCCGGTTGCTGCGGATGTAATGAATGGCAATGGCTCCGAACACGCCAATGATTGTCGAGATTGCCGAGGACAGCAGCGCGATGATAAATGTATTGAGCACGATGATGAGCAATCGCGTGTCCTGGAACACTTCCCCATAGAATTCCCAAGTAAAGCCTTCAAATTCCCGCATGGAACCGCCGCTATTAAACGAATAAAACATCAGGTAGAAGATCGGCGCGTACAAAATGGCGAACACGACGATCAGGTACAGGTTGGAGGGCTTCCAGCTATTTTTTCGCAATGTCGATCAGCCCTCGCTTTCTGTTGCCGGTTAGCAGCATCAAGAGCGCCATGGCAATGATGAGGAAAACCGCGATCGTCGCCCCCATGCCCCAATCCTGCGTCACGAGAAAATGCTGCTCGATCGCCGTACCGAGCGTAATAACGCGGTTGCCCGCGATGAGGCGCGTAATCATGAACAACGACAACGCCGGAATGAAAACGGCCATGCAGCCCGCCTTGACGCCGTCCAGCGTCAGCGGGAAGATGACCCGGCGGAACGTCGTCCATGCCGAAGCTCCGAGATCGCGCGCCGCGTAGACGAGAGTAGGGTTCATTTTCTCCAGGGCATTAAAGATAGGCAGCACCATAAACGGAATAAAAATATACACCGACACAAACACAAAGCTGAAGTCCGTAAACAACAACTGCTTCGTACCGATCCCGGTCAACTCCAGCACGGCGTTTACAAAACCGTAGGTGCCGAACAGGCCGATGAAGGCGTACGCCTTGAGCAGCAGGTTAATCCAGCTCGGCAGTATGATAAGCAGCAGCCATAACCCTTTGTGCTTCGTCCGCGTCAGCAGATAAGCCGTCGGGTACGCGACCAGCAGCGAAAAAAACGTGATGAGGAAAGCGTACCAGAATGAGCTGAGCGTCATTCGCAAATAGACAGGGGTGAAAAACTTTTCATAGTTGCTCAGCGTGAACTCGCCTTCCACATTAAAAAAGGAGTAATACACGATGAGCAAGATCGGCGCGACGACGAACAGAACGATCCAGAGCAGGTAGGGAACAAGATAAAAATTGCGCGCTCTAGCTTCCATGACGACCAGCCCCGCCTTCTCCACCTCGATTGTCCTGCTTCAAACCGGCAGCAGACTGGCTTGCCGGGGCGGATGGCGCTCCTTGCCCAAACTTCTTGTCGGCGCTCCCTCCCTGCTCGTCGTCCTCATACGACTCCAGCCGTTTGTCGAACTCCTCCTCCGTCTCGCCAAGACGCATAACGTGGATCGCCTCCGGTTCGAAGGTCAGGCCGATCCGTTCGCCTACCGTCGCCTTGCGCGTGGAGTGGACCAGCCACTCGTTGCCGGCATCGTCGTAGGTGCTGATCTCGTAATGCACGCCCCGGAACAGCTGCGTATCGACGCGCACCTGCAGCTTGCCGTTATCCTGCGAAGTGATCTCCAGATCCTCAGGGCGAATGACGATATCGACGACTTCGCCGTCGTTCAAGCCCTGGTCGACGCATTCGAACGACCGACCCGCGAATTCCACCTCGAAGTCGCGCAGCATGCGGCCCTTCACAATATTCGACTCCCCGATGAAGTCGGCCACGAACCGATTGATCGGCTCATCGTAAATGTCTGTCGGCGTGCCGGACTGCTGGATAGTGCCTTCATTCAAGACGAAGATCTCGTCCGACATCGCGAGCGCTTCCTCCTGATCATGCGTGACGAAAATAAACGTAATACCCAGCCTGCGCTGCAGCTCGCGAAGCTCGTATTGCATTTCGGTACGAAGCTTCAGGTCGAGCGCCGACAGGGGTTCATCCAGCAGCAGAATTTGCGGCTCGTTTACGATTGCTCTTGCGATTGCGACGCGTTGGCGCTGACCGCCCGACATTTCGGTAATTTCGCGGTTCTCGTAACCTGAGAGGCCGACGAACTTCAGCGCCTCCCTCACCTTCGAAGTGACGGCATCGCCCTTCATCCGCTTGACGCGAAGCCCGAACGCTACGTTCTCGAACACGTTAAGATGCGGGAACAGCGCGTAATCCTGGAACACCGTGTTCACCTGCCGTTCGTTAGCGGGAACGCGGTTAATGATTTTGCCATCAAACGTGATATTGCCGCTCGTAGGTTCCGTAAAACCCGCGATGAGGCGGAGAATTGTCGTTTTGCCGCAGCCCGACGGGCCCAGAAGCGTATAGAATTTGCCCCGCTCGATCTCGAAGCTGACTTCCTTGAGCACCGCGGGGTCGGATCCGCTATATTGTTTCGTTACTGAGTCGAACCGGATAATCGGCATGCCTGTCATCCTTCAACCTCCTTCGTTTCCCTTGCCGCATGGCGTTGTCCCTTATCTCAAGGACCCATGGTGCTATTAAATCAATGTGATTATACAGCATTCTCGCAAAAGGGCAACTGAAATATTGGTAAACCTTACACTATCTTTATGGTCGCCTAATAAATATATAAACAGATTAATATTTAATCGTATCAAACTGGAAAAAGACCCTACTATGCTTACTATTTCACGAAGCACGGCTCGTTATCCAAAGCTTGGCATTCGTGGTAGACTGTCAGCATAGCGAAATGAAAGGGGAATTACAAAATGGCTGTGGGGAAAACATGGCGCACGGATGCTCATCATCGACGATTCGTTGCGTCTTTCAGCGGGGGCAAAGACAGCTCGCTGGCGCTTCACTTGGCCATGCAAACCGGAGAAGCCGTGGGGCTTATCGTCATGCTGGAGGAAAAAGGAGAGCGCTCGCGGTCGCACGGCATGCCGCCGGAGCTTATTGCCGCGCAAGCGGAATCCATCGGTCTGCCCGTATTATCCGCCGCCGCAACCTGGGATGATTACGAAGAGGCGTTCGTCCAGCTGCTCGTCCGGGCCAAGGAGCTGGGCGCCGAGGCTCTTGTGACGGGCGACCTGGACATGCCGGAGGAGGGCTGCTGGCATGACAAGGTCACGAAACTAGCCGGTCTGGAGCTGGGCATGCCTCTGTGGCGGATGGATCATCTCCGTTGCGTGGAAAACTTCATCGAGCTGGGATTTGTCGCAGTCGTCGTGACGATCAATCTGACTTTTGGGATGACGGAGGCGGATTTAGGGAGGAGCATGACGCGGGAATTCGTCGACGAACTCGTCAGGCGCGGCATTGATCCCTGCGGGGAGGGCGGAGAATTTCATACGACCGTCCTGGACGGTCCCATTTTCCGTAAGCAAGTGCCTGTACGACAGCTCGCTATCGTCAGGGACGGCGACTACGCCTTTCTGCCTCTTGAGTTGGATAAAGCAGCGTGGCGACTATAATCGCGCTAAGAGTCAATATCGTCGAGTGGTGGAATGGTGCTTGTGATGGAGCTTGAATGAGACCTGAATGCAGCTTACGTCCGGCGTTTCCCGCACTCGTCGAATAACAATAGTTATGCATCAGCTCTGCGTTGGCGTTACTGGGGGGGACGGAGTGTTATCAAAGCACAAATTTATGCTTCATTCGGCGTCACACGCACACACTCTGCCCCGGCCGATCCATCGCGTTATAGCGGACTCCACTTTATTTCGATGTTCGGCCTCCGCTGAGCGCATTATAGCGGACTTTTCCGCTTTATTTCGATGTTCGACCTCCGCTGGGCGCATTATAGCGGACTTTTCCGCTTTATTTCGATGTTCGGCTTCCGCTGGGCGCATTATAGCGGACTTTTCCGCTTTATTTCGATGTTCGGCCTCCGCTGGGCGCATTATAGCGGACTTTTCCGCTATATTCCACAGTTCCGCGTTGCGAGAGAGAGGCTTGCACCGGAATCAGGCGGTTGGCACCTGCCAGCCTGCAAGCAGCTCAAAAGGCCATCCCCGACAAGTGGGGATGGCCTTCGATATGAGCCCGAGCTTAAGCAAAACCGATCGTGCAACTGCCTTGCTTAAGCCGCGGCTTTGCCCGCTTCCTCTTCGTTCCGTCGGCGCAGCAGCGTAAAGAATGCGAACGACAACACCGCAAATGTTGCCGCGAAGATCGCAAGCACGCCGGCGTCGGTCCACATGCGGCTGACGTAGCCGCTGGAGATGACATCGCGGAAACCCGCGACGGAATACGTCATCGGCAGCCCAGGAGCGACCGACTGC
>NZ_BDQX01000362.1:50740-51613 GCF_003112455.1 Paenibacillus agaridevorans
GGAGCGACCGACTGCAGCCAGCCCGGAATCAGCTCCACGGGATATGTGCCAGATGAAGTCGTGAGCTGCAAGATCAATATTATGATCGCGATAAATCGGCCTGGATTGCCCATCGTCGCTACCAGAAATTGAATGATCATCATATACGTGATGCTCGTCACTATAGAGAACAGAATAAAATCCGTTACGTTCTGCACTTCAAGCTTCAGCACGAACAGCAACACGGAATCGACGATTAGCGCCTGCGCCGCGCCGATGACCATCAGCGTCAGCGCCTTGCTCCAGAACCAGCTCCATCCGTTTTGCGGCTTGATGGCCGGCTCGCGAACGGAATACACGATCGTGATAAGCAGCGCGCCTACATACAGTCCAAGAGACAGGAAGTATGGAGCAAGTCCCGTGCCGTAGTTCGGCACGTCGGTCAGCCGTTCCACGTCGAGCTGGATCGGCTCGGCGAACATGCTCGCCTTTTCGTCGGACAAGGATAAGTCCGATGTCTGGGAGGAAGCGTCGTTCAGCTTCGTCGACAGCTCCTGCGAGCCGTCTTCCAACTCCAGCAACCCAGATGCCATCTTTGTTGCACCGTCCTGCAGCTGCTTCGTGCCGGAAGACAACTCCTGAACGGAGCTGTTGAGCTCATTCAAACCAGCAGCCAGCTCGCCGGCTCCGCCTTCCAGCGCAGTAGCGCCCGTCGACAGCTCTTTCGCCCCGCCCTCGGCCTCCACCAACTTCTGATGCATGGTGTCCGCGCCCGCAACGAGGCTATCCAGCCCTTGCTTTAATCCGCTTGCGCCCGCCGCCAGTTCCTTCTGTCCCGCAGCGGATTGCTCCGTTCCGGCCGCCAGCTCCCGGCTGGCGGCAAGCAGCGCCTGG
>NZ_BDQX01000362.1:51937-65609 GCF_003112455.1 Paenibacillus agaridevorans
CGGCAGCGTCAAGCTTTGCCGCCCCATCTTGCAGTTGCGTCGTACCGCCGGCCAGCTTGGACAGATTATCGGCGAGCAGTTCCGAACCCGATCTTGCATCGCTAGTGCCGTCGGCAAGTTTGCCTGCGCCTTCGCTTGCCGCCGCGATCCCGTCCGCCGCTTCCTCAAGCTGCTCGAACACGGTCCGCGTATACGCCTCCGTCACTTCCTTGTTAAGCGTGCTTTTCATGGTCTCGACGGCCGAATTACCGATCTGGCCGGCCAAAAAATTCGTACTGTCGTTGCGCAAATAGATCAGCTTCGCGGGATCGGGATGCTCGGAGGTCAGCGTTGTCGTCCGCTCCGAGAAATCTTCCGGAATTTCGATTGCCATGTAATATACTTTGTCCTTCATCCCTTGAAGCGCTTCTTCCTTGCTCACGAACGCCCAGTCAAACTTGCCGTTCTCCTTTAGTTCTTCCGTGAAATCCTGCCCGATATGCATCTCTTCTCCTTCGAAAACGATACCTTTGTCGGAATTAACGACTGCAACCGGCAACTCCTCCAGTTTGCCGTACGGGTCCCAGAATGCACCGAGAAACATCGCCGTATACATAAGGGGAATTGTCAACACACCCGCTACGGGTATTAATATCTTGGGATTTCGCGCGATGGCGCCTATTTCCGCTCCGAATTGTTTGAAGCCTGCCCATTTAAATTTCATCTTCTTTTTCACTCCTCATTTGTAATACGAAATGACCATTTTCGATATTCAGTCACTTTTACTCACAAAAAAAGGCAACTCACCTTAACGCCAGCGAGGACTGCCCCTATATGAACAAGCTGTATATGCAAAGCGTCTCAGTTGCGGGTTAACCCTTCCTCCAAATAGAATCGAAGCTGCTTTGCCACCTCATCCTTGCCAAGCGGCTCGTGCGTCTTCTTCCAGTCCACTGCGAGCGCCATGTAGAGCTTGAGCATGACAAATGCGGTCATCTCCGGCTCGCAAGGCCGGATATCTTCCTTCTCTACCGCCGTGCGCACTCGCTCGGCTATATATCCGACAACAGCCCGCTCGATCACGTTAAGCGCATCAACAGCCATCGGCGTACCGATCTCCCGCACCTCTTGCGATAGCTTGAGAGCAAGCTCGTGCTCCTCCCGGAAGTCCAGCAGACGCTCCAAGGCGTTGTACAGATTGTCGAAGAACGGGAGCTGTTCGTCAATCGCCTCTTCCGCGACCGTCTTCATCTCCTCGATCATCCGGTTCATGATATGGCCGAATAATTCCTCCTTGTTCGAGAAGAACGTATAGATCGTTCCTTTGCCTACGTTCGCGATCTTCGCCACGCCATCCATCGTGGTCGCCTTATAGCCAAACAAGGAGAAGGATTTGGCCGCCGCATCAACGATCCATTGCTTCCGATCCATCACCGTCCCCCACCTCCGTTCGCAATTTGACGAAGTGACCATAATTCACTTTCGGTCAATCGTTCAATGAATTCATATTAACACGGATGAATTGTTTTCGCAACAGCGGTATAATAATGGCAGGCCCCAGGCCGACATCACTCATTCTTCATGAGATATAAGGAGCGAATCCACGATGACATACCGGGAAATTACTTCGCAAGAACAATGGTCGGAGGCTCTCCAGCACTCGGACAACCGTCCGCTGGTCGTCTTCAAGCACAGCACGACATGCCCTGTTAGCGCCAATGCTCACGAGGAATTCAGCCAATATTTAAATGGAACGCCGCGCGAGGATATCGATTACGTGCTCGTAAAAGTGATTGAGTCCCGTCCCGTATCGAACAAGATCGCCGAAGATACGGGCGTGAAACATGAATCGCCGCAAATCATCTATATCGACAAAGGCGCCAAAGTATGGACGGCCTCCCATTGGTCCGTGACCAAAGCGCATATTAGCGCCGTCTTGGATTAAAAAGGCGAATCGGCTGTCGCCGCCTCTGGCGGCGCGGAGGATTTCATTCTGAGAAGTATAGATCCGGTATGGAGAGGTTTATACTTATCCGTATGTAAACAAGAAGCTTCCATACCACAGCTCTGTGGATGGAAGCTTCTTTAATATATACTTTTTTAAGATGCAGCTTTCTTCAAATGAGTTACCCATTGCCCATGCAGTTCCGACTCTGAGCATCCTAAAGCCTCGTTGAATTGCTCCGCATCGCGAACCAGACGATTTAATGCATCCATCCCATAACGTTCCACAATGAATTGCACGATCAAATATGTGAACTGAAAGCCCTTCATCTCCTCGAAGCGGAACGAATCCTCATTAAGTTCGCGAAACGTGGGCACAATCCCCCGGACAATGGTATCCTTGACGCTATCGATAATAAAATCTGGCGACATCTGCTTGGATTCGTAACCACCGACGCCTTGGCAGATCCACTTGGGAGCCGACGCGTTGATATCCTTTACAAGCCACATGGCGTATAAGTGGACCGTCGATTGAAGAATCGAATGGTACGAATGCGCCGGTCCAGGGTTGAGCGGCGAAACGATCTTAAGAGTGTTGCCTTCAAAGGTTCCCATGAACCAATCCGGCGCGCCCGGCTCACCCGTGGCCTGATGGAAGGCCGGAAGATCGGGATAAATTTCGATCACGACCTTCTCCGACGGCCGATGCTTAAACTTCTTTACAAGTTCTTCCACGCTGCCCTTCAGCTTGCCGAACAAATCCCGATATACGTGCTCCATCTCCTCGGAGTTTGCCGCATTGCCGTTCGCGTCTACAATGTCCACCATATCTTGAATCGTCCTCACGGCGATGTCCCCCCATTCTTTTAATTCTTTCCTGAGCTTCTGCAGCCCGCGATACAGCCTGTTCTTAACCGCGCTTTCGCGCATGCCCGTTATGACGGCGATCTCCGCCAACGTGCATCCGACAAAGAAACGTAAAGAGATCATATGCCGATCCCGCTCATCCAGCTTCTCCAGCGCAGAGCCGATATCGATACGGATATCGACATGCCTGGCGTAATCGAGTCCGATCAAATGACCGGCGCAGGTTTCCATGTCTACAGACTGCTCCTTGTTGCGGGACGAGCTGCGATATTCGTTTTTAATTACGTTCTGGGCGATCTTGAAAATCCACGTAAACAAACTCGAGTTCCCTTTGAACGTATGCCGCCTCTCCATCGCTCTCAGGAAGATGTATTGCAGCAAGTCGTCTACCTTCATGGGATGCACCTTCATCGCCAAGTAATTGCGAATTGCCGGCCGATATTGCCGATAGGCTTCTTCGAATGATTGGTTTGTGGCCTGTTCACCCGGATAAACAGGGCCGTTGTCTTGAGCTCTCGACATCGGAAGCTTCACCTCCTGACCTTACAACTCATTAGACACCGCCGCACGGCAAAAAGCCACAAGTCCAAAAAACTTTTTATGCGTCCCTTCCATTGAGAATGCCTTTTCGCCTACATAACGAGAACCAGGTAAGCATGATGAACTACCTTCGATCAGGGCCAATCGATGCGCCCCCTGCCCTATTACCCCCATTTGCCACATGCCAAAAGACTTTGCCGCCTGCGCTCGAATGATCCCAAAGGTTGCATCAAACTGCCCATTCTAAATAACGAATGGATATGGTTAGCTAAATAATGTCGGATAATATCGAAACAGGGGGATTTTGCTCTATGAAACGAGTTCTATATTTATGGGTCGGCCTTATATTTCTGGTCGCCGCGGCCCTCCCGCAACCCGCTTATGTAAGCGCGGCGAGCACCGCCGCAGCCTTCAACGATATCGGGAACCACTGGGCCAAAGATACGATTCAAGCCATGGTTTCGAGAGGCGTGCTGGACGGTTACCCTGACGGTTCTTTCCGGCCGGAGGAGCCCGTGCAGGTCGACCAATTCGTAAAAATGCTTATTCTGTCCTACTCGGAGCTCCATCAGAACGGGTCGCGCAGCTGGAAGACCAACTTCCTGAACACGCTGAGTCCGGAGAATCAGGCGATCATAAAGCAGGACTATCGGTACTTCAGCTTCAAGCCGAACACGGTCGGCTACTGGGCCAAGGATTTTATCGATATCGCAAGCGACCTGCATTTTCTGAACAAAAGCCGTTATACCGACTTCCAGGGTGATATGACCCGGGAGAACGTGGCCGAAGTTCTGTATTACACGCTTCAAGAAACGGAGTTTCTGGAGGACGGCTTGTTCGGGCAAAAGATGGCTCAATCCTACGGCGATATCACTAGCGCAACGGAGAGAGAGCAGCGCTTTATCGCGGAAGCATTGGTTAAGGGCATTATGGAGGGGTATCCCAATGGATTTTTTGGCGTCGGGAACAAGGTGACGCGCGCGCAAGCGCTGGTTATTCTGAATCGCTTGACGGATAAGGAGAGCCGCATTAAAATCGCCGTCTCGCCGGACAAGCTGGAGCGTCTCGTACCTACTCAGGCTGGCGGCGACAAAATCGTCATCTTCCCGGATAAACGGATGTGGGATATGTACGATTCGCTTGCCGCGATCGGTCAGTTGCGCGGAGCGAATTACGATCTGTTCGACACGACGCTGAGACTTTACAAGGATCAATCGGAGAAGGAACAAGTGCAGAATCGTCCCTCCGGATCGGCCGCCGTTCAGGAGGAAGCCGCGATTTGGCTTGACCCCGCCTACAATACATTCGGCATTACGATTCGGCTTAGAGACGGCTCCCTGGCCCGTAATCAGGAGGTTGTGGAGCAGTTCGCGAACGGATTGTTCGGCTATAACGCATTTGCCTTCAAGGAGTTGTTCGCCTCCGTCTGCGACAAACTAAGCCGTGGCGAGGCCGTGACCAGCACGTACAGCCAAATCGGCGGAGACGCCGTCAACGTATTGGTCGATAACTCTGCAAAGACGGTTATTTTTACGGTCGCGGCCAAAAAGTGATTAAAACTCCTATCGAAGTGCATCGATTATGTACGACCTGCAGCTTTGCAAAGCAAAGCCACTTCGTAAGCATGAGGTAGTTTTATCGCCAAATAGGCATGCACGTCAAGCTATGTACGCTGAAACGCCTCCTCCCCCGCATACTGCGGAAGGGAAGAGGCGTTTTGTGTTTTCGGATGACTAGGGCGTGTCTGAATACTCCACCTGAGCGGGTTTTCACACACGCCCTAGAGCACCGTCCTGGCTTTGTTGCAATTTAGCCTATAGGTCACGCCGTATTGCCTGCCATAATGAATAATGCGCCGAATCATAGTCTGGTCCTGCAGAATGGCGAAAGGACAATGATCCGGCGTCGTGTTCACCTCCAGAATCCACGGCCGAAGCTGACTGTCGATCGCGATGTCCAGCCCGATCTCGACCAGCCCCGGATAACGCCTCCGCAGCTGCCTGATCGTTTGAATGCCGATACGCTCCAAATGGGCGATCATCGCATCCTTCTGCCCCGAACCGACATGGGGCTGGAGCACCTGGTCAGCGGGCAGGATAGTTCCGCCTTGGCTCCCGTTTGTAACGATTTTGCCGGGATAGGAGACTCGCGCCACCGTTCCCGTCGCTTCAAAGCCTCCGCTTGGAGACTTCTGCACGACGACGCGCAGATCGAAGGCTCTGCCCTCGTATTTTAATAGATGGATGCCTCGCTGCACGAGATACGACTTGCCGGCAATATCCCTCTTTATGCCGAGATAGCAAGCATCGAAGCTGCCGAAGCTGCGCCGATTGCTGCCCAATTGGTAGGCATACCCGCCTCCCGCCTCCCGTTCGACTCTCATAACGCCTCTCCCAAGCGAGCCGCGAATCGGCTTTACATAGACCATGCCGTAAGCTTCCAGCATAGATCGCAGCGTGTATTGGCTGAACCGCCGGGTTTGCGGAATATAGAGGCGCAGGCCCTTGTCCCCTAGCAGCACATTCGTTTTTGCCCATTTGTCGGAGATGCGGTGTCTTCTCTTTTTGCCCGATTTCACACTAGTAAGGCCTCCTTTATCGTACTTAAGAGTTCAAAAGTGCGCTTTTCAGTATCGACTTCATGCGGTTGTCTCTGGGAATCTTTCTTTTATTAGTATACGCAGCAGTTGCGGACGTGCCTTAGGCCGCTGTCGTCATACCCGAACATTCCGCCGCGGGACACATATGCTTTAAGAGGATGAAAACCGTACTTTTTGAACTCGCACTTTATGAAGAGTCACAAGTCCATAACGAGGAGTGTGGGCGGCATGTCCTTGCATCCAAGCGCGCTGACGGCGCATGTCCATCTTATTGCACGATTGCACCCATGGTATGGGAAGCTTCTGGAGGAAAAGCGCGTGTCGGAACGCGATCACCTTGACTACGCCGATAACAGGGAGAAGACGCTTCTTTCGCTGAACGAGCTGCCCCTTCTGAACGCCGATCTATTGGCAAGGCATTATTATGCAGAACCGCCTCGATCCGAAGCCGGCTTATCTGTCTACCGCACCTCCGGCACCTCGAGCGGCGTACGCAAGTCGATCTATTATTCACCCGAAGATGATCTTCATTATATAGCCGCGAAACAAACGAGCTTCGAAGCATGGTTGAACGCCGGACCGATCCGGCGGGCTCTGGCCGATCTGGGCACAGGTCATGCGGCAAGTACGGCGCTGAGCATCTTCTCGAGTATGGGTATGGAGGGTGAGGCCATCTCCTTCTCTGCCCCCATAGAAGAACATGTAGCGAAGCTAAGAACCTATCGACCGGAGCTGCTGTATACGATGCCCTCCCTTCTGGAGAGCATAGCCGATGCCTGGCCGGAAGATGAACCATTCCCCGTGCGGAAGATCATCCTTGTCGGCGAGATCGCCTCCCGGGAATGGCAGGCCAATATGGCTGCCCGATTATGCCTGACCCCTCCGGATCTGCTCGATACGTACGGCTCCATCGAGGTCGGAGCCATTGCCGCCTATTCGCATGAGCGAAACAGGTATGTTCTCTCGGAAGGCATGTGGGGCGAGGGGCTGACTGTACAGGAACTGGGAGAGAGCTTCGAGCCGTTGGCGGACAACGAGCGGGTGCTGGTCCTCACATCGCCGAGCAGGCTGATGTTCCCGGTCGTTCGCTTCGTTACTTACGACGTCGTACGCGACTTCGAGGTCACCCTGATCGACGGCGTTCCGCGGGGCACCTTCACCGGCATATCGAAGCGCATCGGCTCCGAGCTGAAGCACGGGGAGAAGATCAGCCTGTACGACATCGAGGCGGCCGTCCACCTTGTATTAACGGACGCGGCCGTGCGCGTAGCCGTAAACGGCAATCGTCTCATGCTCCATATTCGAAGCGACCAATTGGCGAAACACCCGGAGAAGCTCCGGCATGTGCGGGACGAGGTCGAGCAACGCATACCGGATATCGGCATGATGATTCGCGGCGGCTTGCTGAAAGGCATCGACGTCATACCGGTCGACGCTTTCCGCCAGCTTCCGGGTCACGGTTCGGTGAAAGGAAAAAAGATCTACCCCTCATGAACCCGGAATTCGACTGTTTAGAAGAAAGCGGCGGTGAGATAGGCATGGAGGATGGTTGGTTGAACGGAATTGGCGGCACGCCTCTAGTCCGCTTATCCCGATTGTTTCCCGAGCTGCGGGGCATACGGGTATTCGCCAAGCTGGAGCTGATGAATCCGACGGGCAGCGCCAAGGATCGCCCTGCTCTTCGCATTCTGAAAAATGCTCTGCGGAAAGGGCTCATCGGTCCGGATACGGTTATTGTGGAATCCAGCTCTGGCAATATGGCGATCAGCATGGCGGCCATATGCAGGCGGCTCGGACTTCGTTTCGTCTGCGTCATTGACCCCCGCACCTCAAAAACGAACAGGACTATTATGCAAGCTTACGGAGCGGAGGTGTCCTACGTGGAAGAGCCCGATCCCGCCACGGGGGAGTATCTCCCCGCCCGCCTTGCCCGCGTGCAGGAGGTGCTGGCCGCCCATCCCGACAGCTTCTGGCCTAATCAGTATGGGAACCCCAATAACTATTTGGCCCACAGCGAAGGCACGATGCCTGAGATCATTCGCGAGCTCGGCAAGATCGATTATGTGATCGGCGGCGTCAGCACTTGCGGCACGATGCTGGGCTGCGCCGACTACATTCGCCGAAATGGGCTGGCCGCGAAGATCGTCGCCGTCGATGCCGCGGGCAGCGTCATTCTTGGCGGGGAGAAGGGACCGCGCCTCTTCCCCGGACTTGGCGCTGGCATCGTTCCCCCGTTTGCGGCGAACTCCTTTACGGACCTGGCCGTATACGTAACCGATAAGGAAATGGCTCTGGCATGCCGGCAGCTTGCCGCAACGGAGGCCATCCTTGCCGGCCCCTCCTCCGGAGCGGTCCTTGCTGCCCTGCGCTCGATATGGGATGAGCTGCCTGACGGCAGCACTTGTGCCGTTATTATGCACGATCGCGGAGAGCGTTATATGGATACGGTGTTTAACGACGAGTGGATGGCTGCCGCTTTTGGCGAGCCGGGTTGAGAGAAGAACGGAACGAACAGGGAGGAAGTTTTTGCGCCATGATTTATTACGGAGATGAGCAGCTCAGAGAGATCGGCGAGCCGTGGCGGGAGCTGGTCGACCGGATTCAAGAGACGGTACGCATTATGGACAGAGGCGGCGTCGTTCAGCCGCTCAAGCCATACCTGCGCTACGGCAACCCGGATAATCGCATCATCGCGATGCCGGCTTATGTTGGCGGGACGGTTGCCGCGGCGGGTCTGAAGTGGATCGCCAGCTTCCCCGGCAACATTTATGCCGGATTGCCTCGAGCGCATAGCGTCACCATACTAAACGAAGCTTCTACGGGAGAGCCGCGCGCAATCGTCAATTCCTCGCGAGTGAGCGCCGTCAGAACCGCGGCCGTCAGCGGACTGATGCTAAGAGAGTGGCTTCGTCATCGCTTGCTCGACAATCGCCGTGATGAAGCCGAAGAAGGGCTGCGCATCGGCATTATCGGACTGGGACCTATCGGGCGAATGCATCTGGCCATGACGTTAGCCTTATTTGGCGAGCATATCGATCAAGTTATGTTGTACGACGTTCGTGGCATTAGTCCTGAGGAAGTCATTCCGCACAGCTTTGGCAAACGCACAGGCGCCGGACCAACGCTGACATTCGGAGAACCGACCGAACAATCGAAGCCTCTCCGCATCAGGCAGCTCCGTAAGGACATACCGATTCGGTTCGCCGGAAACTGGCAGGAGTTATATCGCTCTTGCAACGTCATTCTGACATGCACGGTTAGCCCCGTGCGTTATATCGACATCCCCCCGGCGCCCGGCAGCCTGCTGCTCGACATCTCGCTCAGGGATTACGGATTGGACGCTATACGCGGCATTCGTTCC
Source organism: Paenibacillus agaridevorans (assembly GCF_003112455.1). Taxonomy (GTDB): domain Bacteria; phylum Bacillota; class Bacilli; order Paenibacillales; family Paenibacillaceae; genus Pristimantibacillus; species Pristimantibacillus agaridevorans. Next base: position 61,228 of record NZ_BDQX01000362.1, read on the forward strand.
ATCGTGGTCGACGATTGGGCGGAGGTATGTCGTGAAAACACCGATATCGAGCTGCTTCACCGGGAGACCGGACTGTCAGCAGAAGATGTCATGTCCCTTGGAGATATTGTATGCCGGGACGCGATCTCCTCTCTCCGTTCGGAGGAACCCGTGCTGTTTTGCCCCATGGGCATGGCCGCTTTTGACGTGTCGATCGCCGACTGGTATGTCCGCAAGGGAGAAGAATTAGGGATAGGCGTCAAGCTTTAAGCGCCTCACCTTCACCGGCCTCTCCCCTCCTCGAACTTGACACCTCCAGGCTGCAACACTATATTAAATTTAATGCAATTTAATTGAAAATTTTATCGAAGTTGCCGTCTTGGAGGAGAAACGATGCATCCCATTGAACATATGAAGCTCGATAATCAGATCTGCTTCGCGATCTATGCGAGCTCCCGAGAAATTACAAAGCTGTATCGCCCGCTGCTGCAAAACCTTGGACTCACCTATACGCAATACGTGACGATGCTCGCGCTATGGGAAAAGGACAATGCCACCGTCAGCGAGCTCGGAACCAAGCTGTACCTGGACTCCGGCACGCTCACTCCGTTGCTAAAGAAGCTGGAGGCCGCGGGCCTCGTCAAGCGTACGCGCGACAAGAAAGACGAACGAAGCGTCCTCGTTACGTTGACACCGGATGGCGAAGCGCTTAGGGAGAAGGCCATCGATATTCCCGAACAGCTGGCCTGCAAGCTGGACGCAACGCCGGAGGAAGGCGCCATGCTGCTGGGGCAGATGCAGGAACTGCTGGACCGCGTGAAACGTTATTCCGCTCAGCCAGGCGAGGAGTAGGAGCGCGGTGCGGCCCCCCCTGATTCGCTTTTACGATTCGGCGGACAAGCTCCACGCTATCATTCGCAATCCTGGATTCCGCTGTGTTAATATGGAAGCTGGATACATGCATAAGAGGTTGTTCAAAAAGTCCGCTTTTGATCACGAAGTATGGTCGCGTTGCCTACTCATCATCGAATATTGAATTCAGGCGAAACTTCCGGTGCTCACGTAGCTTCCACTACGCTCCGCTCCTCAGTTTCTACCTTCTTTCAATCTTCTCGGTGCTGAAAACCGGACTTTTTGAACACGCATTATAAGGAGGGTAATAAACGTCAATGAAAGCAATGAAACGGCATTATCGGCACCCGCTTCTGCTAGCGGTTCTTGCCGTATTCTTGATCGTGGCAGCCGGCTGCGGCGTCGATCAAGGCAAGCAGAACAACAGCCAAGGCTCCGGCGGCGGACAAGCTACGGCATCACCGTCCCCGTCGCCATCCCCTTCTCCTACGGAAGCCCCGGCTGAAGAAGAGGGGCCCGAGCTCCTCGGCCCGGAGAAACATCCCGAGGTCACGATTGAGCTCAGCAACGACAAGTTGATCAAGATCGAGCTTTATCCGGAGGTCGCTCCGAATTCGGTCAACAACTTTATCTCGCTCGTGCAGTCGGGATACTATGACGGCCTGATCTTCCATCGCGTCATTCCCGGCTTCATGATTCAGGGCGGCGATCCGGATGGCAACGGCATGGGCGGTCCCGGCTATTCCATCCCCGGCGAATTCAGCGAAAACGGCTTCGAGAACAAGCTGAAGCATACGCGCGGCGTTCTCTCTATGGCACGTACTAATGCGCCGGATTCCGCAGGCTCCCAATTCTTTATCATGGTCGAGGACGCTCCGTCGCTGGACAACCTGTATGCCTCGTTCGGCAAGGTTATAGAAGGCATCGAGGCGGCAGACGAGATCGTGGCGCAGGATCGGGACGGCAACGACAAACCCCTGGAACCTATCTCCATGAAGAAAGTAACCGTCGATCTTAAAGGCATGACCTTTGATCCGCCTGTTAAGACGGAATAAGCGCAAGATCCCATTAAGCTCGGGTACAAAGAGGGCATCGCTGCTCAGCCGCTGGCTGTTGCGATGCCCTCTTTGCTTATGGTCGGAAATCTCTTGTAATCCACCAGCCGCTACAAAGCAGCGGCTTCTTCTTCCCGATAGACAAGCTGCCTCACGAACTCGAAGTCCGGCGTAATAATAAGATTGTCCAGATAAGCCGACGTCATGCTGCCCGGCATTCTGGCGCGGTTAAGCTTCTCGATCATTTCACCTGCGGAACCGATTCCGATCCCGTGGCCGAAAAACAGGTTATCGTCGAGCTTGATGGCGTTCTCGCCCTGCCACTCCGGCGTAGAACGGTCGTAATCGGGATTTTTGAAATACATCGTATCTCCGTGGTATGTCTCGTTCAGATTGTAAGTGGCGTTTAGCCTGAGATCGTGGTCCGTCTCCCAACTGATCAGATACAGGTTGCGGAAGTGACGATTGAACGCGGCTTCGCCGATCGCATCCAGCACTGCCTTATACAGAATGATAATAATGGCGCCTGCGCACTCGAAGGCATATAGATGCCCATTTTCAAAAATATCGTTCACTGCGTCGGATGGCAGAACGTTGGGCCGCAGCAAGAAACCGCCCTGGGGCGTACGAATCCAATACTGCTCATTGCTGCGGGAATTGCTAAATGACGCGAAGCTTACCCCGCTTGCATACATCGCTTTGGCCGCTTCCACGATGTGAGACCTCATCTTAAGCTCGAAGATCAGAGAATCCAGACTTGGATAGCTGTACAACATCGGACTTGCCATCTTCCTCGTCAAAGTTTTCCTCTCCAGCATCGTCAGCAGCCGCGGCGGTATTGCACCCGGGTTGCTTCCGTCCGTAATTACGATCACGTTATACCCCCCAAACCAGAAATATGGATTAGGTTATAGTACGTGAGCCCGCCCGGATTGGTGAACTTTTTGGCTTATAGAACGGCAGATAGCTGCCCAACTTAAATAAATGATTAAACTGGATACGAAAGGACCAAAAAAGCCATCAACATCTCTCATGTCTGTGGTGTTCGCTCGCTCTTCTCTCGAACAAGAGGAAAAACGCCCTCTAATGTCCCGGTCTCCTCCCTCGCTTGCACTTTAGAGGGAAATCCTCCCTCTAATCCCGAACGAATCGTTGTCTTCGGGCATAATCGCCCCGATTAGAGGGAGCTTTTCCCTTTATGCCAAACCAATCGCCTGATTTGTTCAGATTAAGAGGAGCTTTTCCCTCTGTTTTCCGATGCGGTGTACGATTTTCCGTGCGATATACGATTTTTCCGATGCGGTAGACGATTGTCCTCCCTCGCGGCGTCCTTTTTATGGACACCATCGTTTCATCGGAACTTGTGGAGCAAGTATGGGCTAATAGGAGCAAACAAGGAACGGTGCGTACAAGCTGTCGGCCATGCCGACAAACTCGTCCGATTTGGCTGCTTTTGACTACGGATCCATTGACTTACCCTACCGAAAACTTATTTTATTGGAACGGCAACGCCCTCGGAATGCAGCAATCCCGCCTCGATCAAGCCGTTGCGAATGCCGCGGTCATCCACATGCGACGTCACGAAATTCGCGTAAGGCAGCAATTCCGGATGGGAATTGCCCATCGCGACGCCGAAGCCGACATACTCCAGCATTTCCTTATCGTTAAGCCCGTCTCCGAATGCGACGGCATCGGCCGCCGTCAGTCCCAGCTTCTCCAGAAGAGCCGCCACGCCTTGCGCCTTGGAGCCGCCTGCCGGCAGTACATCCATCGCGGCGCGATGCCAGCGGATCAACGTAAAGTCATCCTTCAACGCTTCATACAGATGTTCTTCGTGGCTCTCGCAGTGCAGGAACACCTGGAAGATGTCGTCCGTCTGCCAGAAGGCCGGGTTAAACGACGGCAAGTCCACCTTAAGCGATAGAACCGCTTCCTCGATAAACGGATGGTTCTCGCGATCGCTGCAGAAAGCCGTCTCTCCCTCGAATACCAGTCCGTGATCATGCGCGGCGGCAAGCTCCACCAGGCGGCCCAGCTCCCGCTTGCCGATCTCCCGGCGATATAGCGACTGCCCCTTGTAGACGACGTAACCTCCGTTTAGGGTGACAAAGGATTCGATGCCCAGCTTCTCCGCCAGCGGTTTGATGAAGTAAGGCGCGCGGCCCGTCGCGATAACCGGCTCCACGCCCTGTTCCTTAAGCTCGCGGATCGCCAGCACCGTATCCTCCGGTATTTCCTTTTGCTCGTTCACCAGCGTGCCGTCGATGTCAAAAAAAACGATTTTGTAGCTCATGGTCCCATTCTCCTATCCGTTATCTCTATCGTTTTTATAGCTAACTCTAGTATAAGGAATGGGAGAAGGTTCGGCTACCCTTACCTACCAGCCAAAGTTTAACGTCTTGCCCGTCTCGGCATAACTCTTAAGGTTGCTAACCACGACGGCCCAATTGTCCTCGGAGCGCTCGAAGCTGGGATGGTTTTCGGTGAATTGATCAT
>NZ_BDQX01000363.1 GCF_003112455.1 Paenibacillus agaridevorans
ATGGAAGGATCGTCCGGGAGGGTAATAATCGTTTCAAGCAACTGCCAATCCTTCGTCCCCTTGACCGACTCCGTATAGACATGACCGTCTCCGACGATAATTCGACTGCGGGCGGAACCGGCCACTTGTTCCGTCTTAACCCACTGGCTAAATTTATACGTCTTTCCCCGCTGCGCGGCAGTAATC
>NZ_BDQX01000364.1 GCF_003112455.1 Paenibacillus agaridevorans
CGCGGCGATAGCGGGCGCGGAGGCGCTGGCCGAGGAGCCGGGAATGGCGAACGCGCCGGTGCTGTAGGCGGTCGAGGCCGCGGTGGCAATGGAGCAGGCGGACGTGGTCCGGGAGGAGCGACGCAGGGCGGCAGAGGCCGTGATGTAGGTGCTGGCTCGGGGACATGGCAGAACGCACAAGGCAGAGGACGCGGTGGCGGCGCTGCGAACGGTGCCGGAGCGGGGCAAGAAGCGCGCGGCAAACGCGGGCGTGGCGGTGCCGGTTTCAGTTCGGATCAAGGCGGATCGGACGGAGCCAATCCTTGGGTGAACGGCGGAGCATTCGACGCGGAGAACCGTTGGGTGGAATACCGCGAAGGCGAGGACGGAGCCGGCACCCGCGAGAGTGCGAGCGGCGCTATCGATGCGCGAGAGGGAGCTCGCGAAGGACGCGGCTCGAGAGCCTCGAGAGAGCAAGGCGCCGAAGGCGGCGGCATCAACTTGTCCGCAGGAGGCAAGAGCCGCAAGGACATGTGGGGCATGCCGATTCCGTCGGGCGAACTGCCTGAGCGTCGCAGCGGCCGGGATGACGGAGGCGAC
>NZ_BDQX01000365.1 GCF_003112455.1 Paenibacillus agaridevorans
TTGTCGTTACCGCTAGTTTTCTTTTAAAAGTCACTTTCAATCACCTCTATATTAGAATTAATGCACCCGCCTGTTAGGGCAAGACGCAAATGGAACCTCGTAAAACGGTGTCTTGCGTTTCTTCTCTAG
>NZ_BDQX01000366.1 GCF_003112455.1 Paenibacillus agaridevorans
GTCGAACAATAATGATTGTTCGAAGTCAAGCCGAGAGGAGAATGGAATGTCATGAATACTGTAACCAAAAAACATCGGGTTTCAAGAGATGCTCCCTTAATGAGCGAAGAGCTTATCGTTCAAAGCTTTCTAGCTGGTTATCACCGACCCAATACGATCCGCAACTACGAGAGAGCGCTTAACAATTTCCGAACGTTCATTGGTGCAAAGTCATTTGCCGAGGTAACCTGGCATGATTTGGAACGGTACAAGACAGTCTTGCAGCACGGCACCACTGCGAATAAGCCTCTGACGGCTTCTGCTATCGCTACCTTGATTTCTCCTCTGCGCTCGTTCTACAAGTGGGGGAGCAACGTCAACATAGGGATATTCGAACATAATCCTGCTTCTTGCATTCGTTTGCCGAAAGTTCAAGTGACGAGCGAGAACCATTTTTTGACCCAGCGAGAACTAATGAATTTGTTGTCGTATTTAAGCCGCAAGAACACGAGGGAATGGATGATGGTTTTGTATATGGTCATATTGGGATTGCGCGTTTCGGAGCTGGTGCAGATGAAATGGAGCGATTTTCATACTGATATTACGGAAAGCAACGCATGGTTGACGATAGTTAATGGAAAGGGCGGAAAAACGAGGCAAGTAAAGATACCGGAGGCACTATGGAAATTGCATAACGACCCTGCCATTCGACTATGCCTGCGGACCAGTAACGTGAGCAGGGAGCGCAACAATCGGGTATTTGCTATTACAAGCCGCCAAGTAGAACGGATTGTCCATCAAACCTGCCGAGAATGTGGTATTGCAAAAAAAGTGACGCCGCATTGGTTTAGACATACGAACGCAACTTTGGCGCTCCTTAACGGCGCCTCGCTCCAACAAGTTCAGCAAACGCTTGGCCATGCACAAATCAACACGACGCAACGATATTTGCATACTGTGGACCTAATGAAAAAAAGCGCGACAGATTTTGTTGCAGAAAGCATGCAAAATATGATGAAAAATGTATTGTTATGACTAAAGAGTTGGTTTATAATGGATAAATAAATAGGTATATCGACTCATTCAATGTCGAACAATCATTATTGTTCGAC
>NZ_BDQX01000367.1 GCF_003112455.1 Paenibacillus agaridevorans
CCCCCCCCCCCCCCCCCCCCCCCCCCCCCCCCCCCCCCCCCCCCCCCCCCCCCCCCCCCCCCCCACCCCCCCCCCCCCCCCCCCCCCCCCCCCCCCCCCCCCCCCCCCCCCCCCCCCCCCCCCCCCCCC
>NZ_BDQX01000368.1:0-12404 GCF_003112455.1 Paenibacillus agaridevorans
GCCGCTTCCGCACAGGCCTCCGGCGTCCGATCGGCCAGCGTCACCGTCAGTTCGACGCCCTGCGCATCGGCCCACCTGAGCAAAGCCGCATTGACGTCGCCGGAGCCCGCCCCGATATCGAGCACCTCCAATCGCCGCGGCTTGCCCGCCTCCGCCCATAAGCGGCTAACTCCGAACAAGGTAGGGGCCGCCGCGCTAAAGAGTCGGTTTAACCTTCGCAGATGCCGCAGCGCCTCCCTAAGCTCCTCGCCGCCCTGCGACCGGTCGTCCATCAGCTCGTAAGCCGAGGCGCGTTCGCGAAACGTCCTAAACATAGGCGCTCATCCCTGCTTTTGCGCCGATCGCCGCACCGTCCTCCGAAGCAGGCAGATATGCAATCGGCACGATTTCGCAAGAAAGTCCCGGACCGAAGGCCAGACAAAATCCCTCCGTTCTATCGGCCCCTTCCCGAATAAACGTGTCACGGATCGCCTTCAGCACGAACAAAATGGTCGCTGAGGACATGTTTCCATAATCGCGCAGCACGTCACGGCTAAACCGGGTATGGTCCGGGGACAATGCAAGCGCTGCTTCAAGCTCGTCGATAATGCCCTTACCCCCGGGATGGATAGCCCAAACTCCCGGAAAAGGATCCCCATCCCGCAAAAGCGGAGCAAGCTGGCCGGGAATCTTCTCCCCAATCAGCTGGGAGATGCGAGGGGACAAAAACAGATCGTATCCGTGATTGCCGACCTCCCATATCATTTCGCCGGCCGTACCCGGCATCAGGCTGCTGCGCGCCTCGCCAAGCGCGAATACCGGACCATCCCGCTGCTCCGCTCTCCCGATGACGCAAGAGGAAGCTCCATCGCCAAAAAAGGACGCTCCAAACAGCGCCTCGCGATCCGATGTCGATTGCATATGGATCGTGCACAGCTCTACGCTGACGATCAGCGCAACGGCGTCCGGATGTCCGGCGACGATATCCCGCGCCATGCCGATTGCTTTAAGACCGGCCGCGCAGCCGAGAAAGGTCAGCGGAATGCGGTTGACCGAAAGGGGAAGTCCAAGCTGCCGGACGAGCGCCGCATCAAGTCCCGGCAGAAATTGCCCGGTACAACTGACCGTGAGCAGATGGGTAACGGCTTCCGGTTCGATATCGGCATCGGTCATGGCCTTCTTGGCTGCCTGCAGCGCCAGCGGAATCGCCTCTTGCTTATAGGTCGCCATTCGATCGGCCGTAGTCGGAACCGGCAATCCGGACAATTGGGCGAAATAACGGTTGTTCTCGGCCGGCTCGAGCAAATCGGGCTCGCATGTATAGCGGGTCTGGACTCCGCATTTCTTGAAAATCCGTTTGGCCCAGCGTGCGGCGTCCGGCGCCCCGCTAAGGGCGTGCGTCAAACGCTGCGCCGTGTCGGTCTGATCGAGTACATATCGGGGCACGGCTGTGCCAATGCCTAACATCGCAATCGTTGCCGCAGAAAGATGCATCGTATTTCAACCCCTCTTCAATAGAAATAAGACATGCCTTCCCTAAATCTATTCTTTATGAAGAGGTATTATGATAAAGAGACTTGGGATTTCAAATCGAGCCCTCTCGACCTCCCTGCTTATACTCGTTCGGCGACATGCCGGTCTCCTGCTTGAACACCTTGGCGAAATAGGAGTAGTTCGCATAACCGACCTTCTTCGCTACGGCGAACACCGACATCGTCGTCGTACGCAGCAATTGCTTGGCTGCCGCGATTCGGGCGCCGATGACATAGGTACCCAGCGATACGCCCGTTTCCTTTTTGAAGATCCGCGCCAAATAGTCGGGATGGAGGTAAAAAACCTCCGCCAGACTAAGGCGGGTCAAGTCCTCGCCATAATGCGAATGTATATATTGTTTGATCTCTTCGGCTACGGTTGTAGGCTGCTCGGCGAAATCGCGGTAGGACAAGGCCGTCGTCACCAAATGCTGCAGGTAAGCTTCCATATCCTCGATCGAGTGCAAAGATTCGGCCAAAAGCCGCTCGCCTGTCTTGCCTTTGTACAATTGATGCGCTTGAATGCCCTTCGACTTGAGAAAGGCGTAGACGAGCTGCATCATATCGAGCTGGAACAGGCCCAGGGTGGAGACAGTGATATAGTTGCGAGACGATAGAAAGCTTAAATACGAGGACGTTTCCCGCAAAAAAACATCAGGCTGGCCCATCTCCAGCAGCCCCTCCAACCGGGGCAGATCCGGAGGCGCGTAGCCTTCCTCAGCCGGATCAATAACGTCACTCGCGGCAAAAACCTGATTGCGCCGCTTGGCAATCCCTTTGTTCAGTTGCAGCAATTGCCTAATGCTTGCGCCGAACTCCCCAAGCCTTGACGGCATGCCGATGATGCAGCAGGCATCGCATTTCAGCGAGCGATTGGCTTGCTGGATAAACGATGCGCATAACTCCTCGAGCAATCGAGAATTCGGCGCCCCCTTCCATTTCAGCACGGCAATCCAATTATTTTCGCTGTATTCCAGCGCCGTCTCCACCGTAAATTCCGCATGCTGGTAAAGCTCGTATAAAACGTTTAGCAGCGCAAAATCGAACAGATTTTTTTCTTCCATCCCCATACTGCCCGCCGCATGAAAAAAATTAAGCAACAGCGGCTGAACAAAATCATCCATGCCGTATGACAGATTTTGTTCCCGGGCTGCGCGGGCGACGTCGGCGGGCCTCAAAGGGGCGGAGACGCTGTCGCTGATCAGCTTGCGCCAGAAGTGTTCCAGCATCTTCGCCTGATTGCGTTTCCAGTAATACCCCTCCTGAATAGCCTCTTCCTCCCGCTGCTGCTCCTTGGCCCGTTCGACCGCTTTCCCGATAATGAGCATAAGCTTATCGAATTGAATCGGCTTCAGAAAATATTCGAAGCTCCGCAGCTCGATCGCCTTCTGCGCATAGTTGAAATCGGCGTAATTGGTGAGCAGAATAGCCTGCACGTTGTAACGCTCCTCGCGAATCCATGCAAGAAGTTCAAGCCCGCTCCCTTGCGGCATCTCGATATCGGATATAAGAATTTGGATCGGATGCCGCTGCAAAATGTCGCGCGCCTGCGCCACATTATGGGCCGTGTGCACCGTGTCTACGCCAAGCGAGGCCCAATCAACCTTCTTCTCCAGCGCCGTCACCACAAAGTAGTCGTCATCTACGAGCAATGCTTGCATTCGGCTGACCTCCTGTCTCGGATGGATGGGCCGGAAGCTCCGGCAGGTACAGCGTGACGCCGGCCCCTCCGCCGGCGCGGTTGCGGAAGCGCACGGCCGCGCGTCCGCCGTACAGGGACTCCAGCCGCTGAATCGTATTCATGATGCCGATCCGCGTTCCATGCGTCTGGTCGAGCGGCAGTCTTTGGCGCAGCTTCTCCAGGACATGCGACGGAAATCCGGGACCCGTATCCGTGATCCGGATGACGGTCGCGATCTCGCCCCCGATCCGGCGGCGTTTGAGGATCAGCGTTATGAGCGATTTCTGATCCCGCGAGACCGCGTATTTGATCGCATTCTCGATAAAAGTTTGCAGTACAAGCGGCGGTATCGGCAGATCCGGCACCTGCTCCGCTCCTTCTATTCGGTAAAGAAAGGCGTCGCGATAACGGTTCTTCTGAATTTCGAGATAGATGCGGACATGCTCGATCTCGTCTTCCATGCGAACAAAGTCCTGGCCGTTCTGGAAGATGTATCGGAAGTAGATCGACGTGGACATCGCCATCTGCTGGATCTCTTCGGTCATGTCCATCTGCGCCATGCTGTGTATGGTCGTCAGACAGTTCAGGAAGAAGTGCGGCTTGATCTGCAGCTTCATATAATCCAGCTGAATGCGCTGCTTCTCGATTTCCCGTTCGTAAATGTCGATTTTGTACGTTTTGATTTGCTGAACCAGCCCCGTGAACTGTTTATTGGCTTTCTCCAGCTCGGCGATATTGTTGCTCGCGATGTCGATCGGTTCGCCATCCTCGGTCCAAAAGGCCAGATTGTACGAGAAGCTCTTGATCGGCTGCAGCACCTTGTTCCGGAAATAAAGCATGATGAAGCTTAAGGAGCAAGCAACAATAACGGCCATCAGCATGATGAGCAGCTGGGCGATCATGATTTTTTCGAAAGCGCCGAATTGAATGACCAGCCTGACGAAAAACGATGCGTTGTCGAACTCGCCTTTAACGGTCGTTCTGGTCTGGAACGGCATGAGCCAAGCGTAACGATCCTGCTCGATATGGGCAGGCTTTCCGTTGTTCGACATCGGACTCGTTACGAGGCTCCCGTCCTCGGTCCATAGGGAGGCGTAACCTTTTTCGCCCAGATTGATTTGGCGCAGCGGCTCAATCAGATCGTCGGCCGCAATCAGGCAGATCATATAGTTGCCGTGGTAAAGGAAAACATTAAGGATATAAAATGTCCCGTCCAGTTGGACAGTCGACCAGCGGGAATAAAACGGATCGTAACCTACACTCTTATCCATGTAAGTGTCCATCTGCCCCTTCAGCTCTTGAAATTCCTTGTACGTCAAGCCCATCGGCGCCACGTTGAGCATGATGTCCTTCTCGCTGAAGAAGAGAAAAAAGTTGTAATTGCGGTCGTAACTTTTTTGAAGCTCGACGAATCTTCGGAATAACATATCGTTGGCTTTGATGAATTCGGTGTCGTTCAACTCATGCGTGTTCATGATATTGACATTGTCGTCGTTGGCCAGCGTCCATCCCATGAAATGGTTGATATAAGAGAAATCTCCGTTAATCCTGTTGATGTACAAATACGCCGTGTCCCGCAAATCCCGCGCGGATTGCTGCTTGACGATCGCGATCGTCGCGAAGCTGATGATAAGGTCCAGAATCAGCGCGGATATGGAGATGATAATAATGATCCTGACATAATGTTTGATCGGATACAGCTTGTTCTCGGCCCGTTCCGCCACCTGCTCCGCAGCTCCCTTCGATCGTCTTCGCGTCACCGCCATGTATAGCGTTGTCAGATGATTATAATACCGGAAATCGAAAATGCAACCCGGCTACTCCGCTCCTGCCGCGAAATGTCCGGAATGGACAGTAAAAAGTCTGGATTAGGCTATATTTCATGCCGAACCGTCCCGAGAAAAGGAACTCCGGCTCCGCAAAGGTCCAGATATCCCCTTAAGATGGTCCAAATCGTATCGCCAGGGGTCCGTATAATCAAGGGCGAGGGGAAGAAATCGAACAGGGATGACCCATCACACAGCAATAGGAGGTTCGGACACTTGATCAATCGTTCATCGAAGGCCCATCTGCAGCGGTATATGCTCCGAATCGGCAAAAACTGGGGGCTGTACTTGCTTTTGCTCCCGGCAGTCACGCTGCTGTTATGTTTTACTTATAAGCCGATGTACGGGGTCATTATCGCGTTTAAGGATTTTAAGCCGGCTTTGGGGATTATGGAGAGTCCCTGGGTGGGACTCAAATACTTCGAAAAGTTTTTCCAGTCCTATCAATTCTGGATCACGATCAAAAACACGGTACTGATCAGCTTGTACAGCTTCGCGATGTTTCCGATTCCGATTATATTCGCCATCCTGGTGAATCAACTGCGAGCGAACCGGTACAAGCGGGTATTCCAGACGATCACTTATATGCCGCATTTCATCTCTACCATTGTAATCGCGGGTCTCATGATGATTCTGCTGTCTCCCGGCAACGGTCTCATGGGCAATCTGTTCCGACTATTCGGCGCGGAGGCGCCCAATGTCATGGGCTCGGCGAGTCTGTTCAGCAGCATCTACGTCTGGTCCGACGTCTGGCAGCATACGGGCTGGGACAGCATTATCTACCTTGCGGCGTTGTCGGCGGTCAGTCCAAGCCTGTACGAAGCGGCGACGGTGGACGGCGCAACGCGCTGGCAGAAAATATGGTATATCGACATTCCGATGCTCATCCCGACGATCGTTACCCTATTGATCCTGCGAGTCGGCGGATTGCTCGGCGTCGGCTTCGAGAAGGCCTACCTCTTGCAGAACAATTTGAATATTTCCGGCAGCGAGGTCATCTCGACGTACGTGTACAAAATCGGACTGCTCAGCTCGCAGTACAGCTTCTCGGCAGCCATTAATCTCTTTAATACGCTCATTAATTTTGCGCTGCTCATCCTGGTCAACCAAATAGCCAAAAAATATTCGGAGAATAGTCTCTGGTAACAGAAAGGAGGACAGACAGCCATGGAGACTGCAACGAATCATGTTCTGCCTATTAAGAGAAAGCGCGATAACGACAAGCTGCTGGAAACGTTATTGTATACCTGGTCCGTCATTGTGCTTATCCTTGTATTATATCCGCTTTATTTTATCGTTATCGCGTCTTTCAGCGATCCGTCGGCCGTAGGCAACGGGAAAGTGTGGCTCTGGCCTCAAGGATTTACATGGGACGGCTACAAGGAGCTGTTTAATCATTCGAATATATGGATCGGATACCGGAACACGATAGCCTACACGGTTGTCGGCACCGCGATCGGGCTCGCGGTCAACCTGTCGGCGGCCTACGCCTTGTCGAGGAAGGATCTGGTCGGCATCAAGCCGCTGTCGTTTTTCTTTATTTTCACCATGTTCTTCAACGGCGGCCTGGTGCCCACCTTTCTGACGATCCGCGATTTCAATCTGTATGATACGTTCCTGGTCATGGTGCTTCCGTTCTCGGTCGCCGTATTCGACATCATCGTGGCGCGCACCTTCTTCCGCACGGGCATACCCGCCGAGCTATGGGAAGCCGCGCAGATCGACGGCTGCGGCAATCTTCGATTCTTTGCGCTCATGGTGCTGCCGCTGTCCAAAGCCATCATTTCGGTGCTCGCCTTATGGTTCGCGGTCGGCCATTGGAACTCCTACTTCAACGCGCTTATCTACTTGCAGAATAAAGATCTTCATCCGCTTCAACTCGTGTTGCGGGACATTTTGGTAACCAATCAGATGCAAAATGCGCTGGGTACGGGAGAAGCGGCCCAGATCGCGCTGCGCCTGGCCAATCTGCTTCGTTACTCCGTCATTATCGTCGCGACGCTCCCTATTATGTGCCTCTATCCGTTCGTGCAGAAGCACTTCAACAAGGGGGTGATGATCGGCGCCGTCAAGAGTTGAACAGCAATAGAGGTAGTTCAAAAAGCCCGCTTCCGGACTTTTTGAACACGAACTAACAGGGGCGATGGAATGTTACACTTATTCTATGAAAAGGGGAGTTCGACATGGCGAAGATGAAACAAATGTTATCCGGTTTGGCTCTAATCTCCGTATTGGGAACGGCCGTGCTTGCAGGCTGCAGCAACGGAGCGGATCCCGACAATGGCGGATCGAACGAGGCTGGCGGCAAATCGACAAGCGAGCCCGGAAGCGGCTTTAACAAAGAAGGTTTGCCGATTACGGACAAACCGGTGACGTTGAATGCGCTGACGATTCGGTGGGGCAACATGGGAGATACGTTTACGAAAAATACCTGGCTGCAAGAGCTCGAGAAAAACTCCAACGTCAAGATCAATTGGCAGGTCATCTCCAACAGCGATTGGGAAACGCAAAAATCCGTCATGCTGGCAAGCGGCAAAATGCCGGACATCATTATCGGCAACATGGCCTTCGGCGATTCCGATATCGTAAACAACCTCAATTTGTTCCGTCCGCTGGACGACTACATTGAGCAATATATGCCGAATCTGAAAGCGGCGATGGCCGAAATGCCGGATATGAAAAAACTGAGCACATTCCCGGACGGCAAAATCTATTCGCTGCCCGCAAGGCTGCCGTCGCGCCCCTACTCCTCCGTACAGCCGGTCATCAACAAGGCATGGCTCGACAAATTGGGGTTGAAGGCGCCGGAGACGCTTGACGACCTGTACAATGTGCTGAAGGCGTTTAAAGAGCAGGATCCGAACGACAACGGCAAGGCGGACGAAATTCCGTACAGCGACTCCAAGGATGTCGACATGAATCTGTTCGCGCCGTTCGGCATAACCGACATTCGCGGCAATCATTTGATCGTCAAGGACGGCAAGCTGGAATATTTCCCAACCTCCGAAGCGTACAAAGCGGGAATCGAATGGGCAAACAAATTGTTCTCCGAAGGGCTGATCGATAAGGAAACATTTACTCAGGACAACACGATGCTGACGGCCAAACGCCAAAATCCCGACGCGGCGTTAGTCGGCTTCTCCTACCAGTGGACGCCGGATGCCGTATTTGGCCAGTGGAGCGATCAATACGAAACGATCGTGCCGATTACCGGACCGGACGGAAATAAATATCAGATTGGCGACCCCAACGGTCTCAGCTTCCGTCGCAACGAGGTGCTTATTACGACAAGCAACAAATATCCCGAAATTTCCGCGCGCTGGGCGGATCAGTTCTACACCGGCGAAGCCAGCATCCAGAACTTCTGGGGCGCCATCGGCACCTCGATCGAGAAGAACGCCGACGGCACGTACACGCTTATGGATCCGCCGGACGGCACAAGCGCGGACGCCTGGTACTGGGACAGCTCCCTGCGCGACTTCGGCCCGAAATACGTCAGCCCCGAGTTCGAGAAAAACATCAAGCTCGACCCATCAAGCGGCGACGGCTTAAAGCTGCAGCTCGACGGCCTGAGCAAAGACTATGTGACGGAGCCGTATCCGGAAGTCATGTACACGGTCGAGGAGTACGAGGAGCTTCCGACGTTGACCACCGATATCGAGAGCTATATTAAGAGCACGCGCGCCAAATGGATTACCAAAGGCGGCGTCGATCAAGAATGGGACGCTTACGTCGAAAAGCTTAACGACATGGGCTTGCAGAAGCTGATAAAGATTTATACGGACGCTTACGAGCGTTACGACAATATACAGTGATGAAAATACTCAGCCAGTTAAAGGAGCAGCTATGAGGACATATCGAATCGGATTGATCGGACTCGGCGGCATGGCGCATTCGCATATCCGTTGGATGGCGGATGAGCGCCGCTATAAGGTTGTGGCCGTAAGCGACGTGGATGAGCGGGCGTTGGCGGAGAAGGGAGAACAGCTCGGCATCAAGCCCGGCAAAAGGTACCCTGATTTTGTAAGGCTCATCGAGGACCCCGAGGTCGACGCGATCGTATCCGTAACGCCGAACAACGTCCATTCGGATATCTTGCGCGCTTGTCTTGCGGCAGGCAAACCTTATCTCGCCGAGAAGCCGTTCACCCGCGTCTTTGAGGAGGCCGAGCAGCTTCTGGAGCTGTACGAACGGGGGCCGGTGCCCGGCATGGTTGGTTTTAGCTATCGTTACACGCCGGCCTTCCGCTATGCGCGCGAGCTTGTTCGGGAAGGCAAGTTGGGCACGGTGCGCAGCTTCTCGATCCAGTACTTGCAAAGCTGGGGAGCTGTCCTTAACGACACGCCGTATCTGTGGCGCTTCGACAAGGACATCACCGGCACGGGAACGCTCGGCGATCTGGGCTCGCATATGATCGATCTGGCGCGGTTTCTGTTCGGCGAATTTCAGGAGCTGTCGGCGCAGCTGCGCACCTTCGTTCCCGAGCGGCGGGATCCCGCTACCGGGGAGATGGTCAAGGTCGAGGTCGATGATTTCGTAAGCTTTCAGGCGCGGATGACCAGTGATGCCGTCGGCATCTTCCAATCATCGCGCAACGCGATCGGCTCGGGCAATCAGCATGAGGTCTCGGTCTATGGCGATCTCGGAACGCTGCATGCGTCCACGCTAAATCCCGATCAGCTCGTATGGATTCGCGAAGAAGCTCCGGGACAGCTTGCCAAGGCGGTCATAGACGTTCCCGAGCGATGCAAAGTGTCGCAGTACGGCGACTTCCTGACGCTGCTGGACGGCCTCGCCCCTGACGGCCTTCCGGACTTCATGGACGGGTACCGCAATCAAGAGGTGCTGGACGCCGTCATCCGCTCGAGCGCGGAGAAACGTTCTGTCGCGTTGTCTCAACCCAATTAATACGAAGTTGATTGGTTCGCCAATCGCCTACATGCAAATAGCGGTGCAGGATTGGAAATCCCTGCACCGCTATTTGCACTTCTTATTCCTCCGCATCTCTCGCTTCCAGCATTTCTGTCATATCCCGCATACTCAGTTCCGGACTACCTTGTCGCTAACGAAGCCCACGCGTCTTCAAGCCACTTATCGAAGTCGTCGCCCTTTTCGCCTTCGCAGGTATCATAAATATCAAGTCTCATCTTTTTGAACTTCTCTTTGAAATCCTGATAAGCATGACCTTTCGGCAAGCTTTTCTTTATTCTTACCAGAATTTTGGCAACCTCTCTGCTTAAGTCGCCTTTTTTTCTTGGCGGAAGCTGGACATCTTCACCGAATTGTTTGAGCTTGCCAAAGGCAGCTTCCCGAACCTTATACACGCTGTCGTTATTCAGTCTATGCAATAGCACATCAATGGTTTGTTTCGTTTTCCACTGACCTAACTCTTCAACGGCAGCTAGTCGTTCTCTCCAATTGGACGTCCGGTTCGCGGCTGTTTTTAATTGATCATAATTGGGAGGCAACTCATTTTCCACTTCGTTTTTATTCAAAGGATCCCATCCTGTTCTATTGTGAATTCAAAAATCGAAACTTTGATTCAATTATAACACAGCAGTACGATTTGACTTCACACCGATTATATTTTCAAATTCAAGGATGAAGGTAATATCGGCAGCCTGGGCAGTCTCCAAAAGCACCGTCCCTGCTGAAGGTACGGTGCTTTTGGCGTTGCCGGGCTTATCCGGCAACCGGCTTGTTCGCATGCTTCTCCGATTTCTGAATACATTAGAATATTCGAGAAACAGGAGGACATCCATCATGTCACAACACGGGCAATCGTTTATGAGAGGTACGCTGGTCTTGTCAGCCGCTGCCTTTATCAACCGTATTCTTGGCTTCATCAGCGGCATGTATATCGCTCGCGTACTGGGCGCGGAAGGTATCGGCATCCTGATGATGGCGCATCCGCTCGTCCCGCTCGTCATTACGATTACGGAGCTTGGCTTGCCAGTGGCCATCTCCAAGCTGATCGCAGAAGCACACGCTCGCGGAGAACGCGAGAAAGTGAGGCGCATCCTGCATGTCTCTCTCGCTGTCACGGGTTTCTTGAGCGTCACGCTCACGACCGTCGTCTTGCTTGGGTCGGAGTGGATCGCCTCCATCCTGTTAAGCGACCAGCGCGCTTATTACGCGATGCTCGCCATTACGCCGATCGCGCCGATCGTTGCTGTATCGGCCGTACTAAAGGGCTACTTCCGCGGGATGCAGCAGATGAAGACCATTGCCGCTTCCGATGTGCTGGAGCATACCGTTCAGATCGCGATCGTACTTGCATTGGTTCACCTATTGATGCCATACGGCGTTGCTTATGCGGCTGCCGGAGCCATGGCCGCCTCGGTCGTCAGCGAGTTGATCAGCCTCTCTTTCCTGGCTCTAAGCTACAAGTTGTACGGCGAGTCCAAGCTGCCGGGCGAGACCTGGGCGCGCCACCTCAAGCATGGCCGGCGCACGCTCGGAGAGCTGCTGCAGATCGGACTGCCGACGACGGGGCACGGCGTCGTCCATTCGCTGTACAACACGTTCCAGCCCTTGCTGATTACGACCAGCCTGGCGCTGGCCGGCATTGGGACGGCTGCGGCAACGAAGCAATTCGGCTTGCTCGCCGGCTATGCGTTCCCGCTCCTTTTTATGCCGAGCTTCATTACGCAGTCCTTGTCCACCGCCCTCATCCCCGCGATTGGCGAGGCTGCGGCAAACAAAAACAGTCTGCTCATCCATGAACGGATGAATCAGGCGATCAACTTGGGACTTCTCATCGGCGCCCCGGCCACCGTTATCCTCTACGAATGGTCCACTCCGCTCACGACGCTGATCTACAACGCGCCCGAAGCAGGCGTGCTTCTGGCGATATTGGCGCCGATGTTTTTCCTGCATTATTTCGACGCCCCGCTTCATGCCATCATGCTCGGACTCGGCCGCGCGACAACGATGTTATGGAACTATGTCATCGCCACCGTATTCCGGGGGATCTCGATCTTCGTATTAGGCAGCCAATTCGGCATCAGCGGCGTTGCCTACGGCATCGGTATCGGCATTGTGATGCAGACGCTCCTGAACTTTGTGTCCATCTCAAGCTCGATCGGCTTCTATTGGAGCATTCGCCCTTATATCAAGGTCGGGATCTGCTCCATGCTCATGGCGATCGGCGGACACTGGACCTATACTTACGTTGTCGGCCAGGGTATGCCGCAAGTTTGGTCCGTCATCACTTCGATCCTCTGTTCTTTGCTGATCTATCTAGCCGCGCTGATCTTGACGGGGACGCTGACCTGGAGGAACGCCCGCTACCGATTTTCGATTCCGTGGTAATGGGGTTCAGGGGTTCATGGATAAGGTGCTGCGATCGGTCTGAATGGCAAAAGGGCCCCGCGCGCCATCATG
>NZ_BDQX01000368.1:12519-15485 GCF_003112455.1 Paenibacillus agaridevorans
CATGCCGGATAACATCCGGTAGAGCATAACAACCATTTGGGCCCGTGTAACGGAACGAGTCGGCTGAAATTCTCCCCTCTCGTTGCCCTGCACGATACCCGCTTCCGCCGCCTCCCGGACCGCATCCGCGGCCCAATCGGAAACGTCGGCGGCATCGGTAAGCCGGACTCCCTGACGGGCATTGCCAAAGTCCGTTCCCGCCGAACGAACGGCACGCATAATCATGACGGCCAGCTGCTCGCGGGAGACGCCTTCGTCCGGGCGGAACTCCCCGGCTGCGTAACCTTGAATCAAACCGGCGCCATAAGCCGCCGCAACCTCGTCCTCGTACCACTTCCCGGCCGTGTCATAGAACACTCCGTCCCCTTGGCCCGATGCAGTAGGACGAAGCCCCAGCGCCCGTACGAGCAGCGCCGCGGCTTCGGCGCGAGTCAGCCGACCCTCCGGATCGAAGCCTCCGTCGCCACGTCCCTGAACAATAAGTTTGGAAGCCAGGAGCTCTGCTTCCCGGCCCGCCCAATGCCTGCCCATATCTTTGAAGGAAACCTGATGGTTCAAGACGGCATAGATGCCGGAGCCAGTCACCTTGAATTCGGCGACCGACCGTCCGTCTTTCATCGCGAAGCTCGCCGGCACAAATCGGAATTGTCCCGTCTGCTCGTCTATGCGAACGAGAACCGCGCCGTCCGGCATTTCGCCATCGCCAAGCAGCAGCGTTTGCATTTGGAAAGGCACCTCGTCGTTCAAGCCGGCCGAGAAACGTACGTAATCCGTAAGCAACTCACTGCGCAGTCCACTCGCCTTAAGGGATTCGGGAGCCTCGCTTAGTCGTTCCGCTCCGAACATCCAAGTCGTCCGAGCTTCCGACTCCGTTTCCGACTGAAGGCCCGCCAGTTTTACGCCAATCGTCGCGCTGTCTCCTTGAAGGAGGAGCACCGCCTCCGGATTCATGGCAAACAATTTATCGACTGTCGTTTGACCCAGTATAACCATACCGGATTCTTTAATCGTCACGACACCTTCCTCTATCCGGTCGATTCCGATGTCGACGGTTGTCTCCGTCCCGTCGGGCCGGATGATCGTTGCGGTCGGACGATTTTGAGGCGTGCCCGTATACGGCAGGTAAACCGTCAGCTCGACCTCGATGGTCAGCCCTTCATAGCCTATCGTCACCTTGGTCGTGCCTGGCGCCTTAGCTAGCGCTCGCCCGTTCGAATCGACCTCGACGATCGAAGCGTCAAGCACGGTATAGGTTACCCCGGATAGATGGCTCCTGACGGTATCGTCCGAATACGTTGCCGTAACCTCAATGGTTTTCTCTTGACCGTAAATCATCGTGTACCGGGATAGATCCGTATGCAAGCTCACCGCGACGGGATCGAGGCAAAGCACCCGGACCGTAAACTTCTTCGTCCCGCTTACCGTGCCTTTCGTTACGGTCGCCGTCAGCTCGACGGAAGCATCTCCTTCCGTGTAAGCGGGCCGGCTCGCTTCTCCGGACTCCGCATTTACGATGTTCGGACGGGATGATGTCCAAACGATGCCGCTGCCCCATTCTCCTCCGTCCGGAAGCTGCAGAGGACCCGTCACCTGATCCGCGCTATCACCATCCGCATAGCCGATTTCTAATGCATCCAAGTCCCACTCCACTGCTTGTTCATTCGTCAAATCGGCTTCTTTGACCACGATCTCATACTCGACCGAGTAATCCGAACCGTCTATCCTCGTCTCCGCGGTTACTATAACGCGGACATCGCCCGAATCTCCGGGCACGAAAGCAGGACGATTGACCTTCCCGGTAGCGGTGACCACCGTATCAGGGGAGGACGACGTCCAGACGACCTCGTACCCTTCGGCGTCTTGCGAAGGCAGCGCGATATCTCCCGTCACCTCATGCGGTCCGTCCGAACCCGAGAACCCGATGCGCGGCGGATCGTATACCCGAAGCGTTCCTTCCATAAATTGAACGTCATAATTGCTCAGCTTGCCGTCCGGATCGTCGAGTTCCGCCGTGACCGGATATTCCCCTGCAGGACTGTCCTCGACCGCGATTGAACGGTACCGCGCCGTTATCTCGTCTTGATTGGCCAGGCCTGATAGCGCCCCGGTCAGATCCGGATTCGGGTGAGAGGTCCAGCGGACAGCGTTATGAGGAGTGACCAGCAAGCTCGCTTTCGTAACGGTCAACGTGCCCGGAACGAGCGTTGCGTTATAATTGACCAGCCTGCCGTCCGGATCGTTCAGGCCGATTTTGATCTCATAGCTGCCGACGGAGCTGGTCTCCGAGGCGGCGGTGGTATAGTCGGCCGTGATCGCATCGCCGTTCTTAAGCCCGGAAGACGTTCCGGTTAATGACGGGTTCGGTTGTCCGTATACACGCTCCGCATCCGTGGCGGCAAAGCTGAGCTCTGCCTTCCCGACAGCAAGACTCCCCTGCTGCAACGTAATCCGATAATTGCTCGCCGTTCCGTCCGGCTCCGTCACCGCCGATGTAATGGAATAATCCCCAACGGGACTTTCGGCAGTGGCCGCCGTCGTATAAGCGACGGGGATGTCATCCGAATTTTTCAGCCCGTCGAGCGTTCCCGTGAACGCTGGGTTAACTTCGCCATATAACCGACTGGCATCGGCAGGCCGAATCGTTAGCGGCGCTTGGGTAACCGCGAGCTTCCCCTTCTCCGTCTGGACTACGTAATTCGACAGCTTGCCCCCCTGATCCGCAACGGTCGGGGTTATGTCATACTGACCCACGGCGCTGCCTGCCGCAGCCTCGGTCGAATAAGTTATCGGGAACGTGTCTCCGTTGCGGAGACCGACACTGGTACTCGTGAAGACGGGATTCGGATCTCCGTATTCGCGCGTTTTATCATCGACCGTCACCGTAAAAGGCGCCTTGGAGATCGTCAGCTGCCCCTTCTCCGTCTGGACCTCGTAATTCGCCAGCTTGCCTCCCTGATCCGCGACGG
>NZ_BDQX01000369.1:0-7245 GCF_003112455.1 Paenibacillus agaridevorans
TCAGCCGCAGCCGCTCCCGCAGGTACGCCTGGCCGGCTTCTCCTTGCGGCACGGCACGCCTTTCCAAAAGCCGCCTGCCCTCGTCCCTGTTGATCGTATACATGTTGACCTCATTGGACGGATGACAATGCAGCAGCCCCGGCTCCTGGACCGTCAGATCCTCGCGGCTCAGAGCGAGCGGCGGAGTCTCCGGCTTAAACACGCGGTTCATCCAGCTCACCACAACGTTAGCCATGTTGACCGAATAAGCGTGGCCGCAATCGTCCAGAAACAATCCCAGCTCGCTCTCTCGGCCATACAGTCGATAGATGTCCGCCGCGTCGTGATACAAACGCTGGGTGTTGCGGTAGTCGAACAGATCGTCCTCCCGGCCGCCGACGATCAAGCACGGCTTCGGCGCCTGAAGCGCGATCAAATCCGTAAAATCGATGCCGTGCGCGATCAGTCCCGTACCCAACTGCTCGGGACAGCTCGTATACCAGTCCGTCAAATGCAAGGATTCATGCTCGTTCAGACAACAGACCGGCGCCAGAAAACGGACGCGCTCGTCGAGCAGCGAAGCATAGATCGTTGTCGCGCCGCCGCCGGATACGCCGGTCATCGCCACGCCGCCCGAGCTAAAATCGATATCGTCGCGAGTCTCCAAATAATCGATGCAGCGGATCGCATCCAGAACAAAATGCGTGTTGCTCCAGATGCCCGTCAGGTAGCCGATCAGCCCGTTGGTAAAATGATTGTTGAGATGGCCGATCTCTCCGGCCACGCCCGGCGGGTCGAAAGAGATTGCCGCGTAGCCGTTGCGCGCGAAAATCTGCGCGGAAATCTGATAGCTTTCACCCGTCTTGCAGCTGTGCCCCGTCGGGCAGACGACGCCCGGATAAGGGCCCGGCTGCGTGGGCAGATATACCGTTCCATTGACCTCCCAGCCCGGATAGGATTCAAAGATGACGTTCTCCACCCGATAGTCGCCAAAGTGATGACGGCTTACTACACGCGAAGTGATCGGTTCCCTGTCATACATAAAGGAAGGGAACGCGGCCCTAATCGTATCCAGCAACGGTCGGCGCAAGCTGTCCCACTCTTCCTGGCTCACGGCCCGGCTTCTCGCGTTCGCCAGCTTCTTTAGCTGCTGCCGGCAGCGCTCCGCGATCTCCTCGCGGAGCTGCATGTCGGCTGCGCAGCCCGTCTCATTTAATATATTCATTGCTGCAATGCGGCGTAACGATCGTTGACCGCCTTGGTCAGAGCCTCTCCTCCGGACGAATTCCACAGCTTGACGAAGTCGTCGAAGCCTTGATCCAGATTAATTTCGCCGATAATAAACTTGATCAGGTGTTCGTCGCGAATCCGGTTCAAGTCCGGGTATTGGGACGTTTCCGGAACGATAAACGTAAGCAGGCTGCTAAAGGCCGGGACACCTTCCGTTGTCTGTTTCTTAAATGCGGCCTGCTCCTTCGACAGATCGAATTGCGACATGTAGCTGGACTTGGTGCCGAAGATGTTGTAATAGCTGCTTGCTCCGACCTTTGCTCCTCGCTCCGTCACGTTTACGTACTGTTCCTTAGGCGTCGGAACACCGTCCACGAGATCATAGTGCTCTCCCTCAACGCCAAAGTACGTCATTTTATAAACTTCTTCATCCGAAACCATCGCTTCCAAAATTTCGAACAGTTTATCCATTTTCTTTGGATCCTTCGCTACCTGTGCGCCCATCCCGACAAAGTTGTTTTTGACTCCCCATGAGAAGCCGGCATTGTCTCCGTAAGGACCGACCAGCGGCTTGCCTACAACCAGCTCCGTATCCGGATTTTGTCCCTTGAATTCCGGTCCGATGGCGATCGAATAGCTGTTCCACATGCCTCTGTCGATAATGCCGGATCTTCTGTTGGCCAGATCCTGACGGGTTTTGGCGTAATCCGTCGTCAGGAACTCCTTGTCGATAACGCCGTCCTTGTACCACTTATTAAGCACTTTAAGCGCCTCGCGAGTACGCTCGGTTACCATCGCATTGACCAGGCTGCCGTCTTCGGCTTTTAACCAGGCGCCGGGACTTGTTCCGTATGCCGAGTAGACGGAGTTGAACGCCAGCGTTGCCAGAGAGTCCTTGCCGCTGCCCGAATAACCTATCGTATCCGCTTTGCCGTTTTTGTCGGGATCGTTTTTCGCGAAGTAATAGACCACTTTCTCGAACTCTACCAGCGTCTCCGGCGCTTTGTCGAAGCCGGCCGCCTTAAGCCAATCGCCGTTGTAAGCAGGCATGAACGGCGTAAGCCCTTCCAGCCAGTAGAGCGGAATCGCGAAGTTTTTGCCGTCTACGACAGCCAGGTCCCAGATGCTAGGATCCATCTCGTCGACGGATGCCGCGTATTTAGGCATCTTCTCCCTGATGAGATCGATCGGCAGCTCGGCCAGCAGGCCCTGATTGGAGTAATCCAGAATTTCCCCTTGCGACCACAAGAAGAACAGATCGGGAACCTCTCCCGTTGCAAGTCGAATGTTCAGATGCTCCGTCCAGCTGGTACGGTCTACGCGCATGTTCTCTATTTTCACGTTAAAACGTTCTTCCAAAAACTTCTGAACCGGCGTCTCGTCGCCTTCTGGCGGATCAAAGCTCAGCCAAAGCAGATTGATCGGCTCCTCTGCCTGTTCGGATGGAGCGGACGAAGCCGTTCCCGACGGAGCAGTTGTCTCGCCGCTGGCAGAAGGTTTGTTATTGCCCCCTCCGTTCGTGCACGCCGAGAGCAGCATAATGACAGCAAGCACTGCCGTTAGAATTTTCCATTTAACGCTCTTTTTCACACCTGTTTCCTCCCTTTTTTAAATCCTCATCTATGAAAAATTGCTGGCAGGACTCGTTCAAAAAGTCCGGTTCTTTTTGAACAAGCTTTTAGCAAATTTTTCCGGTACTTGCATTTGCCTTGCTACTCCTTTAAGGAACCGATCATGACTCCCTTAACGAAATACTTTTGCAGAAACGGATAAACAATGATAATCGGCCCCGTAATGATCATAAGCACGGCAGCTTTGACCGTCTCCGGCGTCACGGTTTCCTGACCCGGCTGCTGGGACATCAGCATCCGCAGCTCCATGTCCTGATTTTCCACGACCAGTCTGCGCAGATAGATCTGCAGCACGATTTTGGTCTGGTCCTGAATGTAGATCAACGCCTGAAACCATTCGTTCCAGTAGCGGACCGCGGACCACAGCGTAATCGTCGCGATGATCGGCGCCGACAGCGGCAGCACGACCGAGAACAGAATGCGAATATCGTTGGCTCCGTCCATCCGGGCCGAATCCTCCAGCTCCTGGGGGATGCCGATAAAGAAGTTGCGCAAGATCAGGAGCGAGAACGTAACGAACAGGCTCGGGATGATGTAGACGAGCATGGAATCGTACAGTCCCAGACTTTTAATCAGCATATAGGACGGAATAAGGCCGCCGCTGAAAAACATCGTCATCACGATAAACAAGGTGTAAAAACGACGATCCGGCAAATATTTTTTGGACAAAGGATAAGCGGCCATGACCATCACGACAACCGATAGCACAGTGCCGACAACCGTCCGGAATATCGTATTGCGGAAGCCGTACCAGATTTGCGTAGATGAAACCGCTTTCCGATATGCCTCTAAGGAAAACTCCTGAGGAAACAAATGGAGTCCCGGCCGAATCGCTTCCGACGGCGTGCTGAGCGAGATCGACAGCACATGGATGAAGGGATACACAAACAGAACGCTTAATCCGGCAATAAACATTACCGCGAACACTTGAAACCATTTTTCGCCGATTGTCATGCGTGAAAACATCGTATCTCCTCCTTAGAAAAGCCCTTCCTGGCCCGCTTTTTTAATGAAGTAATCGGTTCCCAAAACCAGGAGGAGAGCGATCACGTTTTTAAACAAGCCGACTGCCGTCGTCAAACTGTACTGCATTTGAGACAGACCGACCCTGAATACGTACGTATCCAGAATATCCGCAACTTCATATACAGCAGGATGATACAGATTCAATATCTGGTCGAAGCCCGCGTCCAAAATGCCGCTGATCTGAAAAATAAACATGATGCAGATGACCGGTAAAATGGAGGGCAGCGTAATATGCAGCGTTTGCTTCCAGCGGCCGGCTCCGTCGATGCTTGCCGCTTCGTACAGATTCGGATTAATCGACGCCAACGCAGCCAAATAGATAATCGTACCCCAGCCGACCTCTTTCCAAATACTCGTGGTCACCAAGGTGAATCTGAAGTAGTCGGGATCGCCCAGAAAGTAGATCGTATCGAGCCCGAGCATCGTAAGAATGTAGTTGACGATCCCCGTGCTTGGCGACAGAATCGTGCCAAACAAACCCGCAAGAATGACCCATGAGAGAAAATGCGGCAAATAGCTGATCGATTGCGTAACCCTTTTAAACACTTTTCCCCTGATCTCGTTAAAAATGAGCGCCAGAACGATAGCAGCGGGAAATCCGAAAATAATGTGATACAGACTGATGACTACGGTATTGCGAAATACTCTCCAAAACTGGCTGGTCGAGGTAAACATAACTTCGAAGTGCTTAAATCCTACCCAGGGGCTTCCGTTAATCCCTTCCAATACGCGAAAATCCTTAAACGCCAGCTGCACGCCATACAGAGGAGCATATTGAAAAACCGAATACCAGATCAAAGCCGGGAGCAGCAAAATAAACAGGTACTTATGCTTTTTGTAGCGCTTCCATCTACTTTCAGCCGTCAGCTTCCTGTTCCTTGTCAAGGATGCCATAGAGCAAGTCTCCATTTCTGTAAATTTTGTTGCCGCATTTCGTATGGCCTGCCCTCAGTTTAGAAGCGAAACCCCTATCGAATCCAGTTCAGATTCATGTCATTTTGTATAATTTGAAGCATAAAAGCGGCTTTCCTCCCGGAAAGCCGCCAAATCATCCTGATATGGGTTGTTAGACGACCTCGGTCTGAACCGCGGCCGCCCGCGTAAGCTTGCGGTATTGGTTAGGCGTTACTTCGTATTTTGCCTTAAACTTCGTGCAAAAATATTGGACGTTGCTGTATCCGGCCCGTTCGGCGATCCGGGTCACCGATTCTTGGCCGTCCCGCAGCAGCTCCGCCGCAAGCTCCAGCCGAGCGCGGCTCAAATACTCGATAAACGGCACATGCAGCACTTCGGCAAACAGCTTCGAGATGTAGGAGGGAGAGAAGGATACCAGCTCGGCCACCCCATCCAACGAAATATCTTCATGCAAATGCTCATGAATATAACGCTGAATGACGTTGATCGTCTCGGCATGAGCGTGAGGTGCGTCGCTGCTCAGCCAGGCGATCATCTGCCTCACGTCGACCTTGATCCGTTCCAGCCCTTCTCCCAGCGTGCCTTCTTTAAGCGTCCGGGACATGTCGGGAATTTCCAGCCGATCGGACAACCGATAATGAAGCGCCATGCGGCGCATGCACACGCTAAGCTGCATCAACGCCCATTCCGCCGTCTCGATGCCGCAGCCTCCGTCGATCAAGGTGCGTTCGAACTCTTCCAGATACATTGAAACCGCTTCCATATCTTGTGCGTGAATCCCCTTCTCGAAGCGTTCGAAGTTCATATCCTCCAGCGCATTGCGGCGAGCCTCGACCTCGTGAAAGCCGACAACGGCGGAAGGACCGAACAGAAACTCGTATCTGGCCGCGTGCTTCGCCTCGCCGAACGATTCGGAAACTAGAGCGAGCCTATCCGTCGTACGCCCATACCCGGCGGAAAACCGGCAAACTCCGCTTAACTCTTCTTGCAGCGATCGCAGCGTCTCCTTGACTGTCGCGTCCGCGCCCTGCTCTTCCGGCTCCAGCACGAACAACACAACCAGCTCCTCCCGAGAGACAGCCAAAGCGTCCCACTGGAACGGTTTGTTGTGGAACTGTTGGCCGAGCGTCCCAAGGTCCAGCTCTCCGGAGCGCAGCCGGATATACGCCACGGCAAACTGCGACCGTTCCGCGAACGAATACGATCCGGCTTCCTCCGTATCACCATGAATCAGCTTCAGCAGCCGCGTCTTCTCCAGACTGCGATGAAGCGTCTGAAGATTGCTCATCATTTTTTTTAGCGGCACGTATACCCGCCTGGACATAAGCAGCGAAATCGCCAGACCGGCGACGGCGGCTACAATGGAGGCGACAAACAAATTATGCTGCAGCTTCTTCGATTCGATCAGCAGCGAATCCAGCGGCCTCGCTACGTAAAACCCCCAGCCGAACCTGGACAGGCTGGCGGGAGAATACGCCCATACCGTTGTTCGGCCCGCTTCTTCCCTCACGGTCACCGACGCGGCCGTCCCCGCCAGCTCGTTTGAGCGGTCAAATCCGGCCGCCGCCTGTCCCGAGTTCGTCAGCAGCGTCTTGCCGTCCTCATCGACGATATAGAAACGTTCCTCTTTGGAGCTCAACATCCCGCCGAGCAGCCCGGTCACGTAATCGAGACTGACGTCCAGATACAGATAACCCTTGGCATTGTCGTGCGACGATCCGTAAGGCAGCGACTGCAAGTAGGTCATCACCCGTTCGCCCTCGCCGCCGTCGCGTATCGTCCAGCGATTTAGCGGGAATCGGCTCAGTTCGCCGAGAAACCCGGCATCCTTGGAATTTCCGGGTTTCTCGTAAATATACCGGGAATCGACGGTATATCCCGTTTTTAGAAAATGCACGGTTATATTGGACAAGCCCTCTTGCGCCAGCTTGGCATTTTGAATGTCATTGTGCAAAACAAGAAACCGGTAACCCAGATTGCCGTTCGGTTCGTCCAGCAGCAAGCCCAACCCGTCGTATTTTTGGAAAGCGGTGGAGACCACTTTATCCTGAAACAGCTCCTCGTAGCGCTTGAGAACGGTCGTCTCCAAATAATCGCGAACGTGCTGAAGCCGGTACAAGCTGTCGCGTGATACCTCCTTGGCCACCAAAGCCTGAGAGTTGGAAAACAAATAAAATCCGAAAGCGCCGATTACGATAACGGTCAATGTCGCAAAAATAATAACCGATTTAATGAGGTCTGTCTTATGATCGCCTTTGGAAAACATGCCGTTCGCCCCCTCGAATGGTATGTTCGCTTTACTTGAAGACTTCCCGATGCAGCGTATATTTGGCAAGACGCTCCAGATTTACGTTATAGCCGATGCCCGGGCCTTGCGGCACTTCGATCCGGCCGTCACGCATGATTACGGCAGGATCGACGATATCCTCTTCCCAATAATTCGACGAAGCTGCCGTATCGCCGG
>NZ_BDQX01000369.1:7313-8815 GCF_003112455.1 Paenibacillus agaridevorans
TGAAGTTGCTTAGCGCCGACAGCGCGATATTATGGGCCCGGCCGATGCCCGATTCGAACATGCCGCCGCACCATACCGGAATTTGCCGCTCCTCGCACAGGTCATGCAGCTTGATAGCTTCCGTCAGCCCTCCGACGCGGCCTGTTTTGATATTGATAATCCGGCAGCTGCCCAGTTCGATCGCTTTGCGCGCGTCGTCGGCCGAATGGATGCTCTCGTCCAGACAGATCGGCGTACGCATCTGCCGCTGCAGCTCGCGATGGTCGACAAGATCGTCATGCGCCAGCGGTTGTTCGATCATCATCAGATTATAATCGTCCAAACGCCGCAGATGATCCGCATCGGCAAGCGTATAGGCCGAGTTGGCGTCCACCATCAGCGCAATATCGGGATACTTCCGTCGCACGCCGTCGACGATATCGACATCCCAACCGGGCTTGATCTTGATCTTCATCCTCTTGTAGCCGGCCTGGAGCCGATGCTCGATCGTCTCCAGCAGTTGGTCCAGCGTAGCCATAATGCTGATGCTGACCCCAACCTCGATCGAGGTCTTTGTCGCGCCGATGGCAGTCGCAAGCGGCAGACCCTGCCGCTTGGCATACAGATCCCAGCAAGCGGTCTCGAGCGCAGCCTTGGCCATCCGGTTGCCGCGGATGGGAGCAAACCTCTCCGCCAACTCGGTCGGATGCCCGATCTCCGCCGCGCTTACCAAAGGAATCAGAAACTTCTCCAGCAGATGCCAGTTGCCCTTAAGCGTTTCTTCATTATAAGAAGGTTCGACGAAGGCGACCGATTCTCCCCAGCCGGATCTTCCTTCCGCATCCGTCACCTCCACGGCAATAAACTCCCGATCCTTTAACGTGCCGAAGCTGGTCGTAAACGGGTTCAGCAAAGGCATGCTCATATGTCTTAACGTGACGCTCCTGATTTTCATCGCTGCCGTCTCTCCTCCAATAACTTAATCGCGGACAAGGCCATAATCGCCGCGCCCTTGCGCATCGCTCCATGATCAAAGCTCATCTCCGGATGATGCAGCCCCGGCGCTAATCCGCAGCCGAGTCCAATCATCGTCGCCTGGAGCGACTTGCGTTCCATGGTGTAAAAATGAAAATCCTCCGCCCCCGGCGTGACGACGGGAGCGGCCAGACCCTTTTCGCCTAACGTCTCGACGATGGCTTCGCCGACAATGCGCTCCATTTCGGCATTCGGGATAGCGGGCGCAGCCTTGATCGCCCCGTCGGTCGTTACCTCTGCCCCGTCGGCCGCTCCGATCTCCGCCGCGATTTGCCGGACGCGCTCCATAAGCCGCTCCAGCTCTTCGGACGACGTGGCGCGGATATCGACCGAGAACTCCGCTTCGTCCGGAATGACGTTGACGCTTTCGTTCGGCACCTTTGCCATCGTTACCTTGCAAGAGCCGCCGGCCTCCTGGTCCGCCCGGATGGCTCGGACGGCCGTCACGAGCGCGGCGAGCGTCTCGAGCGCGTTGACGCCGTCTTCGG
>NZ_BDQX01000369.1:8937-11875 GCF_003112455.1 Paenibacillus agaridevorans
CCATGGTAAATCCCGGCCGAAGCCTGCCCGTTTGCCAGCTCTTTTTGCGGCCGCAGATGGATGCCGAGCATGCAGTCCACGGTGTCCAGCTGGCCCGACCGCAGCAGCGCCTTCGCCCCCTCCGCCGGTTCCTCGGCCGGCTGAAACACCGCCATAATCTCGCCTGCCGGTACCGTATATCCGATCTCCTTCAGACAACGGACGGCGGAGTATACCATCGTCATATGCGCATCGTGACCGCATGAGTGATTGGCTCGCCACTGTCCGCCCACCGGCTGCCAGAGCGCGTCCATATCGGCGCGCAGCGCGATGCTGCGGCCGCCGGCCGGACCGCTCCAAACGCCGATGGCTCCCGTATGCCCGGCGAACGTCCGGACTTCCATGCCGATCTCGCCTAACCGTTGACAAATGTACGCGGTAGTACGGTACTCCTGCCAGCCGATTTCCGCCAGCTCATGCAATTCCGCATACATCCGCTCGATTTCCCCGTCATGGTCGGTCAGCCAGCGCTCAATACGTTCGGTCCATTCGGAAGAGTTCAACGTTTAAGTCTCTCCTTCCAGCACGTAGTAGTCGACTTCCGCATCTCCGGGAAGCAGGCCGACGATGCGGTAGCCGCGGCCAAACGCCTCTTGGCACCGCTCGCGCAGCTGCCGCTTCCATGCGACGATAGTCTCCGGACTTCGCTTCTTGATCTCCGCGGCGTCCCGAGGCACGGCCAGCAAATAACCTCCGTGGACGGAATCCCACGCCGGCTGTCTGTTGCCCGGCTTCCCCGCCTTTTCGATCAACTTCGCATAATCCGGCCAACGCGTATCTGACGCAGGCTCGCCCCGAACAGCCGCGCGTACCCGAGGGGACATCAGTTCCCAGCGGATGAGGAAACGATCGCTCGGGTCGCCTGCCTGGTCGACGCCGTATACGGCCGACATGTAGACGCCTACCGTTCCTCCGAGCTTGCACAAGTTCAGATAACCATTGCGAAGCTGAAATGGATCGTAGGTCCACGTAATCGCGGAATAACCGCGTTCGATCGCCCACAGCCGCTGCTCCTGCTTGAGGCGGGTTCCCGCTCCTTGATCGCGGTAATCGGGATGCACAACCATCATGTGCGAATGCAAGTACGGCTCCTTGCCATCGAATGCCGCGAAGCCGTAGCAGAAACCGGCGGCTCTCCCTCCTTCGTACGCGGCTATAACCGATCCGCCATGCTGCACGGCCGCTTTCATCTGGACGGCGGAAGTAAACATGTCCATCGGCCATGCGGTGCCTTGAAGCTCAGACAGCTCCCGCAGCTCGTCGAAATCCGTTACTGAGCGATACGTCAACCGCTCCATGATCCATTCCTCCAATCGCGGGCGCCGGCTTTGTGCCTGGCCCGAACCTCAATCTGTGTCCGCTGGATTTACAAAGTAAAAGGAGCGCTCCCCGATTGCCTGCTCCTGCGCAAGCCGCTGCTGCACCCGTTCGCGGTCGCGTACGGTCAAATAGCCGGTCAACGTATTAAGCAGCGCGAAGACGGCAGGCATCCCCTGCAGCGTAACCGGCGGCTCGACCTCCACCTTCAGCAGTTGATCCGCCATCAACCCCAGCGGAGACAACTCGCGGTCGGTGATCGCGAGAATTTGGGCGGAGCGCCGCTTGGCTTCCTTCGCGAATTCATGCGTTTCTCTCATATAACGGGGGAAAGAAAGCGCTATCACAAGCCAGCCGGGTTGTACCCTGGACAGCAAGGCGTTGCCATCCTCCATGCCGCCGTGGTAGAGGACGACATTGCCTCGAAGAATATTAAGCGAGTACGTGAGCCAATGTGCCGGAGCGAACGAAGCCCGCAAGCCGATGACCGCAATGTGCGAGGCGGAGCGGATGCGCTCGACGGCTTGCTCCAGCGCCGCAGGACTTAGCTCCGTCAGCGTCCGCTCCACGTTCGCCGCATTCAGACTCCTGCGATATGCGATGTAGGCCGCCGGGTCTTCCGGCTCGCCGACGGCCGCCTCGCCCAGACTGCCGATCGGATTGGCGTTTTTGCGCTCCTGCACCAGCGCGTTCTGAATCTCCTTCTGCAGCATGCCGTAGCCGGTATAGCCAACCTCGACGCTAAAGCGGATCACGGTCGTCTCGCTCGTGTCGGTGCGGGCGCCTACTTCCTTGGCAGACAGGGTCGCGATCCGGCCCGGGTCCTCCAGCAGGAACTTTGCAACTTTCCGCTGGCCTGCCGTCAAGCCGTCGAACATTTTGCGAATCTGAGTGCGAATCGTCTCCATCCTATCTATCCCTTTCCCCGAAGTTTAGGCACCATATTATGGTGAATTCCGAAGTTAACACTTCATATCCACATTATAGACCGTTGCCCAGAGGATGACAATAACCTTTTTTCGGGCAAATGCGGTCAATCCGCACGCTCGTATTGGTAGATCAATTGCAATTCGCGCCACAACGCAGGCTCAGCCTCTTCGCCCTCTGCTTCCCACGGAATAAAGTGCGGCTGCATGACGGCATGCCAATCTTGCGGCGTATGATTCGTCTTCAGGCGCGCTTCCCGCTTCGGATATTCCAGGGTAGCCGGAAGCTCGAAGTAGGAGAACAGCATATTTTCGTGCGCCCCAATCCTGTACGTCTGGTTAAATCCGGAGGGGCGCTCCTCCTGCTTCTGATAGTGATAAAAGACATAGCTGCTGTACATCTCCGGCTTTAACCGCGCCAGCGAACCGACGCTGCGCTCTACCGGACGGCTGCCGCGCCAATTGTCCATGCTTGCGGGTTCTCCATCGTGAAAGACGTCCATCATCAGCGCCGCCGGCTTCGACTCCGGAAAGCCGGGCCACATCTGCAGAAATTGCCGGGCCATATCCCGGGGAATGACGGACGGCTCCTCATCCGCTTCCGTCTCGGCATAAATATAAAGTCCGCCTGCCCCGGCAAACCAGTGGCAGACGGA
>NZ_BDQX01000369.1:11950-19553 GCF_003112455.1 Paenibacillus agaridevorans
GCTTTCCAGATGCGCATCCAGCGCCGGCGCATGAACTTGCGCCCACGCTTCTCCGCGAGTCTGCCCATCCTTCCACAGCGCACGGAACATCCATCGCTTCATTGTGCTCCCTCCCGGCAGTCCAGCTTGTATATCCTCTGCGCGTTACGGAATCGCACGGCGTCCCGCTCCTTCTCCGCAAGCCCCTCCGGCAGCAGCCGCTCGAACAGCCGGACGACCTCCCCGTAGCCCCCGCCAAGCAGCGCAACGGGCCAATCGCTGCCGAAAAGCAGCCGCTTCGAACCGAAAGTCTCGAATAAATGCGCCGCGTGTTTCGTCAGCTTCTCCGGGTGGGAGCCTTCGGCCAACGTGATCGTTCCCGATATTTTGCAGTTTACGTTCGAAAACGCGGCTATTTCGGCTATTTGTCCCATCCAAGGCTCCATGACTCCTTCCTGCACGGCCGCTTTACCCGGTCCGCCCAGGTGGTTAAGGACGATAGCCAGCTCCGGAACCAGCTCTACGTACGTCGTAATATGCGGCAAATCGCCGGGCTGAACGAGAATTTCCGCCACGTAACCGTCCGCCTCCAGCAGCCGCATGGCTGCCAGAAGGCCCGGCTTAACGGGCGCATCGGCCGATTCCGCATGAAAGAAAGTACCGTTCCATCGGAATCCGAGCAGCTTCCCGCGCCCCTTTACCCGTTCGTAATCGGATTGAAATCCGTCGTCAAGCGGATTCAGTCCGCCGATCACACCGGCGATAAAGTCATAACGCTCGGCCAGCCCAAGCATATATTCGGTTTCGTCCAGCGTTGCGGCGGCCTGGACAAGGATGACCTCGTCCACTCGGTTCGCTTCGAGAAGCGGCCGCAGCATATCGGGCGAGAAATCCCGGTACAACGCCGCATTCTCCGGCTTGAGCCAGTGATAGTCCCCTCTGTCCAGCTTCCACAGATGCACATGCGTATCCGTATACATGGCTTAATCCTCCCCGTATTCCCTATATGCGCCGAATTCGAACAAATCGTCCTCGCCCAGAAAAGCAGGCGCCTCGCGTTCCGGCTCGCCAAGCCCCTCCATAATCCGGCGCCACAGCTTCGTGCGGGCGTAACGCTGGTGGATCAGTTGAAATGCCGTCCCCGCAAGCAAACGTTTGGCTTCGGCAAACCTTCCCGAATCCGCAAGCCATGCGGCACGCCGCTCCGCCAGCCATTCGTCCTGCAGGGCGTTTGTCCGCGCCAGCCAATACTCCCTCTCGGCCAACGTTTGCGGACCGATTCCGGATAACGTCAAATCCCGCTCATAGCTCACTTGGGGATGCAAAGCGAACGCTTGCGACCGGATGGACCGATAACACTCGGCAGCCCTCGCATTATCTCCCTTATTGCGCCGATACAACCGGGCGGCAAGCGCCCATGCCCGATCCTCCCTCGATGCCGCAAGCTCCGCAAGCGCCTCGTCAATCCGGTCTTTGCCCGCATACCATGCGCCTAGCTGCATTCGCCAGGCGCTCTCCTGATCGGGCCGGCTTGCCGCCGCGAATCGAAGCGCCGCCTCCAGTTCCTCATAACCGGAGATGGCCCAACGGTTATCGTCAATCCCCGGCGGCGACGGCAGAAGCTCGGGCTTGTTTGCGCGCCATGCCTCCGCCACCTGCTCCCATATCCCCGTTTCCTCGACGCGAGCGAAGCCGAACAACGGAATTTGTTCGACGTCCGGCAGCTCAACCTCGGGAACCGCCAGTTGATAAATATCAAGCCGCCGATCCGTCGGCATCCAGAATTCGACATGGTGATGAGACCCGCCCGGTGCCAGCTCCTGCTTGATCGATTGATCCATAATAGGTCCGGCCTGAATTTCCAGACATTGCTCCCCGTCCAGCGAATATTGGGAAACCCACGCCTCGTGTTTGCCGACGCCATCCGACCAGAGCTTGATGCCGGGCATCGACCGACGATCGGCTGCGTGATACAGACCGCTCCCCAGGCTTGGCGTGAATACGCCAAATGCCTGGCAGTCCGGCTCCCGCCAGAAATAGCCGGTCATCCGGTCGATGTCATGCTGACTTCTCGGCCCGTCCTTCGTCCAATCCAGCGTCTCCATCCGATCGCCGTGGGCAAGCACGGGCCCGTTCGGAAACAGGAATTCGGTATCCGCGCGGGCAGGCACTCCCGCATTGGACCAAGACATCCAGGGATGCGCTTCGGACGTCGGATTATAGAATCGGGTCCGCTGAGTCAGGAAATCGTCGTTCCGGCCGAGCGAATACTCCACAGTCCAATGCATGCCGAACCGGGTTTCCCGCTCTCCGCACCAGACGAATATCCGATCCTCCGTCTCCATCGTCCGATAAAGGACGGGCACGATTTGCACGGGAGTATGGGAGATCGGAAAGCTGACCTCGATCCCTCCGCCAATAAAAAATTGCCGGGGCAATATACGCACGGGCCGAACCGCGGGGATGGCGTAAAGCGTCTCCTTGCCCGACGCGGCATGAATCAGGGAGTACACCTTGCCGCCGAGGTCCGGACAAATGGTCGCCTTAAGGCGATCGTTCTCCAAAGTTACGAATCGATACGACTTCAGGACGGGGCGGCGGCTTGTTTCCGCATAACTCTCATAGGGATACACCCCGTCCGGATCCTGGGCGCTCGGGACAGGCCCCGCCGCCACCATCGGATGGGTCAGCAGCACTTCCGTATAAGCGCGGATTTCCAGCATTCGTCTTTCTCTCCTTTCGCTAATCCCCCGATCTAGGCATAATCGGGCGGACATCAACCGCCGGATCGAACCAAGGCGTCGCGTAGCTTGGCCGATTAACGTACCTCTCCATCGTCAGACGCAGCTTTAATCCGCTGCCGGGACTGAGCGCCACGCGAAGCCATCTATCTTGCAGCGACAGAGCCCCGACCTCCTGCCCGTCGCAATTAAACGCAACCGCTTCGATAAACCGATGCTCTCCGAAGGAGCCCGCCTGGATAACGGTTTCCCGGGCGGCGGAGGCATCCGTATTGATGAGCGTCACATCGAGAGTCGAACCTTCCAGCCTGTCGACCAACGCCGCTACGCCTTCTGGCAGGCCCGGCCCGCACTTGTCTCCGTCATAATATCGGACGCTGGCATGCTGCAAGCCGCCATGGGAAATATGCATGGGCGCGCCCAGCATAAGCTGCAGCAGCCCTTCGAAGTAGAGCGGACAATACTCCTGCCAAGCATGAATACTGAGCGGATTTTCCCAGTTCCAGCTTAACGGGTCGCCGGCGGACGAACGCATTTTGTCCAACTGCCGGTCGATCAACGTTTGGCCGGCTTGCAGAATCAACTCCGGATATCCCTCGTATTCGCCTTGCATGAACAAGAACCAGGGAATCGTATTTCCGATAAAATGTTTCGTTTCCTTGCCGGTCGCCGGATTTCTCCCGGAATTCGACGGCAGATCGATCCGCTGCAAAACATCCGGAATCGGAATGCGTTGAACGCGCTCCAGATCCTCCTGCTCCCTGGACAAATACCACAGATGAACCGGATGCAAAGCGTTAAACGGACGCCAATCCGTCCATCCCTCATCGCAATGGCGATGGGGCGCCTCCCAAACGCCGTCCCGCCACCGTCCGAGACTCCACTGCTTGTCTACGACGGCCCGCGCCAGCTTCAGCCATTTCCGGTCCCCGGTTAGCAGCAGCGCGTTGGCGCATGCGTTAAAGACCGGCTCGATGATCGTCGCGTAGCCATGCGGCCAACGCCAGCCGTAATAACCGCCCCACCATTTGCCGTCGTTGTATTCGCCGATTTCCCCGGACAAGCCGATATTGTCGGGAATCAGTCCGCCGTTGCGCTCCGTCCGCTCCTCCCAGGCGCTCAAATAATCCTGCACCTGCTGGCGCAACGTTTCGTCGCCGGTCAACATGTAAGCATGCGCCAGCAGTCCCGTCGCGTTAAGGTTAAGCGGCACGTCGCCCTTGGCCTGACGTTCGTTCATCATTCGGATGATATGCCCGTAGATTTCATCGTCCGACCAACGGCATTTCCCGCTGGCAAAGTCGACGCCGGGGATGTCCTCGAACGGGGCCAGATAATCGTCCAAAATCTCCCGATGCGTCACCCAATCCTCCGCCGTCATCTCGAACCTTGGCCCTCGGCTTCCCGTAATAGGGGAGCGCATCAACCGTTTCTCGCGGTCGTAATTCGGCGCCTCCGGATCATCCCCGGTGTACATCCGGGCGAAGCGAATCGCTCTGTGCTTCAGCTTGAGAGATTGCGGATCGGAGAATCCAAGGAAATAAAAATACAAATACCCTTCCCCATGATGCATCCAGTCGTAATAGGCGTCGAACTCGCGATGAATTTGCCCGTATTGCGTCCACTGCCACGTAATCGTTTCCCACATAAGCCGGGACAGCCGCCCGACCTCCTCGTTTCCCCCCAGCGCATACAGCAAAGACAAATTCATAAACGCTTCGTACGGATCGTCGGAGCCGTCCATGCCGGGCCATTCTTCCCGCCAGATCAGCGTGCCGTCCGCCCGAGTGTAACGAGCTACATATTCCGTCGCGGCCTTGTTCAACTTCTCGAGAATCGCCCTCTCCTGCAGCGCCCAAGCCGGCGCGGGCCAGCTCTCCGAGGCTGCGATACCCGGCAGCTCCGTCTCGCGCGTCCGATTACCGTCGTTCATGTTTTCCGCCTCCTTCTCCCGATCGTTCAGTCTCTATCTTCCGGACGCTATCGTTCGGACTCCATCGCCCGGCTTAATCGCGGCTGCTCCCATAGGCCGCAGTCGTCGGCATATATTCGTTGTGCCGGCATTCCGATCACCGCAAGCGCGCCGATATTTTCGATCGCCACCGTCACAGACGACGCTTCGGGACCGGTCGTAAAATGCAGCTCCGACAGCGTGCTCTCCCAATTCCAGCGGTTGACAACCAGTTCCCCTATGGAGCCGTCGTGCCCATGGACGGACATCCTTGCCGTTCCCGCCCGGAAGGTGTTGTGGAACACGATATTGTGCAGCAGACATTGCCCTTCGCCGGACAGGACCAAAAATACGTCGTGCACCCCCGCCACAGAACCCAGTGGCGCCCCGAAATAACGCCAAACCGCGTCGTACGGAGTCCGTTGCGAGACAGCGCCTAGCAGTTCGCCATCGGGACCGCCGATGCGAACCTCCACCGTTACCGGGCCAATCACTTTGTTTAACCCGATGGATACATTGTCGTACTGGCCCGCGGCGCCAAAGTCGATATTTTCCAGCTTGATCCATTCCTTCGAACGCATCGGACCAACGTATCGGACGTCCCGATAAATCGCCGGCGTGCCGTCCGGCTCCCGCTCCCACTGGCTTCCGCCGTTCGCTTCGGCATATTCGATCGCCTGGCGATACTCGCCTCCCGACTTGATGCCCGCAAAAAAAATGTAGGACGTATTCGGCTTCAGTCCTGCTACCTGCTGCTCGATCCGCTCGCCAGGTCCAAGAACAGCCGCGTACCTGTTGCTGCGGACGACCGTCGGATAACCGCCGTTTTTGCTGTAATCCCAGGCGCATTCGAACACAAGGCGGGGCGTCCCGCCAGCAGCCGTCCATGGAGCAAACGAACCCGACTCGAATCCGCCGTTGCGCAGCAGGCTTTCATGCTCCAACGGAACGAATTCGCCTGCAGAGGCGGTCTGACCATGCTCGAGCGGATCGAACTCGCCTGTGTGGGCAGTCCGGTCATGCTCGTGCGGATCGAACTCGCCTGCGTGGGCGGACTGGTCATGCGTCTCGGCAGACTCGAAGCTGTGGCCGGGCACCCACTCCTCTCCCCCGAACTCGTACGCGCCGGGATCCGGCGCCGTTCCCCGATAACCGTCCGTCACCCCGGGGATCGGGATGCCTTGACCGATGACCGGCGAGTCCGCGCGCAGCCGGAAATCCCCGCTCTCCGCATCGACGAACGGGTCGGCGTCAAAGCGGTTATGCGAGACGACGCTGTGGCCGCCCCAGCGGCGAATCTCACCGTCCGCGAACAAATTGTTCGCCATATGGGTACCGTACATGTCGTCCAGGCAAAATACGGACGAATCGGCGATCGCCTTGCGATAAAACGTATTGTTGTAGATCAGCGTCCGCTGGATGGGTCGATTGAGCACCATGCCCCGTTCGGGAATGTTCCAGACGACGTTGCGGAAGAAGCTGATGCCGCTCGTCCAGGCGTCCATGTAAAAACCGAAGCTTAGATGGTCGGACAAATTGTCGTGCAGCCAGTTATGGTGAATTTGCGTCTGGTCAAAATCATGGTTGAACAAATAAATCATGCCCGAATCCTTCGTCAGCGCATTAGCGAAGGAAATATCGCAATATTCGATCGTCGATCGCGAGAATACGCCGGAGATCGACGTTCGGCCGCCCCTCGTAATCGTACAACGGGAAACCCGGTGTTCGGCGCCCGTCATCCAGATCATGCTCGCATACGACGCCTCGAAGTTGCCGTCATGAATGTAACAGTTGTGCACGGAGTTGCGCGCGCCCGATATCGAGATGCCGTTTCCTTCGAAATCGGAGATCTCGCAGTCGCGGAGCCTATTGCCCTCTCCGCCCAGCGCAATGCCTCGCGTCCTTCCGTAAATCGACTGACGGTAACCGAAGGAACGGTCCATGCCGTAAATTCGCGATTTCCGAATCAGACATTGGCTGGCTTCCTCCGTCGTAATGCCGGCTCCCCTGCAATCCACGCCGATAATATGAATGTGCTCCTTATGCCGCAGATCAAACGCATATTCGCGACGCTTGACCTCGATCACGCATTGAGGAGGCAGCTTGCCTTCGGGAGCCATCGCATACAGCATCCCTTCCGCGGGGTCGTAGTACCATTCTTTCTCCGTATCAAGCGCCCGCAGCGTTCGGGTAATAAAATACAGATCCCCCGGTTTCGTAAAATAATGGTCGGCCGAGCTGACCCATTGTTCGTGATGCAGCGTGCCGGCGGCAAAGCCGGTCACTTTGGCCGTGGACATAAAGTAGCCTACCCCGTTGACGCAGGCGACCATCGCCCCGTCCCAGTGGCCGTCCGGAAACGCTTGCAATTTTTCATCAAAAATCGTGCTGTTCGTCATCCCGCTGGTCGCCGTGCCGACGCGCGCATATTGCGAGCGATCCAGCCGATCCCGGATCTTCGGCCACTGCGCCTCCATGCCAAGCTCCTCATCAAAGAAGACCAGCGTTTCGCTGCCGTCACCCAAATCCCACTCCGTCTTCGCCTTGTAGACGTTTCCTCCGTGCCTCGTCCACCCGGTCACCTCGTCGCAGCCGCTGACGACTACCGTCTCGTTTCTGTATGCTACGAAACGAATGGGGGCGTTTTCCCTGCCGCTGCGGAGAGGCACCACCGTCTCCCGGTAGGTTCCCTCTCGAATGTAGCATAGGTCTCCGGCTTCCATTGCTTGCGCCGCTCTGCCGATCGTGCGAAACGGGCGTTCCAAGTTCAAACCGTCGTTGATGTCATCGCCATTAACCGCAACATAGTAGATCTTATTCATCGCTACTCCTCCTTTACTATAAATGCGTGTTCAAAAGGTTCGGTTATCAGTACCGAGAAGATTGGATGAAGCTAGAACCTGAGGAGCGGAGCGTAGTGGAGGCTACGTGA
>NZ_BDQX01000370.1 GCF_003112455.1 Paenibacillus agaridevorans
CCTCACAAGATATATTCATTTCGTCAATTTCCCATAACGTTTCGTATATTCACGACGTCCGACGTAGTCGGATGTGTCCGGCTGCAACAACTCCTCTGCCTATAGCATCTGTCCGGACCGAGGGCCGAATGGCCCGATGCGTTAATATGGTGTTAGCTGAAGTAACCGGCAACCTGAAATACTCACAATATGGTCTTAATTATTTCTAATTCATTGCTTAGATTCGATTCAATGCATTCATTCCATTCATCCTGATTCTTAATATTTATAGTAAAATTGCTCTTATGTAAAAGATAATTTCTCAATTGTAAATAGCTACTTATTGGGAAATCCCCAGCATACCATTGCTTTCTATACCCGACAATTCCATGTTGCTTTAGAATACCTTCTAGAGAAAATATAACTTCTTTTATAAATAGATCTATCTCACATTCTTCTTTGAATTCTAGCTTTCCCGGTGTTGAGGTTAATCCATCCACATAAACAACTATTTCAATTTGAACTTTACCATTTTTAGTTTTTTCAAATCTCCATCTATGTATTGCAGGTTCAGAATTCCATTCAAACTGCACTACATCTTTAACTTCATCCATAGGTGTACATTCAGGAAGTAAATACTCGATCGATCTTACTAAATCAATCAACGGCTCTGACAAATAACTAGTGTTAATATATATTTCTGAATCTTCAATTTGAAGGTGGACATCTGCCCATCCAATGCCACTGAGCTTATATGAAAATTTCATATGCATTCACCTATTTCTTTAATTTCGGGTTATTTCAGCTAACGTTTCATAAATTCACGACGCCCGGCGAATGCCGGGTGTGTCCACAGCAATCGCTTCTCGAAGCCGGTTCTGGGACCGAGGGCGTAAGCCCGATGCGGGAATATGGTGTTATGTGCTGTACTCTGCATCTTGAATAACTTACATCAATCAATTAACTTCTTTTATTCTCTTATATAAAGCACTTCAATATCACTATTCTTTATTGTCATTTCATTATTATTTATTTCAATCTCATACTGATTGTTATTAATTACTAATATATTTTCATTTAGTTCATATTTCACTTTTTCATTTGAACTGCTTAGTACTCTTTTTGTTTTATCAACTAATTGCTCTGAGGATAAATAACTAATATTCATTTCTTCTTCTAGTATGTTCACAAAATTAAAACTATCCAAAAAGTCAGTCGTTCCTTCCTTCTGACTTGCACTAACAGAAATCCATTCACCTTGAATTGATTTATCAATATCATTGGAACAGCTTGTTAATACAATGACGGACAATAAAATGATATTTATTAGAAATATTGTTTTCTTCATGTTTTCTCCTTTAAATAATAGTTCTTAGAGTATTGCATATAACGTTTCTGTGTTCACGAACCTTCACTGGCTTAAGCAGCCAATCGATAGAGCGAAGCGATCGTTTTGCCGGGTCCGTCAGGACTTAGCCTGTGCAAGGTTGTCCGGCTGAATCTGCTTCCTGCTACTGAGATACCTCTCTGAATTCACTTCTAATTACTTCGGCCGGACCGAGGAGCGACAGCGACGATGCGTGAAAACGATGTTATGCGCTGTTCCCTCTTCTTGAATTAGCTTTCAATATGCACTCTTAATCGGGCACGCTGCTTCACATGAGTTTGCTTCCTACTATTCTTTCAATCGGGCACGTTGCTTCACATGAATTTGCTTCCCTAATATTCTTTCAATCGGGCACGTTGCTTCAAATGAGTTTACTTCCCTAATATTCTTT
>NZ_BDQX01000371.1 GCF_003112455.1 Paenibacillus agaridevorans
AAGGGGTTAAGACACCTCCCTTTCACGGAGGTAACAGGGGTTCGAATCCCCTACGGGTCACCATTTACGGAGGATTAGCTCAGCTGGGAGAGCATCTGCCTTACAAGCAGAGGGTCGGCGGTTCGATCCCGT
>NZ_BDQX01000372.1 GCF_003112455.1 Paenibacillus agaridevorans
AGCTGGGAGAGCATCTGCCTTACAAGCAGAGGGTCGGCGGTTCGATCCCGTCATCCTCCACCATTCAATTCCTGGAGCTGTGGTGTAGAGGCCTAACATGCCTGCCTGTCACGCAGGAGACCGCGGGTTCGAATCC
>NZ_BDQX01000373.1 GCF_003112455.1 Paenibacillus agaridevorans
GCATAAATGCGGCGGCGTTGTCAGACGGTACGAGCGCGATTGCCTTTGCCGTTAATAACGGCGGGCAGCAAGACGCTAAGGACAATGAGATCGCATATATCGTTGTAGATACGAATAAGGATTCAGCTG
>NZ_BDQX01000374.1 GCF_003112455.1 Paenibacillus agaridevorans
GCATCTCCGCCAGTTGGTGTGCTATCGGGTATGGAGGTAATTTCGCGGAACGCGCTTTAGCAGCTTGTCTGCCAGTTGGT
Source organism: Paenibacillus agaridevorans (assembly GCF_003112455.1). Lineage (GTDB taxonomy): Bacteria > Bacillota > Bacilli > Paenibacillales > Paenibacillaceae > Pristimantibacillus > Pristimantibacillus agaridevorans. The sequence continues at coordinate 81 of NZ_BDQX01000374.1, forward strand.
GTGCTATCGGGTATGGAGGTAATTTCGCGGAACGCGCTTTGGCAGCTTGTCTGCCAGTTGGTGTGCTATCGGGTATTGAGGTAATTTCGCGGAACGCGCTTTAGCAGCACATTCGCCAGTTGGTGTGCTATCGGGTATGGA
>NZ_BDQX01000375.1 GCF_003112455.1 Paenibacillus agaridevorans
TATTTCGCATAAGTCAACACATGACGGATGGCATTAGCCGGGTAAGGCGCCCATTCGAACAGAATATGCACATTGCCTTCCGCATCCACCTTGATATCATCCGGGTAGACAGATCGGTTCTGCTCATTGGCGAATG
>NZ_BDQX01000376.1 GCF_003112455.1 Paenibacillus agaridevorans
ATTGTCCTCGGAGCGCTCGAAGCTGGGATGGTTTTCGGTGAATTGATCATTGACCAGCGTCAGCTTCGTCGTCTCCCCTACCGCATCCAGCGTATAGGTAATGCGGGAGGTCAACTCGGCATGGTTATAGTCCCTAACTATGATGGGATATTGATTTACCTTCTTATCTCCCTGCGGAACGTGCAGATGGAGAGAGAACGCCGATCTTATCCGAACCGTACTCAAAGGATTATGGACAAAGCCAAGCATTTCCCGGTGAAGTAGAACAAATACAAATGGATAGCGTATCAGCCGTAGCTGCAGTGAACTTATCCGGAAAATGGTCCAGGAGTACGCGTGATGGAGGAACCACGAATGTAAGATATGCTCTTGTTGAAGTCGTTTATAGGGATCAGTTTTACATTTGGAGAACAGCCGCAACTACCTATACGGATTCAGCGGGGAACTGGTCTGTGTCCTATAATGCACCTTCGCAACACAACCTATGGGAAGTACGCGTTTACACTAAAAATTCCTCTTATGGCGAGGTTCAAAATCAAAGCGGTGGTCTTTATTATACCTAAACGCAGTATAGCGATCTTTCCACGGGAGGAAGTATCGGTACGTGGTATGTGTTGAGCGGTACGGACTCGCAGAAGGCTTTTTGGAGTTTTGAGGATATTGTCCGAACAAAAGAAACAATTGGAAGTTACGTGAATGGCGGTATCATTACTATTGTTTGGTATCCTACAAATACTAGCAGTTCTTACTATACGCACGGCGGAAAAATCTATTTAAATCAAAATAGTCCTGCCTCGAAATCCATTACAGTCCATGAAATAGCTCATAATTATATGTACAATATTTATGGAAGCATGCCATCAACACCAAGTTGCAGCCCTCATTATATGGATTCGGCTTCAAGTCAAGGCTGTGCATGGGTAGAAGGATGGGCTAATTTTCTCTCTCTTTATGTCAACTTCAGCCCTATTTTCGAGTATACTGGCGGTAGTACCGTTAACCTTGAAAATACTTCTTCGTTTGCAAGCGGTGATAGCGTGGAGGGACGAGTGGCAGGCGCACTTTGGGACATGTATGATGCTGCGAATGAGGGAGACGACAAGTATACCTTTGCATTCAGTTCGATCTATCGTGCCATGTATGACTCGAAAGTGAATACGTTCAGCGAATATTGGACGAAATGGAAAGCCCTCGGATACAGTACGAACGCAAAAGATTGCATTAAACAAAACTCAATAATTTATTCCTAATACAATTAGCCGCTATATGATCTCCATTATATAGCGGCTTATCAGTGAAAGGAGACGCATTTTGATGAGATTAAAATACTTTGGATTTCTATTTCTCCTTATGGTAGTTGCAGGCTGCAGTCAAAATCAGGATTCAACTCCGACCAATGAACCCATTGAAGATACCATAATGATCGATGCAAGTTTCCCTTCGGACACCATTACCGATCAAAGCATTAAGTTAAACATCATAATTTCTTTAAAGCGGGAAGAAAATCGCGAAATTACGAGTTCGTATAAATTATTCTCTCGCGAGATTAAAGATTTACCTAAAATGATTCAATCCGATACATTTTTCAAAGGTTTTTTAACAACGCAAAGAGAATATGAAGAAACGATTGTGTTGGATGATCTAATTGACGGTGTTTATCAAATCGATATTAGTGCCGAGACGCCAAGTATAAATGGAAATAAAAGAGCAAATTTAAAGACTATATTTTTTACAGTGCAGGACAACAGAATAATTAAAATAGAATAAAAAAGGAATGAGCATATACTCAAACAATATCTAAATGTCCCCATCTTATTTGGCACGACTGAAATGCCGTGTATGAACAATTATTCGGGTTCGAAAAGGCAAATGTCCGGTAATTTCAAGATAATTGGCGAGTCTTTGGTTTGAATCATCTGCAGTTTATGTTTCATTTTCTTCTACTGCGAACACACACGCACGATGACGTCTTCGTAGACTTTGCTTTCTGCCTTGATTTCCAGAAATTCGATTGGCTCTAAGCAAGCTTGTTCTTGAGTCTAGTGACGTTCTCACAGTAGCGTTAAAGAATTATTCCGTTCCCTGCAAATTCAGAGAGAACGGTCGTAATCGGGATTTTTTAAATACATCGTATCTCCGTGGTATGTCTCGTTCCGCGTCGAATGGGAGATGATTAGGCACCCTTACCTACCAGCCAAAGTTTAACGTCTTGCCCGTCTCGGCATAACTCTTAAGGTTGCTGACCACGACGGCCCAATTGTCCTCGGAGCGCTCGAAGCTGGGATGGTTTTCGGTGAATTGATCAT
>NZ_BDQX01000377.1:0-9987 GCF_003112455.1 Paenibacillus agaridevorans
AGGAGCGGAGCGTAGTGGAAGCTACGTGAGCACCGGAAGTTTCGCCTGAATTCAAGATTCGATGCCGAATACGCTTCTTGGAATACTTCGTGATGGGAAGCGGACTTTTTGAACAACCTCTTAAAGGGAAAAGAGGCGATCGGCTTGTTTAGAAGTACTTACTATCGCAGAATTCAGCTGTCTTTTCTATTGTTAATCGGGCTGCCTATCGTGACGATGTCGATTGTTTCCTTTATTGTCATTCGGCAAAACATGGTAGAGAAGCTGCAGATGAGCAATGACAATTTGCTTAACGTGATGGCTGCCGAGATTGAAAAAACGATTGACGATATTAGTTTTTCTTCGCATTTTATGGTCAACGACAGCAACTTCCACAGCTATTTGAAGGATTTTGCGGATACAGGCAGATTGGGCTCCCACGAGGATTACAGCAGCTTTGTCTGGATCGGGGACGGACTGTCGCTTATTTCATCCAAACCGCTGAACAATTATATTAGTATGTATCTGATTAATCGCGCCGACTTTATGATTGCGTCGAACTCGGCAACGGACTTGACGCTTATCAAAAAAAATCTGCCGGGGCTGATGGAGAAGGTAAACATGAAGCTGCCGGAAACGCTGCAATGGCTTGGCATGGCCGACGGGGCGACGCCGGGCAAAGGCAGTTATTTTATCGCCCGCGTCATATACGACCGGGAGGAGAACCGAGAGTTGTCGGTGCTGTTGATCTCCCTGGCGCAGCCTTACTTTGAAAAAGTGCTGCAAAATGTCGAGTTTGGCGAAACGGCGTTGTTCGATGCGGCCGGTATCAGAATCGCCGGAAGCGAGAAGATTGAACCGGACGGATCGCCGAATGCGGAGATCGAATTTCGATCCGAGGTGACGCTGGGGAAAACAAACTGGACGCTTGTGTACGAAGCCGCGGAGCAAGAAATTTTCGGCCGGATGTCGCAAACCTTCTACGTGGGCTTCGGCATCGTCATCATCTCCTTCATCATCTTCTCCGTCTTTTCCATGTTTGTTGCAAGACGACTGCATAACCCGATTCAAAAGCTTCAGCGCGTTGTGCGCCAATTCGGCGGCGGCAATCTGGATGCGCGGCTCGAGGTCAAAGGGCAGGACGATATCGCCGAGCTTGGCCATACGTTGAATACGATGCTGGATCAGATCAAAAGTTTGATTTCCGATATCGAGAACGAGCAGGAGCGGAAGCGGGTCATGGAGCTGGAGGCGCTATTTATGCAGATCCGGCCTCACTTTCTCATCAATACGCTTAATTCGATCAAATGCAGTCTCATCCTGAAGAAAGATCTGCTGCACAGCGGCACGATCGATTCGTTGATGAGCCTGCTGCGGGCCTATCTGAAAGTAAACGAGCCGGCAATGCTGCAGGAAGAATGCAAACTGCTGGGACATTATATCGACATTATGAAAATACGCAATGAAATTCCGCTCCACTTGATTGTGGAGCTGGAGGACGGGCTGGAACACTTTATCGTTCCGAAGCTGGCGCTTCAGCCGCTGGTTGAGAACGCGATCGTGCACGGGCTGACGGATGAGCCCGAACCGATTATCCGGGTACAAGGAAGCCGCCAGGCGGGCCGCGTCGTCATCGCGATCGAGGATAACGGCTCCGGCATGGAGGATCAGGAGCTGGAGCGGCTAAATGTCCGGCTCGCCAGCGATGACGAGCAGGAGCATTCCGTTTATGAGCGCGTTGGGCTTGTTAATGTGCTTCAGCGTCTCCGCCTGACATTCGGGCCAAGCACTACGATGGAGATGCGTCGGAATAAGCAAGGAGGCGTAACGGTCGTTCTGACGCTGAATCAACCGATGATAGATCGCAGCTTGTCAGGACAGGAGAGGGGCGGACAGAATGCATAAAGTGCTGCTGATCGACGATGATGTGCCCATGCTGAAGCTGCTGCAGCAGATGCTGCCTTGGGAGGATATGCAATTACGCGTCGTCGGAGCGACGTATTCGAGCGCCAAGGCGCTGCATCTGTTCAAGGAGACGATGCCGGATATCGTCATTACCGATATCGGTTTGCCGCAGAAGAACGGCTTGGAGCTTGCTGCCGCGTTTGCGGAGCTTAAGCCGGATGTCCGGCTGATCTTCTTGACCTGTCATGAAGATTTCCATTATGCGCAGCAGGCAGTCAAGCTGAACGCTGACGATTATCTGCTCAAGGATCAACTGACGGCCGAGCAGTTGAAGCAAAGTTTGCGCAAGGCGCTGCGATTGCTCAAAGCCAAGGCGACTCGCTTGGAGCCAGAGGTGACTGGGTACAGCACCGAGCTGTACAAACACGGTCTGTTCCAGCGCGTGCTTCACGGACTCGAGGCGGACGCAACACGCGAGCAAGCGGCTCAATTGGGCGTATCCTGGTCCTACCCGTGGTTTATGTTCAGTATCGTGCACGTGAACTATATCACCTTCGCCGATCATTATGATCATGGCGATTTGTCGCTTGTATTATATGCGGTCTACAACATCGCGCAGGAACTGGCCGAACCTCACGAGGGAGTGACAGTGTTCCTGCTCGGTGATCATTTGGTCGTCCTTCATAATTTTCGTGTTAATCTGGCCAGAAATGCAGAGCTTCAATTAAGCAAGTTTATGCAGGAGCTGCGACTCCAATGCGAGCGTGTATTGAAGCTAGGGCTCAGCATCATGTCCATGACCGACAAGCTGGAGCTGCGGGGGATCGGATCGGTGTACCAGCAGCTGCTGCATGGCAAATTCGAGTTCTACGAAGGCGATGATCCCGTTGTGCCTGATCTGGGCGTGCTGCTTCAGCATATGTTTCTGCAGGCTCCGCCGCGTTTCCTGGAGCATTTCAAGCCGGGACTGGAGCGGGCGCTGCTTGTTCAGGATGCGAATGTTCTGTCCGACATCGTTCGGCAGATGGGAGAGTCCGCCAGACAGCAACGCACCGAGCCTGATCAATTTATACGGGACGTCGTTTACTTGCTGCGCAGGATGGAGATGATGTTTGCGGAAAGCATGCGGGATGAATCGTTGTACGATTATTTGTCATTGACCCGGACGATTGCGGACGCTTCGGCCCTGACCGTCAGAAAGCTGGTCGAAATTTCGGGAACCCCGAAGCACGGGTCGGAGAAGGCGGTTCAGGAGCCGAAGCTGCAGGTGATCCAGCAGTTTATTGACCGGCATTTGTCGGAAAACATCACGTCGATCGACATCGCGAGGTATCTTTATTTGAATCCCAGCTATTTCTCCCGCTACTTCAAGCGGCTGACGGGCGTTAATTTTACCGACTATGTCCATCAGTACAAAATGAAAATCGCCGCCAAAATGTTGAAGTCATCCGACCAGACGCTGGAATCGTTGGCGATCGGCCTCGGATATTCGGAGCGTACTTACTTCTCGAAAGTGTTCAAAAAGTATATTGGCATTTCTCCGAGCGAATACAAGCTGAAACACACCGCGCCGGGCAAAAACGCCAAGTAGTATTAAAGGTTAAAGCTGCTATGCGATCGATCGCAGAGCGGCTTTTTCCACGTTCCATTCGAAAGCCAGAGCTTAAAAGGAAGGGTCAAAATTATGCACGCGACAGGTCATAATCCATCCTTGGGACGTCCCCGTCTATCCTTTATGCTTATAACAAAGAATGATAAAGGTAGAGGTGAGACAACATGGAAGCTGCCAACATGCCTGCTATTGCAGAGAAACCAATCAAGCGCAAATTCTGGAGTCCGCGAAAAAAAGAAGCAATTATCGGCTGGCTGTTTCTGGCGCCGGAAGTAATCGGCATGCTGCTGATGAACGTATTCGCGCTGGGATTTTCGTTATACTTAAGCTTCTCCGAATGGGATCTGCTGTCGGGGATATCCGGCGTCAAGTTTATCGGACTGGATAACTACATCAAGCTGACGGAAGACCCTACCATTGTCAAGGCGCTGCTCAACAATTTATTGTATACGGTGCTGACCGTGCCGCTGCCGATCGCGCTGGCGCTCGTGCTGGCCGTTTTGCTCCACAGAAACACTTTTTTTAAGGATTATTTTAAAGTCGCTTTTTTTATCCCTTATATCTCTTCCATTATTGCGGTAGCTGCCGTATGGAGCGCATTGTTCCATCCTTCGCTTGGCCCTATTAACCAGCTGTTGATGGATCTGGGCATCGGCACTCCCCCCAAATGGCTCGTCGATCCGAAAACCTCGCTGCTGGCGGTCGCCATTATTAGCTCCTGGGCAGCGCTCGGATATACGATCATTATCTACATGGCCGGTCTGACCAACATTTCGGACGAGCTGTACGAGGCCGCTGAGATCGACGGCGCCACGGCGCTGCAGAAGTTTTTCCGTATTACGATTCCGATGCTGCGCCCGACGACCTTCTTCCTGTTCGTGACCATGCTGATCGGTTCTTTCAAGGTATTCGATATTATCGCCTTCCTGACGCAGGGTGGACCAAACAACTCCTCGACGGTGCTTGTATTCCGAATTTACGAAGAAGGTTTCAAATATTACAACATGGGTTATGCGTCGGCTATTTCCTGGCTGTTGTTTGCGGTGATCGGCATCGTGACCGCCCTGACCTGGAAGCTGCAAAAGGACGATGTTTAACACCAACAAGAACGGAGGCGAGAGTATGGCGCATATACGCAACAATATATCAAAATGGGTTACCACGATTATTATGGGCGCGTTATCGATTGTGTTTCTGGTGCCGCTGATCTGGATGTTGTCATCGGCGTTCAAATTCGAGAAGGATGTCATGCGGTTTCCCATCCAGTGGATACCCGATAAGATCAATGTCATCTATAACTTCAAGGCGGTTTGGATGGGGCGGGTTCCGTTTACCGATTTTTACTTAAACTCCTTCAAGGTTTCGATTATTACGACGCTGATCACGCTTGTTATTTCCTCCATGGCGGCTTACGCGCTGACCAAGCTGCGGTTCCGCGGCAGGAACATGGTGTTTCTCGCATTGCTTTCGTTTATGATTATTCCGGATCAAGCGACGCTCATACCGCGGTTTATGTTGATACGCTGGTTCGGATTATATGATACGCATGCGGCGATTATATTAACGAGCATGTTTTCCATTTATTTCACCTTCCTGCTGCGCCAATTCATGAATGGTATCAACGACGAGTTTATCGAGGCGGCGAGAATGGACGGGGCCGGCTATGTCCGGATCTTCGCTTCGATTATGGTGCCGCTGTGCAAGCCGGTGCTCGCTACAGTGGCCATCATTAAATTTATCTGGACCTGGAACGATTATCAGAATCCGCTCATCTTCCTGCTTAGCCGGGAATTGTACACGATTCCGCTAGGCATGACCTTGTTCAGGGACGATTACACGAACAATTACGCCATTATGATGATGGCCGCGCTCTCGGCGATCGTTCCGCTGGTTATTGTATTCATTGCCTTGCAGCGTCAGGTCATCAACGGCATTGCGCTGGGCGGCGTGAAAGGGTAAGGTGCCTGGCAAAGGTCAAAATCGTATGCCTATTTGAGCAAAATTGTGCACTTCCACAAGAAGGACGATCCTTATACTGAAGACACAGGCGGGAACGTCTTATTACTTACTAACCGACACAGGGGGAAGTCGAATGATGAAGATGAGAGGCAGATCAAAAGTGAACACGTTGTTAAGCTTGGTGCTGGCGAGTACGCTTGTAGTGAGCGCATGCGGCAATGGAAACAACAACAATACGCCGTCCGCATCGCCAAGCCCGGGCAATGGCGAAAGCAAGCCGCAAGAAGAACAAGTTACGATCAAGTATTATAACTGGGATAACGAGGCGCAAGCGGTCGGCACGCGGGGCATGCTTGACGAATTTACGGCCGAAAATCCCAACATCAAGGTCGAGCATGTCGTGCTGGTTCCGGGCAACTCCGTGGAAATGCTGCAAAAGCTTGATTTCCTGATCTCGTCCGGCGAAGCGATCGACGTTATTCAGCTTCCAAGTCTCGGTTCTGTACTGGAGCGAGCGACTCGCGGGGCGTTCGAGCCGCTGAATACGTATTACACGAACGAAAATCTCACGCCGGAAGACGAATACTTCGTAAATGCAAAAGTAGGCGAGGATTACTACGGTATGCAATTTACGAAAAGCGTCAACTATGTCATGTTGAACAAGGACATGCTCGATGAAGCGGGTCTGGCAGTTCCGAAATACGGTTGGACATGGGACGACTACCGCGAATACGCCAAGCAGCTAACGCAAGGCGAAGGCGTGGACAAACGTTACGGCTCTTATTTCCACACATGGGAGCTGTACATGAATGCCCCGGCGCAAACGATGATGAAAGATCCGTTCTTGTATGATGACGGAACGACGATCCTGGCCGATCCGACGTACAAATATTTCTTCGAGCTGCGCAAAGGCATGGAAGAAACGGACAAAACGTCGAAACCTTATGCGGATATACTCGCTGCCAAACTGAATTACCGTACGGAGTTCTTCAACGAAGAGGCGGCCATGATTCTGACCGGCAACTTCACGATTCCGGATCCGGGCAACACCGAGCAATATCCGCATGACTTCAAGACGGCATTTGCTCCGGTGCCAGTGCCGCCTGCGGGTTCTGAGCCGAAAGATTATGAAGGTAAATATTTCACGAGCGGCAGCCAGATTGCGATGGGCGCCACGTCCAAGCATAAGGAAGCAGCCTTTAAGCTGATGAGATTCATGACGACTGCCGATTCGGACAACCGGATGGAATTCTCGGGTTACAAAAAAGCGAACAACGAGGAATTGCTGACGAAGTTGATTGCCGGCAAAGAAGATATGTATGATGTTGATTCGCTCAAGTATTCGCTGTTCAGCGAAGACATTCAGTTCCTTGACGGAGCGCAAGTGATGACGACCGCAACCTCCGAATTGACGAAAGTGATCAATGACGGCTTCAGCAAATATATGCTGAGCAATGAGCCGATCGACGAAGTACAGGCCTGGATGGTTGAAGAAGCGACCAAAATCATCAACGAAAAAGGCGTCATTAAATAAAAGACTTCGATAGTGGCCGGAAGAGCCGTCTGACGGGATCAAACGATCGCGTAAGGCGGCTTTCCTCCTTTATGAAATAAGAACAGCAGGAAGGTGAGAGATGATGGGAAACGAGACGCAAGGGATTACTCTTCGCCATGAGCTGGCGCTTCCGACGAACGCTCAGCGGGAGTGGCAGGATATGGAGCTGGGTTTATTCTGCCACTTCGGCATCAATACGTTTTGCGATCAGGAATGGGGAGAAGGCAAGGATTCACCCGCTTTGTTCAACCCGGACAAGTTGGACGCCCGCCAATGGGTCAGGACTGCCCGCGAGGCCGGGTTTCGATACTTCATTCTGACAGCGAAGCATCATGACGGTTTTTGTCTATGGCCGACGGCTACAACCGATTATTCGGTTGCCTCCAGCCCGTGGAAGAACGGGCAGGGAGACGTGGTGGCGGAATGCGCCGCCGCTTGCCGGGAGGAGGGCATCGGCTTCGGCATCTATGTCTCGCCGTGGGACAGGCATGAACCGTCTTATGCCGATCCGGCGCTATACGACGACTTCTATGCCCGGCAATTAGAGGAGCTGTTGACCGGTTACGGTCCGCTCGTCGAAGTGTGGTTCGACGGCGCCGGCTCCGAGGGCCGAGAATACGACTGGCCGCGCATCATGGGGCTGGTCAAGAAATATCAACCGCAAGCGATGGTGTTCAACATGGGCGCCCCGACGATTCGTTGGGTTGGCAACGAGGATGGGCTCGCTCCGTATCCATGCTGGAACACGGCCGAATCGGCGCGGGCCAGCATGTTCACCAATTCGACTTCGCATTGGCTTCCCGAGACGCCGCGCTGGGTCCCGGCGGAGTGCGATGTCCCGATCCGCAAGGATCGTTGGTTCTGGCATCCCGGCGAGGAGCATCTGCTGCTATCCCTGGACGATCTGATGGACATCTATTACCGCTCGGTGGGGCATGGCGCGACGCTGCTGCTAAATGCGGCCCCCGATGACCGGGGCCTGCTCCCGGAAGTCGATGCGGCGCGCTTGATCGAATTCGGCAACGAAATCCGGCGGCGGTTCGGCAGCAGCGTAGCGGAGACGGCGGGAGTGGAGGAAGCAGCGGCTGAAGCTGCCGAGTCTGCCGGGTTCGCGGACGATGCCGCGTATACGACAGTGCTGCCGCTGCCGATGGGGGCCGTTATCGATCATGCGGTGTTAATGGAGGATATCGCTTACGGCGAGCGGGTTCGCAAGTACGCGCTGGAAGCGTTCGCGGACGGAGCTTGGAAGGTGTTGCACGAAGGTAGCGCGATCGGGCATAAAAAAATAGAAGCATTCCCGCCCGTCGTCGCAGAGAAGCTGCGGCTGCGCATTACGGAAGCGGCTGCGGAGCCGGTCATCAGGCGAATGGCCGCGTACCGCTGTCTGTAACGGAACGGTTGAGCAACAAGCTCCAATTCTGTGGAGAGGTTGGCGTGTGATTGGATCAAAGGAGGTTGGCTGCAGCATGAGCGTGCTGGCATGGAGCAATGGACAATATACGTTGGACGGCGAGCCTTACCGAATCTTGTCGGGGGCCATTCATTATTTTCGGGTCGTGCCGGATTATTGGGAAGATCGTCTCAGAAAATTGAAGGCATGCGGTTTCAATACGGTGGAAACATACGTAGCATGGAACGTGCATGAGCCGCAGCAAGGGGAATTTCAATTTCAAGGATTAGCCGATGTTGCGGCTTTCGTTACGCTTGCAGGGCAATTGGGTCTGCATGTGATCGTGCGGCCAAGTCCTTACATTTGCGCGGAATGGGAGTTTGGCGGCTTGCCGGCCTGGCTGCTGAGAGAGGAGGGAACGCAGCTTCGCTGCATGGATCCCGCTTATCTGGCGCATGTCGACCGTTATTACGATGTGCTGATTCCCGAACTGCTTCCGCTGTTGTCCACGAACGGCGGACCGATTCTGGCTGTGCAGGTCGAAAACGAATACGGCAGCTACGGGAACGATACCGCCTACATGCAATACCTTCGCGAAGGGCTGGAGAAGCGTGGCATCGACGTGCTTCTGTTCACCTCGGACGGTCCGACGGACGAGATGCTGCTGGGAGGGACGATCGAGGATGTGCACGCGACGGTTAATTTCGGTTCCCGCGCGGCGGAATCATTCGCGAAGTATAGAGAGTACCGCAAGGATGAGCCGCTTATGGTGATGGAATACTGGAATGGCTGGTTCGATCATTGGGGAGAGCCTCATCATGTGCGGGATGCCGCCGATGTGGCGCAGGTGATGGACGATATGCTTGAGAGCGGAGCGTCCGTCAACGTGTACATGTTCCATGGCGGCACGAACTTCGGCTTCTATAACGGAGCCAATCATATACGCCAGTACGAACCTACCGTCACCAGCTACGATTATGACGCGATGTTGACCGAATGGGGCGACGTGACGGACAAATACCGGGCCGTGCGGGCCGTCATGGAGAAACACGGCATTCCGGAAGGAGGAGCGCTGCCCGCGCCGATTCCGAAACGCGCATACGGGGAGGTTGCGCTTGCGCAGCGGAGCGGATTGTTTACGCAACTGGACGTGTTGTCCGAGCCGGTGCGGATGACGGCGACGGCGACGATGGAGCAGCTTGGCCAAAGCTACGGCTTCATCTTGTATTCGACGGAGCTCAGAGGACCGCGCAACAATCAGAAGCTCCATATCCGCGACGTTCACGATAGGGCGCTTGTGTTCCTGGACGGTCGTCCGCTTGGCGTGATCGAGCGCTGGAACAATGAGCCGCTCGATATTTCGGTGCCGGCCGGAGGAGCAAGACTTGATATATTGGTCGAGAATATGGGCCGCATCAATTACGGTCCGCTCCTTCGCGACCCTAAGGGCATTACGAAGGGGGTGCTGCTCGACAACCAGTTTCAATTCGACTGGACGATTCGGCCTCTGCCGCTTTACTCTGAGGAGCTCGCCGGCATCCAGTACGAAACGGCGGCCGCGCCGGAACCGGGTCCGGCCTTCTA
>NZ_BDQX01000377.1:10067-11660 GCF_003112455.1 Paenibacillus agaridevorans
TTCGACGCGGAAGAGATCGGCGATACGTTTCTTCGCTTGGACGGCTGGGGCAAGGGCGTTGCTTTGATCAACGGCTTCAATCTGGGTCGTTATTGGGAAGCCGGGCCGCAGCGGACGCTCTACGTCCCGGGACCGCTGCTTCGGCAGGGACGTAACGAAATTGTGTTGTTCGAGCTGCATCAGCCGGCGGAAGGCGCGGTCATTGCGCTGACGGATCGACCCGATCTGGGTATCGTCGCGGACATGGATCAGTCGGCGCTGCATTTCGTGACCGACGCTGTCGAGGAGTAGAAGATCCAGATCCATCATCAATCCTCATATCCCAAGGCACATAAAAAACCATCTTGTCCCATATACATGAATGAGCGTATATGAGAGACGGGGTGGTTTTTTTTGATGCGTCGAATTCGTCGGCATTTTGTGATTTGGTTGACGCTGAAGGGAGCATTGCGGATTGCGGCTGCCGTCGCGGTTCTTATTCTGACAGGATTGCTGCTCCGTGACAATTTGCCTGCTTCCAGCTCCTGGTCTTACTGGACGCTGCCGTTATCCGGCAAAACGATCGCGATAGATGCGGGACACGGCGGAGCGGACGGCGGAGCCATCAGCAAGCAGGGAGCGGTCGAGAAGGATCTGAATCTTGCGATTGCGCTGCATGTAAGAGATTACCTTCAGCAGGCGGGGGCTCTTGTCGTGATGACCAGGGAAGGGGACTACGATCTGGCCTCGGGGGACGTGAGCGCCTACAGCAAGCGGAAGACGGAGGACTTGAAACGGCGGGCCGCTATGATCAAGGAAAGCGAGCCTGCCGCGTTTATCAGCATTCATATGAATAGCATCCCTTCGGAGAAGTGGTCCGGCGCCCAGACGTTCTATAATTCGTCGGCTCATCCCGACAACCGCCTTCTGGCGGCTTTTATTCAGGACGAGATCAAGCGCAACCTGGCTAATACGACGCGCATCGCGGCCGTGAAAAAGGATGTCTATCTGCTCAAGTCGGTGCCCGACATTCCGACCGCGCTTGTGGAGGTCGGATTCTTGTCCAATCCGGGCGAGGCAGCACGTCTCGCGAACGCAGATTATCAGCGCCAAGTGGCCGCGTCGATCTATCAAGGCATTCTTCGTTATGTGTCGGGGGAGAAGCTCAGCGGCAGTACGTCGGATGAATTAAAATTGCAAAATGGCGAGTAAACAGATTCATATAGTGTGCTTAGGTGGGCAACCGACTTCAGACAAAGTCGCAACCTGTGGTATACTAGGGGGGAGTGTTTATGGAACTCTCCGAAGGCGGAGAGCAGTGATTACGATAAAGGGTGGGACTATCACATATGTTGACACGCGAGCAAGCGATCGAAGCCATCGAACGCGTGATGGCTGAGCAATATTCCGCGGAAGGCATCTCCTTCCGCGACGTTATGGTTCGGAACCGTCAAGTATCGTTGACGGTTCTGGAAGCGAGCGCGGCGCAGCATTCCGCGCTCGAGGCCTCGCTGCGCGAGGCCCTGGCGCCCCTCGGCGCCGAAACCGTGCATTGCCGGTTTCGGAGCGCCGAGGGGGCGCCTTCGGCTGCGCCAGGCGGGGACGCCCCGGCGC
>NZ_BDQX01000378.1 GCF_003112455.1 Paenibacillus agaridevorans
GCATAAATGCGGCGGCGTTGTCAGACGGTACGAGCGCGATTGCCTTTGCCGTTAATAACGGCGGTCAGCAAGACGCTAAGGACAATGAGATCGCATATATCGTTGTAGATACGAATAAGGATTCAGCTG
>NZ_BDQX01000379.1 GCF_003112455.1 Paenibacillus agaridevorans
ACCAAACGGATCAAAGACCCGAAATTGACTTCCATCCCGCGACCGGCGAGAAATGCGCGGGGTACCGCTAAGCGGTATAACCCCAAGGTTCCTTCTAAGATTAGCAGCAAAACGATCATGATAACTTTT
>NZ_BDQX01000380.1 GCF_003112455.1 Paenibacillus agaridevorans
AGGATGTTTCAGCAGAAGATTTTCATCTTCTTTTTACTTTCGTTATCCAGTTTTCAAGGTGCAATTGATGGTTTGGTTGGTGGAGCCAAGCGGGATCGAACCGCTGACCTCCTGCTTGCAAGGCAGGCGCTCTCCCAGCT
>NZ_BDQX01000381.1:0-60726 GCF_003112455.1 Paenibacillus agaridevorans
GAATTATCATACACGTTTGGCCAGACGCCGGCCTGTCTGGTGGATTGTGTATGAATTATCATACTCGTTTTGCCAGATGCCGGCCTATTTGGTAGAGTGTGTATGAATTATCATACACACTTACCCCGATGAAGCCACTTTTGTTGATTTTTGTATACAACCCTAGCCATATTATCGAGCCATAAGGACAACGGAACTACCTTGAAAATTCACTTTTCGGACAGCCCATCTTAAGCAAATCGACTTAACGCATTCAGCCGGGTTTTTCAGCACCAGTAAATTGATCCCACCATTGACTAAAAAACCGTCCGGACGGTATAGTTAACATTAACGAATACCTGAGGAGGATCGGACATGAGGTCGAATTCCAAACGCGCTTTGCTGCTGGAGGCTGCCGCCAGAATCGTCAAGGAAGAAGGGGCTGCGAAGTTGACGCTGGACGCGGTCGCACAGGAAGCGGGCGTCAGCAAGGGCGGGCTGCTGCATCATTTTGCGAGCAAGGAAGCACTGATCAAAGGATTGGTGGAGCACATTACGGATACGTTTGTCGCCGATATGGAAGGCCGGGTCAAGCGGGATCAGCGGGAAACGGGGAAGTGGAGCCGTGCCTATGTGGCTTCGACGTTCCAGGGCGGATCGGAGTCTGATGGACTGACGACGGCGCTAATCGCCGCGTTGTTCGCAAAGCCGGAGCTTCTGGGCAGGTTTAGGGAGCAATACGATTCGTGGCAGAACGAAATTCAGTCTGACGGAATGGATCCCGTGCTGTCCACGATTATCCGGCTTGCGACGGACGGACTTTGGTTCGCGGAGCTGTTCGGCTTCGGACTGCTGGACGACGGGCTGCGAAGCCAAGTACAAGCCAGGCTGACGCAGTGGACGGAGGGGGAGGCACGTACATGACGAACGCGTATTTGTTGCTGGCCGTAGCGATCGTCAGCGAGGTGTTCGGCAGCTCCATGCTAAAGTTGTCCGACGGCTTCAAGCGGCGCATGCCATCGCTGGGCGTTGTACTCGGCATGGGAGCCGCCTTCTATTGTCTGTCGCTGGCGCTCGCGGTTATCCCGCTAGGCACGGCATACGCGATCTGGTCCGGCCTGGGCACGGCGCTTACAGCCATGATCGGGGTTATCGCGTTCAAGGAACGGCTGGACTGGAAGAAGGGGCTGGGACTGATTCTGATCATCGCCGGCGTTGTCGTAATGAGATTATCGGGAGGCGGGCATTGATGGAACGGGGAACGAAGCAATCCTTGCTTAAGGGATACGGCTGGCTGTCGCTTGCCATCGTCACGGAAATATTCGGCACCTCCATGCTGAAGTTGTCGGAGGGATTCACGGTGCTGCTTCCGTCATTTGGCGTCGTCATCGGATTCGCGATTGCTTTCTACTGCTTGTCGATTAGTATCCGGACGCTCCCGCTTAGTCTCGCTTACGCGATCTGGTCGGGCGTCGGCACCGCGCTAACGGCGGTCATCGGCGTATGGATTTGGGGAGACGCTTGGAACGCCTACACGGTTGGCGGCATTCTGCTTATCATCGGCGGCGTAGTCCTATTGAATGGATCCAAGAAGGCTGAGACGGCAGGGAAGGCTGCGGAGCAGGGCTAGGTGTCAGAAGATACGGAGACCAGGCCTAAGATAATCTCCAGTCCCAACAATCTAAGCGTATACTAGCGGAATTGCCCTGGCTCTGTATGATCGATTTTGTGAATGCGGCATAGGATGGGCGCGTTGATCGGCCTGATGGAGACTCGGGAAAAATTCTTTGTTATAGGTTTGAGGTAAGCAGAAAAAGGGGTAAGTAGGTATACAATCTGCTTGGGAGGTGACAGCAATGAACGAATTCGAACGAAGCGCCGATAACCGGCGCGAGCAGCAGGGCAAGCGCGACAATCCGGAAGGTATTCCGACGGAGAATGAGAGTCTGTTCGATAAGTTTGTCAGCGAGCGCACGGTTGATCCGATCCCGGTTGAGGACCAAACCATTGAGCAACAAGACGAGAAGGATAAGGAGCGCACGAAACAGGATTCTCACAGCGAACGTAAGTATCGTACGGGAAATTGAGTGAGGTCTGGCTGAATAGATTTTCCTGGTTCACTTCTTTTTCCAATTGTGTTATCATACTTTTAAAGAAGCCGAGTGCGGCTAACACTCGGCTTAACAATTGGCTTGGATGGGATTCCCCTTCTGAGTTAAAAGGGCACAAAAACCCACCTTTGGCGTCAACCTTGGGGTGGGTTTTTACTTTCTCTTGTTGTTCGAATTAATGTAAGTTAAAAGTGCAAGGATAAACGATCCAAATAAAAACATGATCGTGATTGCATCCTTAACCTCCATGGCCTCACCTCCTTTCGAAGGGAAACCATGCCCACCCAAGATTCAATTGTCCTTCCTATTGTAGCATCATCTACTAATAGCACCTCTTATGAAGCCGATCGCGACGAGAAGCTTTGGAGAGGTGCTATTTGTATCTTGCAACGACAGGCCAGGAGGGGAGAGATTTGGACGGAAACAATAGGCGATTGCACGCCGCCATCTTCCTCCTTATAATAGTGGGACGAACCATAGGCTGCTCGGGAGCCGCGACAACAGAGGGAGGTGAGCTCCAATTGAAAGCGTTTTATTCGAATTTGCGGATCAAATACAAGCTGGTCGGGCTCATCTCTCTGATGATGCTGGTCATTGGCCTGGCCACATATTTCGTTATGCGCTTTACGTTCAAAGCCTATGACGACGAGATCTACAGGCAGTCGGCCAGCGCGCTGAACAGCGCCTCGCTAGGAGTGGAGAAAGAGCTTCGCGACATGGAGAAGCTCACGTTCACGATCGCGACCGATGGCTCCATACAGAGATATATGGACGTCATCAAGCAAGGAGGCTCGGACTACGACAACTTTCTGGTGGCGATCAGTCTGCAGGAGCGGCTGCTTTCGATCGGCGGCTTCGCGAAGTACGTGCTGTCGTTCCACCTTATTGATGTGTACCTGCGAGAGTATAAGCACGGCGCCAATGCGAACATGCTGTCAGCCGCGAGGATAGAAGAGGTTATAGCCGAGACGGAGCGGAATACCGGCGGGATCAGCTACATTTTTCCCGAGAACGGGGATGGCGCCTTGATTGCGGGAAGGCAGATCCGTCAAGTACGGAATCTCGAGCTGGATATTTTGGGTACGCTAGCGGTCAGGTTGGATCTGGCCAGACTGTTTCGCGATCTGGCTGGTCCCGTGAATCAAGGAGACGGCATGTTCGCGATTCTGGCGGGGGACGGGCAGTCCGTATACCCCACCAACCCCAGCATCGATGTCAGCGCCTTGAACGTCTCCCATGGAGAAGGAAGCGGCTACGAGGTGAGAGAAGTGAACGGCGAGCGCTTTTTCATCACCTACGTACCGTCGAGCTACATGGACTGGACTTATCTCAATATTCAGCCCTATGACGCGATCTTCCGCAAGACGGAGACAGCCAAGCAGTCCGTGTTTGTCATCTACCTCATTGTGTTCTTGCTCGTGCTCCTGGCGGCGTTGTGGTTTTCCCGTTCCGTGACGAGCCCTATCGAGCGCCTTAGCGACCGGATGAAGCGGGTGCAGATGGGACACTTCGAGTACGCGCTGCTGCCGGGAGAGAGGGAACCGGCCATGGACGAGGCGGGGCTGCTGCACCGCAACTTTCGCATAATGGTGGAGCGCATCAACGAGCTGATCAATGAAAATTACGTCAAGCAGCTGGCGATCAAGGATACGGAGTTCAAAGCGCTGCAGGCGCAAATCAACCCCCATTTCCTATACAATACGCTGGAATCCATCAACTGGTCGGCAAAGGCGGTGGGGCATAAGCAAATCTCCGTGATGGTGGAATCGCTCGGTTATTTGCTTCGCAGTTCCATCAGCGGCAAGGAGCCGCTTGTTCCGCTTCAGGAAGAGATGGCGACGATCGGTCATTATATATCGATTCAGGCGATTCGATTCGAGGAACGTTTGGACTTCCGCAGTCATATCCCTGCCAGGCTAAATGACTGTCTGGTGCCGAAGCTGTCGGTGCAGCCTATCGTGGAAAATGCGATTCAATACGCGCTGGAGCCGATGATCGATACTTGCGTTATTACTGTAGAGGCGGAGGAAAGCGGCGGCATTATGCGGCTTATCATCTCGGATAACGGTCCGGGCATCCAACATGACGTGCTTGCCCGTCTGGATTCGGGAGAATTGGTGCCGCGAGGAACAGGCATAGGCCTCCGAAATATCGATGAACGGATCAGGCTGCTGTTCGGAGAAGGCTATGGCCTCGAGGTGGGAGACAATAAAGGCGGAGGGACGCGGATTACGCTCGTACTGCCCGTAGAAATGAGGGATCCACATGTATAAAGTGCTGATTGTCGACGATGAAAGAATTATTTTGGAGGGGATTGCCGGTCTCATGGATTGGGCAAAATATGGAACGGAGCTTGCCGGAACGGCGCGCAACGGGCTGGAAGCGCTGGCGTTTATTGAGGAGCATGCCCCCGACATCGTCATCAGCGATATCCGGATGCCGGGCATGGACGGGCTCAAGCTGGCGGAGCAGACGCGGGAGCTGTTTCCGTCGATCGCCTTTATTATGTTGTCCGGCTTTGGCGAATTCGATTATGCGAGAAAGGCGATGCAATATGGCGTAAAACATTATTTGCTGAAGCCGTGCAATGAGAATACAATCGGCGAAGCGTTGTCCGAGGTGGTCGCGGGGCTGGGCGAGCAGAAGCGGAAGACGCAGTTCCTGGAGAATCTGCAGCAGGAGCTCCGTCAGGTGCTGCCAAGCGCGAAGGAGCAGTTCCTCAAGGAGCTTGTCACGAACAAGATGTATGGGCGCGGGGACTGGGAGAGATACAAGGAGCTGTTTGGCATCGAGGTGGAAAATGCCGAAGCCCGGCTTCTGCTGCTGCAGTTGGAAGGACAATTCGAATTTGAGCAGCTGTTCGCGCTCAAAAACATCGCGGAAGACTTGATCGAGCGGTCAAATCTTGTGCTGAGCACAACTATTGGCAATCAGGCGCTGCTGCTTGTCCGAAATACCTACGCCGAAGAGAGGCTGCTGGCTGTTCTTCACGATATACGCAACACGTTCAAAGGGTATTACCGGCTTGACGCGACGATCGCGGTCAGCGATCCCGGACCGCTTACGGACGCTCGACGCATGTATCTGGAGACGCTGAGATGTATGAGCTTCCGCTTTTATCTCGGCGAAGGCAGCATTATCACGGTCCGCGATACGGGAGAGGGCGGAGAGGACAAAAGCGGGCTTGCTCCCGAACAGGAGCAGCTGATGGCGGCATTTGCGACGCCGGTTCCTTCAACGGGTGAAGAGAGCGGATTTTTGTACGACGATGCCCGACTATGCCTGTATGCGAAGTCCGGCCATCTGGATGCCGTCATGCAGGAGCTGGATGAGGTGTTTAGATCGCTGGAGGAGCATCGCTTCGATGATTTGACGGTAAAGTCCTATCTCATCCCGCTTTACGTAGCTCTTATTCGTCAGGCGGATCCTTCGTCCATGAACGAGCATCTGAAGGAGCTTGGCCGATTGGAGGGCATCGCGACCATGCAAGGATTAAAGACGTTCGTGAAGGAGAAGGCGAGGTTAATCTGTCAGAGCAACTACGACAATCAGAAGCGCCGGCACTCCTCCATCATCGGGCAGATCCACGAGATCGTCGAAGCGCATATCGGTAATCCGGACTTGTCTCTGCAATGGGTGGCGAGCGAGATTCTCTATATGAACGCCGATTATTTAGGCAAGCTGTTCCGCAAGGAGACGGGAGAGAAGTTCTCCAACTATGTCATGAAGGCGCGGATGGAGAGGGCTGTGGCGCTGATCGGATCCGGCGGCGACGTGAAAGTGTTCGAGCTCGCGGAGAAGCTGGGTTTCGGCGATAATCCCCAATATTTCAGCCAGGTGTTTAAAAAATATACGGGCGTTTCGCCCTCCGAATACAAGAGGTTGCCTTGACGGAACCTCTGTTTTTTATACAAAGAGACCTGTTATTTACATTCCTTCAAAGGGCATCAGCCTATAAAATTAGCAATGTAAACACTTACAAAACAAGTGAAGCACGGAAGGGGAGCCAGACATGAGAAAATGGTTAACGGCAGTTCTTGCATGTACGGTCGCGTTCTCGCTCGCGGCTTGCGCCGGAGGGAACGGCAATTCGGCGGATCCGACAAGTACATCCACAAGCAACGGAGGCGCGGCGACGGATAAACCCAAAAACGTAACGCTCCGCATGGCATGGTGGGGTGGGCAGCCACGTCACGATTACACGCTGGAAGTCATCAAGATGTACGAAGCGCAGAACCCTCACGTAAAGATCGAGCCTGAATACGCCAACTTCGACGATTACTGGAAGAAGCTTGCTCCGCAAGCGGCGGCTAACGAGCTTCCCGATATTCTTCAGATGGATATTTCCTACCTGGCGCAATATGGTTCCAAAAAACAACTGGCCGACCTGACCCCGTTCCTGAACGCGGGCATCGACACGGCAAACATCTCGGAGAACGCGATATCCGGCGGACGCATCGGCGATAAGCTGTTCGGCTTCAACATCGGCGTCAACGCGGTCAACTTCCAATATGACCCCGAGCTGCTTAAGAAGCTTGGCGTAGACAAGCCGGACGACAACTGGAACTGGGACGACTACTATGCACTGGCTGGCAAAGCGAAGGAAGCGGGACTGTACTTCGACAACGGCTTCCGCCCGGAAGTATTCTTCGGCTACTACCTCCGAACAAAAGGCCAGCATCTCTACAACGCGGAAGGCACCGCGCTCGGCTACGAGGACGATCAGTTGTTCGTGGACTTCTTTAAGCCGCTGGCTCAGCTCGTGAAGGACGGCGACACGCCCGCTCCTGACGTAAAGGCGCAGATCAAAGGCGTAGAAGACGACATGCTCGTAAAAGGCCAACAGATCGGCATCTTCCAATGGACGAACCAATTCGTCGGCATTCAGCAAGTGGCGAACCGTCCGCTGGAGATGGCGCATATGCCAGGTCCAGATAGAGAAAAAGGGCTGTATCTGAAGCCAAGCATGTACTTCTCCATCTCCCAGAACTCCAAGGTGAAGGAAGAAGCAGCCAAGTTCATCGACTTCTGGGTTAACAATGTGGAAGCGAACAAGCTGATCAAAGGCGATCGCGGCGTGCCAGTCAATTCGACGGTTATCGATGCCATTAAGTCGGACCTCGCTCCGGCGCAGGTTCAAGTATTCGACTACGTTTCCTGGGCGCAAGAGAACAGCTCCCCGATGGATCCTCCGGATCCGGTCGGAACGGCGGAAATCATCCAGCTGTTTATGACGCTGACGGAGCAGATGGACTTCCAGCAGTTGACTCCGGAAGACGCGGCGAAGCAATTCCGCGAAGAAGCGAACGCTATTTTGGGCAAGAACAAATAGTGAGTTAGTCAAACAGGCATAACGCTCCGCGGCGGCAGGCATTGGAAGCCGACCGCCGCGGCTCTTGTCCGGTTCGCAGTACAATGGGAAGTGGACACTTATTAAGTCAGCGGGAGTTGGATAGTATGAGAACGGCATGGAAAAATCAGCTGACCGGTTACGCATTCATAAGCCCGTTCATTATCGGGTTTCTAGCCTTCACCCTGATTCCCATTATCGCGTCGCTGTATCTGTCGATGACGGATTACGATTTGTTTACCACGCCCGGCTGGATCGGGCTCGATAATTACGTGGAGATGTTTACGAAAGACAAGAAGTATTGGCAGTCGCTTAAGGTCACGTTCCTCTATGTATTCATCGGGGTGCCTCTGCGGTTGGCGTTCGCGCTTATGGTCGCCATGCTTCTGAACACGGCTTCGAAGGCAATCGGGTTATACCGTACTATATATTATTTGCCCTCCATCATCGGAGGAAGCGTCGCGGTATCCATCATGTGGCGCAACATCTACGGCGATCAAGGCATCATCAATCTGCTGCTGAACTCGCTGGGTCTCGACAGCGTACGCTGGTTCGCGGATCCGCTGGCTGCGCTCTGGATGCTGATCACGCTCTCCGTCTGGCAGTTCGGCTCGTCCATGCTGATCTTTCTGGCTGGTCTGAAAAACATTCCGCGTCCGCTGTACGAAGCAGCCAGCGTAGACGGGGCGAATGCCTTCCATCGATTCTTTAAAATCACGATTCCGATGCTGACGCCGATCATCCTGTTCAACGCGATTATGCAGACGATCGGGGCATTCATGACGTTCGTGCCGGCTTACATTATTTCCAAAGGCACGGGCGGACCGCTCGACGGCACGCTGCTGTACTCGCTGTATCTGTTCCGCCAAGGTTTCCAATTCTTTGATATGGGTTATGCATCCGCGATGGCCTGGGTCATGCTCATCATCGTCGCCGTGCTCACGTCGGTCCTGTTCCTGTCATCAAAGTTCTGGGTGCATTACGAGTCGAAGGAGGGGTAAGCGATGGCCGATCAATCTTCAGGACGGACGGCATCCGTTTCTCCCGGCGGCATGGGGCTGAGCAAGAGACCAAAGGGCAAGTCCCGCGAGCTCTCGCCTGCCAAAACGTTTAAGTGGACGATCTATCATCTGTTCGCTGCCGGTGGAGCTATCATCATGGTGTATCCCGTCATCTGGCTGCTCATGAGCTCGTTCAAGCCGAGCGACAAAATCTTTGTTACATCAGACAGTCTTATCCCGGATCCATGGATCTGGAGCAACTATACGCAAGGCTGGGAAGGCATTGGCGGCTATTCGTTCGGCACCTTCATCTGGAACTCGCTGGTGCTCGTCGTGCTTGCTACGATCGGCGCGGTTATTTCCTCGGCGTTCGTCGCTTTCGGATTCGCGAGGCTGAAATTCTGGGGCAGCGCATTCTGGTTCACGATCATGATGATTACGCTTATGCTGCCGCATGACGTCGTGCTTGTCCCGCAATACATTCTATTCTCCAAGCTGGGCTGGCTGAATTCCATCAATCCTATTGTCATCCCGGCGTATTTCGGCATGCCGTTCTTTATCTTCCTGATGGTGCAGTTCATCCATACCATCCCGAGAGAGATGGACGAAGCGGCGACGATCGACGGCTGCGGCAAGTTCAAGCTGTTCTACCGAATCATTATTCCACTGATCGCTCCTGCGCTGGCAACGGCCGCGATCTTCTCCTTCTACTGGAGATGGGAGGATCTTATCGGGCCGGTGCTGTATCTGAACAAGCCGTCTCTCTACCCGGTATCGATGGCGCTCAAGATGTTCCTTGATGCGGATACGTTGTCGAACTGGGGCGCGATGTTCGCGATGTCCATCGTCAGCCTGCTGCCCGTCATCGGCGTATTCTTCCTTTTCCAGAAGCATATCGTGGAGGGCATTAGTACGAGCGGATTAAAGTAATCAAGTCTGGCTGCAGCCATGGAAAAGTTAAGCACAGGGTGTAAAGTCCGAACAAAAAAAACCACTTCCTAACACTAGGTTGTGGTTTCTTCTTTGTTCCAATTCCGTTTGAACTCGCGTATTTGTTTGACCGTATCGACCTGCCTGGCCATATAATAAGCATGCTGTTGTGGCGTTAAATCGTGATGATAAATCTTCCCGACTGTAAAATAGGTTTCTTCAAAGTAATCTGCGATTTCTTTAGCCGTTAACCTGTTTCCAACAATTTCTCGGAATAAGGGTTTTACGATCGAACGGTCATCTTTTACCCATTCTTTGATTCCTCTTAATTGTCGTTTTGCAGGACGATAGTGCGACAGCACTTTATGCATTCTTCCTTGGCTATTTTTACGAAGATGGGTTTTAATTAAAACCATATCGTCTGATCCTTTAGACTTAGTGGTAGTCATTTCAATTCACCCCACTTAATGAAATCATTACTCCATGTTGAAACGATACCTTTATCTTTATTGTACCACGTTTCTGCAATAAATAAACCATCCAATGTCAGCATTGCATTTAAATCAGGATTATGAAAACTCAATTGATTTCCTAGACCTAATCCTTGCAAAGTTTGACCGCCTTGTGTCTTTGTTATTGCTTCTTGAAACCAAATAACGGATTCTTCAGTGACTTTATTCGAAAAAAGCTTTTTGAAATCAACCATTACTTTGCTGATCTTATTATCAGCCATCAGTCCAACAATAATATCTGGATGATTGCCGAATCTTTTCAAACAATCACAATTATTATATTCACTATGAATTCGATGGCGAAGTATAAATTCAGACCATTCGTAACATTCCCCGCCAAATATTTGAATATCATATTGGTCCACATCAACCAACTTGTCTATCTTATAACGAACAACAACGGGGGTCTTTTCTTTAACGTTCTTAATATTAAGGTTAAAATAGGCGTCTCTTTGCTCGTCATTAAATTTATTTTCCTCGAACTGTTCTTCGTCGAATTCATAACAACGAGTTGCCCATATCTGTGATTGCGCTATATCAATTGTAGTATATAATCCAGACCCAAAATCCTTATTCTTTGAGTACTTTATTAAGGCATCAACCGATATGGCCTGTTCAAATTTCACGGCAATATCAAAGCTTGTGCCATGATAAACGAAGTCAGGCAAGAACAATTTAACTCCCATGTCAAAACCTCCAAATTATGTATTTCTTCTATAATCTATCATAGAACATATGATTGCTAAATGAAAAGCTAGAAGCAATTAAAAAGCATCCTCCCATGGCAAATTGCCCTGGGAGGATGCTTTTTAATTGTTATGTCGCTCAGGCAACCCGAACGTGACCCGGACCCTATACCCTGAACCTGCTCACCGCCGTATTAAGCTCAGAGGCAAGCGTGCGCAACTGCTCGGCTGCGCCGGCGACTTCTTCGACGGAGGCAAGCTGCTCCTCGGATGCGGCAGCGACTTGCTGAGAATGGCCTGCCGAAGTTTGCGCGATACGGGCCAGCTCTTCGAGCGTAGCGGCGATTTGCTCGCTGCTGGCGGACATTTGCTCCGAAGCCGCGGATACCTCCTGAACCTGCGAGCTGACCTCTTCGACGGCTACCAGAATGGAGCGGAACGAATCGCCGGAGCCGCCAGCCAGACTCGTGCACTCTCTCGCTTCGGAAGCCGAAGTCTCGAGCGAATTGGACAGCGTTCCAGAGCGCGTGCTGATCGCTTGGAGTATCTCCGCGATCTCCTCCGACGATTCTCTGGAACGTTCGGCCAGCTTGCGAATCTCGGTGGCGACGACGGCAAAGCCATTGCCATGCTCGCCGGCGCGCGCCGCTTCGATCGAAGCGTTGAGCGCAAGCAGATTCGTCTGGCCCGCTACCTCGCTGATGTGGGACAGAATGTCGCCGATGCGATTGCTGTATTCGTTGAGCTCGCGCATGGATTCCGCCGCGAAGATGATGTGCTGCTCCAGCCGTTCGATCTGCCCCGTCGTACGGTCGATGATGATGCCGCCTTCCGCCGCCAGCTTCGCCGTATCGATTGCCAGCTCCGACACGACGCCGGATGATTCCGCGATGCGTTGAATGCCAACAGCCATCTCGGTCATCGCAGTCTGGCATTCCTGCGAACTGATCAGCTGCGTCTCCGTGCCAATTGCCACGTTCTGGATCGACTCCGTAATTTCGTTTGTTGCCTGCGCCGTTTGGGTAGCCGTCTCCTTTAGATTGAGAGACGAATCCCCCACCTCTCGAGCGGAATGCTGGATGTTGATCGTGAGCCTCCGAAGACTGCCGATCATCTCGTTAAAAGATTCCGCCGCCTGTCCGATTTCGTTGCCATTCGTTACGGGGACGGAAGCGGTCAAGTCTCCGCCTGCGGCCAGCTTGGCGTTGTCCCTTAGATTTTGCAGAGGGCGGATGGCCAAGCGCAGAAGCGGAATCATGATGCCGATGGCAAGACCGGCGGCAATAAGGCCCAGGGCAACCGCCCGAAGGAGCATTGTACTCATGCGCGCTTCGACTTTGCCGTAATCGAAGTCTAT
The DNA here is from genome assembly GCF_003112455.1 of Paenibacillus agaridevorans. Lineage (GTDB taxonomy): Bacteria > Bacillota > Bacilli > Paenibacillales > Paenibacillaceae > Pristimantibacillus > Pristimantibacillus agaridevorans. The sequence goes on from NZ_BDQX01000381.1 coordinate 11,927, forward strand.
GCCGAATACGGCGACAGGCTCTCCTTTGACATTAAGAATTGGCGCCAAATAGGTAATCCAAGTGCCGAATCCATCTTCGAAAGGTGCGCTTAACCCGTGTTTGCCTGAAAGGGCTTCGTCGAAGTGGTTGAAAATGATGCTGCCAGCTTCGTAAGGCGCGGTCAGCGTTTCGGGACCGCCAAAGGAGTCGCTGATTTGGAGAAAATACAGTTGATGAGCTCCGTTCAGGCTTGTGGTTTTAGCAGAAAAATAATAGGCGTTCGTAATCGTGTCATCGTCTGTCATGCCGTTAAGCAGACTTTTTGTAATGGAACCTTCGTTGTCCGGGATCGGTTGGCCCGAGTTGACTGCGTTTGCCATGGGCTCAATCACACTGAGGTTGGCTTGCGTCTGAGCCCTTAGCGTCCTGCCAAGCTGTTCGAATTCGTGATACGCTGCCTCTTTCTGAGCGAGATACATGACCGTTGTCATAATTGCAATGATGATCAGAAAGAGAAAGGATAGAACGATCGAGCTGGTTGCGAGCAAACTTTTTTGCTTCAGCCATTTGAACAAATCAAAACACCCCACTTGAAGTTTTAACTCCATTATAATGACTAATTGTTAGCGAATTACGTAACAAATCGTTTGATTTGTATTAAGAACCCCCCGATTCGATAAAGAGACGATACAGTAGTAAATCGAAATCCGGCAATTTGGTTGTTAAAGGCCCTTTTCATCTCCTTGTATTGTACAAACACCGTTCCGATTTCTAGCTAAATCACATACTTTAAAGAAACCAATGAAAGGGGGGAAACTATGAGCGACGTAAACTATTACAAGAAGGAATTGCAACGAATAGCCTGGCGTTTGCAGTATAAAGCACGAAGTACACGCAAGCGTGAGTGTTCATGGATGGAATACAACCATCCGTATTATCATCCTTTCGAAATGGTTGATAATCGCATATTTGTTCAGCAACTACTGGCTGAAATTCAGCCTGGCATTGGGCGTAAGATCATTCATGGTCTTTTTATAAAGAACCAAACCGAAACACAATTGGCAAAGGAATTAAATATATCGCAACAGGGGGTCAATAAGTGGAAAAGGAAAACCCTCAAGTCGCTCTCACAGAAGATGAGTTTATGAGCTTGGTGAGCCAAGCCCAAAACCAAGATCCGGACGCTATGCTGAAACTTTTAGAATTCTTTGAACCAGAAATGCTCTGGCATACTCGATTTATTCGAATGCCTCAAGAAGATGCTCTGCAACACATGCGTCTCGCCTTAATTGAACTGTTCCATCCAATAATCCTGCAGTAGATGGGTCTCCGAATATTGACTGGGAGTACAATGTAGTAATAAACAGTAACGGGACGGTTTCTGTTACTGGTAAGCATGATGGTTTTCCTTGCCATGAGATATGGAAAAAAGTAGACTCCAATGTACCTAAAGCCCTATATACCTTTCAAAAAACTAACCTTTCTGCTCTTTTCGGTGATATGGAGCGTTCGGTAAATGTATCCGGATAATTTATATCAATGAATACAAAACCGACCGTTTAACGGTCGGTTTTGCTCCCCCTTGGATTTTATAGATTTAATTATTTAATGTTAACGAGGCGCTAGCGCTAATATCAAATGGATAGTCATATTTTAATTGTTCTGCCTGTCACTTTTATTGAACACTATTGAAACTAAACTAAAACCCAAACCAAAAGTTATCCCGGTTGAGGCAAACATTATATGCAATAGCTGGGCTTCGGATGAAAATAAACTGCCGCCACCAAGCATTCCCACGAAGAATAAAGTTGGTAGCCAAAAAATTAGCGAACAACAAATCGGATATAGGGAATAGCGGAGGAAGGGACGATTCACAATATGCCTGATAATGTACCATATAAAAAGGTATATGAGGCCTGTCGGAACATAGGCAAATACCGTCCAAAGTACCGTCGCATGAGTGTCCCCACCCAGTCGTTCCCCCGAGATTGCCCAAAGAGCATTCTTGTACATTTGAAAGCCAATCCAATACGATACGACATATACAATTAATATACATAGATATTTTAAAAAGCGCATAACTTGCTCCACCTCCACTTAAAAAACTAAATCGTGTCTAGAATGTAATATCAAATATTACATAGATTATAGCTCCACACCCCAAGAATGAGTAGTTCTAACATTTGTAGTACCCCATCTATTACCCACTTTGCAGCTCGTTAGCTTAATAAAGCATCGTCAGTTTTACGTAGTATGTGCAATTGAACTTTTTGTAAACGTCCATCGATGCGAAGGAAAATAACGTTGAAGCCTCCAACGCCATTTTAAGGCGCAGAATGCCACTTTCATTATCTAACCTATGTGCGATGGAAAGATTGATTATAGATACGATTCTGATCGACTGAGGGCAGGAATACTAGTTAGCGCTTAAAGAGAAGTGCTGTAAACTAAAAATTTAAAGTGATAAGGGGATGTAAGGCTCCATTCGTTGTCTGGCGGACTCATATTGTCCCCTTAGGATTTCACCCGTTTCCTCTTTGATGGCTTTGAACTGTTTCATCTACTCCCCAAAAAAAAAATAAAAATTGCACCAAACAATTCCCCCGGTTCGTTTGTGTTTATATAGAAGGGGGGCAATTCAGCATGGAGGATCCCTTGCAGCGTACGGGCAAGGATATCGCTCAAATCTACCGTCGGCATGCCCACACCGTCTATAAAGTCAGCTTCATGCTGCTCAGGAACGTAGTCGATGCCGAAGAAGCTACGCAGACCGCCTTTTTGAAGCTGATGCAGTCGGACATGACCTTCCGCGACAACGAACACGAGAAGGCTTGGCTCATCGTGACCGCCCGCAACCATTGCCGCAATATGCTTAAGCATTGGTGGAGGCGAATGCGAACGACGCTGGAAGAGGCCGATCAGAGGCTGCTCGCGGAGGAAATCAGGCATGACGAGACGCTCGGCGAAGTGCTGGCCCTGCCTGCAAAATACCGTCTGCCTCTTTATTTGTTTTATTACGAAGGGTATAGCACGAAGGAGATTGCGGAGCTTCTCTCCATTAAGGAAGCGACGATCCGCACGCAGCTACATACGGGCAGGAAGCTTCTGAAGCTGCAGATAGGTGGTGAAGGCGATGACTGAGAAGGAGCTGATCGACCGTCTTGCCCGGATGGGACCTACGGACAAGCAGACGGATCGCATGCTGGAGCGGATTTTGAATCCGGCGGCGAAGCCTAGATTTGCCCTCAAGCCAAGCTACCGGATCGCACTGCCGACACTCGTCATTCTGTTGTTGTCGCTCTATTGGCTGCCTGCCTTGCAACAGAAGCAAAACAAAGAGATTCCGCAGTTGACAAGCGTCGTTGCTCCTTTCGCCGTAGAATTCGGCCTTCCTAGAGCGATCCATGCCGGAACGTTAGGGAAGTTTCTGAATTATAACGGCAGCCGGTACACATTCCTGGAGGATGGTGCGGCATACGACCTCTCCGGCTGGAAGGTTGAAGAGCAAGGCGTGTTGGGTACGCTGCAATATGATATTGCGGCGGACATCCAAAACGGCGGAACGAAGGGGTACAGCAGCCGCGATTTGGCCACGACGTACATGAACGGAGGCACAATATATGCGCTGCCCGGCTACGCCCCCGCGTTCAGGCTGGCAGTATCCTACGAAGGCCGATACTATATCGCCGAGTTGTCGGGCAAGACGGACGACGGAGTGATCGACGCAAAAGAGTTTGTCTCGTTAGCTGATCTTAGTCGGATGACAATGCGGATAGAGTGGCTGGATCATCAAGGGACGACGGTTATGCAAGTCTGGGACGCAAAGAAGGATATCCGAAAGTGGTCCAACCTGATCGCCGAGAGCATCCCTATTGAAAAGCTGACGGACGAGCAGTACGAGCGCCTGGCGAAAGCGCGATCGTCGGACAGATCCTTTCAGGCCAGATGGGTGCTGCGGGACGGAACATCCATCGTCATGTATCTCGTGCCCGATCTGTCCCTGCTTACGATTGGCAACGGCAACTACGAATTGAGCAAGACGTTTCTGGAGATGTACTCAAAAGAAATTCTACTAACCGACTGAAAGGATAGATGACAATGAATACAACGATAAAAAAAGCTTTCGTGACCCTTACAGCTGTTTCCTGCCTCGCATGCGGAGCATCCCTGGCTGCCGCGCAGCCGCTGGAGATCGTACCGATCAGTGCGCCGATTACCGGTGAAATCATTCCGATCAGCGCCCCGATTAACGGGGAGATCGTGCCGATCAGCGCGACTGATTATGTGATCGCGCATCAGAATAAGCTGGCGCCTGTTCGCGTATACGGCCAGGCCGCATCGATTGAGGAGAACCGGATTACGCTCGAGAATAACAACGACAACGCGGAGTTCCCCTCGATCGTTCTAAACATTGGAGAGAATACCCGGATTCTTAATGCGGTCGACGGACTGCCCATGAAGCTAGAGGACATTCGCGAGAACGAGACATTGTACGCGTACGTCGGTCCGGCGATGACGATGAGTTTGCCGCCGATTTCGAACGCCGAGCTGATTATTGCCGGCATTCCGGCGGACTTCGCGGTGCCGACCTATGCCGAGATTGAGGGCGTAAAGAAGGGAACGGACGGCAGCGTTGTGCTGAAGACAAACCAGGATGTTGACTTTACAATAACAACGGATACAACTTTGATTCCGTTCCTGACGAAAAACATCATTACGGTCGACCATCTTAGACCGGGAAGCAAAGTGCTCGTGTGGTCGCAAGCTGTGACGGAAGACGGAAAGCAGGCTGCGGATGCCGGCACGGCGAACAAGGTCGTAGCGTTCCCTTATGAATACGCGGGATACGTAGAGGCAGGCTTGGAAGGGTTGTCGGTGAACGGGGAGGCGCTGGAGCTTACCGAGGATGAGGCACCGTATGCGGCTGACGGTCATCTTATGCTGCCGCTTCGCAAGCTGGCGGAAGCGCTTGGCTACGAGATCAAGTGGAACGCGGAGACAAGCGGCATCGAGGTGGTGAACGGCAATAATGTGCTGTACAGTCTTACGGCGCGCGGCTCGGAAGTGACGACGGGGGATGGCGAGACGCGTGAGCTTTTCGCAACATCCGTGGTGAAAGACGGAGTGACCTTCTTGACTGCGGATGATCTGATCGCGCTAAACGAGGTTAAGATTGTGAAGTAGGTTGTTGTCACAAGCGTAAATAAAGAGAGCGGAATTTCCTCGAAAGGGGATGTTCGCTCTCTTTTTTTTCTGCGACGGCACAATCAACTAGGTCAATCGCGAAACTACCCTTGAGCTTGCACGGTCTTGGAATACTCCGACGGCGACATGCCGGTTGCGAGCTTGAATTGGCGCGAGAAATAATGAAGGCTCGTATAGCCGAGCCGTTCGGCGATTTCCGTCATGTTGAGTGTTTCCTCGCGGATGTGCAGCTTGGCCCGTTCGATCCTCAAGCGCACGACGTAGTCCATTAGGCCGCAGCCGGTATGGTCGCGGAATAACGAGCGAAGATAAGATTTGCTTAGGGCGAATTCGGCGCATAGCTTGTCAAGAGACGGATGCTCCGTGAGGTGGGTGTCCAAATATTCGACAATTCGGCCGACGAGATCGCGCTGTCCTTTTTCCGCGGATACTGAAGACAGCTTCGGCTTTGCCGGCTGGGCCTGATGGCGGCGGATAAGCCGGATCAGAAGCGCCTCCAAATAAATCTTGACGAGCTGCTCTGCGCCGAAATCCGGCTTTTCCCTGCGGGCCAGCGGATTAACCGGAACATCCGGTTTCGATCCGGGAACCGGTTTGGTGACTGGAATAAGAAACAGCTTGTCGGCTTCCTCCATCAGCAACGAGAGCTGCTGCCGTTCTTCATTTCCGAGGCGGAGCGTCTTATGCGTGAAAAAACGCATCGCCTCGGACTTGCAGCCGAACGCGACGATGAATGTATTCGGCGGTGTCTTGCGGTTGCACTTCAAGCTATGAAATTCGTTCGGCGAATAGAAGACCATGTCGCCTTGGGTGAGATGGAAAGAAGCGAAATCGGTCGTGATCTCAACCTCGCCTTTGTCCACGTACAAAAATTCCCAGAAATTATGCTGTTCGCCGCTATATACGTAGTCTTTATTAAATTCGTTGTAATGCATGGAATAAATTTTATCGACCGAAATTTGTTCTTTCAGCTTAATAAAACGATAACGTGTTTTCCCCATACGCGACCCGTCCTTTTTTAGCGTCAAGATAACTCGCACCTTCATCGTAAAGCGAGGGATTTGCGATGTCAATAAAAGTGCAAACGATAAACAAAAGTGCAAATCTATCGTCGTTTAAGCCAAAGCTTTTTCATCCGGTGCGCCAGTATGATAGCGGTGAGAACGGTTTCGAATCGACAGGAGGAGAAGGATTTGGAGAAAATTCGCACGGCCGTAGTTGGATTGAATATGGGGCTTGCCCATGCGCATGCGTTCAAGAAGGCGGAACGTTCGGATTTGCGTTGGGTAGTCGATCTGGATGAGCGTAAAGCGGCGAAAACGGCGGAAGAGTTAGGCTGCAATTATTCGACCGATTGGACGAAAATACTGGACGATGTCGATGCGGTGAGCTTGTGCACTCCCCATCATCTGCACGCGCCGCAAGCGCTTCAGGCGATCGCAGCCGGCAAACATGTCCTGCTGGAGAAACCGCTCGCGAACAGTGAGGAAGATTGCCTCGGCATCATCGACGCTGCCGACCGTAAAGGCGTGACGCTTATGATGGCTTACGTCGTCAGGTACTTGCCTGCTGTTCGGAAATTGAAGGAAGCGGTCGACAGCGGCGAATACGGCAAGCCGATCAGCGCCCAAGCCTGGGTGCAGACTTATCTGGAACCGATACTGGGGTCTTGGTTCGCAAGCAAGGAGAAGCTTGGCGGAGGTGTATTGTTCAGCCACGGGTGCCATTACATCGATATCTTGTTGTATTTGCTGGGAGAGCCTGCAAGGGTTGCGCAATTCGGAACGCGGGTCGGAACGGAATGGATGGAGGGCGAAGGGACGTCCCACGGCATCATCCAATTCAACAGCGGCGCGATTGCGCATCTGAATAGCAGTTGGGGAATGAAATACACAAACCCGCCCGCCCTTTGCCAAATTCATTTGACGGAAGGCATGCTGCAATTAAGCAGAGACCTGTGGTCCGTTGAAGCTGTGACGGATAAGGGAACGACAACGTTGTTCAAGCGCCAGCCGGAACTGGAACTCGGTATCGATACGAATGTCGCGTTTGAAATCGAACACTTCCTGCAATGCATCGAATCAGGCGCTCGGCCCGAAACGGACGGAATTGAAGCGCTGAGATCGCATCGGACGATCTGGGCGATGTCGGGCAGCACGGGCGTTCAAGTGAATTTATAAGAGATGAAGGAGGAGCAGGTTATGACCATTAAAGTAGGCATTATCGGCTGCGGGCTGATGGGATCTTTGCATGCGCGTACGCTGCATGCGCTGCCGGGCGTCAAAGTCGCGGCCGTTCACAACCGAACGCGTTCGAAAGCCGAGGCGCTGGCGGCGGAGGTAGGGGCTGTCGTATACGATTCGTATGCGTCGTTGCTGGAACAAGATCTGGATGCGGTGTGGGTGGCAACGCCCGACCATTTGCATGTGGATGCGTCCAAGGCGGTTCTGGAGTCGGGCAAGCATTTGTTTCTGGAAAAGGCGATCGCCACCTCGTTGACCGATGCTGCCGAGATTGTAGAAGCCGGAGCAAAACACCCGTATCTGAAGGCGATGGTCGGTTATCCACTGCGTTTCTCGCCCGCGTATCGGGCGATGAAGCAAGCCGTTTCGCGGGGCAATGCCGGCAAACCAATTCAAGCCTGGTCGATGCGCACGCATTTTCTCGATCCGAATCAGCGGGTGTACGACAAATATCGTGATCATTATTACGATACGCCGAGTTGGTATTTCGACGATGAGACCGCGAAAGGGCCGATTTTCTCCCATGGATCGCACGATTACGACCTGCTCATGTGGATGTGCGGCGAGGTCGAATCGGTATTCGCTTACGGAGGGACGTACCTGCTGCCGCCGGGCAGCATAGCCGACGCTTTTACCGTTTCGCTTCGTTTCGCGAACGGAGGGATCGGACAGGTCAGCACGCCATGGGTGACCCGCGTCGAATACGACATGACGGGCGTAGCGACGGAAAACCTGACCGTCGTAAACAACAACGGGGTTCTGTTGGAGAAAGACGACGACGGGCCCGAACAGGCAACATCCTTTGCGGACAATGACATGTGGGTTCGCCTGAATGCGCACTTTATCGATTGTATTCGAGACAATAAGACGCCACTTATTTCTCTGGCGGACGGGCTGCGCGTCATTGCCGTATCCGAAGCGGCTTATCGCTCGCTCAAGGAACGTAGGGAAGTACAAGTCGACTACTCCGCCTTGGAAAGCGTGATGCGGGCAGAAGGCAAGGCGCAGCCATGAAGCAGAAAGTCAAACTGGCGTGCATGACCTGGATCTATAACGAGCATGCGTTCGAGCGGTCGTTGGAAAGCATTGCCCTTGCCGGGTACCGCTGCGTATCGTTCGGCTTGCCTCATGAAGGCAAGCCGGCTTTCGACGACGGTGCGGCAGGAGAAGCGGCGCGGATCATCCGGTTGCTGGAACGATACGATCTGGAACCGGTGACGCTGGTCAGCACGGACGTCTTGGCTCCGGGCCGACCGATTGAACTTGCGCGGCAGCGGATGGCGTTCGCGCAAGCGCTCGGGGTACAGGAGCTGCTGTCGCTCGGCACGACGAGTTACAAGAACTTTCCTGACGAGCCGTTAACGGATGAGGAGATGAAGCCGATCAACGACGACTTTGCAGCGAAATTCCGCGAAGTGGGAGAGGAAGCGGGCAAGCACGGACTCATTGTCACGATCAAGCCCCATACGGGCAATACGGCGACAGCGAGCGTCATTGCTGATACGCTGAGGTCGATCGGTTCCCCGCATGTGAAGGCTTGTTACGATCCTGGCAACGTCCGTTTCTACGAAGGCATCGAGCCTGCCGAGGATTTGCCCTTCATCGCGGCGCAGACCGTCTCGTTCATCGCGAAAGATCACCGCGGCGCGCGGGCCGCGATTGACTTTCCCATTCCCGGAGAGGGGGACGTCAACTTCCCAGCCATGTTCTCCACGCTGTACGAAGCGGAGTTCGCCGGTCCCGTAATCGTGGAACGGCTTGATGGCGCCAACGGAATGTTCGAGGCCAGCAAACCGTTCGAAGCTTTGGAAGAACGGGTGGCGCAGGCGCGTCTCAATCTCGAGCGGATGCTGCAAGAGGCGGGTTTCGCTGTTTTTTAAAAATATACCGTTCATCCGATTGTGTGCATTTCTTCGAATAACGCTAAGAGGAATACAACATGAGTAACTGTCTCTATGAACCGCCCCGGATATGCATATGATTGAGATACATAATAGGAAAGGGTGACTTGTCGTCGACAAACAAACGATCTATTATTTCTCGAGTACTCATTGGGACAGGGAATGGTATGAGACTTTTCAAGGATTTCGTTTCCGGCTCGTAGAGATGATGAATGAGTTAATCGATGTGATGGAGGATACGCCGGATTTTCAGACCTTCCATTTGGATGGACAGACCGTTGTGCTTGAAGATTTCATGGAAATCGAGCCTGGCAAGCGTGAGCGCTTGGGCCGGTTGATTCAAGAGGGTCGTATTGTCATCGGTCCGTGGTACGTCATGCCTGACGAGTTTCTCGTATCCGGAGAAAGCATTATCCGCAATCTGCTGAAGGGGCGGCAAATTTGTCGGGAATGGGGCGTGGAGCCGTGGAAATACGGATATATTTGCGACACTTTCGGCCATATTGCCCAGCTTCCGCAAATTTTCAAAGGATTTGGAATTCCTTATTCGATTTTGGGGCGCGGCCTCAATGAGCATAGCGTCCCATCGCACTTCCGTTGGGCTTCGCCGGATGGGAGCGAGTGCATCGCTTATAAGCTGTTCGATGATAACTCCTATGGCGCGTTCCTGGTTGTATTGTTGCGTGCGGATGCCCGGAAATCCAATGAAGACGAGACGAAGACTGCAATACGCGAACATGTCGAACGCGAGCTTTCTCGTTCTCCTTACGGAATCGGGTTACTGATGGATAGTCAGGATCATGCCCGGATCCGCCCGGACACCGGCATATATTTGGACATCATCCAAGAGCTGTTCCCGGAAGCGGATGTGAAGCATGTAAATCTTGAGGAGATGGGGCAGCAGCTCGAAGCTTATCGAGACGTTATGCCCGTCAGATCGGGGGAACTGTACGAGCCGGGTAAAAATCCAGGTTCGAACTATGTCATTCCTCATACGTTATCTAGCCGATATCCGCTTAAGCAGGCAAACGACATATGCCAGGCACTGCTCGAGAAATGGGTTGAGCCGCTTGTTGCGATTGCCACCTTGCGAGGCTTCCATACTTCTCAATCCTATGTGGATATGGCTTATCAATATTTGCTGCTAAACCACCCGCATGATTCCATTTGCGGATGTTCGATCGACGCGGTGCATGAGGATATGAAGTACCGTTATAATCAATCCAAAGAAATCTCGCTGCAAGTGGTAGGGAGTATTCTGGACAAGGAGCTTGAACGATTCGGCAATACGGACGGCGGATCCGGAGGCAATCTCGTACTGCTGTTAAGGAACCCGCTTGTGTTCCCGCAGCGTCTTGTCGTTACCGTCGATATCGATTTCGAGCCCCAGTACCCGTGTCAATTTCAAGAACCGTTCGGCTACGAGCAGAAGAACAGCTTCCTTATTTTCGATCATCAAGGCCATGAAATACCGTACGGATTGGTCAAGATCAGAAGGAACTACAAGACCTTTGTTCAAAATAAAATTGAAAAGGTTGTCGATCGCCATACCGTATCGTTGATGGTTGATCTTCCGGCGATGGGGACCGCCGAATATAAGGTCGTGCCTTCGTCTCAGCCATCCCGTTATTTGGAACGGATGTCAAGGAATCGGGGAGAAGCGGAAAATGAATACCTGAAGCTAACGGTTCAGGATAACGGAACGATACGCATTACGGACAAAAGAACAGGCCGGGTTTACGACAATCTATGCAGCTATCTGGACGACGGCGAGATTGGCGACGGTTGGTTTCATGTTTGCCCCGTAGAGGACCGGATGATTGATAGCCATGGTTTTGAGTGTGCGATAGAGACTATAGAGAATGGGCCTTCACGTACCGTATTTCAGGTCAGTCAGACGGTCAGGCTCCCTCGTGAGCTTATTCAGAACAACCAAAGTTTGCAGCGGTCGAACGATGTTGTTCCGGTGCTGATCCGTACGCGGATAGGTCTGTCCCAAGGCGCTGCTTATGTTGATGTGGAGACGACCGTCGACAATCAAGCCCGCGATCACAGGTTCAGATTGGTCATTCCGACCGGTGTAACCGAATCGTCGTATTTTGTAAATCAAGCTTTCGCTTTCGTCCGAAGGCCAACGGGCTTCCGATTGGAAACGCAAAATTGGAAAGAAAGTGATGCAGCGGAAAAGCAGACGGGCGGAATCGTCGGGAAGAGAAGGGATGACGGCACGGGACTGGCATTTATTTCTCCCTTCGGCCTCCATGAATGCGCTGCGCCGGATAATGAGCAGGGTGAAGTGCATGTAACCTTGTTTCGTTCCTTCCAAAAAACCTATTTAACCAACGGGGAAGAGGGCGGACAATTAATCGGGCAGCTTTCGTTCAAATACGCACTGGCGCCCTTAACTGCTGATGTGTCGGATGCAGACTTGGCGCGATTGCAGGATTGTTTGCAGGCAGGCGTGAGGCATGCAACAGTGAAAATAGATGCGGCATACAATCTCTCAGCACCTGCTTCCCATTTCGAATTATCTTCTTCCGACATCCAGTTAAGTATCATGAAACGTCCGGAAAATGGCCGTCATAATGAATTGATCGTCCGCTGCGTTAATCTGTCGGATAAGCCGGAAACGGCTTGGCTGCGTTCGTTCATGACGATTGGCGAGGTGATGAAGGCAACATTGCACGAAGAAGCTTTGGAACCGGTCAGCCATGAGCGCGACGGATTTCTGATCAAACTTGCGGCTTGGCAAATCCAGACTTATCGTCTGACACTTGCGTAGGGGGCCTAAAGTATGGCGCGGTATGTGAAGATTAGTACTTGTAATTTTAATTATTGTGCTATCGTACCGGAACAAGGAATTGAATCGGCTATTCAAGCGGTAACTGCATTTCTGGAAAATAAAATTCAGCAGGTTTTGCCGGATCAGCCGGACTTGATTGTACTCCCGGAATGCTGCGATATGCCTGCAGGTTACGGAGGTGAGCGGCTCAAGGCTTATTACCGGCAACGCGCCGACCGTATATTGGACAGCTTGTCCGCTATAGCGAAGCGTAATCGCTGTTATATCGCCTATCCGTCCATCCGTTATTTGGACGATGGGACGTGGCGAAACTCCGTTCGTCTAATCGACCGTGAAGGCAAAGTGACAGGGACTTATAACAAGAATCATCCGGTTATCGTCGAGATGGAGCAGGATGGCATCGTCTGCGGCAGCGAAGCGCCGATCTTCGAATGCGACTTTGGCCGGGTTGCGATCGCGATTTGCTTCGATCTGAATTTTGCTCCGCTGCGTGAGCGTTATGCGAACGAGCAGCCCGATCTGATTCTGTTCCCGTCGATGTTCCACGGCGGCTTCATGCAGCAATACTGGGCGTACGCTTGCCGTTCCTACTTCGTTGGCGCGATAGCCGGCAATTTGCCAAGCGCGATCCTTTCACCGGTTGGCCAACTGCTTCATTCGACATCCAGCTACTACGATTACGTAACGGGTACCGTTAATCTGGATGCTGTAGTCGTGCATCTGGATCTCAATCGTCCGAGACTGGAGAAAATGAAGCAAAAGTACGGTTCGAAGGCAAAAATTATGGATCCCGGTTATGTCGGATCGGTACTTGTCTCATCCGAGACTACGGAATTTACCGCGAATGATCTGGTTGAGGAGTTCGAGTTGGAGAAGTTGGATAATTATTTCTCTCGATCGTTGGCTTATCATCGCAATACGTAAGTAAAGCAAACAAAGAAACCGTAACTTGGGTAGATGGAGCATAGAGCTCCACTCAGCCAAAGTTACGGTTTTTTCTCACAAGTTAACTTCCCGGCAAAGGTACGGTCTCCTCGCTATTCAGATGCAGCCTTCGATACTGCCCGGGCGGCATTCCGGTCATCCGCTTGAACATGCGAATGAAGGAGCTGACGTTCTGATATCCGACTTTCGACGATATTAAATTGATGCTTGTTTCATCGCCGGAGAGCAATTCCTTCGCCTTATGAATGCGGACTTCATTCAAATATTCGCTGAACGTGCAGCCGAAATTTTCCTTGAAGTAAGTGGAAAGATACCCGCCGGATAATTTCAGTTGATCGGCCAGTAAATCCAAAGATATATCTTTGCTATAGTGTTGATTAATATAAGAGGTTACATAATTTACGATAGAATCGTTGCTTTCGCGTTTATTGCGGATGAGGCGGGTGCTTTCGGCAAGAAAACGCGCGAAGAACCTCTCATATTGCTCCAGCGTATGGCAATATTTGATCTGCTCGTAAGGCGAATTTTCGTTCAGAATAATGCTGATATCCTGCTGCCCGGCGATCAAGCCTTTGATTACGCGTTCAATGACCTGATTGGCGAATTGCTGGAATTGAAAGGCGGAAGCCGATTTCTTGTGCATCAGATGAAGGGACCGCCGGACAAGTCCGATCAAGTTCGCTTCGTTCCCGTGCTGCAGGTTTTCCCAGAATTCCTTTTCCTGAATGACCGGTTGCACGGATATGTCGAATTCCTTGATCTCGCCGGTGACGATCTGCGTTTCTTCATTCAGCTTGCGGGACTGAATCATGCGCAGCGTCTCCGCGTAATCGATCGGCAGATTCGCGAATTTGCTCTTTTCCGGTTTGACGGCGATCGTCAGGAACCCGTAATCCATATCTTGGTGAAACCATTGCTTCAGGTGAGATAGTCTGTCCATCACGTTTTGGAAGCTGCTTTCGAATATAATCGTGCATTGCAGCTCCTTCTCGATGTTCATGGAGATGGACCCAGGGAAATGATCCGCGGCATAGGAGAGCGTCATGGCTTGAAGGTACTTGAATGCCTCATTTTGTTCCGCAGAATCAAATCCGTTAATAAATTTTTCACTGAAATTAAACTGAAACAGACAAATGAAAAAAGGTTCGGCCGGGTCGATGACATTCCGGATATCATCCAGATAAGTTTCTATATTTTTTATTTTTCGCAAATAACCGTACTGCTTCAGGAGCTTATTTTTCGCTGCGATGTCCGAATTGAAATCGCGATTCATTTTATTCAAGTTATGGATCTGTTCGTTGATCAACTTGAATTCAAGAATTTTCGTCGTGACCGGGATAGGTTTGTCAGGGTTTTTGATCGTTTCGATTATTTTCTGGAAAGGATTATTAAATCGGGCGCTTAGGAAAATGGATATCGCCAGGCTGGCAACAATGGACACGATCAGCACCGCTATCAAGACGTAATTGAGCTGGACAATCTTCGAGGCTACGGTTTTGTAAGGGATTGCATTAATATAAGTAAGCCCGGTTGCATTCGATTTCTTGTAGAAATAGTACACGTTGTCTTGCTTAAAGAAGCCTTCCTGCTTGTTGGTTTCCGAATCCATGGAAACGGTTGCAAGACTTTTATCTGAATTATACACGATGTTCCCGTCACGTCCGACAATTTGGAATTTGACTGTGTTCACATAATTATAATTAGTGAACATTTGATCTGCGTTAAGAAATGCGATCATATACACCTGCTTGTCGAGCAGGTTTTGAACAAGCAGGGGGATTGCTTCCACATCTGGAGACGGAATCTTTCCTTGATTATATTTCTTAAATTCGGCAGCAGGGAAAACGGACAGATGGTACGGAAGATTGAATTGGTTCTTCCAGAAGTTTGCAGGGTATTGGGCGCTGACCAGGAAAGTGGAAAACATTTTATCGAAATCAACGAGGCCGTCTTTGTCCAATAAGTAATCCGACGATTTAAACGCAAGCAGCACATTATCCAAATTAAGCATCTCGTTTGATGCGAGGCTGGCCATCTCTTTATTCATTTGTAAAATAATCTCGTAATTGAGCGTGTCGTTCGTCATATTCTTCAGCAAGTTAATGCGGCTATCCAGAATGATGTTGGTCATGTTTTTGTTAATCAGCTCGATTTGTTTCTCATAGCTGTCGACTGTTTTGTTCAGAATAAAGCGATTGCTTTGGATCAGTTCCTCGTTGATGCTTGTTTTGAAGAAGAGAAAGGAGAGAATATTAAAAGATAACAGGACAACTATGATGATGAGAAAGCTGACCAGAAGTTTGAAGAATAACGAGTTTTTGTCCATAAGCCTTAATGTCTTGATCATTTTGCGTTCCCCCCGTTTCAATTCAATTTACCGTAACCCCTAAAATATACAGTTGTTCAGGTGTAATACATCCGCATACTTAAAGGCAAAGTGTGCCTATCTGCTTCAGGACTCCAAGTATACAATTAACTTATCACAAGCGATTTTAAGTTTCCATATCAAATTCGGGAGGGTAGCGAGGTCTCAAAGCATGATGTAATGTTAACGAAATAACGACATGATGCTTGTGATATTGATGATCTAATTCAGAGGGGGAGAAGCGAATCATGCCAAACAAATCCAGGCGTATTTCAATTATCGGAGTTTCTCTGGTGATGCTGATGTCTGTTATATTCACGGCTTGCAGCAACAACAAGGGGGAGCCGTCGACGGCACCTTCTTCATCCGCGCCTTCCTCGTCTGCGGAACCGAGCCCGTCGTCAAGCGATAGCGGGTCTGCCGCTCCGTCTGCAGGGCTGCCATCCAAGTTCGATCCGCCGATCCAACTTACGACAGCAATGGCTAACTACTCCTATACGAAGTTCAGCGATGGGGAAACGACGGACAACAACGTGTATACGAATTACATTAAAGATACTTACGGGATTGAAGTGAAAGCGATCTGGGACGTGCCGTTCGAACAATACGAGCAGAAGGTAAACCTGATGATCGCTTCCGGGGAAATGCCGGATTTCCTGGCTGTATCGCCATCCCAATTCAAGCAACTATATGATGCCGGATCGATTGCGGATTTAACGGACATTTATGAGAAATACGCTTCGGATCAGACGAGAGAAATTATGGATTTAGCCGGTGCCGAAGTGTTGGAATCCGCGAAGATGAAGGGAAGATTGATGTCCATCCCTTGGACAGGCGTTGCCAAAGAAGGTGTGTCGATCCTGTGGATCCGCAAAGACTGGTTCGAGAAATTCAATCTGTCGGCGCCGCAATCGATGGCCGATGTATTAAAGATTGCCGAGACCTTCGCCACGCAGGACCCCGATGGCAATGGCAAACCGGATACCTTCGGTCTTGGTCTTTACAAGGAATTGAGCGAAAATGCGATGGTCGGTTTCTTGAACGGCTTCCATGCTTATCGCGACATATGGATTAAGGATGCCGACGGCAAACTGGTTAGCGGAGACATTCAGCCGGAAATGAAAACCGCACTAGCTGAATTGCAAGCGCTTTATAAAAATGGATGGATCGATAAGGAGTTCGGCGTAAAGGATATACAGAAGCTGGAGGAAAGCATTGCGAGCGGTAAAGTCGGCATGTTCTTCGGCAATATGGGATCCGCCGCCGCCCCGCTGCAGCAATTGACGCCCGAGAATGAGTGGCTTCCCTTTGCCGTGCCATCGGTCGACAGCGAGCCTGCGAAGCTACAGATCCCGCTAAATATCTTTAACTACTACTGGGTAGTGAACAAGAATGCCAAACATCCGGAAGCGATCTTCCCGATTATCCAAACTTGGCTGGATATGTTCTATTACAATACGTCGGATGAATTATACACCCAGTACAACTATGACAGCGAACAAGATATCGCCCACTGGATGAATGCCCCGATTAAAATTTACAAGAATAAGCGGGCCGAAAATCATCTTGCCGAAATAGAAGTTTTAAACGGCGGCAAAGATAAAACGTCTTTGACGCCGGAACAGCGCAATAATTTGGCCGGGATGGAGAAGTATCTGGCCGGGGATAAAAAATATTGGAACGTTTATTACCAGGATGGACCGGAAAGCTCCGGGAAAATAGCTGTAGAGTACCTGGAGAAAGATATGTATCAACCAACGCAATTTACGGGAACACCAACACCTGCAATGCTGCAGAAAAAAGCGAATCTGGATAAAATTCGCGATCAAATGATTTTGAAGGTCATACTTGGCGGATCGCTGGATGAATTCGACAAGTTCGTCGAGCAATGGAAGAAGCTTGGCGGGGACGAAATTACGGCCGAAGTGAATGAATGGTTCGCATCAACGAAGTAGATGAGATGAAGCCGGGAGAGAGACCGTATGGTCTTTCTCTCGTCTCTTGGAGGTGAGCGTTTGCGAAGTCGGTTCAGGTTGGAGCTTCCGCTGCATATGATGCTTCTGCCCGGTGTTATTATCGTATTCATTTATCATTATTTACCTATGGGCGGCATTATTATGGCATTCGAAAATTATGTGCCCACAAAGGGAATGTTTGGTTCTCCCTGGGTAGGGTGGGACAATTTCACTTATTTCTTCAGTTTGCCGGATACGCATCAGGTTATACGCAATACGGTTGTTATCGCCGTGCTCAAAATTGTGTTCGGATTAATTGTAACGATCGGCATGACGCTGTTGTTAAACGAAATTTCGAAGGTATGGTTCAAGCGCTCGGTTCAGACGCTGGTCTATATCCCCCATTTCCTTTCATGGATTATTCTGGGGGGCATTCTAATCGATATGTTGTCTCCATCCGAAGGGATCGTTAATAAAGTTATTACGGGATTGGGTTTCGGTGAAATCTTTTTCCTCGGGGACAATGGCTGGTTTCCGTTTACATTGGTCGTCTCCGATATTTGGAAGGAATTCGGCTTCAGCACGATCGTTTATTTGGCTGCGTTAACGAGCATTAATCCGGCCTTGTATGAATCCGCTGCAATCGACGGGGCTAGTCATTGGAGGAGGATGCTGCATATTACGTTACCGGGAATGCTGCCGATTATTGTTCTAATGGTTACGCTGAGTTTGGGCTCGGTATTAAATGCCGGATTCGAGCAGGTGTACGTACTGCTTAGTCCGCAAGTGTACGAGAGCGGAGATATTATCGATACGATGGTGTACCGCATGGGACTCCAGCAAATGCAGTACAGTGCTGCTACGGCAATTGGATTGTTCAAATCGATTACTTCTTTCCTATTAATAGGTACATCCTATTGGTTGGCCTATCGATTTGCAAATTACCGGATTTTCTAGGGGGAGGTAACACCTTGGTTGAACGCGCAACATGGTCAAGAAAGCTGTTTCTTAATTTCAACTATGCTCTTCTTGCTTTTATTTCTTTCCTGTGTCTGTTTCCAATCGTGCAGATGATCGCCATCTCGTTCAGTTCGGGAACCGCAGTTGCTTCCGGGCGCGTAACGATATTTCCCGTTGAATTTACGACCGACGCCTATCGGTACGTACTGCGCAACAAAGCGTTCATGGATGCGGTATGGGTATCTGTGGAAAGGGTGCTGCTGGGTTGTTCGCTGCAAATGCTGCTGTTGGTATTAATCGCTTATCCGTTATCGAAGGAAGTATCCGCATTCCGTCATCGCACCTTGTACGTGTGGTTTTTTATGATCACGATATTATTTAGCGGAGGATTAGTTCCGACGTATTTAGTCATAAAAAATACAGGGCTGCTCGATTCGATCTGGGCACTTGTCATTCCAGGCGCCGTTCCGGTGTTCAGCGTCGTGTTGATGCTTAATTTCTTCCGGAGTCTACCGAAGGAGATGGGGGAGGCTGCCTTCATCGATGGGGCGGGGCACTGGACGACTTTGATCAAAATCTACATTCCTTTGTCCAAGCCGGGTATTGCCACGCTGTTGCTATTCTCGGTTGTCGGACATTGGAACTCCTGGTTTGACGGCATCATCTATATGAACTCGCCCAGCAATTATCCGCTGCAGAGCTACTTGCAATCGATTGTGCTGATGAAGCAAGATTCGTCCGCATTGTCCGTACTGGATCAATCCATATTGGCCAATCTGTCCGACCGTACATTGAAATCCGCGCAAATCGGCCTGGGTGCTTTTCCTATTCTGCTAGTTTATCCATTCCTGCAGAAGTACTTTATGAAGGGCATCGTGCTAGGTAGCGTGAAAGAATAAAGGAGATAGTTAATAATGACTATTATTCGGCTAGGTATTATTGGTTGTGGAAGCATGGCATCGGACAATCATTCGCAAGGCTTGTTGGAGCTAGCGCAAACCATGAAAGTAACCGCAACCTGTGATTTAATTCTGGAGCAAGCGCAGAATTTGGCTGCCAAGCTTGGCGATGTTATAGCGGTAAAAGATTTTCAAGATTTATTGCCGCATGTTGACGCGGTGCTGATTGCGCTTCCGCATGACCTGCATTATGAGGTCGGAATCGCTTGCTTGAAGGCAGGCAAGCATGTGCTTATGGAGAAGCCGATGGCGAACACGGAAGCGCAGTGCATTGAACTCATGGAGACGGCTGAGAAGGCTAACCTCACGTTAATGAGTGCTTATCCGGTACGCTTCTGGCCGATTATCCGCAAGATGAAAGAAATTGTCGATGCCAAGACTTATGGAGAAGTATTTCAGATGTCGGTGTGGACGGAGCAGTTAACGATACCGCCTGAAGGTCACTGGATACGCTCGGCTGCGCGGCTTGGCGGAGGTCAATTTTTCAGCCATGGGTGCCATTATGTCGATCTTCTGCTCTGGTTTCTGGGAGAGCCTATCAAAGGCGCGCATTTCGGCTCCAATTTAGGCGTGCCATGGATGGAGAAGGAAGGCACAAGTAATGTCGTTATCGAATTCGCTGATGGCGTGATGGGTTATCATATGGGGACTTGGGGCGCTCGCGGTACGCGCCTTGGATATAGCGTTCATATTCATCTCACAAAAGGGATGTTGGAATATCACAGAGGCGAAGGGAAGCTATATTTGCATACGCAGATGAGCGAGGAACGCGCGAACCAGGATACTTCCAGCGTTACAGAAATTTTAATGGAAGAGAAGGATTCAGGCAAACAAACGCAATTCGAGATTCAACATTTTCTCGATTGCATCCTCAATGGAGATAAGCCGTTTACGGACGCCCATTCAACGTTGCAGGGTCTTCGCGTAATTTGGAAATTGTATGAAGCGGAAGAGGACAATACGATTGCTGATTTGAGAGGTTTGGGATTAGCAATAGCGGCATCGAAATCTATCAGCTGATTAGGTTCAGGGAGGGAACCTTGTTCGGGTTGTGTGAGCTTTGATATTCCCTTAGGTAAGTTTTTCAGAGCGGTCTTCCATGTTATGGGAGACCGTTTATTTGTGTGTGTCACGCGAGGACAAAATTACAATGCTGCAGTCACTTGGAACTCAGAATTAACTTGTGGATTGTGCTCTCCATCAGATAATGTACTTTTTTTCGTATTCTGCGGAAAGGCATATAAGGTGGGGAGGTGGTAATATCGCTTTACCTTATGAATTAATTACAATAAATCATGTAGGACACTGTTATGCAGGTCTGATACATTAGTAAATCATTAATATGTTTACGCTTTCAACAATGATTCGTTTTCAAAAGTGATTAATCCAAACAAATGAGGAGCGTGGTGGGGGGAGGGAGGATATGAAGATCATCTAGGGGGAAATCGTACATATCGTTCTGCATTTATCGAAGTAATTAATTATAAGGAGGTTGAATTGAATGATGTTCAGAGGAATCCGGAACTTGCCTGGTATGATGGCGAAGTTGTTAATCGTCACATTAGTATTTTCAACAATATTGTCGATTGAAAGCCCTTGGAACGATGATGTGGCGTACGGAAGGACGGCGTTGACGGATATCGACTCCTCCTACGCCAAAAAAGAGATTGAAAGGTTGGTTGATGCTGGTGTTATTTCTGGTTTTGGGGATGGTACTTTTGCACCGGGCAAGCCTATGACGCGAGGCGAACTGGCCAAGGTCTTGACGATCTTGCTTGGACTTAAGGAGCAGCCGGAAGCAGCCAGCCGTTTTGACGATGTGGCCGAAACCAGCTGGTATCGAGGTTTTATCGGAGCGCTTGTCGATTCCGGCATTACGCGGGGAACTTCAGAATCGATGTTTTCCCCTGGCGTAAATGTAACAAGAGAAGAACTGATTATTTTCTTTATTCGCGCATTCGGTTTAGAAGAGGACGCTAAGCGGTTGCAATTTGATGTGGAATTTACTGACGCTGCCCATATTTCCGACTGGGCGAAACCCTATGTATCTTTTGCCTTTCGTATCGGATTTATTGGGGGCATCGCGAATACGGACGGATCGCTGCGTTTCGAGCCCCGTAAATTTGTAGAACGTCAGGCGGGAGCAAGACTTGCCTATGAATTTAAAGAGAATTTTAGCAAATATATGGAGCAAGCAAATAAAATTACGAAGGGGGATAAAGGACCGACGCCGGCGCCCACTCCGATAACGACAACGGAGCCATCGTCGACTCCAACAACGGAGCCGATTTCAACACCGACACCGCCGCCAAGCAACAAGATCGTCCATGATGGTCAGGCCAATGCAGTGATTATCGTGAATGCTGATGCGGAAAGCCAAATACTCAAAGCTGCTAATACGCTTGCTGATTATGTAAAAAAGTCAACTGGAGCCATACTGCCGATTATGAATGCAGGCGATTTCGCCGCAACGAATCCTGCCAATGATTTGGTTCGAATTTACATTGACCCGACCGATTCTTTCCAAGATGAGCACATCGATAGCTTGATGCAGGAATTGAGCGGGGATGGATATATTATCCATATGCACGCCAATTCAATTATTATTGCCGGTCCGTCCGTGTGGGGAACGCAAAACGGAGTCTTTGATTTCCTTGAACGATACGTGGGCGTTCGTTGGCTCATGCCCGGGGATGACGGGGAGGAAGTACCGGAAACGAGCAACCTCAGCATTCCGAGAGAGAACATCGTGGAACAGCCGGCATTTAAATTCCGCATGATAAGCCCGCTAGTCGTTAAGCCCGATGAAGGCGGGATGCTACCGCTGCAATATGAGTGGGCGCAAAGAAATCGCGTGCAAGGGGATTATAATGCTCCTCTCGATTTAATGCACAATTTGCACATTCTATTTTCTCCAGAAAAGTATGGCATCACACATCCGGAATACTATCCGAACAATACGCCTCCTGCACCGAATGTGACTACAGGTTGGCAGCCTTGCTTCACTGCGGATGGAACCGTTCAAGCTGCTTCGGAATCCATCATACAATATTTTAACGAGAATCCGAATAAAACATCGTATTCGTTAAGCGTGAATGATGTAGGGGGGTTCTGCGAAGCAAATCCGGCCCATCCCAACTTTCCGAACAAGTTCAACTCTATTGGTCTTTTGGACATGTCGGATATTTACTATGGCTGGGTAAATCAAGTCGTCGCAGAGGTATTGAGTGTTCATCCGGATAAATGGTTTGGGTTGCTGGCCTATCAAGAAGTGATGGATCCGCCTTCTTTCTCGTTGAATTCGCGTGTCATTCCCTTTATTACCAAGGATCGGATGGCATGGATCGACGACGAAACGAAAGAGCAAGGACAGAGTCAAATGGAACAATGGAATGCAGTAGCCAATGAACTGGGATGGTATGATTATACGTACGGAACCTTCTACGTGGTGCCGCGCATGTATCAGCATCAGATGGCGGAAAATTATCAATATGCCTATGAGCATCAAGTGAGTTCCATTTATATGGAGATGTACAGTAATTGGGGAGACGGACCTAAACCGTGGGTTACGTCAAAACTTCTGTGGAACCCGAATTTGAATATAGATGATCTGCTGGATGAGTGGTACTCCGGGGCTGTAGGCGAGTTAGCGGCTGCAGATCTCAAGGCGTATTATACGTTATGGGAACAAATTTGGACGGAGCGAATGAAAACTTCCGAATGGTTTGAAGTCGCCAAAGGACGAACATTTATGCCGTTTCAGGATTTATCTTATCTGAATGCAGTAACGGATGAAGATATTGCTGAAAGCAGGAGATTACTTGAGTTGGTACTGGCCAAGGCGGCAACAAACAAGCAAAAAGCACGGGCAAACCTGCTGTTGCAAGCGTTCGAGTATTATGAAGCCTCGGCACTGAGTTATGCGCGGGAGAATACATCGCCGTCAAATGTTAGTGAAGCAATCGCCATACTTGACCATGTCGGAAATACGATTGAAACGAAAATGCAATTGGCGCAAAAACGTTATGACCTATTGGAGCAATTTAAAGAAAATCCTATTCTAATTGATATTCTCCCACCTTACTATTGGTCCGGTTGGAATAAATCCGATTTCTGGAATCTTGTAGATTATATGAAAGGCGAAGCTGAAGGAGGCGGGTTGACCCAAAAGGTGAACGAACTTGCCGCAGATGTTAATCCGTCACAAGTACGGGAATTCGCCCGTTTATTGAAGGAGGCTGAAACAGGAGAATATCCTCTTATTCCGAATTATTCGTTTGAAGACGGAGCGACAACGTCTCCTCCATGGTCTTATTGGATTCAGACGACGGGGAAAATGGAGCGTGCGGAAGGGGTCGCACATACTGGCAATGCGAGTTTGAAAGTTAGCGGACTGGATGAGGGCGGCCCTGTTATGCTCCTGCCTGTGAAGCCTGGGCCTGCAGCATTCCGCGCCTATTATTTCACGCCTCCAGGAACGGAG
Organism: Paenibacillus agaridevorans; assembly: GCF_003112455.1. Lineage (GTDB taxonomy): Bacteria > Bacillota > Bacilli > Paenibacillales > Paenibacillaceae > Pristimantibacillus > Pristimantibacillus agaridevorans. The sequence continues at coordinate 35,726 of NZ_BDQX01000381.1, forward strand.
TCGAGCGGATCCGTTCAGTTGGCTTTTATTATGCAAGATGCTCAAGGGAGAGCGCTGGGGGAGGTTCGCTCCGAACAGAAACCAATTGCCGCAACGTCAGGCAATTGGTCCAGCATTGAATTGCTTGAAGACATTCCTGCTTCCTTAAAGGGTGCGGAAGTGAAGCAGATTCTAGTTATTGTTATTGTAAATGATTTTACTGACGGTACAAATTTGTATATCGATGATGTAATGATGTATCAGAACGATGATGTTATCTCGAAGCAGAAGTTTTGGAAGCTGGCTGATTCTGTTGCCGAGGAAGGAGCAAGCGGAGGACCGGTCCGCAATCAGATAACCGAGCTGGCAGAAGGCACGGAGTCTTCGGATGTACGGGAATATGCCCGTCTGCTGCTTAGTATCGTCGATGGAGCGGCGCCAGTGATGGACAATGCATCGTTTGAAACGGGTACTGCCACGGATGTTTCACCCTGGTCACTGGGTTGGATCGAGGGGAGGGGTACCATGGAACGTCATGAGGGATTGGCCCATTCCGGAAATGCCAGCTTGTTAATCAAGGGATTGAATGGCGGTGGTCCCTTCCAGGTGATTTCGCCTGAAGCGGGAGCTTTTGCGCTGCGAGCTCGCTTCCATGCGCCGGGGGCTGCCTCAACGACAGCGGGGACGATACAACTGGCGATCAATCTGAGAGATGCCAGTGGAAATGAACTGGGTACGATTATGCGTTCGAATTTCAAACCGATATCGGTCGCAGCCAATGGATGGGTAACTGTCGATATGGCGGGAATCATTCCGGAGAAAATCAATGGTATCGAGGTTAGTACAGCTTTAGTCGTAGTCGTCGTCAGCAATCTGGAGGAGGGGACCGAGCTCTATCTCGATGATGTTGATTTGTATCAACTGCAACTGCGTTGATGGGGACAGACAAAACCTGATTGCGGATTTTAAACAGGCCCGAAAAATGAATCATAAAGAACCGACCTTTCGGAATGGAAGGTCGGTTTCTGTTAGTTGATTGTGCCGTCGTAATTTTTTTGCATATTCAATTATCAATTGAATTAAGCGGAATGTTTTCGTATGATTTTGAGATAAGGTGAAAGGAGGTTGGCAGGATGAAGTTTACGACGGTGATTGAGTTGGGAGGCAAAACGGCTACCGGATTCGAGGTGCCGGCTGAAGCGGTAGAGGCGTTCGGGCAAGGAAAGAAACCTGCCGTAAAGGTAACGATTGGCGGGCATACATACCGCAGCACGGTTGCCGTGTACGGAGGGAAGTACATGCTGCCGCTGAGCGCGGAGAACCGGAATGCAGCCGGCGTCGCGGCCGGGGACGAGGTTGATGTTGCTCTCGAGTTGGATACCGAACCGAGGGAACTGGAAGTGCCGGCCGATTTCGCAGTAGCGCTTGGCCGCGTACCGGCTGCCCGAACGTTTTTCGAAGGACTGTCGTATAGCAACAAGCGCCGAATCGTGCTGCAAATCGAAGGGGCGAAGACGGAGGAAACCCGCATCCGTCGTATCGACAAGGCGGTTTTATCGCTGAGAGAAGGCAAGTTATGATAACAATGATCGAAGAACGTGTGTTGCGATGGATCGAGCGGGCGGTTCATCCTGAAGCAAAAATAAAATCAATTGAACGTTTGATGGGCGGAGTGTCGACACCGATCCATCGTGTAATCATTGACGTGCGAGGAGAGGAGCACCGACTCGTGCTGAGGCAATACACGGATGAGGAGTGGCTGGAGAGCGAGCCGGATTTGGCGAAACACGAGGCAGAAAGCTTGCGGAAAGCATCAGGCGCGGCGGATATTGATGCGCCGAACGTCGTTGCTTACGATGAGACGGGAAGCGAATGCGGATTGCCGACATTACTGATGACCCATCTGGATGGCCGCGTCGTGCTGGAGCCTGAGGATGTGCGGGCGTGGACGGATCGCATGGCCCGTACGCTAACGCGGCTGCATGTTGGCGCGAGTACGGAGGGCTTCCCGTGGACGTATGGCGCTTACAGCGATGCGGCTAAGTTCGATGCATCGGGCTGGACGTCTGTTCCGGATCGATGGAAGAGAGCCATTGAGATTCTGCTCGGGCCGAAGCCGGCGTTTGTCCCGAGATTTATTCACCGCGATTACCATCCGACGAACCTGTTGTGGGTGGACGGGGAGGTCAGCGGCGTCGTCGATTGGGTAAACGGCTGCATCGGCCCGGCGGGCATAGATGTCGGTCATTGCCGGGTCAATCTTGCGCAGCTGCACGGCGTGGAAGCCGCCGACGCATTTCTGGAAAGTTACCGGCGCTATGCAGGCGACAACTTTGACTATAATCCGTATTGGGATCTGGCCACCCTCGTCGACTATGCCTTTGGAGAACCGGAGGTCTACCAGGGTTGGATCGATCTCGGCTTTGCCAAATTGAGGAACGAGCTGGTGATGGAGCGCCTTGACGCTTATTTAGAGAGCGTGTTGGCAAGGGAGAACGAAATCTAAGAGCGGTACGAGTCTAAAGATTGATGGAAGGAGCGGAAATCGGCCGTCATCATTTTGATTTTTCTTTGCAGTCGAATACGCCGTTTGCGGTCAGCGCCGCAATGCATCAATTGATCCATCGTTTTGTCGAGCTTTTCCCGGAGCGTCAAAATAAAGCCGATCGCGACATGCGATTGTTCTATTTGGCGCAGATCGGCTGCCAATGCCAGGCCAAGCCGTTCATGGCGTACATTCGTTCGAGGCATGGCCAGATTGACGTCAACTCGCTCCGGCGTAAAGTCCTCTCTGTAATCCTGACCCGGAATCTGCTCCCAGAAGGATTGCCACTCATCCAATAAGCCTATCTCGTATAAATAATATTTAAGAAATCCGCATAACCATGCCGTGCAGCTGGTATTTCTTTGGCCGCAGCCCAATCCGTCGGCGAGATGCGGGCAGCCTCTGCAGCAAGATCCTCCGTAGCTGATGCAAACGTTGCATATATGATGCGTTCCGAGCTCTCCGAGCGTCTTCATGCCGTCCACGATTAGCGCATTCCGGGTAAAAGAAACGGTATGTTCCCCCTCCGGAGAATCGTTCGACGCCTTCCTTGCTCCGTTTGTCTGTTCGCTCACCGGTCAAACCTCCATGAAATCAAATATTCAAAAATTCAAATATAACTATTCAAGTATAGTGCAACTTTGCGAAAATGACAAAGGTTCTGGAGCATTGGTCAACCTGAAAGCCGAATTATGGTATGATGGAGTAAGATGACCAAGAAGAAACAGGTAAGGGGCAGCTGCCGTGAATCAAGAAATTCCTCAATTCAAAGCGAATTTTTACAAAGCTCTCGCTCATCCGATGCGAATTCGGATTCTTGAGGTATTATGCGAGGGCGATCGGAACGTTAACGAGCTTCAGACCATTCTGGGCTCGGAAGGATCGGCCGTCTCGCAGCAATTGGCTGTTTTAAGAAGCAAAAATGTTGTATACGGCATCAAGGAAGGAACAACGGTTATATATTCGCTCCGCGATCCGCTGATCAAGGATATGCTCGCCATTACAAAGCAAATATTCGACAACCATCTCGTTGACGCGATTTCGCTGCTGGAGGTCATTCGGAAGGAGCCCTGATAAAAGGCAACTTCCGATTGACAATCTAATGGCGAGGCGGTAGTATTTCATATATATTCAAATATTTAAATATATGAAGAAAAGAAGGTTGTACAAATGAAAGGGTCGGGGAGATACGCGGGTTATCGCGCGGGGTCGTTTCGGAACGATTTGTTATCCGGCTTCATTGTGGGGATTATTGCCATTCCATTAGGGATGGCATTTGCTATTGCTTCCGGCGTAAAGCCGGAATACGGGATTTACACGACAATCGTCGCGGGCGTGCTCATCTCGGTGTTTGGCGGATCGCGTTACCAGATCGGAGGGCCTACCGGAGCGTTCGTTCCTGTTCTCTTGGCCGTGACGCTGCAGTACGGCTACGAAGGGCTTCTCACAGCGGGAATGATGGCGGGGGTGATTCTTGTGGCCCTGGGGCTGCTCAAGGCGGGCAGCTTCATACGATTTATGCCGCAGCCGGTTATCATCGGTTTTACTTCGGGAATCGGAGTCATCATCTTTGCCGGACAGCTTCCCGCATTTTTGGGTTTGGACCGGATCGATAAACAAGAAAGCTTTCTGCTGAACATCAAGGAAATGGCGGTTCATCTGTCTTCCGTCAATGCGTACAGCATCGCCACGGCCGCGATCGGCTTCGCGGGCATTTTGCTGTCGCGTCGGTACTTGCCCAAAGTGCCGGCTTCTTTGGTTGGTTTGCTGATCTCCGCCGCAGCGGCAGTGCTGCTGTTCGACGGGAGAGTCGAGACCATCGGCTCGTTGTACGGCGAGATACCGAATGCATTGCCCGCGCTTCGAATTCCCGAGCTTTCGCTGGAGCTGGCCGGACAGCTGTTCGTTCCCGCGTTGACGATCGCCATGCTGGGCGGCATCGAATCGCTATTGTCCGCCGTAGTGGCCGACGGGATGACGGGAAGCCGCCATAACAGCAATCGCGAGCTGGTTGGTCAAGGCATCGCGAATATAGTCGCGCCTTTATTCGGGGGGATTCCGGCAACGGGAGCTATCGCGCGAACGGCTGCGAACGTGAAGTCGAGCGCGGCGTCGCCGGTGTCCGGCATCGTGCATGCACTGGTCGTGCTGGGAGTGCTGATGGCATTTGCGGGGTACGCTTCCCGCATCCCGCTTGCAAGCATGGCGCCAATCCTGATGGTTGTCGCCTGGAACATGAGCGAACGCCGCGCGTTTATGGGGATGCTGCGCGCCAGAAACGGCGAATCACTGGTGCTGGCGACGACGTTTCTGCTGACTGTTTTTACGAACTTGACCATGGCCGTACTCATAGGAGTCGCCATGTCATTCGCTTTGTTCATCTCTCGCGTGCGGCAGCAGCGCTCGGACGCCAGCGTGGCAGAGGATGCGGAAAGTTAATGACTATTATCCAAGCGGCCATTCGATTATGAGATCAACGATAAAAGACGACCTGCATTCCTCATAGAAGGAACGCAAGGTCGTCTCTGTATGTGTATGTTATTATCCCGCAGGAGACACCCGATAAGCCGTACGCCCATCGGCGCCGGTAGCCCCGGCGTCGTCCACGGCGGTTAGCGCCCATCCGAACGAGAGCACGCCCGCGAGCGATGCGGCTTCGGCCGCCGTCAGCGACGCTGCGACCGCTTCCGACCCGGGCTCAAGGATGAGCTCCGCATCCTGTTTTAATGCGACGAAAATCCAGCTATGAATGCCGCGGATCGTGTTGTATTTGATCTGATAGCCGTTCTCCACCGCTGCCTTAAACGTATCCGGTTGCTCGGAGGCGACTGTCCTCAAGCCAGCGTAGTCGAACTGGAATTTGCTGTCGTCCTTCGGCAGGTTGCCGCTGTTTACCCGCGAGATCAACTCCTCGTTCGACCAGCCAAGCGACTTGAGCGATTCGAGCTGAAGCGCGTCCCACTGCGAAAGTTTAGTTGCGGTTGGTTGAGTCACGTTCAATCACTCCTTCATGTATGATGATCAACAAGTCCCTATACGAAGAGAAGCTCCCGACCAGGCGTTGGCCAACCGGGAGCAGTCTCTGTTGTCGTGCTAATTATTTGCTCGCTTTGTAAGCGTTCAGGAATTCCTTCGCTTTGGCTGCGTCGGCTTTAAGCTCCAGACCTGTATCCACGATCGGGCTAAGCGTTGAGATTGCCTTGAATTTGTTGCCGCCGTAGTAGGTGATAAAGTCTTCTTGGTTGATGGAGTACAATACGGCTTTGCGCAGATCCGCGCTCTCAGCGACCGCACGGTTTTTCGTGTTGAACAGCAGATACGATACCGCGTTGCTTGGCAGCGTCTGCAGTTGCAGTTTGCTATCGCCCTTCACGATGTCGAATTTCGTCTCGGACACGGCGTAGTACAGATGAATCTCGCCGCTGCGAAGCGCCGCAAGGGTGCTGTCGGCATCTTTGATGAAACGTACTTTAATGCTGTTGATTTTCGGAGCGTGATCCGTGCCAGTCATGTAAGCAGGGTTTTTGTAAAAGATCGCTTCGTAATCGTTTTTGTACGACAGGATGTAAGGACCGCTAGTGTACAGCGTATTGTTGTACGCGTTGCCTTCCGTAACCGTGTTTTGGTCGCCGTAAGGGATATCCTTGTTCGGGTCGAACTTCGCCACGTCGTATGTGTTAATTGCTTCTACTTGCTTCTTGGATACGATGCCCGCGGATTGGTGAGCCAGGTAGTTCAACACTTGCGGGAACGGCTCCGTTGTTGTCACTTTGACGACTTGGTATTTGCCTGCGCCGTTGTCGGATTGCGTTTTGTCGGAGACAAGGGAGGTAATTTTCGCATCCAGACCTTCTTCAAGAGCGGCTTTAATCGTCTGGTCGCTGCCGGATACTTTAATGCCTTCCAGAGCGGCTACGTCCGTAACGACTTCAGCGCTTTTAATATGCTCATGCAGCGTGTATGTGCGGTGATCCGGAACAGAATCCTTGTTCTTCGCACGGTCAAGCGAGAAGATGACATCGTCCGCGCCTACGCGCTCGCCGGTGTCGACAGCCAGCTTGTCCTTAACAGCGGCGAAGTTGATGTCGTCGCGAAGGATGAAGTAGTAGTCGGAGTTGCCGTCGGCGATGGCATGATTAAGCGACAGGGAGCCTACGGATGTCACTTTATCGTCGTCCGTGAGGTTAACGAGGCGAACGTATTGGTTCGTGTTGATGATGTTGATGGAACCGTCGTTGCCCTTGATCGGATCAAGCGATGTCAATGTAGGCATAGTCGATTGCAAGACCAGCGCGTCTTTATCGCGTTTCGCTGTATCGTTAAAGTCAAGCTCTTCCCAAGGAAGGGAGCGGGACTTGGACAGACGAACGGAATCCGGGTTCAGCACGTCCTTGTTCAGCGCCTGGGATTTCAGCGAGCTGTAGAGAGGAGCAATATAAGCGTTATCGAATACGAGCTTTTGCTCGAAATCTTTGTACGTCGCTACAAATTGTTCCGGCGTTTGAGCTGCCGCTTGCTCGATCAGAGCATCGATGTCGGCATCGGACATGATGCTGTAGTCGCCGCCGGTTTTGAACAGCGAGCGAACCGCGTAGTCCGGGTTGCCTGTTACCGTTGTCCAGCCGGACAACGATACGTCGTAGTTGCCTGCGTCTTGTTGAGCTTTGAAACTGCTGTAGTCGGCTTGTACGTTAAGCTTGACGTTGAAGCCGTTTTTGTTCAGCTGATCGCGGACGATGTTAAGATCCGCTTCATTGGCGCTCATGCCGAGCACCTCGATGTCTACCTTGTTGTTGTCGACGACTTCCGAGCCGGTCGTAGGCGACGGTGATTCTGCTACGTCGTTTTTGGTGGTCAGCTTGCAGCCGCTTAACACGATGGATAAGCTGAGCAGCAGCATCGCTCCGAGTTTGACTTTGTTTTTCATGGTGTTCCCCTCCTAAAGATATGTTTGTATATGTTAACTCACATTCATTCATCGTCCAGTCATGGTTTCGAAACATAGAAGTCGATGGAATATGAATGAGGTTACGACAAGGAATACGACTTTGGCGTTTTTAGTAAATGAGACAGGCCATTTGCTAGGGCGCGTCTGAATACTCCGAGGGGAGCAGATTTTGCCGAATTTTCGTTCCATGCCAGGAACTTTTGTGAAGGCGTACCGGGGTACGTCAAGCAAAAGTGACGAAGCAGGGGGCGGAAAGGGCGGTGAAAGATGCCCCTGAGCGGGTTTTCAGACACGACCTAATCCAGCTTCGGATCCAGCGCGTCGCGCAGACCGTCGCCAAGGAAGTTAAACGACAGCACGAGGGCGATAATCGCCAGGCCAGGATAGATCGCCGTATAGGAATGGGTCTCCAGGTAGGCGCTGCCCAGCTTCAGTATGTTGCCCCATTCGGGAATATGCGGCTCTACGCCGAGACCCAGGAAGCTGAGGCTGCTCGTCGAGATAACGGCCGTACCGATTGTCAACGTGGACTTTACGATCATCGGCGCCAGCGAATTCGGGACGATATGCTTGAACAGAATCGTTAGATCGCTGGAGCCGAAGGCTCTTGCAGCTTGTACATATTCCAGCGTAGATACCAGCATGACGTTTGCCCTCATCGTCCTGGCATAGGTCGGAATTGCGCCGATGCTAAGCGCCAGAATGAGGTTGGTCGTGCTGGCGCCGAAAGCCGCGATGATGGCAATTGCCAGCAGGATGCCGGGAATCGCATACAGGATATCCAGAGCCCGCATAATTATGTTGTCCGTTTGACGGCCGTAGTAGCCGGAGATTGCGCCAAGCGCTCCGCCGATAATGACGGGGATGAGCGTGGACAGCAAGCCTACGACAAGCGAGATCCGGGCGCCGAATACGATGCGCGAGAATAGATCGCGTCCGAAGTTATCCGTTCCCAGCGGGTATTCCAAGCTCGGAGGCTGGAAGATTGCTGCATAATTATTATCGATAGCCATGCCGTAATCGAAGGTCAGGTAGCTGCTGATGGACAAAGCGAGCAGGAACAAAATAAAGAGCAGGCCCAACATCGAAGTCGAGCTTCGGGACAAACGGTCGATAATATCGCCAACCTTGGAGCCGGACGTATAACCCTTGTCGCGAAGCTTCGAGATCAGGAGAAGGCCAAGGAACAAGGCGAACAGGTTGCCCGTAGCGGCTGTGGCGATCAGGATCAAAGCTACGCTCCACATCCAGCGAGGAAGCTTGGTCCCGTTCGCGGATTTGGCGATGAGAAGCAGCGCAACGAGCTGCACGACGGCCGATACCAGCAACAGGAACATGCCGGGCAGGAAGCCATTCGACACATAGGGCTTGAACAGGTTTAGCGACGATACGGCGAATACGAGCAAGGTCGTTAGCAGCGTATATACCGCTAGCGTGTAAGCCGCCGTCTTGCGTTTCTTGACAAGCTGGAACGCTGCGGTGGCTGCGAATACGTTAGCAGTGAACAAGCTAAGCATTAGCAAGTAGCCCATTATTCGGGTACCGGCAGTGATCTCGCCTATGGCAATCAGATTGCGGCGAATGAGCAGCCAAACGACAAATTGCAAGGCCGCGAAGACGAGATAGGCGACACCAACGGCCAGAACGGCAGGACGGAAAGCACCTTCATCAGGCACATAGCTGTTCAGTAGAAGAACAAGTCCCAGCGCGAGCGTAATGATGCCCGCAAAGCTGGCTTGTCCATACTCGGGCGCCGACTTCAGCCGGAAGTTGAGCTCTTGTTTAGTCAAAGTAATATTCATCCTATAAGCACCCTTTAATATTGTTTCATCTTGGAGCGGATTCGCGGATCGAAGAACGCGTACATCAGGTCAACGATGACGTTGACGATCGAGATCGTAATAGCTGTGTAGACGACGCCGCCCATGATGGCCGGAATATCCGGAATGAACTGCTTGTCGACGATGTAGCTGCCGATTCCGTTAATATTGAATACCTTCTCCGTAACGGCCGCTCCGCCAAGCATACCGCCGAATTGAAGGCCGATGACAGTGATGATGGGAATCAGCGCATTGCCGACGGCATGCTTCCATAATACGTTGCGGCGAGCAAGACCCTTGGCCCGAGCCGTAATAATATAGTCCTCGTGAATGACTTCCAGCGTGGAGGAACGTGTCATTCGCGCAACCGCTGCAGTCAATCCGGTACCAAGCACGACGATTGGCATGATCGCAGAAAGCCAGTTGTTCGGATTATAGGTTGCCGGCAGCCAGGACCAATTGATGGAGAAGTTCAAGATGAAAATCAGTCCTTGCCAGAAATTCGGGATGGACAGCCCGAGCAACGCAATGAACATAAACGTATAGTCAAAAAAAGAATTCGGCCTTGTCGCCGATATAATGCCGATAGGCAAAGCGATAATAACGGCGATCACTGTGGAGATCAGCGTTAACGTCAACGTGACCGGGAACTTGTTCGCGATGGATACCGTTACATCTTCGTTGCCGGCGAATGAACGACCGAGATCGAAGGTAAAGATATCTCTAATCGTGTTCCATAATTGGACAAGATAAGGCTGGTCCAACCCGTATAGACGATTAAAAGCGGTAATCTGTTCATCAGTGGCCGTTTCGCCCAGGATATTGGCGGCGGGACTCATGGGCGAGATGTACAGGATGGTGAAGACAAGGAAAGCGACGCCCAGAATGACGAACAATGCCATGAACAGCCGTTCGGCGATGTATTTCGCATAAGGGTTGGCATAAACGGCCATCAGGACATACATGGGAAGACCCAGCACGAACGAAAGGGCGGCGAAGAGAGGATAACCCATAAGCTCGCGATAGGTTTCCGAGAAAGTTAATTGCCCCTGCGAATGCCCGGCGGCGGAGGTTTCATGGATCCGCTCTTCGACAAGAACGTTAAGTTTGGCTTCCGCCAATCGTTCCGCTTCGGCTTTAAGCCGTTCCTTCGTAACGGACTGCCCGAAGAAACGGTGCTTGCGCGATAGCCGGTCAATCGCCTCCGCCAGCAATTGCTCTTTCATTCCGGCAGCCGCCAGCTCTGAGCGAATTTCTTGCTTTCGTCTGGTCGACCCGTCTCTTGTTTTACGGTATTGGTAAACTCCGAACAGGATCAACGTGATCGGCGCTCCGAGCAACAGCAACAAGGGGCGATAGGCAGGGTTAACGAACAGTTTATTATAAATGGAGGCAATACGATCAATGAAGCCGTATCCCGTTGCAGCAGCATCGCCAGTCAAACTATTCCGCTCCTTTAAGAGGTTGTTCAAAAAGTCCGCTTTTGATCACGAAGTATCCCAGGAAGCCTACTCGACATCGAATTTTGAATTCAGGCGAAAGTTCCGTTGCTCACGTAGCTTCCACTACGCTCCGCTACTCACTTTCTACCTTCTTTCAATCTTCTCGGTGCTGAAAACCGAACTTTTTGAACTTTCACTTTTATCTATTTTAATTTGCATAATTCCGATCGATATAGTAGATTTTATTTTAAGGGTTACGAAAAGTCAATAAAATTTCAATTAGATACTAATGGAATGAAATAATAGCTTGAAATAAAATTTTCATATATTATTTATTATAGCTATTTGCAACAAAACAGAAAAGATGCGCGACACGCAAAAAAAATAAAAAAAAAGGTGACATCATGGATGAGTTGCTGCAAGTCAAAGATTTATCGGTTTCTTTCTATGTAAGAGATAAAGAAGTGGAGGCGGTTCGCGGCGTCAGCTTCGATCTGCGCAAGGGCGAAACGCTGGGAATCGTCGGAGAATCCGGCAGCGGCAAGAGCGTCACGGCGCGCACGATTATGCGTTTGCTGCCGTCGCCTCCTTCTATCGTTAAGGGCGGAGAGGTCCTGTTCCAGGGGATGAATCTGGCGGACAAAAGCGATTCGGAGATGGAAGCGATCCGAGGCAAGGAGATCGGCATGATTTTCCAGGATCCGATGTCGTCCCTCAATCCGACGATGCGAATCGGCAAGCAGATCGAGGAGAGTCTCATCAAGCACCGCAGAATGAACAAGTCGGCAGCACGGAATGAAGCGATCGAGATGCTTCGGAAGGTAGGGATACCTAACGCCGAGACTCGTTATTCGCAATATCCGCACGAATTCTCCGGCGGGATGCGTCAGCGTGTCATGATCGCCATCGCGCTGGCCTGCCGGCCTTCGCTGCTTATCGCGGACGAGCCTACGACGGCACTCGACGTAACGATTCAGGCACAGATTCTGAATCAGATGAAGCAACTGCAGCAGGAGCTTGGCACGTCCATTATATTAATTACGCATGATCTGGGCGTTGTCGCCGGCATGTGCGACCGCGTCGTTGTTATGAAGGACGGCGAGATTGTGGAGACGGCAACGACAGAGGAGCTCTTTGCGAATCCGAAGCATCCCTATACGATTCGATTGCTCAATGCTCTGCCGCGTCTCGACGAAAAGAAGAAGCCGAAGCTCGCTCCTCTTGTGAAGCGCGAGAAAGACGATGTGCCGCTCCTGCAGGTGAAGTCGCTGCGTCAGCACTTCGATCTCGGCAAGGGACAGGTTCTTAAGGCCGTCAACAACATCAGCTTCGATGTTCACGCGGGGGAGACGCTTGGCGTCGTAGGGGAATCGGGCAGCGGCAAATCGACGACGGGCCGTACGATTTTGCGGCTCAACGAAGCGACGGGCGGCGAGGTGCTGTATCGCGGCATTCCGCTCCAACAGTTAAATCGCGGAGAGATGAAGAGGATGCGCCGCCATATGGGAATGATCTTCCAGGATCCTTATGCTTCGCTGAACCCAAGACTCCGCGTCGCCGATATTATCGGCGAGGCGCTTGATGTGCACGGCATGCATGAAGGGAAGGCTGCCCGCCAAAAGCGGATCGAGGAACTGCTCGACATGGTAGGATTAAACGCCTCGCATGCCATGCGTTACCCGCACGAGTTCTCGGGCGGCCAGCGGCAGCGGATCGGCATCGCCCGTACCCTTGCCGTCGAGCCGGATTTCATCGTTTGCGACGAGCCGTTATCCGCGCTGGATGTATCCATCCAGGCCCAGGTCGTGAAGCTGCTCGAAGAGCTTCAGCAGCGGCTGGGTCTGACCTATCTGTTTATCGCCCATGACTTGTCCATGGTGAAGCATATCAGCGACCGTGTAGCCGTCATGTACAAGGGCAAGATCGTGGAGCTGGCGGAGAGCGAGGAGCTGTATACCAATCCGCTTCACGATTATACGAAGACGCTGCTGGCCGCCATTCCGGTGCCGGATCCCAAGGTGGAGTCGCAGAAAAAGCTTGTCATCAATCAAGAAGCATCGAAGGCGGACCCGTATGGACTTGACGCGTCGCAGTTCGTGGAAGTGTCGAAAGGGCATTGGGTAGCGATAGCAGGGGCGTGAATCGGCAGTTGGAACGGCAGCAATAAGGGAAAGTTTAAGAAACAACGGTTTTGTGTTAGACTTAAATGGGAAATCCAGGAATAACAGTCTAACGAGTAGGATGTGCTGTATGGGGAAATGGTTAAAGGCGGAGTGGCTGTACGTTGCCGCCGCAGGAATTGTTGCAATCGTGCTGTTGTTTGCGGGCCCATTTATCGGGGTGGCGGACAACGGCGATTTTTTGCGAATTATGGGAACGGCGGGGTTAAATTATTACGATGCGGGAGAGTCTTACGAGGATCGTTTTTTTGGTTATGCCCATGCCTTATTCGCTTATGACGGGTTTCTTCGGGGATTCTATCCTTCTACGCAAATTCTATTGGTTGTCCTTGCGAGATTGATAGGGGGAATTGCGAACGGCGAAGCCTTCGATATTCGCATTTTGGGAGGCATCTACACCGCGCTGTTACTGGCTGCAGGGTATGTTGCGATAACTGCTGTACGTACGGAGTTTCGGATTGTTTCGGCGCTGCTTGCTCTGCTGATGGTATTTGTTTTTGCCGACGTCGGCTACTTGGCTTATTTCAATTCATTATTCGGGGAACCTGTTTCATTCGTTTTCTTGCTGCTCTCGATCGGATTCGGGCTGAAGCTGGCAAGATCGGAACAACCGACAGTCCCGCTGCTGCTGCTCTTCTACGCGTCGGTGCTGTTTTTGACTTGCTCAAAGACGCAGAATGCGCCGATCGGAATCGGATTTGCCCTGCTGGGGCTTAGATATATCGGCCTTGGCGACAAAGGGAGACGTATACGGACGTGGATAGTTGGGTTGTCCGCGTTTACCGTGTTGGCGTCCGTGACGATGTATGTCGCGGCTCCCAAAGATTTTAAGGAAATTAATATTTATCAGACCGTGTTTTTCGGCATATTGAATAACTCGCCCGACGTCGAAGGCGATCTGGACAAGCTGGGACTGCCGCAGCGATTGTCCGTACTGGCGGGCACGAATTATTTTCAGGCAGGGACGGCGATTCCGCAGAACGATCCTTCCTTGAAAGAGGACTTCTACGACCGGATTTCGCATTTCGATGTGCTGGGCTTCTATTTGAGCCATCCGGGCCGATTGGTAGAGAAGATGGCGTATGCGGCAGAGAACGGCATGAGCATCCGACCTTATTATCTTGGCAACTACGAGAAGTCGGAAGGGAAGGAGCGAGGGGCGCTTTCGTTTCGCTTTAGCGGGTGGAGCGAATTCAAGCATCGATACGTTCCGAACGAGTTATGGTTTGTCGTTGCCTTTTTTGCGGCATATATGGCTGTTGCCTGCCTGGAATGGTTCAAGGCGCGGGCGCTTGGATCGCGAATCAAGGCAGAGTTGTTCCTGCTGCTGGCGCTTACCGGCATCTTTGCTTTCCTTATCCCGATATTGGGCGATGGGCAGGCCGACATGGGCAAACATCTCTTTTTGTTTAACGTCTGCTTCGATGCCATGGTTGTGTCGTCCGTTGTCTGGGCGATATATCGGATTTGCAAGCAAGTACGAGAATTGGGGCATACAGGCCAATAAGCAAACCCTAAACAAGACCCTTGCCAGAAACAGACCGGACGAGTTCGGTCGTTTCTGGCAGGGTCTTGTTTGCGTACCTCCGGCAGAAGAGCTTGTCCCAATTACGAAGCCATGGCTTCCGTTGCAGCAACCCGTTTTCGGTACACGGACTTGGATAGCCAAACGCTGATCTCGAATAGCAGAATGAGCGGGATAAGGAGGAGAAAGTCGGATACGATGTCGGGCGGCGTCATCAGATTGGAGACGACGACAAGAACGAGATAGGCGTACCGTCTGGAACGGCGCAGCCGTTCGGGCGTCAAAAGGCCGATACGGGTGAGGAACATGACGACAATCGGGAGCTCGAAGGCCGCGGCAACGGGCAGCACGATGTTCATCATGAAACCAAAGTATTGAGCGACCCCATACGTCTCCGTTAGCTGAAGCTTCTCCGAGACGCTTGTGACGAACGAGAAGCTCATGGGCAAAACGACGAAATAACCGAAAGCAAGGCCGACCAGCAGGCAAAATACGCTGTAAGGGATATAACGAAGCGCCGCCGACCGTTCATGCGGATACATTCCCTTTTTCACGAAGTTCCAAATCAGTAATAGCGCCAAGGGCAGCGTCAACACAAGCGCGACGGACATCGCGATAACCATATAGATGCGAACGCCGTCAAAGGGGGAAAATGTGTTCCAGTCCATCGATGACGCCGGAGGCGCATTTTTGATAGCGTCGAAAATGTATGGCGCGACGACGAGTCCGGCGACGGTGCATAATACGAATACAATGGCGATTGCGATAATTTGTTTGCGCAGCTGAGCCAAGTGCTCCAGGAAAGTCATGATTGTCGGCGATAACATTACACAGCCTCCTCTAGGTTTCCAGCGAGCGTGGGGCGCCGGACAAAAAAGTTTTGCGTAACTCGAACGTATGGAAGCCGTCTCGCAGCTTCCGGTCGATCTCCTTCAATTGCTCCACATCCTCGAACGAGAACTTTCGAGCACCGCCCGGTGTTCGTTCCGGAAAGATGAGCTGTCGATCCTCGTAATACCGGATTTGCCTCTCCGTAAGCCCCGTCAATTCTCTGACCATGCCAATCCCTATCACCTTTTTGCTCATGCTCTCGCCTCCTGGTTCATTGCAAAGAATGTTGGATGCTGAATTTCGTGGCAGAATTGGGTTAGATAAACTAACATTTATTTCGTTTGGGAGAGATTTTAACAATCGGCAACCTGTTTGACAATGGTCTCGATGAACTATTCCAACCCGTTATACAAAAATGAGAGATATTGACGTGGGAGAAACAGCCTATATTTACGAAGTTTATCAGACGAAAGAGAATCTTAAAAAAACATTTATGTAAGTATTTCTGACACAAAAATAGAGTCTCTCAATCCCGGCATGTTATCTTGACGTTGTGTGGTAAACCAAGCACATCGATGCTGAAGAATGGGAGTGGAGCGGAATGGAATCGACCAAAGCGCCAAATGAAATGTCCAGGCGGCAATTTCTTAGCGCGGTAGGCAAGATCGGTGGCGGGGCCGCGGTATTTAGCGTCATGGGTACGCTGGGACTGTTGTCGCCGGAGACGTTGAAAGCGGCGGATTACGAGCCGCCCGATGCGAACGCGCTGAATCTGAGCGGACGCGGCGGCAAAAAAGTCGTCATCCTCGGAGCCGGTATCGCGGGCATGACCGCAGCGTACGAGCTAGGTCAAGCCGGATTCGACTGTACCATTCTGGAAGCGCGGGCTCGATCCGGAGGCCGAATCTGGTCCGTGCGCAGGGGGACGACGGTGACCGAGATCGGCGCGGCGAAGCAAGTGGCCAGATTCGCGGACGGTCTGTATCTGAACGCGGGGCCCATGCGCATACCGCAGTTCCATGTCACGATGGAATACATCCGGAAGTTCGGCATTTCCATCGAGCCGTTCGGCAACGTCAACGACCACGCCTACTACTACAACGAGAATGTTGGGGAGCTGTCGGGCAAGAAGGTTCGCAAGCGCGAAGCGAAAGCCGACGTGCGCGGGTACGTGAGCGAGTTGATGGCGAAAGCCGTGAAGCAGAACGCGCTGGACATGCCCCTGACGGCCGAGGAGAAGGAAAAGCTTGTGGCGTACCTCCGGTCGGAGGGCGGACTGGATGCGGATTTATTTTACAAGGGGTCTTCGAGGGGTGGTTACAAGGACGAGCCGGGCGCGCGTCTCGACGCTGGCGTCATTCGCGATCCGTTTAGCATGAAGGCGATTCTGAATTCGGGCTTCGGGAACTATCTCAGCAGCGAATACGGTTACGACCAGCAGATGATGATGTTCCACCCCGTTGGTGGCATGGACGCCATTCCGCAGGCGTTCGAGAAACGTCTGAAGGGCAAGATCCGCTTTCACTCCGAGGTGTCCGAAATCAAGCAAAGCGACAAAGGCGTCACGGTCTCCTATAAGAACTTGGCCACGGGCGCTACTCAGAAGCTGGAGGGAGACTTCTGTATTTGCACGATCCCGCTATCGGTGCTCAAGGGCATTAAGGCGGACTTCTCGCCGGATATGAAAAAAGCGATAAACAGCGTCGGTTATGCCTCCGCGGGCAAAATCGGACTGCAATTCAAACGCCGCTTCTGGGAGGAAGACGAGGGCATCTACGGCGGCAACACGTTGACCAATATGGACATCTCCTCCATCTATTACCCTCCAACCGGCTATATGGACAAAAAAGGGTTGCTGCTTGGCTACTATGCTTTCGGCGGCAGCGCGGACAAGCTTGGCGCGATGTCCTATCAGGAGCGGGAAGCGCACGCGCTGGCTCAAGGCTCGAAGATTCATCCGCAGTATCATAAGGAGTTCGAGGCTTCCTTCTCCGTCGATTGGAAGAAAATCAAGTATAACGAAGGCGGTTGGGTATCTTATTCGGGCGATCAACGGTCAACGTTGTATCCGACGCTGTGCAAGCCGGATCGCAGAGTATACCTGGCGGGCGAGCATATCAGCTACATAACGGCCTGGATGGCCGGCGGCATCGAGTCGGCGCGGGCCGTCGTCACCGACATCGCGGAACGCGTGATGAAGGAATAAGGTTACTGTTATGACGGCATAAATGATTGCGATCGCGCAAAAGGGCTGAACTTATTCGTCATTTATTAATGGAGGGAATGATTGGACATGGCGATCAAACGAAACGTCAAAGTATTGGCGGGAACGGCGATTTTATCGTGTTTTATCGGAGCTTCCGTGTACGCGGCGGCGGTTACGCCGAACAAATTGCCGCTAACGCCGATTAACGAGCCGGAGTTCTACGGCAGCCCCAGCTCTTCCATCTCTAACGCGGTGGCTCTGCCGGCAGGGTCGGCGACTTTCTCTACAAGCGGCACGGTGCCTCCTCTGCTCAACAAGGACGGCAAAACCGTCTATGAGCGCTACGGCAATACGGAGAAGCAGGCCGAGGGCATTCTCAAAAATATCGAGAAGCAGTTAATCGACCAAGGTTTGTCCCTGAAGGACGTCATCTATCTGCGCGTGTACGTGACGCCGGACGCGGCGCTGGACGGCAAATTCGACTATACGGGCTGGTTCAACGCGTATGCGAAGTTTTTCAACACAAAGGAGAATCCGATCAAGACGGCCCGCTCGACGGTCGGCGTGGCGGGTCTCGTCAATTCGGACTGGCTGATCGAGATCGAAGCGGTGGCGGCGTATCCCATCCCTCATAATAGGGACTAGCTCTACGAGGTTGCGGGAAACAATAAAATAGAATCAGGAAGGGGAATGTTCCTATGCTTCAAAATATCGGATTCCCGGGATTGTTGATGATTTTGGTCGTGGTGCTCATCATATTCGGTCCGTCCAAGCTCCCGGAGTTGGGGCGCGCAGTGGGCCGGACGTTGCATGAGTTCAAGTCTTCGGCCAAGGAGCTGGTCTCCGACACGAAGGACGATGTGATCGAGACGCCTAAGGAGGCTGCCAAAGGGTAGTCGGTGATACGCTTAGACAATGCGTTGCGAAGCGTCATAACCGCGCGTAGAGGGCTATCGTCCGCGGTGGTTTACCGAGTCGGGTCATAGGAGAGCTGTCGCCTCTTTCATAGGGGGGCGGCTCTTTTTTTTTGGCTCGAATTCGACTGGATTGGGAGTATTAAGCGGATGAGCGGCTATGTGATAAAATGTAAGGAATGATTCGGAACTTAACGAAGGGTTGTAAGGAAATTGGACATTAACATTAGAAGGATCGATAAAGAGCAGGCTTGGCTGCTGCGTCATCTGGTTATGTGGCCGGAGAAGGAATTCGACTTCATTAAGTTGGATGATGATGGGCTGGGCAAACATTACGGACTGTTCGAAGGAGACGAGCTGGTTTCAGTAGTGTCCCTCTTCGCTCAAGGAGATCAAGCGCAGTTCAGGAAATTCGCGACGCTGGCGACGGAACAGAACAAAGGGTACGGGAGCCGACTTTTGAGCTATGTGATCGGTGAAGCAGAGAGGGCGGGCGTTAAGCGGATCTACTGTAATGCGAGAGTCAACAAGGTCGCGTTTTACGAGAAATTCGGATTGCGCGCCACAGGCTCCGCCTTCAGCAAAAGCGGCAAGGATTATGTGATTATGGAACGATGTTACTTGTCGTTCATTTGAAGCGAGAAGAGACTTTCGCTGCATCGTAGCGGACAAGAGAAACACTATTTTATTGATTTCGGAGATTTGGCAAATGTAACGGACAAGCGAAACGCTATTTCATAGCTTTTAGCCTTTTTCGGGCTGGAATTTATGAAATAGCGTCGTTTGTGTCCATTAGTTTTTCAAGCTGATGGTTATCGGCAAAATAAGGTTTAATCTGTCCGTAAGCGAAACGCGCGGTATCTGAGATTTCCGCTGGCAACGTCCAATGCATCTAGCTGCACGAGGTGGTTGAGGATCCGATTGGCGTGACGATTGGAGACGCATAGATGCGAAGCGAGATCGGTTGGCGTGAAAGGTCGTAGCAGCCGACGTGCATAACGCAAGGTCTCAGCCTCCAGGTAACCCATATTTGGCGTCGTGTTGGCGGCAACAAACAAACCGATAAAAGAGAGAATCAGCTGCTGACACCTGCTCGTTTCTTCTTTTATTGAAGGATAAGCGATCGGCAGGAAGGTCCAGCCGTCCAGTGCCATTAAACTGTGACGCCAGCACAAATCCTTGAACCGCCTCACGTCCAGATCCCTTGCATGCGGACCGTAGCCTTGAATCTCGATTGCCCCCTTGGCATCGCCCGGCGTATAGGCCAGATCGATGTAGCGGTAACCGTTATGGAAATCGCGCACCTCCCATTCCGCGTGCAAATGATCGAAATGTCGTACGGCAGGAAACCAGATCGTGCGCAAAAATTCGATCGTACCATGCCCGAGTCCTAGCTCAAGACGTTCGCGTCTGCGCGGGTTGACATCCTTATTGGCGATTTGCCCCTGCATCCACTCTTCGAATCTCTCTTCGAACTTCGTCACAAGCAACCTCTCCTTCGTCTAAGTTACCGAAAAACGAAAAGCCGCCCCGATTGCGTAATCGGAGCGGCGTGTTCTTCACGGCCATGTGGTTATTCGTATTAGCTGTAGCGTATCGTAAAATAAACCTGCTGTCCAGCATGAATGATCGTTGAATGCTCGTTTTATGGCTACTTAATGACTGCCTGAAATTTCTAACGGACATCCGGGCCTCTATTTGGCTAAAACCGAATATATTGCAAATGTAACAGACACAAGAAGCGTTATTGGCAGGTTTGAGTCGGAGAAATAGCGAGAATGACTAGAATAGTGTTCCCTGTGTCCGTAAGATTTCGAATGGAGCCATTTTACGAGCAATAGAGCTTTGTATGTCCGTTAGCGGCCGAGGTATGCGATATTGCGGCGCGCAGTGTATAAGGCCGAGGTTTGCAATACGGCGGCGCACAGTGTATAAGGCCGAGGTATGCGATATGACGGCGCGTAAGGGGGGAAGGCCGGACGGGGCGAACGGTTGGTTTCGGCAGACACATTGAATTTCTTGGAGCGGAACCGATATAATAGGAGAAGATTTGTTTACTACTAAAATATTGGCATGATAGTCGCCTCGTTTCTCATGGAACGGGCACATACCGAGCTTAGGGGATGGTGTAGGAAGATGCTGCGATTGTTCCGATTTTTACGGCCGTATCGGGTCGCGATTGCACTGGTCATGACGCTTATTCTGATTCAGTCGTTATCGGAGCTGTACTTGCCGACCTTGATGGCGGATATCGTCAACAGGGGTGTCATTGAAGGAGACAAGCCGTTTATTTGGCGGATGGGCGGCTACATGCTGCTCATTACGCTGCTGGGGACCACAGTCTCGATTCTAGCAAGTCTTTATGCCTCTAAGATTTCGTCCGGCTTCGGACGGATCGTGAGAGGCAAGGTGTTCCAGCATGCCGAGCACTTCTCGCTGCAGGAATTCGATCGAATCGGCACGGCTTCGCTTATCACCCGTACGACGAACGACATTAACCAGGTGCAGCAAGTTCTTATGATGATGCTTCGCCTCATGGTCATGGCGCCGATGATGTGCATCGGGGGCATCATTATGGCGCTGTACAAGGATGCCGAGCTTACGCTTGTGCTTCTGGTGGCGTTGCCGGTTCTTGCGGGAGCGATCTGGCTCATTACGTCGAAGGGGATGCCATACTTCAAGGCGATCCAGAAGAAGCTGGATCGGCTGAACCTTGTGCTGCGCGAAGGGCTGACGGGCATCCGCGTCATTCGTTCGTTCAACCGCACGGCACACGAGAACGAGCGATTTACGGAGGCCAACGCCGATCTTATGCAGACATCGATCAAGGTGAATCAGATTATGGCGGTTATGATGCCGGTCATGATGCTGATCATGAACTTGTCCACGATCGCGATTGTTTACTTCGGCGGTCTGCGTATCGATAACGGAGCGATGGGCGTCGGCGACCTTATGGCGTTCATTCAATACGCGATGCAGATCATGTTCTCGCTGCTCATGTTCTCCATGATGTTCGTTATGGTTCCGAGAGCGGCTGCATCCGCGGCTCGTATTAACGAGGTGCTGGAGCTTGAGCCGTCGGTGACGGATATAGACAATGTGTCGACAACAGCCCAGGCAGTCTCCGAGGGCGACGCAAAGGAAGCATCGCCTGGGATTGGCGGCGTTGTGGAATTCAACAAGGTCAGCTTCAGTTATCCGGGCGCCG
Source organism: Paenibacillus agaridevorans (assembly GCF_003112455.1). GTDB lineage: Bacteria > Bacillota > Bacilli > Paenibacillales > Paenibacillaceae > Pristimantibacillus > Pristimantibacillus agaridevorans. Next base: position 57,324 of record NZ_BDQX01000381.1, read on the forward strand.
AGATGCCGGCTTTATCCGACATTTCGTTCCAAGCTGGCCGTGGAGAAATAACGGCGATCATCGGCGGAACAGGCTCCGGGAAGTCCACCCTTATCCATTTGATTCCGAGGTTTTTTGATGTAGCGGGCGGTTCCGTCCGCGTCGGCGGCAAGGATGTCAGGGAATGGACGCAAGAAGAGCTCCGTAAGCGAATTGCGCTTGTTCCGCAGAAGGCGGTGTTGTTTTCGGGAACGGTCGCGGAGAATATCCGCTACGGCAAGGAAGATGCGACCGACGAAGAGATACGCAGGGCGGCGGAAATCGCGCAGGCGCTCGACTTCGTGTCGGCGATGCCGGATGGCTTCGATTCCGTACTGTCGCAGGGCGGGACGAACGTATCCGGCGGGCAGAAGCAGCGGCTATCCATCGCACGCGCGCTGGTGCGAAAGCCGGAGGTGTACCTGTTCGACGACAGCTTCTCCGCGCTCGATTACAAGACGGACGCGAAGCTACGAAGCGCTTTGCGGGCGGAGACGGCGGATGCGGCGGTATTAATCGTCGCGCAGAGAGTCAGCACCGTTATGGACGCGGATCGCATTATCGTGCTGGACGAAGGCCGAATCGCGGGCATCGGCACGCATAAGGAACTGATGGAGACTAGCGGCGTGTATCGCGAGATCGTGTCCTCGCAGCTGTCAGAGGAGGAGAGCGCATGAGCAAAGAGAACAATGCAGGAGCTGGCGCTCGCGGAGGTGGCCCTCCCGGCGGCAGACCCATGGGCTTCGGCCCTGGACCCGGAATGGGCGTTCCCGGGCAGAAGGCCCGGGATTTCAAGGGCTCGCTAAAGCGGCTGTCCGGCTATTTGAAGCCGTTCCGTCTCATTTTGCTGGCCGTGCTGCTGGCTGCGGTTCTAAGCACGGTATTCTCGATTCTCAGCCCGAAGATTCTGGGCAGAGCGACGGATATTTTATTTGAGGGCATCGTAACCAGCACGAAGATCGACTTCCAGGGCATCGTCGAAATTCTCGGCTTGCTCGCCGGACTTTACGTGATCAGCTCGTTGTTCGCCTTCGTGCAGCAATATCTGATGGCCGGCGTCGCGCAGAAGGTCGTATACCGGCTGCGGAACGAAGTGAACGACAAGCTGGGCAGGCTGCCGCTGAAATTTTACGACTCCCGTTCGAACGGCGATATTTTAAGCCGCGTCGTCAACGACGTGGACAACATCAGCAACACCTTGCAGCAAAGCCTGACGCAGCTCATAACATCCATCGTGACGCTGATTGGCGTTATCGTCATGATGTTGACGATCAGTCCGCTGCTCACGCTGATTCTTGTTCTTACGCTGCCGCTTAGCTTTATTGCGATCGCGATGATCGCGAAGCGGTCCCAGGTTCATTTCAAAAACCAGCAGGCTCAGCTTGGCGATCTCAACGGCCACGTCGAAGAAATGTACACAGGACATACCATCGTAAAGGCTTTCGGACGCGAGAAGGAATCCATTAGCAAATTCGAAGCGATGAACGAAAAGTTGTATAATTCCAGCTGGCGGGCGCAATTTATCTCCGGCATCATCATGCCGGTCATGAATCTTATCGGCAATATCGGATATGTCTGCATCTGCGTTGTTGGCGGCGTCCTTGTGACGCAGCGGACGATTACCGTCGGCGACATTCAGGCGTTTATCCAATATGCCCGGCAATTCACGATGCCGATCACGCAGACGGCCAACATTGCCAACATCATTCAATCGACGCTGGCTTCGGCAGAGCGGGTGTTCGAGCTGCTGGACGAAGCCGAGGAATCTCCGGAAACCAAGGGCAAGCAGCCTGCATTGGTCAGGTCGCATGGAGTGGTGGAATTCCAGGGTGTAAGCTTCGGCTACAACCCGGAGAAGCCGCTCATCCAGGACATGAACATCTCGGTCAAGAGTGGTCAGACCGTCGCGATTGTCGGACCGACCGGGGCGGGCAAGACGACGCTTGTCAATCTGTTAATGCGATTCTACGAGGTTGGCGATGGAGCGATAACGATAGACGGACACGATATCCGCGAGCTCGAGCGCGGGCAGCTTCGGAGCCTGTTCGGCATGGTATTGCAGGACACGTGGCTGTTCGGCGGCACGATTAGGGACAATATCGCTTATGGCCGGTTAGGGGCGACAGAGCAGGAAGTTGTCGAGGCGGCGCAAGCGGCGCATGCCGACCATTTCATCCGCACGCTGCCTGAAGGCTACAATACAGTGCTTAATGAAGAGGCGTCCAACATCTCGCAAGGCCAGAAGCAGCTTCTGACGATCGCCAGGGCGATTCTCGCGGATCCGTCCATTCTCATTCTGGACGAAGCGACGAGCAGCGTGGATACGCGCACCGAAATTCAAATCCAGCAGGCGATGAATCACTTGATGTCCGGTCGAACGAGCTTTGTCATTGCTCACCGACTATCGACAATCCGGGACGCCGACCTCATTCTTGTCATGAAAGAAGGCACGGTTATCGAGCAAGGCACTCACGAGGAACTGTTGGCACGAGGCGGTTTCTACGCGGATCTGTACAACAGCCAATTCTCGGCGGGCCCATCGATTCCGACCGCCGGTTAACTAAAGCTTTAATTACCATACGACTGCAAAACACAAGGTACCCCTCGCGCGCTTGCGCAGGGGTACTATTGGTTAGAAGGTGCGGAACGGTCCCCCTGCAGGCAACGCTCTATCGGGACGAGATGGGCAAGCTTTATTGTTTCTCCGCAACACCTGCCGCATGCCCCCGTCTTCTATCTTGCGCCAAGCCTGCAAGAATTGCAGCCAAACCTAAAGCGACGACGATGCTTGCGCCCCATGGATTGTAAAGCGTGGTTGCCGTACCCTTGGCCATGACGCCTCCAAGTCCGGCGCCTGCCGCAAGGCCCAGGTGAATAAAGGAGGTGTTGAAGCTGATCGCGATGCTCGCGGAATGCGGTGCTTGACGAATGAAGTACGTTTGGATGGCGGGACCGGATACGAACATGGCCAGTATGACGATCGCGATCAGCCCAAGTCCCAGCGGGACGGAGCCGGCGGCTAGCGGCAGGACGGAAAGTGCAGCGATATGAACGAACGCGCCTAACAAGATGACGCGTTTCTCGCCCCAGCGGTCCACCCCGAAGCCGCCGAGCCGAGAGCCGATGGCGCCGACAATGCCTAGCGCCAACATAACGGACGCGATGCGGGAAGCTCCGAGCCCCAGCACATCGGTCATGAACGGCGTAAGGAAGGTCAGCAGAATGGAGTTGCCGGATTCTCGCAGGAAGGAGAACACCAGTCCGGCAATGACGATCGCGCTACCTAACGTTTGCCACTGCTTGCTTAGCGGAACGGCTTCGTCCCCGGCGATCGAGGGCAGCAGCCTTGCGATTACGGCGGCTACGACGAGCCCGGCTGCGCCGA
>NZ_BDQX01000381.1:60801-75770 GCF_003112455.1 Paenibacillus agaridevorans
GATCGCCTGCCATCCCAGCCATCCTGTAATGGCGATGCCGATCGGTACGCCTAGAATGAGGGCGGTGCTAAAGCCGAGGATAATCGTGCCGATCGCGCTGCCGACTCTTTCTGCCGGCACAAGCTTGGCGGCGATACCGAACGAAGTGACCAGGAAAACGCCGGAGCTGACGCCAAGAATAACTCTAGCCGCGAGGAGGAGGGCGAACGAAGTTGCCGCGACGGATAGGCCGGCTCCAAGCGCGTAGATGACGAGAGAGGCGATCAGTACCTTTTTGCGTTCCAGACGAGAGGTCAGCGAAACTAGAACGGGGGTGCCGATTGCGAAGGAGAGCGAGTAAGCTGTGACCAGTTGACCGGCGAGCGCGATGGAGATACTGAAGTCCTCGGCCAGCACGCGGAGGATGCCGGACACGACAAGCTCTGACGTGGCTGTCAGGAAGACGCCCAAGGTGAGGGCGTAGACGGTTAATCGATGAAGAGAATTCATTAGAATGACCTGCCTTTCGGTTGTTGTTCTGAACTGCTTTATTGAAGTATAGTAAGGTTACGATAATAATGTAAGAACGCAAAAGAAATGGATATAATCCAAATGTTTTGACTTAGTTACAAAAAGTAAGTTAATTTGTCATGAGTGATGATTGAATTGTAATTCGTGGAGGAGGCAAGGGAATGATAAGCGAAGGCAAACATAATTTGAGGAACGCTCGCGATGACGAACAATCCGAAGGCGCGGCCTTGGCGAAACCGGGAGCATTACGGCAGCCTCTGCCGATAGGGACGCCGCCTATCTGCTCGGTGCTCGACATACTGGGGTCCAAGTGGACCTTTCTGGTCATCGCCCAACTGGCGGAGGGGCCTAAACGATTCAATCAGCTTCATCGCGATGCTGCCATAATCCGCACGCAGTCGCTTACTAACGCCCTGCGCCACCTGGAGCAGAGCGGTATCGTTAACCGGACCGTATTTCCGACAGTGCCTGCAACGGTGGAATACGCTTTGACCGAGAAAGGCGCGGACTTCCTGACGGCTCTTGCCGAGATGGAGCGGTGGGCGGAGAGGTGGAGGCCCGGAAGCTTGACGGCTCAATCCCTATAACAGACATTGTGAACGAAGCAGCTCGTCCTTCATTAGAGGGCGGGCTGCTTTTTCTGTTTTTCATCTTGGCAACCAACCGGCATAGAAAAATGTGGCAGAGGTTATACTAATCGATGCTAAAATCTGGATGGCTGCGATACGGAGGCGAACCCATGAAAAGTACGGGACAAATCAACTTTGTGCAATTGTTTATGATGTTTTCGCTTATGAACGGTTTGGCCAGCCATGTCATCGTCAACCCCATGGTGCTGGACGTGTCGGGACGGGATTCCTGGATTACGGCGCTCGTTAGCGGGGCATTTTTCATGTTGTGGGTAGCACTGCTCTATTGGATGATGCGCCGGTCGGGTCAACAGCTCTGGATGGACTGGTTGTCCGCCCGAATTACTCGTCCCGCTGCTATTGTGCTTATGGTACCGGTCGCGATTCATTTGTATTTGGTCGGAGGATTGACCGTCGCCCATACCTCGACATGGACGATTACGAATTATTTGCCCATAACGCCGAAGCTGCTGATCATTGGATGCCTGGTATTATTCTGCGCGGCCATCTGCCTCTGGGGATTGCCAGTTATTGCGGTCGTATCCGGCATCCTGCTTCCCATCGTCGTCGCGCTGGGGATCTTCGTCAGCTCGTTTAACGCGCCGATGAAGGATTACTCGCTCTTGCGACCTGTGCTGGAGCATGGCTTCGGGCCTGTTGCGAACGGCATGGTATATACAGGCGCGGGGTTCGTGGAATTTATCGTCATTATGCTGCTGCAGCACCGTCTTGAGAAGAAGGTGCGGCTCTGGCAATTGCTAGTGTATGTGGCGTTCTCCACGATTATCTCTATGGGACCGCTCATGGCGGCGGTTACGGAATTCGGTCCGGCGGAAGCGATGCATCAGACGACCTCTCCCTACGAACAATGGCGGCTTGTCCAGATCGGTAAATATATCGAGCACCTTGACTTCCTGTCGATTTTTCAATGGCTGTCGGGCGCGTGCATTCGCATCAGTCTCTCGACCTTCTTGCTTGTCGAGCTGTTCCGATTCAAGCGCAAGAACGTTAGAAATATCATCGTTATCGCCGTCATGGCCAGCTATGCGTTGATCGCTATATACCCTATTAATGAATATGACTTCTACCAGTGGATGTCCTTGTATTACATGCCGATCTCATTGGCCGTTCTGCTGCCCTTATCGTTTCTGTGGATGGCGGCAGCCCTATTCCCAAGAAGAAAGAAAAGCAAGGAGGAAGCGACATGAAAAGCGATATCGGGAGCAAGAAAAAGAGCTGGACGGAAGAGAGTTTAAGGGAACTGTTCCGTGGAAGCGACGATGTTTTGTTTCAAACCTGCCGCTTCGGAGACAAAACGGAGGTGGAGGTAGTCTTAGCTTATGCGGAAGGATTGGCACGTACGAGCGATATCGGCGACTATATCCTGCCGGAGCTGGATCGGATGTACCGGGAAGGGATGGACGGGGATCCCTTCAAAAAGCTGTCTGGCGTCCTGCCACTCGTCCAAACGGATCAGAGTCCCGATGAACTGGCGGAGGTGCTCTTCCAAGGGGATCTTCTGCTATTATTCGTCGCGACGGGAGAGGTCGGGTTTATCGCGATTGCGGACAAGCCCACGCGAACGCCTTTCGAATCCAGTACGGAAATTTCGGTCAAAGGTCCGCGAGACGGCTTCGTGGAGGATATTACGGTCAACATCGCGCTGATCCGCAAGCGGCTTAGATCGCCATCATTCCAGGTAGAGCATATGCTTTTGGGTGCTCGTTCGAAGACCCGGATTGCGCTGCTATATTTTCGCGATATTTTAAATCCTACTATTCTGACTGAGATGAAAGATCGGCTTAAACGCATCGACGTGGATGCCATCTTCAGCATCAGCCAATTGGAGGAATACCTGTCGGATTCGAAGTTTAAGCTGCTGCCGGTGGTGGATTTTACAGGTCGCCCCGATTACGTCATGAGCAGTCTGCTGTCGGGAAGAATTGTCATCGTTGTGGATGGTTTGCCCATGGTGCTGATTGCTCCTGCGGGGATTTCCCTCATTTTAAAATCGCCGGAGGACGCCCATTTCAATTACACGTATGTGTCGTTCGCGCGCATCATTAGGGGAATCAGCCTGTTTCTCTCCATTTTCCTGCCTGCGATCTGGGTGGGGCTGATGTCGTTCCATCCCGATCAGATTCCGTACCGCATTATGGCGACGATCTCCGTAACAAGGCTCGGTATCCCGTTGTCTTCGCATATGGAGATGTTCCTCTTGTTGATGCTTCTGGAAATATTCCGGGAAGCCGGCATCCGCCTTCCGAGTGCAATCGGACAAACGCTTACGTCCATCGGCGGCTTGATTATTGGAGATGCCGCCATCCGGGCGGGGCTCGTCTCTCCGTCCGTCGTCGTTGTCGGCGCGATTACCGCCGTATCCGGCGTTACGCTCGTCAATCAGACGTTGAGCACGCAGGTAAGCTTAATGCGGTTTTTCTTCTTCCTGCTGTCCGCGCTCCTTGGCTTGTTCGGCGTTATTCTCGGCATGGTGCTGCTGCTGGGCTATATGGCCAGTTTGAAGCCTTTCGGCGTGCCGTACCTGACTCCGTTGTCCCCGCTTAACTTCAAGCAGCTCGTCGTTTCCTTCCTGCGCGTTCCTTGGAGCAAGATGAAAAAAAGGCCTATGGCGCTGGAAACGATTGATAGCGATAATCAGGGGGGCGACAGCTAATGACATTGAAAAGATTAGCTCTGGCAGCCTCCGTCCTGATAATGCTGCTGGTCTCCGGCGCATGTACCGCTATGCCCGATATCCAAAGCAACGCTTATGCGACAGCAATCGGCATCGATTACAAGAACGGAGAATGGATCGCCTACGCGCAGGTGATCAACTTCTCGACGGTCGCGCACTCCGATCAGGTAGATCTCGGTCCCGGCAAGCCCGTATGGATTGGCTCGGGGAAAGGAGATACCGTGGCATCGGCGCTTATCAGAGTGGGAGAAACGTCGCAGCTTCGCTTGTTCTGGGGACATGTGCAGGTGCTCGTCATCTCGGAGGAGGCGCTTAAGAAAGGCGTGCAGGATATATACAGCGCGATTAACCGTTATCGCGAGGTTCGTTATACCGTCTACGTTTATGGTACGAAGCAGAACATACGCGATGTGCTCATGCAAAAGTCGATCGTAAACATGGCTCCGTTATATACGATGATGTTTACAGGCACGCAGTCCGCCTCCAAAGAAGCGTTTATACTGCCCGTTAAGGCCAATCGGGTCATTGCCCATCTAAATGAGCCCGGCGAACCGGCAGCCATACCTTCAGTCGGAATTGATGGGGGGGAATGGACAGAGGATGAAAAACCTAAAAAGATGATTAGGTTGACGGGGATGTATTTTTTTCGAAACAATCGAATGTCCAGCTGGATGCCCCTGGAGGACTTATATGGCCTCAGGTGGATCGAAGAGGATTTGGAGCGTACTCCGCTGCTCATACGCCGTGAAGGAAAACCGCTTGCGGTGCTCATGCTCTCGCATCCAAGATCGAGCGTCAAGGCCATCTCGGAGGGCGAAGGGAGCCAATTCAGGATACAGGTAAAAGTGAAAGGGTTCGTTATGGAGATAATGGATTGGGCATCGATCAAGGAGATGGAGAAACTGGCGGAGGAAGCCATCGCCCAGGAGGTGGAGATGACTTTCCGGGAAGGAGTGAAGAAAGAAACGGATCCCTTCGGCTTAATGGAGGAGCTGTACCGGAGCAATCCGAGCCGCTTTCGCAAGGAGACAACGGGCGACCATTTTATGCTGTCGAACAAATCGCTTGCCGAAGTAGTAGTGAGGGTAAGACTAACGAACACAGGCAAATATCAAGGCAAGCCGCCGTAATGTTTTCCTAAGCAAGCAGGATTGGGAGCAGAGAGGAGAGAAGTAAATGGCATAGCAAGAAATGGGCTCTATGAGGGGGAAGCGAAGGTAGTGGGTTACGTGGAACAAAAACGAAAAGAGTTGGAGCAGTATTTGCCGGAGTTAACAAGAAGGTCGGATTTCTTCGAGTTCTGGGAAGAGACCATTGCGGAGGCGCAAGAGGTGCCGCTTCGGCCGGAAAGAAGGGAAATCGACTACCCGATTCCCTCGGTGCGCGTGTACGATATTTCGTACAACGGCATGGACGAGACGCGAATCCATGGATGGTTGATCTTGCCGGCCTTTCTGAACAAGGATAAATACCCTTGTGTCGTCCATTATCATGGCTTCAACGGCAGCCGGGGCAATCCTGTGGGCTTCATGCACTTCGTTATGATGGGGATGGCGGTGCTTGCGGTCGATTGCAGGGATCAGGGCGGCAAAACGGGCAACAGCGCCCAGTATACGCATGGCTACTCGTCGAACGTGGCCTGCCGGGGCGTACATAACAAATACGAATATTATTTCCGCCATGTGTACATGGATTGCCTCAAGGCGATCGACTTCGCCTGCGCGCAGGAAGAGATCGACGCGGACCGCATCGTTATCGACGGAGGCAGCCAAGGAGGAGGACTCGGCATGGCGATCGCCGCGCTGGACAACCGCGCGAAGCTGGCCATGGTGGATGTGCCCAGCAACAGCAATATCGTCGCCCGCATCGAAGGAAACCACGGCGCGTTCGGCTCTGTCACGGAGTTTCTGCGCCATCATCCCGAGCTGACGGATCAGGTGATGGACAATCTCAGCTACTTCGATACGATGAATATGGCGGAACGCATTCAGTGTCCCGTGCTGGCATCCGTAGCGCTTAAGGACGAGACTTGTCCTCCCCAAATGTATTATGCGACATACAATCGGATCGTCGGCGAGAAGGAGATCTTTCTCTATCCGTTCAACGGCCATGAGGGCGGGGGCTCTAAGCAAGCGGAAATGAAGTTGGCGCATCTGCGCCGCCGCTTCCCGGACTGGTTCGAAGTTTAATTAATGAGTGGAGGAGGAGAGCATCGGATGTCGAACATAACGGTCGAATGTTCCGTTTGGGTGGAAGCCGGTCCCGACCGGGCCTGGAGAGCGGTCACGAAGGATGAAGAATTGTCGTTATGGTATTCTCCCGGCTCGCCTTGGGATATCCCGCAATTGGAGGCAGGAGCCGAGCTTTGGTTCCACCACACGCCGAACGATTATCATAACGGCTCCGAGGTCGTCTCCTTGAAGGCTGTTATCGAGAAAATCGAAGAGCGGTCGGAGTTCTCCGTTCGGTGGGAATTCAATGGCGAGTTATCGGACATGGTTACTTCGTTCCTGGTGAAGGAGGAGAAGGGCGGATCGACGGTAACGATTCGCGAGACGGGTTACGAGGATGAAGCGGCGGCCGCGCAGACGGAAGAAGGCTACACCATGTCGCTTGCGAATCTATATGCGTATTTGAGCGGGAGCGAGCTGCCTTATTAAGTACGGGAGAACCGACATCATGATGGAAACAGAAAAATAATCTGGCCAAATCATGGGGGGCGGAAAAAGGATGGCAAGAAACAGAGCGATCAATTCGCCATGGATGTATGCATTCGGGATGCTGGCAATGATGATTCCGAGCCATGCTTTCAGCGCTTTTTATGTGTTTTATTATATGGAAACACTGGGGCTTGCCATCGGTCTGGTAACGTTCGCGAGAACGGTGTTCATGATCTGGGATGCCGTCAACCAGCCTTTGGCGGGATACTTATCCGATCGGACGGATACGAGATTCGGACGAAGAAAACCTTGGCTGTACGTTTCCATCCCGCTCTTTTTCCTTATGTTCTATCTGGTGTTCGCGGTGCCGGAGGGGTTGTCCGAGACGGCTCTGTTCGTCTGGTTCCTGGTCGCGCTTGTGTTGTTCGAAGCAGTGGCGACGATTATATGGGTCAATTACGGCTCCTTGTTCCCGGAGTTATATAGAGGGAATACGCTGCGCAAGAAGGCTTCGGCCATTCAGCAAGGGTATCAGATCGTCGCGATTCTCATCGCTTCGGTCGCGGGACCGATTCTTTACGACGGCCTCGGCTTCGGCCCCATGGCACTTATATTCGGCGGCATGTTTGCTGTATTAATGATCCTGTTCCTTCGGTTTACGCAGGAGGACGAAGAAGCTCGCAAGACGCCGCGCATGGGGCTCAAGGAGTCCTTCGCGGCCACGGTGACCAATAAGCCGTTCTGGATTTTCAATATTGCCAATTCGTTCGCCCAGACGGTGAACGGGTTGCTGAGCTCCATGATTCCCTTCTACGCCAAATACGTGCTGAAAGTGCCTCCGGAGCAAGTTTCCTTGCTGTTGGCTTCCATATTCGTTTCCGTGATTCCGCTTGTTGCCGTCTGGTTCTGGATCATTAAACGGATGGATAGCGTCAAAGCGTGGCGATTGTCGCTGCTCGCATATGCGCTGTCGGTCATCCCGTTATGGTTCGGAAGCAATCTCTTTACCGGAATTGCGGCGGGCGTGTTGGTCGGCTTCGGCCTCGCTGGATTCCTGGTAACGCCGCCTGTCGTGAACAGCCATATTATCGATCTGGATTATGCAGAGACGGGAAGGCGCAGGGAAGGTGTCTATACGGCGGTCAGCGGTTTCATTACGCGCTCCAGCGGCTTGATCTCGGTCCTGTCCGTCCTCGTTGTTGGCGTGCTGCTAGGCTACGAGAGCGGCGATAATCCCGGCGACAATCCGGAGTTGACGTTCCGCGTCCTCATCAGCGTGGTGCCGTTTGTTTTGCTTGTTATATCGATAGCGTTGTCATATTTCGTCCGATTGAAGCCGTTGCCTGACAGTGAGCAGGCATGAGGGTGGATTAGGGTAGTCAAGGGTAATGGGATCGACTTGACAGCCCCCTTTCGAATACATGCACTTGCAACCTCCGAAGTCTGTATGATAGGGTAACGTAAGAAGAGAACCGGAGGATTGAGAGTCATGACGATAATGTACGAAATTACGATGGATTTGACCGCCGACTGGATCAAGACGGTAAAGGAAGTGCTGCGAGGAGCGGGCTACGAATTGGAAGAAGGTTTGCCGGCTTCCGAGGTTGCGGAGCATTACTTCCGCCTTTCTCTACCCGATGATAGAGCGGAGGAGTTGGCAAGCGAGACGCTGCGACGGCTAAAAGAAATGGAGTCGATCATCATCGACCACATGAACACCACGATCGTTCCCGACATTCGGCAACGCACCAAGTACGAGGGAAACACGTTCCACTTCAGCTGGGTATATAACGAAGGCGAGCATATTATCGAGCTGAATTCGGAGTACCGGATTCCGATTTAGGCTAACGTTTATGTAGAGGGTGCGGCGTCGACTTTGGCGAGCGGTTCTCCGGAGAGCAGCGGCTTTGCCGCTTGGCCGGTGTGATATAGTGCGACAAAAAGCGTATCCTGCGGGATGCGCTTTTTGCTGCTATTATAGAAAAACATTAGCATTCTCCTTATTTGACCGATCTCTCGGGATGAAAGGCGCTGCGCCGCCAAAGGAAGGAGAGACGGGTTCAACTTGCCTTCGGTTATGTGCGCGCGATAACAATTGTACAAAAATACACAAATAGTAGCTGGTGCGTGCTTGTTTTCTGTGTATTTGTAAAAATATACATAAATTTAGGCTCGGAGAGCTCTAAAGCGATGATGCGAAGCAGAAATTTGTGTATTTTCGTACAATTTACTGCTTTAGATGGGATTACGTCTGTGAATTTGAGTAGATTTGTACAATTGTAGAGGAAGGCTGAGGATCGGCTCAGTCGGCAACAACGTAATGGAAACCACAGCACTCACAGTCGGCAACAACTTAATGGAAACCACAGCGTCCAGTTAGTGTTGCAATCAACGTACCCTATATCATTAAATGCGAAGGCTCAGGAAGGCAATGCCCTGCTGGTTGCGCACCTCCTTCAGTCTACTTTTGCGGCTGTATTTCTCCCTTTACATAAAGGGAGGTGTTGGCAACTCGGCTCGGCGCGTAAAAAATCGCGATGATAAGCTCGGCGATTAACAAGTTAAGCGCGAAGGCTGAGAAGACGCCGAACGTGTAGCTTGTTTCATGCGGAAGTCGCAGCCCTTGCTCTGCAAGGAACGCCATCGTGTGGACGAACACATTGGTGAAACAAAAGACATAACTGCGAACCATCGAACGTAGATGGCCGACGAGGTCCTTCTTTTTAATGCGCATAATAGCAATGACAGTAAAGGCCGGCCATACGATGTTCATCATATTATAAGCGACACTGACGGGTTTGCCGCCTGTTGAGTAGGGAGCCATGTAACCGGAAGTAAGGACAACGAGCATGACAGACACAACATAAATGTATCCGTTGACGCGGTGAAACCCCCGGAATCGATTCCGGATGTATTTGGAGAAATTCATCGCCCCCGACGCAGTGGCAATCGTCGCGAACGCGACATGCACGTACATGACGTTTAGCCATACGGGGAGGTTGAGAACGCGGTCTATTCCTGTTTTGAGCGCGAGGAATTGCTCCGCCTGCGGGTCCACAACGTAATTGTCCACCAGAACGTAAACGAGATAGAGAGATATCGTTACAAGCAAAAAGGCAAAAAGCCGCGAAGTTTTCATTTAAGGACCTGCCTCTCAAGCACGAATGAGTAATTCGCAAGCGGTGGCGCTTGCGGATAATTTTACAGAGATGGTCACATTTTTAGTATAAATGAAGTGTACGTGAATATTTTCACGTAATGTTACAAAATAGGCACAATTTTTGAGATTTGTGCGTCCATGCCCACGTTAGCTCGTGCATAAGTAGCTCGATCGAATGTTGGTGTTTGCGGAAGCGACACTGTTACAAAACAAGCTAAAGCCCTTTAGCAACCGGTATCGATATACCCGACACCGGCTGTTAAAGGGCAAATAGACTACCGACTATGTTTCTCTTCCCAATTAATCTGCGCCGTGAAACGAAGCTGGCCGATCTCTTGCTCGCTCAAGGCAGGAGCTTCTGACGTCTCTCCCGTGTTCACCAGCACTAGCCGCGATTGTTCGCTCCAGCTAACATGGGCACCGAATGCTTCCAGGACCATTCGTGCCGGAATATAGGTGCGGCCATTTATGATTGTTGCCGGCGCGCCTAACGTCTGCGATTTGCCGTTCACAAGCGCTGAGCCGGATCCAATAGTCAGCTCTATAGTGACATCGCCTTTGCTGGCTGTTACTTTGCGTTTCGCCGGGTCCCACAGGACAGAAGCGCCAAGCTTCTCCAACAGCTCGCGAAACGGCAAAAGAGTGGAGCCGTTGCGAATAACTGGTTCATCGCGAAGCGGGAGGAACTTGTTGTTCCATACGACGGCAGCATTGTAATCGATGGCGCTAGTTGGGGCTGTGAGATTAATCAGCCAATCGCTTGCTGGCGGTAAATCTCCGGCTGAGCCATCTGGGACAGGGACCAGCCATTCACCTGTATGTGCATAAATGAAAGGATGATCGCCCCAGGGTGTGATCGGAACCTCGGGTTTGACACGTAGTTGATAGTAAAGCGAGGCCTGACCAGGCGAGTCGTCCAAATAAAGCTGCTCCAGATCAAACAAGGACAGCAACCTCTTTTTTGCTATATCCCGGGGGTAGGCGGCAACGATCTCCTTAATCGGTGCAGTGGTGCTAGAGTTATAGTCCACGGCCCAATCTCCGTTGGCATGTATAGTATAGATGGAATACGCGGTATACTGCGGTGGATAGTCGCCATCGTCCGTTTGCCACAATCCCGGTTCGAGTACTGGCTCCACCTTGCGGTAAAACGTTGTTGCCGCTTCCTCGAGTGAAATCATGTCATCTGGAGTAATAAATTCAGTATCTGACCAAGTCAGAGAATGTGCAACGACCTTGCCTAATTCCCGATCCACGTAGATGATGAACCGGTTATTATCATAACGAATGCCTTCAAAGGAACGAACAAACTCTACGCGATGGTAGACGTTTGTTTCGAACCTCAAGGAATAGTAGCTGTGCGGATAACGCCACAGCGTCCAATCCGTATCCAGATCCCAGCCCTGGCTTTTGGTATATGCCTCCGCAATGGATACGGCTTCCGTGTAAGTAACCTTTTCCTCGCCCAGGAACTCTATCGGTACGTTGTCATCGTGGACGGACACTCTGCCCAAACGTTCATCCAAACTCACGGGAAGTCCCGTCTCTACGTTTAAACCGATCGTCCCTTCACGATCCCAATCTAACATCGTGTATTGAATTGTCCAAATATCGTGGGCTAGTCTAGCAGTATAATGGTCGGCTTGCTGCGGTATCAGCTTTAAAGCTATCGCCTGGTTAATCGCGGAGCTCTCTGTATCGAGCTTCTTGATGGGACTCTTGTCGCGGGCGATAGTTGCAAGCGTGGCAGCTTTGGCTGATTGCTCAGTGTTGCCGTCTACGCCCAAAGCTCCGGCTTTATGGTTAGCGCCTTCGTACGAACTGAGCAAGAGCGTCACGAATACAGCCGCCGCCAAGACCCGGGCATTTCTTTTGCTTGTTTCCAAGGATTCCACTCCCCGCCACAATAAATAAATATTCCCAATTATTAAGACGTCATTTATGCAGGAAGGTTGCGATCTGCCATCTGCAAAGTTACGATAGTGATAGTGTTTTTTGAAGCTGAGAAGGGAAGTGGCGCCAATGGACAAAATGATGTTTGTAGAAATCGGAATGGGAATCGACCTGCATGGTCAAAACGTGACCAAGGCGGCGGTGCGCGCCGTGCAGAACGCTATTCATCATAATTCGATGCCGGGTATTCGGTCCGTGCTTCCTGGCGGTGATCTGGCCAATATGAAGGTGAACGTGAGGCTGGCGGTGCCTGCGGATAGAGAGAAGCTTGATCTGGAGCGGGTCAGAGAAGAGCTGCCATACGGACAAGTTACATTCGAAGTTGTGGACGGAGGCATGCTGACGAGCAGCGGCATTCTGCTCACGGACAAAGATGACGTCAATGATCTGGCATATGTCGTCATCGCGTCTGTGGAGGTTGGCTATTAGCTTTTGAAAATGGGAGCGGCGAGTCGCTTCGGCGGCTCGCCGCTATTATTCAGCGCGCTTGCTTAACTCCATTGCTGCCTAACGCAATCCATGCCCACGGGATGTAACGCTGCGCGAATGCGACGATTGCCCAAGTGCCGAATAAAGCCAGCAGGAAGCCGACAATGTACCAAATATGGTAGAGGTAAGGCTCGGCGTGCAAGGGACGAAGCTCGCGATATGCGGCCAACAGCAGCGGATGCAGCAAATATATGCCGAAGGAATACGGACTAAGCTTCTTCAGAAAACGCACAATGCGGGTATGCGTCCATCTGATCTCCAGGATTAAGGCTCCGTAAGTCAACGTCAGAGCAGACAAATAGGAGTAAATGCTCCCCGCGAAGTAGAATGCCCACGTTGGGGGCGTAATCGTATTTATTCTAAACTTGTACCACAAGACGATATAGGCAAGCCCGGAAGCAAACCAGCCTCCCCAAAGCAGAGCTAGCCCGAATCGATGAACGAGACCCCGGCGTAACGACACGATTGCTGACCGGATCTCCTCATACTTTATGCCGACGAATACGCCCAACATGTAATATCCGAAGTAGGATAGAAACCAGCTGGCGGCATTCGGAACATCCACGAATTGGCCTGCGATATAGAATGCAGCTTGTACGGCAATCCCGAACGGAATTCCCCAAGAGACAAGACGGGGGAATGCCTGAAGCAGTCGCAGTACGAACGGGAACAGCGCATAGAACTGAATGATGATAAAAATATAATAAAGATGAGCGTAAGCGGTCCCCGTTGCCAGCTTTTCGAGAAAATCTGGCAGAAGGGAGGCTTGGAGATCCCTCCCGGCTCTCGTAACCTCGACGGCGATATAGTAGATTGCCGAACATACAGTATATGGTATAATGATTTGGGTCGCCCGTTTCCTATAAAAGGAAAACATTGTCTGTCCTGTAAACGAAATGTTGCCGTAGCGCTTGAACAAAACAAGACTGCTCAGAAACAGAAAAACGGGAACGGCGAAATTCATTCCGATATTCGCGGCGATGTAAAGGAAGTAAGCGACTGGCGAAGAATCCGTCATTTCGATGGTGGCGAAGGACGTGGAGTGAATGGCAATGACGGCAATAATGGCGAATGCTCGCAGCAGATCAAGCTCTGCAATCCGCGATTGCGGCTTCGGAACTGTAATGTTGGAATTCATGAATACCCCCGACAGGTGATGTTCTTATATTTTCCATTTAAGCCAAAGTCAATTGTCATCGACAATTAGTCCCGTGTCAAGCGGGGAAATGCAGGAGGAACCTATACAATGATGCGCAAGAAAAGAACGGCACTACTTACGGCGATACTATTAATTGTCGTCATTGCGGCGGCAGCGGCAGGCTGGATCTGGTACAAGGAACGGAATAACACGGTGAATCGGAATGAGCCTCAGGCTCTGTTGCAAGTTGAATCTATCGCGCAGCCCGAAGACAACTATGATGTCATCGTGGCGGGCACGGATCCCGAGGGCATCGTGGCGGCCATTTCCGCGGCGCGAAACGATCAACGCGTATTGCTGGTCGATGGGCGGAATCGCGAAATTCTGGGCGGACTCATGACGCTGGGCTGGTTGAATTCGCTGGATTTGAACTATTCGCCGGAGCAGTCCAAGCTGTCCGGCAAACATAATTTTCTCAACAAGGGGATCTTTCAGGAATGGTACGACATGATCGAAGGGACTTCGTTCGACGTCAATACGGCGGCTAACGCGTTCTACGAGCTAGTGAATGCGGAGCCGAATATCGATCTCCTCATGAAGACGAAGTTCCTGGAGCCTATCATGGAGACGGGCAACAAAGGCTCAGGCCAAATGATTACGGGGCTTCGCCTGGAAACAGAAGGCGGCGTAGAATATGCCGTTCGTGCTGGAGCGGTCATTGATGCTACGCAGGACGGAGATATCGCCGCGCAAGCCGGCGTTCCGTATTCGGTGGGTCGCGAGGATATCGGAAGGTCGCAAGACCAGCAGGCCGTCACGCTTGTTTTTAAGATGAGCGGCGTGACCCAGCAGGTGTGGGATTCCTTCGCGAACATCGGCGACGGCACGGGCATCGACAGCATGAGTGCATGGGGGTTCATAAAGTCGAGGGAATACGTCTCTTCGAATCCGGAGCGGGTCGGCATTCGGGCATTGAACGTAGGCAGGCAAAACGACGACACGATACTGATCAACGCGATGCATATTTTCGGCATTGATCCGCTGAATCCGGAATCCGTGCAGGAAGCGCTTGAGATTGGAGCCAAAGAAGCGCCTCTGATCGTGGATTATCTTAAGAAGACGTACAAGGAGCTTAAGGACGTCGAGTTCGCGGGAGTGGCACCGGAATTGTACGTGCGGGAGACTCGTCATTTTGAGGGCGAATATCGTCTGACCGCTGTCGACGTCGTGGACAACCGCGACTTTAAGGATGCTATCGCCTACGGCTCTTACAGAATCGATATCCAGCGGCTTAACGCGCAGGATCAAGGAGCCATCGTCGCGGCGCCGGAACGATACGGCGTGCCGTTCCGTGCTATCGTGCCGCTTGCGGTGGACAACCTTCTTGTCGTCGGTCGCGCAGCCAGCTTCGATACGATTCCGCACGGCAGCGCCCGCGTCATCCCGCTTGGCATGGCAACCGGCGAGGCGGCAGGCGCCGCGACGAAGCTGGCAGCGGAGCTTGGCTTGTCGTTCCGCGAGCTGTCGCGTTCGGATGCGGATATCGCGGAGCTGCGCAAACGTTTGATGGCGCAGGGCATGGAGCTGGAGCCGGTTAAATTCGAGACGCCAGAATATGCCAAACACAAACATTATCAAGGGCTGCTGGCCGCCGTAAGCATGGCGCTGACGTTCGGCGGCGATCATAACGAAACCTTTAACCTTGATGGCATCGCAACGGCGGGGCAAATCGCCC
>NZ_BDQX01000381.1:75880-76829 GCF_003112455.1 Paenibacillus agaridevorans
ATCCGTACGTGGCCATCGCCGATCTGGAAGAACCGGCAAAGCTGCCGCTTACGTTGGAGCAACTGGCGTACACCATGGCACTGATGGCGAATTTGTCCGTTACGCCGGAGTCCGCACTCGACGAGGTCGTCTCCAAGGGATGGCTTGCGGAGACAACGCTGTCGGATATCGAGGATTCCCAAGAGCTTAAGGTGGGGGAGGTTTTCTCGCTGGTGCGGGATCTGATGGAGTTTTACGTGGGGAAGGTTTATAGCTAGTTTCATTGATGTGAAAATCCTGAGCGGATTGTACGTTTTTCGTGCAATTCGCTTTTTGGTGTTGTACCGAGCATCGGCGTTGGGTAGGCACATGCGTGTGGGTCTAACTCATCTGAACGGTGAGGTTGCACTGGCGGATGTTGAGTCTTTGAAATCTAGCGGGCGTTAACGATCAATTACGAAGCAGGGAGCTGTCCTTAAGTCATTTACGACTTTAGGACAGCCCCACGTTCAATTGTTGGAAAGACTATTATTCTGGCATTCCTTTTCCATTTTTCACAGCGTCCGCAGCAGCTAATTTACGGAATAGATGGAAATTCTCCATCTAATTTCGAGGGAAATGGATTTTTAGCATATATAGATGGAAATTCTCCCTTTATTTCTGGATATTTGCGTCACATGCATTTATTCGCAGTTAATTAGAGGGCAGTTTTCCCTATAATATCGTAAAACGTCAGCATGGAAAGTAATTAAGAGGAGATTTTCCTTTTAATGTCGCCTAGCAACCCAGCAGCCTGTTGGCCCGTCAATCTGTCAGCCCTTGCTGATGCAGAAGATAGTAGATTCAGCTCTTCAGCCCGCCAGCCCCTGCCGTTGCGGTCGGCGCTAGATGCCGCCTGTCAGCCCCTTAGCCCGTCAGCCCCTGCTGATGCAGCCGGCGGTAGATGCCGCCTGTCGGCCCCTCAGTTCGT
>NZ_BDQX01000381.1:76947-126103 GCF_003112455.1 Paenibacillus agaridevorans
CAGCCCGTCAGCCCCTGCCGTTGCAGTCGGCGGTAGATGCCGCCTGTCGGCCCCTCAGCCCGTCAGCCCCTGCTGATGCAGCCGGCGGTAGATGCCGCCGCGTTCCATCAGCTCGTCATGCGTGCCGCTCTCGGCGATGCCTTGCTCGGCCACGACGAAGATGCGGTCAGCGTTGCGGACGGTGCCCAGCCTGTGGGCGATGACCAGTGTGGTGCGTCCCTTGGACAGCTCGGCCAGAGCTTGCTGGATGGAAGCTTCCGTCTCCGTATCAAGCGCCGATGTTGCTTCGTCCAGGATCAGGATCGGCGGATTTTTCAGGAAGATGCGGGCAATGGACAGCCGCTGCTTCTGTCCGCCGGACAGCTTGACGCCGCGTTCGCCGATCAGCGTATCGAGTCCGTCCGGCATGGAGTCAATCATCTCCGCGAGCTGGGCGCGCTCCGCAGCCTGCCGGATCTCCTGCTCGCTTGCGCCGAGCCGGCCATACTCGATATTTTCGCGGATCGTTCCGTCGAACAGGAATACATCCTGCTGCACAATGCCGATCTGCTCGCGCAGGCTGCGCAGCGGCATATCGCGAATGTCCAGGCCATCGATCATAATTTGTCCTCCCGCAATGTCGTAAAAGCGGGGAAGCAGACTGCAAAGCGTGGATTTGCCGCCGCCCGACGGCCCGACCAGCGCGATGGTTTCGCCGGCGCGAATGTCCATGCTCAGATTGCTGACGATCGACTTGTCCGACTCATAACCGAAGCTTACGTTCCGATACACGATATCGCCGCGGAGTTGGCCGATGCTGCGGGCGTCGGGCTTCTCCTTTACGTCGGGCTCGGTATGAATCAATTCCTCGTAGCGGCGGAAGCCCGCGAGCCCCTTGGGTATCGTCTCGATCAGGGAATTGATCGTGCGGATCGGTCCCAGGAAGACGTTGGAGAGCAGGATGAACGCCATGAAGTCGCCATTGCTCATTTTTCCTTCAATGACGAACCAGGCTCCGCAGACGATGACGAACAGGGAAACGAACTTCAGCATGACGAAGCTGATAGAGGAATGCCAGGCCATAACCTTGTACGTGATCAATTTGGTCAAGCGGAACTGATTGTTGTTCTGGCTGAACTTCTCGATCTCGAACGGCTCGTTGGCGAAAGCCTGAACGACCCGCATGCCGCTGACGTTATTTTCGACTCGCGCGTTATAGTCGGCGATGTCGCTGAACATTTTTTTGAAGGCGGCGTTCATCTTGCGGGAGAAATGCAGCGATACCCAGATCATAAGCGGCACGATGACAAACGTTAGGAGAGCCAGCTGCCAGTTGATGCCGAGCATGATGCCCAGAGCGCCGAGCAGCGTCATGACGGCGATGAACAGATCCTCGGGAGCATGGTGGGCGACCTCGCCCATATCCATGACATCGTTGGTCATGCGGGAGACGAGATGTCCGGTTTTGTTGTTGTCGAAGAAACGGAACGACAGCTTCTGCACCCGCTTGAACAGATTGCGGCGCATGTCCGTCTCGATATTGATGCCGAGCTTGTGTCCATGATAGGTGACGACAAAATGAAATACGGAGCTCAGTAAATAGATCCCGAGCAAAATAAGTCCGGCCCACAGAATCGACATCCAGTTGCCCTTGGGAAGCAAGTCGTCGATGATGATATTGATAGCCATCGGGAATGTCAGATCCAGCAGAGCGGCCATGATGGCGCTGCCGAAAGCAAGGGTGAAAAGCCACTTGTAGGGCTTGTAATACGAGAAAAAACGACGTAAAGTCTGCACGCGCTTATCTTCCTTCCTTCTAAAGGTAGTTCAAAAAAATAAATGATTCAAAGCTATATTAGGTTGTTGTCATCGAGGAAGTCAATCGCTGACGAAAGGCTCCTGGACAAGTGGAAAAGAGAAGCGAAAGCCCGGAACATCCGCATTTTATTAGATTTATAGCTGTTAATGATAATCAAAATCAGTTAAAATCAGCATAGAACTATATCACTTTGGCACATTGTGTGGAGGCAGAAGGTATGGGGAAGTCAATCGGAAAAGCGAATGCGAGGATAGACGCGGGAAGTTCGAAGGCGAGAAGGACAAGCTTTATTCAAGACGAAAAAGGGATGTTTGTCGACGGTCTTGAATCAATGGCCCGGCAATTCGGGATGCAAAGGCGCCGCTTTGGAAACGGCTGGTGTTACGACATGCCGAAGAGCCGGGGAGAAGGCTGGATCATCCAGATGAGCCCGGAGCCGGGTTTGTTTTGCGTCAGCGCATGGTTCAAGGTGGTATCAAAACTTTCGTATACGTTCGATACGGATAAACCTTGCATGTGGTTGTTCAGCGTCAGCAAAGGACGAATAACGATATCCGGACAAGGCAGGAGCGACCGGGAGCTGAAGCCGATGAATCAGGTCGTTGCGAGCCCGGGAACACCGATTACGATCCATTATTCCGATGAGGAACTTATATGCTTCGACGCGATGATCGTGTTCGAAGAATATATCCACGGCAGACTGCTTGCGGGCGGCGGCCCGGAGACCGCTTTTAAACCAGGCGAAGCCCGGCTATGGACGGAGCCTCAGATCAATACGCCGGATGTGCTGCTCGCGATGGATGAGCTGAAATGGTCGATACGGAAGGCTGTAACGCCGCTGCCTTATTACTATTTTAAATGCGGGGAAATTCTGATGCTGATCAAGCGCAATCAGGAACAACCGGAGCTGATCGACAAGAGGCGCGCCGACCATGTGACATGGGACAATAAGCAGCGCATCTTCAAGGTTAAAGATGCAATCGACCGAAACATGTTGGAGCCGCCCAACTTATCTCGTCTGGCTGCGCTTGCGGCGATGAGCGAGAGCAAGCTGCGGCGTTCGTTCAAGCTGGTTTACGGCGTGACGATCGCCGCTTATGTCCGCGAGGGCAAGATGCAGCAAGCGATGCGGATGCTGGCCAAGGATGAGATGAGCATCCGGGATATCGCGAGAGCCTGCGGGTACGAATGCGCCGGACGCTTCTCCGCCGTATTCCGCAAGATACATCATATTACGCCGAGCCAATACCGCAAATCATTTGATCTATGATCGGACTGGGAGAACAAGTCATGACCATACGACATAGGGGAGGGAGCAGCGATGTTGAAAACAGCAAGGAACGGGGGCGTGCCGCTGGAGCGGCTTCGGGTGCGGTTGATCGATATTGAACTGTTTGCCGGGGCGGAAGGAGAAAGGATGGAGCGGCAATTAACGCTGCTTCCCGCGCTCATCGTGCCGATTCGCGGCGAGGGCGAGCTGGAACTGGATGCCGGATCGCTGAGATTGGTACGAGACCGCGCTTACCCGGTGCGTCCGGACAGCACATTCGGCCTGCTGTCGGATCGGGGCGGCGAGCTGGCAGCGGCCATTTTGCACTTCGAGGCGACAATCGAACCCGGTAAGGAGCAACTGCCCCTCGCGGCTCTGCCGGCTGCGCATCTGATCGAAATGTTGTTCGAAGGCAAGGATGAGCTGAACGTTCCCGTGAAAGGGAGGCTCGCCCACTTATGCCGCTCCATTTATGAGAATTGGCGAAGCGAAGACGGTCTTAAGAGATGGCGGGCGGAGCTTGATATGAACGAGCTGATCTATTCGCTGCTGTCGGCGGAGAGGGTTGGCAGCAAGGCGTCGACCGAGTCCGCTCTGGAGAGGTCGAGGGCTTTCATGGAGGAACGGTTCCATGAAGACTTATCAATTGAGCGTCTGGCTTCCATTGCGAAGCTGAGTCCGAAATATTATGTGGATGCGTTCAAAAAGACGTACGGCGTCAGCGCGATCGACACCTTGACGAACATTCGAATGAACCGCGCGAAAAAACTGATGCTCCATTCCGGGCTGCGAATGAAGGAGGTGGCTCATCAGGTCGGCTTTGCCGACGAGTTTTACTTCAGCCGCAAGTTCAAGAAGTTCGCCGGCATGTCACCCACGGCTTATATGAAGTCTCGCAGCAAGAGAATCGTCGTATACGGCTCCTCCTCGATCATCGGCTATATGCTGGCTCTCGGCATTATTCCGTATGCGGCCCCGTTGCATCCGAAGTGGACGAAGCTGTACATCGAGCGTTACGGGGCGGATATTCCGGTTCATCTGGACGCCTTCCGCCAGAATCATCGCCGCATGGCCAATATCGAGCAGCTCGTCGGAACAAAGCCGGAGCTGATCGTATGCGCCAACGAAACGGAGGACTGGGAGCGGCAGCGGCTTGCGAAGATTGCGCCTGTGTTCTTGCTGCCTTCCGAGGAGACGGGCTGGGAGTCCGTTCTGCTTGCGTTAGCCGCCAGGCTGGACGCCGAGGCCGAGGCACGGCAGTGGATTCTCGACTACGATCGAAAGGCGGAGGAGCGCTGCAGCCTCGTTCGCGCCGGAACGCTAGGACCAGGGCGCAACGTTCTGCAAATCCGCCTGGTCAAAGACCGGATGTACCTGGATTGCAGCTCGACGTTTCACGATGTGATGGTAAAAGGCTTGGGCTTCACATCGCTGCATCCTTATATGCCTTCGGATCACGGTCGTCCGATTACGCTGGAGGAGCTCGGCAGGCTGGACGCCGATTGGGCGTTCATGCTGATCCGCAAGGAATCCGAGACGCTTGAACGGTGGAGAACGCTGCGCGAATCGTCGGATTGGCAGGCGCTCCCCGTAGTGAGGGACAACCGGCTCAGACTGCTGCCCTCCGATCCATGGCGGGAATATTCGCCGATTGCAATCGAGCGGTGTCTGGAGATGGCGTTTGCTATGATAGTTGAGTAATCTGGATTATTTCCATGTTCGATCTGGATATAATCCATGGTCGAAACAGCATCCATATCCTATAATCGCTAATGATAATCAATATCAATTAGAGAAACAGGAGAGGTGCTGGCAATGAGGTTGAAAAATGGTATGGCGGGTCTTATGCTGCTGCTTGCGTTGTCGCTTGCGATAACGGCTTGCGGGGGAGGAAATAACGGCAACAACGAGCCGGCGGGGAGCCCGGCGGCAACGGAGACGGCAACGGCCGAAGCAACGGTGCAGCCTACGGAAGAAACGGCGACAGGCACGCAGGTCATTAAATATTTGGACCAGGAATATGAAATTCCGGCGAACGTGGAACGAATCGTAATCACGGGCGCGGTAGAAGCAATGGAAGACTCCATCGTGCTCGACGTGAAGCCGGTTGGCGCGATTTCGTTCGGCGGCGAATTCCCGGCGCTGTTCCAGTCGATTACGACGGACGCGGTATCGGTGGGAGAGAAGACGGAGCCGAACTTCGAGCAAATCCTGTCTCTGAAGCCGGATGTCATCTTGGGCTCCACGAAGTTCCCTGCCGAAGTAACGGAGAAGCTGGCGACAATCGCACCTACGATTCTGTATTCGCATATCTCGACGAACTGGGAAGCAAATCTGAAGCTGCTGGGCCAACTGAGCGGCAAGGAAGCGCAGGCGGAAGAAGAAGTAGCGAAATACAAGGCCGATCTCGAAGCGGCGAAGTCGCAGCTTGGCGACAAGCTAAAGGACCAGAAGGTCGCGGTCGTTCGTATTCGCCAAGGCGGCAAAATGTTCATCTACCCGACGAACGTATATTTTAACCCGATTCTGTACGAGGAACTGGGACTGACGGCTCCGGATGCGGTCGCCGCGGCGAAAGCGCAGGAAGAGATCACGACCGAGCAGCTTGCCGCGATCAATCCAGACTTTCTGTTCCTGCAGTTCGAGCCGACGGAGAACGCGGACGCGCCTAAAGCTCTGGAAGATTTGCAGAACAATCCAATCGCCAAGACGACGGCAGCGTTCAAGAGCGGCAACGTGTTCATCAACATCGTCGATCCGCTCGCGCAAGGCGGCACGGCTTATAGCAAGATCGAATTCCTGAAGGCGGCCGTAGCCAAGCTTGCTCCATAACCGAATCCGATAAGGCGTGTGAATATGCGACACAACAACGTACTGCCGGCAGTCATCCTCGTGATGGCGCCGGCAGCAGCCCTGCTATTGATCATTTTGTCTATTCTGTACGGCTCCAAAAATATTACGGCTCTTACGGTATGGCAGGCCGTCGCCCACTTCGACCCGGATAATGTCGATCACCAGATCATCCGCCATGCCCGGCTTCCCCGCGCGGTCGGGGCGCTGGTCATCGGCGCGGCGCTTGCCGTGTCCGGGGCGCTTATGCAGGGAATGACGCGCAACTACCTCGCTTCGCCATCGATCATGGGCGTCTCCGACGGCTCGGTGCTGCTGGTGACGTTCGCGATGATTTTTCTGCCCTATTCGGGTTCGACGGGGCTCATTATCGTCTCGGTGATCGGCTCTGCGCTCGGTGCGGGGCTGGTGTTCGGCTTGGCCTGGCTTATTCCGGGTGGCCTGTCGCCGGTCAAACTAGCCATTCTCGGCACGATCGTCGGCACCTTCCTGAGCGGCGTATCGGCTGCTGCCGCGAGTTACTTTCAGTATTCGCAGAGCGTCAGCTTCTGGTACAACGCCAGGCTCCATCAAATAGACCCCGAACTGCTAAAGATCGTGATTCCGTTCGTGGCGGCCGGGCTTCTGCTGGCGCTTTGTCTGGCGAAGTCTGTGACGGTGTTGTCGCTCGGCGAGGATATAGCCTCCGGTCTTGGACAACGAACGGCGCTGACGAGAGGGCTCGTCATTCTCGCCGTCGTGGTGCTCACCGGAGCTGCCGTTGCGCTTGCGGGCAAAATCGCCTTCATCGGCCTGATCGTCCCGCATTTGGCGCGATTCCTCGTCGGAGTCGATTATCGGCGCATCATCCCGTTATCCGCCGCGATGGGCGCCCTGTTTCTCGGGCTGTGCGATCTGATCTCGCGTTTCCTGAACGCGCCATTCGAGACGCCGATCGGCGTCGTGACAGCGCTGTTTGGCGTTCCTTTCTTTCTCTACCTGATCAAGACGAGAGGAGGGGGCAAACATGCGTAAAGGCGCGTCCGTTCGGACGGGAGCGGCGTTCGGCGGGACGACGTTTGTTATTCTTGCCGCGATTTATTTGAGCGTAACAAACGGCATGTTCGACATGTCCGTGCTCGATGTGGCCAAGACGCTGCTGCGCATTGACCCCGTCCGTGAACATGACCTTGTCGTGTTCGAGTTCCGTCTGCCCCGGATCGTGTTGGCCATGCTGGTCGGCGCCGCGCTCGGCATGGCGGGAAACGTTATTCAAGGCGTCACGCGGAACGGGCTTGCCGATCCCGGCATTCTTGGCATTAACGCCGGAGCGGGAATGACGGTCGTTCTCTTCATGTTTCTGACTCAAGGAGCGATAGCGGCATCCGGCTGGCTGGGCGTCATGCTCAAGCCGATGTTCGGTCTCGCGGGAGGTTTGCTCGCAACCTCTTTGATCTACCTGTTCGCGAGGCATAATGGCAGCCTGGATCCGCAACGCCTTATTTTGGTGGGAATAGCGATTGCTTCGGGATTCGGGGCAGTTACGATATATGTTTCGCTTAAGATGAATCCGAACGACTTCGAGATGGCCGCGGTGTGGCTCGCAGGGAGTATCTATAGCGCCAACTGGAAGTTCGTCGTCACGATGCTGCCGTGGCTGCTCGCGATGCCGATCTTGTTGTGGAGACGGTCGCGGGTGCTGGACCTATTTCAACTAGGCGAACCGACGGCTGGAGGACTCGGAGTGAACGTGGAGAGGGAGAAAAATATGTTGCTCGCTTGCAGCATCGCGCTCGTCAGCGCCTCCGTTGCCGTGTCGGGAAGCATCGGCTTCGTAGGGCTGATCGCTCCGCATTTGGCTCGAAGGCTTGTAGGAGAGCGCCATAGCGCAACGTTGCCGCTCAGCGGACTGATCGGGACGGCGATGGTCGTCGTCGGCGATTTCATCGGCAAGACGGTGTTCGCTCCGGCGGAACTCGCGGTCGGCATCGTGATATCGATTATCGGCGTTCCCTATTTTGTGTTTTTGCTTATCCGGGCCAGACGATGAAGGCGAACAAGCGAATGGCCACGGTACTCATTTACCACGTCCGAGCGGCAGGCGGGCGAAAACGGGAGTGTGCATACATTGAATTGGTTTAGGAATATGGAGGCGAACGGACGCCGGCTTACTGTGCTTCTTCCTCCGTCCTATGAAACGGACGCGGGACGCGAGCGGCGATATCCGGTCGCTTACGTGCAAGATGGGGGCGACCTGTTCCAGCTCGTTGCAAATCAGCTGCAGCATTTGACTAGGCAAGGAAAGCTGCAAGAGGTGCTTTATGTCGGCGTACATACGCCGAACCGCAACGATGAATATACGCCGTGGCCGGCATCGCCTCTGCTGTCGACGTATCCTGCTTTCGGCGGTGGAGCGCGCGCCTATCTGGACGAGCTCGCGGACAGCGTGAAGCCGTTCGTCGACGGACAGTTCAGGACGAAGCCGAAGCGGGAGCATACGGCGTTGATCGGGGGATCCTTCGGCGGCCTGGTATCGCTGCTTGGCGGTTTGTGGCGGCCGAATACGTTCGGCCTGCTCGGCCTGTTGTCGGCGTCCTTCTGGTATGAAGGCGTTATTCCGCACTTGCGAAACAACGATGCGCCTCGCGACGACTTGCGAATCTATATGTCGGTGGGGGACGCAGAGGGTATTTACAAGGCGAATATTCAGCGCCATATGGTAGAAGCAACGCTGGAAGCGCGCCGATTGTGGCAGGAAAAAGGTTTCCCGGACGACCGTCTGCGCTTCCGTTTGGAGGAGGGCGGCACGCATGACGCGCTCTGCATGGCGGGCAATCTCCCGCGGGCGCTGCAGTGGCTGTTCGGTCCGGCGGAGGAGGCGGCTGGGGCCATGGAGTCGAGCGAGTTTGAGCAAATAGGTGAGAAAAGCTTAATCGGAGCTTGCGCGAACACGGAAACGAGACTTTCGACGGGACAATCCGCTGCTGGAGCAATCGCGACGTTAGCGCCGTTCGTATCCCGCCAGGCAGGCGGCTATGTCGTTCCTCGCACCGAGCAGCGAGAGATTCAATCGCACCGCAATGGGAGGAAGTACCGTATTTTCATCTCGGTACCATCGGCTGATCCCCCGCCGGAGGGGTATCCAGTGCTTTACACGCTAGACGCCAACGCGTCGTTCGCTTCCATCGCGGAAGCGGTGCGGCTGCAGATGCGCGGTCCGCAGGGAATCAGCCCGCCCCTCGTGGTCGGCATCGGCTATGACGCCGAAGGACCGATCGTGTCCGAGGATCGGTTCCTGGACTACACCGATCCGGCTGAGCCGTCTGAGCTGCCGACGCGACCGGATGGCTCCGATTGGCCGCTTACCGGCGGCGCGGCGGTATTTTCCGAATTTATCGAAGAGGAACTGAAGCCGGCGATCGAAGCGTTGTACCCAGTCGACCGCACGAGGCAAACGCTGTTTGGCCACTCTCTTGGCGGATATTTCGTACTGCGGACGCTTGCAGTGAAGCCGAACAGCTTCCAAACCTATATCGCGGGCAGTCCATCTATCTGGTGGAAAAATCACTCGTTGCTGGAACGGTTGCCGGAGCTCGAACGAAGGTTGTTATCCGGCGAGGTCGCCGCAGCGCTCTTGATCGGCGTCGGCGGCCGGGAGAAGGCCGGGATGGCGGAGGATGCGGAGAGGTTATACCAGCGGCTGTTGCCGCTTGCGGGAGAGGGGCGACTGCGACTCTCGTTCCGCAAGTTCGAGGAGGAGGGCCATGTGTCAGTCATCCATCCGCTTATTAGCGAGATGCTCAGGTTCATATGAACCTGGGCTTTTTGTAGAGAGTATCTTACACTAATATAATCCGGACTTTATTATGGATTTCTACCTCTTTAGCATTTTCTACAGCCCCTAAAACCTTGATATTACAGGGATTTAACTTCAATTTAACAAGTCTGCGGAGTTAAAATGCCGCTGGTTGAAAACGCCTTCTTTACGTGAGTCCAAAGCCGAATATAGAATGTGGTTGACCGAAGGGACCCGGTACCGGTCGCTAAACGGTCGTCAAAAATCAAATAGATGAAAATGGGGAGGACAAGAAATGAAAAGAAGGTTAAGTGCCATTCTCGCTTGCGTATTCCTGATATCCGCGCTGGCTGCATGCGCAGGGAACAACAACGGCGCGGGGAATAAAAACAACGGCACCGCAAACGTTACGCAATCGCCGTCCGCAGCGCCATCCGATTCCGGCGCCGGCACGGAGCAGCCGAATACGTACGGCGATACCGGCGGATTGACGCTTCCATTGGTGGATAAACCAACAACCATTACTTGGATGCTCAGTGGAGAGTCGGATCCTAACGGCAAGCTGGTCGCTCAGGAAATCGAAAAAAGAACAGGCATTAAAGTTAATTTTCAGGCATTCTCCAACTCTACGTATCAGGACAAGTTGAGAGTAACCGTAGCTTCGGGCAAGCTGCCGGATATTTTCCACGGATTGAAGCCTGCAGAGTTAAAGCAGATTGGCGGGCAGAAAGCCGTTGTTGCCATTAACGATTATCTCGACATTCTCCCCAACTTCAACCGGATGTACGTAGAGGAGAACCCATGGGTGATCAAATCCTACGGAGACGAGAACGGCAAGATGTATGCTTGGCCGATCTACAATATGAATCGGGACGTCAACCATGGGCTGATGGCGCGAATGGATATTTTGAAAGAATTAGGTCTTGAAATGTGGAAGGATACGGACGGATTCTATGAGGTATTGAAGGCGATGAAAGCCGCGTACCCGGATTCCTATCCGTTCGCATCCAAAACGAAGGAGCTGATCTTTAAGGATCTGGCTTACGGATGGGGGATAGCGGGAGACAGCTATCCGGCCTACTATGACGAAGCGTCTAAGGTCTGGAAGTTTGCTTCGATTCAACCGGAGCACAAGGAACTGCTTGATTTTATCAAAAAGCTGTACAATGAAGGATTGATCGATCCCGAGTTTCTAACGGATACCCCCGACTCGTGGACGGCGAAGATGACAACGGATAAATCGTTCGTAACTTGGGATTGGATTGGACGGCTCGACTTGTTCTATAACCAGATCAAAGACGTCAATCCGGACTTTGATCTGCGTTATGCCAACCCGATCGGGCCAACCGGAAACATTCGCACCTTGCCGAAAATCGACGCCTCGTGGGGCATAACGGTGGCCAATAACGCCAATAAGGAAGCGGCGCTCAAGCTTCTGGATTATTTGAGCAGCCCGTCCGGCGCGGAATTGGTCACCATAGGCGCGGAGGGAGTCAACTTTACATGGGATGAGAGCGGCAAAGCTACGTATCCAGAGCTCTCCGATTTGCCGACGGTGGATATCAATGTGCTGAACGATCGTTACGGCATGTGGATGGAAGGCATGTACCTGGCTCCCGACAGACGAAGCGTCTATTACAATTTCACGGAGAAAGAGCAGGAAGCCCAGGATATGATGCTGTCGGACAACAAATTCGAGCCGCTTGATCCCGTTCTTAATTTTACGGATCAAGAAAACGCAAGACTTGCGGAAATACAGACTTCGCTCGAAAAGGCGGCTGCCGAATTTAATTCCAAGTATGTTCTGAACAAGGCCTACGGCAACAGCGAATGGGAAGCCTGGGTGCAGAATGCGGCCAAGATTGGCGTGACGGAATATATCGGCATCTATAATGCAGCTCAAGAACGGTTCGACAGCTCCAAATGATTTGTCGGGCAGCGGCGAATGCAAGGCCGCGAACAGCACGGTACGGTGATCGGATGCTTAGGTGTCCGATCGCCGCTCAACATCGATAGGAGTGATCATGTATGGCGGGATCAGATACGACGGCTTTGCGAAAAGGCGGCATGCGTGTATTTCGGTCCTATTGGTCCGATCTCCGCAAGCGGATAAAGCGGGACCGGCAACTGCTGATTCTATTAATTCCCTGTCTCGTTTTCTATTTGATATTTCGTTACGGACCGCTTTCCGGATTGGCCATCGCCTTTATGGACTACAGCGTGTTTACCGGCATTTTTGACAGTCCGTGGGTGGGGCTGAAGCATTTCTCTAAACTTTTTGGCAGCGACGACTTCTTTCTTCTGTTCAGAAATACGTTAACGCTTGGTTTTTTTAATCTGATTGCGTCATTCCCGTTCCCGATCCTTCTTGCGTTGCTGCTCAACGAAGTGCGAGTCGCCCGATTCAAAAAATCGATTCAGACATTCAGTTATCTGCCGGCCTTTCTTTCGGTTGTTATTATCAGCAGCATGATCATTGACTTTCTGTCGCCGACAAACGGCATCGTCAATCGGCTGTTGGTATCGCTTGGTCTGGAAAGCCATTATTTCCTGGTCGATCCGAGTTGGTTCAGGCCTGTGTATATTACATCGGAAATATGGACCAACACCGGCTACGACGCCATTATCTATCTGGCTGCCGTAGCGGGCATTAATCCAACCTTGTATGAGGCGGCGAGAGTGGACGGCGCCGGCAGGTTCCGCAGCATATGGAATGTAACGCTTCCCGGCATTCTGCCAACGGTCATTATCATGTTTATCCTGAAGACGGGATCGATGATTCGTATCGGTTACGAGAAGGTATTACTGCTCTACAATCCGATGACTTACGAGGTGGCGGATGTATTTTCCACTTTCGTATATCGCAAAGGATTGCTGGAGTCTAATTACAGTTATGCGGCGGCGGTAGGTCTGTTCGAAGCGCTGGTTGCCATGGTTATGCTGCTGGGAGCCAATTATATCAGCAAGCGGCTGGGAGGGAGCGGATTATGGTAGG
Source organism: Paenibacillus agaridevorans (assembly GCF_003112455.1). Taxonomy (GTDB): domain Bacteria; phylum Bacillota; class Bacilli; order Paenibacillales; family Paenibacillaceae; genus Pristimantibacillus; species Pristimantibacillus agaridevorans. Next base: position 89,636 of record NZ_BDQX01000381.1, read on the forward strand.
CCAGGCCAGGTTTACGTTTTTTGGCGTTATCAATGCGATTATGCTGGTTGGCGTAGCTATTGCGACCCTGTACCCCGTTTTGTACATTGCCGCGGTATCGCTAAGCGATACGGCCAGCGTGTCGCAAGGGCAAGTATGGCTGCTGCCCATAGGTCTTAATTTCGAGGCGTATGCGGAAGTGCTTAAGGACGATAAAATTCCGCGAGCCTATTTGAACACGATATTTTATACCGCTTTCGGGACATTCGTCAATTTGCTCATGACAGCGATAGCCGCTTACCCGCTTGCGAACCGGGATCTGGTGTTCCGGAAATTCTGGATGTTGATGATTGTGCTCACCATGTTCCTGAACCCGGGCATCATCCCGAATTACCTGATCGTGCAGCAGCTTGGGCTGATCGATTCAGTCTGGGCGCTCGTGCTGCCGAATGCGATCTGGACCTTCGAGTTGATTATTCTAAAGACGTTCTATGAGAATATGTCTTCCCAGATCCGCGAGGCGGCGTTGATCGACGGAGCCTCGGAGTTCCGCATTCTGTTCAATATCGTCATTCCGTTGTCAAAGCCGGCGATGGCGTCAATCGGCCTGTTTTACTTTATGGGGCACTGGAACAGCTTTTTCTTGCCCATGATTTATTTAAACGATCAGGCGTTGTATCCGTTGCAGGTTGTGCTGCGAGGCATGCTTATTTTTAACGAGGGTTCGACTGCCGGTCTGGTGGACAAAGCGGCTCTGGCGCCCCAGGCGATGAAAAATGCGACGATTGTACTCGCGATGATCCCGGTATTAATCGTGTATCCGTTCGCTCAAAAGTATTTCGCAAAAGGAGTGATGCTCGGCTCGGAGAAAGGTTAATGTGTTAAAATAATGGGACATCGTATCGATAGGGGCGTGCGCAATGAGACGTAGAATGACCAGCCTAGGGCTTATGCAAATATTTTTGGCTTTGATGTTGGTTATCGTCCTTATGTTCGTCTCGACTTATATGGTGTACCGCAATTCGATATCGGGCATCTACGAAGAAGTATCCGACAAAAACTCAATGATGATGCAATCGACGGTGCAGGCCTTCGATAACAGCTTCAGGGTGGTCAACAACTTGATCCACACCATCCACATAATGCCCGGAACGGACAGCCTGCGCTCGATGATCGATGACAGCACGGATATGTCCATTGCCTACACGATGATCGAGCATATCGCCAATTTGTCGGCTCCTTACGACTTTATCGAAGAGGTGGCCGTGTTCTATGACGATTCGGATATTGTCGTTACCACCAAGGGCACGAACCGCTTCGACTATTTCTTCGATAAAAAATATTTGCATGAGACCTACAACGCCGATTACTGGCGAAATTATATGCGGAGCAAAAAAACGTACAAGGTTTTTCCGGCATCGCCGTTTACAGTCAATACCGGCGAGAACTCGAATCAGCACAAAAATAAAAAGCTGCTGGTTGTTACCGGAGGCAACAAGCTGCGTTCATCCGGTAAAAATGTTCTGGTGTTGATCGATCTGGAAGCATTGCTCAAACATGTGAACCAGGGTCCGATTTTTTCCGGCGGCTCCATGATGATTCTGGACCAGAATCGCGACATGCTGATGAGCACCGACGACAACTGGAATTTGGTGGATGCGCTGAGCGACGCTTATTTCGGCAATGCCGGCGAAGTGACGGTCAAACGCCAGGATTACGAATACCGGATTCTGAAGTCGGACTATAACGACTTTATCTACATGGAGCGGTTGCCCTACCAGTTCGCCAATGTGGATGCCGTTGCTGGAGCCAATTTAAAAATTATGTTGACCGCAGGTGTATGCGCTATCATTCTGTCTTTGCTGCTCAGTGTCTATTTGAACAATCCCGTCAAAAGAATTTTAAAGCAATTGGGCGGAGGCAACAGCAAGGGCAATGATTTCCGCAAAATATTAAGCGGTATTGTCAGGCTGCAATCGGAGAATGAAGACAATCGGAGGCAAAAGGCGTATGCCGATGAGGAGCTGCGAAGATCAACGTTCCTTCAGACGCTGGACGGATTGCCGCACGAAACCGAGCAAGATATCCGAATGCAGACCTACTATGCCGATTTCTACCGCCACAAGCACTTCATCATGGCGCTTGTGCAGGTTGGCCGGCTTGCAAACGAATCGGCGGAGAATTGGACGATAGAGGACATGGAGCGACGGATGGAGCAGGGTCTCGGCCGGGACGGTTTGGCAGCCAACGCGTTTCACGCCGGACATCTGCAATTTATCGTTATGCTTGGCGTCGAACGGCTGCAGGAGCGCAGCGGTCTGATCAAACAACTGAGAACATCCTTGACCCGGCTGCAGAAGGAGGAGTTTTCCGGATTTTCATTGTGGGCTTGCGTTAGCGCTCTCTATACCTCCAATGTGTCGAACTGCCGCCGGGCCTATTTGTCCGTGCAAGGCGGAAGTCTGTACCGTGCCGTCAACGATGGCAGTTCGGTGATGGATGTGGCGGAAATCCAGTACAAACGGTTGGCTTATTACCCGATCGAGAAGATGGAGAAGCTATCCCATTATTTGATGATCGGCAAGCTGCAGGAAGCGACGCAATTGATTCGGGAGACGATCAGGGAAAATGCCGAGCGGCGCATTCATTATTATCAAATGATCCATCTGGCGAACAGCATGTTCTTCTACATGGTCGGGCACACGGAAGGTTCGGCGAGGACCGGTCAGGAGCTGTACGAACTGGAGCGGCACTTTATGCAACGGCTGGAGCAAGCGCCTGACTATGCCGAAATGGAGAACGCGCTGCTCGATGCCGCGAGACAATTGGCGGGGCATGCCAAGCAAGAGGAGAACGGACGCAAGCTGAACCCGTCCTTTATTGCCCAATATATTGAATTGCATTATATGCGGAATTTATATCTGGATGAAATTGCCGCGGTGGCGGGGACGACTCCGAAATATTTTTCGAACTACTTCAAGAAAACGTTCGGCGTCAATTATGTCGAATATCTCAACAAAATCAGACTGACCCATGCGAGAGAGCTGCTCAAGGATTCGCAGCTGTCGATTGCCGAAATCGGGGAGAGAATCGGCTATCTGAACTCGTCGACTTTTACGACGACCTTTAAAAAATATTATGGCACCTCGCCAAGCGAATACAGAAAACTGTCTAACGAATAACAGCGCCCGTATATCGGGCGGCACAAAGGAGGGGTCGGAATTTGAAAGCGATAGCTGCGCTACGGAGCGGCGTTGCCGTCGTCGACATCGAGAAGCCGAAGCTGCTGCCGGGACATGTGGGCGTGCGGACCGAATATTCCGCGATTAGTCCGGGCACCGAGCTTGGGATGATTCGCGGCAGCTTGGACGATCCGCGCATATTGGGATACAGCGCGGTCGGAATTGTAGAGCAAGTGGGAGAAGGCGCACATGGCTTTCGCGAAGGACAGCGGGTCGCCTGTTACGGCGCCCCGTATACATGTCATGCGCAATGGCTGTCGGTACCGGCCAATCTGGCGGCGGTGGTGCCGGAGCATGTGGATGCTCGGGAAGCCGCGTATGCAGGATTGGGAGCGATAGCGATCCATGCGCTGCGAACCGCGCGGTTGGCTTTTGGCGAATCGGTCATTGTTGTCGGACTTGGCATCCTCGGCAATTTGATTGCTCAGATTGCTCATGCCGCAGCGTACAGGACGATTGCCCTGGATGTGGATGCCGGACGGGCAAATATGCTGCGAAAATACGGGTTATCCCGGGTATATGATAACCGCGAAAAGCTGGTGGGCGAGCTTGAGAAAGCGACGGGAGGCGGCGTCGGCGCCGATGCCGTATTGCTGTGTGCCGGCGGATCGGGCTCGGGGTTGATTGACGCCTCGCTGGGCTGGCTGCGCGATCGCGGAAAAATTGTGGTGGTAGGAGACTTGTGCACGGAGTTCAACCGGGGTTTGATGTTCGCCAAGGAAGCGCAGGTGCTCATATCGCGCGCTGGAGGGCCGGGACGTTACGACGAACGGTACGAGCGGGACAATGTCGATTATCCCGTCGGATATGTGCGTTGGACCGAAGGCCGGAATACGTCGGAATATATTCGTCTGCTGGCTGAGCGGCGCATATCGGTCCAAGCCATGATTACGCATGAGTACGCGCTTAACGATTGCGAACGGGCATACGGAAATTATTCCGACGCCGTAGGAGCGATCGGCACTTTGTTCAGGCACGGAGATTGAATTGCACTCGCTGATACGTTGCTTTGTGATAGTTTAATACAACATTTTGCGGAAAGAGGTGATTCTCGTGGCTTTGAAAAACAAGATGACAACTTGGTTATGCAGTCTTGTTTGTTTTAGCATGCTTAGTGCGACTTTGTTTCCAATTGGCGACGTCAAGGCAAACGACGATCCAACGACTCAAGTCAATGAAGTCAATGTGATTGCAAACGCAGGATTCGAGGAGCCCGTTGTGAGCGGGGTCATACCTGGCTGGTCCCAGATCTGGAGCACAAGCGGCATTACAATAGAAGAGTCTTTACCAGCAGGACATACTGGCAAAGCCATGAAGCTTGTCGACGCAAGTACAACTTCGGCCGTTTATTTGAGAAGTGACAAGTTTCCAGTGGTGCAGGGGCAAACCTATCGTTTGGCTGTCGATACCTATATTGAATCCGGCGCGCCGGTGATGATTATTTATTTCTACGACGTGAATGGAACGCAGTTAACGAGTGTAACGGATGGTTATTACGGGACGCCTTCCGAGCGATGGACTTCGATTTATTTAGAAGCTGTTGCGCCTGAAGGAGCAGTAAGCGCCGCGGTAATGCCGCACTCGAATGGAGTCGGAACATGTTCTGCTTATTTCGATGATTTCAGGATCGAGCAAATCGTTGGTCCAGTAGCCAACGCGGGATTCGAGAAGCCGCTTGTCAGCGGAAAAAGTCAAAACTGGACACAGGTATTTAGCACAACGGGTATCAGTGTGTCGAGCAACTTGCCCGACAATCGTGCCGGGAGAGCCTTACGGTTGGAGGATTCGAGCACGGCAGGCGGGGTCTATCTGAGAAGCGATAAAATTCCGATTCAGGCAGACAAACGATATTTGTTATCCTTGGATACTTATATTGAATCTGGTGCGCCAGTCATCATCATTTATTTCTATGACAGTAACGGGAATGAAATATCTCCTTATGCGATCGAGGGCTATTACGGAGCGACTACTTATGAGTGGAAGACACTTTATATGGAGACAAAAGTTCCTGTCGAAGCTACGCATGCGGCAGTCATGCTGCACTCCAATGGACCAGGCACCTTTACGGGTTATTTTGACGACGTGTCCCTTGAAATGCTGACATCCGATGTACCAAATGCCGGATTCGAGCTGCCGCTTGTCAACAACAAAATTCCCGGCTGGAATCAAATATGGAGCACGGGCGGTATCACTATAGAAGATAATCTGCCCGGAAGCCGGACAGGTAAAGCGATGAAGTTGGTGGATACAAGTACGGAAACCTCTGTCTATCTGCGGAGCAATAAAGTACCAATCAGCGGGGGCAATCCTTATTTGTTAAAAGTTGATGCCTACGTCGAGCAAGGAAGTCCTTTGATTTACATTTATTATTATAACCAAAGCAACGAATTGCTCAGTTCAAAAATTAAGGCCTATTATACGCAGCCCTTGAACGAGTGGTCTACCTTGACATTTATGGACGATGTGCCTGCTGATGCCGTATACGCGGAAATTATGCTGCACTCCAATAGCTTGGGGACATGCATCAGTTATTTTGATAATGTTAGCTATGTCAAGCAAGAGAAGAAAAGTTTCAACCTTGGACCGGCAGTTCATAATGTCGGCATAAATGCTGCCGCCTACGGCACAGGTCCCAATAACGAGGAGTGGACGTACACCGTTATCAATGGAGCGACTGCAAGATTTTTTGTTGTCGATTCGCATACGAACACCATTGTGGAGCAGCATCAGTTGCCTGGCGGGGGAGGCTCATGGGGTTTGGTTACCGCTCAAGATGGAAGCGTGTACATTTCGACGATCGGCGGAAAACTGTTTCGTTGGACGCCAGGCAGCAGCGGCCAGCAAGGTCAAATGACCGACTTGGGAGTAGCGATTGAGGGAGAGACATTTCTGTGGCGCTTGGCCGTTGATGACGCGGGGAATATCTACGGAGGCACTTACCCGAATGGTAAAGTTTTTCAATACAACACCGAGACAGAACAATTCCAGGATTATGGCAGTGTAGTCGAAGGGGTTAAATATACGCGTTCGATCGACTGGTGGAATGGCAAGCTTTATGTCGGCCTCGGCACTGAAAAAGCCAGATTATTTGAAGTCGACAGCATCACGGGCACAAAGAATGAGATTGCGCTCCCTTCGGCTTATGCGAATGAATCGAGCGTATACGATGTCAATGTGCGGGGAGATTATTTATTCGCCAGAGTTGTGAATGCAGGAGCAGTGCTTGTCTATGATCTGGTTGAGGAGCAATGGATCGATACTTTGACCAATATAAGCGGCATTGATGTATCACCCTTAAGCTCCGATAACAAGGTTTACATGTTCAGTGCAGGAAAAATAATCGGTTATGATCCCGTGACGAAGAACAAGACGCTGATTGGAGAAGACTCCAGGTTTTGGAGTGCGAGAAGCTTTGGATGGGTTCACTTAAACGAGCCTGATTTCCCAGGAGAGACATTAATCTCTATTGATGCCGTAGGCAGAATGCGGATGATTAACCCGACGACTGGGAGCATTAAAATAGCAGAAAGCCAAATCCCGGGAGAACCCACGATTATCAACTGGGTGGGCACAGGTCACGATGGGAAAATCTATACGAGCGGCTTTCAATCTGGCGGATTGTCCGCTTATGATCCGGTTACGGATGAGTTTTATGAATATCCGAAAGGCGCAATTAACCAAATCGAGTCGGGCCTATTTTATGACGGCAAATTATATATGGGCATCTACCCCGGTGCATACCTTTACAGCTTTGATTTTGCACAGCCTTATGCGATCGGCTCAAATCCTCAATCGATCGTCGGGCTGAAAGCGGAAGGCCAAGATCGGCCATACGGCTTTACTTGGTCCGGGGACGTGCTCGCGATGGGAACAGTGCCCGATTATGGGCTGCTGGGCGGCGCTTTGACCATTTATAATCCCGAAGCAGGCAATTACAGCGTTCATCGCCAAGTCGTCGAGAATCAAAGCATTGTCCCGTTGCTATCCAAAAACGGATTGATCTATGGAGGGACATCGATTTGGGGAGGACTTGGGGGATACCCGACAGAAACAGAAGCAAAGTTATTTATCTGGGACCAAGCGCTTGAGGAAGTTGCGTGGGAAGGAGCACCGGTACCTGGCGCAACCTTAATCTCGTCCTTAGAATGGGATAAAGACGGGAATATATGGGGGCTGACCATGAATACGTTGTTCAAGTTCAATCCGACGACCAAGGAGACGGTTCTGACAAAAGAGCTCTATTCTTGTTCATGGTGCGCAACCTACCACGCATTTAAACCAACTTATCTGGTCGTTGATCAAAGTGGAGATTTGTATGTCAGAATTCCTAGCGGTATATACCGCATCGATGCAGAAACGTTGGAAATGGAATTACTCGCAGATAGCGGCACGCATTTGACGCAAGATCATGAGGGCAACTTGTATTTTGCGAATGGTGCGGATTTATACAAGTATAGAATCGATCGGGCAGACCTATATGCGCCTGTTTTACGGAATCTGAATCCATTGCATCAGCAGGCAAACGTATCGATCAACAAGAGAATGATTGCAACATTCGACGAAATTATTCAACCGGGAACCTCATTTCAGGAAGTGAAATTATATCTTGGTGACGTGGAAGTGCCTGTCCAGGTAACAGCTTCAGGTTATGATCTGGTTATTCAGCCCAATGATGAGTTGATTAATGACGCAAGCTATACTTTGTCTATTCCAGCATCAGCAGTTCAAGATTCAAGCGGGAACTTGCTAGCCAATGCCACCGTCTCCACTTTCGAGACGAGAAGCGAATCGATCAGTCCGACGTGGCCGCCGCAAAGCGAGTTGTTTGCAACGGATATTTCGCAAACAAGCATGAAACTGGGCTGGTCTGCGGCGATCGACAATGTCGGTGTATCTGGTTACAAGATCTATCTGGACAATCAATTCGTTAGCACGGTTAGCGGACTTTCAAATGAGTATACGGTTGCATCGCTGACAGAGAATACGAACTTTAACTTCAAGATTATTGCAATCGATGCGGCAGGCAATGAAAGCGAGGCTTTGACAGGGACATTCAAGACACTGCCGTATAACTATTATCCTTCTAATCCCGTACAACCCACAGTGCCATCGGAAGCGGCTGAGGATCCCGATCCGGATGATACGGATACACCGGAAGCGTCTTCGACCAATTTTACAGACATCGCCGGGCACTGGGCGGAAGCCGTGATTAAAGAAGCTGTTGATCTTGGTATTGTCAAGGGCTACACGGACGGCAGCTTCAGACCGAAGCAATTGATCTCCCGCGCGGAATTCACGTCGATGTTAGTTCGCGCATTGAAGTTGCCTGCAAGCACTACTGCTGTCACTTATTCCGACGTGAACGCAAATGCATGGTATACAAAAGAATTGGCTGCAGCTTATGAGGCGGGTATTGTTAAGGGAATAGACAAAGAACGTTTTGCCCCGAATGCCGAGATCAGTCGGGAGCAGATGGCAGTCATGTTGTTCAGAGCCTATGTGCGATTGACAGGCCAAACGTCTGACGCAAGCGAAGCGCTTGATCGATTTATCGATGCCGACCGCATCGCAACATGGGCTCAAGATGATATAAATCAAGTGTTGGCGATTGGTTTGATGCAAGGGAAAGGCAATGGGTTGTTCGATCCCGAAGCGCATACAAGCCGTGCCGAAGCGATTCAAGCTATTTTGAATTTATTGAAACAAAAATAGCCTTGTAGCGTATACCGCGCTTCTGAACGTTGCGTTCAGAAGCGCAGTTTTTATTCTCATAGAAACCATAGGTAAAAATAAAGCGAAAAAACTAACATTAATGATTGGTATCGAAAATAATCGTGGTATTTACAATTATTATTAGGGTATGATGTGAAAAATATCAAGGTCTAAAAAACAGAAGTCGAGGTTTAGAATGGCTAAGGTACCTTTCACGCCTGACAACTTATCCCTTACTAGTGAACGAGTAGATCAACTGATGTTTATTCACTAACTCATTGAAGCCAATAAATAGGTAGCTCAATATCAAGTACTGCTTCAGAATACGAGGCTCCCGTCTCATTTCATATTGAATCTAGTAATGCTTAATGAAGCTGTTCAATCCACAAAAATTGAGGGCACTCAAGTAACTCTTGATGAAGTTCTTGAAGTGGAGGCACACAGTAGAAAAATTAACAAAGATATTCAAGAAGTGCTAAATTATTATCACGCGCTTCGTGAGGGCATGAATAGACTTGCCGTTTTACCGCTTTCGACAAGATTGTTTAAAGAGATGCATGTAACGCTTATTTCATTGGTCCTGAGTGCTGTTCTATGGAGACTGCAACGTATATTCCGCCGCAACCACAGCTAGTTGACACATTTATGAATAATCTCGAAATCTATATTAACGATCCTGATGTGAATACCTTATATGATCATGATTTAGATTTAGCACAATCATTGATTAATAGTAGCGGAGTAAAAAAAAGTAGTTGACTGCATCTTTCAAAAACCAATTTTTACAGTCCAAACCATTTGTTCTTCGACTGATTTATCAGAAGCAACATGTAGAAGTTATCTAAACGTTTTAGAAGCCAACAAAATGATTTTTTCTGATGGCAGGCTGAGATCGAAAACATATTACTATTACAACCTATTAGATAAATTGAGATAACTCGACAACAACACAACCCCCAGTCCTTACGCGGACTGGGGGTTGATGGTGGAGGCGAACCGTGGTTGTGTAAAACCACAATTCACCGAAGTGTGAATAGCGAAATATTCAGTTTAATTATTCAACTATTCAAACGGTATTAATCTAAGTCATAATCAAGTAATACATCTTTATCGTACTCTTGAAATATAAAGTTATATTTATTCAAGTCTGACAACTTAACCTTGATCATACTCAACTTCCCAATTCCATTTAAATAATTATAAAAGTAATTAGTAATATCTTTAACCATAACTCCCTCCTCGTCTTTTTCGGTAAGTTGATCAAGGTATCTTTTTAACTCTTTTAATTCTTCATTTGTAGGATCAACCTGAAATTTCTTCATAAAGTAGATTTTCTCATATAAATAACAATGTACAGAGTGAGACTTGGCTTGAAAGAGCTCCTTTTCGTTTATCAATGATAGAATTATTTTCTCGCCTTCTTTAAACAAATTCGATGACTCAACAATATTCCTCTTACTGTTAGCATGTCTCATGAAGTTTCTTCCTATAGCATGTTGAACATGATAAGAGGTCGGCGAAATCGCTTCGGCTTGCCTAAAATGATTTAATGCCTTCTCATAATCGCTCAATTTTTGTTCTGCCAAACCCAACTGTAGCCAATAATAACTCGTGTCAGAATAATAATTTTGAAGTTCAACCAACAACTTTCGGATATTACCTTTATCAATTTTAAGTATTTTTGAAAGGAATTTCTCTTTAAGCAAAGTTTCAAACATTTCAGTCCAGTAATTTTTCGATTTTTCTATAACTTGCGGTGATATTGCTATTAATATATCTTTTACGTTCCGAGCAAGAATTTCTTTTCCAGAGTCATCCAATATTTTACTTGTAAAATAACTGCTACGCAATCTATAATTTTTATTTTTAGTCTGTTTTATGTAGTTAGATACCTTATTTATTAGATCATTGGTATTCGTTTTATAAAGCATGGCGATCAACTCAACTGGAAACGAGGCTAGTTCAGCCTTGTCAATAATAGCAAGGTCAAGTAATAAGCTTTTTAATCTCATATCATTTTTACTTAACTCGGCATTCAACTCCTTTGTAAAGCGCCTAATGAAACCTTTTCCATAAGTTAATTCCAACATTCCTGACATCAGATCGTTTTTATTTACAAAATAATCCAACTTAGATTCTTCATCCGCTAACTTTGCTAACTCTCCCAAATAGCCCTTTTCTCTAAGCTTATTGACAATAATTTGAGCATATGGTCTAGTAATTTCTGAGTCAAAGAAGTATTCTTTAAATGAACCATTTAACAACGCATATCTCTTTCTTGTATGAAGATAAGTTCTTGAAGTAGTAATAAAAAAAATGGTTTTACCAGAAACAAGATGCTTAAAATTAGAAATCACATTATAGAAGTAACTTGCATTATCTATTAGTACAACAAATTTATTCTTGGTTTTATTCTGGGCAACAAATTCTTTTAATACATTTGTATCAAAATCTCGTCCATTAAATAGGATCACACAGTAACCATCCCTATACAGTTCTTGCCCGATCCTTAACAAACTGCAACTTTTTCCTATTAATGTTTTCCCATAGATAGTAAAACACGATGCCCTCCGATTTGATATATCACTTACTATTTGATCCACAATTGGATGTTTAAAATCCCACTCTGATATGATATCATCCATTATTGGCTCATCACCTGAATATAACTTACTTTCTATTAAATTATTATCATTATATTCTTTTTTAAAGTAATCAAATGTTACAAATCCCCTGTGGAAAAGCATTCTTTCTGTATTCTTGCTTTTATCCACTTGTTGAGAAATGTTGTTGTTTATAAAATGTAGAAACTCTTTAGTGGTCCACCGAATGATATTACCTTTTAATTTTCTCACTTTACTTTGTAGAATAAGCGATGGGTTAGGTGAAATAAAGAAAAGTTGACCGCGTGATGAGAATCCAGCATTTTTGTACAGTTCTAAATAATAATCAAGGTTTACTTCGTCAAAAGAAGTACCAAGAAATATAAAGTGTTCCTTTTGAATATCTATGTTAAAACTACTAAATCGAAAATCCTGATGACTTAACATAGAATCTATATACTCTGCAGTACTAAATGTAAATCCTCCGGATGGATTCTGAATACATCCATGAAGTTTAAAATACTGGGTGCAATTTTTTTTCAAAGTAGAGGCACGACTTAAATTCTGTACCAGAATATCCTTTCCGCTTTGACGATAAACTGTTTCCATCATATCATCAATATTTGTTGTATAAATCTTTGACCAGTTGAATTTACAAATATTAAAGTGGTAATCGTGTGGAGTTGTATTTCGAAATACTTCGCAAATAAAATCATTCAAGAACTCTCTACTATATTCATCCTCCACGTACTGACAAACTTTTGATAAAGGATATTTATTAAGTTCTTGATATTCCTCGGAGTCAATATCATATTTCAATAACTCACTAAGGATCAATTCTTTCAGCCCATCACCTATTGGAATCGACCTACCAGCAGCATTTTTTGTCCCATAAGAAAAACCTGCACCCAAAAATAAGATCGGGTTCTCCTTTAGTAGTATATGCTTTATTTTGTCTATCGCTTCCTGATTAACTTCCATAGTTGCGGTTTCATTTCCCACAGAACGAACTCCTTTACTTTTTTATTTTACATATTTCGATAAATACTTCTTAAACCCTGCTTTAAAAATGGATATTTTTAACCAGAAAAATTTACGGCACTTGACCTCTCGTAACGTGCAAAAATCCACAACCTTATGCGGTTGTGGATTTACATAGTGGAGGCGAGGGGAGTTGAACCCCTGTCCGAAGATCGCGTCAAGAGGCTTTCTACAGCTAAAGTTACTCCAGGAACATGTTGTCGCTGGATAAAGTAGTCCCTTCCGCAAAATTATCCTCCACCGTATGAATTTCACAAGCGAAACTATCAACCAACCGAAACAGTTGCATCTATCCGATTCAACAAGAAGGTTTTGAAGGCGAGGAGTTCGGACTGGTTGCAGTGGGCGGGAGCGGCGTTCATCGCATATTCATTCATCGCATTTACGGCAATGTGTCGAAGCTCTTCTGGAAGCGCGCCTTCTGCCCAGCGGCATGCATCTACCTTGGAGAGGATCTCGCCAAGCTCCTTATAGGCCCAGATGCGAAGCAGGGACAAGATGCCCGCGTTCTCCAGATCGCCGCTGTGCTTCGCGTAATAGTCCGCGTCGGCGCGAATGGATTGCCAGAAATCATCATGGGGTACTTCAGGTAAAACGTCGCTCGGCTCAGGACCGTATAAGGCGATTCCCGCTTGTCTTGCCAGTTTGACATGGCAAGCCAGGTCGCTGTCCGTCGCCTCGCCTTCGAACTGCCAGAACGAGTCGTCCTCGCGGGCCTCCATCGCTTCGAACCGCTTCCGCCAATGTTCGCTGAAGTGGAACTCGTAGGGCGTCGGGAATGTCCAGTTGTCCATATCCGACTTGCGCACAATACTGGCTTCCACATGGACAGGCTGGCGATGCAGGCTGAGGAAAGCGATCATCAGCTTGAATCGTTCCTTGGCCGTCAAAGCGCGATCGACGACGACCAGCAAATCGAGATCGCTCCTGGCCGGCAAGAAGTTGCCAAGCGCGATGCTGCCGTGGATGTATACTCCGACAAGCGCGCTCCCTAAATAATCATACAAATAATTGGTGATCAGCTCTGCCTGCCGTCTAACGTTCGGCGGGCAGTTTTGCCATTGGTATGCTTTCATCATCTTCCCCTTTCCATGCCTTGGAATCGTCATGATTCCGATCGCATGGTTTTTTATTTCCAATCCGTGGTCGTTAAAGAATCGCTATTTAGAACTGTAAATCCTTGGAGCCTATCTCCGCAAGGTGAGAGGAAATTTATAGCCGAACTTTACCGGGCGTCGCTCGGAGAATGGGCTATACTTAATTCAGAGAAGGGTTAAGGCTTGACGACATGGAAAGTAGGGGACGAAGATGAACGGCTCGTTGCATGAAATTTTGGAGAAGTTGGCAGGCTTGAAAATCATAGGCCGTGTGGAGGAAATGGCTGTCGAGGCAGCCAAAGGAACGACGGAGGGGCAAGTTTTCATCCTGTCCAGGAACGGAGTGCCGTCGTACGTGCTAAAGCTCGAAGAGGCCGAATATACGCGGGAAACGGCGCAGTTCCTCATACGTTATGCAGAAGCGTATTTGCTGCCTAAGCTGCTATATGTGGATCCGGAGCACCGTTATTTGCTGTATGAGTATCAGGATGGAACGACGCACGTCAATCGCGGCGGCAAAAAGGATTGGATGAGCGAGCTGGCGCGAGGTCTGCTTAATCATTATAAGCTGGAACAATCGTTCCAAGGATATGGAAGACCGGATTCGCCTTGCGAGTCATGGCGCGAATTCAACGGGAGAAGCCTTGTCTTCGCGTCGGAACGGATTGGTGACTACCTGCCTGCGAAGGACCATGAACTGGTCGAACGGGTATGGAAGGAGAAGCTCCGGGACTGGGGCGAGGAGGATAAGTACTGGCTGCACGGCGACACCGGCGTTCATAATTTCGTGTTCGACGAGGACAAAATGACAGGCGTCATCGACCCGTCGCCGATCGCCGGGCCGATTCTTTACGATTTTACTTACGCGTTTTGCTCGTCTCCGGACGACTTAAACGTCGAGACGCTGCTGGGCGCCTACAACGAGTTGAACATACGGACGGTCGAACCAGGGGAAGTGATTCTCGAGACGGCGTTCCAGCTCTATTGCAGAATCGCGATCTGTCTCATGCACCATCCGGAAGATTTGCCTGCTTATTTGGAAGCGTGGCCTCTATGGGCGGCAATGGCAGAAGAACTGACAAGTTAGCGTTGTTGCTCCCCGATTGGCGCGCAGCGGACACCTGCCCCAGGCCATGGCAGCGAATCATTAGCTCAGCGCTCCAATTCCTCCATCTCCAGCGTTACGGGGCAGTGGTCGCTGCCCATAATATGGGCGTCGATGCCGGCGTCCTTGACGAGCGGGACCAGCCGCTCCGACACGAGGAAGTAGTCGATCCGCCAGCCGACATTGCGTTCGCGTACCTTCGGCATAAAGGACCACCAGGTGTACACGTCGGAGCGATCCGGATAGAGCCGGCGGAACGTATCGGCGAAGCCGGAATCCAGCAGGCTCGTCATGCATCCGCGTTCTTCCGCGGTAAAACCGGAATTGCCGTGGTTGGATTTCGCGTTTTTGATATCGATCTCCGCATGCGCGACATTTAGATCCCCGCATACGACGACAGGCTTCAACTTGTCCAGTCCGTTCAAATAACATTTAAATCGCTCCTCCCATTCCACCCGGTACTCCAGTCTGGAGAGGTCGCGTTTCGCATTCGGCGTATAGACGGTAACCATATAGAACTGTTCGAATTCCAACGTAATGATGCGGCCTTCCGGCTCTTCGTCGGTCTCCATGCCGTAACGGACGGATAGAGGCTTATATCGCGTAAAGATGGCGGTACCGGAGTACCCTTTCTTTTGCGCGTAATTCCAGAATTGGTAGTATTCGTCTCCCAGCGGCAGCTCGATCTGGCCTTCCTGCAGCTTCGTCTCCTGGAGGCAGAAGATGTCCGCGTCCATCTCCTTGAAGTAGTCCAGGAAACCTTTGCCGACGCAAGCCCGAAGCCCGTTTACATTCCATGAAACCAATTTGATACCCATCGTTATTTCGTCTCCTCGCCTTACTATAGTATTTCAAAAATATCAAATCACTCAAAGAGATACAACCCATATAGGAGACTTTGTGATAGAATGAGGGAACGTACGTTTGTCAAATGGGAGAAAGCGGGAAGTGAGTAGGATGAATAAAACAACAAAATCCGGCGGGATAAAGGTGTATGCCGAGTTATTGGGACAATATTTGTTCCCGCACCGAGGCTCGCTGATCGCTCTGACGCTGCTGCTGTTCGGCTTGATCGGTCTGCAGCTTGCCAGTCCGCAAGTCATTCGTTATTTCATTGACACAGCTGGCTCGGACGAGCCTCTGGAGAAGCTGATGTACGCTGCCCTGCTGTTTATCGGCTTCTCTATAATGCAGCAAATCATCGCGATCATATCGACATATGTCGGCGAAAATCTCGCATGGAAAACAACGAACAAGCTTCGCGGCGATCTGGCGGAGCATTGTTTGCGACTGGATATGGACTTTCATAAGTCCAATACGTCGGGCTCGCTTATCGAGCGTGTGGATGGCGACGTCAACGCTTTAGCCAATTTTTTCTCCAGCTTCATAATTCATCTGGGCGGCAATTTGCTCCTTATGATCGGCATCATCGTCCTGCTGTTTCTCGAGAACGTCTGGATCGGAGCCGGCATGCTGCTCTTCGTCGTGTTCGCGGTGTTTATCGTGCAGCATATCCGCAAATACGCCGCGCCGGTGTGGCGTGACTGGAGGAGCATTAACGCGGAGTATTACGGCTTTACCGGTGAGCATCTGGAGGGGACGGAGGATACGCGGGCGAACGGCGCTTCCGGCTACGTCATGGGCCGATTTTACGGGCTGATCCGCCGCATGCTGCCGCTTAGACAGAAGGCGTTCCTCGGCTTCGCGTCGATGTGGATCACGACGATCATCGTATTTGCGCTCGGCAACGTTATGGCGTTCGTCATCAGCGCATATCTGTGGAAGACGGGAGCCATTACGATCGGCACCGTATATTTGATCTTTTTCTACACGGAGCTGCTGGCCAAGCCGATCGAGAAGATCCGGACCCAGATTGAGGACCTGCAGAAGGCGGACGCCAGCATGCATCGCATTCGCGAGTTGATGGCGATGGAGTCCGGCATTAAGGACGGTCCCGGCGTCAAGCTTGCGGACGGTCCGGTTGCGGTATCGTTTAACGGGATGTCGTTCAGCTACGGAGAGTCCCCGACCATCAAGGGTCTCAATCTGGATTTGAAACCCGGAGAGGTGTTGGGATTGCTAGGGCGTACGGGCAGCGGAAAGACGACGATCGCGAGATTGCTGCTGCGCTTCTACGATCCTCAGCAAGGGGCAATCCGCCTTAACGGAACCGATATTCGGGATATGAAGTTATCCGAGCTCCGGAGCACAGTCGCGATCGTTACCCAGAATATCGAGATCATTCAAGGCACGGTCCGCGATAATCTGACCTTCTACGATCCTTCTATTACAGACGAGGCGATTTGCGCCGTATTAGAAGAGCTTGGGCTCGGCGATTGGCTGCGCTCGCTTAAGGATGGTCTGGATACAACGCTCGATTCCGGCGGCGGAAGCATGTCGGCAGGAGAGGGGCAACTGCTCGCGTTCGCGCGCGTCTTTCTGCAGAACCCGGGCCTTGTCATTTTGGACGAGGCGTCGTCCCGCCTTGATCCGCTCACGGAGCAGCGGCTGGAGAAGGCCGTAGACAGGCTTCTTCAAGGGCGGACATGCATCATTATTGCCCACAGGCTGTCCACGATTCAGCGAGCGGGCCGAATTGCCATTATGGATGGAGGCGTGCTGGCGGAAAGCGGAGATCGCGAAAAGCTGGCGGGCGATCCTTCATCGCGGTTTAGCCGCATGCTTGCCATTGGATTGGAGGAGGTGACGGCTTGAGCACATTCACCTATATGATGCGTTTGATCGGCTATCGCAAGAGCTGGTACATCGCCAACGCCGTTCTTTGGACGATTATTTATTTGATGCCGATTTTTCCCGGCCTCCTGACCAAAGCGTTTTTTGATTCGCTTGTACCCGATCAGCCTGCGGAGTTTGGCGTCGGTTTGATTGTTATGCTGCTTATTGCCGCTGCTCTTGCCCGCAGCGTGTTTATCTGGTTCGGCTTTATTACGGATGTGCAATTCCGCTTTCGAATCGGCATGCTCATTAGGCGGAATCTGCTGGAGCATGTGCTCAAGGAGCCCGGCGCCAAGGCGATTCCTTGCTCGCCCGGCGAAGGGATCAGCTACTTCCGCGATGATGTGGATCAGACGGAAGAAGCCGTCAGCTGGTCGGTAGACGTATTCGGGATGACGTGCTTCGCCGCGGTATCCTGCTATATTCTGATCGGGATCGATGCGGGCATGACCCTGCTCGTATTCCTGCCCCTTGTGCTCGTAGTCATCGCGGCGCAGCTGGCGACGGCCAGACTGCAAAAGTACAGAGAGGCGAGCCGGGAAGCGACGTCCAAGGTTACCGGGGCGATTAGCGAGATGTTCGGCAACGTGCAGGCCATACAAGTGGCCGGGGCGGAGGGACGCGTCGTTGACCGCTTCCGGGGACTTGGAGAGAACCGCAGGCGCACCATGCTGAAGGACAAGCTGATGACCGAAATGCTGGACTCCATCTTTTCCAATACCGTTAACATTGGCACCGGATTGATTCTGTTGCTGGCGGGACAAAAGATGAGGGGCGGGGAATTCACGGTCGGCGATTTTGCGCTGTTCGTCTATTATTTAACGTTCGTGACTCAGTTCATCTCCAACTTCGGCAAGTTCCTCACGTACTTCAAGCAGATGGGCGTGGCGCTGAGACGACTAACCTTTATGCTGCAGGGCGCCCCGACCTCCGTTCTGACGGCGCATCGGGCGCTTGGCTTGGAGAGAAAAGGCGCGGTCATCGATCATGCGGTTAGCCCAGGAGGCGAGTCTTCTTCTTCGGTTGTCGGGTCCGGGCTTGGAGGAAGCGCCGGCGTATCTTCGTTCGAGCAGCTTGAGCTGCTGGAAGCAACGGGCTTGACTTACCGTTATCCGGAGACGGGGAGAGGAATCGAGGATATTATGCTGCGGCTGCCCAGAGGCTCCTTTACGGTCGTGACAGGACCGATCGGCTCCGGCAAAACAACGCTTGCCCGCGTCCTGCTGGGGCTGCTGCCCAAGGATGGCGGCATCGTGCAATGGAACGGACGGATGGTAAAGGGGGAGCTCGGAGACTTCTTTATCCCGCCGAGAAGCGCCTATACCGCACAGGTACCAAGGCTGTACAGCGATTCGCTGCGCGAGAATATTCTGCTCGGCCAGCCCGACGATGAAGTCAAGCTGGATCGCGCCTTGCGCACGGCCGTTATGGAGGACGATCTGGCGAAGTTTCCCGATGGGCTAGAGACGACGATCGGCCCGCGCGGCGTTAAGCTGTCCGGCGGTCAGGCGCAGCGTACGGCAGCGGCACGAATGCTGGTACGGGAGTCGGAGCTGTTCGTCTTCGACGATTTGTCCAGCGCGCTGGACGTCGAGACGGAAGAGAAGCTATGGGATCGGCTTTTCGGCGAGCGGGGGGATGCCACCTGCCTTGTCATCTCCCACAGGAAGGCGGCTCTTGCAAGAGCCGATCACATAATCGTCCTTCAGGACGGCAAAATCGAAGCGGAAGGGACCGCGGAAGCGCTGCTTGAGTCCAGCGATTCGTTCCGCAAGCTGTGGCATGGGGATTTGGAGCAAAGTGAAACGCAATGATACGGATTTGGCGGGAGTTCCCTATTTATTTCTGTGCCGAATTACGTTAATATGAAATTAACATTTATGCGAGGAACCGTCTTTTCGACGGTTTTTCTTTATTTTAAAAGGTATCAAAGCAAGGAGCGTGAGTGAAACATGAATGCCATACTGAATATATATCGTCGTTCGCCGTTCTGGGCGACCTTTGTTCTTATTATGTTGAAGATGGCCTTATTCCGTCAATTTAACTTCGGAACGGTGCAGATCGATCGCCTGCTTGCAGACGCGGCTGCCGTTCTTGTCATTTTATGCATCGCGGAGCTTCTCACAACAAGCCGCTGGAAGCCGCTCGTATTCGGGGCCGTAAATGGACTGCTCGCGTTCGTATTGTTCGCTTGCACCGTATATTTCTCCTTTTTTGGAAGTATTCCGACGTATACGGCACTGAGCGGCCTTGATCAGGTAGGTCAGGTTGGAGAAAGCGTTAAGTCTGCGATCAACCCTAAGTTTTACTTGCTGTTCCTCGATCTTGTGGTCCTGATTGCATTATCGCTGATCGTTATGCGCGGCAAGGCATCCAAACACGGAAGCAGCGGAGCGGGCAAGCCGCTTTATGTCGGCATTGCGCTTGTTGTGGCGTTAGGCGCGTCGGTCTTGTACATCCGCTCTGACCTGCATATCTCCAACGAGCTGGTGCAGGCGCAGCGCCTTGGCGTTCTGAATTATCAAGTAGCTACAGCCATTAACGAGCGCAAGGAGAACCAGGCGATTAAGGATGGCGATCCCCAAAAAACAGCGGAAGCGCTCGCCGAGCTTGTGGGCGGACATTTTGGCGGAGAAGCAACAGAAGCAGGCACGCCGAAGCTGTTCGGCGCGGCCAAAGGGAAAAACGTCATCGTCATTCAACTGGAATCGTTCCAGGATATGATGGTCGGCTTGACCGTGAACGGCCAGGAGGTTACGCCGGTTCTAAACGACTTGATCTCCGATGATGGGAGCTTCTATTTCACCAACGTATTCCAACAGATCGGTCAAGGCAATACTTCCGATGCGGAATGGAACGTCAACACGGGCATCTACCCGACAGGCACGGAAGCCATGTCCAAGGGCTATAGCGACCGGGCAGTGCCGGCACTGCCAAGGCTGCTTGCGTCCGAAGGTTATGTGAGCAACACATTCCACGTTAACGATGTCACGTTCTGGGATCGCAATCAAATGTATCCCGCGCTGGGTTTTACGAAATACTATGATAAACCCGATTTCAAAAATGATCAGTTCAATGCGCTCGGCGCCTCGGACGAAGAAATGTATCGGGTCGGATTCGACGTGCTTAAGCAGCATTATGAGGAAGGCCAGCCGTTCTACGCCCAATTCATTACTACATCGAGCCACCATCCGTTTTGGGTACCGGAAAAATTCAAGCATATCGAAATTCCGGCATCCCTTGAAAAGAAACAACTGGGCTATTATATCGAAGCGACAAACTATACGGATTATGCGTTAGGTCTGCTGATTGAGAATCTGAAGCAAAGCGGTATGTGGGACGACACCATGCTTGTCATCTATGGCGATCACTTCGGCCTGCAAGCCAAAGAGACGCCTGTCGAATTCGTCGAAGAAGAGCTCGGCATCCAATACGATGACCGCATCGGCCGCTTCAACGTTCCTTTCCTCGTCCATGTCCCTGGCGTGCAAGGCGAGACCTCCGCTCAAGTCGGCGGCCAAGTCGACATTATGCCGACGATCGCGAATCTGCTTGGTCTCGATCTCAAGGAGAAGGGTGCAACCGTCTTCGGCAAAGACTTGATCAACACGACTCGGAATGTCATCGGCATGCGTTATTATTTGCCGACAGGATCATTTTTCAACGATGATATTTTGTTTGTCCCGGGCGAAGGCTTCGACGACGGCAAAGCTTACGATATCGAAACGATGGAGCCCGTCGCGGACTTCAGCCAGTATCGTCAAGATTACGACTATATCCTTAGTTTGATGAAGCTGTCCGATGAATACGTGAAGCTGCTGCCGAAGCGATGATCTCAAGCATCGCGGCGATAACAAAAGCAAGCGCCTGTCCCCGTGGGGATGGGCGTTTTTTTGCATCGTACCGAGAAGGGAGACGGAAGCTTGGGGTTAGATATCGGCAAGTAGCGGTTAGAAAGCTTGTAGTGTTAAACTAAAATAAAAAAGCAGGACTGTGCAAGCTGCAGACTTGGCAGAACGGAGGAACAGCTATGCCGCACGGACATAACGCCAGCGGTACGGGGGAGAGCGGGCTGGACGCAGAGGCGATCTTGGCGGAACACCGCCGCTGGTTCGAATGCGGAGCGACAGCGGATGCCGCGTTTCGCATCGAGCAGCTGCGCAAGCTAAAGGGAGCGATCGCGAAGCATGAAGCGGCGTTGTTTGGGGCGCTGTACAAGGATCTGCGCAAGAGCGAAGCGGAAGCTTTTGCAACGGAGATCGGTCTCGTGCTGGGCAGTATTACGTATATGATAAAGCATATCCGAAGGTGGATGAAACCGCACAGGGTGAAGACGCCGTTGACGTTGTTCGGCAGCCGCAGCAGGCTGGTCTATGAGCCTTACGGGACCGTTCTTATCATCGGACCGTTCAATTACCCTGTCCAGCTCGTGCTGGAGCCGCTGATCGGAGCGATCGCCGCGGGCAATGGCGCGGTCATCAAGCCGTCGGAGGTAACGCCGCATGTGTCGGCCGCGATAAGAGAGCTGATCGCGGACGCCTTCGATCCTGCCTACGTGAGAGTCGTGGAAGGAGATAAAGAGGTGACTTCGGCGCTCATCCATGCGCCTTTCGACTATATCTTTTTTACCGGCAGCACGGGGGTGGGGCGAATCGTGATGGAAGCCGCGTCCCGCCATTTGACGCCGGTTGCGCTCGAACTGGGCGGCAAAAGTCCGGCCATCATCGACGCGACGGCCAATCTGGAGCTTGCGGCGAAACGAATCGTCTGGGGCAAGCTGATCAATGCGGGGCAGACCTGTATCGCGCCGGATTATCTGCTCGTGCACGAGTCGGTAAAGGAACGGCTGTCGGAGCTGCTCCGGAACTCCGTGCGGCAGTTCTACGGCGACGATCCCGCAACAAGCGAGGATTATGGGCGAATCGTAAGCGAGCGGCAATACGACAGGCTTGCGGCGATCATAGAAGCGGACGGGAAACGCGTTGTATGGGGAGGCCAGCGAAACCGGAGCGACTTGTACCTGGCTCCGACGCTGATTGACGCGGGCCAGGCTTCCGAGGACGGGAAAGGCGTCGCGGCGATGGAGGACGAATTGTTCGGTCCGATTCTTCCCATGCTGACTTTTGCTCACCTGGAAGAGGCAATCAACTTTGTTCGCGGTCGCAGCAAGCCGCTTGCGCTGTATCTGTTCACGGAGGATGCAGCGGCGGAGCAGGAAGTGATGGGCAGGCTCTCCTTCGGAGGCGGCTGCGTCAATGACACCTTGTCGCATATCGTCAACCACCATCTTCCTTTCGGGGGAGTCGGCTCCTCCGGCATCGGCGCGTACCATGGCAAGCACAGCTTCGAGCTGTTCTCTCATCGGAAGAGCCTGCTCAAGCGCACGACGCGTTTTGAGCCGGGCCTCCTGTTCCCCCCCTACAAGGGGAAGCTTAAGTGGGCAAGGAAGGTCATGAAATAAACCATAAAAGACGAAACGCAGCCCCATGCGGTTTCGTCTTTTTGGCGTTCGCGCTTGTCAGTCAGTTGTGCGGATGCCGCAAGGCTTGTCTTCCCAACCCTTCTTCCTCCTGCTATAATGTTGAGCATCTTGGGAGGAAGGTGGCGAAGTTTTGGAATCCACGTATGCTATTCTGCTTGTAGACGATCAAGTAATCGAGACGGGGACGATACGCACCATTATCGAGAATTTACGCTTGCCTCTGCACGTATCGACCGCTTCGAACGGCGAGGAAGCGTTGGAATTGCTTCGTTCCAACAGCTTTGACATCCTGTTTACCGATATTAAGATGCCCCGCATGAACGGCCTCGATCTGGCGCGTCACGCCAAACTGCTTAATCCGTCTGTTCAGCTCATTATATACAGCGCCTTCGGCGAGTTCGAATACGCCAAGGAAGCCATCGACCTCGGAGCCATCCATTATTTGCTGAAACCGCTTGATCGAGAAGAATTCGCTGCCGTTATGGACAAGGCGATCGAGAAATGTCGGAAGCACCGGGAGCTTCAGGCCTCGGGCTTCGATGACCGCTCGTCATCCGATGAGGGTGTGCAAAGGGGAAGCGAACTTCCAACAGGGAGCGGATCCGACGAGAACACGCGCAAGGTGGTCCGTGACGTCCAGGCGCTTATCCAATCCCGCTATGGAGATTCCGGCCTTAGCGTGGATTATTTGGCCTCGGAAGTTTTTCTTTCCGCCAGCTATCTCGGCCATCTGTTTAAAAACCATACGGGCCAAAACCTGGGCAAATACATCATTGCGGTACGGATGGAGAACGCGAAGAGACTGCTCGCGACGACCCATACGAAAATCGCCGAGATTGGCCAAGCGGTCGGTTACCCCAATCCCTCTTACTTCTCCATGTTGTTTCGAATGCAGTTCGGCTGCACGCCCGTGCAGTACAGGGAACAAGGCGAGCGGTCATGAGAGGGCTACTTCGCGCGTTTCGCGACATGCCTCTCCGCCAGAAGCTGATTTTGTCCTATTGCATCGTCATCATTCTGCCGCTTAGCGTTCTCGGCGTTTATTCGTACGGGAGCGCTAACGAAGATTTAAAGCGCCAACTGAACACGTCGGCGGTGACGGCGGCCAATCAGCTTTCCTCCGAGCTTGGCTACCGGTTCGAGCGGCAGGAATACCCCATCAAATCCATCGTCTTTAACCCTAAAGTCATAAACGCCGTTACGAACCGCGAGATCGACGTCTATCAGTTCGCCGTGGAAATGAACGAGGACGTGGAGCCGATCTTCTGGAACTATCTTTTTTTTATGTCCGAAATGAAGGAAATCGTCATTTATTCGGAGAACCGCCAGTCTCCATTCGGCAACTTTATTCAGCCGGCTTCTCTTGTCCAAGAGGCGAGGTGGTACAAAGAGACCGTCATGGATACGGCAACCCGCTGGTGGAGCGACGGCGAGAAGCTATTTGCCACGCGCAACATTTACGAACCGGGACAAAGCATTCGCCAAGGCATCCTGTACATCGAATTCGATTTCGATCGTTTGATTAACGAAGTGATCGGGAAAGTGGGCGGAGACGACCGCATCGCGATAGAGAGCCATACCGGCGACGCCATCTTCTCGACGTTTAAACAGGACGAAGGAGAATCGGCGGGCGATGGGGATTATTTGAGCTATCGCAGGGGCATCTCCGATTCGGGCTGGTCCATGTTCTATTATGCCAGCACAAGCCATATCGGAGAGCGAACGGAAGATATTCTTAAGGCGACCTTCGTAATGATCGTCATCTGCGTTGCCGTGTTGTTCGTCATTGTGCTGCTCTTCTCCCGCACGCTCCTGCATGGACTCATGAAACTGAACGAGAGAATGAAGCGGGTGGAGGAAGGCGAGCTGGACATCATGGTTTCCGCGGCGTCCAAGGATGAGATCGGACAGTTGACGAATCGGTTCGGCCATATGCTGAGGCAGATCAACGTGTTGATCGAGGAGGCGTACGTAAACCGCATCGCCCGCAAGGAAGCCGAACTGGTCGCGCTGCAAGAGCAGATCAAGCCACACTTTCTGTACAACTCGTTATCGCTGATCAATTCGCAGGCGATCGGAAAAGGCGCGTTCGAAGTGAGTCGAACCGTCACGCTGCTTGCCAAATTTTACAGGACGGCGCTCAACAAAGGCAGGGAACAGATTTCCGTTCGGGACGAGATCACAATGGTTCAAACTTACGTCGAAATCCAACAAATCATGTCCGGGCACGCTTTCGAAGTCGTGTACGAGTTGGACGAGGCCATCTTCCGGCATGCGATGATTCGGATGATCCTGCAGCCTCTCGTCGAGAATGCGATCGACCACGGTCTGAAGGAGAAGCTTGAAGGAGAGCGGCTCCTTACGCTCAAGGGCTACAAGGACGGGGAAGATTTGGTGTTCGAGATACGCGACACGGGCGTGGGGATCGAAGAGGATGAGCTTATGCGATTGCTGTCCGAACATTCGCCGGGTTACGGCCTTCGGAACGTCCGGGAACGGATTCGTCTCTCCTTCGGCGAGCCTTACGGGGTATCCCTGGCAAGCGAAGTCGACAAGGGCACGACTGTCACGGTCCGCATGCCGCTGAGCGCTGACGCCTCACTTTAGCGATTTTCTGATAGATATCGATAAAAGCTTATATATCCGGCCTTATTGTCCCTGTCCTATACTTAAGTTGCAGAAAGAAACAGCGATGCCCGGGATCGCAGCCTCCAATTCGAACATAAAAGGGATGTGTGCCGTACGTGAAAAAAATGATGTTTACCGTCGTATCCATGCTGCTGGCAGCCACTACGGTCTTGGCCGGATGCGGGTCGAATAATCAGCCTGCTTCGCCGGATACGGGTCAGAACGGCCAAGAGGCCGGAACGGGTTCGTCCAAGGAGCCGAATGAAACGGGCGCCAAAACCAAAGTTCGTCTCTCTTATTGGAACAAAGAAGAAAGCATGGCGTCTTTGCTGGCCTTGATCGAAGAGAAACTGCCTAACGTGGATCTGGAGTATCAGTTCATTGATGCGACGCAATATGACACGATCATCAAGACGCAATTGGCCGCGGGCGAAGGGCCTGATATCGTAGGCGGATTAATCGACGACACGACGGTAAAGCTGGGCTACTTCGAAGATTTAACGGATCGGTTCGCCGGCAAGTACCACGATTCGGGTACTTCCTACGTCACCTTCGAAGGCAAACTATACGGACTTCCGCAAGCAAGCTGGTTCAACGGCGTGTATTACAACAAAGATTTATTTGCTCAATACGGTTTGACGGTTCCGACGACGCTGGACGAATATTTTGCCGTCGCCCAGACGTTCCTCGACAACGGCATCAAACCGCAAGCCATCGGGCTCAAAAACGCAAACGTCGCTATGCAGTCCTTCATCGCATTGGCGCTGAACGACCATATCGGCACGGCGGAGGGCAAGGACTTCGACGAGGCGTTCCGCAAGGGCGAAGCGACGATGAAGGAAGCGTTGCTGCCGGCTCTCCAGACGTGGACGCAGTATCTGGAACGAGGCATCTTTACCATGGACATGCTCGGCTTGGAAGAAGAACAGGCGATCGACGAGTTTACGAGCGGCAAAGCCGCCATGTTCCAATCCGGTCCTTGGTATATGGACACGTTCAAACAGAAGAACCCCAACATGAACATCGGCATGTTCCCGAATCTGGGGACGAAAGGCGGAGCGGGCTGGATGGTCGGCGGACCGGGAGTCGCGTTCGGCATCAATGCCAAGTCGAAGGTCAAAGAGGCCGCGTTCGAAGTGCTGGAGCTGCTGTCGACTCCGGAAGGGCAGCAGGCATACTGGGAAGACAACAAAGGCGGTTCCTCCTACTTGAAAGGCGTCGTGTTCGAAATGCCGGAAGAATACGCGGATGCTCAAGCCGCATTCGAGCAGGGCAACGTGTATTTCCCTCCTAACGGCTGGGGAACGCTGCGAAATCCCATCATCGACGAGCTTGGCAAAATGATTCAGGCCGTCGTCGGTGGGCATGCAACGCCGGAGCAGGCGCTGGAATCGGCCGACAAAAAAGCCGAATCGCTTAGAAACAAATAAAACCACGGGGAGGCGGCGTCAAACGACGGTGCGCCTCCCTTTTTATTACACGCCCTAGAATGGATCAGGAAAGGAGGCGAACCGGATGGGTTTGACAAAATGGAAAATGAACGGCCGCCTGGAGCCGACTTACGCGCTGCTCCTGTTGCCGGCGCTCGCCATCTACGGTCTGTTCTTCATTTATCCCGCGCTTAGCACCTTCGTCTACAGCTTTACGAATTGGTCCGACATTAACCCTCGCGATGTGGAATTTGTCGGCTGGAAAAATTACAAGGCGATATTCCGCGAAGAGATCTACATGACCGGCATTCGAAACACGCTCGTCTACGCGCTCATTTCGACGCTATTGATCAACGCGCTCGCCATCCCGCTGGCCGTGGCGCTTAACAGGGGATTCAAGACGCGGGCGCTGCTGCGTTCGGTCTTTTTCCTTCCCGCTGTATTTAGTCCGCTGATCATCGGATTCCTATGGAGCTACCTGTATTCCACGTCGGATTTCGGGCTCATTAATCAAGGACTTGCGGCAATCGGCATCGGCAAAATCAACTTTCTCGGAGATGCCGATCTTGCCCTTTACGCGGTAATCTTTACCCAAGTGTGGCAGTGGGCGGGCTACAACATGGTCATCTATCTGGCTAATCTGCAAAGCATCAATCCCGAATATTACGAGGCCGCGCAGCTCGATGGGGCCGGTCCGCTGCAGTCGTTCCGAAGCATCACGCTGCCGCTGCTGGCTCCCGCGATCACGTTCTGTACGGTCACGGTCATGATCAGCGGACTCAAGGTATTCGATATTATTTATTCGCTGACGTCCGGCGGACCCGGCCATGCCACCGAAACCATTGTTTCGTTAATGGTCAAGAAAGGGCTCGGAGAAGGCTTCTACGCTTTCGGTTCCGCCTTCGGCATATTGTTTGTCGGCATTGTCGGCCTCATTACGTATTTGCAGCTCAGGCTGGTCAGACTTTGGGGGGAGCGCTAGATGGAACGATTACGCGAAAGCAGCTTGAAACGGCGATTCGGCCTCCGGCTTGGAGAAGCGGCGATGTGGATCGCGGCCGCCGTCTTTATTATTCCCGTCTATTATTTGTTCGTCACGACGTTTAAGACGCCCGAGCAAGCTTTGCTTCATCCGCTCGGACTGCCGCAAAGCTGGTTATGGACCAACTATGCGAACGCGCTTCAAACGATGCAATTCGGCAGAGCGCTGTCGAACAATCTGATCATTAGCGCAGGCGCCGTGACCGGCATCGTCTTGTTCGCTTCCATGGCGGCCTATACGCTCGCGCGCAGGCGCCGCGTTTACTCCCGCGTTATTTTCGGCATCTTTCTCGCGGGGATGATGGTGCCTTACCAGATGGGCATACTCTCGCTGTTCAAGCTCATATCCGAGATGGGGCTCATGAACACCCTCACTGGCGTCATTCTGATCGAGATCGCCTATGGCCTGCCTTTCTCTATTTTTCTGCTGAAGGGTTTCATCGAATCGACGGTGCCGCTCGAGCTCGAGGAGGCCGCCAAAATAGACGGGTGCTCGGTGTTTCGAACCTTCGCATCCATCACGTTGCCGCTACTGACGCCGGTCGTCGCGACGGTGACGATTCTAAACGTGCTGGCGACTTGGAACGACTTTATTACACCGCTCCTGTTCCTTCAGTCGAGGGATAAAGGCGTGTTGCTTCTTGAAGTTTTCAGAAATATCGGACAATTTTCGGTCGATTGGACCAGTTTGTTTCCGATGTTGTTCCTATCCATCGCGCCGCTGCTCCTGTTCTATTTGATCCTGCAAAAGTATATTATCGCCGGCATGACCGCCGGATCGCTCAAAGGCTGACCAAGGAGGCGGGGAAAGTTGAAGCAAGGTTTTGTATATACGGGCGCGAATACGGGGGAGATTTCATTTCCACTCGGCGGAATCGGCACGGGAAGCATCGGTTTGTCGGGCAACGGCGGACTGATCGACTGGCAAATTCGCAACCGTCCGGCCAAATTCAGCCTTAACGGTTTTTCGTTTTTCGCGGTCAAGGCGGAGCGGGATGGGCGCACCGTGCTGGCCAAGGTCGTCCAGGGAGACAAGCAACCGCCGTATTCGGGAGAAGGCAGGGGGCGATTCGAGGGCTACGGGTTCGGTCCGCGACGCGGACAGATGGCCGGCTTTCCCCACTTTCGCGACTCAACGTTTCGGGGCGAGTTCCCGATCGCCGAGCTTGGTTTCAAGGAAGAAGGTTCTCCGCTTGCCGCCAAGCTGACCGCGTTTAATCCGTTTATCCCGATGAACGAACGGGACTCGTCGCTCCCCGTCGCGATATTCGTCTACGAGGTGGAGAACCGGTCGAAGGATGAACTGGACGTTTCGCTGGCGGGCTGCGTCTCCAACCCGTTTGCGAAAGGATCGGTCAACGTCTCGTTCCGGGACGATGCCATGAAGGGCGTCACGCTGTCCACGGCGGCCATACCCCAGACGGATCCGGAATACGGGGAAATCACGCTGTCGACAGACGCTCCCGACGCGAGCTTGCAGACTTACTGGTACCGCGGCGAATGGTTCGACAACATCACGGTGTTCTGGAAGGAATTTTTGCGGCCGGGCCGCTTGCCCGAACGCGAATATGCGGAACCTCGGGATCTTGACGTCTACCGGGTCGTGGAACAAAATTTCGATACCTGCAGCGTGGTCGGTCACCGAACGCTTAGGCCCGGCGAGCGTGCGGAATTTCGATTCGTTCTGGCTTGGCACTTTCCATGGGCGGTCAACGACTGGAATCCATTGCCCGAGGGCAGCACGCTGGAAGGCAAATGGAAAAATTATTACGCTACCGAGTTCGAAGGGTCGAGGTCCGCGGCTGCCTACGCGCACGCCAACTACGGCCGCCTGCTCCGGGAAACGATGTCGTTCAAGGAGGCGCTGTTTCAATCGACCTTGCCGGAAGCGGTGATCGAGGCGGTATCCGCCAATCTGTCGACGCTTAAGTCTCCGACGGTCATGCGGCTAACGGACGGTTCCTTGTACGGTTTCGAAGGCTGCCATACGGACGAAGGCTCATGCGAAGGCTCGTGCACGCATGTATGGAATTACGAGCAGGCTACGGCCTTCCTGTTCCCCGCGCTGGCTCGTTCCATGCGGTCGCTCGATTATGCCCATAACCAGTATCCCAATGGGAAGATGGCTTTCCGGACGATGCTGCCCCTTGGACGGGAGAAGTCCGATTACCACGCGGCGGTCGACGGTCAGATGGGGGCTATCGTACGGACGTATCGCGAATGGAGGCTGTCCGGCGATACGAGTTGGCTGAGGAAGCTGTGGCCTGCCGTCAAGAAGGCGCTCGCGTTCGCCTGGGCTTCGGATAACGAGCACGGCTGGGATCGCAATCGGGACGGTATCCTGGAAGGCGCCCAGCATCATACGCTGGATGTCGAGCTATACGGTCCAAATTCGTATCTTAACGGTTATTACCAGGCGGCGCTGCTGGCCGCGGCCTGCATGGCGCGGGCGCTCGGCGACGGGGATGCCGATCAGTACGAAACCATGTACCGGCAGGGAAAAAGCTGGATCGACGCCAACGCGTTCAACGGCGAATATTACCATCAGCTGCTGGATCTGTCGGATTCCGCCTATCCGGTCGACCCGGAGCTTGGAGAGATCAAATATCAAATCGGGCAAGGCTGCCATATCGACCAAGTTATCGGTCAGTGGCACGCGCGAGTGGCCGGACTGGGAGACATATTCGACCGCTCGCAGGTGCGAAGCGCGCTGGCCAGTATTTATCGCTATAATTTCGTGTCCATGCGGGAGCATGCCAACTCGAACCGGGTATACGCGCTCAACGACGAGCGGGGCGTACTGGTGTGCACGTGGCCGAGAGGCGGGCAGCCGCTCGTGCCGGTTCCTTACGCGGATGAGTGCATGACGGGCTTCGAATACCAGGCGGCAAGCCACATGATCTACGAAGGTTTGGTCGATGAAGGGCTGTCTGTCGTCCGCGCGGTGAGGGAACGTTACGACGGCGTGCGGCGCAATCCATGGAACGAATTCGAATGCGGCAGCCATTACGCCCGCGCGATGTCTTCTTATGCGCTGCTTCTGGCCATGAGCGGATTTCAGTTCGACATGAGCGATGGGGAAATCGCTTTCTCGCCCGCAACGAAGGAGAGAGAGCTCTTCCGCTCCTTTTGGGCTGCCGGAAACGCTTGGGGCTCTGTAGAGATGGTGCCGGGAAGGCTTGCGCTGCAAGTGTTGGGCGGCGAGCTGCGTTTGAAGTCGATTCGAAGCAAGCGACTGGAGGCAGTCGCCGAAGCGACGGTACGATTCAATGAAGGAGGGATGGAGTGCCGCGTTGATGGCGGCAGGGCGATATTGGCCGAGGATGTCGTTGTGCGGGCCAAGGAAAGTTTGATCATGAACTATTGAGGAGGAAAAAACGTGAACGATCGTATGCGAGGTTTGGTATCGACGTTGCTTTGCGCGCTTCTCGTGTTTGGATTAATGGCATTTCCTTATTCATCGACCGAGGCCTATTATTCGGAACCGGATTATCCTCATGATTCGACGCAATTATTGACAAACGGCGGCGCCGAGTCCTTGAGCGGAGGAGGAGCTTCCGGTTGGTTGGGCTGGTATGCCGGTTATTCGGTCGATAGCTCCGTCGCCCGTTCCGGAACCCGCTCGTTGACATGCGAGCTGGCAACGGCCGGCGAATGCGGCGCTTATCAATATATCGAGCTTAATCGGACGGAGACGAAGCCGCTTAAGGTGAGCGGATGGAGCAAAGCCCAAACCGCAAGCGGCAACGTATCCACCGACTATTCCTTATGGGTGGACCTGACGTACGCCGACGATACGCATCTGTACGGCGAGGCGAAAGCTTTCCAGACGGGGACTCACGATTGGGAGCAGGCAGCTTTCTATATCGATCCGGAGAAGCCGGTCAAAGCCGTCGCCGTATACGCTTTGTTCCGCAACAAGACCGGCAAGGTCTGGTTCGACGACTTGTCCGTCGAGGAACTGCCGGCCGATCTGCTGCCTGGCGGCGCGTTCGAATCGACTATCGGGGGCGAGATCTCCGGCTGGGGTTCGTGGCAGAGCGGTTACGCGATTGCCGCCGGCGAAGGCAGGGGGGGCAGCTCGGCGGTTAAAGTCAGCAGTTCCGGGACGAGCTCGGAATACGGCATTTATCGGACGGCTGCTCTTAACCGGACTACCGTCAAGCCTTTGCTCGTCAGGGGGTGGAGCAAAGCGGATTCCGCAAGCGGCTCGCCGGGATCCTCCTATTCGATCTATGCGGACGTAACCTATGCCGATGACACCCAAGAGTGGGGATTATACGCGGCGTTCGAAGGCGGCACGCATGATTGGGAGCCGCAGCAGTTATACATCGCTCCGGCCAAGCCGGTCAAATCGGTTACCGTCTATGCGTTGTTTAACGGTCGGAGCGGCACTGTCTGGTTCGATAATTTTTCGCTGGAGGAATTGCCGGACCACGTCGCCGGAGGAGCGGTCATGGGAAAACGGGATCCCGCGACGACGGGCACGGAGCTGCTGGCTAACGGCACGCTTCAGAACGTGGCCGGAACCGCGATCGAAGGCTGGGGTTCGTTCGGCAATGGCTATACGATCGAAGCCGCCGGCGGGCGGGGCGGAAGCCGGGGCGTCAAGCTAAGCAACGCTTCGGGCACGGACGCATCCGGCATTTATCAGACGCTTCATGTCAA
This sequence comes from Paenibacillus agaridevorans, assembly GCF_003112455.1. Lineage (GTDB taxonomy): Bacteria > Bacillota > Bacilli > Paenibacillales > Paenibacillaceae > Pristimantibacillus > Pristimantibacillus agaridevorans. Next base: position 122,400 of record NZ_BDQX01000381.1, read on the forward strand.
CCAAAGCACGCCCAAGCTGATCGTCTTCAGCGGCTGGAGCAAAGCCGCCAATGTCACCGGAGACATTGATCGAGGTTATGCCTTGTACATGGACGTGTTCTATACGGACGGAACCAGCCAATTCGCTCTAACGGCACCATTTGCGACTGGCACGCAGGATTGGACAAGAGGTCAGCTGTACTTCCAGCCGCAGAAGCCGGTCCAGACGATATCGGTTTATGGCATTTTCCGGGACGGGCACCGGGGGGATGTCTGGTTCGACGACTTCTCCGTAAAGGAAATAACGACGGAAGCGGCCGTTTTCGAAGATGCGCTGGTCACTCCTCTGCCGTTTCAGGCAGGCACGGCTTATACGACGCTTCAGACCATGGACGGACTGGAGTTGTCATTGGGCGAACGGGGCGTCTCTTCGTTGAAATGGAATAGCGGCGAGCTGGCTTCGGCCGGTGTCGCGTCGGGATTCCTGGTCCGCGATCACGAATCGGATTCCGACGTCTATGCGTTCGAGCGATTGGCGGGCAACAACCCGGGTTCGTTTAATGGTCTCGCGGATCAGCTTGACCTCGAGATCGAAGCCGATTTCGAGGTGCTGCCCGAAGGGATTAAAGTATCCGGCAGATTGTCGGATCTCAGCGGCGACGACCGGGCCGTGACATTGACCTTTGCCCTGCCGGTGAACGCGGAGGGGTGGAAGTGGGGCGATTACGTCCGCGGCGAAAGGACCATCCAGACGGGACAGGCCGGCAACGTATACAGCAACAGCCAAATTCCCGACTTCGAGACGGGGCCGTTGTCCATTTATCCCATATCCGCAATCTATGATCCGGCCACGGGAGCAGGTTTGTCGTTGGGCACGGACTACAACAAGCCGACGCATTACCGGCTCGATTACAACGGCAGCACGAAGCAACTGACGATTACGTTCGAGCTTGGCCTTGCGCCAGATACCGCGAATTTCCCTTCCGCAGCGGACTTCGGATTCGTGATTTACGGGTTTGACGGGGAACAGGGCTTCCGCGGCGCGTTCGACAAATACATGGAGCTGTTCCCGGAGTTTTACGAGGTCCGGATACCGGAGCAAGGCATCTGGATGCCGTTTGCCTCTATCTCCGACATACCGGACAACGAGGACTTCGGATTCCGCTTTAAGGAAGGCGACGACGATCCCGTGGATACGGCTTATGCCAACGCCAACGACATTTTGGTATTCCACTATCAGGAGCTGTCCTCCTGGTGGCAGAGCATCGACCCGCAATCGCCCAAGACGGTTGCGACCGCGGAGAGCGCGAGGGACGCGGCAGCCTTGCTCGGGGAGGAGAAAGCGCAGATGGCGCAAGCCGCGGCCATGCGCAATCCGGCCGGAGATCCTTACCTGCAATGGCTGGATACTCCCTGGAACGTAGGCGCGCTCTGGATGATCAACGCTAATCCGGACTTGCCGGGCGATTCCAACGGCTACGAGATGTATTTCAGCGAGGATAAGATGGACGCCAGATACAACACGACCGGGCCGAAGCCGGACGGCGAATATTTGGACACCCTTGACGGTTGGCCTTATACGCTCAACTATAATCGGGCTCACTTCGAATACGCGATTGCGCCGCTGGTCTTCTCCAAGGTAACAAAGCGGCCTGCCATACACCGGGCGTTCTCCAGTTGGGAAGCGACGGTCCGCCTGGCGGACGAACTTCATGGAGACGGCCGGCTGTTGATGGCAAACGGAACGCCTCACGCCTACTCGATGTATATGCCTTGGCTGGACGCGATGGGCAACGAGCGCAATTGGCTCGGGGCGGGAGACACGTTTAACCCCGACACGGACGAGACGCTCAGCAAATACAGAACGCTGTCGGGAGCGAAGCCCTACTTGATGCTCCAGAACACGAATTTCAGCAAATTCGGCAACGCGTACATGGAGCGCTACATGGAGAAGCTGCTATTTTACGGCATCTTCCCGAGCGCGTTCAGCGCCACGGCGGACAATGCGACGAATTATTGGAAGAATGCGAGCTTCTATGATCGCGACCGGGCGTTGTTCATTCGTTACGTGCCGATGGTGAAGGCTGTAGCAGAGGCTGGCTGGGAGCCGCTCACTTTGGCAAGCGCCGACTCCCCGTCGGTCGCGATGGAACGATACGGCGAAGGAGACGAAGTGTATCTCACGTTCATGAACCAAGGAACTTCGGCCGTTACGTCGACTATATCGTTCGACGGCCAGGCCATGGGTCTGGGCACGATGATTGCTGCCGAGGAATTGACGGCAGGCATGCCGCTTTCCCTTGTTGGCGGGCAATTCACTTTAACGCTTGATCCGGATGAAGTGAAGGTCGTCAAATTGATCGCTGAGCCTTAAGAACCAAAGAGGTTGACGCTTGCGGGGACTCATAAAATAATGGTATGACAAGGGCGGTCCCATCATCAGGGGCCGCCCTTTGCCATAGAAGAGCGCTTCGCTTATGTGCCGGACTTCAGAGTCGTTCGGATCAGCGCCTCCGGGATGATCAGCAGCAGCGCAAGCGCGCCGTATACGCCGATGGCGTAGCTGTCCGCGTAGTCGAAGCCGAAGCCCTGATGGAACAACGCCGAGACCAGATGGATCGCCATGTTCGCGAAGCAGAAGGCATAGCTGCGGACCATCCAGTTCCGATGGCGAATGATTCTCTTTTTTCTGATTTGGACAAGGGCCGTAATCGTGATGAACAGCCATATCAAATTCATGAAGTTAAATCCCATGCTGCTGATCTTGCCCCCGGTGGCATAAGGCGCCATGTACCCGGACGTAAGGACGACGAAAAGTACGGATACGATATACGTATAGCCATTGACACGGTGAATTTTTCGGTTGTTCTCGAGCAGCCGGGACGAGAAGTTCAGCAGCCCGGTCGCCATGGCCAGGCACGCAAACGCGACGTGGATATACATGACATTCAGCCACATCGGCAGATTCAGTTCGCGTTTCAAGCCGGTCTTATGGCTCAGGAAGCTTTCCGCTCCGGGATCGATGATGTAATTCCGAATCAGCGCGTATAAAATGAACAGGATGGCGATGGCAGCCAACATTTTGTAAGAAAATATCCCTTTTCTCATTGACGGTTTTCCTCAGATTTCTCCTCGATTTCACCAGGCGTTACCCTTTTTCCCGTCACTTTGGATGCCGGCAGAATGCCTGCTTTGGCGATTCCGGTCATCACGTCTCCATTTACCGCAACCTCGAATTTCAAATTCAAGCGCATCGGCTTCGTCACGCGAAGAGACCAGCTCAGCCTATCATTTTGCCAGTCAGGATCGATTAGCTCCACGGTCTCGTCGCCTTGCGTGGCTGTCCCCTGGAGATCGCCGTCCCGAATGACAATCGAAAGCAGGACCGGCATCTTCCCGACGGGCGTGGCGATGATTGTCTCCCAGTTGCCGGCCAGGTTGGAGGAGGAAGTCCAGATCGTCGGAATATCAGTGGATCCGTCCGAGTTGAGCACGGCGAGCGGTGCGTGTCCGTCCGAGTTGAGCGCAGCGAGCGGCGCGGGTCCGTCCGAGTTGGGCGCAGCGAGCGGTGCGTGTCCATCCGAGTTGAGTACAGCGAGCGGTGCGTGTCCGTCCGAGTTGAGCGCAGCGAGCGGTGCGTGTCCATCCGAATTGAGCACGGCGAGCGGTGCGGGTTCGGCGGGGCGAACGGAGCTTGGCGGCTTGGCGGCGTCAGGCTCCAGCCC
>NZ_BDQX01000381.1:126222-128834 GCF_003112455.1 Paenibacillus agaridevorans
TGCGCGATACGCGGTCCCAGCTCGCGCTCCACCAGATGCAGCGCGACATCCAGACCCGACGTAACGCCTCCGCCGGTAACCAGATTACCGTCATCCACGACGCGGGCTTGCACGGGAGCGGCTCCGGTCGCTCCCAGCACGTCCATGCCCAAATGATGCGTCACTGCAGGCCTGCCCTCCAGAAGTCCTCCCATAGCCAGCAGAAGGGAACCTCCGCATACCGTAGCGACGACGACATCGGCTCTTTCAAGCGCCCGTTCGACGAGCCCCGTCAATTCCGTGCCCATGGCGCGAGCTAAGATGGTCGGAACGGAGTCCGGACCATCGCCCTCGACATCCCCGGAAGCGCCGGGGACGACAATGATGCCGGCTTTCTCCGGAGCCAGTCTGCCGGTCGCTTCGATCTTGAGCCCTCCTACGCCGCTTGCGACGGATCTGCTGCCTTCCGCAGTGACGAGCTCTACGACAATCGCGTCATCCGTATACTTGGCGGCAGCGCAGAACACTTCGTATGGCGCAATGGCATCCAACAAGTCGAAGCCGTCAAATAAAACGATTTGAACCGATAACATGAATGGAAATCCCCCTTTGATATATTGAAGCGGCTGAAGCCGTTTCGAATAATGCGATCATGTTGCGACTTGCCTTGCTCGAAGTGCGTGTTCAAAAAGTTCGGTTTTCAGCACAATAGCGTATGCTTCCGATGCTGCGTTTTTTTCAAAAACGCTGTAGAAGATTGAAGGAAGGTAGAAAGTGAGGAGCGGAGCGTAGTGGAGGCTACGTGAGCACCGGAAGTTTCGCCTGAATTCAATATTCGAAGTCGAGTAGGCAACGCGACCATACTTCGTGATCAAAAGCGGACTTTTTGAACAACCTCTCGAAGAAAATCATAACAAGAAAGTATCTCGAACCAAGCATCCAAGGGGTCACAGAACAGGAACAATCCGTCACAAAGCGGCAAGGGCAGCTTGGTTCTCGCGGGAATCGTGGTAAAGTAGGAGAGGAAGGTGGGATCGATATGAGTTTGATGCCAACGGTGCTAGTCGTAGACGACGATCCAAGCATCGTTGAATTGATAAAGGATTTCCTGGAGAACGAGAAGTTCGAAGTGAGGACCGCTTGCGATGCGGCCGAAGCGTGGAAGATATTCCAGCAGCAGGCCATTGACTGTCTCGTGCTCGATATCATGATGCCGGGGGAGAACGGCTTCGACTTGTGCAGACGGATTCGGAGGGACAGCGACGTGCCGATTCTCTTTTTAAGCGCGCGCAGCGACGACGTGGACAAAATCAGAGGGCTGACGCTCGGAGGAGACGATTACATCGTCAAGTCCGCTTCGCCGGGGAGATCGTGGCCCGTGTGAAAGCAGTATTGCGCCGCATGGGAAGCAAGCGGCTAAGCGTGGAGAACATCTTGGACTACGGACGCATTCAACTGAATTTGACAGCCAGGGAAGTCGTTATCGATGGAGAAAACGTTATGCTCACGCCGAAGGAATATGAGCTGTTGACGTTGTTCGCGGAGCATCCTCGCCAAGTATTCTCCTATGAGCAATTGCTGCAAAAGTTCTGGGAAAGCGTCGGGGACAAGCATACGGTAAGAGTCCATATCGGTCGGCTGCGGGACAAGATCGAGTCCGACCCGGACAAGCCGCGGCACTTGGTCAATGTTTGGGGCGTCGGCTACCGATTCGAAGGAGGCTGAGATGAAGACGCTACGCATTCGCAAGTTTTTGTTGTTATGTCTGTTCTTTTTTCTGCTGCTTCCTTGGGTCTTCTACTTGGGGGCGTTTTATATGGAGTATGGAACAATTCGGATTGCGACGGGAGGCGCGGACAAAACCAGCGTATTGCCCGTTCATGCGCTTATTGCAGGACTGCTGCTAGCGTTGTTCGTCGTGGCAATGAGAATGAGGAGGTATCTGCTTAAGCCTCTGGAAGGACTCGGCGCGGCGGCCCGGCAGGTCGCTGCCGGCGAACGGGAGATTGCGCTGCCGGCGGTTCGTTTGACCGAGATCGCCGAAGTTCGGGACGCTTTCGACGTCATGTTGAAGGCGCTCAGTCAATCCCGTCTGAAGCAAAAGGAGCTTGAGGAGGAACGCCGCTTCGTCATCGCGGCGCTGGCGCATGACCTTCGAACGCCGTTATTCGCGCTGCGAGGTTATTTGGACGGCCTGGAGCAAGGGATTGCCCGATCGCCCGAGAAGATGGCCCGCTACCTGTCCGTATGCAAGGAGAAGTCCGCGCAATTGGATCGGCTCGTGGAGGAGCTGTTCGACTTCGCGAAGCTGGATTACGTAGAGCCGGAGCTGAATGCGTCGTCCGTTGATCTGACCGCCGTGCTCCGGAGATCGATGGACAGCTTGAAGCCGCAGGCGGAGCAAAAGGGGATTATATTTGCCGCGGAGGGATTGGAGAGTCATTGCTCCATATGCGGCGAAGGCCACTTATTGGAACGCGCTTTCGTCAATCTGATGGAGAATGCCGTCCGACATACGCCCGAAGGAGGCGGGGGCGTCATCACTGTTCATTGTTACCGGGACGCCGGCCTCGTCCGCTTCGCAATCGGAGACACGGGCCCGGGTTTCGCGGCGGAGGAGCTGCAGCGGGTAT
>NZ_BDQX01000381.1:128911-131344 GCF_003112455.1 Paenibacillus agaridevorans
GAGCCGTTATATCGCGGGGAAGCTTCGAGAAATCGTTCCACAGGCGGCACCGGGCTCGGCCTGACCATCTCGCGGCGCATTATAAGGAAACACGGCGGGGAGCTTGAGGCGAGCAACGGTCCGGATGGCGGGGCGTTGCTGTCGGGCTGGCTGCCTCGCGGGGAAGTTGATACAAATTAGTTATAACTATTTGGACCGTACGATGGATCGTCCCGACGAGGTATGATAGACGTACCAGTACATGCGGGAAGGTGAGCAATGATGAATAGAATGTCCAGGCAGGCCTCGGGCGAACAACCGTTTACGTTGGTAGTGGGGTCCATCCGGCTCCGAGCATACATGGCGGAGGATGCGGAAGCCATCCACGCGCTGACGTGGCAGCCCGAGATCCATGCGTGGCTGCCTGGCTGGAACGTGTCCCTGGAGCAGCGGAGAGAGTGGCTCGAGAACTACGAAATACCGGAGAACGGGGAATTTCTGCGCTTGGCAAGCAATGGGGAGGACGTGGGAGAGCTGCGGCTTCGATTGGCCATTATGCTGGAACAAACGGGAGAATTGATCGGTTGGTGCTGCACCGGCCCGAAGGAGGAGCTGCCGGCGCCTAACCGCGAGATCATGTATGCCATCTCCAAAGACCATAGGGGCAAAGGCTATGCTACGCAAGCCGTGCAGGCGGTCACAGGCTATCTGTTCGCGCATGCGAACATCGAGGTGCTGAGCGCCGTTGCTCTGCTCGCCAACGATGCCTCGAACAGAGTTCTCCAGAAATGCGGCTTCGTCTTCATGAACGTTATCGAGATCGACGATGAAGTGTACAACTATTATATGCTAGTGCGAGGGGGTGTCTCATAAGGCCGGGCTATCGAGCGTAAAGCCGCGCCTGAGCCAGCAATAGCACGGAAAAGTCGGGCTTTCGAGCCAGCCCCGCGCCGATAACTCTGCCAGAGATTCATCCGGAGGCGGCTTTCGTCTGTCAACTGCTATCATAAGAATACAGCGGCAATTAACCAATACCCGCAAATGGCGGCAATAGATAATCTTTTGGCACCGCCATTTTTTGATTTTTCCATCAAACGAGCGGTATGTTTCGTTCCTCCCTACCATCTAGTTCATAACATCTCGATAAACACGCCGCGCCGCTTAAGGACAGCGGGAGCCAACCGCTCGTCTACGAAAAAGGCGATGTCGATAACCATTCCGAAATCGCAGAGCGAGCTTCTATTTGTTAGGCTATGCAAAGTCTGTTCTTCGGCGAAACAACGCTTAAGAATTACGATTTTTCTTCCATAGTAAAATAAGAACATGTATAATGGAACAATCAATCATCTTAGCGCGAAGCACGCGCCGTTGTCTCTTTTTGAGATAGCGGCGCCTTTTTATTTGTCTGAGGGAGTTGAAGCGAATGTCATTCGGCGCGTTATTTGATCAATTTGTGAGAGAACAACTTTGTGAAGCAACCGGCAAAAGGCTGGAGATGCTCCAGAAGGATTTGTTGGCGGAAAAGAAAATGTTCCAAGAGGTGTTGTGGCCGGCGTTTCGAACGTTTAAAGGTTTTACGATGCAATTCGAGATTGTTACCTTTACGGGAGTTTCGATTTACATTGACGCCTTCTACGAGCCGTTAGGCATTGCGTTTGAGAGCGAGGGCTTTGTCGCGCATGCGGAGAACATTACCCGCGACAGATTCGATTTCGAAAGGCATCGAGTACGTACATTGGCAAACAAAGGTTATCTGTACTACCCGTTTACTTGGGACGAGCTGAGCAAGAGACCGGATAAATGCAGAACGAGTTTGTTCGAGTTATTGGGAGCGCTAGGAGCAGTAGAGGGAGAAGAGTTATCTCTTTATGAACAGAAGGTAATTGCTTACGCTGCTTATATCAACAAGCCAATCTATCTGAAGGATGTGCAAGATTGTTTAAAACGAGGCGAGGACGTGAGTCGGAAAGTACTGAAGAATCTTCAAGCCAAACATCGAATCAAACCGCTGCGGACCGGCAAACAGCGTGTTCACGCGTATGTACTAACAGATGAGCTTGGGAATAGGCGGGGGAGAAATATTTACAACCGGATATGAACTGTGCTACATGCTAAAGAAATGAACTAAGCACAATCCCCCTTTTAGCACAGTAATCAAGTTACTTGAAACTGCGGCACCCATCATATGAAAGTTCCATGCATCAGCCTAGCTGTAGTCACGAGTAACCAATTTACTTGAAACTGCGGCACCCATCATATGAAAGTTCCATGCGTCAGCCTAGCTGTAGTCACGAGTAACCAATTTACTTGAAACTGCTGCAGCAAAGTACGAAGGGCCGCCGAGCGCAATAGCCCGAAAAAATCGGGCTATAGCAGCGCCGCCGGCCCCGTCGAGCGCAATAGCCCGAAAAAATCGGGCTATAGCAGCGCCGCCGGCCCCACCGAGCGCAATAG
>NZ_BDQX01000381.1:131354-131669 GCF_003112455.1 Paenibacillus agaridevorans
CCGAAAAAATCGGGCTATAGCAGCGCAGCCGGCCCCGTCGAGGGCAATAGCCCGAAAAAATCGGGCTATAGCAGCGCCGCCGGCCCCATCGAGCGCAATAGCCCGAAAAAATCGGGCTATAGCAGCGCCGCCGGCCCCACCGAGCGCAATAGCCCGAAAAAATCGGGCTATAGCAGCGCCGCTACCTCCGCCGAGCGCAATAGCCCGAAAAAATCGGGCTATAGCAGCGCCGCCGGCTCCGCCGAGCGCAATAGCCCGAAAAAAGAGACTGTCGATTAAATAACCCTCAGACTATCCCGCATCGTGTTTTTTGTA
>NZ_BDQX01000382.1 GCF_003112455.1 Paenibacillus agaridevorans
CAGTGTACCAACCTCCGAACGCGTATCCCGTTCTTGTCGGAACTTCTGGCGCTTCCATTGTATCACCGTGTTCCACTGTCGTTGCCTCCACCGCACTGCCGCCGTTGCTTTCGAAGCTCACCGTATACACGTTTATCGTCCACTTCGCGTACAACGTCACAT
>NZ_BDQX01000383.1:0-2681 GCF_003112455.1 Paenibacillus agaridevorans
CGGGGGGAGCCGCTCCATGTCCACCGGCAGGAAGCCGTTGTCCTCGACGATGAGCAGCAGCTCGTCGCCGTCTCCCCGGCGAATGCAGATGCGCAAGACGCCTTCCCCGTCCATCGTGCTGACGCCGTGGAAGATGGCGTTCTCCACCAGCGGCTGCATGATGACCTTGGGCGTCGTATACTCCAGCAGCTTCTCGTCGATGTCCCACTCCACATCGAACGTATCCGGGTACCGCTTCATCTGCAGACGGCTGTACGCCTGCACATGCTCCAGCTCCTCCCCGATCGTGATCATCGTACGTCCTTTGCTGAGACCGATCCGCAGCAGCTTGGACAGATCCTTTACCATCTCGCCGACGTCGGTATTGCCGCTGCCGAGCGCGTACCAGTAGATGGAATCCAGCGTGTTATAGAGCAAGTGGGGCGTAATCTGGGAATGCAGCATGGAAAGCTCGTATTCCTTCTGCTTGATCTGCATGCCGTAATTGTCCTCGAACGACTGATCGAGACGTTTGGTCATCTTTAGGAAAGCCCCGTACAAGATGCCGAACTCGTCCGCCCTCAACGGCTCATTGCCGATATCCAGACTTTTCCCCGGCTCATACAGCTTCGTAATCGTGACCAGCCGAACCAGCGGCTTCACAACAATCCGAAGCAGATACAGCACAAACGCCAGCACAAAGACGAGATACAGCGCAGACAGCGCCATCAACGTGACAAGCAGCGCAGACTGATTGCCCGTGATGGAGTCGTAAGGGATTTTGTAGACGAGCGTCGTATCGTAGGCGGGCTTGCGGGAGAAGGCATACAGCCACTTCCCGTCCCCCTCCTTGGCAAAATAAAAACCCGACGTCCCCCGCCTCGCCTCCTCCGGAATTTCCGAGAGCGCCGCGCTGTCGGGACCAGCCTTCATCAGAAGCTCGTCCTGGGCGTTGAACAGGTACAACCCCGCATGCTCCGGCAGCTGAACGGAGACAAGATCCCGCGTCAGCAGCACCTCCAGCTTGGTAACGACGAGCAAGCCAATGGATTCGGAATACGACTTGGGATTCTGGATGCTCCGCATAAAGCCGATCGTCTTGCCGCCGCCCGGCAGCGAAATATGCCTTACGCCGGCCCCCCCGCCTTGCTCCATTGCATGCATCGCCCAGTCCGGAAGCCCCGTCATATTTTCGCCGAAATATTTGAAGCCCCTTTCCTTGTACATGGTATCGAAGGGTGTTTGCCTGCCATCCACATTTTTCATATATAAAGTATATTCGGTGCCGTCCGACGACCAGCTCTCCAAAATGGAATCCGCCTCGCTGATCTGGCCAAGCGTCTCGACACCTGTCCAAAAGCTGTATTGTTTCATATTGCTGAAAAAATGATTATCCATAAACGTCAGCGACTTATCATTGACGGAGGATAACGTCTTCTCGATCGTGACGTGGTTTTGATTGACGAGTTGAAGCGTCGTCCGCCCGATCTCGTCCGTCATGGAATTCGAGGTACGGATGACCGAGATCCAGCTCACGACGAGAAACGGAGCCACGATAAACAGGAGGAATGCGATCGTCACCTTGTATTTTAGCCGCAGCTTACTCCCCCCTAAGCTTCCTTGCGGAATTCGGCGGGGCTGACGCCCGCATACCGTTTGAACATCCGGCTAAAGTGTTCCGGCGATTCGTAACCAACCTCGTAAGCCACCTCGTACCGTTTCTTGTCCGTCGTCGCGAGCAATCGCTTCGCTTCTTCAATCCGAAGCTCCGTAACGTAATCCCACAGGTTTTTTTTCATTTCGCGCTTGAACAGATAACCCAAATACGCCGTGCTAAAATGCACCTCGCCCGCGATATCTTGAATCTTGAGAGCCGGATTGCGGAAATGCTGGCGAATGTAGCCCGTTATCCGCGCAAGAATGGATTGATCGCGCTCCTTGCCGAGCTCATAGACCAGCACCTCCGCCTCCGCCAAATAATCGCTTAACTTCGTCAGCCTCGCCTCTCCCTCCAGACCCTGGAAATAAGCGGCGGGGTCGAAACGCTGCAGTTGTACGCCGCGGCCGTTCCCTTGCTCGAGAATCAGCCCGTACACGCGGTAGACAAGCATGCCGAAGCAGCTGCTGGTCAGCCCCTCCGAATGACCCAGCTCGCCCAGCGTGCGGACCATAGCCGCATGATTGACGAAACCCGCCGTGCCGTTCGCGGATTTTAGAGTCCCGATATATTCGTCCACCTTCGCCATCCACTGCGTAATGTTAAGGTTATCCTGCGTCGCGACATCCTCGTAATAGAACACCTTTTGTCCCGGATGCAGCTTCCGCCATTCGGCCGCCGCGTTCGCCTCTTCCATCAGCTTGGGCAGCGTAAATACGTCCTCGCTCAGCCGACTCATCCCCACCGTCGCGTCGACGTTCAAATATTGCTTCACGTTCATGGAGATAATCTGCCCGATGAGGTGGAGCTGCGACTGCAACTGCTGCGGTCCTTCGGACAACTCCCGCTCGCTCAATTGAATAATGCCGACAAGCTCGTTGCCGTAGCCGTTAAAGGTAAGTCCGCTCCACTCCCGAAGGCTTTCTTCCATTATATTAACCGTAGCGTACTTGAGCAGCTTGCGGTCCTGCAGCCGAATCTCCCGCTTGCTGAACCCGCCGCTGCTGAGATCCAGCCTGACGGAGACGACGCCGTAATGGCAGGC
>NZ_BDQX01000383.1:2763-7149 GCF_003112455.1 Paenibacillus agaridevorans
CCGCCCAGCTCGTCGATGAGATCCTCGTAATCCGCTTTGGCCAGATTCCGTTCCGTAACCAGCTCCAGCAGCAGCTCGTTGCGCCGCGCCGCGCCGGTCCTCTCCGCCTCGCCCTCGCGTATTGTCCGCTCTAGCGATTGTTTGCCGTGCTCTTCCTTCTCCCGCAGCACCCGGCCGACGATGCGCAGCAGCTCTGCAAGCTCCACCGGCTTGACGAGATAGTCTCTCGCCCCGAGTCTCAGCGACTTCTTCGCGAAATCGAATTTTTCGTGCGCGGAGATGACGATGACGGGCAGATGGGGCTGCTCCATATAGATCGTCTCCATCAGCTCCAGACCGCTCATCCGGCTCATCTGGATATCGGTAAGCACCAGATCGAAGGTTTCCATGCGCAAATAATCGATAGCTTCGAAGCCGTTCAGCGCCGTCTCCACATGAGTAATTTGCAGCTCGGATGACAGCAGGACATTTTTAATCCCGGCGCTTACTCTCGGTTCGTCGTCTACGACCAAAATTTTGTACATGTCGGATCCCTCCCGTACGATTATGCCCGTCTATTAGCAGCAGAGCCGCCGTACGTAAGGGCACGGCGGCTCTGCTATTGGCATTCTCAGTATAACGCATAATCCATGCACAGGACGATGATGAAATCCATGGAGTTCGTGATGTATCGCAAGCTTCGTATACGAGCTATCATCCGCATCGTTCTCCTCAAACAACAAGCCTCCTTCGCCGAACTTGCTGTATGGGCAAGTTCGGCCAAAGAGGCCGGTCATTCTTTCATCCTACTCGACTATGCGGTAGTTCGGCCTCGCGCGGGAGAAGTCCGGATTCTCGCCGCTGACCATCAGTCCCATGCCCCAATCGAAGTGGACATTTTCCGTCGGAACGTCTGATGCGTCGCGGTATTGGAACAGGACGTTCCGCCGCGTTCTCGGGCTTTTGTTGACGTCGGAGCCGTGAATGGTCAGATAGTTGAAGAACAACACGTCGCCCGCTTGAGCCGGACACGGCGTTCCCGACGAGATCGGATGCTCTTTATGGTTTAGATAATGGGCGCCGACATGGGGCATCGGCCCTTGCTTGTGCGAACCGGGGACCACGCACAAGCAGCCGTTTTCCATGTCTGCATCGTCCAGGTGCACGCTCGCCGCCAGCATGGAATGATCGCGGTGAGGGAAGTACGGATAATCCTGGTGCATCGGAAACGCCGCCCCATTGGATGGCGGCTTTACAAGCATCTTGGAGTGGTGCAGCTGCACGTTCGGTCCGATGATGCCGTTTAACGCTTTTACCATATTGGGATGCGTCGCGGCCCTGGTAAATGACGCGTCATGGTAGTGCACGTCGTGAAACCCCTTCAGAACCAGCTTCTTTAATTGCTCCGGCTCCAGATAGTCGCCCTGCCACGCGTGATTGGCATCGGCCTTCGCGCGTGCCGCCCTCTGAATAATGCTCTCGACGGCCGCCCTCATCTCTTCCACTTCTTGCATAGAGAAAACGCCCTTGACCAGCAAATACCCATTCTCTTTGTAAAATTGTACATCGGCCTGATTCATATCTGATCCTTCTCCTTCGCAAATATAGGATGCACTCTACGTTCATTATAGGTATTCTATACATAAATCGTATTTGCACCTATCGGACGCCTTTTTGCAAAATTCCGCCAAGGGAGGTCGGATTGATATGTTTCAGTGGCAACAAAGCCAGGAAAGACTTAACCGGCAAGCCGGACTGCTGCAGGGCGAACGGCTCACCTTTCATGTGCATTATTGGGGAGTTTCCCGGCACCTGGTGGCCAATCCGGTCCACAAGCATTCGTTTTTCGAAATCTGTTACGTCGAGGGCGGAACGGGGATTTATACCGAAGGCGATCGGGAATATTCGTTGCATAGAGGCGTGTTGTTCTGCTCCAGGCCCGGCGTCGTCCACCAAATCAGGGATGTAAACGAGCTTGATCTGCTGTACGTAGCGTTCGAACCGGACGAGAAGCAGTCGGATCCGGCCGAGCTCGAATCCTACCTGGATGCGCTTGGGCAAGGAGAGGTCTGGATGGATAATCAGTCGGGTTCTCCTATCGCGGGATTGTGGCGGTCCCTACTCGTGCCGGATTCGTACGCCGGCGCCTTATCCGCCGGCGTTCTTCCCGCGCTTGCGCATTCGCTGCTCGCTTCGTTCCCGGACTTGCTCGGCGTTGCTCGCAGTTCGAATCGCCCGCCCGTCCGGACCGACTCCTCGATCCTCGTGCAGCGCACCAAACAATATATTCGCGACAATCTGGCAGGCGACCTCTCCCAGCAGCAAGTCGCCCGTCTCCTAAATGTGTCCGAGAGGCATCTGTCAAGGCTGTTTGCCGAGAACATCAAAGAATCCTATACGACAACCGTACGGAACGAACGCATTCGCGCAGCCGAGGAGCTGCTGATCCGGACCGGAACGCCGATTAAGGAAATTGCCGAACAGGTCGGGTTCTCGTCCGTTCATTATTTTACCCGCTCCTTTACGCAAAAAAAAGGCATGCCGCCGGCCGCTTACCGCGAAGCAAACTGGCGACATGCCGATCATCTCCATCCCTAGTCCGCTATTTCATCTGTGGCCGTTCGTTACGATGTCATCCATTGCTCGTATTGCTTTTTCAAGCGATCCGTCATCCACTCGTTCACTTCCCACAAATCCGATACCGGCTTGTTCGTAAACGGATCGGTCGGCATGTAGCCGGGAGGACCGAACTCCGCCGTAAAGGTAGCTTGCTCCCTTCCTGCGGCAGCTTGAACGGCAAATATCCGCTCCCACCAGCCCAAGAACAAGCCGAGCTCCTTCTCGAAATACGGAGAGGCCGGATGCGGCACCTGCGGCCCTTCCGGAAATCCGATCCGGCCATGAACGTGGATCGTTCTTTGGATCGCAAGCTCGATCGCCTCCTCCTGATCCTCCAGATGCGATTCGCAGACGTTCATCCAGTGGCTGAAATCCGCCGTAATACGAAGCTCAGGAAAGCGGCGCAGCAGTCTTGCCGTTGTCCAAGGCGTAAACATCGCGCGGCCGCGATGCGTTTCATGCCCCACCGGAATGCCCCAGCGCTGCTCCGCTTTCAGGGCATGGTCGTAAAAGCGGTCTTGCTCCGCTTCGCTCATGCTGTCTTTGGCGCTATGGCAGACGATCAGGACAGGCTCGAAGCCCGCGGCTCTCTCGACTTGCTCCGAGAAGCTGGACGCATGGTCTCCGTTTGTAAAGGTCTGTACGATATAAGACAAATTGTGACGCTTAAGAGCCTGCTTAAATGCCGCTTCATCCTCCTTGGAGGGCAGCGGGGCTTCAATTCCGGCATAACCCGCGTTCGCGGCACGCTCCAGAAACTTTTCGTATGTTCCTTCCATTCCCCATAAAGCTTTAAATACGTTTAAGTTCAACCTTTATCACTCCTTCTTTATGCCCATTGGCATAAACTTGATCAAGTTTTCCGTTCCGAACCGATTCTTTTTCGATAGTCTCTAGGCGACAGACCGTACTTCCTCTTAAACGATTTCTCGAAATGGGGGATCGTATTAAACCCCGAAGCATAACAAATTTCGGTTATCGCCAGTCGCGTGCTGCCGAGCAGCGCGGAGGCGAAAAGAAGCCGCTTCTCGCTGACGTATTCCTGAAAGGAAATGCCCGTCTGCTTATGGAAGCATTCGCTGAAGTAGTTCGCCGACAATCCGGCGTAGGCGGCAATCGACCCAAGGGTCACCTGTTCACGGAAGTGATGCTGCAAATAAACGAGCGCTTTCCTTATGGAAGGATGCCTGTCGCTTGCCGAATCGCGAGCTGTCGAAATCCCGGCAGCCGGCAGACATCGTCTGGTCAACAGGATCAGCACCCGCTCCAGACTGCCGCGAACCAGCCACTCCTTCCCGAAGCGTTCCTCCCGGGACTCTTCCCATATGCCGCTAAATTCCCTCCTCATGCGTTCGGCGTCTTCGTCGTACAAGGTGTAGACATGCGGGGCTTCCCGTTCGAACATCTTTTCGGCTAGCTCCGGCATCACCCATGAATCCTTGAAGATCATATTGTAGAGATGAATGGTCTCGCCCTCGTCCGGCACGATCTCGTGAAAGTCGGCCGTCGTCAGCAAGAAGACCATTCCCCTGCCGAGCGGGAATGGTTCTCCGTTTACCATATGGACGCCTTTGCCTGACAAGATGTATCCGAGCTCAAAAAAATCATGCCAATGGGTGTGGATTCGCCCGTTGACATCCTGCTTGAAGATACGATAGGATTCGTTTTTTTCGAGAAACTGGCTTCCCAGCAAGCGCTCCGGCGCGCGGTCGTCCCGCATGGCTTCACCCCCTCATTTATAACCCCGGAACGAAACGCGCTGCGCCGTCAAAGGACGGCGCGGCCGAT
>NZ_BDQX01000383.1:7248-21849 GCF_003112455.1 Paenibacillus agaridevorans
GGTTTCCGGCTAGATCGACGCCTCGGGCCAGCCATACTTTAAAACCGGGATTCTTTTCCGGAATCACCTTGGCGTCGGTCGCAAAGTAACGCATCGTATAGCCGCAGCGTCGATAAGGACTTGTGTTGGGCGCCGCGCCGTGAATAATACGAGAATCGTGCAGCGAGCATTCGCCCGGCTCAAGTTCGAAATAAACCGCCTTCTCGGGATCCACGTTTTTTATTTCCGTCTCGAAGATGTTCTGAGCCCCGTCGACATCCTCGTAATCCGAGAAGCCGTTGCTGTGAGAGCCCGGAATAACGCGCATGCAGCCATTCTCCTTGTTGCTCGGATCGATCGCCAGCCATACGGTCACGATCTTGTCGAAGCGGCTCAATCTTCCCTTCCAGTATGCAGAATCTTCATGCCATGGCGTCTGCTTTCCGACCAAAGGCTCCTTGCAAATGAAATGGCTTGACCAAAGTCCAATATTCGGGCCGATGATCGGCTCTACCAAATCCAGCACTTCTTCGCTGAGAAGGAACTTCAGCAATCTCTCGTCGCGAAAGTGCGGCGTGTCCAGCTCGCTGTTGAGCTTTCTTCCGACCAACTCCCATTGCTCCTCGAAAATGTCGCTAAGCTCTTTCATTTTCTCCGGTCCGAATAGCTGCTTTTTATGAAGCAAATATCCGTTTTCCCGGTAATAGGCCGCTTCTTGTTCAGAAATAACCGCGTGACTCATGGCATTCCCTCCGTTTAATCCATCATTGTCCCTGCAAGATGATCTTATCAGAGGGAAGGGGCCCCAATCTTATGGTTCGTTCGGCAAAAGTACGCTTTTTTTCGGATGTTAGCCAAGATTGATCGCACGGATTTGCTCCAGCGGCACCTTCGGCTTGCGGTCCTCCGTCAGCAGGCCGTTAATTTCCTGCTGCACGTCGGTCACCTGCGTATAACAATATCCGCAAATATAATCGACGGACTTGATCGCTTGCGTAAGCCCTTTAAATCGCTCCATAAACGCTTCCACTGACGCCACTTGCTCTCCATAGCCCCAGCCCTTATCCGACTGGAACGCGATGCCGCCGAATTCGCTGATGATAATGGGCTGCCCCCGGTAGCTGTAACCTTTGGCGAGGGCATACTTCCATTGGTTGCAGGTCGTCTCGCCCGACACGATTGCGTCCTTGTTGTCCCGATAACGCTGCAGAAATCCTTCGCCGGTCGCGACATAATCGTGCAGCGTCACGATATCCGAGACGGTATGCTCCCAGCCGTCGTTTACGATGACAGGACGATGCGGATCGAACGACTTGGTGAGATGGTAGATGCCCTCGGTAAACTTCTGCTGCCTCTCGTCGCGAAGAATATTTCCGATGCCCCACGACTCGTTAAACGGTACCCACGTAATGATGCTGGGATGATTATGCTGCTGCTTGACGATCTCGAGCCATTCCTTCGTAAACGCATTTACCGCTCGATCGTGGAATTCGAAGGTCGCCGCCATCTCCGACCAGACGAGAAGTCCCTTCACGTCGCACCAATACAGGAAACGGGCATCCTCGATCTTCATATGCTTGCGCACGCCGTTGTAGCCCATCTCCATGATCAGGTCGATGTCCTCGATCAACGCTTCTTCGTTTGGCGGCGTCAGATGGCTGTCCGTCCAATAACCTTGGTCCAAAATAAGACGTTGATAGATCGGCGTATTATTAAGCAGCACCTTGCCGTTCTCGATTGAAATCTTGCGCATGCCGAAATAAGAGAGCGCCCGGTCGACGACCCGTCCTCCCGATGTCAGGACGAACTCCACGTCGTACAAGTTCGGACGGGCGGGCGTCCAATACGCCCGCTTCCACGGCCCGGTCGCCTCGTGGTTAAGATCGACCTCCACGGAGAGACAGGGACGGTCGATTCCCAGCGCGACCCGCTTGACGGGCCGGCCCTTAAACGTGACGATCGCTTCCAGCAGCAGATCGTCGCCGCCTGCCGCAACACCGTTAACCTCGTAATCGAACCGTACGATATGACGATCGAGATCCGGCGTTATTTTGACCGCGTCCAACCGCTTCTCCTCCACATACTCCATCCAAACGGTCTGCCAAATGCCCGTGGTCTGAACGTAAAAACATTCGAAGTTGTCCGGGGTCCAGCGCTGCTTGCCCCTGGGCTGGTAGCAGCTGTCGCTGTCCGTTACCTTGACCGTAATCCGGTTGTCGGCGCCGAACGCCAAATATGGCGTCATATCGATCGAGAAAGCCGCGTAGCCGCCCTGATGACCGCCGGCCAGTTCGCCGTTCACCCATACTTTCGCTTCGTAGTCCACGGCCTGGAAATGCAGAATCGCCCGTTTCCCCGCCGCCTCCGCCGGAACGGCGATCATCCTGCTATACCAAACCTGAGGATGAAAGGTCTCGATCCCGATGCCGCTCGCCTTGGTTTCGTAAGTAAACGGCACGGTAATCCGGTGAGTTGCCTCGAACGTCTCCTGCCACTTCTCCTTCTCGCCAACATTGGCGTCGTCGAAGCGGAAGTCCCAATCGCCGTTAAGATTAAGCCAATCGCCGCGCACGAGTTGAGGTCTTGGATAGTCTTTTATATACGATTTCGTCGTCATGGCGCGCCTCCTACACTTTCGCTTGGAATACTGCCGCATAGACGGAGGACGGCCGCAGCGGAACGCCGCTTTGCCACTCCGCCGCCGGAACGACCCGGTCGCGGCACAAAATGTTCTCCGGCTCGAAGACGCTGTTGATGGCGTCATAGCTATCGCCGGTAATTTCGTACAGCACCGTCTCTTCAGCCGCGTCGAAACCAGCAAGATCAAGCACGGCATTGACTTCTTCCAGCCCGCGGTTCACGATAAATACCGTAACCGTATCGCCCGCTCCGCTAACGCCTGCCGCGACATCCAGCTCCGGCAGCGCGTCCAGCGCGACCGGCGTTTTCTTTAAGGCCGGAACGGCGAACGTGTCGCTTTCTGTCCGCACGGGAAGCATATGACGCAATCCGCGGTTCGCATACAGCTTCAAGACCTCGTAAGTCGGCGTCCCGTATACGTCAAGCGGTCTTCCGCTCCAGCCGGACTGCTTGCCGCAATATTGGTCGGCATAATAATCGCCTACCCGGATGCAGCCCCCAAGCCAGCCGTTAACCAGATCGGAGAAGCTGCCGATGTGCACCATGTCGCTTCCGCGCAGCATCTCGTTGAGGTTGGCCGCGTTAGCCACTGCCGCGCCCAGCGTATGTTCGTTCGGCAGTCCCTTGCGAATGGTGTTCGGGTAATACATCGTGTTGTATTCCGTAACGGCGATTTTTACGTGGGCGTGCTTTGGATTCGCCTTGATGCTCTTCGTCGTCTCCCGCACGTAATGCCGGGTGAATTCGGGAAAGGCGGAGATCGCCTTATACCGGTCCTCCGCAGGCGTGTCGCGGTTCATGCCAAACGGTCCGTACCCGTGGTAGATGTGCAGAGTCAGATAATCGATCCGTTCGCCGGCTTGCTCGAGCACCGGCTTGTTCCACTCCTGATCGTAATGGCCGCAAGCGAGCAGCGCGATCGACGGATCGGCCGCCTTCATCGCCTCGGCGAACGATACGGTGCGCGCGGCGAACTCCTCGGCTGTGCAGGTTCCGACCTGCCATTGTCCCCACACCTCGTTGCCGATTTCCCAATACTTGACGCCGTACGGCTCGGGATGGCCGTTCGCGGCGCGCAGGGCGCCCATCGGCGTGTCGGCGTCGCCGTTGCAATATTGAATCCATTCCGCCGCTTCCTGCGGCGTCCCGGATCCGTCGTTGACGGAGATGAGAGGCTCTACGCCCAGCTCCCGGCAAAAGGCGATAAATTCGTCCGTGCCGAAATATTTGCTCGTCCAGCCGCCCCATGCTTCGTTGTACATAACCGGCCGCTCCAGGACGGGACCGATGCCGTGTTCCCAGTGGTACGCGCTGATGTAGTTGCCCGAAAGCCGCATCATGCCGGCGTTCAGATCCCTCGTCATGTCGATGACCTCGCGCTTCACCATGGCGATGCTGTCCGCTGCAAGCAGGGACACGTGGTCGAGCCACAGCATGCCGGTCGACACGTGATCCGTCCACCGGGGATGATCCGCCGGGATATAGACGCGAAGCTCGGCATCGGCGCAGGCGCGGGAGACGGACAGGCTCGTTTCGTATTCCCGCCAGTTATGGCTGGTTAATGCAATAGACACCCGACCCAGCGTTTCCCCTGTACGACGGTCCGCCGCTTCCACGATAAGCTCTTTTAATTCGACGGATGCCCGAGCGACGACCTTAACCGTGTAATCCGCAGGTCCCTTGAGAGCCGCCTTCTGCGCGATGCCGGCATACGCTTCGTCGTCGCTCATCGCGCGGATGCGCTGCGCTCGCCCCGAATGCTTGGGTGCGGGCGCCTCCAGCGCGTATTTGGTGCCTCGGCCGTTCGTATAGGCATACCAGCTACCGGAAATTTCCCGTTTCGTTTCGGATTCGCTTTCGAAATCCATATCCTTGAGCGGGAAGGCCAGCATAGCTTCCATATGGTCGCGGATGTCCTCGACAAAGTGCCCGAACAGGTACGGGTTGACGGCATGTTCGCTTGCTCCGCCGCAATCGACTGTTATTTTCGCGTTTTTATTCACAACGGACCTCCAATGAAACGTTAATTATAATGTGCATTCAAACTATACTTCGTGATCAAAAGCGGACTTTTTGAACAACCTTTTATCCTTTGATGGAGCCGATCATGACGCCTTTGACAAAATGCTTCTGCACGAAGGGATACATGATCAGCACGGGCAGGCTGGACACGATGATGACTGCAAATTTAATGCTTTCCGCGAGCAAAATTTGTTTCTCCAGACCGACGCTGCCGCCGTCGATTTGAGCCGATTGGCTGATCAGCAAGATTTCGCGGAGCACGAGCTGCAACGGATATTTGGCCTCGTCGCGGATATATATCAGCGCGTTGAAAAACGAATTCCAATGTCCGACCGCGTAGAACAACACCATAACGGCCAGGATGGGCTTCGATAGCGGAAGGATGATGCTTACGAGCAATCTCCAATTGCTGCAGCCGTCCATATGGGCCGCCTCCTGCAGCTCCCAAGGGATGCTGGATTGGAAGTATGTCCGCATGACGATCAGATTGTAAGTGGCGATAGCGCCCGGCACGATCAGCGCCCACATCGTGTCGACCATCCCGAGATCCCGGACCAGCAAATAAACCGGGATAAGTCCGCCGCCGAAAAACATCGTCAGCGTAATCAGAACCATAATGCCGTTGCGCAAAGGCAGATCGGGTCTCGACAACGGGTATGCCGCGAGGGTCGTCAACACGATGTTAATGATGGTGCCGACGACGGTATACAGAATCGAGTTGCCGTAGCCGCTCCAGATCTTGTCGTTTTTCAAGATATTGGCGTACGCCTCGATGTTGGCTCCTTTCGGCAGCAGCCATACTTGTCCGTTCAATACCTTGGACGGATCGCTAAACGAAGCGCTGACCGTGAACAGGAGCGGATACAAAACAATGACCATAATGACCGCTGCTATGACATACAAGATGATGTCGAACAGCTTTTCATCCGACGGTTTTGACTTCACTTGCACCTTTTCCATAGCGACTCCTCCTTTACCATAAGCTCGTCTCCGACGTCTTGCGAGCGAACCTGTTGACCAGCAGCAGCAGGATGAGGTTGATGACCGAGTTAAACAGACCGATCGCCGCCGTATAGCTGTATTCGCCCTTCAAGATGCCCGTCGTGTAGACGAACGTGGAGATGACGTCGCTGGATTCCAGGTTCAGGTTGTTTTGCATAAGCAAAATTTTCTCGAAGCCGACGTTCATAAAGTGGCCGACATCGAGTATAAGCAAAATGACGATGACCGGAATAATGCCCGGCAGCGACACATGCCAGATGCGGCGGAGCCGCGAGGCGCCGTCCATCTTGGCCGCCTCGTACAGCTGAGGGTTTACCCCGCTGAGGGCGGCGATGTAGATAATGGACTGCCACCCCATGCTCTGCCAAATGTTCGAGCCGATGTAGACCGGCTTGAACCAGCCGGCGCTCTCCATAAATCGAATCGGCGTTCCGCCGAACAGCTCGATCATTTGGTTGATCGGACCCGCCGTAGGCGAAAGCAGCGCCTGCAGGATGCCTACAATGACGACCACGGAGATGAAATGCGGAATGTACGTAATATTTTGCAGAAGCTTGCTAAATGTCCTGCTCCGAATCTCATTAACGATCAGCGCCAGCAGAATCGGAATCGGGAAAGCGATCAGCAAAGACAACAGATTAATGGATAACGTATTCCACAGCAACCGCCAAAAGTAATACGAGTCGAAGAAGCGTTCGAAATGGATAAAACCTACCCATGGACTATCCATTATGCCTTTGGCCGGGTTGAAGTTTTTAAAAGCGATTTGCAGGCCGTACAGTGGCCCGTAATGGAAGATCAAATAGAAGGCGAGCGGCAGCAGCAGCATGAGGTACAGATCATACCGCTTTGCCATTTTCTTTAACAGCCCCGCGCCTTTCTTGTTGCGGGCGGGTGCAGGGGCGGCCCCCGCGCTTTCCATCATGCTGTTCATGGGCAACCCCTCCTTCTCCGTATAACGTCCGATTTATTTGTCCATCTTGTCATAGGCTTCCTGGTAAAGCTTCTCGAGCTCGGCAACGTTCATCTTTTCTAGCGTGGATTGGAATTCGCCCCACTTGTCGAAGCTGAGCGCCCCAACGATGAACTTCGTGCTTTGTTCTTCGATATATTTGTCGATGTCGTTGCGCAAAATATTGACCTGCTGAGCGGTCGCCTCGTCGAACATCGGCGAAGCATAGCGGATTTCCGGCAGATACGGCTCCAGCGCTTCGAACGCTTCTTGCACTTGAGGCGGGTTGATAAACGACGCTACTTTATCGCTGATGATGTGAGGCGCGCCCCCGCCCGCATATGGCGTAATTTTCGCTTGGGCTTCCGCGACGGCAAGCAATTCCTCCTTGTAATAAGGAATGCCGTCCTTCATTTCGTAATGCTCGCCTTCCCGGCCGAAGCGCAGCAACGTGGAGCCTTCGTCGCTGTAGAAGTAATCGATCCAACGCATCGTTGCTTCCGGATGTTTGTTGACCGATGTGATGGCGAATGCGCCGTAATCGCGCGGCACCGGCAAGATCTGGCTGTGCAAGCGGTCTCCGTGCGGACCTTCCGGCGGCGCGATGCCCACATATTGATCCTGGATCGAGAGAAAGTTGTTGTTCGTCTGGTCGAAGAAATAGCCCGTGTTGCCCGTTCCTTGCTTGGCGAGAAATTGCGCTTCCGTATGGGAGAAAATTTCCTGGTCGATCAGCTTCTCCTTATACAGCTTGTTCAAATACATAAGCAGTTCCTTATGACGATCGTTGCCGCTCCAAATATCCACCTTGTCGTCTTCGAGGTTGATGTTGTAGCCGAGCTGCGAATCCAGTCCGAAAGCCCCCGCCATTTGGTTGACGATCGGCATGCCGACCCGCGCCGTCAACGGAATTTCGTCCGCTTGCCCGTTTCCGTTCATGTCGCTGTCGCGGAAGGCCGTCAGCACGTTGTACAGATCATCCGTCGTTGTCGGCACATTCAGGCCCAGCTTATCCAGCCACGACTGGTTGATCCACCGTTTGTCGGTCCGCGCGGAGCCGAGCGTTACGATACCTGGAATGGCGTAGATATGACCCTCCGGCGTCGTGATGCCAGCGCGGATCTCCGGATACTGCTCCATGAGGCTCTTTAGATTAGGGGCATATTCCTCAATCAGGCCTTCCAGCGGAATCAGTTGTCCCGCCGTTCCGTAGCGGATCGACTCGAGCTGCGACAGCCCGGAACGGAATATGGCGTCCGGCAGCTCGTTGGATGCGAACAGCAGGTTCTTCTTCTCCGCGAAGCCGTCTGTCGGCGTCTCGATGAACTCTACTTTGATATTGCTCAGCTTCTCGTAATCCTGGAATACAGGCATATCTTTGAAAGGCCCGTTTACAGGCGCGACGCGAGTGAACATCTTCAGCGTGATCGGCGTCTCGACGATCGGGAACCCGTCCGTCTTTACGCCGCCTTCAGACGAATTCGACCCATTGGCGCCTCCCGGATTGCCTCCGTTGCCGCCATTGCCGTTGTCGCCGCTGTTCCCGTTGCTGCAGCCTGATGCGATCAATCCGGTGACGATCATCGTCGCAAGCGCGTATTTCCCCCATTGTTTGCGCATGTACATAAACCTCCAGTATATCGATTCACCGATCATTGTAAGCGTTTGCCGTCGGTGTTTCCCCATTATAAGTCACTGCCAATGACGGCAAATTACACATATATGACTATTTACTCTACATATTTTACGGCTTCGTTCCAGGTCCGCCTCCGAGACTGTTGCAATACGCCTGCGGCGTCATGCCCGTCGCCTCCTTAAACACCTTGAAAAAATAATTATGCGTGGAAAAGCCCGCTTGATCGCTGATCTGCTTAATGGAATATTGACCGCTCTCCAGCAGCCTTCGTGCCGCGTCGACCCGCACGCGGTTCACGTATTCGGAAAACGTCGACTGCGTCTCATCCTTAAAGATCCGACTCAGATAGGATGCGTTCAGTCCAATGACGCTCGCAGCCAGCTCCAGCGTCACGCTGCCCGAATACTTTTCCAAAATGAAGCCGATCGCCTGCGACACATGGCGGGAATAAGTGCCCGTCGCATGGCGCTCCTTGAGCAGCCGCAGCAAGACGCCATAAAACGATTGCATCCACTCCTCCAGTTCGCCAACGCTGCCGAGCCAGTTCAACTCGCTTCGCGAGGGCAGGCGATCCCCTTCCGCCGCTCCGGATGGGGACGGAACTCCTTTTTTCAACGCTTTGTCGCCGATATGCAGCAGCTCGCTGACGATCATCTGCACCGCATGCGAATGCAGCGGCAACGAGCGGATCCGCTCGAACACGGAGGCGATCAAGCGCTGCGCGCCTTGGCCGTCCAGCCTCTCGATGGCGAGCAGCAGTTGCTTCTGCTCCTCGATCGTGAGCGCGACGCGATGTTCCCGCTTCCCGCTTCCCGTCTCGAAGCTGGCGGATGCGGCGCTCGCGTCGAGGGCCTTCTCAGCGGAAGCGTAGCTCGCCCCGAGCTTCGACAGACTGCCGCATACGTGTCCGACCGCATAGATCGACTTCAAATTCAGATACATCTCCAGCGCATGGCGAAGTTTGCTCATGCTTCTGGCCGCTTCGGTTGCGGCTGCATTTTCGCTGCGCTCCCGGAAGGCGAACAAGACGATGATTCGCCCCTCCTCCACGTAAGCGGCCGTACGCTCACGGACATCGCCGAGACTCTGCTGCATGAGATCGACGGCCTGCTGGACCATCCGGTTCGTCTGAACGTCGGTATTGGATTCCGTCAGCAGCAAGAAGGGGACGATCTGCAGCACCGCCGTCGTATACAAAGCCGCCTTCGCATACATGCCATGCCGCACTGCGATTGCTTCCAGCTCTGCTGCGGCTTCGGCTTTGCCTCTTACCAAATCCGCGATGTGGCCTCGGATCGCTTCCGGACGGAACGGAGGCGATTGCCCGGATGAAGTGCCGTTATCCTTCGTTGCGTTTGCGGCTTCGGCCGCCCGCTTCTCCCGAACCGCCTTCCCGAGCAGAGCGAGCAGCGTTTCACCGTCGAGCCTGTGCTTAAGCAAATAATCGACCGAACCGTTTTTCAAACAATCACGAACGTAATCGTAATCATCGTAGCTGCTTAGCATAATGGTCTGAACCGCGGGATAACTCTGCTTGATCATACGGTTAAGATCCACGCCGTTCATCCCCGGCATGTTGACGTCAATGACGGCGACATCAGGCGGGGATTGCTGAATCATAGCCAGTGCCGTCTCTCCATTTTGGGCTTCGCCGCATATATCGAATCCATGCGCGCGGAAATCCAATAAGGAACGAAGGTCGTTGCGTGCAAGCGGCTCGTCGTCTACCAACAGTACCCGATACATCATCTAGCTCACCTCTTGTTCGGAGCCCGCCGGGCCCCGCAGATTGGGAATCCGAATTTCGACCTTTGTATATAAGCCCGGTTCGCTGTACAGTTTAATTCCGTATGGTTCGTCGAACGAACGTACGATTCTCTCGTGCACGTTGCGCACGCCCATGCCGCTGAATCGGGAGGACGTCGTCTTCGTCCCCTGCCCGCCCAGAAGCAGCTCCATCTGCTCCGAGGTCATTCCTTTGCCGTTGTCCGTCACTTCGATCATGAGATCGCGATGCTCCTCGTACACCCGGATCGTCACGAAGCCGCCCTGCTCCCGCGATCCGATTCCATGCAGAATCGCGTTCTCCACGATCGGCTGAAGCGTCAGCTTCAGCATCCGGCTATCCAGCAAGGACGGGTCCCCGATTTCCTCGTGAACGACGATCGGCTCCATATATTTGTATTTGACGATGGAAATGAAGCTTCGCACGTAGTCCAGCTCCTCCCGCACCGTCAAATATTCATTCGAGTTGCCCAGTACGCCCCTCATCAGATCGATCAGCGAGCCGGATACCTCCTCGATATTGGGCGCCCCGTTCAGCTTGGCCAAATATTTGATGGTGTTGAGCGAATTGTATAGAAAATGAGGGCGGATTTGCGCCTGAAGCGCCGTCAGTTCAGCCTCTCGCTTCTCTTTTTCGCTCACGCGAATCCCTTCGAGCAGCCGCTTAAGTTCCTCCACCATGCCGATGAAAACATGGTACAGTTGCCCCACTTCATCTTTGGTTTTAATCTCTTTTTTCGGAAACGTCAGATTGCCGTCCTTGACCAGCATCATCATGGCTTTCAATCGGCGAATATTGATCGTGATGCGGGACGACACCTGCAAGGAGCCGATTAGAACGACGATAAGGACGATAACCGATACTTCCAGCATCAAGTTCCGCAGTTGGGTCGACTCGCTAAGCAGAGAGTCCAGCGGTATAAGCGCCAGCGTCGACCAGCCTGTATGGTCGGACTGCCGGCTGACCACGATAAAGGACCGGCCGTCAATCACCTTCTCCACAACGTCGCCTTTGCCCGCGAGTTCTCTTTTCAAGTCGATAATCTTCTGGTCGGAAGGAGCGAACGAAGGCGTCTGGTCAGGGCGGTACACGAATCCATTTTGCTGATCCAGCACGTACAGCATACTGTCGGCGGTCGGCTTAACGCCGTACGTTTTCCGGATAAAATCGTAACGCAGATCGACCATAACCACGCCGATCGTTTCGCGGTTATAGCGGATCTCGCGCCCTACCGTAATCGTCTCCGCGACGCCCGTCTGCTTTAAATACGCATGACGCGATCCATTGCGCAGCATGTATTCCATCGTCGGCGTTCCAAGGATCGTACTGTCCAGCCATGGCCCCCCGGAGAAAAACACCTTTCCGTTCAAGCCGACGACGGCGATCCGGGAAATGTAAGGTTTGTATGTGATTAAGGACGACAGAAACTCCTCGATTCGCTTCTGCTCCTGGAACCATTCGTGGCTGATCTCCACCGACGGGCTGATCAACGTATCGATGACGGTGTTTTTGTTGATGACGACGACCATATTCAGCCGATCGATCTCCTCCAGCATGATGTTCAGGGATTCGTCCGCCTGGCGGATGCTGTCCGACACCGAGGTCACCGCGTTGGACTTGATCGTGTCGCGCATGTTGACGTACACGATGCCGGTTATGGAAAGAATGGAGAGCAGCGCGACGAGACTGAACGCAAGAAATATTTTCCCTTGAATGCTTAAGCTGGGCGATATCCATCGCCTGAGAGTGGACAGCTTCATTGCGGACAACTCCTTTTCACGGAGAAATGCAATCGCTTACAATTTGATTTCGATTGAATTTGCTAAGCTTGGGCTTTCCTTAAAGTTAGAGGGGATTGCTTGAAATAGATTTTGAAAGCCCTCGTAAACGTATAAAGGTTGGGATAGCCGAGCGACAGACCGATCTCCGTCACCGTGGCATCGGTATCGATCAAGAGCCGCCTGGCCTTCTCCATGCGGATCATCTGCAAGTACTTCATCGGCGGCATACCCGTCCGGGCCGTAAACACCTGGGTAAAATACGAACGGTGCACCCCCGCGAAATCCGCGACCTGCTGAACCGTAATGCCTTCCGAAGCGTGCAGCTCCATATACTCTTCGCATTCGCGGATCCAGCCCGCCAGTTCTTGGATCTGTTGATCCTGCTCCCGGGGCATGAGGGACGCCAATAACCCGCACAAGAGGCCTTGCAGTTCAAGCGCCGCGGCCGGGTGCCACCTTTGAACCCGCTCCATCGCTTCAATCGCGCAGTTAACGGCAGCCGCTCCTTGCGGAGTTATAGCTTCTGCGCGGAAGGGCCTTTCCTCCGTAAGCCCCGCCAGCGCAAGCAGCGGCTTTACCCGTTCACCGTCCATGGCCAGCCAGCTCATCTCGAGCTCCCGCTCCGCGGGAAGCATATCGTAAAAGTACGTGCGATCCGGGAATAGACAGAAGATGTCGCCCTTTCGAAGCTCGATCTGCCGGCCCTCGTACTCCAGGCGAAGCCTGCCCTCCCTCACGAAGTGAAGACTGTAGCACTCGATTCTTTTGGGTCCGACTTTATAATGGGGCTTGGCCAGGCATCTTCCCGCCCGAACAGGCCATAGACCGCCCGCCTTGTCGAGCTCGCCCGGCGTGTAATAAATAAAGTCCGCGTACTCGTAATCGTATTCCCGCACCTCCGACGCCACCTTTCATCCATATAACAAAATGACAATAATATTACCATTCTCTATTTCGCCATTAGTACGGTTAAAATAGGATAGAAACCTATAATATTACGAATTTTTAAATCCGTAAACCTAACATAATGATATTTCCAAATCCACAAAAAGACACTTACGTTGGAATTGCCGCCTTTCGCAGCCGTTTTCCCGCAAGTGCCTCTTCAGTGACCGACTCTCGCTAGACAGTCAGCTCACATAACGGTTAATAACTTCAACTAATAAATCATTAAGCAGCTTAACTTCGTATTCGCCCACCGCCGGCTCCAGGTGATCGCCTCCGATCCCGCTGTCATCGGTCAGGAACAGATAGGTTCCGCCTGTCGCAACGGCCATGAACCGCAGCAAATACTCCGTATCCGCATTTACGCCGCTCGAAGCGACCGGAATGATGCGAATGCCTTTTTCCGAAGCATCTTCGATAAGCCTGTGCACCTCTTCGATGACTTGGGCATCCTCGTGCGGCGGAGCATCCAGCACCAGAAACAGCAAGCGCGCCCGGGCCTCCTCGCTCCAGTCGTGCTTATGAATACCATCCCTGAGCGCCTGGTCGACGGCTTCCGGATAATCGCCTCCGCCTCTCGCATTCTGCTCGCTGAACTGGTCGATCACCTCATTTATATTCGTCGTAAAAGGATAAGGCCTCGTAATATATTCGTCCCCTGCATCCCGGTAAAAGTTGGCGCTGACCCTGATCCCCAGCTGATTGGCATGTTCGTCCGCCACCCGTTCCACGACGTCCTTAAGCTCAGCTTCCAAATAATCCAGCTCATCCTTCATCGAACCCGTCGTATCAACGACAAACATCAGATCAACCTTCTCGGACGGCTCCGTCCCTGGCACCCCAGACCCCAAATCCACCTTGACGCTGCCCTGTCTCGTTATGTCCAGCCCCTGCGTCGTTTTCTGTTCCTGTCCGAAGCTGACTTGCACATTGTAGGCATTGCTGGTCTTTAAAGCGCGTTGCTCGTACAGCCCTGCATAGACATACGCGATGCCGTCCGTATTGGTCCTCGCCTGCCAGACCGCCTGGTTGTCGGCTTGCAGGACGACCTCCGCATCGGATACGGCTCTGCCGTTAGCCGAGACAATTACCTCCAGCCGATGAAATTGCCAAAAGCCCCAGAAGCGTTTGCTGCTGTCGCCCTCCTGGCTGTTAAGCAGATTGTTGAAGCCTTCCCATGCCGCCAAGTCATCCCACTCTCCCGCGGTCAGCTGCCCGGCCTGAATCTTCTGTTTCGGATTGGTGTAAACTCCGTTGCGTTCAACTATTTCTTTTTTCGGCTCGGAAGAAGTGGGGCTCCTGTCCGATTCCCCTAAAGCCTCTCGAGGAGCGTTCCCGCTGTTCCCCTTTTCGGCAGACGCAGCGTTTGACGCGCCTTCCGTGCTTCGGCTGCCCGCGTTATTGTCCGCGCCGGAACACGCGCTCAAGACAATAACCATCGCAAGCAGCACTCCCGCCAGTCCACGCAGCCGCGATTGCCGCCCCTTTTTTGGCCCCTTCGACGAATACGCTCTCATCATTGCCACAACCCCCTTATGTGTATATACTCCTCTAACGTCCAGGGATTGGCATATGTTGCTAGGTCAGGCTATTATTCGCAAAACGCCCCAACCCATCCGCGCCCCCTTGTACTCGCTTTTTCATACACATATGCTCGCCCCCGCCAGTCCGCACGGTATTGTACTCGCTTTTTCATACACATATGCTCGCCCCCGCCTGTCAGAGCTACTTTGAACGCTGCTGCCCGAGAAAATCGGGTTACAGCTCCGCGCAGAGTTACTTTGAGCGCTGCAACCCGAAAAAAGAGACTGTCGATTAAATAACCCTCAGACTATCCCGCATCGTGTTTTTTGTATTT
>NZ_BDQX01000384.1:0-13432 GCF_003112455.1 Paenibacillus agaridevorans
GACCCACTGGGCCGACTGGCGCCGATGGTGCTACGGGACTCACTGGGCCGACCGGCGACGACGGCGCTACAGGACCCGCTGGGCCGACTGGCGCCGACGGTGCTACGGGACCCGCTGGCGCTACGGGACCCACTGGGCCGACCGGCGCTGATGGCGCTACAGGAGCCGCGGGTTCGACTGGCGCCGATGGCGCCACGGGACCTGCTGGGCCGACCGGCTCCGATGGCGCTACAGGGCCTGCTGGGTCGACCGGCGCCGATGGCGCTACAGGGTCTGCTGGGCCGACTGGCGCCGATGGCGCCACGGGACCTGCTGGGCCGACCGGCGCTGACGGCGCAACAGGAGCCACGGGTGCGACTGGTGCCGATGGCGCTACAGGGCCTGCTGGGCCGACTGGCGCCGATGGTGCTACGGGGTCAACTGGTGCAACTGGCGCTACAGGAAGCGGAATTGCTGAGTACGCGTATATTTATAATGTTGGGGCCCAAGTCATAGCGATAGACGCTCCGATCCTATTCAGCACAACAGGCGTGACTACGCCTGGAATCACGCATGCACCCGGAACCTCCGATATTGGCATTGCAACACCGGGAGATTATGAAGTTACGTTCTCTGTGTCCGGCGTTGAACCTAACCAATTCACGCTGTTTTTGAACGGTGTCCCTGTTACCAATACGGTTTACGGTTCCGGTGCCGGCACGCAGCAAAACTTCGGGCAGGCCATCATTACCATTGCGGCTGGTGACACTCTTACCTTGCACAATCACACTTCCGCCGCGGCCGTCACTCTTCAAACGCTCGCAGGCGGAACGGAGATTAACGTTAACGCTTCCGTCGTCATCAAAAAATTAGACGCATAATGGAACAATAACACGATGAAGGAAACCGCCAAGAAACAAGCTGGAATCGATCCCCATCGATATCAGCTTGTTTCCTTGTTCCCATCAAAAACTCCATTCAGTAAGAACCTCGGATATGCGCATGCACATGATCCTTGTAGAATGCGCGAACCCGGTCCATCTCATCGTCAGAGAACGGCTGAACATGGAGCGCGGAGAGATTGTCTTGCACTTGACGGACATTTTTGAAGCCAGGGATGACGCAGGTGATCGCCTCGTGGTCGAGCAGCCAGCGCAGTGACGCTCGCGCCATATTGTCGCGGCCTACCTCGATCCAGCGCAGCTGCTCCGCAAGCTCGACGCCCTTGGCGAAACCCAGTCCCGCAAACGTCTCGCCCACGTTAAACGACTCGCCGTTTTCGTTGAAGCGGCGATGATCGTTCTCTTCGAACGCCGCCGCGGATTCCGCGGCAAACTTGCCCGTCAAGAGACCGCTTGCCAGCGGGAGCCGGACCAGAATGCCGACGCCTTTTTCCTGCGCTTCGCCCAGAAGGCGCTCTGCAGGTTTTTGACGGAACAGGTTGAAAATGACTTGAAGCGCTCGGACGCCCGGCTGTTCCAGACAGAACAAACCTTCCTCCACAGACTCGACGCTAACGCCGTATTCCCTTATCTTGCCTTCTTCCTTGAGCTTGTCCAAAACGCCGAAGACGCTGCCTTCCTTCAAGATTGACAGGGGCGGACAATGAATCTGATACAGATCGATTCGCTCGCGTCCCAGTCTTGACAGGCTGCCTTCCAGGTAAGCGCGTACGGATTCCTCCGAATATGTGGCCGGATCGTGGATGTCCCCCGCTCTGCAAAACTTGGTCGCTATGTAGATTTGCTCTTCCTTGCCCTTGGTCGCTTGTGACAGCAACCGCTCGCTGTGACCGTCTCCGTACACATCTGCCGTATCGAAGAAGTTGACGCCGGCATCAATTGCCGCCTCCAGCGCGCGCAGAGAATCCGCGTCGTCCTTGCTGCCCCAGGAGCCGCCGATCGCCCAGGTGCCGAAGCTGATCTCGCTAACTTGCATATCGGATGAGCCTAATGCCCGGTAATTCATCGCAATGTACCCCCTACAGGAGATGATGTGACACTCCATTTAGTTTACCCTTGCGATGGCTTGCAAGCAAATCCTCGAATCCGCTTTCACTGCGACTCCCCGCATCTGACAGAAGATTGACCAGTTGCCTGTCAATCTTCCCGACACTATTTTGCCTTGCGCCAAGAGCCGCTAGACGTTCAACAGCCTAATGGCCCAAGGTCGCCAGTAATCGCAACACGACTACTCTTCTTATTGCAGATGATCGTCTGCGAGCCGATAACCCGCCCCGCGAACCGTAACGATATATCGGGGCGATACCGCGCTGTCCTTAAGCTTCTTGCGCAGACTCTTGATATGAACGTCTACCACATTGCTGCCGCCGTAAAATTGCATGCCCCATACGGTATCGAGCAGATTCTCGCGAGTCAGTACGGACCCATCCGACGATACAAAATGCAGCAGCAAATCGTATTCCGTCTTCGTCAGCTCGATCCGCTGTCCACCGCGCGTTACTCTCATCCGTCGCAGATCGATCTGGATATCCTTGAACGTTCGGAGATCCTCGTCGTTCCTGAGTACGTCGGCAGGGTTCCCGGCTTCCATGCCTGCGACAGCGGATCCTGCCGCGACCAACGCGCTTGCCGGCCGTTCCTCCAGCATCCGGTTAATGCGGGACAACGCCGCCTCCGGATCGGAAGGCCAAACGAGAAGCTCCGCGCCCGACAGCTCCGCGTTGCCTCGTGCCTCGTAGGCTTCGCCGTTCAGCAGCACCAGTACGGGCACTCCGTGCGTTCTCGCCGTCTGCAGAAGCTCAGCGCCCCCTTGCAGCGTATGCGAGGAAGCATAGGATGCTGATTTGTCGATTGGCAGCGCGTCGTAGACGAGCAGCTCCGGCTGCAGCGCAGGCAGAAGCCCTGCCGTAAACTCGTGAAGCGAGAAGACGTCGAAGCAGTCGCCCGACAGCTTTACAAGCAGACTGCGAACGCGATCCGGCAACGGGCTGATCAGCATAACCCGCTTCGTAAGGGAACACAATACGCCTTCCGTGAAATCCGTTATGGCTAGCTCTTCGCGCATGTCTCGCACACTCCTTCCAGCACGACGTGCGCGTGCTCAATCACGAATTTCGTTTCGTCCGCCACAGTCGAGACCCAGCTCGCAGGCAGCTCCGTCAGCACCTCGCCGACACGCCCGCATTTCGTGCAGACGATATGCTGGTGATCTTCGGTTCGTGCATCATATCGGCTGACCGCTTCACCTAGCTTCAGCTCTCTGATCAGACCCACATCGGCCAGATAGCGCAGAGAGTTATAGACGGTGCCATAGGCGAAGTTAAAGCCTTTGCTCCGCAGTCTCTCGATTACGTCCGCCGCAGTAGGATGATCATGCGATCCTTGAACAACCTCGTAGATCGCTTTCCGTTGTATCGTCAAGTTTAATTTCACCATGGTCGGTTTATGCCGCCTTTTATGAT
Source organism: Paenibacillus agaridevorans (assembly GCF_003112455.1). GTDB lineage: Bacteria > Bacillota > Bacilli > Paenibacillales > Paenibacillaceae > Pristimantibacillus > Pristimantibacillus agaridevorans. Next base: position 3,404 of record NZ_BDQX01000384.1, read on the forward strand.
TTTAGACTAAGTATAAATATAAAACGATGAATTAGCAATGACTATGCACCTTTAATGGTTCTTCTGCTATATTATGCACATCTGGCACATTAGGCTGGTCCACGCTCATTATGGTGGATTTTTCATCTATATTCGGCTCATCAGCCCAACACATGGCTCATTACGGTGGATTTTTCATCTATATTCAGCTCATCAGCCCGACACACGCTCATTATTGTGGATTTTTCATCTATATTCGTCACATCACTCCGACACGCGGCTCATTATGGTGGATTTTTCATCTATATTCGACTCAGTAGCCCGACACATGGCTCATTATGATGGATTTTTCATCTATATTCGGCACCTCAGTCCGACACACGCTCATTATGGTGGATTTTTCATCTATATTCGGCACATCACTCTGACACGCAGTATGGTGGATATTTCGACTATATTCGGCACATCAGTCGGACATACGCCTCATATTCTTCGAACCCAACTTCGAAACTATGAGAGAAACTCTAGCCTCGGCCTCCCGGGGATGAACGACCGCCAGCTTTGCAAAGAAACGCCACTTCGTAAGCATAGGGTAGACATCATCACCAATAGAAATGATCTTTTTAAACCTTATCGCCTTAAACAGCATAAACTTTTTACATAATTAAATAATCTGAATATTTACAAAATTAAAATAATGGGTTATACTAAAGCCATCCTACACGAGAGGGGATAGTCCATTGAAGCACGTTAGCGAAGCATGCCTTACGAAGTGAGGTATCGAAGATCGATGCCGGGGCATGTGGGCAGAAGAGCGATTGACGAGAACGGGACGTCAGCCTTTAAGAGTTGTTGGATATGAAATACTTACCGAAAGGATGGCGTTCAAGAGAAATTGAGGAAGCCATGGATTGGAGCGTTAGAATAAATTGAATAGTTGTCACATCAGAAAGTGAAGGGATTCCGGTTGCCACAGGACAAGCGGAATCCCTTTCATTTTGCCTAAATTCGCACTTACAAGATGGGGCTGAGCAGGCGCGATACCGATTCCTTGAACCGGTTGAACAGCGGTCTGCGGTTATAACGCTCCATCGTCAGCTCGAAAGAATTTTCCGAATCCTCCAAGAAGATGTCTGCAAGCTCGGCTGCCGTGTCTTCGTCATAGATAAAGGCATTTATCTCGAAATTCAGCTTGAAGCTGCGAATATCCAGATTGGCCGTCCCTACGGATGCGACCATGCGATCGACGACGAGCGTCTTCGCATGCAGGAAACCCTCCTTGTACAGGTACACCCTAACTCCGCTCTCCAGCAAATCCCCCAGAAACGATTGCGTCGCCCAATACACGAAGAAGTGATCGGGCTTGCTCGGCAGCATGATGTTCACGCTGACGCCGGACAAAGCTGCGATGCGCAGCGCGGTCATGAGACTTTCATCCGGTACAAAATATGGCGTCTGCAGGCAGATGGTATGTTTGGCGGAGTAGATCATTTTGATATAGGCGTTCTTGATTTCCTGATACTCGGTATCCGGTCCGCTTGCCACAAGCTGCATGCCGATTATGCCGTTGACGTTGTCCGGGTAAGGGAAGTATGCCGGTCCCAGAGGCATCTTGGTCGCGACCGCCAGATTCCAATCCATCAGGAACTGGGCCTGCATCTGCAGCACCGCCCCGCCCTGCACCTTAAGATGCGTATCCCGCCATGCGCCGAAATGTTTATTCAACCCCAAATACTCGTTCCCGATATTAAAGCCGCCGATATAACCAATCCTGCCGTCGATGATCGCCAGCTTGCGATGATTGCGGTAGTTGATCTTTAAATTAAGGAAGGGAATCCGCGATGGGAAAAACGCTGCCTCTTTGCCCCCTACTGCCCGAAGCTCCCGAAAATATTTTCTCGGCAATGCCAGACTGCCGATCTGGTCGTACAGAAACCGAATCTCAACGCCTTGCGAAGCCTTCCGCACAAGCGCGTCCATCAGCCGGCGGCCAAGCGCGTCATCCCTTACGATGTAGTAGACGAGATGGATATGATGTTCGGCATTCTCGATATCGGCCAGCAGTTCATCGAACTTCCGGTTGCCGTCCGTAAAGATCTCGATCTCGTTGTTGTTCGTGTACAGTGCATAGCTTGTCGTCAAATTCATGTACATCATATCCTGGTACTTGGCCATTTCGCTGCCCTCGGGAAACATCTCTCTGCGCTCCAGCATAATGCTTTGCTTCTCCAGCGCCTCCTCGATAATGCGACGGTTCTCTCCGAGCAATTTGGTTAACTGCCGCTTGCGCACCTTCTGTCCCAGAATCAAATACATCACGAAACCGAGCACGGGAATAAAGAACAGAACCATGAGCCATGCCCAAGTCGAGCTGGCATTGCGCCGTTCCAGAAAGATCACCGTGATCGCGAGGAAAATATTTAATAGAATGATGACGAATGATAAGTTTTGCAGCAAATTCATGGGGACATCCACGCCTTTCGCATCGCTGTCTTCTAACGTTTCGAACGCTGAATCCTGCGCGGATCACCGTTCCGTCATGCGCCTTATTGGACTGACAGCAGGAGGATTCCAGCCTTATTGTGTTACCGGAACCGCATTATAATACTCTTCCAAGGTCATCCCGGATGAAGCGAGCTCGCCTGCAAGCTCAGCTCCTACATAACGAAGATGCCACGGTTCGTACTGGTAGCCCGTAATTTCGTCCTTGCCCTTCGGATACCTGATGATAAATCCGTATTCCGAAGCATGCTTCGCCAGCCATGCCGCTTCCTTTGTATCTCCGAAGCAGTCGGCTGCCGCGCAAGAGCCGTCGCTTCCTGACAAGTCTACGGCGAGCCCCGTCTCATGTTCGCTTGTACCCGGGAGAGCGCTGTACGTTCTCGCCTTCTCGTAGCCGTCTCTCTTCACGTACCGATCGAACAGCTTCGTCTGTGTCGCGTGGGAACGATACGCCGATACGCCGGCCAGATAGATGCCATCCTCTTCCGCTCCGGCGAACAGCTTCTCGAGCGCCTCGGCGGCTTCCTTCCGAAGCATCCGCTTCTCCACCTTCTCCGAGAAGATAAACTTCACATCAGGGTACACCAGGTCGTCCGGCTCGTAATCCTCCGGCAGCTTGTTGAACGGGTTCACCAACGCAGTGGCGCTATGCGGCTCCGCGATGACGGCGATATCTCCGTTTTCTCCGCGGGAAATACCTTCTTCGCCGCTGGCTCCGGGTGTATTTCCGGTTCCCGGGGTCGTTGTTGAAGTCGGCTTCGGTTTGTTCGTCTCGGCAGGCTTGTCCGTTGATTTGTTGTCCGATCCCCCGTCCGGATCCGGCACGCTGATGCCGCCGCCGGTATTGGAGTTTCCAGCTCCAGGCACATCCCCTTCGAGCTCCCCGCCCGCCTGGCCGTCTCCATCATCTATGCCCTCAGCCAGCTTGGGCGGCTGTGCGGCTCCGCTTGCAGGATCGAATAGTCCGTATTCCTGTGCTACGAAGTAACCTCCAGCTAATAGAAATCCTGTCAAAACAATCGCCAAAAATGGCTTTTTCTTCCTCATTTTCGTTCCTCCTGCAGTTTAAGGGCTGTTTTGCCTTTTGACTTTTGGTGTAAGAAAGGAGCATAATGATAATGTCTTTACAATAAGTATACTAATATTCTCTTAATGCCAAGGTGAACGGCTGTCGCCGTCTTCGGCTGCGCAGCGCGTTTCATTGAGGATTATAGGTTAGGTATGTAGAAAACTCATACTTTCCTATAATTCAAAGAAAAAAAGCAAAGCGGCTTCCTCGAAGAGAGATAGAGATAAGCCTGTTTGTGCTGTGAAAGGTAGGGGTGCTTTCCTAATGTCAACTCTAGCATCTGGACGATTGCTCGGTACTCGTCCTATATTGTTTTTCTCGTTCATCCTGCTACTCAAAAGCTTTTTAGCATGGACAGTCGTCTTCCCGGACGGTGCGTCCTGGACAACCCTTCTTAAGGAAGTTCCTTTTGTGCTGATCGTCTTTAGCCTGATCGAATGGTTCGCAAGCAAGCGCAAGTTCACGTATTACTTAATCGCAAACCTTGCCATGACTTCTATTCTATTTGCTGTCATTATGTATTACAAGTATTACGGCGTTATCGTCGATTATTCGGCCCTGCAGCAGGTCAATCAGGTAACCGCAGTAAAGAACAGCGTGTTCTCGCTGATGGATCCTCAATATTTGCTGATCTACATCGACGTTGTCCTGATGATCGGTCTGCTGTTCTTCCGCCGGAAGGCGAAGGAAGTTAAGAAAGCCTTCACTCGCAAGGAGAATAAGAGAGTCATGATCGCCGTGCTGTCCGTATCATTGGCGCTTTGCTTGTTCAACGTCCTGCCAAACAGCGCCAGCATGAACGAAATCGTCAAGGCTGAGCAAATGGGCATTCTTAATTACGAAGCTTACCGTATTCTGGCTAACAAAGAAATCCAGTATGTCGATTCTTCCGAAATTACGCAAGAGAAGATTCAGAATGTAAAGAACGTCCAACCGCCCGCTGAACCTAAGCTGTTCGGATCGGCGGAAGGCAAAAACCTGATCATTCTTCAGATGGAATCCATGCAGAACTTCCTGGTGGGCCTGTCCATCGAGGGTCAAGAAATTACGCCTAATCTGAACAAGCTGGTGAAAGAGAACAGCTACTTCTCCCACTTCTACCAGCAAGTCGGCCAAGGCAATACGTCGGATGCGGAGTTCGTCGTCAATACGTCGCTGTACATTCCTCCGCGGGGTGCCGCGACGCAAGTGTATGCGGGCAAGGAGCTTCCTAGTCTGCCGAAGCTAGTGAAGTCGGTCGGCTACGATACGGCTACGTTCCATACGAACGTCGTAGAGTTTTGGAACCGCGCCGAGCTGTATAAGGCTATCGGCTTCGATCGTTATTACGACGCCGAATTTTTTGGAACGGAGGATGCGATCTTCTTCGGCGCCTCCGATGAAATGCTGTATAAGAAGTCTATCGAAGAGCTTGACCGCATGAACGCGAGCGGCAAGCCGTTTTACACGCAGATCATCTCCATGACGGCGCATCATCCTTACACGATTCCGCAGGAGAAACGTCTGATCGACCTGCCCGACCGCTTCGACGGCACGCTGGTGGGCGACTATATCGAGTCGCAAAACTATGCGGACCATGCGCTGGGCGAATTCATCGACGACTTGAAGGCTCGCGGCATCTGGGACAACAGCCTGATCGTGCTGTACGGCGACCATCTCGGCTTGCCGATCTACTCGCTCGACAACGGCGAGAAGGACCTGATGGCCGAAATTTACGGCCGCGAGTACACGTATACCGATATGATCAACATACCGCTTGTCGTCGTTAATCCGGGCGACGAAGCGCCAGCTACGTATGACCAGCTTGGCGGACAAGTCGACATCTTGCCGACGATCGCCAACCTGCTTGGTCTGCCGCTGGATAATCAGATGCATTTCGGCCAGGACTTGTTCAATCAATCGTACAACATTCTTCCTCAACGTTATTATTTGCCGTCCGGCTCCTTCTTAAGCAGCGAAGAGCTGTTTATGTCCGGCAGCGGCTTCAACGACGGCAAGCATTACCCGCTCGCGGGTAACGGCAATAACGAGCAGCAATCGACCGAAGAGGAATTCGACCGTGCGCTGGAGCTGCTTAATTTGTCCGACAGCTTCGTGCAGTCTCTGCCGAACTGGAAGAAAAAATAAATCTCGCATAAGCATACAGAGCCCTGCCTCCACTTGGAGGCAGGGCTCTGTTGTTTGCGCATGTTGCGCTAGCGCGGCGTTTTCGGCCTGCAAGTCGGTGTCGCCGACTTACGGCTCCGCTTGCGGGGCTTTTTCGGCGATTACGTCGGTGTCGACGACCTACGGCTCCGCTTGCGGGGCTTTTCCGGCGATTACGTCGGTGTCGCCGGCCTACGCCTGCGCTAGCGAGGCTTTTCGAGCGAACGTAAAGTTAAGTTAGCCTTTTACCGCTTCAAGCACCTCTTGTACATGGCCCTCGACGCTGACGGCGCGCCATTCGCGGATGAGCTTGCCTTCCTCGTCGATCAGGAACGTCGAACGCTCCACGCCGAGGAACGTCTTGCCGCCCCAGCTGAGCTCCTTCCATACGCCGAACAGCTCGGCCACGCCATGATTTGTGTCGGACAGCAGGAGAAACGGCAGATTATGCTCCGATACGAATTGCTCGTGCGACGTTAAATCATCGGGGCTAATGCCGATCACTTCCGCGTTATGCTCCGCGAACTCTCCATTGTAATCCCGGAAGTCGCAGGATTCCGCCGTACAGCCAGGTGTCATGTCCTTCGGATAGAAGTAGATGACAAGCTTCTTGCCGCGATAGTCCTCCGGCGATACCTCCTGCCCGTTCGATGCGAGCAGATTAAAATTAGGCACCAGCTCTCCAACTCTAACAATACCGTTACTCATAAGTTCCGCCTCCTTAGTGTAATTGTATAGAAACCGCAAGAGCGCGAAGCATCCTGCGGGTGTTCTCGCCGCTTGATCTTAATTGCGCTGCAGCTTCAAACCCTGCTCGTCCTCCGCGAGAAAAAGCTTGCCGACTCCTTCAACAAACACCTCGAAGGGGTAACACTCCGCCGTCAGGTTAGTGAAGTGCCAACGTCTTCCCGGCTGGACGACAATGAACATGCCCTCTTCGTCGCCCACAGGGTTAAAGCTGTCATTCCTTCCTTGATAGCTCCCGATGCCTATGGCCTCCAAGTGGTCGACCGCATAAGCCACGTTGCGGGTTGGCAATCCGATTTCACTGAGACATTGAAGATCCCGATCTGGATCAAAAGGACGCTGAATGCCATTGTCCATCGTATGCCTTGCGATCAGCTCCAAAATATTGCCCGCCGGGTCCATAAAGTAGACGGAATCCGAGTTCCAGGCCTCGCTCCGGGAAATATCCCGGCCCGCCTCCATCCCTAGCTCCGTAACGGTCTCGATCCAGCCCTTCGCCTCGTCCAGCTTATTCTCCGGTATGTTGAACGCGAAGTGGTAATAAGGAGTGGACTGCCCTTCGTAGCTTCGTACCAGACGACTTTCCGCTTCCTCCTCCGAGGCTCCCAGCTCCCACCGAACGAAACGCAGTGCCGTATCTCCCGCCTGGACGACTAACTGGTCTTCCTCAGCCGTCACCACAGGAAACCGAAGCCCATCCCGATAGAAGGGCAGCAGCCCAAGCGGCTCCTTCGTCAAAAAAGTCGCTTCCTTAATTTTCATCCGTCCCCGCCCCTTCCGAATCGACGCCGGAGCCCATTTTCTCGTAAGCAAATGTCGCTTCCGTCATCCATGTCCGCGCTTGCTCCGCGTTCGACGCAAGGCCATAGACGGCAATCAGCTTCGTCAGAGCCGCTTCCATCCCGATCCCCTCGAGGAACACGCCCCCCGCTTCGATCAACGCGTGCGACGAGGCGTAGAGCGCGGCCGAGGCGTCCTTAAGCGGGCTCATGTACACATCGATCCCGTGCGCTTTGCAACGCTCGATAAAAGCGGGCAGCGAATAAGGACCGCCGGGCAGAGCCGTCGCCGTGCCGGAGTGATGAAGATCGTGCAGTATAGCGCTGGGTTTCCGGCCGCTCCAATCGTACAGCGAATAGTTCAAGCCCGGATAAGGACGTATGTACAAGACGGAATCGTCCAAGCTCAGATTCTCCGGCTCCCATGGAAGCGGAGCCGATAGCTCAACCTTCAATCTTCCCAGCAGCGTATCCGGTCGAGGATTTCTTACGTCATCCCGCCATACGAACCGCCGTTTTTCCATTACGCCGTAAGGCAGATCGTACGGGCTGCGGAATTGATCCGTAAACGACTCGCATTGCGCAAGCCTCGTGCCGAGATAGACGAGCATCTCTCCCCGATCGTTCTCGTAGACGGCGAATACGCCGGGCAACGCTTCTTCCACGACGAAGTCGATGGCCCCCGCCAAATTGCGCAGTCCGTTAGCCCGCCGATCCGCAATAGGATAATTGCTTGCGGTAAACACGATCGGCACGCCGCCCCCGGCAAACAAGTAGCTGAACATCGCGGCCGAATAAGCCAGCGTATCCGAACCATGCGTCACGATGAGACCGTCGTACGAGCCTGGATCGGCGTTCCGAATGGCAACGGCCAACGTCCGCCAATCTTCCGTCGTCAGGTTCTCGCTGAGCAAATTAAGAGGTTCGAGCGTTGACAGCTCGACATCTTTCCGGACCTCATCCGTATTGCGGTAGGCCTCCAGCAGCGCATAGGAACCGGAGTCGTGTACGTTGATGGATTTTCCCTCCGCCTTGCTGCCGATCGTCCCTCCTGTAAATATAACCAATATCCGCTTCATGCAAGCAGCCTCCTTCCTCAACCTTACCTGTGAAGCTTGCCCCTGCTCCTATCTTACTACTCCTGCTGCCGCTTTGTCTAAGCAGCCAAGGGTACAGAATGCCCGTCAAGAGCGAGCGGGAGGCACGCCAAAGCGGCCGCCCCGATCATTCAGGGCGACCGCTTATCATTGACGCATTACTATTCCTTGTGGCTATGAACAAACGCTTCCTTCTCGCGCAGACTGTATCCGGCTTCCTTGTCGTTCCTCATGAACGGCCACCAGTTGGCTTCTCCGAAAACTCGGACCATGACCGGAATAAACAGCGGCAGCATGACGAGCGCGTACAGGAACAACCCGCACAAGACCATCGTCGCGATCTGGAGCAGCGACATAACGCCCGAAGGCAGCATAGCCGCAAATGTTCCGCCCAAAATAACGGCTGCCGACATAATGACTCCACCCATGTTCTTCATCGCTTCCAAGATGGCTTGCTTCGGCTCCAGATGGCGGAATTCGCGGAACCGGTCCATCAGGAAGATACTGTAATCGACGCCAAGCGCGACAAGCAGGACGAAGCCGAAAAACGGCACGGCCCAGCTGATGCCGGACAAGTCGAATATACGAACGAATATAAGCTCCGTAATCGCCAGGGACGTATAATACGTAACGATCAGCGATAACACGACGTATGCCGGGATTACTATGGAACGGAAAAGCACGATGAGAATAAGCGTAATGCCGACCAGCATCAGGACGACGGTCCGCGAATAGTCCGCGTTCGAGATCGTGTCGAGATCGTGGTTCATGCTCGTTACGCCGCCGATGGCGGTCACCGCTTCCTCAAAAGCCGTACCCCGCAGCGCACGATCGACGGCCGCTTCCAGCGCCGGAATCTCGGCCATGGTTGCCTCCGAATACGGATTGCTGTCGAAAATAACATCGAACTTCGCCGTCATCCGATCCGGCGACATATACACATCCAGCGACGATTGGAATTGCTCGTCGTCGATCGCTTCCTGCGGGATGTACCAGCCCGTCAGCTCCTTGTCGGGAGCGCCTGCCAGGCTTTGCAGATAGCCGCCCGCCGAAGCCAGGCCGTCCGTCACTTGCGTCAAGCCGTCGACGCTCTGGTCGAGACCGCTCGTTAGTTCGCCAAGCTGATCGTTTAGCGAAGCAAAACCCGCTTGCAGTTCCTGCTGGCCGGATGCCAGCTCGCCGAGCCCTTGCGTCACGCCCGGGATTTGGTCCACGATGGCGCCTTGGCCCGCTGCCGCCTGTGCGATGCCGCCTTGCAGCTCCGCAATGCCTTTCGCCAATTCGCCGAGTCCGGCCGCAAGCGCCGCCTGGCCGTCGGCAGCTTGCTTGTAGCCTGCGTTTGCCTGCGTCATACCGCCCGCCACGCCTGCAAGTTGGGCGTTCAACTCCTTAAGGCCGGCTCCAAGCTGTACCGCACCTTGCTGCAAGCCCGCTACCGCAAGCAGCGTCTCTTGATACGCCGGGTCTTCCTTTAGCTCTGGATATTTGTCGCCAAGAGCGTTCAAGCCGCCAGATACGCCAGAGAGCCCTTCCGCCAGCTTACCGCTTTGGTCGGCAACAGCCTCGTAGCCAGCGCTCAGCCCTGACAAGCCGCCGCCTATGCCTTCATAGCCGCTTAACAGCTGCGCATGGGCCGCAGCCAGCTCTTGGGCGCTCGCCCGCGCTTGTTCCAAGCCCGCCGTCAGCTCCCGGGCGCCAGCCGAGCCGTCTT
>NZ_BDQX01000384.1:13509-13876 GCF_003112455.1 Paenibacillus agaridevorans
CTCGATGGCGCGCAATCCCGCCGCTAGCTGGTTCACGCCATCGCGCAGCTCCTCCGTGCCCGCTGCAAGCTGACCTGCACCGTCCGCCGCCTCCGCAAGCTTCGGCGCGTTATCTCCCAGTGCGCTGCGGGCTTCCGCCAGACCGCTGCTGATCTCGCTCAATCCGTCTCCGCTCTTGCCGAGACCATCGTCGAGCGTCAGCACCTGATCGGAGACGAGGAAGTCCTCCAGCACTTGCCCCGTCGGACGGGTCGCGCTGCGAACCGTCTGCACGCCTTCTACCTTGGAGAGCTCGCGGCTTACTTGCTCCAGCGCCGCAAGTCCTTCCGGCGTATCCAGCGGCTGCTCCGACTTCACGATGACGTCC
>NZ_BDQX01000384.1:13966-59630 GCF_003112455.1 Paenibacillus agaridevorans
GCCGGGGCTAAAGCCCTCTGCTATAACGTTAAAACCTTTGACAGAATCGTATTTCTCCCCGATCTCGTCAAGCGAGTTAAAAGAGATCGTGCCCTTATACGCCGCGAGAAACGGCACGATCAGCACGAGCAAAATGACAAGCGCCCATACCGGACGGCGCAGCGAGAAGCTGCCCACCGAACCCCACAGACGGCTTTGCTTGTGCTCCAGCGACCCCTTTGCCGGCCAGAACAGCGCGTTGCCGAGCGCCGAGAGGAAAAACGGCACCAGCGTAAACAGCGCCAGCAGCAGGATGACGATTCCCACCGCGACCGCAACGGCGGACTGGTACAAGACGAACGTCGAGAAGCCGATGGAGGCAAATCCGACGAGGACGGCCAGCCCGGAGAAGAGTACGGTTTTGCCTGCCGTCTTGTACGTATGAATGATAGCTTCGGTACGGTCTCCGCGATGAGCCAGCTCCTCCTTGTACCTGCTGATCAGCAGGATGCAGTAATCCGTCCCGATACCGAATAATACGGCCACCAAGAAGATCTGGGTGAAGTTTGACAGCGGGAAGTCCGCGTATTCCACGAGGAATGAAACGATGGACTGCGACACCAGATAACTGAAGCCTACCGCCAGCAGCGGCACGAGCGGCGCAGCGGCGGAACGGAACACGATAAACAGGATGACCAGAATGAAACCTACCGTAATATATTCCGTCTTCTTAAGCCCTTCCTCCGAGCTCTGCACCACGTCTTCGCTAATGATCCACTCGCCCGTATAGTAGTGGTCCAGCGATACGTTATCGATGGCCGCGTACAACTCGTCGCGCACGGTCCCGAGCCCGCGGTCGCCCGCACTGACATTTAGCAGGGCCAGCACGGTACTGCCGTCCTCCGACACCATCTGATCCGCCAGCTCGGGAATATCGAAGTGGGTCGTCAGGTCGAGTATGCCAAGCGCCTTGCCCTCTTCGCCTGCCAGTCTTCCGATGGTAGCCTTCGCCTCCGCCAGGCCCTCTTCGCCAAGCCCCCCTTCCTTATGGAAGATAAGCACCGTGGACATGCCTCCGGCCTCTCCCTCCGCTCCTGCCGTTGCTCCGATCTCCGCAGCGAGTTCGCCCGCAAGCTTGGAAGAATAGCCGTCCGGCACCGTAATCTGCCCCTTCGTTCGGACCAGTTCCGCCATGTTCGGAGCGGTAAGCATCAATCCGGCCGCCGCGACCACCCATAACGCCAATACAAGCCACTTGAATTTCAGTACATACCTCATGTTTCCACTCCCTCTTCCTCTCTCTTTCTATTCCTTGCCCTCATTGCTCCCGAGTCCCGCCGTTCCCGCCATCACGTCCGCCAGCTTCTCGAAGGTAGAGATGAACCGCTCGGCCTCCTCCTCCTCAAAATGATTCATAATGTCCGCCAACATCGCTTCTACGCGCGCATCTATCGACTCGCACAGCCGCTTTCCTTCCTCCGTGAGAGTCAGAATGACGATTCGGCGGTCGCTCTCCTCGGATAATCTGCGGATGAACCCCTTATCGGACAAACGAGAGATGATCGCCGTGATGGAGCTCTTGCCCACGCCGAACACCTCGGCCAGCTCCGACGGCGTGCTGCGCCCGTTGAATTGCAAAAACCTGATCATGTTGAATTGATCCACGGTGAGTTCTGCCGGCATCAAATCCCTGAGCAGCGCGTACAATTTCCGCTCTACGGTAAAGTGGGCGCGTTCGTACCTGTGGATCAATTCTTTGATCATGTCGCCATGACAGTTATTCGACAATTTTTCTTACCTCCACTACTTAGTTCTACTGTCTAACTATTCGATAGTAGAACTATACCAGATGATCGTCTGATCGTGCAACTTCCACATTTGTAGGGAGCATGCAGGATTTTAGAAAATTTTGTCGAATTATAGGTGAAATTAGCGGATAACTCTACATTAAACATTAACCCGCATCGGAGGCCGCAAGTGACTAATCCCTCATCTAATCATCCCGGACAAGGGCTGTACATTCCGCTGCTTTGCCTAATAACGGCACTAGCCATTTTGAGCGAATGGGGCAAATTTCAATTCATATATGGCATTATCTTCACATTTACCAGTCTGTTCACCCTGCTTTCCTTGCGCATGTTCGGCCTGGGGAGAGGCATAATCGTCGCCGCTATCGCTTACGGCATCGGCTCTATTTGGCTGGGACAACCCTTCATCAACCTTCTAGGCATCCTCGAGGTTGTCATTGTCGGCCTCCTGTTGCGGCGTTATCCGGGACGATTATTCGCAATGGATGCCGTTTATTGGTTTATTCTTGGCATCCCGCTAACCTATGCTTTCTACGCGCATGAATATGCCGGGGGCTTTGATAATATTCGCCTATTCGTTGGTATTGTCGTGATTAATGGATTGTTCAACGCTCTGTTCGCCGAGATTATTCATCAATATTCGCCCAAGCATCGACTTCTCGGATTTCTCGATTCCGGCCGCAAGCCAAGCACATTCAGCCAGATCCTTCTCCACTTTGCGTTTGGCATCGTGATGATCTCTTTCCTGCTCAATATGATGGTTAACACTGTCAGTTCCTTCAAGGAAGTTGGCATGAACGTGCAAGTTCGGGCCAAACAAACCATCTACGCGCTCACGAAGGAATGGGAACACGCTTCTTCCGATATCCCTTGGATCGAACAGCGTACGGAGCAGTTGCAAGCCGCTATGGACCGCTATTCGTCAAGCTTCTTCACTATCAGTCTGGTCGATAGCAAAGGGACCGTTATCGCTTCCAACGTCCATTCGCTGCTCGGAAAAAGTCGAATACCTGAGAGTAACCGCACCTATGTGCGAATCTCGGACAAGCTTAAGTTTTCCGAGCATACTCCCCGAACCCACAGTCTGGTTGCGACCACATGGGGCGATGAGCACTTTCTTTACGAGGAAGGGCTGCTTGATGGCTCCGGCCGTTTCCTGATCGAAGTGCAGCTCAGCAGCTACCAGAACTATTTGTATGACAAATATGAGGCTCATCTTCTATTTCTGGCCATAGCCGGCCTCGCCGCCGCCCTGTTCTCACTGTTTATCCAAAGGTCAATCTCCGGCAGCCTGCAGCGGCTCGCCGGGGCGACTACCAATCTGCCGCTTAAGCTGAAGGAGCATCATGAGCCCGAATGGCCTCGGAGCAACATCTTGGAGATCCATTCGCTCATTTCGAACTTCAAGCATATGGCGAGCAACCTGCGCCACTTGTTCACCGAGACGCAGATGAGCAACGAGAGGCTGCAAGCGCAGGCGGAGCTGCTGCAGCAATCCGAAGAGCGGCTCCATCAGCTCGCCTACTACGATGTATTGACGGGACTGCCGAACCGCTTGCATTTCACTAAGCATCTGCAGGAATTAATCGATCTCGAACACGCGACCGGCAGCGGCCTTCGGATCGGAGTGTTTTTCGCCGATATTAACCGATTCAAGCAGATCAACGATACGCTCGGCCATTCTGCTGGCGACGAGTTGCTAAAGCTTGTGGCGCATCGATTTATGAATTACCCCGGCAAAAAATGCGACGTCTTCCGCCTCGGCGGCGATGAATTCGTGTTTATCTACGCCTACAAGCACGAAGCTGAGCTTGAGCTAGGGGCCCGCGCCATCTGCAGCTCCTTCGACGAACCATTTGTTATTGAAGGGAAACCGCTGTTCGTAAAGATCAGCGTCGGCATCAGCAAGTATCCCGAGGACGGCGCCGATATGGACACCGTAATCCGCAACGCGGATATTGCCATGTACCATGCCAAAGAAGAGGGCAACGGCTATTACCGATTCTTTAAGCCAAGTCTCGCGCCGCTAGTCGAAGAGAAAATGCAGATCGACAACGGATTGTACAAGGCGCTCAAGGAGGAGCAGTTCTCTCTCCACTACCAGCCAAAGATAAACGCGGCAACCGGCGAGCTATGCGGCATCGAAGCGCTCATCCGTTGGAGCCATCCGGAGCTTGGCATGGTTCCTCCCGACAAATTTATTCCGCTTGCGGAGGAATCCGGCTTTATCCTTGAGATCGACAACTGGGTATTCCGGGAAGCATGCCGGCAGAACAAAGAATGGCAGGATGCGGGGCTTAAGAAGATCAGCGTATCGGTTAATATTTCCGCCCGCCACTTCTTTCAGGGCAACCTCAAAGAAATGGTGGAGCGCGGCCTTGCGGATACAGGACTGGATCCGCATTATGTCAGCCTGGAAATTACGGAAGGCGTATTCATGCGAAATATGGAGCAGGTCATCGAGACGATTTTGTATTTGCGCGGGCGGGGGATCCAGATCTCCATTGACGACTTCGGCACGGGTTACTCCTCGCTGAATCAGCTCCAGCGTCTGCCGATCTCCGACGTTAAGCTGGACCGTTCGTTCATACGCGGCATTACAAGCGACGAAAAGAAGTCCTCCATCGTCAAAGCGATTATCGATCTCGTGCACAGCATGAACATGAAAGTCGTCGCGGAAGGCGTCGAGACGGCAGACGAGTCGCAATTTTGCAAGGACCTTCGCTGCGACGAGCTGCAAGGGTATTTGTTCAGCCGCCCGCTTCCCGCGGAGCAACTGAAGGAACTGTTAAAGTAGAGGGGCGACCAAGCGCTCTCTCGGATTGCTGCAGGATAACGTCGATTGCCCGGCTGTCATTTCCCTCAAAAACGGCATATAAATCACTAAATTAGCCGATGGGCAGGATCGACTCTCCATGATAAACTATTGGCATTGAAACAGAATCAGGTACTGGGGGAGTACGATACAATGACATATCGGGTAGCACTTGCAGGATGCGGAGGAATTGCGGAAAAACACTTGGACGCGTTAAAGCATATGAACGAATCGGGCGGCAGGGTCGAAGCCGTTGCCGCTGCGGACTTGGACAAAAGCCGCTTGCAGGCCGCGTCGGAGCGTTACGGTTCCTTGCTCAAGCATTACGCGGATTACAAAGAAATGATCAGAACCGAGCGGCCGGACATCGTCATTATAACTCTGCCGCATTATTTGCATGCGGAAGCGGCTTACTTCGCCGCACTGGAGGGCTGCCACGTTCTCCTGGAAAAACCAATGGCGCTGAATCCCGAGGAATGCCGCCGAATTATGGAGCAGGCCCGGCTAAGCGGCGTTACGATCCTGGTTGGGCATACGCAGCGTTACTTGGCCCATAACCTCCATGCCCGCCGCTTGATTCGGGAGGGCGGTCTGGGACAGCTGTTCATGGTGCACGACGTGAGACATGCCGATTATTTCGCCGAGAGCCGGCCAGACTGGTTTCTCCGCAAATCCTTGTCGGGAGGCGGCGTGGCGTTTAATCTCGGTTCGCACTCCGTAGACAAGCTCGTCTGGCTGGTAGACAGTCCCGTTGCCTCGGTCACGGCCAACATGACCTACCATGGTAATCGGGGCGACGTGGAAGGAAGCGTCATGGCGTACCTGCGGCTTCAGAACGGCGTAACGGCCACAGTCGTACAGTCCGGATACAAGGGAGCCTCCGCCAACTATACGGAGCTGCTGTTCACAAACGGTTCGTTGTGGCTGGAGACGGGACAAGCTCTTTACAAAAGTAATGGAGGCGTCTACGAGCTTCTGGACACGCCTTCGGATTCCGAGCCGTTTATCCTTCAGCTGGAGGATTTGCTGTCCACTATCGAAACAGGCGCTTCCCTCTCCTGCACGGTGGAGGAGGCTGCGCATATCGTTGAGGTGCTTGAGGGCATATACCGCTCCCACCGGAGCGGACAAGAGGAGCGCATTGGGAATACTGCCGCAAGGACGCCGATATCGGGGGCGGAGGCGTTCGCGACCATCCCTCCGGCTCGCCTGTCGATTCACGGCGCCTGGTCGGAAGCCCGTGATGGCGGGGAGCTCGCTGTACTGCACTACCATTGGCTGCCCGATCAACATGGACCAAAGGCTCGCGCCAGCGTGTCCTACACGGAGGACGAGCTGCAAATCTGCCTGCGCGCTTACGAGCGTGATCCGCTCGTGCGCTATAGAAGCCAGAACGATCCGGTCTACACGGACAGCTGCCTGGAGTTTTTCTTGCAGCCGTCTCCCGATACGGACGATCGTTTCTTGAACCTAGAGTTAAACGCCGCGGGAACGATACTGGCCGGCTTCGGCAAGGATCGGCATGACCGTGTCTATCTGGCTCCCGACGAGGTGCCGCCCCTGCATATCCGCGCGGAGACGAACCTCCGCGACCCGATTACCGGCGAGTGGTATTGGAGCGTCAGCATGCGCTTGCCCATGTCCTGGCTTACTAGCTTGGTACCGAGCTTCCGGCCTGCTTCCGGGACGAGGATGCGGGGCAACTTCTATAAGTGCGGCGACGAAACCGCACAGCCCCATTACGGCAGCTGGTCCCGCGTCCGTTCGGACACACCCGATTTCCATCGCAGCGAGGACTTTGGCTGGCTCATATTAGGCTGAAGGCATACACCGGCCTCGGCCTCGGCTTCGGCTTCAGCTTCGGAGCGGAGCAATTATGCTAGATGGCGTGGCATCCCCTTCGCTTGGGCCAACCTATGCCAATCCTTGCAAGCAGCACAATTAGGGGCTGTCCCAAAAGCCGATTTGTGATTTTCTTGCTCTTGTGAAGTTTGTTTCTTTCAAGAAAAAGGACCTCATTCCCGACTTTACAGGGAATTCGAGGTCCTTTCGCGTATAAACTGGAACGTGCCTAATTGACTCCGTTAATCCTCCATATTCATGCCTATCTCCCGGTAGATTGTACGTTCCAGGTAATCGTGCAGGTAAAATCGCGACAATACGAAATGCGAGGCCATATCCGCTGGCTGGTAACGCTCCAGCGCGGCCTGCATTCTCGGCCTGACATCCTCGCGGTCCCGCCTGTTGCGCTGATAATTGTTCAGCAGCGAGCGCCGTTCGGCTGCATCGCCGGGAAATAGCTCCCAGCGGTAGACGTACTTGTGAATCGCCCGCGACCGATCCGTCGCTGTCTCGTAATCGCGCATGACCGCGATCAGCTCCGCGTAGTCCCGGTTCAGCCGTACTTCGTCAAGCAGCTTCGGGATCATATCGTAATAGTCCTCAAGCCTGTAGTTGCCCAGCTTCGTATGACCGGCGGAAGGCTCGATGCCGTGGAACGCATGGAGGAACCGATCGATAAACGTCTCAGAAACGCCGCCGCTTCTGTTCCAGAACAAATCGGCGTGCAGCAGCATGGGATACCACGTCGTCTCGAACACGCCGTACGGCACCCCAAGGCTGAACGGTCCGGTCCAGTTGGTCGCGACCACACAATCGAAGTCGAGCTTTTCCGCCGTCCCGGCCCATTGCAGCAGATTATCGGTCCGATTTCCGATCACGGGGTAATTCTGGTGCTCCGCCCAATCGAAGCTGCGGACGGCCGGCGCGCCCATAACCCCGACGCCCAGATTACGGAACTTATCGGCGATCGCTGAGACTTCCGCCTCGATGTTGCGGCCGTTGTAGATCCAGATCATCGCAACGCCGCGACGGTCCAGCTTCCGCAGTTCTTCTTCGGGACACTTGGCCAGCATGTCGTGCCAGAAGATCGGAATGCGGCCGCGGTCCGCCGTGAACGCGATCAATCGGTTCAGGAAAGCGATGAACGCCCGCTCTCGCACGCCTTCAAAGCGCTCTCGACAGGTCTCGCATTCGCATAGGCTGTAAACTTCGTCGCAGCCGAGATGAATATAACGGGAATCCGGATGACGATCCATCATCTCCCCGAGCAGACCCGTCACCAGCTCGTACGATTCCTCCCGGGACGGGCACAGCTCCCCAATCGATTGCTCCGTTTCGCGCAGATGCTTATAGCGGTCGTGGCGCAGCACGTATTCGAGATGGCCGAAGCACTGCTGCAGCGGAATAATCTCGATATAATGCTCCTCCGCCTCCCGCTTCAACTCCTCGAACGAGGCTCTGCTTAATGCGTGTTTCGGATGCACCAAATGCGGATAGGTCTCGAACGGGAATTTATCTTCATATTCGATCAAAACCGCGTTGATCTTAAAGCGGGCGAATTCCGCTAAATAGGAGACGAGACGCTCCGGCTTGGAATACGTCTGCCTCAGATCATAATTCATGCAACGGATCGCCGTGTCCGGCCAATCCTCGATGAGCGCGGAAGGGACGGGATTGCCCTGCTCCATCATCTGGCGGAATGTCTGAAGCCCGTAATACAAATGGGGAGCATCCGCCGCCCGGATAATGGCGCCGTCCACGCCTATTCGCAGGGAGTAGCCCTCTTTTCTCTCGGATGCCGCCCCTGCCTCCATGTCGGTATCCAAGGCGCAGGGCGTGTTCCCTCCTGCGCGGGAGATCCGGACCCTATAGCCTGGAGCCCCCGTTTCTACGGTAACAGCCGCTCCGGGCAGCAAGCGTCGGCAATGCCTCTCCAGGCGAAGGTCTTCCTGCTCCATCGACAACTCGACGAGGAGCGGGTCCTCGCATGAAAAACCCGCCTCCCCTTCGTATTCCAATCTCTTCACTTGAGGTAGTAACGATATCATGCCAGGTCTCCTCCATTGCGGCCTTCTATGCCGGCCCTGGCGTAATCCGTCTACACGACCAGGGCCGGCGTCGTTCACCTTATTTCAGCTCCACGCCTTGTACGCGATCGTAAGCGATTCGATAAGTCTCCAGCAGCTTGTCGACGCCGAGGTTCTTAATCTCCTCCACATACTTATCCCACTCTTCCAGGCTTCTGGAGCCCGTAATAAACTTCGCGAGACTCTCATCGCGGTGCTTCTTGATCGCCTGTCCCGTCAGCGAGATAATTTCGTTTTCGCTCTCCGTAAAGGCCGGACGAGGCTGCATCGCCGGAAGGTCGTATTTGGCCGCTTCCGTATAGGCCTTCTGCAGATCCTCCGAGAACAACGACAGATGCGCATCGTAATCGATCCACGTATACGTTCCGCTCGTCTGCAGCCCTGTCGCCTTGCGCATTTCGGTAACGTCCGTAAATTCCGGCTTGAACTTGTTCGCTCCGCCTTCCTTATCGAACGTTTCACCCTCGACACCCCAGCTCGTGAGCGTGCGTCCTTCCTCGGAATAGAAGAAGTCCATGTACTGCATGACGCTCTCGATATTTTTTGATGTCGACGCCACGGTCAGGCCGCCCTCCATGTAGTGGAAGTACGGATTCTGCTGCTTGCCTCCCGGCAATCCTGCCGGCGGCGCCATAAATTGCATGTTGAACTCCGGATTCTCCTTCTGCATGGCATTGTTAAAGAAGTCAACGCGGCTGATGTAGTCGATCGTCACGAACGCTTGGCCGGTCGACATCATGTCCTGCCACTGCTTCGTCTGCAGAGAGAGGAAGTCCGGCGGAATGAGTCCCTCGTCGTAGAACTTTTTCCACATGCCAACCATTGCTTTGTAGTTGTCCTCTACCGGACCGTAACGCCACTCCTTGGCTTCAAAATCGAAGTACGCGCCTTCGCCCGTCTCGAAGTTAACCGTCATATTCGTATTCATCTCATCCGGGATTTGGCCGTAGCGGATCGACAACGGGTAGCTGTCCGGGTACTTGGCTTTCAGCGTCTTAAGCGACTCGTAGAGCTCGTCGTACGTCTTCGGAGCCGCCAAGCCTTCCTTCGCGAATACATCCTCGCGATACAGCCAGATCATGCGATTCGTTTCGCCGAATCCTTGGTTCGGGAACATGTACATCTTTCCGTCGTGGGATAAAGCGGCTTTTGCTTCCTCCGGATATTGCTCAATCCATTTCTTTAGATTCGGCATCCCGTCGACATATTGCATAATGTCCACGAGCGCTCCGTCCTGCCCGAATTTATTGGACTCGCGGCGGTTCGGCATATACATCAAGTCGGGCATTGTCTTGGATGCAACTACGAGGTTTAGCGATTCGCCCAGTTTGCCGGAAGGCGTCTGCACGTTGAGCGTCACTCCGGTTTTCTCCTTGAGCCACTTCCAGATCGGCCAATCTTCCGAATACGGGAACGTTGCGTTGTTGTCAAGCAGCGCGGTAAATGTCTTGTCAACCGGCGCGGACTGGCCCCCGTCTGCCGTAGCGGACGGTTGTGAGCTTGCGTTGCCTCCCGTGGCGCCGTTGCCGTTATTGCTGCCGTTGCTCGAGCATGCGACGAGCGACGAAGCCGCTAAAAATGCGGATAGTACGAGAGCAAACGTTTTTTTCATAGTACCAACTCCCCTTAAATAATGGTTGATAGATTGCGAATGCCAAGCGCGGGTTCCCCCCGCGCCTTGCCAGCCGGAGCAAAGGAACGTCAGCCTTTGACCGCCCCGATCATGGCCCCCTTGACGAAATACTTCTGAATAAAAGGATACACGATGAGAATCGGAAGCGTCGAAACCATAATGGTCGCGTACTTTAACGATTCCTCAACGATTTGATTATCACCTCCAATTCGAGTTACGTCTCCCGAGCTGACACTGCCGGCCAGGACCAGGTTCCGCAGGAGCACCTGCAGAGGGAATAGATCCGGCGTACGCAAGTACAGGAGCGGGTAGATGAAATTATTCCACAAGCCCACCGCGTAGAAAAGGGCGATTGTAGCGAAGGAAGCCTTGGACAACGGAACAATAATGCGCAGGAAGATGCCTAGGTCATTAAGGCCGTCCATGCGGCCGGACTCCTCCAGTTCCTTGGGAATGCCGGAGAAGAAGGTCCGCATCAAAATCAGGTTCCAGGTGCTGACGGCTCCCGGAATAACCATGCCCCACAACGTATCGACGAAGCCCAGCGAACGAACGACGAGAAATGTCGGGATCATGCCGCCTCCGAAAAACATCGTGAACACGATCATCATCATAAGCCCTTTGCGAAACGCCATATTCGTGCGCGACAGCGAGTAGGCGCCCATCGAGGTGACGATCAGCGCGATGGTTGTGCCAACCGCCGTATAAACAACCGTGTTTTTGATGGCGTTCCACATCTTGGGGTCGCCAAGCACGATCTCGTACATGTTGAAATTCAAGCCTTTGGGCAAAATCGTTACTTCGTTTCTCATCACGTACGCGTCGCCGCTCAAGGAGACCGCAAGCATGTGGAGGAACGGATATAACGTCACGACGACGACAAGCAGCAGCACGGCCGTGCTGACGACATGAAATAAACTTAATCGCTCCAGCTTCATTTTCGTTCTCCCCTCGCTACCATAAGCTCGTCTCGCTGACGCGGCGGCTTACGAAGTTGGCCGTATAAATGAAGATCAGGCTGATGATGCCCATAAATAAGTCTATCGCGGCGCCATAACTGAAGTTGCCCTGCTCCATGCCGATCCGGTACACGTAAGTGCTGATAATGTCGGCCGTCTCGTAGATGGCTGGATTCTGCAGAAGAAATACCTTCTCGAAGCCGATCTCGAGCACCGAACCGATATTCAGGATGAGCGTGATAACGATCGCAAACGAGATGCCCGGCAGCGTGACGTGCCACAGCTTGCGCATACGGCTCGCTCCGTCGATGCTGGCCGCCTCGTAGAGCTGCGGATCAACGGCGGTAAGCGCGGCCAGATAAATAATCGTCTCCCAGCCGATATGCTGCCAAATCTCCGACAGCACGTAGATCCACCGGAACATCCCCGGCTCGTTCATGAAGTTGATCGGCTCGAAACCAAGCGCCGTTATCAATTCATTGATCAGACCGCCCGTCGGCGACAGAAACATGATGACCATGCTCGCGACGATGACGTTGGAGATGAAGTGAGGCAGATAGCTGACCGTCTGCACGAACCGCTTGAACGCCGCCTTCCGCACCTCATTAAGGAGAAGCGCGAGTATGATCGGAGCAGGAAACCCTAATGCCAGATTCATGATCCCGAGCAGGAACGTGTTTTTCATTAGCAGCAGGAAGTCTGGATTTTCCAGAAACATCCGATAATACTTGAAGCCAACCCAATCGCTTTCCCATACGCCCCTGAACAGATTATAATTTTTGAACGTAATCACGAGCCCGAACATCGGCGCGTAACGGAAGACGAGATAATAAATGAGGCAAGGCAGGAACATCAACCACAAATATTTGTTGTTCCGCCACAACCGCCTCAGCTTGCCCGGCCGACGCCGGTTCAGCACAATAGCTTCCTCCATGCCGGACGTAACACTCGTATGAGCCATACACATTTCTCCTCGACTTTTGATGAATGTAACGCTATCTGACACAAGCGTCGTGGACCTTGTGATTGAAGTATACTTCCCGTCGACAGGTGAAATAAATCCTCACATTAGGCTTGAAATCACCATTCCATCGAATATCGGAAGAGATGAGTATAAATGATGAAAAGTGCATATTGTCCGCTTTAGCTCAGAACCAGTATGATAGAACTTATTAAAGCGGGTACCCGCTCTTATCCCTTCGTCGCAATGCCCGGCATCCGCGGCAATCCAGCTAAGGAATGCATGCAATAGAGGATAGATCCGCAAATCTGCATAGTCCGCCGTTGCCAGGAGGTGCGTTAAAAGATGACCCTATTGTTCAAGCTCAAGCAAGGTTTTGCATCCAATTCGCTGCTCGTCAAGCTGATGATCAGCTTCCTCAGCGTCATCTTGGTGCTCGCTGCCTTTAACGCGTTCTCCTTCCTTTATTTGCGCAACAAACTTTATGACGAGATCGTCCGTTACAACGAGCTCGGCATCAAGCAGACGGTGGAGAGCTACGAAAACCACTTTCGTTTGACCCAAAATATGATTCTTTCGCTCACCCAATCCGATCGCTGGATCGCCAACATCGGCATTTTGAGCGATGTATCCAACAATCGCCGCTACGACAAGGTCAACGAGGTCAAGAGCGACCTCTTTGAGCTGTACAGCAACCCGTTCCTTCATTTCGACAACTTCATTCTCTACTTCAAGGAAGGCGGCTACGTCCTTGAGAAGGAGGGCACAAGCAGCATGGAGGATATGTTCGGAAGCTATTATGCCAGCGAAGCTTACCCGCCGGAATTTTGGAGCTCCTTCGCCGCCGACAACTACTTCATGCGGATCTTGCCGGCGGCTGTCTTTACGGAACGGTCCATGAACAACGTCCGCTCGCTCGGGCTGCAGCTGCCCGTCGTTATCAAAGCCGCGCCGTACAAGGAAGTGTACTGCATCATCATGATGAATCCTCGCAAGCTCAATACGGCATATGCGAACACGGGAGAGCCCTTCTACATCCTGGACGAGGAAGGCCGGACGCTGTACGCTTCTCATCCTTTCGTTGAGGTGCGCAGTCCCGCTTCCTACGAGAAGGGCAAGCGCCACGAACGCAGCGGAGGGCATTATTACTTCTATGAGCAAGGCGCGGATACCGGCTTCACCTACGTGCGTGTCGCGCCGATCGAGAGCATTATGTCGGAGATGATGAAGCTGAACATCCTTCTCGTGACGCTCCTCGCCGCGGCCGTGCTCGTCAGCGTTTTCGGCTCAGCGCTGTTCAGCCTCAGGCTGAACCATCCGCTCAAACGCATTATCGCCACGCTCGAGCGCAAGCAGACGATGCCCGTGCCCGCCAGTTCGGTCAAGGAATTCGCGATTATCAGCGACCGGATGAGCAGTATCATGAACGCCAACGAACGGATTCAGGAGGACCTCGATAAAAAAAATTCGCTGGTTCGCCAATACGCGTATACGAACAAAGTCAAGAACATTCCGATGAACCTGAACCTTACCGAGCTCGAGGACGCGGTTCAACTGAACGAGCCTTACGCGGCCGTCCTGTATGAAATCGGGTTTACGAACACGGATTCCGAATACGATCAGGAGATCCAGCTGCTCCGTAAGCTCGTCCACGGACTGTTCGCCGGACTCGGCGAGGAGCCCGTCACGCTGCAGATCGAGCACAACCAGCTGATGTCTCTGCTGTTCCAACCGGGCTCCATCCAGGAAATCCACCGCGTGCTGAATCTGCTGAAGGAGCTGCTGCAGGTCGAAGACTATCTTTGCCTGACGATCGCCGTCAGCCCGATCTACCCGGAGGATATGCCAATTACGCTCGCGTACGAGCAGCTGTTGCAGTTGTTGAAGGAGAAGAGGCTGACGGGGGAAACCCAAATCATCGCCGAACCTCGTTCCCCGGGCACGCGAGCCCTTCCTTTAAAGGTAACGCAGCGCGAGGAACTGCAGTCCCGGCTTCTGTCCGGGAGCGAGGACGCCGTATTCGAGTGGGTGGAGCGCCATCTGGAGCAGCTCACGAAAAAGGATGCCCCCGCAGCGGACTTCCTGTCCTATGCGCGAGGAGTGGCGGAGCAGGTCGAGAAGGCGCTGGCAAAGCTTAACGTGCCCGAGTCCGCTTTCGACGGCAAGCTGCACGATTACGATGCCCTTGGCCGGTTCTACTCCGCCGATCAGTATAGGCAGTGGTTCCGCGAGCTTATCCGCCCCGCCATGTTCGCCATCCGGGCGAGGACGGAGACGAAAGACCCCATCACAAGCTTCGTCACGGATTATTTGAACAGCCATCTCCGAGAGGATATCAATCTTGATCTCGTGGCCGATAAGCTAAACATTACGCCCGGCTACCTCTCCAGCTACTTCAAGGAGAAGACGGGCACAAACTTTAGCGATTACCTAAACGATCTGCGGATCGGGCGCGCCAAGGAGCTTCTCCTGAATCTGGAGCTGCGTATCCAGGATGTGGCGTCCGAAGTCGGGTATCATAACGTCAATTCGTTTATCCGCATGTTCAAGAGATATTCCGGCATTACGCCGGGGGAATACCGGAAGCGGAACATCTGAGATCACTGTCAGCGATCAGCTTCAGCTTTCAGAGATCATGGATCGAATAAACATGAGCCGCCAGCAAAGCGAAGAAGCGCCCTCAGGAATCAACGGATTCTTAGGGCGCTTCTTGGCGCGCTAGATGAAGTTGTACACGTTATACTAGCCGCTTCCTAAGCCGGCTGAGCTGCCCCGCCCTGCTGCAGCTGATACATCGCATAATATTTGCCGCGATGCTCCATGAGCGCGTCGTGGTTGCCTCGTTCTACGATAACTCCGCGGTCAAGCACCAGGATTTGATCCGCCTGGCGGATCGTCGACAGCCGGTGCGCGATGACGAACGTCGTGCGGCCCTTCTTCAGAACGTCGAGCGCTGCCTGAATGATGGCCTCCGTTTCCGTGTCGATGCTCGCCGTCGCTTCGTCCAGGATCAGAATCGCCGGATCGTAAGCAAGCGCCCGCGCGAAGGAGATGAGCTGGCGCTGTCCTGCGGAGAGCGTCGCCCCCTTCTCGATAACCGGCGCGTCGATACCCCCCGGCAGACTCATGAACATCTCGTACGCGCCGACGTCCTTGAGCGCCTGCACGATCTGCTCCCGGCTGATGGCCGGATTGTCCAGGCTGACGTTCGAGGCGATCGTCCCCGTAAACAGGAACGGATCCTGCAGTACGATGCCCATATGCTGGCGTAGCAGCTGTTTGGGTATGTCGCGCACATCTTTGCCATCGACGACAATTCTTCCCTGGTTCGTGTCGTAGAACCGGAACAGCAAGTTCAGGATGGAGCTTTTGCCCGAGCCCGTGTGGCCGACCAGCGCCACCGTCTCGCCCTGACGGGCGTGGAAGGAGATGCCCTTTAGCACGTAGTCGTCCTTCTTGTAGGCGAACGTGACGTTGTCGAACTCGACGTCGCCCTTGTACCGCTCCATCTTGCCCGACGTTACGTCGATTCCTTCTTCGTCCATCAGCTTGAACACGCGCTCCGCCGAGACGCGTGCCGTCTCCAGATTGGACAGCTGGTTGACGATACCGACGATCGGCGCGAACATCCGGTTCATATAATCGACATACGCGTACAGCACTCCGACCGTGACCAGCGCGCCAAGCGTGCCACCCCAGAACATCCAGATGACGATGAGGAACAGCACGTTCCTTACGACGTTGACGAGGTTGTGGGACGTGATAGAGTTGAGGCTGAGCAGCTTGTTCTGGTACTTGAAGTAGTAGTTGTTCAGCTCCTCGAATTCCTTCGTCGTCTCCTTCTGGCGCCGGAACGCCTGGATGATCGTCATCCCTTGGATGGATTCGTTGATCATCGCATTGATCTCGCTGAGCTTCGTTCGGATAATGCGGTTATATTTGGCCGCGAACTTGCGGTAGACGATAATCCAAACGATCAAAATTGGCACAAGCGGCAGCGTGATAAGCGCCAAACGCGTATCTAGCAGGAACAGCGCCCCGAAGATGCCCACCATGTAGATCGTCCCCGTGAAGAAGTTCGCAAGAACCCCCACGTACAACTCCCGAATGGCCTCCGTATCGTTCGTAACCCGAGAGACGACCTGGCCCGCGGCCAAATTGTCATAGTATTGCACCGGCAGACGCTGCGTGTGCGCGAACACGTCGCCGCGCATTTGACGCACGATACGATTCGCGGACGTCTGCAGCAGCAGACGCTGGCCATAAGCGAACAGCGCAACCAGAATAAGCAGGCCGAAATACATCGCGGCGAGCCGAAGCAATCCCGGCACCTCCGGCTTGTAGAAGGCGTAGAGCTCCTTCGTTGTCAGCTTCTGCACCGGAAACTGCGCAGATGCGCCCGTATCGGGATCGGTAACGGTCATGAGGCCGCCGTCTACTTTCTTGGCGCCGTTTTGCGTCAGCTCCCCATCGAGGAAATAATAGCTCCGACCAACTTGCAGGACGCGCACTTCCTTGCCGGCTGCCGCCGCTCCGACCGCTTGCCCTTGCGACTCGCCGCCGGCTTCTCCGCCGTCCGACTTGAGGCGATCTTCCCTGACATACCACTTGCCCCTATATTCCACGGCGTAAGCCCGCTCGCCCTGCACCTCGTGCCAAGGCTTCTCGATGCCGAGAATGTTCTGGTCGATCATCCGCTTCGCGATCAGCGGTCCCGTCAGCTCGGCCGCCACGGCCAGCACGAGTAACAGCATCGCTAGCAGGATCGGCTTCTTATATAACATGGCGTATTGAAACAACCGTTTACCCGTCGGTGTCCCCGTTGATGTGCCCATCGTTGTCCACGCCTCCCATCTCTTCGTTAAATTTAATTCTCAATCGTCGCTTCCAACTGCTGGCGATCGTATTGCTCCTTGTACCAGCCGCCGCGCTCCAGCAGCGTCTCATGCGTGCCTTCCTCTACGATCCGTCCATCGTCCATGACGATAATCCAGTCCGCATGCTGCACGGCCGACAGCCGGTGCGTCGTAATAAGCGTAGTTTTGCCAGCACGTTCCGTCCGAATGCCATCGATAATCTCGGCTTCCGTCTTTGCGTCAACCGCCGACAATGCGTCATCCAGCATCAGAATGTCAGGATCCGCGATCAGGGCGCGGGCAATGCTGACCCGCTGCTTCTGACCGCCGGACAAGGCGACGCCCTTCTCGCCGACCATCGTATCCAGCCCCTCTGGCAAAAATACGATATCCTTCGCAAACGAAGCTCGCTCCAGCGCCCGCTGAAGCTCCTCCTCCGTCGCGCCCGAGCGCCCGAAGAAGATGTTTTCTCTAATCGTCTTCGAAAACAGAATCGGCTGCTGCGGCACGTAGCCGATCCAGCCAAGCACTTTGTCTTTCGATAACCCTTCGATTGGTTCGCCGGACAGCTTGAGCGCCCCCTTGCCTACGGGGTACTCTCGAAGCAGCTGCTTCAGCAGCGTCGTCTTGCCGCTGCCCGTACGTCCCACGATGCCAAGCGTCTGTCCTTGCTTTAGCTCGATTGCAACGCCCGACAAGTTGTCGGTCTCGGACGACGGATATTTAAACGTTACGCGGTCGAACTCGATCTCCGTCGGCTCGCTTACTTCTGCAAGCTCCGAAGCATCCTTTACGTCCGGCTTGTAGCCGAGCGTCTCGTTGACCCGGTCAAGCGAAGCGTTGCCGCGCTGCATAATGTTGATTAGCTCGCCAATGGCGAACATCGGCCAGATCAGCATTCCCAGGAAGATATTAAAGGAAACCAGCTCTCCCAGCGTAATTTCGTTCTGGAATACGAGGAAGCCGCCATAGCAGAGACCGATCAGGTAGCTTGTGCCGACCAACATTTTCATCGTCGGCTCAAAAAGCGCGTCGATGCGGGCTACGGCGATGTTTTTCCCCAGTACCTCGTCGGTTTTGGCGCCGAAGCGGGCTTCGCTTGCTTCCTCCTGCACGAAGGCGCGGATGACGCGAACGCCGGATACGGATTCCAGCACGCTGTCGTTCAGCTCGCCAAACGCGTCCTGTGCATCCGTGAACCGCTCATGAATTTTTTTCCCGTAGTAGGACATCGCGATCGCCATTAGCGGCAGAGGCAGCAACGCCGCCAAGGTCAGCTTCAGGCTGATTCCCGCCGCCATTACGATCAGAATCGTGATCATGAACAAGGTAGAGTCGACAAGCGTCAGAATGCCGAAGCCCGCCGTCGTCGCTACCGCGCCAAGGTCGTTCGTCGCGCGCGCCATCAGATCGCCCGTCCGGTTGCGTTCGTAGAACGTTGGCGTCATCTTTAGAAAATGTCCGATCAGACTGGATCGCAAAAGCCGCTCCAGCACGAAGGCGCCGCCGAACAGCTTGTAATGCCACACATAAGTAATCAGATACCCGACAACCGTCAGCCCGATCCACAAATACATGATGCGGTTGAATTCCGGCGTCCCAAGAGTGCTCTGGCTGATGCCGTCCACGATGTAGCCGAGCAGCCATGGCGGGATAATGTCGATAATGCCCGTCAGCACGAGCAGCGTGATCGACAGCGTGTATCGCTTCCAGCTTAGCTTGAAAAACCAGCCCAATTTCGTTAATACGCTGAACATTGTTAGCCTCACACCTTCCGTTCGAACCTCTTGAATATAAAAAAAGCATGCCGCCGTAAGCGACACGCTTCCTCGTCCAAGGGAGTTCGCACCCGCATAGCGGGTTCGCGAAAGCTCCTATTGACGCAGCAAAGGCGCATAGTTACGGCAACGTAACCACACGCCTTCGATCCAGGGGGGATTCCCTTTGTATCAAAGAGACAACTCGCGTGAGTAGATTACGTCCATGAAATATAGCTGATGCAAATGCGCATCATGATGGATGGCGTTAAAACGTCCATTGTTATCCATAGCTCGTAATCCCCTCTCTCATTATCTTCTGTTCGTATAGCCGGTTCACTCAAGCACGCTATGCCTCCCAGACATCAGCCGTTGCTTGAATCCACTTTGTCACTTTAACATCGGAAGAAAACACTGTCAATTGTAATCTTCGCTAAAATTATTTTTTACCGAATTGGCGTTCAGAAAGGCCGAGGGCAGAGGTTTGCTCAAATTATAGGGATCTAAGCTTCCTCTATACTTGACCTATAATGCATGGAAACGTTACGAGCCCCTCCGCCATAGGACGGCGTAGCCGTTTCGCCTTGCCGCATAGGAAAGCATCCATTTCGAGTCGCTTGCAGGGCTTGAAATAGGACACCTTAGAAACCAGTAATCAAGGAGTCCAAGGGCTCTGACCGCGACGGCTTGTTTACGACGCTCTCAGATGCAGATTAGTTTTGCGTAGTTTACGCCGATTTAACGGCTACGAGAGCTGGGCACGAATTGGAGGCGGATGGTGGCGCTGGTGCTAGTGCTGGTGTTGGTGCTGGTGTTGGTGCTAGTGCTAGTGCTGGTGTTGGCGCTCGTGATGGTGCGGACCCTTGGGTATTTTCACAAACGGTACAACAATTGTGCAAAAATACACAATTTAGATGAGGTAAGAGAAATTTATTCGTACATTTGTACATATATACACAAATTTTAGTTCAGAGAGGTCCCGAACGACGATGTGAAGCGAGAATTTGTGTATTTTTGTACAATTCGCTATGCAGGGATCCTGTTTGTTTAAAAAATTGGGGATAAATGCACAAATATGCAGAGAGGTCGATGATCGGGCCATGCTATGTGCAAGACCGTAAAGAGATTTTCTAGGGGAGATGGCGAAACTTAACACGTTGTCCTCATATAGGAAGCTTTTTGCCATACTTGTTCTATATCCGTACGGATGGGTAGTGGGGATATTCAAGAGTTCGTAGGTGGGATGCACCTGGGACAGTGATCCATGAATGCAGATAGGTGGGCAATGAGGAGTGTTTTCGAGTAAAATCTGCATCATCTTGTTCATGAAACGCAAAAGTGTCCCCTTGAATATCCTGAAAGAGATTGTTCGAGGGGACACTCCATACGTATGAGACGAGCCCGTTATGTCTACGATATGTGGCCAATCTCGAACTCAAAGGACCGTCAGGTGGTTTATCCCTGACGGCTTTTTTCATTGGCGAGGCTTGCCAGCCACTCCTCCGGCAGCAATCTGCGATAGGACGGCTGCAAATATCGATCGTCCACAAGCGTAATCGTGCCGCTGTCCGTCTCCGTCCGGATAAGTCTTCCTCCCGCCTGCAGCACTTTGTTCATGCCCGGGATGACATAGGCGTAATCGTAGCCGCTTTTGCCCTCGCGTTGGAAGAAGTCCCGGAGCAGATTGCGCTCCAGTCCGAGCTGCGGCAAACCAACGCCGACCACGATAACCCCGATCAGCCGATCGCCCGGCAGATCGACCCCTTCGGAGAAAACGCCGCC
Organism: Paenibacillus agaridevorans; assembly: GCF_003112455.1. Taxonomy (GTDB): domain Bacteria; phylum Bacillota; class Bacilli; order Paenibacillales; family Paenibacillaceae; genus Pristimantibacillus; species Pristimantibacillus agaridevorans. The sequence goes on from NZ_BDQX01000384.1 coordinate 34,446, forward strand.
CAGCACCGCGAATCCGACCAATGTCCGCTCGCCTCCCGGCTGGAAATCCGCCAGGAACGCGTCGCGCTCCTCCTCGCTCATGTCCGTGCGCTGCAGCTTGACGACGGCTCTCGGGTCCGTTCCCTCAAGCTTGGTGTATGCATCGTAGACGTCCTTCATATACGCATAAGAAGGGAAGAACACAAAATAATTGCCCTTGCGCTTGCCGACCGTATCGGCGATAAGCTCCGCTATTGGTCCGTAAGAGTCGTTGCGGTCCTGGTAGCGCGTCGAGATGGGACGCACGTCGACCTGCAACCGTTCGCTCTCGAAGGGGGACGGCAACGCCAGCGTATAGTCCTGCTCGGAAGCGCCCAGCATGTCCATGTAGTATCGGACCGGGGTTAGCGTAGCGGAGAAATAGACATGCGACCGGTAACCCTTGGCGGCCTCCTTGAGCAGTTCGGACGGGTCCATGCAGAACAGCTTCACCCGCATGTCAAGGCGCGTCACCTCCGCGAACGTGGCGAAGCGCTCGTCGTAGAGCTTGGCCGTGCGAAGGAATTGCTGCACGGCGAAATACGCGTCCAGCAATGTAGTATCGCCCTCATCGCCCCTGCTGCCGCTTAAGGCATTCGCGCCGGAAGCACCCGGAATTACGCCGGCGAGGCCCGCACCCGATGCGCCTGATGCGTCTGGCGCGCCTGATGTGCCCGCCGGCGCAGATGCCATGCTGCCGCTGCCGACGCCGAAGCCTCCCGTTGCCCCTTGGCCGAAGGCTCCCCCATAACCGCCCTCCAACACCTGCTCGGCTGCCAAGGCGAAGCGCTCCGCATGCTTTACCAGCTCGTCCGGCAGCATATCGGATACGATAGGCTTGTCCTTATTGTCCTCGATCGACTTGCGAAGCGCGACAAAATATTCATTGATCGCCTTCGAAGCTTCGTAAAGACCGCGATGGCCGCCCTTTTGCTCCCGCTGCAGCGTCTGGAACGGCCATCTCGTCAGCTCCGCCGAGAAGATATCCCTTGCCCGATCGACCAGATTGTGAGCCTCGTCGACGAGCAAAGCCGTCGCCTTCTTCCCTTCGGCGTACTGCCGCTTGAACGAGATGCGAGGATCGAACACATAGTTGTAGTCGCAGATGACCGCGTCCGAAGCGTAGGCGGCATCAAGCGACATTTCGAAAGGGCAGACGGTATGTTTTCTGGCGTATTGCTCGATCGTGGCACGCGACATGATCGTCTCGTGCTCCAGCATGTCGAGGATCGCGCCGTTAATGCGGTCGTAGTAGCCGTCTGCGAACGGACAATGCTCCTTGTCGCAGCGCACCTCGTCCTGGAAGCAGATCTTGTCCTTCGCGGTAATGGTGACGGAATGGATGTGCAGCCCTCTGTTCTGCATATGCCTAAGCGCATCCTCCGCCGCTGCCCGCGTCGTCGTGCGCGCGGTCAAATAATAAAGCCGCTTCAGCAGCCCGCCGCCTATCGCTTTGATGGCGGGGTACGTCGTCGAAATCGTCTTGCCGATGCCCGTCGGCGCCTTCGCGTAAAGCGATACTCCCTCCCCGATCGTCTTGTAGACCGCCCCCGCCAGCTTGCGTTGTCCTGCACGGTAATGGTCGAACGGAAAGGCGAGCGCATGAATGCTGGCATCCCGCGTCTCCTCGTGTCGCTGCTTCAGCTTGGCGTAAGGCGCGTATTGACGAAGTATATGCATCACTTGCTCTTCCAGCTCGCCAAAGCTTGTTTCCCGATGGAACCGCCTCGTCTCTCCCGTATCCTTGTGCACGTAGGTGAGCTGAATGCCGATAGCCGGAAGTCCTTCATCACGCGCATACATATAAGCGTAAAATAAAGCCTGCGCCCAATGGACCGGCTTGTCCTCCAGGGTTGCTAGGTCGGCTCGCGTCGACTTGATCTCGTCGATCGTCGGCGCGGGTTCCGTCGCAAGCAGCCCGTCGCAACGGCCGTCCACCGCAAACACCAGGCCGTCGCAAAAAATCTCGGCGCTAAGGTAGACTTCCTTCCGATCACCTTCGCCGTACGTTTCCTGTATCCGCTGATGCGCCTTCGTTCCCTCTTGCAAGGACTCCATGGATTGCATCCGAGAGTCGATGCTGCCGCTCAGGAACACGTACTCCACAAGCTGCCGGACCGGCAGCGCCACCGTGTACGGCGGCTTCTCGGTCTGCTTTTCGCCATCCCGAAGCTCCGGCTCCCGTTGAACGGATTCGCGCTCCTCTGCCGCCTTCTCCTTCGTCTCGTCCATTGCCAGCCGCCCTTCTAGAACATTTGTTCCGCCATTGTACCATACTTTTAAAGAGTGGGGTAAGCAGGTTAATCTGTTGGAGCGGCGAGGCAGGTCAACATTTTGTTGTAGTTTCCGTCTAAATATTGGAAGATAGAAGAGGGGTGCTGACAATGGGGCGAAGCTTTGTTTTATTGATCCTTATTTGTACTTTTGTTGCTGGATGCGGCGGGACGTCGTCTAAGTCCATGCAAGGAATGATTGATAGCATGGAAGCCGGTATCTTGCATGTGGACTGTACCGATGAGGTGAACAAAGGAAAAAAGACGGATTTCATTCTTCTTGTCGGTTATAGTTGTGCTGTTTCTATTACAGATCAAACAACTTTTCGTGATGAAGACGGCAAATCGCTAACGGCAGAAGATTTTCCATCCGAATCAACTGTCAAAATCATTTTTTCCGAGCCCGTCAATATCAGACGGAGCTTCGAAAAAGAAGAGCCGCTCAATCTTGCAGCAAAGGAAATCATATTGATACAGCCAGACTTTTAAGGAGGGAATTCCACCTGCTATGGACAATGATAAAAATAAAGAAATCGACGAACTAAAGCAGCGGATCGCGACACTCGAGAATCAGGTTAACAACACTCCTCGGAGATCGAATCTTTGGAGATTCGGCATAACTTTTATCATTGTTTTATTTGCTTTAATGGTTTCTATTGGCGTGTTCCAGTTTGTTGCCGTCAAATGAGCATGGCACAAGGTCGCTACACCGTACGCTATCAAGAAGGAGACACCCACATGCACCAAGCACCCAACTATTTCCTTGGCATCGACCTCGGCGGAACCCATATAAAGTCGGCCCTGCTGGACATCAATCTGAACGTTATTACCGAAAGAAGCGATCCCACCAACGCCTCGAAAGGCCCCGATCATGTGCTACGCACCATGAAAAGCATTGTCCGCAAGATGATGCAGTCTCAAGGGCTGAAAGACGAGCATGTAGCGGGCATGGGACTCGGCATCCCCGGCTTGCTGGATCCCAAGGAAGGACTCTCGATCTTCTCTCCGAACTTCCCTGGGTGGGAGAATATCCATGTTGTAAGGGAGATGAGCAAGAACTTGTCCTTCCCCGTATTCATTGACAACGATGTCCGAGTGAATCTGTATGGGGAATGGCATTATGGAGCGGGAAAAGGACGGAAGAACCTCGTGCTGATCACCATTGGGACAGGATTGGGATCCGGGGTCGTAGTGGATGGAAAGGTGCTGTACGGCACCACCTCCAGTGTCGGCGAGATTGGTCATATGAACATGTACCGGGCAGGCCGGCCCTGCAGATGCGGCAGCTCGGGATGTCTCGGCAGGTATGTGTCGGCGATCGGCATGGTACGTACCTGCGTGGAGAAGCTGGAGAGCGGAGCCGGCAGCGTGCTTCAAACCTGGGTTAATGGTGATTATAAGGCTATCACCGCCAAACTCATCTCGGATGCCTATGACTTGGAAGATCCATTGGCTATAGAGGTCATGCACGAAACGGGCACCCTTCTCGGCTTCGGCCTGTCGAACGTCATTAACTTATTCAATCCGGAGCTGATTATCATCGGAGGCGGCGTATCGGCAGCCGGGGACCGTCTATTGAACACCGTTCGGGAAACCATCCGTCAGCATACGCTTCAATTGTCATCGGGCGCCTGCAGCGTAGTCACGGCTCATCTTGGCGGTCGGGCAGGCATGATCGGAGCGGCGGCTTATGCCAAGGAGCGGCTGGAGAGCGCCCGATAACATCTGCTTGGGTTGAAGAAGGCTGGATACTTTTTTTATCTTATTTGTTTTATACCAGCAGCTTCAAAGGAGTTTTCAGTATGATTAGGGAAGCAAAAATCATAAATGTGAAGCTCTGAGGAGGATGTTCGTGTCGACATCGTTTGATCGATATATGCAAGACAAGTTTCCCGGCATGCAACTGGAGCCGCCCCTGTTCTATAACGCGGATGTCGGCATCCGGTTCGAAATCGGGGATCCGGACCCGTTAGTATCGGACCAACAATACTTCGAGCAGGTCCGCCACCGCTCGATTCAACTGTTTAGGAGCGCCCATAACAACGACGATGAGTTGTATATCGTTTTAATTCTTCACTTGCGGCCGCAAGTTAGGCCTTTTAAAATCAAGGTATTTCGCAATGCCGTCAAAAATAAAAAAGCATTGAAGAAATTATCCTGCAACAGTATCGAGTGGGCTGATGACGAGGAAGATGGATGGTCTGCCTACCGATATGTATTAGAGTGCAGAACATCCGATCTTAAAACGGCAAACTTGTTTTCCTCAGATTATAGAATCTATATCTTCAACGCGACACGGGATACCATCTTTCACTTTTACGACAGCAGAGGCTTGGACATCGTGTCGAACGCAACGGGACCGCTTCAAGCGTTATATCATACCTATAATGACTGGATTCTGGATTATGACCGGGAGAGGGTCGACCATATGTTCCACCGTATTCATCCGGAATATGAGGATTAAAGAGGATTCCACGGAATAAATACACAAGCAGAGGATGTGTACTTATGTTTAAATTATTCAAACGCCCCGCAGGGTTACTATTAATCATGACTATGTTATTTGCAGGGTCTGGGATTGCTGATGCACAAGCTTCAACGTCCTCTAATCTCCCCGTCCGCGTTGTTTTAGACGCCAACACCATGACTTTCGGCGAACAGCCGTTTATCGAAAAATCCACAACCCTCGTTCCCTTTAGGCCGATCTTCGAGAAGCTGGGACTTACCATTGGATGGGATCCCGACACTCGCACGGTTACGGGAGAAAAAGAAGGAATACATATTGAATTACAAATCGACAATCCGGTTGCCAAAGTTAACGGCAAATCCATCACATTGCCAGTAGCGCCTAAGCTGAAGAATAAAACGACCTTCGTTCCCCTTCGCTTCATATCGGAATCCGTTGAATCCAAGGTAGAGTGGGATTCAGCGAATCGAACAGCGGTCATCTATAGCAAAAATCGCTATGCCAGCGCAGATGGCCAATTCCAGTTTAACGCCTATGGTCTTTGGAGAAACATGTCCGGTCTCGAAAACGTTGTTGCTGAAGACGACGAATGGGTTCAAGATTACATTAGCGTGGAAGAGGCCGGGCAATTGCAATTGGCACTGCGTTACTTTAACCACACGATGTTATTTATTGCCGCCGAGCCTCTAACCGACGAAACTAGAGATATGAAGCTGGCCTCCTACTTAGATCATGCCAAAGACACGGCATCCCTATCCAGTAAAGATATCGTGGAGGAAAAACAAATCGAGTTATTCGGTTACGATGCTCTGCAATTGACCTACGTTAACCATCTAGACTGGGACAAACGTATCGACACTCTCGTTGTGTTCAAGACAGGCTCCCGGTTTTATAGCATCCGAAACTCCTCGTACGAGGTAACCTATAAAAATTCGATTCAAGATTTTGAAGATATCCTGGAAGACATGGAATTTCGGGAGCAGTAATCGTTAAGTCGCCTCAGCACCCAGCCCGATATACGGAAGAAGCAATAACGGGACTCCGCAACGCATTCCAGGTTGCTTACGATACACAATCCCACCTATTCCCACAAACGAATAGGAAATGTTCCCTCTATTTAAAGCATGCTAATTAAGAAAAGAAACTTAGATGGAAAACTTCCCACTAATATCGCCCAAAGTACTCCACCAGCCCAGGATCCAAGCAATTAGATGGCATATTTCCCTGTATTCGAGCCAAAAACCCTTATTCGGCGGATTTAGCGGGAGGTTTTCCCTTTACTCAACCAGATTGAGAATAAAACGGGATACTCAACTGAGTTTGACATCAGCCCTTCACTCTCCGCTACTTCGACGGCATGCTCACAGCGAGATATTGCAAAATAAAAAGCGGCAAGGTGAAACGGCTTCGCCGTCCTTTGGCGGCGTGGCGCGTTTCATTCCGAGAAATATAGAGATCGTATGGCGAAATCATATACTTTCCTATATTTCAAAGAAAAACACCGATCTCGGCGGTAAGCGCAAGGTCGGTGTATGGGCGTTATTGGCGCCGCTTCTTGGCAATTCTTGTGTAGACAATGAGTGCGGCTATAATCATGGCAATAAAACCGATACTCTCTGCCGACTCCGGCTGCATCCCGAAAACCATGCACAGATTGGTAACCAGACTCTTCACGAGAAGAGCAGTCGCAATCAAAAGAATTGGACGAATAAAATTGTATTTCATAGAAAGCAACACTCCTGCCAACGAATGTTCTAGATTCTAACCACACTAGTAAGTTGAAATCGCTTTATTCTAGTGCAACTGCGGCAAGTATACCAGCTTCTCGGCAGATAGTCCAACTCATTTGAGCTGATTACCTCTAACATTTCTTCACGCGACTACTTTTGATGCTTCGGCCCTGGCACCTCGTCCTGGAACAGGCCGAATTCCGCGTCGATATCCCGCTCCGTCACTAGCCCCTTGTGACCGACGCCTTGCAGGCCTAACCGATCCTGGCCCTTCCCGTCCTCCCCGGATTTCCGTCGCCTCTGTGCACGTTTATTTTCCTTAGTCATACTAGCAATCTCCTTCATTACAGATTCACCAAAGCTCCTTCATCTGCCGCGCTCGGGGATGAACGTTCGATGACGATCCATACAGATTCATCGAAACTTCTTCTCCATCATCGTAGATTTATTCGTATAGCCTGCCCTGCCGAGCTATCCTTTATAAGCAAGCCACACCATCCCTTATCCAACCCAAGCCATCCTCCGACAACCGTCATCCAGCTAACCAAAAAATCCCGGCCCGAAGCGATGGCCTAAGGCCATACTTCGTTGCCGGGATTTCCCGATTGAGGATTGCCAATTGCCGCTTCTTACTTCTTCACAATATCCTGCACCGCTTTATCCAGCTTGCCGAGCAGATCGTCGGCCGAGATTTGCCCCCCGAGGTACTCCTGCATCGCCGCGCCCCATTGCTGCGTGATGCCGTCCGGCAGATGATCCCAGTGCCAGCCCAGAACCCGATCGGGATGCTCCTGCGAGAAGGCCGCGAAGTCGCCAGCGATATCGCCGATGGCTTCCGCGTTCGCCTCGATGGACGTCAATGCCGGCACGAATTTAAAGTCGGTGGAGATGTAACGTTTACCTGTCTCGGATGTCACCATCCAGTTCAGGAACGCTTTGGCTTCCTCGGCTTGGTCGGACTTGCTGTTGACGATCCAGTTGTTCGGCACGCCCGTAAATACATTTGCCGTGTCGCCCAGCAGCGGCACCGGCATCATGCCGAGATTGAGATCCGGATCCACTTCGTCGATCATGCCTTGAATCCAGTTGCCATGCTGGATAATTGCGTATTTGCCGGTTGCGAATTCGGCAACCTGCGTGTTGTAGTCCGTCGTCAGCGCATTGGCCTGACCGTTCGCAAACATAATGTCGACAAGCTTGATCCATTCTTTCATCGTTGGATCATCCTTCAGCGTCGCTTTGCCTTCCTTTACGTCGGAGATGAACGCCGCCGGGTCTTCATGGTTCGCCAGCGCCATGTTCAGTGTGTGAATGCCCATCGACCACCACTCGGACGTAAGCGCGAACGGCGTAATGCCCGCCGACTTAAGCTTTTCTACCGCAGCGGACAACTCGTCTACGGTCTTAGGCAATTCCGAAATACCTGCCTGCTCGAACAAATCTTTATTATACGTGAAGCCGTAAGCTTCCAGGTTCATCGGCATGCCGAGCAGCTTGCCGTCGCGCGAAATTTGCGCCTTCGACGCTTCCACGAGATCCTTTGCCCACGCCTCGCCGCTCAGATCCGCAGCGCGATCCACGTATGGGTCGAAGCCCGCCCAGCCGCTGGAGTTAAAAATCTCCGGTTCCTCTCCGGCCGCCAGCTCCGCCTTGAGAAGCGCGCTATAATCCTCGCCTCCGCCATGCGTCTCCACGTCTACCTTTACGCCGGTCTCCTTCTCGTACTCCGCCGCCAGCTTCTCCAACGCTTCCGCGATTTCGACTTTGAATTGGAAGATCTTGATCGTGACGTCTTTCTTCGGCGCCTCGGTAGCCGCGCCCTCGCCCGTATTCGTATTGGTTCCGGCATTCGCGCCGCCGGCATCGTTGTTGCCGCAACCGCTTGCGAGTCCCACCAGGAGCGCTGCCGAAGCCAACGCCATCGTCATCTTTTTCTTCATCTTCATGACCTCCCATGAAATAAATGTGCGTGACCTCATACCCTATGTCCAGTTGCTTCGCGATCTACTTACATCGTCATTATAAGCCTCTGCAATCCTCGCCAGACACCGACAAAATTGAACGGTTAGGGGTAAAATCTTGATTACTTCGGGCGGAAAACTTTGATTAGTTACCCTTTACCCTTTTACGGAGCCTGCCGTAATGCCTTCGATAATATGCTTCTGCAGCAGGAGGAAGAATATAACGACCGGAATCGTGCTCAGCGTGAGCGCAGCCATGGCCAGATCCCACTTTCGTAAATATTGGCCGAAAAACTTCTGCACCGCAAGCGGGATGGTGGTCATCGCGTCGTTAATGACGAGCACCGGCAGCAGGTAGTCGTTCCAGATCCACAACACGTTTAGAATCATGACCGTGACCGTGATCGGCTTCAGCAGCGGGAATACAATCCGCCAGAATACGCCGTAAGGCGAGCAGCCGTCGACGACCGCGGCCTCCTCGATCTCAAGCGGCACGGACTTGATGAAGCCGTGATAAAGAAACATCGACAAGGAGATCCCGAAGCCCATATAACAGAGCACGATGCCGTACAGCTCGCCGCGAAGTTCGAACAGCGACGTGATTCGCATCAGCGGCAGCATGACCGACTGGAACGGAATGATCATGGCGGCGACCAGCACCGTCAGCAGCAGCTTGTTGAACATCGTCGGCCTGCGCACGAGTCGATAGGCCATCATAGAGCTGATCACGACCAGCGCCAGAACGCTGATAGACGTAATAATAACCGAGTTCATAAAGACGACGGGGAAATCGATGGCGACCCACGCTTTTTTGAAATTCGTGATGGCCCAAGTCTCGGGCAGCGAAGCCGCATTAAGCAAAATGTCCTTGAGTTTCTTGAACGAATTGACGATCAGGAAGTAGAACGGCCCCAAGAAGAGCAGCGCTGCCAACACGCCGGCTATCTCTAACAGCAGTGTGGCGGAAGAGGTTCTCGATCTCGTCTCCATCAGGCTTCCACCTCCCGTTTCTTGGTGAACCAGACCTGCGTAATCGTGATGAGCGCGACGCAGAAGAAGAAGAGCATCGCCTTCGCCGTCCCCAAGCCGTAACGATTGTTTACCAGCGCCTCGCGATAGATGTTAAGCGCGATCGATTCCGAGGAGTTGCCGGGACCTCCGCCGGTCAAGGAGAGGTTAAGGTCAAACATTTTAAACGCATTGGACGTCGTCAGAAATAAACAGATTGTAATCGCGGGCATGATGAGCGGAACCAGAATGGAGCGCAGGATTTGCCAGCGGTTGGCCCCGTCGATGCGCGCCGCCTCCATAAGGTCCTTGGGAACGCCGATAATCGCCGCGATGTAAATGATCATCATATAGCCGGCCGTCTGCCATACGAAGACGATGACGATGCCCCAGAATGCCGTCTCCGGCGTCCCCAGCCATTGAAGCTTGAAGAAGCCGATGCCCGTCGCCTCTCCGATCGCGCCGAAGCCGCGGACGAAGATGAAATACCAGATGTAGCCCAGCAGCAAACCGCCGATCACGTTAGGCAAGAAGAAGATCGTGCGCAGCACGCCCTTGCTCCTAAGATTCTGCGTTAGCAGCAGCGACAGCAGAAATGCCAGCACATTCGTTACCGTGACGGCCGCCAGCGTGAACTTCGCCGTAAACCAGAACGCTTGCCAGAATCTTGGATCATCGGTCAGGATACGCGTTATATTGGTCATGCCCGTCCACTTGGCGTTGCCAAGATCAAGGCCGTTCCACTCCGTGAACGTATAATAGAATCCCATGCCGAACGGGATCAGCACGATGATGATAAATGCGATCAGTCCCGGTCCGACGAATACGGTCTGCTGCAGCCACTCGCTCCAGTTCGCGCGCTTTGCGGCCGGCTTGCCGATAGTTTTGCCAGATACCATAGGTCATCGTCCCTTCTTTCGTTGTGTGCTCTTAGTATAGAACTTAAAGCAGCGCCCGGAGACGGGCAATGATGATGAGAAGGGTGGAATATATTGACCGGAATACGTCCATTCGGTTACTGTTTATTCAGGCAAAAGTTATGGCGGTCCCTGCCCATCATGCCCGAAACGAGGTGAGCTTCGCAATGTTAAGAAAGCCCTTCCATACGATTCGTCAGAAGTTGATGGCGCTGCTGCTGATCGTGACGATTCTGCCCATTGCCACGTCTATGTTCATCTCTTACAAGGCAACTACGGAATCCGTCACTCGGGAAGCCATCTCGAATAACAACAGGCTGCTTTCTCTCGGCAAGACGAATACGCTGAACTATATGAGCAATATTAACCAGAAGTCCCTCGCCGTATACAACGCCATGAACGTGCCGCAATCGCTGTACTACATTCTGGAGCACGGCATGGAGGACGAGGTGTTCCCTAATGATCTGACCGACGTCATCCGAAATCGCAATTTGCTGAAGGATCATCTCTACAACATTTTTCAAAGCGTGAGCGAATTCCATAAAGTGCGGCTGTACGTGGTCAAGCAGAATACGACCTATCTGCTCTGGGCCGACGATCTTAAGGTTGGCCGGCATCCCGAGCCGCTCGACATCGAGACGACCAAGGCGTATATCGAACCGGCGCATGCCAGCCATAATTACGGATTGGACCTAAAGTCTTCGCCGGACGACGAACAGGTGTTTACGCTCCACCGCCCCATTATTCGCGCGCCCAGCGATGAGCTGCTCGCGGAGCTGTCCATCGATGTGAGGCTCAGCGTCCTGGCTTCGCTGAATGCGCAGCTGTACGATTCCGGCAAAGAGGCATTCTACATCGCGGACAGCGAGGGCAAGCTCGTATTGTCCTCCCCCATCGGGGACAAAGGGACAAGCCTCGGCGTTCAAGAAGAATCAGAGAAGACCCCGGATAACAAGGAGAAGGAGCCGGCAGGACCTGGAACGGCGCTCATGGACACCATCTTGTTGTCCGGGGAAGATACCGGCCACTTCGAATGGAAGCAAGACGGCTTCGACGGCATCGTCTTTTATGATCGGATCGTGACGCCTTTTATGGATTGGTACCTCATCAAGCAAACGCCTTACCAGCATCTCTACAGCACCGCAAACAGCATCGCCAAGTTAAATACCGTCGTTGGCGCGGCATTCCTCGGCATCGTCGTCATTGCGACGCTGATCATCTCCATCCGATTTACCAAGCCGTTGCTGCGGTTGATCGGCTATGTAAACAAGATCGAAACGGGCAATCTAAACGTCTCCATCGATATCGAGACAAATGACGAGATCGGTCTGCTTGCCAGGTGGTTCCGCTCCATGATGGGCAAGATCAATCACCTCATCATGACGGAATACCGCCTGGAGATCGCCAGCAAGACGAACGAGCTCAAGGCGCTGCAGGCGCAAGTCAATCCCCACTTCCTGTACAACGCTCTGCAATCCATCGGGACCGTATCGCTCCAGAACGGCGACACGAAAGCTTATTCGCTTATTACGTCGCTCGGCAAGCTGATGCGTTACCAGATGAACAATATGGACGACACGGTAGAGCTCAGGAGCGAGCTTGATTACGCCGCCGCTTATCTCGAGCTGCAAAAGCAGCGCTTTGATACGACTCTGGAGATAGAGCTGCGAATCGACGAAGCCAGCCGTGACATCCATGTGCCGAAAATGATTCTCCAGCCCCTGCTCGAAAATTTCTTTAAGCATGGCTTTCAGCATTCGTTCGAAGAACCGTCGCGGCTGTTGGTCTCAAGCTCCTTGCTGGACGAGCCAAGGCGGCTTATCCTCACCGTCAGCGATAACGGCGGCGGCATGGACGAGGACCGGCTGCGAGAGCTGCAACATGAGCTGTCGATGGCTGGCCTGCAAGCCGCAAGCCATCGAAAGGGCGAGGATGGAGACAGCGGCATCGGGCTTCGCAATATTATGGCGCGTCTGCGGCTGCAATCCCATCCCGAATCGACGATGACGCTCTCACACGCCCAGCCGCACGGCCTGTCCATCACCATCCAAATTCCGCTTGAAGGAGGCCACGAAACATGAAAGCTCTCATCGTCGACGACGAGAAACATGTGCGCGAAGCGATCAAGCTGCTTGTCGATTGGAAATCGTACGGCATCGACGACATTTACGAAGCACGCGACGGCATCGAAGCGACCGAGCTGATCGGTAGGCTGCAGCCGGAACTGGTCTTTACCGACATGATGATGCCGGGCATGGACGGCTCGACGCTGCTCTCCTGGGTCGCCGGCCACCATCCCGGCAGCAAGACGATCGTCATCAGCGGCCACGATGACTTCCAACTCGTTCGGGGCGCCGTCAAATCCGGCAGCGTGGACTATATTCTAAAGCCGATCGATCCCGAGCAGCTAAACGGCGCGATTGCCAAGGCCATCGAGGCTTGGCGCGCCGAGGAGCGGGAGCGCGCGATGAGCCGGGCCGTCCATATAGAGCTTAATCAGCTCAAGCCCGTTTATCTGGAGCAGTACTTCTCTTCGGTGCTCAGCGAGCCCGGAGCCCAGGGAGGCTGGCCCCCCGCGGTGCTTCGCGAGCTGCGTCTGGCGGCGCCCGTCCCGCTTGTTCGTGCGGCCGTAGCCAGCCTGTCGCTGTCCGCTCCCGGCATACGCGAGAAGTTCCCCGGCGATCAGGAGCTGATGTTCTTTGCGCTAACGAATATTTGCAACGAGATCCTTCTGGAGAGGGAGGCTGGTTATGCGTTCCGGTACTGGGGCAAGGAGCAGGAGCTGGTTTTGCTCTTCTGGGGCGAATGCGCCGGGGCACCCTCCTTGATCGGGGACATTCGGGAAGCTATAATGCTGGCCATGAAGGCGTCCTTCGACTTCGGGCTGGGGCAGCCTGCGGCGTTTCCTTCGGATGCGCTGACCTCCTACCGGCAAGCGAGACTAGCCCTGCTGCGCCGCAATGTCCTGAGCCGGAGCAGCGATCATGTCGTCTCCTTCGACGATACCGGGAGTAAGCGCGGCGCAACCCTGCTCTCCTTCCACGATCATGAGGAGCAGCTCCGTTTCGCGGTCCAGAGCGGCAATAGCGACCAACTGCAGCGGGCGCTCGACGCTTGGTTCGCGGTCATCGAGGAGAGCGGCTATCTGTCCTTTGAGGGTCTGCTGGACTGGCGTGAACACTTCGAGCGAACGAAGGCAATCTGGCTGGGGGAATCCGATGGCGGCGACACCGTGCTGGCGTCGAAGCCGGCTACCTCGGAGGAGAAGCTCCTCCATGGAAAGGAAGACGAGGCGAAGAGCAGAGATAACGGCCTCTCGACGACGAGACCGCTTCCGCTTCATCCTTCGGGAGGTTTTCACTACGAGGCCTGGAAGGAAGCAGTGACCGAGGAGATGGAGACGATCTCCAAGCTGCTCTCGTCGGCCGACAAGGAGAAAGGGATCATCCATGATATCGCATTGTTTCTGGAGCAGCATGCCCATGAGGACATTACGCTGCAGGACGTCGCAAGCCGCTTCTTCCTTAGCCGCGAGTATATCTCCCGCAAGTTCAAGCAAGAGATGAATGAGAACGTCTCCGATTATATCGCGGGCATCCGGATGAAGCGGGCCAAGGAGCTGCTTGGCAATGCCAGTCTGCGAATATCGCAAATCGCGGAGCAGGTCGGCTTTCAGGACGAGAAGTACTTCAGCAAGGTATTCAAGAAGTGGACCGGCTGCACGCCGGGCGACTACCGCAAGCAGCACTACGGCGGGCGGTAGGAGCGGCTGCAACAACGACGACAAGTCCTGGCGAACAGTTACCTCCGTCCCCCTGCTATCGTCCGCTGACCATAGCCGGCCTAATACGACAACAACCCCGGGCCGTCGGCATCGCCGCGTTCCGGGGTTGTTCCTGCTTACGTTGCTAATTGCATTCTTCGCCGAACCAATGCTTGCTAGCCTTTCATCTCGGACACAACTGCCGTCGAATTGACGATCGCGGGCAGCATTCTTTCGCTGCTGACCATCGGCGCGTTACACATCAGGCAAGTCGGAGTACGATCGAACGAAAAGTTGTCTCTCATCCAGCTGTTGCAGCCTTCCGTCTCGCATGCCCATATTTTCGTGTTTTCCTGCGGGATTTCTTCTAGCGGTTTTTTACGATTATACATGGCCAAGCCTCCTTCGCGCTTTCGCATTGACTCATGCCCGGTCCGGACGAGCAACACCGCCAAAAAACGGAAAACTGCCCCCACTTTTGCGGGTAGGGCAGTTTTCGTCTATAAGGCCGGCCTCGTTTGTGGAAAGGTCATGCCTAGCATTTTCAAATATCGATTATTGTACCATGTTCGCCCATAAAAGGCAAACGATTCGGCCCCGGCCCTGACCCCGTAATGACTTGAACCTCGGGAGCAGGATTAGCAGGCTCTATACAACCGGACAAGTTATTTATACGTAATTAGAGGCGAAATTATGTGGGACTAAAGGCATATATCCCCATTTTGCTCTATTCCGCATTTCCGCCTATCAGGCCTTACCGCCTTCCGCCGCAACGCCTTTCTTTTTCGTGGCACCTTTGCCGTTGCCAGGGTTGCCCGAGTTGCCCGGTCCATCCGGGCCGACCTTCGTTTCCGGCTTAAACAGCTTGCCCAACAGAAAGGACTGGGCGATCATAAACAAGCCGCCCGTAACCCAGTACAGCGAGATCGCCGCCGGCGCGAACATCGCGAACGCCCCCATCATAATCGGCGAGAGATAACCCAGGAAGGCCAGCTGCTTGGCCTGATCATTCGTATTGCCGGCTTGGGTGACCTTGAACTGAATGAAATAGACGATAGCGGCGATGATCGGCAGAAGCATATCCGGTTCGCCGAGCTTGAACCACAAGAAGGAATGGGTGGACAGCTCCGGCGTCATCCGAATCGCGGAGTACAGCCCCATCAGAATCGGCATCTGGATAAGCATGGGCAGGCAGCCGATCGCGAGCGGATTCACGTTATGCTTTTGATACAGCGCCATCATCTCTTGCTGCTTCTTCGTCAGGCTGTCTGCGTCCTTCTTGTCCTTGTATTTGGCTTCGAGCTCTTTCAGCTCCGGCTGGAGCGCAGCCATCTTGCCCTTCATCGTCATCTGGGACTTATATTGGCGAAGCATGAGCGGGAACAAGACAAGGCGGATTACGATCGTGATCGCCATGATTGCCAGCCCGTAACTGTCCTGGAACAGACCCGCCATCCAGACGATAAACTCCGACAACGGATAAATGACGTAGTGGTTAAACACGCCTGGCGTGTCTCCGTTAATTTCGCCCGTCGTATTGCCGCAGCCGGTAAGGGCGAACAGGCTCACGAGCAGCAGCGTTATACCGATAATTCGTATCGTCTTGGAACGGGACGGGAATGCGGCGGTGGATCCGGTTGATTGATTACTTGGCATATATAGCCTCCTCGTTGGTTGTGTGGTTGCGTCTCCAACGAGGACGTGCAGGCCGAATCGTCATCATCCGGCGCCGACTTGCGCTTTACGTAGCGGATCAGCCAAAGGCCGACCGCCATGACAAAGGTCGCCAGCTGCGGCAGGGCGATGATCCATATTTGCATCTTTGCGGTGCCCTTCGCGTATTCCGCGCTTGCTTCCCGCAGGTGGATGCTGTAAGAATACGCGATCGTGCATAACAAGCTGATCGAGAACAGATACGGCAACCAATCGTGCAGCTCCAACTCCAACATTTTCGCATTCCCTCCCTTCCGAATTCGTTAATTCCATTCTAAAGCATTTCTGCCGATAATCATACGTGACGATTATGGAATGGCAACAAAATTTCGGCAATCTGCTTTTTCAACATTAATAAATCAGGATTCCTTTATCCAGAACCGACTTGTTCTGCGCTTGGTTGCCCAAAAGATATACTTTCCGCAGATGGGGCAGATGCGCTAAAGGTTCTACATTGGAGATGGCGTTATTCTCCAAATGAAGCACCTCTATCCGTTCCCAGTCCTTCATGAAATCCAGCGTTTGAATGGAATCGTCCTGCATGGTAAAGGAACGCAAAGCCGCCATATCCGCGAAATAATGCATCACGTTCTCCGCATCGTTCAACCAGTCGCCATTGCCTATGCGAAAGGACGGCTGATTCAATGTTAAATGCTCTAAGGTGTTATTGGCAAAGGATTCCTGCTCATCGAATTGAAAACTGCATTCCGTGCAGGTAATCGCCTTTACATGCTGCAATTGAAATAACGCGCTTGTTTCCTCAAAGAAATAGGTCTCGTTGAAATGTAACGTGCGCAGATCCGTCAGTCGATTTAACGATGGTATGCCTGTAAAATTCCCGCTCTCCTTTAACGAAAGCTGTTCCAAACGCGGGTATTTCGCCAAATCCGCTCCATCCAAGTCTTCGCTGAATAGATCAACCGTTAACGATTGCAAAACAGGCGCGGTTAATTCCAATAGGAGCTTACTTTGCAGTTCGGCCTTCTTCAAATTCGGCAACGAGATCGGCGATTTCGCGCCGTGATAACCCGTTATGGACAGCTCGGTCAGCGAAGTCAAACTATTAACGGCTTCAACCGACTCCAGCTTGTTCGGAGACGTTAATCGCAGGCTCGTCAATGACGTTTTATCCCTAAGGCGTTCTAAATTCGTGATTGGAACATAATCAAGATCAAGCGATTGCAAGTTAGGCATATTTTGCATGAAATCGATCGTTTTTAAATTTTCCACCATCGACAGCTTTAGTTCCTGCAATTGACTCAGCGAATACAATGCGCTGAAATCCGTCTCCTTGCTGTAGCTTACAGACAAGGATTTCAAACCGGTCAGCGAGGACAACCACCCCAAATGATCGACCGTCGTCAAAGATAAGGATTGCAACGGCAGTTGATTCAGCAAGTGGAAATCCGTAACGGTTTCGTTGACGTAAGAAATTTCGAGCGTTTGCAGCTTCGGAAACTTTAATAATAGGGCCAATTCTTCGTTGCTCCGAATTTGCGTCGAGAGTTTTACGATTTGGGAGTTATCGCCAAAGTAGTTCGCGATTCGCCCAAAGGATTCATTAAAGCCGCCGGCATAAGCCTTTATTCCTTGCAGATGGCGAAAGCCTACATCCGTTCCTTGCGAAACCTCGTACTCGTTCATCAGATTCAACTCGGTTAGTCCGCTAAAAGCCTCGAAGTCCTTTTGCTCGATCCTTTGCGTATTCAATAGCTTGTCGTGAATCGCGTAGTCGATTAATTCAGCCTGGCCGTTGGTGAACGGATCGTCCAAGCTATAGGTGAACCGCCACCGGTCTTCATCATCGTGGCGAACTGACAAATAACGGATCTTCGCGATTTCTTCCTCCGTAGGCATCGCATCGCCTTTATCAAACACATCCCTCAAAAAGAAAAGAAGCACTTCGCTTTCCGGCATGGTTCGGACCGTGGATGTTGTTGCGCCGCTTTGCTCCGCCGGATTGCCGTTCAAGAAAAAATAGCCGGCCATTAAACCGATGAGCATAAGGGGCACGATCCATAACTTCCTTAGATTCGTGCCAGGGCGGGCAGTTCCGGAGGAAGGAGCCGTCCCGTAATAATGATTAATCGTTTGGTCCACATAGTACACGTTGTTTTCCTTCAACAATAACTCCGTATCGCAAAATAGGCATTTATAGATCTGCCCTTCCTTATATTCGATCTTCCCGTTGCAATTCGGACAATTCAGTTTGATCACATTCACCCGCGGCCCTCCAATCTTGAAGACGTTACTTTAAATCAAGTTTATTATTACGGAGCCGAAATTCCAATAGTTTCAGGAATTAGATGCGGATTTCAAGCGGCTATTCTCGTTTTTCCCGCGCTCAATCTATGATATGATGGGACAAACTACTTTTTTTAACAAGGAGAACCAATTCGTGCCCACATCATCCAAAATTTTCATTAGCTCTGTTGCTCAAGATGCCATCACGCATCTTCGGATAGGTGCATTTGAGGAATTGTCGAGATTGGGACACGATCCTCAGATGTTCGAAAAGAACTTCGGCCCATGGCCGAATTTCCAGACAGGCGTTGATCATTGCTTGAAAAAGGTTAGCGAATGCGACTTGTACTGCCTGTTTATCCATACCAAGGGCGGCTCCATGACGTCGAACGGTTATACGGTTACCCATCTGGAATATTTGCGGGCCGTCTCCGACAGCAAGATGATGATGCTTTATTGTGAAAGCACGATCATGGATGCCTACTTCAAATTCAGATGGATCATCGCCAAATACATCGAAGAGTTTAAACTTTCGCAGGGGAGAATGCCGCACAATAACGAGGTCGTGGATTTTCTGGAGATGGAGTCGGAGAAAAATCCGACGTCCGGCATCCCGTCCAAACATCAAATCGATACCTATGTCTGGGTGCTGCTGCATGATATCGTCATGGTCAAAGGCCATTATGTCGAGAAACTTTCGTGGGGACATACGGTTCCATGGGCATCCTATCTAAGCGATCTGCTCCAGCAAGGACTTCAGCTTCTTCCGAAAAAATCGTTGTACGAGGAAAGCTCCCAGCTCGCCCTCGCCTTCGGGGATTTCACTTCGTTCGCGAAACAAGTCGTATCGGACCATGTCCGAATCAGCGAATTGCTGGAAGGGCGCCGGCTGCTAAACCGTTCCATCCGCATGCTTACTCGCTCGGAGATTACAGCCGGCCCGGTAAACGGAAGCATCGGGAGCGTCAAAGCCTGCTCCGCCATCTGCTTGTTTCATCACGAAGGGAACTCGCTGACGGTGCAGTACTACGCAGGAGACACGAACGGGAATTACGACTTCGAGGTAGGCGACCCAAGCTCATTTGTATCCTATACGTACAATAACCTGCAGGACGGTGTTCCGGGGTTGTTTTATTGGGAGTCGAGGCGGCTATTCTATCTGACTTACAAGCTGGGGGAATACGTGATCTCGTACCACTTCCCGGAGGATACCGCATGGAGCTCGCAGCTGTACGCCGACTACACGGATGATATCATTAATGGTATACTGAACACACACGCTAACGGAATGATCATCGAATTATTGAATTCTCTTATAGGGGGGTTACAGAAATGAGCAAAAAACCGACTCGCTTGCCGGCCGCCCAAGACGGATGGCATGTCCAAACAACTGCCAACGCCCTGTCCCCTGATAAAACCGTCATCGCCGTCAACAAACAAGGAACCGTCCTGCATATGCAGAGAAACGGCATGTCCGCCATCGGCAAGGACACCTTGCTGTTCGTCCCGACCACGCGTTATACAGACAACATCATCCATCATAAGCATCAACGCTTGAATGAGCTTAACAATACGTTGACCGGTCTGACCGTAGAAGGTTAACGGCTCAATCCGCACGCCTATACAATGGCCCTCGCCTGGAATCCAGGGAGGGCCATTTTAAATAAGCACGAAATCCATTACATGACATTCATTTAAGCATGAATGACTTGAGCGGTACCATGGATTCCTCGGGAACGTAGTATTTAAATTTATTATCGCTTATTTGACCAAGCAACTGACGGCGAATAGGATCAGCATCCTTAAGAAGCTCCTCTGAAGCAACATGATAGTCTATAGGTCTCATCCATATAGGGCTGTAGCCTAAGAACAACTGCCTTCTCGTATATTCTGATGTGTTGGGCGATCCCGCATGCCATAAATTTTGAGCAAATATAAACACATCTCCCGGTTTTCCACATACTTGCTCCTCACCGTCCAGCTGTTGACGCACATCCCTGTGATTGGGGTCATATGGCTTTTTATGGCTGCCCGGAATTACTTTTGTATTACCTCGATTAGGCTCCGACATATCACTCAATATATAGCAGGCTTTGATGTAGTAAGTCGCGGTCAGCCCTTCTATAACCGGAAACTTTGGATTTGGTCCGTCCTGATGCCAGTCAATAAAGCTCTGGGATGTTGTTTGCACGTCATTTGGATTTGGTTTTCGAATTGTCAGATGCGATATATGAAGTTGGATATTATAGCCCAGCAAATTAACAATCAAGCGGAGAATGGTCGGCTCATCTATCAATGAGGCTATTTCTGGATGAAGCTCGACGCTATTATAAATATTATAAGCTAGCGACTCTGGCTCATTCGAAATGATGGTATCGATGACGGAATTCAAGCGAGCAACCTTCTCTTGCGACAAAACACTTGGTATAACCAAATAGCCCTTCTCGTTAAATTGATTCATTAACCCTTTGATATCAAGCTGTTTGATACTCATTTCCTCGCCTCCCACTTGTAATTAGTTTCATTATATTTGATTGTATTTTCTGTTATAATGGATAAAATAATTAATTTTCTTGTATATAATTTCAATACTCAAGGGGGCCAGCCAATGGTGGAGCGCGATCAGTTTCAAGAGCCGAATTTAATTTATCATGTGTATATTAAAGATGCTGTGCAATTTCAAAAAACACATGATACTTATGATCATTGGGCATTATTTATTGTCGAGTCTGGCAGCTTTGAATATAGACTGGGAGAGCAAAGTGGCAATGCCGTTCAAGGCGATATGGTACTCTGTCCCCCTGACTTAACCTTCTATCGTTCTACTGATGGACTCTCTTTTCATCTAATCGGTTTTCATTGGCTTACTGCTACTAATGAGGTGGATTTAGACCCTCTCACATTTCCTTATACAGGTAAGCTCCGACTAATGAATAATAAAAGATTAGTATCCACAATTGCACAATTACGCGAAGCTAGTTACTTAAAATCGAATGTAGTTCTTCCTTATAAAAAACATTTGCTGAGAGATTTACTTTATACGTTGCAAATAGAGCTATACGATCAAAACTTAAATCAACTGTATACCGAGGACCCGCTTCTCCAGCTTGTAGTCCATAAGATTAAGCAGAATGCCGAATTCGGTGTATCGTTAAAATCAATTGCATATGAAATAGGAATTAGTCAGGTACAGTTAACAAGGCTATTCAAGCAGGAATTTCGAATTTCACCTAATACCTACGCAACTAATCTTAGGATGGATAAGGTGAAGAAACTACTGATTAATTCGTCACTCACTCTTGAACAAATCTCGGAGCATTGCGGCTTCACCGACGAGCATCATTTGAGCAAAAGCTTTAAGAAACAATTTGGCATTAACCCCTCGGCTTACCGTAAAACTTATCAAGTATAGTCAAAAGAAGAAGACAAGCAGAATATTAATACCTCCGCTTGTCTTCTAGCTCAATTTGTCAGCTGCCAAAGCCAAGCTGGTTGAGTTGCTCTTTAGCGCTATCTAATAACAATGTATAATTCATCGATGTCTCTAATGTTTTGAGGAAATCTTCATACTCTGTTAGAGGACGTTTGTCATAAACAAATTTTGCAATTTCTTCTTCAATAAATCGATCGGCATCTGCCGCGTTAAAACCTTCAGGTATATCAATAAACCCGTTTAGCGCCTCAATACGCTTCTGGTCATTGGCAAATTTTATCGATTCCGACTGAAGCGCGAACTTCGCTTGCAAATATTCCATCTCCGGCCTTCCAGTAAATTGGTAGAGCCAAGAGTGTCCTACCTCACCCGCTTTATCCGTCATTTTCAGCGTGCCGTCTTCTAATGTGAAATGAGTGTCTTTCACCCCAAATTGGACAAGAAGCGATCCTCCGTCCGGATCTGAAATATAGTTCAACAGATCAAAAACTCGCTGCAGCTTCTCAGGGTCCTTCTCAATCGCTTTCGGAATAGCAAATCTCCCCGCAGTTGCCCCTATATCCCATGAAGAGTCATTTTGTCCTCCAGGTCCAACCGGCGCTTCTATTTGCAGCCACTCGGCATTTGGATTTACAGTCTTAATTTGCTCTACGAATTGTTCCTTTGTCATATTAGGCCAATCGATGTGTACGATGCCTGCTTGGCCTTTAATGGATTTCTCCTGATGCTGCAATCCGGTGTTAGCCAATAGTTCAGGGTCAACAGATCCAGAAGAGATCATTTGTTTGATAAACGCCAAAGCATCTTTCATTGCCGGATCGTATAAAGCATTTAATACGGCTCCATCCTTCACATAAAAGTTTCCTGGGGATCCAACGCCGAATGCTCCGAACACGGGTGCAAAGGCGCTTAATTTCCCTCCAGTTAGACCGAAAGTATCTTGTTTACTATTACCGTCAGGATCATTTTTAGTAAACGCTTCCGCAACTTCTGCCAGCTCTTCAATCGTTTTTGGAACATCTAATTTTAATGTATCCAACCAATCCTTTCGAATCCAATAGGTATTGTAAGGGATTTGGGGCGATTTCGAGATCGCATATACTTTCCCGTCAACCATTCCCTTCTTAACCGTTTCTTCTCCAATGAAATCAATTGTTTTCTGTAACTGATCCATGTATGGCGTCAAATCAAGCAGTAGTCCTTGTTTCGAGAACTGAAGCAGCTGTTGGCGGCTCAACATAAACAAATCCGGAAAATTACCTGACGCCATACGAACGTTTAATTGATTCGTATAATCGTCCCCTGAAGGATATACCGTTAAATTCAGATCGATATTTAATGCTTTATCCAGTTCTTGCTTGATACTGTCTTTGTCCGGGGCCGGCAGATTATTTCCAGTTTCAATAATTTCAAGCTTGATCGTTTTATTGCTTGCTTCGGTTGGCGCTTGCGAGGCTGGAGCACTAGGCTTCTCCGTATTTGTAGGCGCAGTTCCTGTATTCTTCGAATTATTTCCTCCTGAGCATGCAGAGAGCATCACAATTAGAAGTGTTACGGATAAAAGAATGGATAAACTTTTTCTCATTTTCATATCCCCTATCTATAATGTGTATATTGAACAGACGTGCATAGCTGGCCAGTTATCTATGCAGCCTAGATCAACCTTTGATAGATCCCAGCAGCATTCCTTTTGTAAAGTGCTTCTGGAGGAAAGGATAAATGACAATAACAGGCACGCTTGCAATCATTACCGCAGCCATCTGCATGGTCTGCGTCGGCATCATATTCTCTGCGTTCTCCAGCGGCTGTTGGCTTTGCATTAATAATTCTCTAACGATAACCTGCAGCGGGAATAACGTACGATCCGTCACGTAGAAGATAGCTTGGAAAAATTCATTCCAATGCCCAACTAAATAGAATAGGCCTACAGTTAGCAATACCGGTATAGATAGCGGTGTCACAATCTGAATCAGAATACGAAACTCCTTGGCTCCATCCATTCTTGCGGATTCGAACAGTTCCTCGGGCAATCCCTCAAAAAAGCTTTTCATAATAAGCACATTAAAGCTCCACACCGCATTAGGAAGAATCATGGCCCAAATCGAGTCCAACAAACCAACGGATTTGACTACCAAGTATGTGGGGATTATTCCTCCGCTGAATAATAAGGTGAAAACAATCATCAGAAGAAAAAAGTTTCTTGCAGGCAAATTTTTTCGCGATAATGGATAGGCCATTAAGCTAGTTAAAATGAGATTAACAGCCGTTCCTATTACTGTGATCCATATCGTTATTTTGAAAGCTTGCGGAATATTGGATTCTGTAAGCAATGTTCGATAAGCTGTAAATGTAATTTCTCTCGGGAATAATATAAAGCCTCCGTTACGAAGCACTTCTCCAAATGGCGTTATCGAAACGGATATGACATACAAAATCGGTAAAATGGCCGCCAGCCCACAAATAATGAGTATGAGATATACGAATGAATCAAAAAGCTTGTCATCCAGCCTCTTTACCAAATTGCTTCACCCCATTTCTTCGCTATCTGATTAGCGATCACGACAAGGACTAATCCTATGACCGACTTAAACAAACCAACTGCTGAAGCCAGGCTAAAGTTCAATTGCTGTAAACCGGTACGGTACACCCATGTATCGAGAATATCCGCGACAGGATACACTTGAATATTGTATAAAATATAAATTTGATCGAAACCTGCATCAAGCAAATGGCCGAGCTTAAGAATAAAGAGAAGAACGATAATGCTTCGAATGCCAGGCAACGTTATATGCCAGATCATACGAAGACGATTTGCGCCATCTACTTTGGCTGCCTCATAAAGTGTAGGGTCGATTCCAGACATTGCCGCCAAATAGATAATCGCTCCCCAGCCCAAGTTTTGCCATACCTCCGAGCCGACAAGAATACTTCGGAAGTAATCGGTTGATGTTAAAAACGGTATAGAGGTTCCGCCCGCTTCTACAATCCAACGATTGATTAATCCGCCGTTTTGTGAAAACAACGTTAATAAAATACCGAAAATAATGACCCATGATAAAAAATGCGGCATGTAAGTCAACGTCTGTACAATTGATTTCAACCAACGCACGCGACACTCATTCAATAAGATTGCCATAATTATGGGAGGCAAAGTGCCCCAAACAAGCTTATAAATGCTGATTAATAAAGTATTGCTTAGCAATTGACTGAAATAGGGGGATTGGTAAAAAGTTTGAAAATGTTTGTACCATGGGTTTATCCATGGGCTTCCGGTTATTCCTTCCATAATTGCATAGTCTTTAAAAGCGATTATGACGCCATACATCGGAAGATATCGGAAAATAATAAAGTAAATGACGCCAGGGAGCAACATGATGTAGAATGCCCGGAAACGCCAGATGACTCGCATCATGGATTGCAATTTCATTAGTGGAACAAGCTGCGCCTGCGGAGATTGTTTGAATCTGGATTTAGCTTCCATCGTCCCTCTCCTTCTTGTATGCGTTTTCATTTTATGGATTAAGTATAGTTTTTTAGAGGGAACACCGATATACATAAAATCAGTAAAAATGTTTGAATTTAGTTAGGGCGTGCCTGAATACTCCGAGGGGAGCAGATTTTGCCGAATTTTCGTTCCATGCAAGGAACTTTTGTGAAG
>NZ_BDQX01000385.1 GCF_003112455.1 Paenibacillus agaridevorans
CGGACCAATCCCATCTCCAATAACCATACATCCATATGTCATTGGCTTCTGTCCATCGACTAGGGCGATCTCCATCGTACTCAATAACAAATCCTTCCCAAGGACCGGAATCATCTGCAGGCGGCGGAT
>NZ_BDQX01000386.1 GCF_003112455.1 Paenibacillus agaridevorans
ATAGCTTACCCGTCGAGATCACACAAGCTTTGTTTGCTGCTGTGGTACATGCCCTTCGAGAGCCAATCGAGCCTCCTCTGAAGGGAAAGAAACCTGTGTTGGCTATCGTCGATTCCACGAGCCTTCGCATGCCGCCTGTCTTAGGCGACTGGGCGTATGTAACGGAGAAACAGAACAGTGTAAAGGTTCATACTTGCTTGGTGGTCATCGATGAGCATACCGCGTATCCTGATCATATTGTGCCTTCTACAGGCAACATAAGCGACTTCTCGGGGTCGGATGATCTCGTCGTGGTTGATCCTGGCGTGCTTTATG
>NZ_BDQX01000387.1 GCF_003112455.1 Paenibacillus agaridevorans
TGCACATTGAAAACTGGATACGAAAGTGTGCTGAATCTTTAGCTTGCTTACCGGCTGTATGACCGAGTAAGCGATTAGGATAAGCCCTCGACCGATTAGTATTCGTCAGCTCCACACATTGCTGTGCTT
>NZ_BDQX01000388.1 GCF_003112455.1 Paenibacillus agaridevorans
ACCAAACGGATCAAAGACCCGAAATTGACTTCCATCCCGCGACCGGCGAGAAATGCGCGGGGTAACGCTAAGCGGTATAACCCCAAGGTTCCTTCTAAGATTAGCAGCAAAACGATCATGATAACTTTT
>NZ_BDQX01000389.1 GCF_003112455.1 Paenibacillus agaridevorans
TCTGCATGCGCCTTGATTCAAATCCAGTTCCCGCATATATCCGGTAACTTCTCCTGACGGCAGGTGCAATTGGATATATAGATCTCCAAGCGGCTGATAATGGCCGTAGTGCGGGTTAAGCGGCGTTTT
>NZ_BDQX01000390.1:0-3885 GCF_003112455.1 Paenibacillus agaridevorans
GGCCAATCGCTCGTCGCGCGCAGCGACTCCGCGAGGCGGCGGCCGCCGCTTTCGGCCAGCGGCGCAAGCTCGCTGCCGACAGTTCTTGCAGCGGCAACGACACGCCGCTGCGCCTCCTCCGGCGTAATCGCCCGCCGGTTAAAGCGTCCATCGCTCCCTGGCGAGTTTACTCGCTCCACGCCATCCAATGACCCCTTCTCTTTCCCCATGCACGTTCCTCCAAGTCTATTAAACTTGAGCCCATCTCTCTTCCTCCATTGTATCACAGAGCAAGTGAGACAACCTGCCATAAGCATCAATTTCAACTCTCCAGATTCCGCATCTTCCCGAAAAATATGGTAAGATGAGCAAAATGATTTCGAGAGGAGCTTTCATTTGGAGAATCCGCAGCACAACGAATTTATGAAGCTTCACGCCAATCCCCCTGCCCGCCCCTTCGTCATCCAAGTCGTCGGACACAAAAACACCGGCAAAACCACTTTGGTTTGCCGGTTGACGGAGCTGCTGAAGCAGCGGAATTATAAAGTTGGCACAGTTAAAAGCGATGCTCATGATTTCACCATGGATGAACCCGGCACGGATACTTGGCGGCATCAACAGGCAGGCGCCGACATAACGGCCATATCCTCTTCGAGACGTAGTGCAATACTAAGCAACAAACCGTCATCTCTTGCCGAATTGCTAGTTCATATGCAGCATGTCGATATCGTCCTGGTCGAAGGCTTTAAGAGAGAGACACATCCGAAGCTCGTGCTCGTACGAGAGGAAGTCGACGCTGGGCTGCTCTCCAGCTTATCTCATATAAGCGCCGCCGTCCTATGGCCTGAGGCTCTGTCCCTACCTGCCGTCACAGAGCGCTTAAATGGGCTGCCCGCTTATAGCGTTAACGATTCCGAGGAAATCGCCGCGTACATTCTTTCCCAGGCCGCCAAACATTTATAATGCCGCAGCTTTGTTTTGGTTAGAGGCTGCAATTATTCGCCTATGTCCTGTAGACAGTCATGTTTACTACTATCCCTAAACACTCTTCGGTCTGACTGTTGTTCGGCCGTTACTCCGCAATTCCCTGCTTATGGGCATAGATCGCGGCTTGCGTACGGTCGTCCACATCCAGCTTGTTAAAAATATTCGTAATATGAAACTTTACAGTTTTTACGCCGATAAACAGCTCGTCCGCGATCTCCTGATTGGACTTGCCTTGCGCGAGCCGCTTAAGAACATCCATCTCGCGTTCCGTCAGGTCGTCGTGCAAAGGAGCCTTCTCCTGTTGTTTGGGCTGCCGGAACCGGTTCATCATCTTCGCGGCCACTTGCGCCTCAAGCACGGATTGGCCGCGCGCCGCCGCGCGGATCGCCTCGGCGATCTCATTTGCGCGGGATGTCTTCAACAGATAGCTGAAGGCTCCCGCTTCGATGACGGGATAGATCTTGCTGTCGTCGATAAAGCTCGTCAGTACGATAACCTTGCAATCCGGATGCTGCTCCAGCAGCTTAGCCGTCGTCTCGACGCCATCCATGCCCTCCATGACAAGATCCATCAATACAATGTCGGGCTTATAAGCCGTAGCCAGCCGTATACCTTCCGGGCCATTGCTGGCCTCTCCCACTACCTCGATACCATCCTCTGTATCCAGCACGGCTGCAAGTCCGATACGCACCATCTCGTGATCGTCGACCAGCAGCACTTTGATTGGCGCCTCCATATCTTCCATCTCTCCCCCAGTAGGTTGTTACCATCCGGAACTCCGCTGTTCGCAACCTTGATTTATTGAGCCCCGGCCTTGACTTGGCCGTCTACCGGCACCCACAGATGTATTGTCGTTCCTTCTCCAGGCTGGGACATCATTTGCATGCTGCCCCCAAGCTCGTTCACGCGTTCCTCCATCGTGAGCAAACCGTACGACGTTTGTTTCTTCACTTCCAGATCGAAGCCGATGCCGCTGTCCTGCAAGGTCATATGAACCCGATTGTCGAGACGCATCAGGCGGATATGCATCTTGTCCGCCTTGGAATGCCTCAGCGTATTCGACAGAGCCTCCTGAGCGATTCGGAAGAGATGATCCTCCGCTGCTGGCAGCAGCGTAATCGTCTCGTCGACTTCGAGCGTAATTTCCATCGGTATCTTTTGCTGCAGTTCCTCAATCAATGCCTTCAACGCTTGACCGAGATTCTTGCCCTCCAAATGGACAGGCCTTAGATGAAGAAGCAGCGCCCGCATCTCGGATTGCGCCACCGCCGCCATTTCCTCGATGAGCTGCACTTGACGCTTCGCCCGTTCCCAATCCCGCTCTATCGTACGGCTGACAGCCGTAGCCGTCATCGAGATGGCGAACAGCTGCTGGCTGACAGCATCATGAAGCTCGCGAGCCAAACGCTGCCTCTCTTCGATGACCGCGGTGAACCTGACCTTCTCCCTCCAATTAGGATCATCGGCAAGTTCATCCGGGCTAACGGCATCGGGATCATTGGAATCAATCGTTACCGTATACGAAGGACGTTTGCGCTGCTGCTCCGTCAGTCTCTTGAGCGCGGCCTTCAGCTTGGAATTTTGAAGATAACTCATAATCGTTGCGGCCACAAGTCCGCCGCCTACGCCGATCAATCCCATGACGGCCCATTTGCCCTTGAGCGTGTATAGCTCCACTACATCGAGTCCTTGCAGAACGATGACCGCCAGACTGACGATAATGAGCAGCCAAAGTACCGTCTCCGCCGTATTGCGCTTGCGGGCTGCCTTTGGACCTTCATCGCCCTGGCTGCGCTTATCTTGTTCTGCTTGCATCTGGAACGCTCCTTATGTAATTGTATATGAGGTTGTTCAACGTGGCAAAGCAGGAAAGAGCAGACCGTCTCCGGTCCGCCGCTTTCCTCATTTCGTCCTCATTATTCTGTTGCGTCGTTGTTTGCCGCAGGAGCATTGCCCGCATTCAGCTTGCTCTTGAGCGCTTCGAACTGCTCGTCAACCTTCATGCGCTTCTCCAGATCTGCCGAGCTGACCGGCGTGGATCCAGCCGAACCGCCGCTGTAGCTGCCGTAAGGGGTGCGAAGAACATCCGCTTCCGCCTCCAGTTGCATAATTTTCTCTTCCATCCGGTAGAAGCCGCGGGAAGCAGAACCGCTGTCGATGGTGTGGTTCGCGCTAAGCTGTGCCATTTGCTTCTGCGCCTTGGCAACTTGAGCGCGGGAAGCGAGCTCGTTGCGTTTGTTGCGAAGCTGGTAGAATTCTTCCTTCATGCCGTGCAGTTGCTGCATCAGCTCTTCCGCTTGCGCCTTCGCTTGTGCATGGAGATCGATATATTCCGTCACCTTCTGGTCAAAATACAGCTTCTCTTCCAGCAGCTTGCGAGTAAGCTCTTCCTGGCCGGCGCGCAATGCCGCTTCCGCCTTCGATTCGCGGTCGGACGCGCTGCGTACCGACTCGTCAAGACGCTGCTTCATGCGGCGCTCGTTCGCCATTTGTTTGGCAACCGTTACCTCAGCTTGATGAATTTCGGATTCCATGTCACGCAGATACTGGTTCAGCATGACTACCGGATCCTCCATTTTGTCGAGTACCTCATTTACCGATGCTTTCGTCATATCCTTCATTCTTTTGAAGATTCCCATAATATTATTCTCCCTTCTCGTATTTCGCGATTTTGGATTTTAATTCGTCGATTTCACGTCTTAGCGCCTTCTTCTCCAGATCGTCCATCATGCTGTCGAATCCGGGTGTCGCTGCAGGATCCTCTTTGCGGTATCCCCACTTGTCCTGAGGAGGGGGAGTCGAAGTTCCATACGACGCATTGTATGGTCCTTGTTGCCCGCTGGCAGAGCCATATGTTCCGTTGCTGTATCCACCGTTATTGTAACCGCCGTTATTGTAGCCGCCGTTATGGCCACCGCC
>NZ_BDQX01000390.1:4043-39720 GCF_003112455.1 Paenibacillus agaridevorans
AGGTAGATAAAGATGACGGTACCGCTCGTAAAGATCGTCACGACGACAAGCAGAATCCGGAGCAAAGTAGCATCAACGTTTAACATCTCGCTGAGTCCGCCGCACAGACCCAGCAGCTTTTTGTCGCGCGTAGAGCGATATAATTTTCTCAAGATGACCATCCTTCCTTCTGAAGTTTACGCTTCAACTCATCCAGCTCTCGATCGATCACCGATTTAACCGTGCTTCCAAGGCCAGAGCCGTCCATTTCATGCCCCATTCGGCGTACGTCCCGGATGCTCTTTGCTTCCGTCTCCAGGTCGTTGATGCGATCCTCCATCCTGCGGAACATCGCCCCTGGCTGCGGGCCGCTCTCTCCATAACCGCCGAAGCGGCTGTTCAAGCGTTGCTGCAGCCGGATGGATTCCATGCGTGCCGCATAATATTCGCGTTTGTCATAGACCGCTTGATATTCGCTGCGCATCTCGCGAAGCTGTTCTTCCAGCTCCAATGTATGCTGTCTGCTCTGTTCGAACAAATCCTTGTATTGAGCCGCTCGTTCATCAGCCGTCGCCTTCTCGTGAAGCGCGAACCTCGCCATATTCTCTTCGCCCGCCTTGAGGGCGGTCATCGCTTGCTGTTCGCGGCGTTCCTTCTGCGATTCGGCCTGCAGCCACTGAGCTCTCAGGTGATTGGAATGATTCGTATATTGCTGATGCAGCTTCTCTGCCTGAATGATATCTTCCCTGGTGGACCAGAGGAATTGATCGATCATCCGAACCGGATCCTCGGCCTTCTCCAGCCTTTCGTTCAGCGTTGCGACGGTGATGTCGCGAATTCGTCTTACGATGCTCATCTCTGTATCCTCCTCGAAGGTTCCGAGCGGCGTATCAGCCGCTCATCCGCCTTTCCTTAATATGTTCTCCGATTTCCGCCTTTGAACAACGATACGCCTGCTACAACCAATCCGATTGCCAGGATCAGCATCAGCAGACCGCCGAGCTTGCCTAGCAGCATGATGCCGCCCAATCCGATTAGAATGCCGCCGATCAGCCTTTTGTTATTCATCCACCCCAGAATACCGAAGCCCACTAGAATAAACGGAATCAGGAAGCCGATAATCCGGCCGAAGTCGATGTTCAGAAAGTTCAAGGCAGCTAGTCCGCCTACGATAATCAGTAATACGCCAAGTGCGCTTTTTCCATTCATCTCCAACTTTCTCTCCTCTCTACAATTAGAATTTCTTCATATTCGCTTCCGCGTTAAATCTTGTTGCTCTTGCTTATGTACTTAGTATAGATGGTTTAAAGCCTTGGCAAAACAGACTTTCGGCACTTTCTGAACTAGACTTTGGTCGAGTCGCCAACCCGTCTTAAGAAGCGGAATTGGGTAAAGATCCAGTTTTTGCAGGTTATAAACGCTTTCCTGCCATGTTACGGTATAGCTATCAACCAGGAGGTGCATAATACATGACAACTACGAAACACCATATAATCAAGAAAAGCCTGATCGCCAGCGTAGTCGCAACAGCCTTGCTGACAACCGGAGTCGTCCCGCTTCCAATCGATGGACATGCCCATGCCGCTACGGCAAGCGCATCCAAATCTTCGAAAATCGAAGCAACGATCAAGCTCGGCGGCAAATATATGGGTACGCCTTACGAGTTCGGCTCGAACCGCAGCACAACGCGGACGTTTGACTGCTCCGACTTCGTAAAGCATATCTATAAGCAGGCAACAGGGGTAACCATCCCCGGCTCGTCCGCAACCCAAGCTGCGTGGGTGAAAAAAAATTCTACCGTAAAGACAAGCTGGTCCAGCCTGAAGCGCGGCGATCTCGTGTTCTTTATGTCTTATAAAGGTTCTTCCGCATCCAGCTACAGCAAATTAAGCAAGTCGAAGCAGAAAGTGACGCATGTCGGTCTCTACCTGGGCAACGGCCGCATTCTTCACACCTACTCCAAGAAAAGCGGCGGCGTACGCGTCGACTCCGTCAAGGGCACGCAGTGGGAACACCGCATGATCTTCGGCGGCAGCGTCCTCTAAAAAATTGCTTCTATTATAAGTATGCACTCAGCAACAACCAATAACGCCGCGGCGCGCGATCTTTCGCGTTCCGCGGCGTTTCTGCGTCTGCTGACCGCATAGCCGTCAGATTCTATTTTGCCGCCAGATAAGCATCGAATTGCCTCTGCTTCTCTTTGATAATCCGGGCGATCCCCGCCGACTTCAGCTTTTCTTCGTATTGCGGCAGCACATGGTCGATATCCACCGTGCCGGTATCCAGCGCATTCAAGTACTGACGGTCCACGTTAACGACGGCTGCCACCTCGGCTTTGACAGGAGCGCTGTCGAAGACGAAGCCCAGTCCTGGAGACAGATGCGCCCCTTCGTTAAACGCCCGGAACTTCTCCCATTTGTCCGGATCTTCGGTATCCCATACGTCGTTCAGGAACTGATTGCCGAACATCCAGTTCGAAGAAGGATTGTAGTCCTGCGTACGGTCCGTTTGTCTAATGATGCCGTCTCCCGCTTGTTCGTAATGCATGCCCTTAATCCCGTAGTTGACCAAATTGTTGAGATCGCGATCCGTATGAAGAAGATTGATCCACGCCATGGCCAGATCCGGCCGCTGCGACGTCGAAGAGATGCCCAGCATGGAGCCCGCCGTCTCCGAGGTGGAGATCGTCTTGGCATTCAGCTCTCTCTGCGCCAGCTTGCCGACCAGCCCGGTCGCCATGGCAATCTCCTCAGCCTTGCCTGGCTTTAGCGAAGATGTAATGGAGAATACGCTGCCGCCCATTAAAGCGTCCATATTCATCGTACTGTTGGTGACCGCATCGTTATTAATGTAGCCCTTCTGATAGAAATCGCGCGTAATGCGCAGCGTCTCCACATATCGTTCCGTCTCATAATTCGGTTTAACCTCGGTACTGTCTCCGTCCTTGAGCAGGATGCCGGGGATCGACGTATCGCCGAGCGCGTCATAGTTGCCAATGTAATGAGCATTGAATGTCTCGCCTTGCCTCATATAGATGGGAGTCATGTCCGGCTTCATACTCTTAACTCGGGCGAAGACGGGCTCCAAGTCCGCAATCGTGTGGACGAGAGACATATCGATATCCAGTTCCTCCGCGATATCCTTCCGGTAGATTATGCCCCCCTGTGCGGCCAACTCCTTGTTGGTGGGTACGCCGTAATTGCCTCCATCGATCTTGGAACCGCTCAAGAAAGCGGGATCCAGACTGGACAGAATGCCTTCCCCATAGCGATCCAGCAGCTCCGAAAGCTCCAGAAATGCCCCCTTGGCGACATTGACCGCATGTTTGTTCCATTGCGCCGTAAAGATGACATCCACCTTCTCGCGGGAAGCAATCATCAGATTGATTCGGTCCTCCCACTGTCCCCAATCAATGGGCATCAGATCGATCCTGGCGTCCAGCTTGCCCTTAAGGTAGTCGTTAATAGCAGCTTCTACCGCCGCCTCATCCTTCTGACCCGCTCCCGTATACACGAATTTGATCGTGTACGGTCCTGCCGTCTCATGAGGCTGATCCGTGGACGCATCGCTTCGAAAAGCGCTTTCATTTCCATTGGGGGAAGAACAGCTTCCAAGCAGCAACAGATAGGAGAGCATCATTGGCGCCAACAGCAGAGCGCGAACAATCGAACCTTTCGAGTGTCTCCACGGCATCGACGCTCTCCCCCATCTTTTTCCGTTTCATTCCAGCTACTTCTATTTTAATGGATCACAATCAAAAAGCAATATATCAGTCCATTCGAATGTAGACCATATCCTCCGTGACGATCCAATTCTCTCCCGCGAAGCTTATCTCCCGTACATTCTCTTGCAAAACGAGGCTCTCCTTCTCAATTCCCCGAGTGTCATCCTTTCCTTCCCAATGCAGAAGAGTGCCTCCTAGTTGGGACGCCGCCTCAATCCAAGCTCTTTTTGAAGCCTCATTAGAGGATTGCTTCGCCCAAGCTCCGCTGTCTGACAGAAGCAC
Organism: Paenibacillus agaridevorans; assembly: GCF_003112455.1. Taxonomy (GTDB): domain Bacteria; phylum Bacillota; class Bacilli; order Paenibacillales; family Paenibacillaceae; genus Pristimantibacillus; species Pristimantibacillus agaridevorans. The sequence continues at coordinate 8,029 of NZ_BDQX01000390.1, forward strand.
GTAAGTATGGCTGTCCAAATCTACCAGCAGCAGCGGCTCCCGCAGACCTGGCCTGCTCTTAAAGAGAGAAGCGAGCTCGAGTTTCTCGCCCGGCAGTCTATCCGCGTTTGGCTGTAGAGCCGTCAACCCGCCGGTCGGCAGATGAAGAAGCAAGAAGCTGACGCTATCCGGTACAAGCGATGCAGAAGCGCCCTCCACATCATAGAAACGCAGCACCGCATACTCATCCTCTGCCCCGAGCCATCCGGCAACCTCAACGAATTGCCCCTTGCTCCGATCGAACATGATGCTCTGTCCATTTCCTTCCCTCGTATAGATGTTCAGCTTGTTCATCGCCTTTAGCGAGAATTCGGAGTCCTCATAAATAACAGGGTTTTGCTCGGAGGTGGATGAGTCATCGAATATGGCGTACTTTCCGTTCGGGCTCCAATAAAACCAGCCGCTTTGCCCCCTGATGGCCTCCGAAGAAAAAGGGACGGTTGATCGTTCGTTCCCTTCTAAATCGAGCAACACGAATCGACTATTGTCACTGTCCAAATGCCAGATCAATTCGCCGTCCGGCGATACCGATGTTAGAAAAAAAGGCCAGCTATGCTTCGTTTGTTTCGGCAATTGCCGTACTTCGCCGTCCGCTATGTCTATCACCCAAAGCTTTCCTTCCGAATAGCTGTTTAACACGAGTGATTCTCCGGATGCCGTCATCCATCCCGGCGCAAAATGCTCCTCTTGGGATATCGAGTCCAATTCCCGGATTGCGGGTACGATTACGGTCTTTTCGCCGGATGTAATATCCAGTTTTTCTACACTATAGGATTGAACGGCTCCTTCGTCGTTCGCGTCATGAACAGCGATATACAGCAAATGGCGGCTGTCCAGCATGCCGTAGCCTTTCGCTATCGAGTGAGCCGCATAGCTGTCATTGATTATGGCGCTGAAGAGCGGATAGGTCCGAAACTCTCCGCTATCGGGATGGATGACTGCGGCGATGGCTCCATACCGGACACCATGTTTTAGCGGCTCATTGCTTGTAAGGACATGTACGACATACGACGTCCCTTCGTCGCTGGCTGCCGTGAACAGTTGAAAGGGATTGTATGTCCCATCGGTTGCGAGCCGGAAACCATTCTCCGTTTCCAGTTTCTCAACCGTTCCTATAGACTCATTCTCGACCGTCGGGCTTGGAGTCAAGGACATGGCAGGCGATGTCTGCACGGTCGGCTGCGCGTTTGACGCATCCGGCTCTTGCTCCGTCACCTCCCCTTTGCAGCCCATGACGATCAGATTTACACATAATAGTAGTATAATGACACCAATTTGTTTCACGCTGCCCCTCCCTCTGAAATCTCCTTCCATACTGCCATCACAAGCGAAAATAATGCTGTCGAACCAGTAAAGAGAAGAAGGACATCAGCTTTTAATAGAGAAATTGTTCGCCACAAACCACAATTTCCAGTTAAAGGAGATGTCCCACTCTCATGGTATCCCTCTACATGCCGATCGTCAAGTTCCCCTCAACTTGGTCACTTGTTTGCCCTCATCCACGGGGCATCATACTTTGTGCTGGACACGCGTTATTTTATGTCAAAATTCCGCGTTCTTTCATCCACATCTGAGGACTTATCCCCATCTCCGCCTTGAATACCCGGGAGAAATAATAAGAGTCGTCATATCCGACCAGAGAGGCCACCAGCTTGACGGACAGTTGATCGCTGCCGCTTTTCTCGAACAGCCGCTTGGCGAATTCGATCCGCAGACCGGTCAAATATTGAATCGGCGTTTTCCCCGTCGCCTGCTTGAACATTCTGCGCAAGTAATCGGCTGATACTGGGAACTGGGCCATACAGCGATCCAGCCGGAAGCTCGCCTGACCGAGATTGGCGACCAGCGCCTCCTCCAATTGCTCCACCATGCCGTGTTTCCTCTGCCGGGACATTAGCGCCAGCGAATACGCATACACTGCGTTCAATAGCTGCTCGGTCAGCTCCTTCCAGCGGTTGCGCTTGAGGTGGTACTCCTTATACAGCAACTGCAGCAGCACGCCGATATCCCGGCTTTGCGTATCCTTGAGCGCAACCACACCGCCTCCGAAGGGCAGGTCAAATTCCGATAAGGTAAAAAAAATATTGCCATAACCATCCCCGGAATGCTCGCTGTGCGGCGTACCCGGCGGCAGACAGAACATGTCGCCCGGCTCGAACGGCACATCCCCTTGCTCCAACCGCAGAATACCGCTTCTTTCGGTAAAATATATAATTTCCCATACCGGATGAACATGCTGGTAAATGGACACGGTTGTGGTCGGCGTAATGCCGATGCCTAGCAGCCCCCTCATTGTCGTTCCCCCTTGACTTTTTATCCTCATTCCTCGTCCAGGTCTGTTTTATCCATCAATATGTCTGGAATCTTCATGTTCAATATATCGTTTTGAATATACGCTGGGATTAACGTTTTTTCCAATCCTTCTGATGCAAAGGAGTTTTTTCGATGAAACGATTAAATGTTGGAATTATCGGTCTGGGCGAAGTCGCGCAAACGATTCATCTGCCCGTGCTGGATCTGTATCCCGAGCAGTTCCGCATCGCGGCATTATGCGATGTTTCCCCAGGGTTGCTGCAATATTTCGGAAACAAATACGGAGTTGAACAATTGTACGAAGATGCGCTGGAACTGGTCCAACAACCCGATCTTGACGTCGTTTTTGTCATCAACAGCGATGAATATCACAGCGAATGCGCCATCGCCGCCGTAAACGCAGGCAAGCATGTACTTGTGGAAAAGCCGATGTGCCTGACGTCTTCCGAAGCGGATGCCATTATCGAAGCGCGGGATCGGAACGGCGTCAAAGTAATGGTCGGTTATATGAGACGATACGCTGCCCCGTTTGTGCAGGCCGTGCAGGAGATCAGGGACATTGGCCCGATCCATTACGCGAGAGTGCGCGATATTATCGGCCAGAACTCTTTGTTTATCGCTCCGGTTCATCGCGTTTTGCGTTTTGAAGATATTCCGCAGCGGCTCTGGCATGACCGGAAGGAGCGCGCCGAATCGGCGCTGCACGAGGCGGTCGGCGAAACAGCCGATTCCGAATACGCTTCGGTGTACCGCATGTTATGCGGCCTGTCGAGCCACGATCTGTCCGCTATGCGCGAGATGCTCGGCATGCCCAGCGGCGTGCTGGGCGCCAAGCTGTCGCGGAATGGCGCGTTTTTCCTTAACGTCATCTTCGATTACGACACCTTTACGGTTACGTACGAAACCGGCGTGGACGAGCAGGGACGGTTCGACGCCCATCTGGAAGTATACGGCGCGCGCAAGTCGCTGCGCGTGCAATACGATACGCCGTATTTGCGCGAGCATGCGGTCACGCTCCACGTCGTCGAATCGAACGGGCCGCATTATACCGAAAGCGTACACCGCCCGACCTTAAAGGATCCATACAGGTTGCAACTTGAATATTGGTACGATGCGATTACGCAGGATTTTGCCCCCAAAACGTCGCCGGAAGATTTCAAGCAGGATCTTTCGCTGTTCCGCATGATTATCGAAGTGCTCAAGCGCGGCAACTGACGCCCGTAAAGCGCATGAACTGCTACCAAAAACGAGGTGATGCACATTGAGAAAAATACAAGCTTGCGTCGTTGGCACGGCTTTTATCGGGTTGGCGCATATCGAAGCGCTGCGCCGGCTGCAGAGCCATGAAAGCGGCGCCTGGGTTGCCGTGCCGGATTGAGCCAACAGGCCGGCATCACTAACCGCCAACCCAGACCCGCCAAACCATGGACGCCCTCCCCTGCTGCCGACCGCGACCTTGAAATCGCTGTCAACATAGCTGGGGAGGGCTTTTATGCATAGGCTTGAAGGTAATGATTGACCTTACTTGCTCACTCTGATGTCGCTTACAAAAAAGGTCCCTGTATAATCGGGCGGAATACTAAAGAGCATTTCCCCCAGATCGTTGGTATCAGAATGATAGTAATTAAAGGTTCCTCTTGATACATCGTCAACAAAGACCTCAAACGTCTTGTTATTCTGGTTCAGCTTAACAACAATGTGATACCACTGGTTTGCCACAAAAGTCTGTACATTGGTCCAAGCATTAACCTTGATATTACCATTTTCGAAAGCTACAATAGATGCTATTTTTAATGCGTCATAGTTTCTCACCATAATTTGCTTGATACCAGCCGTTTCCTGAGGCAGGACCCATGTATCGTATGTTACAATACCTGAAGTCTGTGAAGTGAATTTTTTCATGCCTGCCGCGTAACCGGTGGTACCCAATTTTTGCAGCCTCATGCTCTTTTCCGATACGCTTGGAAAAGATTGCACCGTTGCGGTTCCGCCCGAGGTGTTCAAAATCCAGTTGGCAGGTGCTACTCCATCAGCTTGTGAATTGAATTCTTCATACATCAGGTAAGTCGGCGTGGATGAGGGCGGGACAAAATTCAAACCGCTGAATGTCCAATTGTATTGCGTCCACTCGTATCCATCCAACGGCGCATAAAACCTGGTGCTGGCGGTGCCGTTGACCGCATCGATCTCCAGTAGTTGAACAGGATTGTTTGTACTGCTGTGGAAGGCTCCCACGATCGATACGATTTTATTGCCGTTTACACCGGTATCTTCGCGTTTTGCGGCAAGGCCTGTGTGGCCGCTAAATACGAACTTGATATTGGGATATAACTTGACCAGGTTGTCATAAACATACTGCGGCGAATTGGCGCCATATCCTCCATTGGATTGTTCAATGTTGCCGCTCCCCGTTAAATAGGAATGTGTTTGAATGATTACGTTATAATCCGGATGATTTTCGACAACGCCTTTTGCCCAATTGACCGCTGCCGTACGCGGCCAGAGCTCCAGAGTAAGCACCAACCATTTTTTCCCTTCTGCCTCGAAGGTTTGATAGGCGTTATCCACCTTGTTTGCTTCAAATGTCACTATACCGGGATAGCGCGATACAGGAAAAGCGGCGTTAAAAGCGGTCGTATCGCGAACAAGGGCAGGAATATTGCCGCCCGGTACTGCAGAACCGCCGATATAGACCGCCGCCGTATCATGATTGCCAATACTAAGCTGGCTGCGAATATTGACATTGTCCAACACCGCTATAGCGTCGGATGCAATTGGCAACTGATCGGGATCGTATGCAGGCCAATTTGCTACGTCGCCGGTATGGATAACAAAACGCAAATCCAAGTTATTTTTGTTATTAGCCAAATATTGTGTTCGGTTCTTGAACCATTCTCCTTGGACAGGAGCTGAATATTCCACTTCATTTTGAGTGTCGGGGATGATCGCGATTGTAAATTTCCCATCCACGACCGGGTCTGCCGACGCGGTCGGCGCTAAACTCATTGCTATTAACAGAAACACCAGAATGGGCAAAAGCACCGCCCTCTTGGCCACTCCTTGATTTGACAATTTCTGCTTGCCTGAATTTATACGCATCACAAATTCCTCCTCTTTTGAGATGTGTAACCTTATTACTGAAATAAGATACGGGCCTGACTACTTGTCGATCGGCGTCACCTCTTCCGAATGATAGAAATGCAGTCCCCCTACGAAAGGGCATCACCTCCTCCATTTACCAAAACAACGGGAACCAACATCACAGTATGCCTTCCTTCAAGCGTAAACTCGACAACAAAACGGTTAATATTTTGTTCAACCAGCTCCAGCTCTATTTCGAAATATAACTGTTTTCTCCATCCCTCATACCATGGGTGACTAATAAATACTCGGGTTTGCCTGGAAGGAAATACATGGCAACGTTCAGGCGTATACCATCGTACATTCATAATCTCGGAAATTTTGTACGTGTTCTCCACCGTAAAAATTAGCTTTTTTCTTATTCCGGCTTGAATCGAAGGACCATCTGAGTAATCCACATGAATGTTGTAAAAATCAAACCGGTATACCGGGCCGCTCGAATATCGATAGACATCCAAAAAGTTTGGTTTGGCAAGCAAATTTGCTTTTGTCTCCACTGTCGAATCCTCGGGGGTATCTTCCACAAACAAAAGCGGCAAATCAAATTCTGCGATTACTCGCCTTGCAAGCTTTTCTACACGGGTTGTTAATTCGTAAATATCTCTTGGAAGCTGACTCCCATATGACCCCAATTCGCCAAGGTTCAGGCATGCCGTCACAATTTTGTCGCCAATGGGCTCAATCCATCCTTCGGGGATCGCTTCAAATCCCTCAATAATGCCAAATATCGCACCGATCGTAGCGGCTGTGCAATCCGTATCTTCTCCGCAATTGACGGCCGTACAGATTGATTTGGCAAAATCGCCTTCCCCGTAAATGAGCCCAAGAACGGTTATTCCAATGTTTGCCGGCACATCCCAACCAAGCGGACCTTCCCGGTACCCTTTGGCCTCGTCTTCGGTGGATATATCGCTCCATGAATACATCCATCCCCTGAAATGGATCAGCAGTTCTTCCCTTGCTTCTTCCCACGTTTGACCTGAATCATAACATCCGATCACATGTCTTACAGCACGCGCTACACCGCAGTCGGACGGGATATAGGATAAGCCGATTTCAATTAATGTTCGGACATCCGATTCAACAAAAGCCGCGCTTTCAAGCGCTGCGCAAAACACTTCTGCGTAAACGCCTTCCCCATCCCCGTGGTCGACAATCGCATCTTCATAAGCATAATAGGCCGCCCTGTCCGGGCATCCAGGAGCGATGCACGCCCATATCTCCGAACGGATATATGCGCCGCAGCTGTTCTTGAACGGATTATTTTCCGTTCCGCATAGCGGCGGCATCAGTCCGGATTTCATATTAATTTTGGCATTGCCATACTCCGACCAGTAGGGGGTCACGTAAAGCATCCAATATTCCCCCAATAATCTTGCATCAACCCGAACCCCTTGTTCCTCCATAGCAATAAGCCAAAGAAGCTGAAGATCCAAATCATCGTTTGGCAGCGGATTGCCATTCAACTGTTGCGTGTAGAATGCAACGTTATTTTTCTGGCGTTTAAACTCAAATGGAGCTCCCAAGGTACCGCCGATATTTTTCCCCATCCAACATCCCAAAACTTTGTTTCGAAACTCATTCAAATTTATATTTGTCATATGCCCTCCAAGTGACGAGATCACTTAACCACGTTGACGCTGCTTACATACAGGGAGCCCATATAACCTGGCGAAATCACATACAACACCTCGCCTACATTGGACATGCCGGTATTGTAAAAATCAAATGTTCCTTTGGAAGTTCCATTAACCAGCACCTCGTATTTCTTGGCAGAAACGTTTAATTTAAGGGTAATGCGGTACCAGGTGTTGGCTGAGAAGGATTGCAGGTTATGGGTTATGTTAGCGGTAATATTGCCGTCAGTGAAAGCGACTAATCCCGTAATGCCATTACCGGCATAATCCCTTACCATAATCTGCTTCGTGCTGCCCGTCTCCGTCACCATCACATAACTATCGACGGACACGATGCCTGCAGTCTGTTGCGTAAAGCTTTTGCTCGCCGCGGCATAATTGGAGTTGGCTGCAGATTTATACATTCTCATGCTCTTATCCGCTGAACTTGGAACGTTTTGAATCATTGCCGTGCCGCCGGATGTATTTAACGTCCAACCAGTCGGCGGAGATCCTGCAGTGCCGGCGTCAAAATTGTCTGTTAACAAGGTACTGGATGTAGTCACGACGACATCGCTTACATGCAACGAACCCTGATAACCCGGCGAAATCACATATAACACCTCGCCGACATTGGATACATTTGATTGATAGAAATTAAATGTTCCTTTGGAAACGTCATCTATCAAGACCTCGTAGGTTTGGGCGGAAACGTTTAATTTAAGGGTAATGCGATACCATGTGTTGGCTGAGAAGGACTGCAGGTTATGGGTTACGTTTGCGGTAATATTGCCGCCAGTGAAAGCAACCAATCCCGCAATGCCATTACCGGCGCTGTCTCTTGCCAAAATTTGCTTGGTGCTGCCTGTCTCCGGAACCATCACATAACTATCGACGGACACGATGCCTGATGTCTGCTGCGTGAAGTTTTTGCTCGCCGCGGCATAATTGGGGTTGGCTGCGGATTTATACATTCTGATGCTTTTATCCGCCACACTGGGAGCGTTTTGAATCATTACCGTGCCGCCGGATGTATTTAACGTCCAACCAGTCGGCGGAGATCCTGTAGTCCCTGAATCAAAGCTGTCTGACAGCAAGGTGTTGGTTGTTGTATTGGGTACAACAAAAGTGCTTACCGATTGTGTGCGATTCACTCCATTGACGGTGTAGCTTACATTAACGGTAATCGGGAACTTCGTCCATGCGGTTCCGCTTTCCGCAACAACCGTAAACTCCGAATCTTTCACCGCTCCAGGCGCCAGTCCCCCAAGACTGGTATTCGATGATCCGGTTATGGCCCATCCGCCCGCATTTAATGAAAGGTTTCCCGAAGCAATGTTTGAATTGTAATAATTTTTCGATTTCACTTTAATCTTGAACGATTGCCCCGGCGACAAAGCATATTGATCGGGATAAGCTTCTATCCTGAGATCCGGTGCAATATCGGTTAATCCAAGCTGTTGAACCTTCGCTTTGTAAGCCGTATTGCTGAGCCCAAACACGTCTTGAATAGCATTGACGTAACCATATCCGAATAACGTCGTTGGCTCAATCACCCCGCCTTCCCCCAGCTCATTCCATGCATAAAGGGTAGCCATATTCCTCGCGGCAGGGTGGTTGTCCAGATAGGTTTTAACCTGTTGCAACGTAGTTCTGAATTTCCCGGGATCAGGCTTTGTGTAAACCTGGGCTACGGGCGCGTCAACATACCCGGTACCTCTCCATGGTCTAGGATCGAAGCCGGATATGGCCCCAGGCACCATGGTATAACCATCATAGATGGACACAAAATTATTCCATGCATCGGAATAAGCCGTATAATCATCCGGTACATAATCGGTTAACCCAATGCCTGCGAGGTTTAAGGGCAAAAAACCATCATAACCTTGAGTCATGTAATTGCTTAAATTACTGTACCCGTCATACAGAATCCATGGATCGCCAAGTCCATTAATAAGGCATTGATCACGCAAATAGTCCATGGCATCTTTTACCCCTGCGTTTGTTCCCCCGAGTCTGCCAATAAGGTCGCCGAAAAATCCAATAATAGGTCTTCCGTCTGACGTTTTTTTGTAGGAGGGGCTTTTCATATGCTGGATAAACGAAGGTACCATAAAGTTGTACCAGTCACTCTCGGGCCAAATCCCGTCCGCGACAAAATAAATGTAATAGTCCATCAAATCTTTGTATGGCGAAGCTGCAAAGTTATTGATATTTTGTCCGGGTCGTTCCTCGCCGCCATTCCAGTCCCAATAAAAATAAAAGGCAAAATGGTCAATCCCGCGACTTGCCGCTTGCAAGATATGCTGGTCCAATACGGCTTGCTGCCGGTCATCATACCAGCCTAACAGCGGCTCCCTGTCTGCGATCGGTCCGTATCCCCACGGTCCAGGTCGTGTAAGCGTATCCTTGATGCCGCCGAACCAATCGCTCCTTCCGTACAGATTCAACGATCTTTCCAACATGTAGGTTGATAATTCAGGGTTCCAATCCGAAAAATAATAGACGCCAATATCATAAGGTCCAGCTGCCTTCGCTTTGTCGGGAACAAAATTGACCATACAAAACAGGATTAACAGCACAACAATGATTGCGGTTGATGTTTTTTTCCACCAGTCCAACATATTGCACCCTCCCATGTAGAGCCGATAGACAAACCTTGCGGTCAGTCTATCGGCAGCCTCTTTTATTTACCGTTTTCCGCTTTCCAGGTATCATATTGCTTGTAGATTTCGTCCATAATTTTATCCAATCCGGCATTTTCGGCCCGAGCTTGCGCTTCATCCAGCAGTTTATCCGGATCCGGCGAGGTGCCCGTATCCAAGATCGGAATGATTTCATCAATAATCGCCTGAACCTGGCTTACCTCCTGCTTCACCGGTTCCGGATCAAAATTAAAGCCTAACAGCAGCGAAACCGTGGACGACTCATTGTCGGCTTTCATCGTCTCCAGCGCTTCGGCGGAATTCCAGTTGGATGGCCATTGATCAAACAAAGGTCCAATCCACGGATGCCAAACGGCCCATGTAGCTTCGGCATTGGTCTGCACGGTCGGATTATCGGTGCCTTGCCCCGACACTACGGTGTAGTCATCGCCTTCAAGTCCGTATGCCAACAAGTTAAAGAAACTTTTATCGGCATAAATAAGATCCAACAACATCATGGCTCTTTCGGGATTTTTCGAAGTTTTACTTATAGCCGTGCCAGTGCTCTGCACGCTGGCTGTCGAGATGATCGATCGGGCATACAGAGACTCGTAGGCGGGAAAGCCATACAAGGATGTAGCCTTCGAACCATCTTCTGAATAGGCGCCCGGGCTTGGCATAACCGCGTATTTCCCGGATTTCCCTTCCAAGGTTCTGTCCGTTTTTGTTGCAGCGTCTTTGGCGATATACCCCTTTTTATAGAAATCGCTTAAAGTACGGTATACTTCCCTCGCGTCTTCGTTATCGAAGCTGGATTTGATTTGCCCGTCATCCAAATCATAATAAGCGAATGAATTCAGGTAATCCTTATTGTCATCCAAAGTAATCAGACCAGGCGTTGAAGTGCCGATCGCGAGCAATGGCGTAATGCCAGGTTCGTTCTCCTTGATCGTTTGCAAGAAGGGTTCAATATCCTTCAACGTATGTGCGTTTTTATAATCGAAGTTATATTTATCTACCAATTCCTTGCTGTATGAGAAAGAGAAAGTTTGCGCATAGGTCATTTCATGTGCAATTGCATATTTCTCCCCAGAAAAAGATACAGCCGGCCAATACCTTGGTTCAATTCGTTGCAAAATATGTTGGCCGTATTGCTCAAGGAGATCGTTTAATGGCACAAATGCTCCTTTCGATACATTGTTGGCCAATTTATTGGACCAATTTGTTGTAAACACAAGATCATATGGTTCCCCCGAAGCCGACATCAGTCTCATCTTTTCATCGAAAGATCCCCAGTCAACGAATTGGAAGGTCAAGCTGGCATTGATCTTTTCCTTCAACCGTCGATTGACTTCTGCCATTACGTTATCCTGATTTTTCTGCGGTGTAATTGGAGGCGGCATATACCAGGTTAATTCAACAAACTCCAACGGTGCATCGGATCCCTTATCTGTGTTGGCAGTTGCTGTTGCCGTGGTTTCCGGGGAAGACCCAACCGGATCGATTTCCCCTTCGGGCTTGCTGCATGCCGACAAAATCATGCTGACGGCAAGCACAACGATCAGAACCCACATGAACCCCTTTTTTTTCCCCATTAATCTTAACATCGTTTTTCCTCCCTGTTCCTCGATATGTGATTTTTGTTAACAGGCAATACCCCCAGGCTTGCGAGATGTACCCGCGTTAACCTACCCCTTGATGGAGCCCAATGTTAAACCTTTGACAAAATACTTTTGGAAAAATGGAAAGATAAACAACATCGGACCTGCCGCCAGTACACTCATCGCCATTCGAGCCGATAATGTCGGGATGTTCAACCGATCGATATTGAGATATTGCCTTGCCATTTCCGTATTGAGAAATTCCAAATTACGCATAACCCGTATAAGTAAAAACTGCAATGAAAATAAACTTTCCTTGTCAATAAACAACATGCTCAGCCACCAATCATTCCAATACTGCAATACCAGGAACAAGCCGACGGTAGCAAGCGCCGGTTTGGAAATCGGCAATACGATCTGCACAAAAATTTTAAACTCGCTAGCGCCGTCGATCTTGGCGGATTCGACCAGCCCTTTGGGCAAGCTTTGGAAAAAGCCCTTCATTAGCAGAACATACCAGGCAATAACGAGATACGGCACAATGAGAGCGAATATCGTATCTTTCATATTCAGCCAGCGCGAGATCAGAATGTAGCTCGGAATCAGCCCTCCGTTAAACAGCATCGTGAAAAACACATAAAAGGTAAGCTTGTTTTTGTATTTATAATCATTTCTGGTCAAAACATAAGCAATCGTCGCTGTTAGCCATAGTCCGACAATTGTACCCACGATGGTAACGATGATAGTTACGATATAAGAATTGATCAGCTGTTGCGGATCTTTCAAAATCACTTCATACGCCAGCAATGTTATTTTTTTCGGTATAAACGTGTAGCCTTGAAGGATGATGTCTTTCTCATACATTAGGGAAGAGGAGATGATTAGCAAAAAAGGCAACAGGCAGGCTATCGCAATCGATAGCAGAACGATATGCGGTATAAGATTATTTGCTTTCATTTTGGCACCACCTTAAAACAGAGAATTATCCGGATTCACCTTTTTAACAACCCAATTCGAAGCCAATACCAATACAAATCCGACAATAGATTGGTAGAACCCCGCTGTTGCAGCCATACTAATATCTCCAAGCGATTTCAACGCCCGGTAAACATAGGTGTCAATGACATCCGTTGTGGAATATAACTGCGACGAATCAAGCGTAACGTTATAAAACAACCCAAAATCCCCGTAAAAGATTTTCCCGATGGACAGGATCACAAGAATGGAGATCAACGGTTTAAGCAACGGCAGCGAAATATACCAGGTTTGTTGAAGTCTGGTTGCGCCATCGATTCTGGACGCCTCGTAAAATTCAGAATCAGCGCCCATCAATCCCGTGTAATAGATGATTGCGCCATAACCGGCGCCTTTCCAGATTGAAATCAGGACAAGAATATAAGGCCAATACTGGGGTTCGCTATACCACATAATCGGTTCCTTCCCGAAGAACTCCAGCATTCGGTTAATGAAGCCGTTTTCCATATCCAGAAACGCCCGGAAAGCATAAGCCGCTACAACCCATGATACAAAAAAGGGAATAAACAGCATCGTTTGGTATAACTTGATGTATTTCCGAGCAAGTTCAAACAATAGCAGAGCAAGAATTAATGAAATGACCGTACCGAATACGATAAATAAAGCGTTCATCACAACCGTATTTCTGGTGATTCGGATAATGGCATCGGAATTAACCAAAAATTTAAAATTTTCAAAACCTGCCCATGGACTGCGAAAAAAACCATCACGATAATTGTAGTTTTTGAAAGGCAACACCAAACCGTATAAGGGAATGTAGCAAAAAATAAAAATGAAAATGATGGACGGCAAGGCAAGCAACGTCAGTTCAAAATTTTTCTTAAAATCTTTGATCGCTTTCATAAGCTGTGACAATGGGTTGCTCTCTCCTCTCTGCGATGTCGGTGCCCCGACGGGAACGCTCTTTATACTGCCGTCGGGGAACCATTCTCCTAATAGTTATATAGTCTATAAATCATTACCGCCGCTTCAGCCCTTGTTGTGTGACTTGCAGGGTTCATGTAATCTCCGGAACCTTCGATCAGGTCAGCTACAACCAATGAGGCAACAGATGCTCGGGCATAATTAGCAATTTGCTCCGCATCGTTAAAGGATGTCAGAACATTTTCCGAACCGTCCTTTAATCTCTTGGCCAGCTTCAAGGCTCTTGCTGTCATAACCATCGCATCCTGACGTGTAATATAAGCAGCAGGATTAAATTTGCTTTCGCCAATACCGTTTACAATCCCCAATGCTTTGGCTGTTCCTATAGCATCGTAATAATAGGCCGCCTTGTCGACATCGGTAAAGTTATCTGTAATATCCGCCCGCAAATCCAATACCCCTATCAGCAATTTCAAGAAGTCTGCCCTTGTAATGTTTGCCGACGGGTTATACGTATCGGCGGACGTTCCATTGATGATGCCCTTTGAAGCCATCACTTCAATGCTATGTTTTGCCCATGAATGAGTATCCAGATCACGGAAGGTTTTATGCACGTATACCGCTGTAAACTTGCCAAAATGGGTTGTCGTAAATGTGATTTCTTTCGTCGCTGCGTCATATCTGGCATTGATTATCGGAACAACTTCGCCATTGTCTAGAAGACGCCACACCGTGATAAACTCCTTGTCAAGAAGTTCCTTGTTGTCTTTCGGCTCATATTTGAATGACACGGTTACAGCTGCATTGTCCTTCATTCCATTAATCTTCTTGGTCCCTGCCCAAACGTTCAATTCGAGTACAGGCCTGCCATTGACTTGTCTCGCTATTTTGGGATCCAGATCGCTTGGATCAACCTTCGTAATAGACCAGGAGATCGTATCTGAATTTACATCGCTTGCGGCAATGCTTTTGCCTGGAACACGAATTGTCGCAAATTCCATTACAATTTCCATTGTGGTGTCCGACAAATTCGATAGGGTGGAGGCCGGCAATGTCAATTTGTAACTTACGGCCCCGCTCGCTGCCGGAATCACAACCGATACTGTTTTCTTGCCTTCGCGATCAACAGGGGCGCCATTTAACGCCTTAACCAACCATTCAGTTGAAATGACCGCTTCCGCGATTCCATCTACAGCGTTCAGCTCAACAATTTCAATCTTACCGCCTGTCACTTTCGGCTCGGTTGTTGTTCCGGAAACGCTGCCGTTCGATGGATTAACCGGCGGATTCTGAGGTTCCGATACGTCTGGCCTCATGACGACATTATCAATCCAGGCTGTCGAGGTTTCATTGCCTTTAATGAGAAATCTCAAGCTTTGTTTGGTCATGCCTGCCTTGGGCCTGAATGAATACGTATACTTCTGCCACGTATCCGCCGAGAAGTCTAGCCCGCTATTATAGGATATCTGGCCGTTTTCTCCGGCTTTTTCCGCACTGACAACCGTAAATGTTCCCGCCGTTACTTTTGCCCAAAATTCGACAATATACAGTTTGCCGGGAACGACATCAAACCACTCTTGCTTGACGTTTGAACCAGCGGCATTGGTGCCGGATATTTTTTGCGACCTGATTCCGCCATACTGATCCTGCCAATCAAATCCAAAACCAAGGGAACCGCCCGTTCGTTCTGTTGCCCATCCATCCACTACTCCGTCACCGTTGGTGTCGGTCTCCATCCCGCCGTTTACAATCATATTTTCCTCAGGCGTTACATCCACTTCCTTCAGAACAACGCCATCCAAATAAAATACGATGTTGTCACCGGGTTCTCCCTCAGCATGAAATCTGACGCTGATTCTTCCAGCCTGCGGGTTTGGATAAAAGGTAAACTTGTATTGTTTCCATTCGTTCCCGTTATCCTCCGCCGTTACCAACAGCGACGAATTATAGGCGCCAAGCCCATTGTAGTAAATACCGCCTACTTCCGTATCGGCAGCTCTGACCGCTCCTTCTTCCACTTTGGCCCAGAAGCTGAGCTCATATTTCTTCATGGGATCGATAAGCAGCCAATTCACATCCGTTTTTGTTCCTTCCTGTTTGATGCCCTTTTCCACATACCCGCCCTCGCCGTCTGCTGGAATGGAGGTATTCACTCTTACATACTTTTGACCCATCGGCGCCGGGTTTTCTTCCGTACCTTCCTCTATCGCCATTTCTCCCCCTGCATAACCGGGCGACCATACATCGGGGATGCCGTCGTTATTTTCGTCAATCTCAAAGCTCCCGTTATACAGAAGGTTAAAAAGTTCGGTAATTTCCACAGTGAAATCTTCCGTTTTGCTAAACTCTCCGTCCGTAGTTATCAGCCTGATCGTATATTTACCCGATTCGGTTGTCTCGGGGTAGGTAATGGTAACCGTATCGGCTATCGTTCTGCCCGCATGAGAACCCGTACCGCTAAAGCCGCTTAAAGAAATTTCACCAGAAGAAGAGTTGGCTGTCCACCCGTCCGGAAGCACCAGTTGGTAGTTTACGGTCTTCGGATTCAAAGTATAATTTTTGGCTTTAACTCGGACGTCAAACTTGTACTCTTTGTACTTTTTATTCGAATCTTTATTGAGGTTTACATAAAATGGGGCAGCTTTAACCACAAAGGTTGACACTTCCTGTGTATTCTCCCCGTAGTTCGCAGTGATCGTAAACGAATGTTTATTCCAAAGCTCTCCTTCTTGCACCGTAACATTGAATTCCGCATTTGCTGCGTCCCCGCTGCCAAGGGTAAAGGACTCTCCTGTTGAATTTTTAATCTCCCAGCCGTTGGCGTTTAGCGACAGAGTGCCCGTTGCTTCAGAATCGGAATAGTTTTTTATTCTGACCTTTAAGTTCACGTTTTGCCCTTCGGTTACGACCGAATAATCGGGTTCTACACTCATTCTCAGATCAGGGGCGATATCGCCAAGTTGCTTGTTGGCCGCCACAAGTTTATAGTTGCTGTTGTTCAATCCGTAAACTTCCTGGATGGCGTCAATGTATCCATACCCGAATAGGGAATTGGGTTCGATCGATCCCCCTTCTCCCCATTCGTTCCACGCATACAATGTGGCCATATTCATGGAACGTTCATGAGTATCGAGATATTCTTTGACATGGTTTAACAATTGCTTGAATTTTTCCGGACTCGGATCGGCATAGACATACCTATCGACGGGAACCCCCGAACTCGCCCCCCAAGGCCTGACGTCAAATGCGTTTAATGCGCCTGGTATAAATAAATAATCTTCATAATTTTGATATTCCGGTTGTTGCGAATAATCCGCATACACAAACTCTTTCCAGGCATCGGGATATGCCGATGCATAATCTTGCGGCACTCCGATGTCCAACCCGATCCCTGCCAGATTTAACGGAAGGAATCCGTCATATCCTTGCTCGATAAACATATCCAAAGTTCTGTAGCCATCGTACAGGAGCAACGGATTTTCCAAACCTGCTTTCACGCTTTCACTGCGGAGATAATCGAGCCCTTCTTTCAGACTAGCAGCCGATCCGCCCAGTCTGCCTTCCATATCTCCAAAAAAACCAACAATCGGCCTGCCATCTTCCGTTTTTTTGTAAGAAGGCTCTTGCATAAAACTTATTAATTTGGGCACAATCTCGTTTTTCCAAACCGTTTTGTCGTATGATCCATCCGCAACAAAATAAAGATAATAAGACATCAAATTGCGATAAGGCGACGTTTTATAATTTTCTATGTTCTGTCCGGGTCTTGGTCCGCCTCCGCCTTCCTTCCAATAATAATAGAACGCAAAATGGTCAATCCCCCGGCTTGCAGCTTCCAATATATGATTGTCCAAAACTTGCTGCTGTCTGTCATCGTACCACCCGATCAGAGGTTCCCGATCCGGTATTGGCCCGTAACCCCACGGGCCCGGTTTCGTAAGGTGATCGCGTATTCCGCCAAACCAATCGCTATCGCTGCCATAAATCGCTTTATTGTTGGAGATCATACCAGGGAAAAATTCGCCGTTCCAATTTGAGAAATAAAATACCCCGATATCATATGGTTGCTTTACCTCAGGCAAATCAACTATTGGCTCAGGAATGACGTCCGTTTTTTTCCGAAATACAACATTATCAATGTATCCTTCGAGAGCAGCCTCATTCCAATTGTAAAATTCCAATCGTGCGTATTCGACGCCTTCGGAAGGCGTATAATCCTGGGTAAATTTCGTCCAGTCTGCATGCGCCCACATATGAGCATCGATTTGCATGTCTTTACGCGTAACGGGACCGTCCAACACTTGTTTTTCATTAACAAACATATGGATTACACCGGAAGGTACCTTGGCATAAAATTCGATCGTATAGGTCTCTGATGGGTCGACCTGATGAAAATCCGCTTCAGTTACGCTCACCTCATCATTATTAGTGCCAGCCGGCGATGTAAACTTTAGGGATGCCTCCCCTGCATACACCTTGCCGGCGCCTTGCTCCAGTGCCATTTTTGCAGCTGTACCTCGTGTTGTGTTTAATAGCCACAAATTCGGTTTGAGATCGGCATCGACTCCTCCCTCAAAATCGCCGTTGCCCACCATGTTTTCAGCTTGAGAAGTTGGTTCATTCGCAAACATTTGTGCAGGATTGGCAATCAAAGCCAACAGAATTGCCATAAATATTGAAAAACATATTAAACAATTTCTTCTTTTTGCTTCTGCTTGCACCATAACAATCCTCCCCCGAGTAATATCATTATGTAAGGTGTGTGGCCTTACTCTCTTATCATGTATGGGGTGGTTCGATCCGTAAATTGCAAGGTACGCAAGTTTCTATAAAGCTGCACTATAATTTGGGCAAAAGGTACATTTTAATACTCTGTTTTTGTGTCGATTTCTCCGATTTGGGTCAGGTGGGTTCGGCCAAGACGTTTATGCGGCATAATCGGGACGTTGTCAAAAGCACAAAAACGGCACGTTTCGCAAGAAAACGTGCCGTTAAACGGTTATCGCGCGGATTTCCCCGAATGCATCTTTTTTTGCAAGGCGTACTCTCTTGGAGTAACTCCAAATTTCTTCTTAAAAATGGCATAGAAATACGTTTCATTTTCGATTCCAATTTTTGAAATAACCTGATGAATACTCAATTCCGTCTTTTCCAGCCATTCCGTCGCTTTATTAAGCCGAACCTCGTTGATATACTCCGGTATGGACAACTGCATGCCATCCCTGAAAATTCTGCTCAAACGCCTTGATGAAATTTTCATCTGGGCAGCAAGCTGATCCTGGCTCAGATTCGGTTCATAATAATTTCCGGCAATAAAATCCGTTACCGATGTAATAATTGCGGAGTTTCTCGCCTGAAGGGCGTCATCGCCATCCTTGTCTATAATTTCCTTCACAGATTCAACAATCAGCTGGTAACCGTCTTCAATGGTTTCAAGTTCAAGCAGCTCTCGGGAAATCTTCGAAAAATCAAAAATGACCGGTTCAATCTTGGAGGCCGAAACCACATCAAGCGTTCGCTTCAGGCGGTCGGTTAATCGGATCAGCGATATAATAATATGGTCGTATTCAAGAGGTTCAATGACGTGGAAAAACTTTTGCAAATTTGCTTCGAAATCATCGGACTTGCCCAGCTTGATAATCTCCATCATTTTATCTTCAAGAACGGTGGGGTAATCGAACAAAAAAGGATTTCCATCATCCACGTTTCTTTCTCCCTGTGTTATGACTGACATCCGGCCGCGTACAAACCTGTATACGGAATGAGCCAGAGCATTGTTGTAAACCTTCGATATTTCGATAATATTGGTCGTTTTTTCACTCACCGATGCTGTAAACGAAAGATTGTAATATTGCCGGGTATTGGCTTGCGCCTGCTTTAAACCATCAACGATTGTATCCAATGCATCAGGCGTATCTGGTCTCGCGCCAATGATCAATGTCACATTATCGTCGTCCATATCGGCGCCATCAACTGCAAATGGGCCTGAAAGCATCTCGGTCGAAATATTAAGGATCGCAAATTTGAGCAATTTCCGGTATTTATCATTGTAGGTTGTCCGAAACTTGTTGTAATGGTCGATTTTGATGACACAAATATAAATATCGCCGTCCAGCAGCTCCATAATGCTTTTATCTGCGGTTAATTCCCCATATTCGTGTTCCGATAGATTATAACTTCCAATAAGAAGCTTTTTTATCCAAAACTCTCTCATCCTGTTTCTGTATTGATCCTTCTCTTGTTTTAAGGCTTCCAGGTTAGTTAGCGATTGTTTATAGGAATTCCCGATATAGGAGATTTCATCCTTCAGACTGGCTTCATTGGCTGATTGGCCGCCTGTGCTGATAAAATGTTTAAGCAAATTGGAAATCGGTCGATACGTACTTTTCGACACAACTGCCGATGCCAACAAAATCAACACAAGAAACATAATGGTCACCCAAATAACAGTTGTTCTTAACGTATGGATATGTTTATAAACGACTGAACTCTGTTCTATTTTTAATAAAGTAAATCCAATGTGATCTGCGAATACGTATGTAACAAAGTAGTTGGTGCCGTCCAATTTACTTTCAAAAAAACCTTGATTTTTTCCATCGGCGGAATGATTGACGTGGTTCAAATATGCTGTTTTTAACGAGCTTTTAAAATCGGAAGCAGCAGATGATTCGTTATCTATAAATCGCTGCTTATCATCCAAAATAAATACTTGATCGTTCAAAGATTTGTCCGTCATATTGATCATGTTCACGTTGTCCATAAACCAACTGTACTTGACATTTAATATAATAGAACCGTCCACATGGTTGTGTCCGTCTGTATTATCGTACATATAATAAGTAATCACATTTTCGAGCCTTTCCGGTTTGCCTCCGACATTCTCGATCTTCCGAAATACAGGCTTCAGTCTTGGAATAGGTTGATTGGCATTAATCGTTTCTTGCAACACCGTATCTTCAAAATAAAGGGGTCTCCCGATATAAAAAAACTCGTTGATATAGCTGTTGTAGATACTGACCGAATCGATAAAATTGTTGGAAGATAAAATCACTCCTGTCAGCCGATTAACATTTAGAATTAATTCCACCATATCGCCAAATGGTTCCTTGCTGTACATAATCGCTCTTATCTCATTGTTTAAGAACAGGTAATTGCTTAAACTTTTGATCGAGCTATCCATCTGATTTAAATTGTATTTCACCTGGGCAAGCGATTTGGCGCTGGAGCTGTATTCCTTTTCCTGAAAAATGCGAGTAGCATTAAAGTAAATGATCAACGAAAAAATAACGACCGCCAATATAGACGATAAAGCAATCGAAATAAATATATGGCTAAGATATTTTCTGGGTTTCAGCCCTGCGAGCCACATGAATACGAAACCACCCTTCGGATATAAAGTAGTCGTTTGTTGCCATGCAGATAAAGTTAAGCGCTTTCATTTTTATCCGAACGCGGTCTTACAATATTTTCTTGGTAAGTTAATCTTAACCGAAACTGCAATCGATTTCAATAAAAAATAGCCTCTCGGCACTCGCCGAGTCAGATGGGACACGGGTTTCCTCTCACCATCCAATGTCGCTTCCTCCTTCCCAACTTTCACTCCGTAGTCGGTGGGCTGCCATGCGCACACAAAAAAACCTCGACTGCGCATTTACGCACAATCGAGGTTTTTCGTTGCACACGATCAACTCGCTACTTGCTTGCCAGGAAGTCGTCGAATTGCTTCTGCTTCTCGGCTATGACCTTGTCGATGCCGGCGTCCTTGAGCGCTTGACGATATTCCTTTAATCCTTGCTCCGGTTCGACGGAACCCGTCTCTACGGCTTTCTGGAACTGGCGGATAACGTTCGCAAGGGCGCCGACTTCGGATTTGACCGGCTCGCTGTCGAAGACGAAGCCGAGCGCGGGCGAGGAGATCGCTCCTTCATTAAACGCTTTGAATTGCTCCCACTTGTCGGGGGCTTCGGTATCCCATACGTAGTTGAGGAATTGGCTGCCGAACATCCACGCGGAGCCCGGGGAGTAATCGGCCGTTTTACCGGTTGGCGATATGATTTCGCCGTTCTTCGTATAATGGACGCCTTCGATGCCAAAGTTCAGAAGGTTATTGATTTCTTTGTCCGTATGCAGCAGGTTGATCAACATCATGGCCCGCTCCGGATTCGTCGATGTCGAGGAAATTCCCAGCATGGAGCCTGCCGTCTCGGAAGTCGCCACTGTCTTTGATGTCATGATGATTTGCGCCGTTTTGCCCGGAATACCTGCAGCGCTGGCAATTTCCGCATCCTTGCCCGGTTTCATCGGCTCTATCGTCGAGAACACTTTGCCCGCATTCCAGGCATCCTGTGGCGCTACCTGGGTCGTGGCCGCATCTGCGTTAATGTAACCTTTCACGTAAAAGTCGCGCGCCAGCTTCAAATAATCCTGATAACGGGCGGAGTCCTCGACAGGCGCTACAGTCGTGCCGTTTTCGTCCTTAAGCAGGGCCCCCGGAATAGTCGAGTCTCCCAGAAAATCGTAGTTTCCGAAGTAGTGGGCGTTGAAGACCGCGCCGTTCGTGTATAAAGGCACAAGGTCGGGACGTTTCTCCTTCACGACCGCGTATACCGCGTCAAGGTCCTTAGGCTCCTTCACCGCGCTCATGTCGATGCCAAGTTCGTCGGTCACGTCTTTGCGGTAGACGATGCCTCCGGCGGAAGCCAGCTCCTTATTGGTGGGGACGCCGTAGTTTTTGCCGTTGATTTTGGCTCCTTCCAGGAAAGCGGGATCCAGCGTTTCCTTGATCCCTTGGCCATATTGATCGATGAGATCATTAAGCGGGATGAACGCGCCTTTGGAAACGTTGTTCGCGTGACCGTTCCATTGTGCGGTGAAATAGATGTCGATGACGTCGCGGCCCGCGATCATCAGATTGACTTTGTCGTCCCATGCGCCCCAGTCGATCGGCATGAGGTCGATTGTGGCGTTGATCTTTGCCGTCAGCAGCTTGTTCAGCGCTTCCTCCACGACGGCTTCGTCCGTCTGCGGCGTACCCGGGTAGACCAGAGTCAATTTGTGCGGCTTCAGCTCGTCCGGCGCCTCGGTTGCTTCCCCGCCGGTCGCCGCGCTCTGCTCCGGTTTATTCGTCGCTGCCGTTTCCTTGCCGCTGCCGCTATTGCCCGAGCATGCCGATACGCTTAATACCGTTATCATGGAGAGCAAGAGCAGCGATACCCATTTTCCTCGACTTTTCTTTGTCATGGTTATGACCTCCCGAATGAAATAATGAATTTATGCTTAACTAGCGTCAGCTAGCTCAAGCCAATGCTATAAGACATAACTGCGGGATTATCCCTTGACCGCGCCGACCGTCAGCCCTTTCACAAAGTACTTTTGGAAGAACGGGTAAGCGAAAATAATAGGGCCGACGCCGATGATGACCATGGCCATCCGCACCGTTTCGCTCGGAAACCGGAACGTCCCGCCCGCTGCTTGAATCGCAGCAGCCGCTGTGCTGTTGTTCGCAAGGAATTGAATGTTCAGCATCGTTTTGTACATCAGATATTGCACGGTAATATTGGCATCCTTCGTAATGAACACCAGGCTGAGAAACCAGTCGTTCCAATACGTCAACGTCTGGAACAAGGCCACGGTGGCTAGCACGGGCAGCGATAACGGCAGGACGATTCTCATAAAGATGGTTAGCTCGCCAGCGCCGTCGATCTTGGCCGATTCCAGCACCGCCGACGGGATGGTTGTGATAAAGAAGGTGCGCATGATCAGGACGAAAAAGGCCGAGATGACAAGAGGCAAAATAAGCGCCATAATGTTGTCTTTCAGCTCCAGCATTTGCACGTAGACGAGATACCACGGAACAAGACCGCCGCCGAACAACATAGTGAAAAAAACGAAGAAGGTAAAGGGCTTCGCATGCGGAAAGTCGCTCCGAGAGATGGGGTATGCGTACAGGGCCATAATGATTAAGCTTGATAACGTGCCGAAGACCGTCACGAAGATGGAGATGCCGTACGAACGAATAATTTGCCTGGCATCCTTGAACAGGAACTCATACGCGCCCATGTCGAACTTCGACGGGAAGAACTGGTATCCTTCGCGAACAACGGTCGACTCATCGCTGATGGATACCATAATGATCAGAATGACCGGGATGATGCAAAACAGGGAATAAAGAATGAAGAAGAGATGGATGCCCGCCGAAGCCGGCAACGATAACTTGTTTTGGGGATTGGAGGCGCTTGGCGCTTTCTCCGCTACTATTGACTCCATGCTGACCACCTCCTAAAATAATGCGTTATCCTTATTGATTCGCCGGACGATCCAGTTGGACAAAAACACGAGCGTGAAGCCGACGACCGATTGCAACAGCCCCGCGGCCGAGGACAATCCGATATCGCCTACAGTCAGGAATGTTCGATAGACATAGGTATCGATGACGTTCGTCACCGGGAACAATACGCCGGATTCCCTTGGCACCTGGAAGAAGAGACCGAAGTCGGCGTTAAAGATTCGGCCGATCTGGAGCAGCGTCATGATGACGATAACCGGCGTAATAAGCGGGATCGTGATTCGCGTCATTTGCTTCCACTTGCTGGCTCCGTCGATGGTCGCGGCTTCGTAATATTCCTCATCTATGCCGATGATCGCCGCCATGTAGATAACCGTATAGTAGCCGACCCACTTCCACGTGTTGACCAGCGGCAATACGTACGGCCACACCTCCTTGGTGAAATACCACTTCACCTCGTCCAGTCCCAGCATCGGCAGAAGCGTCGTATTCAGAAATCCATGTTCGTCGCTCATAAAGGCGAACGCCAGATAACTGACCACGACCATCGACAGGAAGTAAGGCAGGAACATGATAGTTTGATGCAACTTCGCCAGAAAGCGGCTTCTCATCTCGTTCAGCATTAGGGCGAACGCAAGCGGCACGATCAGATTCAGCACGATGAAGCTTCCATTATAGAGCAGCGTGTTTCTTGTAATGATCCAGGCATCCTTCGTTTTGAACAAATATTCGAAGTTCCGTAAGCCCGTCCAAGGGCTTCCAAGAATGCCGTCGGTGTAATTGATGTTCTTGAACGCGATCAGAATGCCGAACATCGGAATGTAGTTATTGACGACCAATATGGCGATTCCGGGCAGCATCATCAGATAGAACATCCAGTATTTGCGGAAGACGCTCTTCTGAAATTTGCCGTAAAGAATGTCCATCGCCTTCCCTCCTCCTGTTTCTCGCTTGCTACTTCTTTAGTGTAAATAAAAAAAACGCCGGCATCTGTCGGCGTAATGACCGCATTGTCGGCGCTGTGACTATTAAGGTTGTTCAAAAAGTCCGCTTTTGATCACGAAGTAGGCCAAGAAGCATACTCGACATCGAATATGGAACGCAAGCGAAACTAAGCGTATGCTTTCGAAGTATGTTTCCTCTGGAAACATTGCAGGTGCTCACGTAGCTTCCACTACGCTCCGCTCCTCAGTTTCTACTTTCGTCCCATCTTCTCGGTGCTGAAAACCGAACTTTTTGAACTCTCATTATAAGAGGTTGTTCAAAAAGAACTTTTACCATTTTTCGGGAGCTTTAAATGTTTTGAAACTTTTTCCGGTATTCCTGAGGGGTAAGTCCCGTGACGCGTTTGTAAGCCTGAGAGAAATGCGAGAAGTTGGAGTATCCGACCGATACGGCGATATCGCTGATCCGGTTGTTCGTATTCGCCAGCTCCGTCTTCGCCTTGGCCATTCTGAGCTCCACCAGATAGTCGGTTAACGTCAGTCCCGTTTCCTTGCGGAACAGCCGGGAGAGATAAGCCGGATTCAGATAAACAAGCTCAGCGGCCTGCTCACGGCTGAAATCCTCGTGTAGATGCTCCTTCATATGTTGCTGGACCTTCTCCACAGCGCTGGATACCGTCTTGCCATTCTTCGACGAGTAGTCAGCAGTCATCGCGCAAATCCGGTGGGTCCATGCCCGCAGCTTGGACAACGATTTGAGCGCGGCCGCACCGTCCTCCCACTCGTTCGCGGGGTATACGTCGGATGCCTGCAAGGTTCTCTCGTTTAACCAGCCGAACAGCATATGCATGAAACCAAAATAATACGAAGCAAGTTCCGTATAGTTCGCCTTGCGCTCCAGCAGCCGGTCGAAACACTCATCCACTCGATACGCAAGCTCCGTTCGTTTGCCTAGCGAAAGCAAGGAACCCCAATCCGCGAACGGGAATTCAAACGCGGTGTTAATGCTTTTGCTTTTGCCCGGTTCGGCATGGAGCCATACGGTGCCTCCTTGGCTGACATTGTTTTTCTCCTGCTCCAGCAGCCTCTGCGCTTCCGCCCTCGCTTCCTGCAGCAAGACCGGCGAGCCGGCGTAACAAGACAGCTGACAATGCAGCAGCGTGAGGCATTGCTGGATCAGATGCAGACAACGCGACTCCAGCCCGGATTCTTCTTCGGAATGAGGGTGGTAGTCGATGACGTAGAGCATGCCGTTCGGTTCCTGTACGACGGTCCCGGCACGTCCCTCCAGCAGCAGCTCCTCGGCTGCCTTCTTGACCGCATAAGTCATAATCGCTTCGTCTCTCGCCGACCATTCCTCGCGCCATTGCTCGATGCTGACGACGATTATACGGATGAGACTGTCTCCTTGCAGCGGGATGTCGTAGGTTCCCAGAATCGGCTCCAGCCTGCTTGGATGGGCCGATACGCGATCATGCAGATAATCCTGCCAAAACCGCTCGACCATGGCGGGCCGCTGCTGTCTCCACTGCTCGGATACCATCGCAAACGTTTCCTTGATCTCGACGAGCTGGCGCTGCTCCTTTACCTTCATCGCGGCGGCCGCGATACATTGTTTTAACTGGGCATGATCAATCGGCTTGAGCAAATAATCGAAGCAGTCGAGATGCACCGCTTGCTGAGCATAAACAAAATCCGCATGGCCTGTCAGGAACAACGTCACGGTATCCGGCTTATTCCCATTTACCCATCGAAGCAATTCAATGCCGTTGTCGCCGGGCATATCGATGTCCGATAACAAGATATCGATCCGATGCTCCTGCATCATCTCTTTGGCTTCTTCCGCGTCATATGCGACAAAGAGCTCCGCAATTTCCGTATCGCTCCAGTCGATGCCATGGCGAATCCCGCGAATCGCTATATCCTCGTCATCCACGATCAACAAATTATACATCGTTTAAGCTCCTCCCCCTTGCAACGGAATGCTGATCGTGACCACGGCGCCGCCGTCGGCGCTATTGTAGAATTCGATTGAACAGCGGTCTCCGTAAAGAATCGACAACCGGTCGATCACATTCATAATGCCAAGTCCTCCGGAATCGCCTTGAGGCACATACCGTTTCTGCCTGAGCTGTTCTAACACCGCCTCATCGTACCCTGTACCGTTATCGGCAACCGTCAGCGTCAATGCGGGTTGACCCTCTCTTTCGCTTGTTGCCGCAGTAATCGAAATATGGAAGGTTTTCCGCCTGTTCTTGAAGCCGTGTATGATCGCATTCTCTACGAAAGGCTGCAGCGTGAGCGCCGGAATCGGCAGTTTGGTTACTTCTTCATCCGCTTCAATAGCGCAGGCCAGCTTATCGGGAAATCGGATCTGCTGGATCGTAATATAGTTGCCGATATGCGACAGTTCCTCCCGGATCGTAATGGTGTCCGAGTTGGTACGCATAATAAACCGGAAGTAGTCGGCCAGGTGAAGCGACATCTTTTTTACGGATTCCGTATCGTTAAGAGCGGCCAGGTTATAAATAATGTTTAAGCTGTTCATATAAAAATGCGGGTTAATCTGGCTTTGGAGCTGCCGAAGCTCCCCTTGTTTGACGCGGAGCTGCTCCTCGTATACGTCGATCTTAAGCGTCTTGATCTGCTCCGCCATCTTGTTAAAGGTTTCGCCCAGAAACTCGAATTCGATCGTCTTGCCCCGCTTGAGACGGACATCCAGCATGCCCAGCGAGATTTTCCGCATCCCGAAGATCAGCTCCTGAAGCGGCTTAAACAACATTTTGCGTATGAAAATCAAATACAGGGACAAAATCAGAACCAGACCAATCGGAGCGAATAACGCGACATTGCGGAAAAAGCTCAGTTCCTTCAGCAGCGCCTGCTCGGGAACAATCACTTGATAAGCGACGGGAACAACCCGGCTGGGCCGGTTCATGACGAGATAGGACTTTCCGTTATCGCTACTGCTCAGCGTCTGATAGGAAACATTCGTAATCCGTGTAGCCCCGGCATCTACAGGAGGTTCATTTTCCGTAAGCCGGTTTTTGAGACGATCCTCTTCCCGCAGCCATATCCCCGTATCGCCAATGACACCGTCGCTCCATTGGGTGAGGAGACTTTCGTTAATGTCCTTCAAGCGAATCAGCGCTCCGACATGAAGTCCGGCGTTGACCTCAATGCTATTCAGCAGGAAAAATCCCCCCGGCATTCTCTGATCGAACCGAACCTCCCATCTCCGGCTAACGTCGTCCGTTATGGATGCCGAACTGGCTGTGCGCTCGCCCATATGCGTCTGTATAATATCCTTCATATTATTGTATTCGCTGTTCGTGCCCATAATAATGTCCTGTTCGTGATACAAGAACACGCTGTCAATGACATTATAGATGTCGACGTCCCGCTTCAGCTTGGTATCGATCCGAATCTTCGTAAGCGTATACATATCGTCGTTTGTCGGGAACGACATTAACATGCCGACATCCACGTCCAGAATGGACATCTTAAGAAGGTAGTTCGTAATTTCATCCAAATTGTCGTCCGTCTGCCCGACGAAGATATCCAGCGTATTGCTGTACGTCTCCGTTACCTTGTCGCGAACGATATCTCTGGAATAGAAGTGATTAATCATCATGAACAAAAGGGTAGGCAGCATGACCGCCAAAAAACCCGCAATCAAAATGGTTCGAATCGAATAAACGAATTTCAAAGCGGCTTCCCCCTCACGATAACTAACCATTCTACAAATCTTGCCAATAATCCTCTTTGTCCGGAGGGTTGCTTCAGATCTGGCAAACACAAAAAAGCAGCCATCTTCAGTAGAAAATGGACTGCTTTTTTCCTCTGGCACACTTGCCTTGGCTTTCACCGTTTACTCTTTAAGAGAGCAAATATCAAACGAGCGGTACAATGCAGGCAACGCCTCGCGCAACGCCGCTTCGTTCTCATGGGGATCGCCGCGTTCGTACAACCAGCGCTGCGGCAGGCTGCCCCGCGCCTTCCCGTTCAGCTTTACTTCATAAGCCCCGTTGTCATACACAATAGCCGTACATGGCACAAGCTCCCCCGGCAGCACCGTATCACCATGCATACATAACGTCCGAGGCAGTAGACGGAAGCTGCCGTCTGCACGGCGTACAAGGGCACGTCCAGATACCTCGGCCCAGATCGCCGTTTCCCATACATTGTGGCTTATGCCGTCCAGCTCTGCGAGCTGCTCCGACGTTGCTTCCTCTTCCACGGCGCGTAGAAAGTCCATCCGGCTCTCGTGCAGGAAAGCAAAAGTGAGATACCGCCGCAGACGCGGTTGCATATCCCGTACGAAGGAAAGATTAGGCAGCAGCCAAAACGAATTGTGTCGGCCATACGCAAACGGTCCATCTCCGGTGGCGCAGGGGTACAGCGCGACGGGCAGCCGGCTGTCCAACAGGCATCTGATCGCATTAGGGTCCAGCAGCACGTTCCATTCCAAAAAGCCGGGGTCCGAGGCGCCCGCGGACAGATGCACCCGACGCACCTTCTCTAACATCAGGTCCGGCTCGCGATTGTAAGCAGCCGCGATTGTGCGGGCGGAGCCGAAGGACAGAACCTCCACCTGTCCTGCCGCTCGGCGCAGCGTCTCCAGCATCAGACAGATGCCGCCTTGTCCGTACGCCGGCGTATCCTCCATCGTATCGTCCGGCCTTTTCATCGGCGCGAACGGTCCCGGCGCGAAGGGTACCTTGCGGTTGTAAATATAATTGAGTTGCGACATCGGCACGATACCAGGGTCACGTCCCAGGCCGCGCATGTCGCGAAACATCGGATTGTTGTCGTTCGCATAGGGCGAACGGAATTTCTCGGTCACATCCAGTATGACGGCCAACAGGTCAATTTCCGGCAGAGAATATGCGGTCAGAATGTCAAAGTTGTCGCCGGGATCTTGCGCCGGATGATACATGTCGGTTACGACGATAACAGATGTTTTCTCTTGCATCAATATGCCTCCTAGTGTCGCAATTCAGTCCAGTTCCAGCACCGCAACCTGTCCGGGAGCCAACGCGAACGATGGCAGCAAGCGATCCGATCCCGACACCTGCAACGTATAATCGGTCTCCGACACGATGTCGCGCGCTTTGGCCGAGGCCGCACCCGGCCAGCGCAGCGATACGCTCAAGGAAACATCGCTGCGGTGATTCACCAGTACGATGCCCGGCTTGCCGTCAGCTTGACGGAATGGCAAATATTCCAGCCCTTCCGCTCCGCCGACAACCACCTCCGCGCTGTTGAGCCGAGCCGTAAAAGCCCCGATCATGCGGGCGGACGACGGCAGCATAGTCGCCCCCGGGAACGCGTTGCTGTTCAAGTCGTAATCGGTCAGCGACAGAAACACCTTGCCGCTGCCGTATATATTCCTGACGGTGACGGGATCGCCGCCTGCCGCCTTCGCGATAACGGCAGCCGAGGGGGCTGTCACCGACATGGATGCATACGCGTAGCTCTGTCCTTGCGGTAGCGTATCTGTCGTCACGACCGATGAAAGCTCGCTCACAAGCATTGTAGTGGCCGACGAGTTGCTCGTCTGCGCGGTATTATAGCTTCCGCCCCAGAAATCAGTCTCCAGGCCGTACGACGCGAACTGACTGGCGTTGGTGTACAGCCATCCCCCGTCCTCGACATAGTCCTTCAGTTTGTCGAACAGCCCCTGATCTCCCTGGAATCTGCCCATCAGCACTACGCCGTCGTATTCGGCCAGCTTCTCCGGCGCAATATCAGATGCCAACACATCGACCGGACCGTATGGCGTAGAGGTAAACACACCTGGATATTTGAAAAGCCCTCCGCTATTCTCGGAGCCGGGGTACAGCAGCTTCATCGTCTCACGCTGCGCCTCCTCCGGCCGCTCGGCAGGCAACAGGCCCCAGCGCTGGCCGATCGGATTGCCTTTGTCGTAAGGAGGATTCGTCCAGCTTGGCCAGCCCTGCCACAGCGTGGACGGCGTAAAGCCGTTGTTCAGGTCGGTCATGATGGCGACGCGCTTCGCCGGGCTGCCAGCCTCGTGGTTGTTAGCATACGCATGGAACGCCTTGACCTCCTGCGCCCACAGTGACGGCTGCCAGTCGCCGTCCCTGCCTTTGTCGGTGAATACTGTAATACCGTCCTGCGGAACCAGCATCCGGGAGCCCGAATAGTAGGCGAGGAACAGCGAACGCCTCATCTCGTTAACGCTGTAGCCGGTATTCATGTTCCCGATGCCCCACTGATTCTGATACTGGATCATTTGCGGGTCTTCGGTTGGCACTTTATGGTCATACCACAGCGACAGCCATGTGCCGAACGGCTTGTCGAACTGATACGAGGCCCCGCGAAGATAAGCAAGCTGAACGCCTCCGCTGACCATATGCTCCTGCAACTGGCCGATTACCCAGTCGGCTCCCGCCCGATACGTCGCATGCTGGTACGTCAGCGCGCTGTTGACCAGCGCCTCGGCGCCCCAACTCCGATAACGATCGGCATATAGTCCGATCTCCGCTTCATACTTCGCTCGGCCTGCCGCATCCGTGGCGAAGTTGTACAGGTCGCCCATGTCTTCGCGCGTCTCCTGCCGCAGCGCTCCTTGTACCATGGAGATGTCCATCTCCTCAGCATGCAGCCCCAGGAAGTAATTTCCTCCAATGGATTGCAGCACTCCGACCTCTTCCTCGGTGAAAATATCCGGCGTCGTGTCCTGCACCCAACCTTCCGTCACCTTCGCGGGGCGCGGGATGTCTCCAAGCCCTCTGCGCTGGCTGACCATAAAACCTGTGCCACTTGCCTGCAACTGCGACGCGGACGCCAAAATATCAATTTTCGAATTGCCCTGCCAGCCGTCGGTGGCCAAATAGCCTCGCTTCGGCAGCCAAACGAAGTTGCCGATACCGTTATTCAGCGTCTCCTTCGTCTCCTTGATCGTGCCCGTATCGGGCCCGATCAGCACCTCGTCCGGCTTCGATGTATCCGAGGCCGAGCGGCCGGCCAGCAAATACGCCGCCTGAATTTCCGGCGAGCGCGTGCGGGCACCGCCTGTCATGCTGATTACCACTTTTTTTGCTGCGCCGTCTGCGACCGCTCCCATATCAAGCAGCCAGCCTTCCGTCTGAGCTAGCACGTTCTGACTCGCATCCAACGCCTGGATTTGCAGCGTCGATCCTTCCGGCACGACGGCTTGCACCGCCACCGCCGCCAGCCGTT
>NZ_BDQX01000390.1:39823-41119 GCF_003112455.1 Paenibacillus agaridevorans
GCCGGTATCCGCATAAGCCTTGCGCCCGATCCGGACGTAATCCACATTCGCCGTGGACGTGCCTGCCGCGATCCGGTACATATGATGCGAATCTGTCTCGTTATTGCCTCTCGGAATATTGTAGAAACTGAATACCTGCTGGACCGATGCAGGAGCCGAACCCGAATTCAGACTGACGGTATGGGGTACATCGTCCAGATAAACGGTCATTTCTCCGCCGCCCGGTTCCTTGAGCGCGTAAACCTCTAAACTGTCGCCGAAGAAAGTTCCGCGCAGCTCTCCGCCGGGCGCAATACGCGCCGCCTTGCCGTTATGGTAAGCGCCGCCCGTCACTTCCGTCCAGCCGCTGCCGCCGAGCGCCCCGAGACCGGAGCCGATGACTGAGCCGTCGATCACTTCGATGTAGTCAAGCCATACATCCCATGATTTCCAGAAGGAGTTGTGTTTCACATATCCCGTCTCGTCGTTCAGGGAAGTCAGTACCAGCGTATGGCTCCCTGGGGATAGTCCAGTGACGGACAGCAGCTCGTCGTAAGCAGTGAACACCAGATCGTTATTGCCGTCAATGACGCCCTCTCTGGCTCCATTGTCGATGCTATAGCCGATCTGTCCTACCCAAGAAAACTTCATGCCGTAGAGCCGGATACCCGTCCCGTTGAAGCTCAGCGTCAAAGTAGAGTCCTCGGACGGCTTGCTGCGCAGGTGCAAGGTGCGGTTCATCGCTGCCCATTCGAAGGTACGGACATCCCATGCGCCTGTCAATGCTGAAGTACCGTACAACTCCTCCGCCTGAATGGACTCGAGCGGCGTCTCCGCTTCACGGATCTTATAGGACAACGCGCCGTCATCGTGAAGTCGTAATGTCTCCTTGTAGTAATCCCGCGCCGGTCGCGGCTCGAAATCCTCATGGTAGACGACCAGTCCGTCATGCACGACAACCAAATCGTCAATGACAGCGGTTCCCGGTCCGTTCACAAAGAAATGGAGCCGGTAATCGTCGGAGGAGCCCAACGTGAAGGTCGATTCATGAGCGTAGATCTGTCCGCTCGGGGCGGTTGCCGTCGTCGCTCCCCTGTCGCCCGCCGTACCGCATGCTCCGTCGCATGCTTTGAACATCACATCAACGCCCGTACCGATTACCTTATATTGAAACCGAACCGTGTAACTCTCGCCCGCCTGCAAAATAAACCTCGATGAGTCGGTTCGTGCGATCTCCACTGGTCCGGCTGCTTTCCCGTCGGCTGCTAACGAACGGCTGCCATGGATGGCCAGCCCCGTTTCTCCCGTCACTCGGCC
>NZ_BDQX01000390.1:41195-47024 GCF_003112455.1 Paenibacillus agaridevorans
CAATTTCCGGCTGCTCCAGATACGTGCCGCTATAATCCCCTGTCCATAAGCGCTCGAAATCCTCATGGGAGATCAGCTTGCCGTCCTTGTAGAGCTTGATGGAATCGATCGAAATTTCGCCGCCATTACGGATTCCCCAGACCAGTCGGTAATCGTTGTAATTGCCCAGCTTGAACTTATGCTCGACGTGGTACGTGTAACCCGGCGCGCCCTCCAGCTTAAGGGTGCCATCGTTGTCGGGCATGCCGTCGCGATCCTCGTCCAGCGGCGTCCAGCCCGCTGATCCCGTTGGCGAATAAGCAAAGAAGTAAAAATACTTTTCATTCGCCGGCTTCGACGTCAGAGGAGATGGACGAATAATACGGTAATCGAATTCGATAAAATATTCGCCCTGCGCAGCGAGCGGAAGCTCAGACGGAACGGAGTGCAGCACCTCGTTCCACTCTACGCCCGTCGTTGTTTTGGCAGTTACAGAATAGCTCCCGTTTAAAATCTTGCTTTTGTTGGCGGTGATGAAACCGCCGTCGCCCCATGGAGACTGATAGGGTGTATCGTCAAAATCACGCGCCTTGAGCGGCTCGAAGCCTTCTTTGTAGACTAGCTTGCCTGCGACGCTTCCTTTATACACCTCAATATTGTCCACGGATACCGCGCCGCCGCCCCGAATACCCCAGATCAGGCGGTAATCATCATGAGGACCGAGTTGGAACTGCTTCGTTACCGTGTAAGTTTGTGCGGCCGCGTCGTCCTCCCATGTTTGCCAACTGGAGGCGGAAGCAGGCTCGCCTCCCGTATCACTTTTGGCGAAAAAATATAAATAATCGCCCAGCGGCTGCAGAGCCCGATACTGAAAGCGAACCGTATAAGTTTGCGAAGCTTCCAGCGTGAGCTGAACGGGATCGGAATGCAAGAACTCCACCCACTCGGCTCCCTGATCCGAAACGCTCCGCAGCGCGTACAGCCCGTCGATAATCTGCTCCGGTAGATCCGTCACGACGCCATGTCCCGGCCAGGACGGGGCGTATAGATAGGTCTGGTACAACGGAGCCTCCGGTTCGAATGATTCCTTGTCGACGGACACGCCGCCTCTCTTTACTACGATATCATCGATGGAAACGGCTCCGACGCCACGGAGTCCGAAGACGAGGTGGTAGTCCGTTCGGGAGCTTGTCGTCAGATCGATCGTAGCGGTATACTCATGAACCTCCCCCGGCTCCCCCTCCAGCTCGGCCCAGCCCAACGATTCCGCATTGCCGCCTGAAGGCGTGTATGCAAAAAAATACGCGTAATGCTGCGGCGTCTCGGCGATTCTGTATTTAAATGTAACCGAATAGCTGCTCCCCGGCAGCAGAGGGAGCTTGCCAGAGTCGGAGTGCAGAAATTCCCGCCAGTCCGGCGATGAGGATTTGGCGTACAGCGAATAGTGGTCTGCGATCACCTTGTCCGGTTCGCTAGTAATAAGGCTGTCCACATTGGGCGGGCTCGTCAGCGCGTACACGGTGTCTCCAATCTCGTCGGCCGCTTGCGCGGCGGGCAAGCTCGAGCCCGGCAGAATGGGAAAAAGAAGCAAAAGGGCTAATACAAGCAGCAATCCCGTTTTCAAACGACGGTTCATCAGGGCAGCCTCCTTGTTATTCTTTGACCGATCCAAGCATAATTCCGTGAATAAAAAAGCGTTGCAGAAACGGGTAAATCAGCAGTACAGGAAGCATAGTGACAAATATTTTTGCCGCATTGAGCGTCCGGTTGGACAGCTCCCCGAGATTTTTGAGCTGATCCGGCGTCATACTTTCCGTACTGAAACGGACGACCATTTGTTGCACATAGGTTTGCAACGGATATTTCTCCGGATTGCTGATCAGGATCAGCCCGTCAAAGAAGGAGTTCCAATGGCCGACGATGCTGAACAGAGTTACGGTCGCAAGCACGGGCGCGGATAGCGGGACAAAGATGTTCCACAGCACATACCACGGCCCCGCGCCATCCATATAACCAGCTTCCTCCAACTCCCGCGGCAAACTGCGGAAGAAGTTGACTGTCAAGATGACGTTGAACACCGGTACCGCCCCCGGCAGCACCAGCGCCCAGATCGTATTCAGCAATTCATATTCCTTGATGGTCAGATACCACGGAATCAGTCCGCCGCTGAACAGCATCGTAAATACAACAAACCACATGTACACATTGCGTCCGGAGAACTGCGCTGCGGATTTGGACAGCGGATACGCCATCAGCACCGTCAGCACGAAGTTGATCAGCGCCCCAAGACCCACACGCTGCAAGGAAACGCCGAACGCGCGAAAAAAAGCGGGATCGTCCATAATAGTCCTGTAAGCTTGTAGCGTGAATTGGACCGGCCATAGCTTAACCAGCCCACCGGCTGCCGCGGCGCTGGAGCTCAGTGAGACGGCCACCGTATACCAGATCGGATAAAGCGACAGCAAGGCGGCGCCGCCTAGCACCAGCGCGATCAGGCCGTCCGCCAGCTTGTCGGACAGAGAATGGGATTTCATCATGGCTGTTCACGTCCGTCCTTCAGAAGATTCGATAATTGGCAAAGCGGGATGCCAGCACGTAAGAGCATATAATCAACACGAAGCTGACAACAGACTTCAGCAAGCCGACAGCGGTGGCAAGACCATACTGGGCATCCATCAAACCGCTGCGGTACACATAAGTGTCGATGATATCGCCCGACTCGTAGACGACGGGATTGTACAAGTTGAACACTTGATCGAAGCCCGCATTAAGCACGTTGCCAAGCCCCAGGGTCGCGAGCAGCACAATCACAGGTATCATACCCGGCAGTGTCACATGCCGCAGCCGCTGCCAGCGCCCCGCGCCGTCCAGCGCCGCAGCCTCGTAGAGCGCCGGGCTGATGCCTGCCAAAGCAGCGAGGAACACAATCGTATTAAAACCAAATTCTTTCCACACCTCGCTTCCGATCAATATCGCCGGGAACCACTTGTTGCTGGCAAAGAACAGAATCGGCTCGATATCAAACACGCTGAGCAGTTGATTGACCAAGCCCTTGTAGCCCAGAATATCGGTAAGAATACCTGCCAGGATAACCCATGACAGAAAATGCGGCAAATAAACGACCGTCTGCACGATCCGCTTGAACAGCCTCATCCGCAGTTCGTTCAGCAGCAGCGCGAATACGATCGGCACGGCCAGATTGCCCACTATTTTCATAATGGCGATAAACAACGTATTTCTAAAAATAAGTCCGCTGTCCCGCAACTGAAACATATAGCGGATATTGTCAAGCCCCGTCCACTCCGAATGAAAGATGCCGCGGCCTGGACTGTATTGCTGAAAAGCGATAACGATGCCAAACATCGGCACGACAGAGAACAGCACCAGCAGCAGAATACCGGGCGCAAGCATGAGATGGTAGTCCAGCGCAAACGTTTTTTTTCTCCCCATGATGGCTCCTCCCCCTTCAAAGGAAAGTGGCGCCGGACTGTCGCGGGCACCACTTTCACATTTATCGTTTTATGGCTGCAGGAGTTCGGCCACCTCGGCCGTTATTTCGTCACCGCCCTGCTTCTTCCAATCATTTACGAATTGGTCGAACGCCTCGATCGGCGCTGAGCCCATAATAATTTTGTTAAACACCTCCTGCTGCAGCTTGCCGAGGGCCGCTCCCTTCGTCACCATTGTGTTCGTTTCGCCGTAGTAGAGGCTCGGCACTTTATTGAGCTGAGGCTGGAGCAGTTGTCCGCCACCGACAACATAGGAGAAGGCTTCCGACCAAGCTGCAATATCTGAGGTAGGGTTGTCTTTTGTTTTAAGCCAGCTTTCATAAATGCGCTTCTGTTTGCTCGTAAGCTGATCCACTGGCAGCTCGTTGTTCAGAGCCTTGATGACTTTCTCAGCATCCT
The DNA here is from genome assembly GCF_003112455.1 of Paenibacillus agaridevorans. Lineage (GTDB taxonomy): Bacteria > Bacillota > Bacilli > Paenibacillales > Paenibacillaceae > Pristimantibacillus > Pristimantibacillus agaridevorans. The sequence continues at coordinate 45,083 of NZ_BDQX01000390.1, forward strand.
TTTCGATGGAATCCGGGAAGTCGACCGGCGCGCGTAGCGGCTCGTTGACCCAGTCCACGCCGAGATCCATATCGGCGTCGGGATCAAGGCCCTGTTCGTTTTCGGTCTGCACATTGACCAGCTTCATGATCGCTTCGGGATGTTTGTAGCCTTTTTTCACCACATAGAACATCGAAGAAGGCGATTGCACATGCGTGTTGTATTTGCCGTCCTTGCCGAGCGGCGCCAGATATGCCTTCCATTGTGCTTCCGGATCGTTCTGCATCGACTGGTTGAGCGGGTTGAAGCCCATCCACCACGGTCCGAAGAAGACGCCCGTACGGTTGCTGATGATCGGCTCCAATACATCCTTGCGCAGCGCAAACTCCTTGTCGATGAGACCCGCCGCATACATCTCTCTCAGCTTCGCCAGCGATTCTCTCGTCTCTGGGGCGATCAGGCCGCTCATGACATTGCCGTCCTTGTCCTTCACCCAGTTGGTCGGAAATGCGCCGTAGGAAGCGAAGATCGGATTCAGCGTCGGGAAGTTGTTGGTCATGCCGAACAGGCTGTAAGCCGGCAAGCCGATCTGATCCTTGACGTTGCCCGGATTTTTATCCAGAAACTCAGCGATGACATGCTCCAGTTCCTCCAGCGTGGTCGGCGCCTGCAGCCCGAGCTTATCCAGCCAGTCCTGGCGGATGAACATCATGTACATCGAGTCGCCCAGTCCCTGCGAAGCGGGAATCGCCATCACCCGTCCGCCGAACGTGGCTGCCTTGGTCGCCGCATGATCGCCCGCCGCATAGATTTCCTTGACGAGCGGAGACGCGTATTGCTCGATGACGTCGGTCATATCCTCTACCAATCCGGCGTCCACCAGCTTGCGCAGCTCGGAGTAAGAGTACACGACCATAGCGTCGGGAAGATCGCCGCTGGCGGTCGCTACGCTTACCTTCTGGGAGTAAGCTTCGCCTCCCGCTTGCCAATAAGCCTTAAACTTCAAATTCAGCCGCTTCTCCAGATAACGCGTAAACTGGTTGCTGATCGGCGTATCTCCTTCCGGCAGCGATTTGTCAGACAAATTAAGCGACTTGCCAATGGAAATTTCGAGCGGCTCCTCGTAACGTCCAAAGGGATCGTGCTCTTCGGCGATGGTGGTTGCCTCGGGCTTGGCTGTCGCCGTATCTCCCCCCGTTCCAGCGGTGCTCTCCGGCTTGCCCGCTCCTCCGGTGCAGGCAGTCGTCAGCATGGCGGACAAGACAAACAATAGAGTGAAGTTTCTGATAAATCGTGTTGACACGTTACATCCCCCTAGCATATTTGTTTAATTAACTGTTCAGCTTGCGATCGCACTTTTATTATAAATGAAAAAAACCGTTTCCAAGTCGGGAAACGGTCCTTGATTAAGAGCATATTTGCCTTATGTCGCCCAAAGAAGGACTTAAGCAGCGGACGAAATTCCACTATGGGCTGGACGTTTCTCCACTTGTGCCGATATAGCGGGTGCGGTATTCGCGCGGCAGCAGCCCGTATTGGCTGCGGAATACTTTACTGAAATATTTTTCGTCGGCATAACCGGAGCGTTCCGCTACCCAGTAGACAGGTTTGTCCGTGCTTTCCAGCAGACGCTTCGCCCGTTCCATACGCGCAGCGCGCACATATTCAACGAATGGCTTGCCCACCATATCACGGAAACATTGGCTGAAGTAACTGCGGCTGAGATTAACCGCTACGGCGACATCAACGAGGCTAAAATCTTCTTCCAGATGCTCCTCGACATACCGAATCGCCTTCGCGACGCTCTCTACTACCTCGGACGAATACCCGCTATGCAGAAAGGCGGCCTGATATCGTCGACGGATGCCGTCCAGCATGTCGACGCAGCCGCTCCAATCCGCCATGCGAGCAAGATCCGGCTCCAGACCCGCCGCTTCCCCGGCCGCGCCGAGCGCGCGAAGCT
>NZ_BDQX01000390.1:47105-106575 GCF_003112455.1 Paenibacillus agaridevorans
GCAGCATCTCCCGCGTTCGAATGGCAGGCAGGTGCGCTTCCTCTGTCTCCCGCAACAGCTTAGCATACGCCTCGTCATCGCGTAGCCACCGCCAGTCGGTCCAGCTCCGTTGCAATGACGACTGAAGCGCTGCGGTCTCCGGTTCAGCCATCGCTTCCGCAAGCCAAGCCTCCGGATCGACCCGGTAGACGCGACGCTCCGGTTCGGACAGATAGAACAGCCCCGTCTCCCGGAAGCGCCGCGCCGCTTTGCCGAGCCGATCCCTCTCCAGCTCACACGGCCTCTCGAAACCAAGCACCGTCCATTCTCTTCCCAGCGCTTGCTGCAGGCTTACTGCCCCGCTTTCCTTGTCATCTCCGGGCAAAGGCACGTACCAGACACCGTCATCCAGTTCCTGCGCTTCAGCGACCATATGAGCAAGCTGCTCCGCCGCTTCGCTTCCGCGCTTGCCGCCATAATAGGCGAGCGCCAGCGCCTCCAACGACAAACTTACTTCCGCTATGCGGCCTCGTTGACGATCCTTCCCGATGCGCGCCTTGATCCGGCCCAATACCTGCTCCAACTGCTCCTTCTCCAGCTGTACCTTTGCAATATAATCGATAGCTCCGAGGCGCAGCGCTTCCTGAACAAGCTCGAAATCCTGATGGAATGTCAGCACGACGACTGGGATGTCGGGATGCCGCTCCTTCATGACGTGCATAAGCTCCAGTCCCGACAATACCGGCATCGCCAGGTCGGTAATGACTAGATCCACAGGATTGGCCGACAAAAATTCCAGCGCTTTCTCGCCATTAGCCGCCTCGCCCGCCACTTTCATTCCGAATTTGTCCCATGGCATCAATGCGATAAAGCCGGCTCTAACCAGTTTTTCGTCATCCACCACCAACACGTTCATCTCGTTAAGTCCCCTCCTGTCTGATGGGCAGCTTGAGATAGACGCAAGTGCCTTCACCTTCGACGCTTTCTATGCCGAAGTCCGCGGACTGTCCAAATTGATTTTCCAGCACCTTGCGCACGTAGTAGGTGCCAATGCCAAGACCGATCTTGCCGTCAGTGCCTAGACCGTCCTGCATCAGCATATCCAATTTGGGCTGCGTCATGCCCGCTCCGTTGTCCCGCACCGTAATCGTGAATACCGGCTCGCCGGGCAATCGCCTAATTGTGACGGCGATGACCCCGTCCTCGCCGAGATTGCCGTGGTACAGTGAATTTTCAACGAGAGGCTGCAGGATAAATCGCGGTATCGAGAACTGGAGCACCTCCGGCTCCGCCTGCACGGACACCTGGAATTCGAAGTCGTAGCGGACCCTTTGCAAGGCAAGATAGTCCTGCAGCGCTTCGATTTCCTCCGCGACGGTGGACATATTTCCTTTTTTGCCAAGATTGTAATACAGAAGCTTGTTCAGCGAAGATGCCAGCTCGTCGATCTCGTTGTTGCCCTTGACGCGAGCAAGCCACCGTATCGTATCAAGCGTGTTATGAATAAAATGCGGATTGATCTGGTACAGCAGCTTCTCCGTCTCGAAGTCCGCTCGCCGCCTCTCTTTGATGGCGATATCCTCCAGCAGTTGCCGGATGCGAAGCCGCATCTTCTCGAAATGTCGCAGCAGTTGATCGAACTCCACGATTCGGGTAGACGCGATTGGCGTAGACAAGTCGCCGGTGCCGACCAGTTGGAAACCGCTGTTGATTCTCCTTAGCGGGTCATAAACCATGCGCCAGATCACCCGTGCGAGTATAAGGCCCACAACAAGCGACAGCAGCAGAATGACGCCAACCTGCAGCAGCCAGCGGTTTATCTCCTTATGGTAGGAGCCACTGGGCACCAGACTGACGACCCTCCAGCCTGTATACGCTGGTTCATTAAACAGGTAATACCCAGCACTGCGGATCTTCTTCGTACCGCCCAAAGCGAGACGGCTGCCAAGCGGGAACGCCTTCTCCTCTTCCGTATAAATGACTATGCCGGTGTCGTCCACAATGAGATGCGGGCGATCCGTCCGATCGGTTTCGAGAATATTTTGCGTAAAATTATAGCTTGTTTCCGCATAGATCATCACATGCTTGTTTTCGGGCAAGTCGACTCTTCGAATGACGGATAGTACATTCCGGTGATTAAAACGATCCAGTGATCGATGCGGACGGAAATAGGTGATGCTTAAAGTCTTCGACATGACCGGCAGCTCGTCCAGTCTAAACTCCCTTACCTGCGGCATTGCAAACACCAGCGACTCGCTGGACTCGTCGTAATAAAAGGTCAGTCCAATCACGGGGTTGGTAATGGAGATCAAATTGAGTTCGCTCGTAATCTCCCGTGTCAGCTTCGATTTCTCGTACAGATCGTCCGAAGTCAACCACTCCCCCAGCTTGCTCCCCACGCTGTCGGCGAAAGCGAAGCGCTGTGTGGCGTAGTTCAGACTTTCCAACGTTCCCTGCAACGATGTCGCGAACTGCTTCAGATTGTTCTGAATTTCGTTCTCGATTCGCTGATTCAGCAGCGGATACACGTTGCTGAGATACAGAATCAAAATGGACACGAGCGGCGCGAGCACCATAATCGTAAAAAACAGCACCAGTCGATTCTTGAGAGATCTAGACGACGGAAGCGGTACTGTCTGTTTGTTCATCCCGGCAGCTCCTGTCCTGTCACCAATTAACGTCCGGGGCATTGCGATCCGCCGAGCGTTCTTATTCATAAACTAACATCATGCGATAACCCCGTCAATTGAAACCTCATTACACAAAGAACGCTTGTCACATTATCGCGACAAGCGTTCTCCGTTCGATTACCGATTCGTTTTCATTTATACGGTATTCTGTCATGTTCTTTATCAAATTTCGGGTTTATGTTACGATATTCTTACGTCATTCTGTCCCGTACAAGTCGAAAGCAAAAGGAGACCGAGCCATGTATTCCGGGATGCACCATGAGCAAGTTATCTATCAGAATCCGTTTCTCGCCATGCGAATCTGGCAAATCGATTGCAAGGATACCGCGCCGGAAGCCGTTCAATTGCAGGTCGAGCAGGATTGGAGACAGAAACAATATGCAGAATGGCATTACCACGAAGAGGTAGAGTTTCTCCTTATCCTCAAGGGAGAGCTGACGGCATTTTGCACAGAGGAACGTTTGGTACTGCGCAAAGGGGATATCTGCCTTTTCGGATCCTCCGAACCGCACAGGACGATACAAACAAAGGACGGCAATTTGAGTTACCTCGTGTTCCAAATTGATCTGCGCAAATATTGGGATCAGAGCACGCTGAACAGCATGCGTCACTTTTCGGAAGTTCTTCGTCCGCTCAGCACGTTGAACTACATTTACAGGGAGTGCCGCGATGCGCGCACCCGCTCTGCCGCCCTGATCCGCGATATTTTCAAGGAAATGAACGAGGGCCAGCTTGGTTACGAGCTTGCCGTTTCTTCCCGCATCAAAGATCTTCTCTTATTGCTGCTTAGACATGATGAGCGAATGCAGCTGAATTATAGCGACAACCAATTGGCCCACCGGCTCCAGCCTGCAATCGACTATGTCGAAGAACGACTGGGAAACAAACTATCCGTGGTCGAGGTCAGCAGCCTTCTTAATATGAGCTATACCCACTTTATTAAGACGTTCAAGAAAGCGTTCGGCATGTCCTTTATTGACTTCGTCTCCTACAAGCGAATTAGGAAGGCCGAGCAACAACTGCTTACGAGCGACATCAGCATAGCCGAAGTTGCAGAAGCGGCGGGAGTTTCAAACCTTGGACACTTCTACGATCTGTTCCAACGGTACAACGATTGTTCGCCCAAACAATTCAGGGATCGACATAAGGCGCCGGCCCTCTCCCCCCAATAGCGCATGCAGCAAGCCAGACCAGCGTCCGTTTACGATTGGCCGTAAGCTTACCCTTGTTTATGAGCAAGAATATTAATTAGCTTGCCAAATGGGTCGCGAACATAGAATCTACGAACGCCCCAAGGTTCGTCGACAGGCCCATATTCTATCGGAAATCCGGCTCTCTTCATGCCTTCTAATGCGGCATCCGCATTATCGACTTCAATCGATAATTCAGGCGAAGGCGTTTCTGAACCGCCTTGCGAGGCGATACTAATTTGAACGCTCATCTCCTCGTTTGAACCATAGGTTCTAATCCAACCATGATCCATCATTAAGTCAAGGCCGAGCACATCCTGGTAGAAGGTTTTAGCTGCCGCGATATCCTTCGTGTTTATATTGGCGACAATTCGTTTGACCTTCATTTTAACCCTCCCAGACACAAGCATTGTCCTGCAATATAGAATACTTTCGACCACCGAGTGTTTTAGCGAAGCCCTATAACAAGCCGTCTTCCAGTTGCTCAAGCACGAGGCTCCACCATTGGTTTTCGTTTGCCAGGCTGGCCGCGTCCTTCTCCTCAAACAAAGCCCGCATCCGGGTCAACTCCGTCTTGCGGTCGAAGGCCGGCCGTTTCGGATGTTGCGGGACGATCTCACCGCGGCGGAAGGCGGCCAGCCGTTCACGCATTTGCTCCGCCGTCCATATCGTCGCTTGATCACCTTCAGAGTGACTTGCTGTAAACGATCGGACGCAGGATAAGAACAACAGAAACAAACGGATATCCGAGTTAACGAATCCTGATTGCCCGGAGGTCGGGTGGAAGGAATATAGATGCCCCGAACCTTGAGCCAGCCCCAGAATGGCGCTCTCCGGCTCCCATTCGTATCCGATGGGCAGCAGCTTGCGTTCGCCAGTGTGCAGAAGTCCCATATCCGCGAACGATTGGAAGCGAACGCCTAAGACGGCATCCGCGGGTTCGATAAGAGGAAGCCCTTCTTTAAGCAAAAATGCCTCTACCTTCTCAGGCAAATTGACGGATCTGACGAGATCCGGATCATAAACGACAACACGTTTCAAAGCTCCATTTCCTCCTCTTCTTTCAATACATGATTGTTTAGGTTTGCAGGGAATAAACCATCCCCCTGAAATCCAATCCTATGGTAAGAGAGCTATTCATCTTTTCGACCCCGCGGGCGTTCTCTGGAATATAACGGAATAACAAACGGAGAACGATAGCTCAATTGACGCCTTAAACAACCTGATCTAATTATTTTCCTTTCTTCGAAGCCATCCAGAAGACAAGAATCACGACTGGGATAAATATGAACCACGGAATATTAATTGTACTCTGGGTAATAAAAGCGATCAGTACCAATCCTAATGTACCAAGGATGAGCCATAAACAGCCTCTTCCAAACGTCGCCATAGGTGTGGATCCTCCGCTTTCCCCTGAGGAAATATGACCACTATAATAACGAGAACCTTTTACCGTTTTTGATACAACGGATCCACAATATCTGCATGTTAATGATCCTTGGACCAAACGTTCATTACAGTGCTGGCATGTTGCGGGAGTTGCGTTTCTAGAATAATCTTTAACAGTGTTTGGAGTTCCTTCCATCATTGCATCTTTAAGCGAACTACCACAAATAACACATATTAACGAGCCTTCAGTGTTTGATTCCCCACAATCGGTACATATCTTTACCGCCATTAAGCAATACCATCCTTCTTTTAAAACTGTTTACTACTATAACGTTTGATATGGAATAAGGTTGTGCGTGAACCTGGCCTCTACTCAATAAAAGCGGCAAAAGCAGTATCCACATGCGCCTAGTACGCTTTGAAAGCGACGATTATCGAACCGATCATAACGACAATGCCGCCGACCTTGCTCATTAAATAATAAAAGTCGCTCGGCTCGGGGTTCTCGTACATGAACCGCTGCGGAGATAGGCGGAACATTAAATCTTGGAAGGCTTGGTAACGGAAGCTGCACCAGCCAAAGATCAACAGGCCGATGGCAAAAAACAGAAACCCAGGCATGCCTCGTTTGATATGGTAATCGGGGTAAGCCCCTATTACGAGCGCCGACGGCTGAAAATCTTCTTCCCCTTCTTCCTTGATCCGCTCGCCGTTGGCGTAAACCTGAATAGCCATGACGATATTGCCTTTGTCATCGTAGCTCCATAGCAAGCCATTATTATCCTCGACGCTGTAGACATGGCCGTTCGGATAGGTCACGCGGAACTTGATCGAGTAAGGGTTGCTTATGTCCGCAATCGCATAGGACTGCCCGCCGATGGTCAATGTGCGGTTTAGCTCGTCGTCGATGCGTACTTGGACGGGATCAGCCGTGCTGCTATGGTAGGTGACGAGTCGTTCTTGCTCGCCGGCGAATTTGTACGTATCCTCGTACAGGTAGAAGACGCGATCCGTGAAATAGGGCCTCGACAAGAAGCCCGTCAAGACGGACGCGAAGACAACGGAGACGAAGAAAATAAAACTAGGCGTTTTCATTTTTCGGAATAAAGCTCGGGTAGAAATATTCGCTCATCCTTTCTGCTTCTGCTTTATCCCCTTACGTTCTAATAAGATAGGCGGTTGCAAGCATTTATGCAAGGGTATAATGTGCTGAAGTCGAAGGAGCCCTACAGAGGAATTAGAAGTTGCGCTATCCTGCCCGTTAACGTAATGAAGCTGCCGGTCAGCACCGGCAGCTTCATTTTCGTCATTTATTCAACTATTGTCTCCCGTTAGGTTAGAGTCTCAGAGTTCGTGATCAAACTGAGTATTTCAATTACTTCGACCTCTCCTAATCTTCTTCGGCCCGCCATAAAATGGCCAAGGACGCCTATTTTAATTCGATGTAGATGAATTTCGCGTCTCATCCTAGGGAAAAGTATCCACATTCTTGCAGTACCTTGTATGGACACTGGATTACTCATATCTAAAATAATGTTTCCCGAATCATCTTCAAACTCGGGGTGAATTGCAAATATTCCCGTATCTTTAATATCGTTTCCGTCATATGCAAAATCACAACGTAATCCCTGGAACACAGGTTTCTTTCTTCCGCCTTCTTCTTCGGAATAGAACCGATACCTTATTCTAAAATCAGGAGGGTGATTTCTGACTTTCTCATATGGAACCCAATCTTTCATATATCAAAAACCTCCTCTTGCAAAATCATGAAACAACTAACGCGATAAACTGATGACCTTCTTGAAATTGCCGGTTAAAAAAGATTTCAGCCATGCTTTTTCTTGTGGTAGAAGTGATGGAAGCATTGTTTGGAAATCATTATAATCCTTTCCGACACAGATAGTGGCATCCAATTACTTATATCCGTTCTCAAATAGGGCGAACTATCGTTTTCCATTAGCTGAACAGCCAGCAGGATCTCGGCGGCAGGCTGTGTAATTAACCGGGTTGTCGCGATCTGATCGAGATCCATGAGACCGATGAATTCCCTGATCGGTTGTCGTCTATATAAACGAAGCATAAATGAACACAAACTAATTTGACGAAGAGGTGTTTTGAAAATGGCATTAACGTCCGCATTCATGAGCTTCAACCTGCCTGTAAAAAACGTAGAACAATCGAAAGCGTTCTTCACCGGACTCGGATTCGAGATCAACCCGCAATTCCCGGAAAACGAGAATTCGGTAGCCATCGTGATCGGCGACAACCTGCAGGTCATGCTGATCAAACAAGCAGTCTTTAATACGCTCACGGAGAAGGAATCCGTCGATACGAGCAAGTATGCGCAGATGACGATCGCATTGGCATTCGAGAGTCGGGAAAAGGTCGATGAAATCGTGAATACCGCGGTCTCTTTGGGCGGGAATTTGCACGCTGAACCTGAAGATCATGGGTTCATGTATCATTGGGGCTTCGTGGACTTGGACGGTCATCTGTGGGCCATTAACTGCATGAACATGGATGCGGCACAAGGTTAATGCTAAGAAAATAAACCAGCGGCGGACTAAGACTTGAAAAATAAAGTCTTAGACTGCCGCTGTTGTCATTAAGCTAATGTTTCCCGTTAGTTCAACAAATCGTTCCATTATAAATCTTGTGATAGTCGTATCATGTCTACAACTTGTATACCATTTTCAAATATTTCTTTATCGTAATGCCTAACAAAAAAGTCTCTGTCTACTCCAGTTATTCTAAAGCCGCATTTCTGATAAAGGGCAAGTTGCCCAACACCTGAATTTCCAGTACCGACTTCAATCGTTTTGGATCCTAATTCCCTCGCAATTTGTATTGCATGTTTCACTAACTGTTTCCCGAACCCTCTGCCTTGATTCTTTTCATCAATTGCTACATTTACTAATTCAACTGTATCGGGTCTTGTTGGCAGTAAAACATAGACTCCTATTATTTGATCATTCAGTGAGGCGATATAGCAATGTCCTCTTTGGAGATATTCCTCAACAAGCTTCTGTGAAGGATCCGCTAATAATAATAATTCAAATGGTGGGATTTCGTGTGTATGTAACTTTCGTATTTGCATTTATTACACCTCGATTTTCATTGTTCCCCTGTTCACGAAAGGATTACCACTGACAGAGATATATAATTGAACTATCGTTCTCCGACAGCGGAATGAACTCTCTGAACACTGATAAATGCCCTAAAGCATGAAACATGGTGTTATCTGAAGAATACGGCTTCAATGTATATCTAACTCGTACCGCTTTTTTTATTTAGCTTCTTAAAAGCAGAATATTCACGATTTGATCTAATAAAATTTAATATCAAATTGGCGCATTCATCTGGACTCAAGGTTTCAGTATTTAATTCAAGGTCATACTCATTAAGGCTGTAGACTTTATCATACTGAGAGATTGCTAAACCAATTTCTCTATCTCCCCTTAGTTTTTCTCTCCTTATAAGTTCCTCTTTCGAGCAAGTTATCCCTACAAGCAGTACAGGATGATCCATTAATAAACCTAGAAATGTATTAAAGCGATCTTCAGTATCATTTACTGTATCTACAACGATATTCGTCCCCATTACCGACATAAATTTAATTGTTGAATAAAACAAAGTAATCAATGGTTCAATAATAATATGGGTTGGGCCTTGCACATCATCTGCATATTTGGTGTTAATGAAGTCAATGTAGTCATGAAACAGTCCATTAAAAAAATCATCAATTGATAAATGATAAAACGAGATTTCATTTTGGTTTAATAGTTCAGTCGATATGGAAGTCTTTCCGGAACTTGAAGTTCCATTTAGAAAAACAATTATCCCTTGCTTCAATTAAATACCACCTCTTCAGATAACGTCATTTTTCGAACATAGTAAAATCCGACATAGCTAAAAGATTCACTAAGATCAGAAGGAGGGTTAAGTCCGTCCCATACAGACTTTTCATCTATTCCTCATCCTTCTATTCGTTTCGAAACGTCGTTTCCATCCATTCCGCGAACCGTTCCTCTTCTTCGAACTGAGGGTAATGAGCCGAGTGCTCGTAGACAATAAACGTTTTGTCCGGCGCGTCCAATTCTTCGAAATACGCTTTAGCCGCTTTCGTCGACGTCATATAATCATGCGCTCCCATTACGAAGTAGACCGGTAGTTCGAGCTTCTTCACCAAACTCGTTATCGGCCGCATAGATTCTTCGTTTAATAGTCGGTCCTGTGTCACCGCAATCCCCCTTGCATAACGGATTACATCCAGCAGGTTATATTCCCGGTTCATTAGAAAACCTTCGACATAATCGCGGTTATCGTCAATTAATCTTGCCGCTCCCCCATACTTCCGGATCAGACTTCTCGGCGTAATGTCGCGACCTGCTTCAATATTCTCCCGCATGCCTTCCAGTTGTCTTATATCGCTCTTATCGTCGGCTTCGGTGGCTTGCCCTAGCGCGAAAGCGAAGCTGTCCAGCTCGCTGACGTGATGATTGGCGACTTGTCCGATTCCGATGTATGCCGCGAATTTCTCCGGCGAAGCAGCGACTGCCTGCAAGCCTAAGTACGTACCGTAGGAGTGACCGATTAAAATTACCTTTGATTGCCCCAGTCTATCGGCTACGTAATCTGTAAGCGAGAACAGGTCTTCGACCAGCAGCCCTGCTGTCACGTCCGAATAATCTTCGCCGAACCGATGCGACTTGCCGCTCCCCCTCTGATCGTAATGCACGATGGTAAATTGCTTCTCCAGTCTTTCTTGGTATTTGCGCACGTAAGGGATTTCGGAGCAGCCGGGTCCGCCGTGGACGAAAATGACGATAGGATTATTCCGGTCGGCGCCGCGGATCATGATCTCGTGCCAAGCGCCGTTCAATTTCACCTGCTCCAACGTGGCGATGCTGTTTTCTCCTTTGATCGAAGGTGTCCACGTCGGGAATGCGAGAGCGACCACGACGATAACGGTCAAAGCAAGAATGATTGAGACAGCCTTTTTAGTTTTTCTTCGTTTTCGATTCATTAAGGATGCGCGGCTCTCTTTCCGTATGATTTATGAAATAAGATTTTTTCAGCAATTATCATAACGTCCTGAAGGCTCAACTGTCAAAAGAGAATAAAGTAATAGACTACATTAATCGCCGGTCAAAGCGACGTCTTCAACAAGAAAGCCCGCCGACCTAAGGTTGGCGGGTTAAGTTCTTGGTGGCAAGCAACAAGGAGTCAGCCCTCAAACAGAACTTCTCCTGATTTGTTTAAAGTGTAATGTCGAGTTTGTCATACAATCTGTATACAATGGCGGCAGCCTCTGCTCTTGAAGCTGGTTTATGAGGATGAATAGCATGATTGCTGCCTTGAACTATGCCTTCTCTTACCAATGCCGCTATCTCTGCAATGGCATAAGGGGCGATATCCGCTATGTCCTTGAACGCATCAAGTTCTTTGTTAATTCCGTCCGACCTATATTTGTTATCCATGGCCAACGCCCTGGAAACAATAACCATCATTTCCTGCCTGGAAATTAGCTCGTCAGGCTTGAAGCTGTTACCGCCTATCCCTTTTGTTAGCCCCAGCTTCCGGGCTATGCCAACGGCATTATAATAAACGGAGCGATCGGGTATATCCGCGAAGTTAGCATCAACCGTTGTCGTAATTCCCAGAGCTCGAACCAACGCATCGACAAAGTCCGCTCTCTTTATTCCCGCTGCCGGATTGAAATCTCCTTCGCCATCACCGCTCATAATCCCTTTGGACGCCAATACCCGAATGGAGTGCGCGGCCCAGTAATAATCGGTTATATCGTCAAAGTTTACTACTCGATAGGACACGCCGTACTTCCCTAATTGATTGGTCCTTAGAACAACCGCTCCCAGAGATTCGTCGTAACTTCCCGTCGGGATCGGAATCGCTCGGCCATCTTCAGCCATATAGGAGACGACGATATGCTCATATGCCTTTACTTCCTCCGATGTCGGCGTATAAGGAATGGTCAAGATTATAATAGCCTCCGGGTTGATTGCTGTTATCTTCTGTCCCCCAGCAGCGGCTTTCAACGCAAGGAGAGGTTTTCCCTCTACAGAGGACGCCTCGACGGTAAGCTCGACTTCAGTTGTGGAAGCAAGCTCCGCAGCCGCAAGCATATGGCCGGGAACTTCCACCGTCCCGATCTCCGTCTGAATCCGCAGTTTATCCTGCGCGCCGTAGGAAGTTAAAAATTCGGGTGGAATAACGACAGTGTAAGCAACCGCCCCTGCAATCTCGGGCACATCGACGATCACGAGCCTGCCTCCCTGAATACCGGCTTGGCTGTTGCTGCGAGCTTCCAGAATATTGTCTTTATCTAAAAATGCCTTCGCTTCGCCTGTGTGCTGATCCAATGACGTTGCAGCAACCGTAATCCGATTAGCAGAAACTACGTTGTCGGAAGAAACCGGCATGCTTTCTATCCGCGATCCATTCGTCGGCTCCCCTTCATTGGGATCGACAGGTTCTTCCTTGTTTTCCTTCATGGATACCGTTATCGTTACAGGCGTACCGTCGGATGCCAGAGCGATCTGCAAATTTCGGGCGCTGCCCCAAGCCGTTGTGACCTCTTCCTGTAATTGCGCGGCCGCATCGGCTGGCCATTCTATCCTCATGGATGAATTTCCCGCTTGATAAATGAGCGTATTATCGCCGAATACAGCAGGTTCCGTACCCGCTACGCCGGATGCGACCGGCAAGTTAACGTATGACTCTTGAGCTTCCTCCTCCAGCTGAAGACTGACCTTTATTAACGTTTGCTGCTCTCCCAGCTCATACCTCCAGACCAGCTCTCCTTTGGGAGCGGTCAATGGTGTCCGTAGCTCGAAGATTTCATCCTGCACAATCCAGGTCAGAGACGTACGCTCTTCGCCCGTATAAAAAAATTTCCCGTTGTGATCCTTGCCGAAAACGCCGGAATGCGTAATATCGGACGGTGACGTGACGGTGCCGTTCTTGTTGTTCCGCAACGAGGAAACGACGCTTCCTGTTCCCTCTCCCCACATAACGGTTGGACCGCCTCCAAATTTGGCCTGCGGAATCTTGCCGGAAACCCCCGTTACATCATAAAATACGACTCCGTACAGCGGTCCTCGCTTCCATGCTACTTGCCCCGGAAGCTCCCAGGTGCCAAACTCGCTGTCAATCGGAAGCGCGGCGGGCTCTATTGCAACAGGCTTGCTAAACGCCGAATAAATGATATGCGGCCAATAGCTGATGGTATCGTATGCTCCTGATTCAAGCGGCAACAGAGCCCGAAGCACCTTTAACGCCCATTCGTCCGTATTGATCCTATGCGGCATTACATCTCCGCCCGCTAAATCGTTCGGGTCCGCGGAAGGACCGGGCCACATCAAATATCGGGTCAGCGACAAAGGCATTTCGGAACGCATCATAATGTCTCCCGGATAGGTCGCCTGATGAATGGGGGTATTCGTTCTCGTGTTTATCGCTGTAGGCGAAGCGATGCTGCCATCCGGCTGCGGCAGCCAATAAAAGCTTTTAAAATAGAGGTTTTTTTCGATCCCCGCCCGCAATTTCTCCAAAATAACGGGATCGGCGGCTCCGCTCTCTTTATAAACCAAATAGGAGGCCACCATGTGGAAAGAGCTGAGACTGTCATAGTTGCCGTCCGGACCAAAGTTCTCCATATAAAAACCCGTCGGATGTAATCCCATCAGTTTGGAGCTTGCTCCGTGGGTGCCATCCATAAAAGCTGCGGCCATTTTTTCGAAATTACGCAAAAACCGGGTTTCTCCCGTCGCCTCATACATGTATAATTGCGCGAGTATGTTATGCGACCATTGATTGGAGAGAAAACTTCTGGCATCCGCGTTTTTATCCAAAAAGGCGGTAACGGCTTCTTCCCAAAGGGCGGCGGTCTCCGCGTCCACCTTTTCGTGAAGCAGTAAAAAAGGATCAACGACCATGGGACCAACCATTATAAAATAATTCGTGCTAGGGACAGGCAGATCCCTTAGATCGGAATCCTTATAGGTAAAGTCCCCCTGAAGCCACGCCAGAAAACTCATGGAGTTTAACACCGCGCGTTTTAATAAGGCCTCGTTTTCGTAGGCAGGGTTCATCTGCCCCGGCACGGCGACCGCGGCAGCCATCGCGCCGGCAAAGGAGGAATATTGATTTTTGACCGGCCTCGCAGGATCATAATCAAGAATCATGCCGAAACCCGGATCGTCCTTGTCCAATATCTGATGCTCAAAGGCATAGTCCAACCCTTGAAGACTGCCGTATTTTCCGTACAATAGCGCCTCCATGCGAGGATTGGCGAGATCCAACGGCACTTCTTCCGGAAAATCCAGCTCTACCTCCAACGACTGCTCCGCAAGCTCAATCATCTTCTCCCTAAGCCTTGCCTGCAGCTTGCCGGGCATGATAAACCCTTCTGCTTCAAACGTTCCTCCCTTTAATGCCAGCGCAGCTTCAGCTGTAGGGGCTAACAATGCCGGCGTTCCGTCGATTACGATATAGCCCCCGAATCCGTTCAAATCCAATGACCATACCTCATTAACCGGCGTGGAGTCCAATTGAATGACGTTTCTGCCTCCCACATTCGTCAGATTGCCGGCCACTGCTCCCGTTTGATTGCGCAAGGTTACATGCGGCGCATTGCCAAAAGCCTCGAGAAAAAAATATCCTTTTCCCAAATTAGGCATAAAGGTCGGAAGCTGGTTTTGTTGCGTGATGTCGGCAAGATAAATATAAGCCGTTTTGGGCGTTGTTTCGGTAATGCCTAATGCCATCTCGCCCCGCACGCCCCAAACATCCGTCTCCGGCAGGCCGATTTCAAGGATATCTCCCTCTCGTCCGCCTGTAAATGAGACGGTCCATATGCCGGGTTGTCCCGAAGGAATCGTGAGGATTTCGATTTGCTTGCCGGGAAGCTGACTGCTGAAATCGTGAAGGAGCACCATATTGCCGTCGGGATCAAATACTTTGGCATAAGCTGTAGGGACAAATGGTTCAAAGGTCGGCGTTTGCGTGGTACGGCTCAAATACACCTCTTGCGGACCGCTGCCGTCGTATTGGGCCAGCACCCCAAACCCTCTGTTATCTCCCGTCAATACTTTATTGACGGAAACCTGGTACACTGGAAAACGTTCCGCCAAATCACCGTCCAGCCCAGGGGCAATCGGCGTCGTTTGACCCGGCGAAGGCGTGGCAGTTGGAGCAGTTGTTGGTGTAGGAGCAGGAGTGACCTCCTTTGTCGTCCACTCGAATTTCACCGCGTCCGCAAGCGTATAACCTGGATGCGAGGCAAGTATTTTCAAATAATTATCCGTGCCCTGCGAGAGCGCGAATGTGCCGATTTCAACCCACTTATTTCGGTCATCCCTCTGATTGATGGTGAAATCCGTACTTAACCCATCCCTATGCTTGATCTCGAGCGGCGCCGCTTCCGGTCTCGTGCCATGCGGCGGAACCCACATCGATATGATGTAGTTGCCTTCCACAGGGATATCGGGCGTAAACATGGCCCATTTGGTCGGATTGGCGCCAGCCGAACCGTCATGATAATAACGCGAGCTTTGTGTTCCGCCTACTCCTTGTCCAACTACCCATGGCGAATCCGTCGTAAACCCTTCGTCGTCATTATAAACAAATACGGTTACGTTTTCGGGCGGAATAGTCGGGCTTGTTGTCGGCGAAGGCGATGGAGTAGGGGAAGGCGTAGATGAAGGCGATGAAGTGGAAGTAGGCGACGGATCAGGCGTCTCCGCTTCAGCCACCCATTCGAATTTCACGGCGTCGGCAAGCGTGGTTCCTGCATCCGAGGCTAATAATTTCAGATAATTTTCTGTACCCTCTGATAACAGGAATGTACCAATTTTCACCCATTTGTTGCTGTTTGCCTTTTGATTAATGGTCAGATCCGTGCTGATGCCGTCCCTATATTTGATCTCGAGCGGCGCAGCTTCGGGCCTTGTGCCGAAAGGCGGCACCCACATGGATATGGTGTAATATCCTTCCACCGGGATGTCAGGCGTGAACTGCGCCCACTTGGCCGGATCTGCGCCTGTCGATCCGTCATGATAATAACGCGAGCTTTGCGTGTAGCCAACCCCTTGTCCAATTACCCACGGAGAATCCGTGGTGAACCCCTCGTCATCGTTATACACGATAACTACGATACTTTCTGCCATTGCCTTGTTGTTCTCCATGCCGAAGATAGAACCCCCAAGAAGACTTTGGACCAATAAAGCGATAAGCATAACTTTAATGAGGACTTTACGAGACATTGTCATGAATTACCCTCCTCTTTGCGCTCGATCCCCTTACCAGCAATCGGTCAATGGTTTGGACAGCCGCTTGGACAGCGCTTCCATAAAAAAGTAATCCCCATAGATCGTATACATCCGTTTGCCATTAGATTGCTGAAGCAGTCCCGGACAGTCCGGGTTATAATCCGTATACGCCTCCTCGGACAACTTCAGCAACAGCCGGTCCGTCCATTCCTTGAGAAGAACGTTGCCCGGGTCGAACCGCAGAATCTCCATAAATGCGTTGGCTGCGATAGCTGCGGCGGAGCTGTCTCTGTGGTCGGGTTCTTGCTCGGGCAAGCGGAAGTCCCAGACAGGCACTATCTTGTCGTCCAACTGGCTGATAAAATGCTCGGAAAGCCGGATAGCAGTCTCCAGATAGAGCCTGTTGCCCGTGTACCGATAAGCTATGGCGAAGCCGTACATCGCCCATGTCGTGCCCCTCGCCCAATAGGATTCGACACTATGGCCACAATGATTGTCGCCTCCAACCGGCTGTCCGGTGTCCGAATCGAAGCGGTAGGCATGATAGACGGAACCGTCCGGCCTGACCATCCGTTTCATCGTCATATCCGCATGTTTTATGGCGATGTCTCTGTAATAATAATTGCCCGTCTCTTCTGTCGCCCAGAACAGGAGAGGCAGATTCATCATCGTGTCTATAATCGCGATCCCGCTTCCCCATGATGACGGATCATTTTCATCCATTCTGCCCCATGCTTTGAGGTACTCCCCTTTGACTACATACCTGGATGCCAGAACTTCCGCCGACCGCAACGCGGTCTTGCGATGGTTCAAATCGCCAATTAATTTATAAAGCTTTACGCAATAAGGACTGTACAGAAAACCGAGATCGTGCATCGTGTTATCCGCATGCTCGAACACCTTCTTTTCGTAAGAGCCTTGCAGTCCGTTAGCCCATCTCAGCAGGGAGCGGTCATCAGAACTCTCGTATGCGATGAGCGCCCAGCCCGTAAAGAAGGATGGAACCCAGCAGCCGATATGATAAAAGTCCAACATGCTCTCGTACGACTCCTCAAAATACCGGCCATCCTTCGACTCCGCAATTTCCCGGAGACCGCCGGGAAATTGCGCGATACCGGCATAAATCTTCTTTATGCCAACCTGCCATGCCTGCTCAAGCTTTGCCTCTATTGGTCCTGTAATGGTTTCCTTCATGTATGATTCATCCTTTCATCCCGCTCACTTTTGATTGGTTGCGTAGATCTCGTTGACTTCCTTGGTCAACACTTCGCCGCCAGCCTTTTTCCATTTCCCGATGAAGTCATCGAATCCACTATCCAAATCGACATCGCCCGTAATAAATTTAATGAAGTATTCACTCTCCATATTTTTGATATCCGGGAACTGGCTGGCGGAAGGGATATTAAATTTGACCTGATCATACATTAACGGAATATCCTTAACGACTTGCTTTCTCCATTCGAGATCTTCCGTTGGATATCTCAGCAGCTCGCCTTCCAGCGACTTGCTGGACAATATACCGTAATAAGCCCCGATGCCAAGATTGTTAAGCTTGTCTGCGGTCATCTCTGTTTTTATGACAGGCAGGCCGTTAACCAAATCATGGTGAACGCCTTCCTCGCCAAAGTTCAGATATTTCATTACTTCCGGGTCCGAATAGGCCGCATTTAATATTTCTTAGATTTTTTCTCTCTTGCCCGGCGTCTTATCCACATCGACTCCCATCCCCATGTAATTGCCCGTCAATCCCCATGCCATTCCATGCCCCGTGTATTCCGGAGCCGCTACCTGAGTTCCCGCGATCGTCGGGAAGTAGGTGCTGTCCGTCTCCTTGATTTGCTTGCGCAGCGTCGGACGTTGATAATTCCATTGGTCGAACTTCACGCCTACCAAGCCGTTCTCAAATTCCTTCTTATTGCCATCCGCCGTAATAAATTCGGGATCTAGCACCCCGTCCTTGAACCATTTATTCAGCAACTTAAACGCCTCGCGCGCATTTTCGGTCGTCATGCCGTATGCAAGACCGCCGTTTCCGTCCTCTACCCAAAACTGCGGCTGCACGTCAAAGGCGCCGAAAACGTAAGGGAAGCTTTGGTTAAGATCAGCTAACGACCCTTTTCCAGTTAAACCGTAAGTATCTTTTTTGCTGTTTTGGTCCGGGTCATTATTCCGGAATTTATATATCACATCCTCCAGCTCCTCGAGCGTTGCCGGCGGAGCATCGTAACCGATAGCTTTCAACCAATTTTCATTGTAATAAGGAAGCAACGGATAAATCCCATCTACATTCGTAATCGGAATGCCGTAATTTTTGCCATTGATCAGTCCGTTCGACCAGGCTGCCGGATTATTATCGTCGACAAGCTTGGCCAAGCTAGGCATTTTCGCTTTTATCTCATCGATAGGCAGCTCTGCCAGCAGATTTTGTCCGCTATAGGCGTTGACATCTGCAATGCCCCATAAGAGCCACACATCCGGAAGCTCATCGGAAGCCAGGCGAACATTCAACTGATCCTTCCAATTTGCTCGGTCAATCCGAATGTTCTTGATTTTGACATTAAATTTCTCCTCGATATACTTCTGCCCAATGCTGCCATCCTCTGCGGGGAAGTTAAAGCTTAACCAAGCAATTTCAATCGGCTCATCGTTTGCCGTTGCGGATGGTTCGGAACTGGCGGACGGCTTGTTTGTTGCTTCGCCGTTTTTGCCGCTTCCATTGCTGCTCCCCTTGTTGCCGCCGGAGCATCCTGCTGCCAATGCCACAATTAATGCCACAATTCCTAGCTTTGTTATCCATTTCATCTCTACTTGCGCCTCCCTTTATATGTTCATTGATTTATATTAAAACAGAGGTTCCCGAACGTTCAGGACTTCCGCTTCAATCACGGAACTTGCAGATTAACCTTTAAGAGATCCGAGCATGATTCCTTTCACAAAGTGCTTCTGAATAAACGGGAACACCAGCAATAGAGGGATTGTTCCAATCATCAGCACTGCCGCTTTGATCGTCTCCGGCACAATCGGGATGCTGTCGCCAGCTGCTTGTTGCATGAGAAGCTGCACGTCGGCATCGCTGTTCTCGACAATTAGCCTTCGCAAATATATTTGCAGCACAATCTTGCTTTGATCCTGAATATAGATGAGTCCGTTAAACCATTCATTCCAATGATAGACGGCGATCCAAAGCGATATCGTCGCCAGAATCGGCTTCGAAAGCGGAAGAACGAGCTGAAACAAAATGCGTAAATCATTCGCTCCGTCTATCTTCACGGATTCCTCAAGCTCGCTCGGAATACTCATAAAAAAGTTTCTCATGATGAGCATGTAAAACGTATTAAACAATCCGGGGATGATCAGCGCCCAACGTGTATCGTACAACCCGATCTCTTTAATAAGCAGGAACGTCGGAATGAGTCCCCCGCTAAAGAACATAGTAACGATGACCGCCATTGTAATAAAGCTGCGATGGGGCAAATGTTTTTTCGAAAGCGCATATGCGCCTAGCGACATCACGAATACAGACAAAAAGGTGCCGACCAGGGTTCGATATATCGTGTTGCCAAAGCCGACCCATATCCCTTGGAGCTTGACCGCTTGCTCATACGCTGCCATCGTGAACGCTTTCGGATACAAATGGATGCCAGGCCGTATCGCTTCCGCAGGAGAGCTGAGCGAAACCGACAGCACATGGATAAATGGATACAGCGTCGAAATACAGAGCAAGGTTACAGTGACAACGGCAATTACTTGAAAAGCCGCTTCGCCGAATGTCATTCTGCTAAATGCTTTCATAGAATCCCCTCCTGACCGAGCTTCTTCACCATATAATTGGTAAACAGGACAAGGGAGAACGCGATTACGTTTTTAAACAAGCCAACCGCCGTTGTGAAGCTGTACTGCAGCTGCATTAAACCAACACGGTATACATACGTATCCAGAATGTCGGCCACGCTGTACACGGCCGGATTGTACAAATTAAATATTTGATCGAAGCCGGCGTTTAGAATTTGACCTGTCTTAAAGATAAACAAGATTGCAATCACGCTCATAATGCTTGGAAGCGTAATATGAGTCGTCTGCTTCCAGCGACCGGCCCCGTCCATCTTCGCCGCTTCGTACAAATGCGGATCAATGCCCGTCATTGCAGCCAAATAAATAATCGTGCCCCAGCCGATTTCCTTCCATATCGATGATAGAATCAAAGTAAAACGGAAGTAATTCGGATCGCCAAGAAAATAAATCGGTTCGATGCCAAGCCACCCCAGCACCGCATTAACTGCTCCGGTCGTCGGTGAGAGAATGGTAATCAACAAACCGCCGAGTACGACCCAAGAAAGGAAATGCGGCAAATAGGATATAATTTGACTCACTCGCTTAAACAACTCTACCCGCAGCTCATTAAAGATAAGGGCGAGCAAAATCGGGGCCGGAAATCCAAAAATAATATGGTAAAAACTTATGATGACTGTGTTTTTTAAAATTTTGTAGAAGTCCGGAGATGCATTGAACATGTAGTCGAAATGTTTGACTCCAACCCAAGGACTGTTCCAAATTCCGTCCCTGATCATATAATCCTTAAAAGCAATCTGTATGCCGTACAGCGGGCCGTACTCGAATATGGCATAATAAACAAATAGAGGAATCAACATGAGAAACAAATACTTGCTCTTCTTATACTTCGTCCAGCGCGACTCGCGTCTCTCGCCGCTCCGAAGATGACGTGCAGACGCATTTGACAGCGCATTCATCTTGCTGTTCATTCCCTTGCTCCTTTCATCCTGTGTCGATGTATCTTGGTTATGGACTCAATGTAACATTTGGGATGGTTTATGATCTATTGAACAATTTGAATTCGATGTGTAAGATCTGAACATCGCTGTCTTCCTGACGATTTTACACATCTTTCGCCTGCAAGTGCTCCAAAAATTCAAAAAGACACCTCCAAGAAAGGTGCCTTTTGCTTCAAAACGAAATGTATAGGATGGCTTCAAACCATTGCGCAGGTCGAATGGGCAAATGGAGCAAGCAGACGATTGGCATGTTCCGACAAATTGTAATGGACATCGCTCGTATACAAGATCAAGGCTACTCTGGAACATGCTGCGCCATACGGATTTCGCTGCGTGTCGATCGATATTGAACAGGCGTAACGCCAAATTTGGATTTGAACTTATTGGAAAAATACTGCGAACTGCGAAATCCACTACGGCTGGCAATGGCGCCAATCGGATCCGTCGTTGTTCGAAGCAATTGCGCAGCATGCTCGAGCCTTCTAATTGTCAAATATTCAACAAATGTCAGCTGCAGCTCTTCCTTAAATAATTTGCATACGAATTGCTTGGAGTATGATGTAATTGCCGACAACTGCTCCAATGAGATATCTTCATGAATATGAAGATCGATATATTCCTTTATACCGGAGAAAATCCTTTCGTAACGAACATTCTTTTTTTCCGTACGCTGTTCCACAACCGTCATGCTGAGCTGACGCAGTTCGGAAATTGCCTTGCCAAGCGTAGACTGCCATACAAAGGCAACAGGCTCATTCTCATTGCCGTCCAGCATCATCTTTGCCTTTGAGGCATAGAGATGAAGCTGCATCAACACAAGCTCGATCGCCTCAATCGAATATTCTTCGCCTCTCAGATCGGTCTCGCACATCGTCAAATATTGATCAAGCTCATGACGTCCCCCGCTGCGAAGCAGAGTGTCAAATGGCTCCAGCTTAAGCTCGGGATACAAACCCTTCCTGCGTTCAATCAATCGATAGCTGATGCAGCCGCTTTCCTCGCTCAAAAATCCGTATCTTCTAGCCGTTTGGGCCTCTGCCGCCGATAATGGGATGCCTTCCAATTTGTTTGTCGCCGTTCCAAATCCGGCAATATAACGGAATGACTCCGGTACTGCGGACGCTGCCAACTGCAATCGATCGCGAATGATCGCTTCCATATCGCTTCTCCATTCTTCGCACCAATACACAATAACCGCTTCATTAGCGCTGAGGACCAATAATTCCTCATACAAGGGAGATTTCTCCCCCGATTTGACCAGCAATTGCGCAAAACGACCGTACTCCATCCCTTCAAGCTCCAAGGAAACAGGCATAAAGCAGCCCTCGCTCGGAATAAGCAGCTCCTCGCCCGTAAAATCAAGTTTGCCCAGAACGGCTTCTCTCCATTGCTTCTCCCTTTTCTCAGTCATATAAGCTGCACGCTGCTTGTCGAGAAAACCTAATGCTTGCTCGAGCCAGCCGATTTCATTATGGCCGGACTTGGCATAGCCGCTTGCGCTTCTGACCCGCTGGGTAATATAGCGGAACGGACCATAAACCTTCCTTGACACCATGTAGGAAACGGCCGCGCCAAGCAATGCTATTGCAAGACCCGCCATCCATATTTCGCTTTTCATCTTTTGTGTCGTTAACAGAACGGAAGTTTGCGGGCGCAGCAAAGCATAATGCCAATTTAATCTCGACTGGTCGGCGGGCAAAAGAGTAATAACATTATCGTCGACTCTCACCATCTGTTCCTCTTGTTTCGGCAGATGCTTCCGTACCAATTGCAGCATGGAATCCTCCCATTCAGAAGAAGCGCCTATGACTTGTCCGTCTGCACTCATAACAACCAACTTTTCTCCGTTTGCAGTCAGATGTTCGCCTACGGATGCAATCAGTTTTTCCGCATCCAGATCGACAATCATATACCCTTTAATCTGCTCGGCTCGCGCCATATAGGGCAATGTATAGACATAGGTGATGACAATTTTATTTTCTTTATCCAGGCTCTGCGTCGCTACGTCACGTACAAACCACTGATGTGTCAAGATCGGCTTGTCAGATTGCAGCAGCTTTGCTTGCGGCGAGTTATCCGGCGAATTATGAAAATATTGATCCACTACAAAATTGTCATTGGCAAAATAAAACGATAAGTTATGCAGCATCGGAAGCGACATTGAAATGGTTTTTAAGTCTTGCGCCAAACGAGTAATCCGGTAATAGTTATTTCCTTTGCCATTGGTCAAAAAAAACTGGATCTCGCTTTCCGCTTCTACTCGTACCGTACTCAATGCTTTATTAAGCAGGGCGGAATTATAGCTCTCCAGTTGCTGGCTCTCAAGCTTCTCCCTCATGGATGCCAATTGCGTCTCTCCGGTTGACCTCATTTCCTTTGTAATCATGTCAGCCGTTTTATTAAGCAATAATCCTCCGCTAAGCGTAATTAGAAGCATGGTAAGGGCTAAGTGCGACATCATTAATTTGGCGAAGTAACTCCCCTTTAAACGGGCTATCATTTTAATTCCCCCTGTTGCAGATCAATCGTAATCAATCGCATAAGTTGCTTTAATTAAAGCGAGCGCCTTCTTTTTTGCATGGAGATATAGTATTATTCTGTTTGAAAGGGAGGTCGGGTTCATGAACCCTGCAGCTGCCGAGTTAAATCGCCGCTTGCAAGAAAGGATGCTGTATCCTGACGGATTAGCCGCCTGTTTCGAGCATGTATCGAAATCACTTGGATACGCATTAACAATCTATGACACGAAGGGATTCACCTTCAAAGATGCTTCCTTGCGCGCCTCCTTCGAGCCGTATGCCATGCATACGCATCCCTTCTGCAGCATGGTCAAGAAGAACTGGCATAATACGAAGCGCTGCATCGTCAATCGGAAATACTCTGTTCGCAAAGCGGCTACGGAGCAACGTTCCTTTTACGGAAAGTGTTATATGGGCGTTGAGGAAATCGTCTTCCCTGTCGTTCACGGAGGCGAAACGATTGCCGTTGTGTTTCTCGGACAATTCGGCGCTCGAGATCAAAAGGATTTGGAATGGATCAGCGGCAAAGCAGAGCAATATCAAGTCAAACAAGAAGTTCTACTGGACATTTATAATAACATCGCCATGAAGTTGGATGAAACGATAATAGAAGACTTGCTTAAAGTCATACTGATGATCAGTCAGTTCATCGTGCTTGCCTATCAATCTACGCTGCTTTCCTCACAGATTAACGATAATATCGAACTTCCAGTTGCCGAAACCAGCTTATCCAGGGCGCAGGCTGTTGCCAAGCTCGCAATGGAACGGGTGCAAAGTACCTACCATGAAACCTTTAGCCTGACCACTATAGCGAGACACTGCAATTGCAGCACAGGTTATGTCAGTCGCTGCTTCTCGCAAGTGTTTGGCATGTCTCTCGTAAAATATGTCAACCAAATTCGAGTACAACATGCAAAGTCGCTGCTCGGCGCGACAACATTATCCATTACGGAAATCGCTTTATCTCTGGGTTTTAATGATACAAATTATTTTAGCAAAGTATTTAAATCCATTGCGGGAACTTCGCCTGTCGCCTATCGAAGGCGAGAATAACGAGAGCTGCCGAATCTCCCGTCTAGACGAAGTATAAACCATTCTCGAAGTAAGCGCCTTCATTTTTTTGATCAGTTGGGGTAAAATTCTGTACAGAAAAAGCTCTTGGGAGATTGGATCCCAAGAGCTTTTCTAAAGCCGGTCATTGATATCAATGTAATCTCTCATTCACATACTCAATCTATAAAACCGTGCGGCATTGCCTCCGAATATCGCCTCATATTCTGCCTCCGACAAACCTGATGGCAACGACTCCAATAAAACCTCCAGAACCTCTGCATATTCACAAGTCGTCAAGCAGACCGGCCAATCGCTGCCGAACATAATTCGGTCCGTTCCGAATGTCTCTACAACATGATGCACGTAAGGAACGAAGTCAAGCCGGCTCCATTGTTGCTGATCAGCTTCCGTAACTAAACCCGACAACTTGCACATTATTCCAGGGAAACGAGCCAGCTCGGACAACTGCTCCTTCCATGGTTCTATCGCTTTCTCGGCAATAAACGGTTTTGCCGCGTGATCGATGACTGCCCGGAGCGAAGGAATGGACTGAAGAACCTTATGCATATCAGGCAGATGTCTCGGCCTCAACTGCAAATCGATGGGGAAACCATCATCTGCGATTAACCTCAAGTTACGCATGACTCTGCGCTGGAGGATCCAGCCATCCGGCAAATCCTGCAACATCGGACGAAATCCAACAAACCCCTTGTGCCTACGGAAATTCAAATAATTTTTTTCGAATTCCTCTGAATCCAGATCAAGCCATCCGACCACGCCGGAAATCGACCCCTCTTCCTCGTACAAGGAAAGCATAAATTCCGTTTCTTTCATCGTCGGCGCGGCCTGTACAACGATGGTTCGATCTATGCCGTGTTGTTGCAGTGTACGATGCAGATGCGAGGGCAAATAATCCGCATACAAAATACCTTGTTCCGGAGTTAACCAGCCATAATCCCCGCGCCCTGGTTTCCAATAATGCTGGTGGGCGTCAATCCTCATTTCTTAAACCGAAGAGCATATCCGTGTAATAATAATACGGACCTGGATCAGCCGTATTGGCGGTAGCAACTGGCAAAACATACACCTGGATGGGAGCCCCCTTCTGAATAGCCTCTACCTCCACTTTATAAGTTCCGGCCTCAAGCGTCAACTGGGCCCGCTGTTCCATGGGAGCGCGATGATAGGCCGGCATAAATTCCAGCGTATGCTGGCAGTCGATCACGATTTTCCCATTGAGCTTAAGCGAAACAGGACCGTCTGCGGCAGCAATAAGGCTAAACTGGCGCTCCGACGGGATATAAAGCGTCGTCGAGGCTTTGTAACACCCATCCGCGTCTGTATTTATTGCCTTGTCCCACTCCAATCGATTTCCGGGGAACATGGCTTCAACGCCTTCGTTGCTATCAGGTCCCCATACCGTCCAACATGAGGCCCCAATCAGTGTAAACATCACCTTCTCCGTTGCCCACACCGAATTGTCGTGATGCCTTGTCCAGAGCAAACCAAGTTCTTGGCTGGCCCCCACGAATGCCGGAGCCGTTATGTCCGCGGCCCATTCTATAGACTGGTTCGGCTGCAACACCGTTTCGAGCGTATCCGGTCCCACCCAGCTCTCAGGCAAGTCCATTGAAAGTTTGCCTGTTATCGCGGTCAATGAACGATTTATTAATGTTACATGTATGGTTTTCTTTTGATTGGCTCCAATCGCCGGTCCTTCGGCACCATACTCCATGATCAGTTCAAGAGCAGGGTTTTGCAAGGTCCCCCGCGGCAGCAAGTAATGATTGGATGTCGCCGACCTTTTCCAAAGCTCCTGAACCTCTCGAAGCGCAACATCCTTTCGGTTCCAGCAACTTGGTTCATTGGGATGTACAATGATATCGGCATCAGCAGCAGCCAAAATCTGTTTCCCCATACGAATCGTTCGTAAAGTCAACTCATCCAAATTTTTGGGCGCTGGAAAGCCGTTAATCGGCGGACTGACAACGACGCGATCGCCTACCGGCTTCACCCATTTGTCAGGGAGTCCCTCCGGTCCAAGCAGCATCCCCAATATAGCCCCCAGCGTTGCAGCCGTACAGTCGGTATCATATCCGCAGTTAACGGCTTTTAATATCGAATCTTCGAAATCCTCGCCATACAACCAGCCAAGAATGGTAAATGCAATATTTTGAGGAGCATCTGTAAAATTGTCGCTGCCGTGATGCTCAAGAATAAGCGAACGCGTTTCCGTCCAGCTCTTGCCCTCTTGATGCCAACGAATCAAATCTTGTAGCGCCTTGCAGGTGCGGCTATATGGAGGTATAAACTTCATGCCGATGTCGATCAGTCGGTCTCGGTCCTTTTCGAAGAAAATGGCGCTTTCAATGGCCGCAAAAAACATTTCTCCATATACCCCTTCGCCGCCCGCGTGGTCTACGATTGCATCCTGGTAGGCATATGACGCAGCTACTTCCGGTAATCCGGGGGCAACCATCGCCCATATTTCTGATCGGATTGGCGAACCCATGCAGTTAGTAAATGGATTATTAAAGGAGCCGGCAACAGGTGGAATAAGCCCTCTGCGTAAATTGGTTAATGCGTAGCCATATTCATCGAAAGGAAAAAAGATATGGTCCACCCACTCCTGTCCCAGCTCTCGAGCCGTTAATCCGGGACCATACTGTTCGAGCGCATGCAGCCATACGAGTTGAAGATCAAGATCATCATTTTCGAGCGGGCCGTCCGGCAATTCCGGATAAAAGGTTAGCGTTAACAGCTCCTTTACTCCCTCTACCGGCGCCCCCAAAGTGCCTCCTATATTTTTTCCCAACCAACCCCCATAAACGATTCGATAATACTCTTGTTCATTCAATATACTCAATCCCATGCCAATTCCTCCATTGCCGTTTAATTGTTGTAAACGAATTAGCTTGATTATAAGAATATGGCATGATGGAAGCCATGAACTAGATTGAGATGTTTGATGAGAATTTGTGAATTTTAAACCTTACTTTCTAGCAAGTTTAGAATCGCAACAACAGCCTCGGCTCTTGTCGTATGTTCATTTGGAGCGAAACGATTGCCCGGTTTGCCATGGATAATATTCGCCCCTGCCGCAGTCGCAACCGCCGACTTCGCCCAGCCCGGAATTTGATCAGCATCGGCAAAGGAGGAAAACGCTGACGCAGAAGGCGCTGCGTCTCCCATCGCCCGTACCAGCATCGCCGTCATCTCCGCGCGAACAATGGGCTTGTCGGCGCGGAAGGCGCCATCGTCGTAACCGGCAATAAGTCCGGCCCCCGCCGCCATCGCAATCGACGGCGCCGCCCAGGCGGGAATCCGCTCCGCATCGGCGAAAGCCGGCTGCATGGCTGGCTGTGCCGGAAGCTCCAATGCGCGAACGAGCAACGCGGCGAATTCCGCCCGGGTCACCTTGTGTTCCGGCCGGAACGTACCATCCGAATAGCCATGGACAATATCGCGCAAAACCGCTTCTTCAATCGACTTTTTCGCCCAGTGTCCATCCATATCGTTTAACGTAAACGCGGAGTCCTCCGCGTAGACTTTCAGCGCCGGCGCATACGTCGTTGTTTGAATCGCCGCGTCTACCAGCTTGACCTCATCGAGCGTAACCGACGCTACTCCCATCGCGATTCGCTCGAAGACGACGGTGACAAGCTCGATATCGCCCGCAAGGCCGGGTTTTGGCCCTACCAGCGTATGTGCGATTCGGATGCGGTCTCTCTCCACGATCGGCGTTACCAGAAAGCCGCTATGTCCAACACTCGCCTCTTTGAGCTTCAGGCGCTGCGCGTCAAACGTAAAATCCAGTTCATAGGCATAGACGTCGCCGGTCTGCTTCGCGACAAACGTCATTTGCAGCGTTTTGCCTCCATCCGCGCGAACGCCGAATCCGACTGAGCTGTTGCCTGCTGCTAAAGCGGCGGACGGCAGTAAGACAAGAAGCAGGCATAGTAGGAGCAGCAGGCCTTTCATTGACGCGTCATCCAATCATCCAATATCATTCTCGCAACCCCAGCCAGCGTTTCGATTGTAATTTCGCCGACTCCGCCTATATCGGCTGCGGCAACCTTGTCCCAACCTTGTTCTCCTACTTTTATGCCAAAATATTGGGCGATAATCGACAGGTCGCGAATACTTACCTTCGTGGCGCCTTCCACAAGCGTGATCAGCGTCGCGGAGAAGGTTTGCCTCGCCGTCTCCAGCGCGGCTGCCGCCGCGTTGACGTTTCCTTGGCCGGATAAACCGTTGTCACGGACCGCCTTTGCCGCATTCAGCGCTTGAAGCAAGGCCGTCTTGGCCGCTTCCGGATATTGACCTAGCTTCGTGCCGGTCTGCGCCTGATCATAGATGCCCTGAACCTGTGCAATCTTGGCGTTTAACGCCGTCAATTCGGCAGGCACTACCGGAATGACCGAATTCGCGAACTGTTGTACGGCCGCATGCAGTGCGGCTGCCGCTTGATCGACCGCTGACTGTGCCGCATCCGCTTGATCGCGTACATTTTTGGCCGACTGTATGGTTTGCTCAAGCGCAGACTTGGCGCTTGCCGGATATTGTCCGGGAGCCGTGCCGATGACCGCGTGTTGGAGCAACGTTTCCGCGCTCGCAATAGCCGCCAACAAGGCCGTTTTATCCGCCGCTTCCACACTCGCGACAATTTGGATATTCACGGCGGCTTGCGCCGTGTCCGGCAGCCTCACTGCTCCCTCGAATGAAAGCTCGAAGCCGGACAATGCAACCGTCGTTGCTTCGCCAATCGCTGCATCTTCCTTTACCTGTCCGTGAAGCTTGAATAACGGCTCCGTTCCGGAAAGCGCATGCTGATTGCCGGATGTAAACATCAGAATGTAGATTTGCCCCAGATCTGCGCGAACGGCGCCCGCTATCGCATAGTTTGGGTGCAGCGATTCAATCGCTTCGTCCGCCAGCATAACGGCATCGCCGTCTTGCGTCGTCGTAAATTCCAACACTTCCGGATCGTAATGGACGATAACCTCCAATGCCGTAAAATCGGTTTCGACATGATTCACTCCGACGGTCAGCTCTATCTCTTGTCCAGGCATTTTCTCGGGGGCATTCACCGCAAGCGCCGCTTCCGCAGCATGTGGCTCCACATTTGTCTCCTCTTCGAATGGACGAATAACTCTGCTCAGTCCGCTATGCGAGATAACGATCTCCCCCGAATTCCATTCGGCGGACATAAACGTTTCACCATTGCTGCTAGTAGCATCATGTGATTTATAAGCGCCAAAATCAACCGGCACTCCGTCGATCTCTCTTGCGTCCGAGCTATAATCCAGCTTAATCATTTTTCCGTTCAGACCTTGATATTGGATGTAGTATCCATTGTTAATGACAAACGAAATGGGATGAGCGTTCTCATTATCCAGAATTGCTGTAATGAAGCTCTCAAAGGTTCCCGGAAACTCGACTGAGTCCGCCACTTCCATAACAAATGCTGTATTCGCCGAGTTTATTTTCGCTTCGATATCGACCCATCTCCCGGATTTTGTCCAGCTATATTGGGCAATATCGTTTACGACGCCATCCTTTAGCATCTTAATTGCAGCGTAAACATCATTTTTCCTTACAAAAACCCATCCTTCTGTTTCTACCACTTCATCCAATTGCTTTCTAGGAATCCAAAAATGACTGAATTGCGCGTAGTTGGTAATTTTATGCATTCCTACGATTACGTTTTCTTCTTGAAAATATTTGTATGTCATGCTTTTGAAATCACCATTCCAATAAGCATGCGGCGAACCCGTATCTGTTTCATTAGGACCTGGATGACTATCGAAAATAACCGCATCCATTGATTTACCGAATGTCAGGGACCAAGGCACCTCCTGAAAGCCCTGAAAATCTTGACCTGTAAAAGGCGCAATCTCCTGTTGAACGACAGAACCCAATGTATAATCCGGTGTCACATGGGTGTACTTCTTCAAGGTTTCCGTCTTTTCCCTGCTAGGGATGTCCGGAATCGTATAAACAGACTTTTTCTCTTTATTCGTTAGTCTCTTATCGCGATCCCTATTAAGGGCATACAAAACATCCGAAGGCCTGTAATCGCTTATTGGAAGTAAGCCAGCCTGAACATTAATTTCCGCATACTCTTCATCTACGTCGACAATCGCGTTATCAAACAGAAAATCCATCACATAATTGGAGTGGCCATACAACATTGTTTTCGGCGAACCTACATAAGTACGGCCATGAGCGCCTCCCATGTTCCCGTCAAGAGAATCGACCGCCATATCTGCCATCAGATAATCCAGCATATCAAAAGCCATTTGTTTCACTGTTTCATCTTTAGCAAACGTGTACAACATCGATAGACCGCCTATATCAATGCCATAATAACTGATAGAATCGTATTCTCCCATGCCGTTCTTCAGACGAATATTCATCCAGTCACGCAAATAGCCAGTGAACATGGTCTGATTCTCTAAACCCGTTTTTCCGTTCCACATCATCGCATCCGGCCACAGTTCGCTTACAAGATATCCGCTGGCAAAATAGATTAGCCGATGATTCTCGGACATAAATTCTGTCGGGTTAGAGTAGTCGATCTCTTGTAACAAGTGAGCCAATCTCAGCCATACCTCTTCGGAAACATCCGCTTTGCCATCGAGCATGTTGTATAAAATCAGTAATTGGGCGATAAAAAAATCGGCCGCTCCATTTGCCCTGCCATTGGGCCTGCCCTCATCCCAAATCACTTCGTCTATCATCCAGTTAACGGCATCATCATAATTTTTTTCTTCGGGATTTAACATCATTTTCCCGAATATCTCGGTTAAGTACATTAAATGTTTTGCATAAGGCGGACGATCAGAGGTTTCATAGGCGCTTCGCATTTTGTATAACAGATTTTCTTGTCTGATTTGCGTACCGCCTTTAATATAGTCGATTTCCGAAAGGGCTGGAACTACTGGCGACACGATCAGATCAAGCCGTTTATCCCGATACGCTGCTTCAATCGTTATCGTATCGGTTGCCGATGCATTCGATTTGAACCTAAACGTATCCCCGCCAAACAATTCCGCTTTATCAGCGCCGGACTTCATTGTAAAGCGAAGTCCAGGATCCTTTGTAATATACTTGGATTGGCCCCCGCCATCATGTGCTTTAATCGCGGTTAACTCTGCCAAATCAACTGTATCGTAAAGGTTTACTTCCAAATTCGATCGCTCTGCCGTAATCGAAACCGGCTCTCCTTCGAATTGCGATCCTCCAGACAGCTTTTTAATTCGGATATCGTCCATGTAAACGACACAGTTCTCTGCCCGAAAAGCAAAGCCCCCGCTCATCTCCGCACCCGATGCATAATACTGAACGACATCATCCAGTGAGAAGATGTACTGATTGTCTACAGCTTTCGCAGAGAAAGTATGCCAACCGTCATCAACTATATTTACTTTTGGTCCTGGCGAAGTATTAATTCGCATATAGTTATCTTCATTATTGCTTAGTATTCTGTAAACAAAAGGATACCCTCCCTGACCCAAATATTCACTTTGAATCGCTTTTCTTCGCATCAATATTTCAAAGGCAGTATTGTAATCGCTCTCATCTAATCTCGGTGTAACGATTTTAATTTTTCCTTCGATTTCATAGTTGGTCCAATCTTCGTTCCCCATCAGCCTGCTAATCCCATTAGAAAGCCTGTATACCTGATTCCCGGTGGCATCGTCAATGACTAAATCTGCCCCTGGTACCGAGAAAAATTCAGGTTGGGCCACCGTTCTCATGCCCGGATCACCAAAGGTTTCTACAATTTCCCCGCTCATTACAGTCAGTTTCGCCGTATAAGTTTTTATTCGATAAGGATTTAGGACATCCGCAGCTGTAACCGTTATATCGTATTCGCCCGCGGCTGTCGGCGTTATGGTGCCGGCTTCTCGATCAAAACCAAGCGAAGCCGGAAGCGTACCGAAGATCACCTTGTTGTTGGGAATGACCGTATAAGCGGATGCTGAAGTATAAGCCCGCACTTCAAAATCTGTAGTTTGACCAGGAGCAACTATTGAATCTTTAATTAAAAGCTGCAGCCCCCTGGCCGTGTGCAGTTTTGTGACTTTAAGGTTGTCAAAATAAGCTTTTGTATTTTCCGTTTGCAAATAAGCCTTGCCTTTGGTCAACGTGGTTACATATTTTCCCGAACTTATAAAGTCTACCCCCGAAGAGCTGTCCCCTTCGCTAATGAGAGTAGTTGTGCTCACTCTCTTTACTCCATCTGGCGCGTCGACACTAAACACTAAATTATCAAACATCGAAGAAGGGGATCCATTATATGGATATTGAGAAATGAGACGATTACTGATCATCGCCGACATCTTCACGTAAGCATCGTTAAAGCTGCGACTTGTTTTATTTAGTACTCCTGCTTCTGTCGAATGAAAAGAGCCGTAGTACCACTCATTAATAGGGTTGGCATTATTGCGTGTAATGCCGATTCGATCTCGATATGCAGGCTGTGTTGCGTCATATCTGCGAGTAGCAGAATTATATTTCAACGTATCCATATAACGAAACACATAATCTCTGTTATCGCCGCTGTTCCGCAAATGGAATGAAATTCCCCCGTTGCTGCCTGCGTTACTGTTTATTTGCTTGACATCCGCTTCAAGCATATATTCCGAATCCGCATCTGAATTTCCATATTCGCCTTCAATCTCCAAGGTACGTTTTATTCCGCCTATTCCATCTATCATTAAAGCGTGATTTCCCGGCCCATCTTCGAGTACAGCGATAGCCACATCGTTATGGGGGACAAACGATGGCGTTGCCCCCTCGAAATCTTCGCTCACGACGACTTGCCCCGCCACCCGTATCGGCGTTTCATCAAAGTTATTAATATTCAAAGCAACCGAATGGCTTAATCCCCCGAGCACGGCGGCGACTTTAGAAATACCGGCGCTAACGCCCGTAATTTTTTTCGTTCTTGTATCCACGCTTAGTTTATCCGTTTGCAAAGCAGTAACCGAAGCACTGTCGGTTACATCCACCTTCTTGCCGTTAGCGGTAGTTGCGACTACACGGTATTCCGTCGCCCCATGAACATGGATATTCCGATTCGTCAACAATAGGCGAAGCGATGTAAATGTGTCGTAATTCCGAGCAGTCAGAATCAGTTCAGGTTTCATATTTGCCTCTCTGGAATAAAAATTGACGTGACTTTCAGATGAAGCGGTACTGTTGATTGCCAGCATAAAAGCCGCTGTCCGATTAGTCATCTGGCTTCGAATATAGTCCGTTACATCAAATTCCACGACCGTGTCCGTATTTGCAATATTAATTTCCTGGAGCAGAGTAGCCGTTGCAGGGGCATTGTTCCATGTCATGCTCCCTTCTTCCCATTGTTGATCTGAACCCGTTAAACCGAAAATCCCCACTGTCCGACTTGCGTCGGTACCTTTTGCCAATATATGAAGCTTCACTTTCGCTTGCTGAACATCGTTATCCAGAAATTCCGAATAATTAAATCGTAAAAACGACTTGCGGGCATAGGTTGCATTCGTATCGTTTTTCACCTCGAGAGTGCCAGAAGTCCCAAAATTAGTGTCCTCGTAAGTGCCTCCGCGTACAGTAGCATCCGCAACAGGAACATAATGAACAGTTGCTGCTTTCACTTCAGCCATTCTCAACCCCGGCACGCCAGAGAATCCCAAGCCGCTTAACAAGATCGAAGCAACAAGGAAACAAATAAATAGCCGTTTCAATTTATGAATCGCAAACAAGCCGCCATCCCCCTTCAAATTGGTAACGAAATATGATTTGACTTTGTTATTTCAAATGCTTCGCCAATAAAAACATTTCTGCAGCTGCTAAAAGAACAATACCGGTACCGTGATCATCATTGATGTGGGTAGGAATATCATAGTAGTAGGAGGACTCCATGGAACAGCCGGAACCCAGACATACCCCGTATACGTTCCCTTGGGCATCTACGCAATGCTGAAGCAGCGCGCTCCAACCTTTAGTCACCCCCTCCAAAAAGGGTTTGCCTAGCCAGCCCATTCGAATGCCTCTGGCTAAAGAGAAAACAAACATGGCCGTGCATGAAGTCTCCAAATATGAAGCGCTTTCATCTAAAACCTGATGCCATAGCCCCGAATGGTCCTGATAAGAAACAATACCAACGGCGAGGTCTCTATACATTTCAAGAAGCCATTCTCGCCCAGGATGATCGTCAGGCAGATGAAGCAGAAGCTCTGTTAAAGCAAATAGGATCCAGCCATTCCCCCTTCCCCAAGGCACACTGCTGTTTACTCCGGTCATTGGGAAAAAAATATGGGCGAATAACCTTTTGTCCGGGAGCCAGAGACGGTTATGGAACCCCTTGGCTTGCTGGACGACTTCATCGAAATATCGCGTTTCTCCCGTCATTCGGCCCATACGAACCAGAAACGGACAGCTCATAAAAAAATCATCCGCCCACATGGTATCGATTCGATAAAACGTCCCATCTTCCATCCGCGGTACGACTCTCATCACGGTATCAGCTAACCGATGAATGATCGGCAAAATCGTTTCGGAGCCCGTCCGCTCGTAGGTTTCTATAAACATGACTCCAATAGCTCCGCATGGATCAAGCTCTTGCAATCGCTCGGCACGCGGAATTAAGGACGGCACTCCGTATCGTGCGGCGTCCCAGAGCGCGTAATCGTGATACTGGGCCATAACTTCCATGCTGTCTGTCGCATATTGAACAACATCCGCTTTACCTATAACTTCAGCCGATTGCAACAACCCGTATAGTCCAACCTGGATTGCGTAAAACCACTGCCCGAAAAAAAATCCGTCTAAGTAAGGTCTGACAAAAGTGCCAGTGGAAGAAAGGCGCCAATACGTTTTACATTCGCCTTCGCCTGTCGAATAAGGCTGATCAAAACGAATTCCCGCTTCAACATCAAAGCTACGCTCCAGCATCCATTCCGGCTTTTCATCCCGCTTGCCAAACGGCCCTATATAAAGCCAACGAGCGTCATTGCCTCTTCGAGACTCAAGCCCGGGTATGCCATCCGCCCGCTGCCCGGTAGCGTGTTCCGTTATTTCCGCGCTGAATCCCCATTTGCCCGCATTTCGACGCACGCATTTTATCAGCACCTGTCCACGCGATTTAAGCGAGTTCATCTCAAATTGCGTTTTTCCGTTAACAGTTGAACGAAACACTTCCTGCCCGTCCATCCAAATTTTGATATCGCCTTCGAACTCAACATTCAACAGCAGGGAACCATCATTTCGTTTTTCATAAAAGGTTGTCCCGTACGCGCACGAAGCGTCCGGACCGTACAATTCCGAAAAATCCACAAACCGACGGTTTGTCTGCTCCAAAACTTGCGGCTCCCATAATAAGAAATCCCCGGCCAATGCCTCCGCTTCTAATCGATCACGGCTATCCTTCTCCCCTTCCTTCGAAGAGAAGGGACCGATATACGCGAATCCCTCTTCCCCTAACAGACCTTGCTGCGGAAACGTTGGACGCGTGGAAAACAAATAGTCTTTCGCCCACATCCCCGGATACCTGGGAAATCCGATAAGAAGATCAAACCCCCAGCGCTCATTGTCTTTTGCGCATTGAAGCAACAAATCATTCCATCCCGGGTTCATCCTAATAGAAAACGTTTGTGCCCCAACGTACGCCTTCCCGTTGAACCATAGTTTTGTACTTCCATTGGCAGTAAGAATGACCTCCTGCTCAAAATCGGCATGAAACCGGGCCGCAGCATATGCAATAGAATCGTTGGGAGCATCGGGCCAGCATGCCGTAAAATCAGCTTGATAGGGTCCAAACGGTGTTTGCTGCCTGATAAACTGATCTTTGTAAGGCCGCAAACGGATGTGTTGGCGGGGACGAGTCTCCAGCATACGCTCCGTTACGCGAGCTATCACATCGGCAGGCTCCGTTATTCCAGCTGCATAAATTGAATTCCCATCTTCCATCTTTTCATTCATGGGAGATACTCCCCTTCCTTTTCCGAATCTATCCTTTTAATGCTCCGATCATCATTCCCTTAACAAAATATTTTTGCAAGAAGGGATAAAGAGCCAAAATTGGAACGGTTGCAACGATGATGACCGAATATTTGAGCGTTTCCGAAACTAATCCTTTATCAAATGAATCCGTGCCTGCAAGCATGGCGTCGACATTGTTTACCACGAGGATTTCCCGAAGTACAAGCTGCAAAGGATACAAACTCCTGTCCCGGATAAAAAGCATTGCATTAAACCAGGCATTCCAGTGACCGACACCGTAATAAAGCACCATTACTGCCACTACGGGCATAGATAGGGGCAATACGATCTTAAATAGAACCGTTAGATGCGAGGCGCCGTCCATTGTCGCGGATTCCGTTATCTCATCGGGGATGCCCATAAAAGAAGTACGCATTAAAATCAGATTAAAGGTACTGACCGCCGTCGGAATAATTAAGGCCAATAATGTATTTTGCAGGCCAATTCCTGTTACCGTTAAATAATAGGGGACTAACCCTCCGCCAAAAAACATCGTAAATACAATCATCATCATAATCGGATTACGCCACAGGACACCTTTGCGGGATAAGAAATAGGCGCCTAACGAGGTCATTATGATATTAGTCGTTACACCGGCAACGACTACGATGATTGTGTTTAAATATCCGCTCATAATCATACGATTTTCAAATACGAGCTTATAAGCCGCCAAAGAAAAGCCTGCCGGTTTTAGCAATACCCCTTGATGAGATAAAAAGTCTGCGGGATTACTTAGCGATGCAAATAATACATACAGAACCGGGTAGGCCGTAATAAATGAAAGCAACGAGAGTATCGCAACATTCGCGCCAATAAATCCCTTTCTGCCGATACTAGTTCTCATTGGATACTCCTCCTACCATAAGCTTGATTGATTAACCTTTCTACTAAGCCAGTTAGCGGTCAAAAGCAACACGAAATTAATGGTCGAGTTAAACAAACCAACAGCGGAACTGAAACTCCATGCAAATTCTTGTAAGCCTTTACGGTATACATAGGTCGAGATTACGTCCGCCGTTTCGTAGATAGCCGGATTGTAGAGCAAAATGATTTTTTCGTAACCGACGCTCAAAATGCCCCCGATTTTAAGAATAAGCAAAATCATGATGGTTGGGGCAATTCCAGGAAGGGTGACATGAACGGTTTGTTTCCAACGTCCGGCACCATCAATCGTAGCTGCTTCATATTGCTGAGGATCTATGGAGCCCATCGCCGCCAAATAAATAATGGAGCCCCACCCGATCTCCTGCCAGATCTCGGAAGTAACGTAGACGGGAACGAAATAACCGGGGTGATTTAGCATAGTGACTTTGTCGCCGCCGAATAAACCGATAATTGCGTTTATAATGCCGCTATCGCGAGTGAAATCAAGAACTAGGCCGCATACGACAACCAGCGAAATAAAATGCGGCATGTAAGTAACCGTTTGGACAAAACGGGAGAACAACTTTTTTTTCACTTCATTTATTAATAGAGCTAAAATGATCGGGGCAGGAAACCCGAACACAAGTGAAGTCAAGCTGATGACAAGCGTATTTTTTAGAACTCTCCAAAAATAATAACTTTCAAAAAAATCCTGAAAATGTTTAAAGCCGACCCAGGGGCTTCCGAGTACCCCCTTCATTGGCAAATAATCCTTAAAAGCGATAATCGCGCCATAGATCGGTGCGTAATGAAAAACAATGTAATACAAGATGACTGGCGAAACGATTAGATATAATGAATAATTTCTCAGCCAATCTTTTTTTGC
Organism: Paenibacillus agaridevorans; assembly: GCF_003112455.1. Classification (GTDB taxonomy): domain Bacteria; phylum Bacillota; class Bacilli; order Paenibacillales; family Paenibacillaceae; genus Pristimantibacillus; species Pristimantibacillus agaridevorans. The sequence goes on from NZ_BDQX01000390.1 coordinate 84,785, forward strand.
TTTATCCCAAAATGTTTCTCGAGTTTGCGTGTCCATGTCTCCACCTGCTCCCCAAACATAGGCCGGGTAGCACTTTTTCCCCGGCCGCCGTTCTATCTTCAAGCTTCTATCTATTGTTGTAACGTTCCAACGCGGCTTGTTGCATGCTGATCGCTTGTTCAACGCCGAGTTTTTTCAATTGTTCGATATATTTGTCGAAATTGCTAATGGGTTCCGTGCCCATGATGAACTTCAACATCATTTCGTTTTCATAGGTGGTTACTTCATTCATGATTTTCGCCATCTCGCCTTGTTCTTCTTCGCTGACAAAGATCGGAGGAAGGAAATGTTTGGCTACCTCCGTACTAGACCATACTTCGACCGCATCTGCTTGTGCCGGTATCATCGTCTGCGAAACGCCAGGATTCTGAATGAACGGACCCATATCATGCGACAGCGTAAATTTTGCCATGGCTTGGCTGACGGGCAAACCATCCGGATTTTTTAAGACCAGATCGGTAAAGACGATGCTGCCGTTTTCAATTGTGTAACTGGTTCCCTCAATTCCAAAGTTCGCAAGCAGCATTCCTTCTTCGCTGTAGAGATAATCCAGGAATGCAGCCGCTGCTTCTTTATTAGCGCTATTGGCCGAAATGGCTGCACCAAAACGGGTGAAAGGCAGAGAATATTGAGCAAATTGAGGCTGATCGCCTTTATTCAATACCGGATAAGGAGCGCCGACAACTTGAAATTTTGGATCCTGGTCTGCCATCGTGGTCGTCCATTTCGCTACGCCGCTGCCTGCACTAGCAACAGTAGCCCCTGATTTTCCATTCATAATGTTTGCATCAACCGTCTTGGTATCCAATGTGGCAAAGTTGTTATCAAGCAATTTTTCGTTAAACCATTGGTTCATCGTTGTAAGAAATTCTTTGTACCCTGGCTCAACTGGTCCGTATTTCACCTGTCCTTCATCCATGTAGAATCCTTTGGTAATGTCGTATGCACCAATAAACGTTCCCCACGAAAGAACGGACATCATATCCCAGTACGGGCTAAGCGGGGCCACCGCGCCTTTCTTTTCTTTAAATGCAGTAAGAACGGTATGCCATTCGTCGATTGTCGTCGGAACCTCAAGTCCCAACTCGTCTAGCCAATCTTTGCGTATTACCGGCCCCGCGGAGGTAAGCAGTCTTTGATCTCCCCTAATAAACGGGAATGAATAGTAACTTCCGGCGTCTGTTTTGACCATCTTGTCAATATCCGGATTTTCCTGTAGATATTTCGACAAATTCGGTGCATGTTCCAACTGAAGATCGTTTAGTTTGGCAATGACTTGATCACTAATCGCTTTCTCCGGACCTCCAGGGTATGTCGCCCAATTATGCCAAATAATATCCGGCAGGTCGCCGGAGGCAACCATTAGATTGAACTGCTCATTTTCGGTGCCAGCCGTTGGATGAATAAATTCGACTTCCACGCCTGTTCGTTCTTTTAATGCTTTTGCGAACTCTGTTTCGGCGAGATTCTGGAAGTTCGCCGATGTGTTTGCAGCTAAGGGAAGCCAAAACTTGAGTTTCACCCCGCCGCTGATCGGATAAGTTGCTTTTTCGCCTTGCTCGGTTGCTTCCGGTGCTTGCGTCGTATTTTTGGGAGCATTCCCTCCCCCATCAGATTCATTGCTTTTCGCGCACCCCGCTATCGTTAACATAAACGTGGCTGCCGCAACGAAAATCAGAAATAACTTCTTTTTTGCATGCGTAAGATTGTTCACCAATCTGACCTCCCTCTTTCCTGTTCGCAAGTTTTGATATTATCGACGTCGACAAATGTAAGTTTAGCTTCGATATGCCGAGTTTAATAGAGACAGAACCCAATCTTAGAGGACATATTCAAAAAAACGCAAGCAGGAATGACGCTTAAATAATAAAACGCGTTAGGTCAATAGTTAAAATCAAGGGCCTTCTTTTTCGAAAAAAGAGGTCAACCAGACTTATTCTGGCCGACCTCTTCCTTAATCCATCGTCCCGGAATATTTTCCGGGGGTAATTCCTTCATATTTAGTAAATGCGCGTCTAAACGTACGAACGTTGCTAAAACCGACCAACTGCGAGACCTCCTCAATCGTCAGATTCTGTTCCTTCATAATCAGCTTTGCTTTCTCCACCCGATACTTCCCAATATCATCCAGAAGCGAGTCGCCTGTCCCATCTTTATACAATTTCGATACATAGGCCGGGTGCAGCCCGATTTGTTCGGCAATGGATGCAATGCTTAAATTAACGTCATTATACTGTGCAGTTAAGATATCGGATACTTTAAGCAATATGTCATTTGTCCGTTTTCCGACTTGCTTGAGTCCGACTGCATCGCAAATGTCGCGCAGCATATTTTTAAGCTGAAGCTTCATTTCGCTTACCGTTTGACTTCCTAGAAGTCGTTCAATCGGATTAAGATTTTCTAAATACCCATTGTCATTGTCATACATTCCGCTTATGCCATTCATTGTTTTCATCAGAGTACCCACCAGATCGACAAACAGACACTTGGCAAGCTGAAGCGGAAGCTGGCGTTGCTCAAGATTATGTTTAAACACCTCGTCAACAATCGATTCCGCGGCTTTATAATCGCCGGCTTTAATGGAATTTATTAATGCTTGCTCTTTTTCAAGCGGATAATAATACTCTCCTTTGGCGCGGGGAGCTTCCATATCCAGATAATCCATAACGCCGCTAACGCCGTAAATGCTTTGGTATTCCATAACTTCAACGGCTTCGTAATAAGCTTTGGATATTCCCGTAGCGGACGAGTGCAGCCGACTCATTGCAATGGTGACCGGTACACCGTATTTGGTTTCCATAAATTTCAACAAATGATTTGCAAGTTCAAATAGATCACGCTTCCAATCCAACTCCTGCACAACGTTAAAATTAATAAGACATACGATAAACTCGTCTATCTCCGCAGTAAAACCTTGATGGAGTTGGTTCGTCAACTCTTCCGTCACATTCATTACCGCAAAGTGGACTAATGAAGGAGAGATCGTATTGTAATCCTCGATATGCAGGATCATAACTGCAAAATTTTCGGAAACGAAGGCCATTTCATGCAACTCCATTAGCTGTTGCAACGGAATTGCGCTGTCTCGACCTTTAAGCAGTTTTTCGAGAAAGTGATCTCGCATGACTCCTTTTTGTCTCCACAATTTACCGCCCATTTCCTTATTCTCAATCAATGTGGAGTGAATTTCCTGTTTCATAAATTCATATTCATTGATACCGTTGTTGTTTTCCTTTCCATTCGATTTTTTTTCTTTAAACATCTCCACCATCCCGCGTACAGGAGAATAATTTCGCCGTACGAATGTATAAGTTAAACCAAACCCTACACATAGGCATAAAAACAAACTCATTATGGTTGCTCGTTTGATTCCTTCAACCTTGTCCCAATAAATATGACCAGGCGTCATGATCACATACTTCCATTCCGACGAATCCGAACTAATATAAGAGACGACCAATTCTCGCTCGCCATCATTCACCTTTAGAACACCGCTGTCTTGGGGCATCTCATGATAAAATACCGGCAGCGGATCATCCAATGGGCGAGACGATGCAAGAACCTGATCAGAGCTATCGATAATAGCGGCAGCCCCGTTGTGCAAATGAGCTTCCGCATTATTGACCCAAAACTTCGCTTGGTCCAGGAAAATCACAATGTTGCCAAGCGTAGACCCGTTCTTTATTATCGGGATCGAACGTATAAAGGCCAGGTCATCGCCAATCATGACATAATCGCCTTGATAATAACCTTCCAATTTTCCGACCCAATCACGATATCCCGAATTGCTTTTCTTGTACTGGCTGTGGTAAATGGACTCGCTGGTGTTGCTTAATTCGGGTGTTATGATGGTATCGATTTCCTTAAAATAAACGAAATAATCATTCCACCTATTAGATGATTTATATACTTTTAAACTTTCGAATGTCTTGTAGATCGTAAAATATTGTGATGGTTCCAGCGGGCCCTGAATGGTTAGCAGCTCCTGTACTTGAGGATTTAATGCGATCTCAACGCTCAGACGATTAACATCTTCAAGCAGCGTGTCTATATCTTGTTGTACTTTAGATAAAATCAGATTATTGGATCTATCTATTTCGCCGACGATGGTTTGATTCGATTTCATATAAATATAAACGCCTGTTAGAACGGGTATAAGAAGGATCACCACATAAGATAGCAGCCATGGAAATATAATACTTTTTCGTTTAAGTAACACGGTGTTTCCCCCTTAGTTCCCCCAAAAATCTGCTGTCAGGTTATAGGCTATTATAGACTATAGTATGATACAATAAAGTAATTCCATTATAAAACGCTTTCAGGAAAACGCCATATACAGAGCTAAGTTGTTTCTACTATATATATCGATAGGAGCCATTATGTATTATTCGATGTCGCGACTTTCCACCTTGGACGTGAGATGGGCGGATCTGTTTGATGCGGGTACAAACACCACATTCTTCGATCAACATTATAATCCGTATTATGAGTTAATCGTAGTTGCCGATGGAATGGTAAATCTCGAGGCCGGAGGAATCCAAACGGTCTTACAGCCTGGGGATTCGCTGTTGCTTCGGCCTTGGGAGCAGCATAAGGGGATCGTCTCGGAATTTAAACAGGGGAAGTTTTATTGGGCTCAATTTTCCTGTACGCCTGGAATGAACAATTTTAATGTTAACCGCCTATCTGATCTCGACTTTGTCCATGTCGAACGTACCGAGCTTCAGACTGTCGAAATAAGTCATGAAGATCTGCTGATTCTCCCGCGTCTATACCGCAACAAACAATGTTATAAGCTGCTTAGCCGCTTCGAAGACCTGGCGGATATCATGAAGCAGCCTCGGGGTTACTTTCGATTTCAAAGCACATTAATCCTGTCCGAAATGATTGCCTCCATCGCAACGGATTTCCTGGAACAAAGCCACTTGGACACCAGCTTTCCGGTTTCCTATTTTACGTTTCGCAAGCTGGCCAACCATTTAAATAACGATTACGTATCCGAGCTTAACGGGGAAAGCCTAGAACGAACGCTTGATTACAAATACGAGTATCTATGCCAGATATTCAAGAAATACACAGGGATATCCATGACACGTTATATCCAACTTCTTAGAATTCAAAGAGCCAAACATCTGCTTGACCATACCGGTAAAAGCATTCAAGAGATTTCACAAGAAGTCGGGTATTCGGATCCCTTTTATTTCAGCCGTTTATTTAAAAAATTAGAAGGAGTCGCCCCTCAGCATTATCGGGATATCGAACAGAACAAGCCCAACCGATGACCGGTTGAGCTTGTTTTTTTATAGTCTTGCGTATCCAACTCCGGCTCTACAGCCGGATCTCCCGCCCGTGTTCGGCGGACTCGTAGATCGCCGATAGAATCTTGATCATATCGACGCCTTGCTCCGGTACAAAAATCGGCGTTTCGCGGCCGAGCACGCATTCAACGAAGTGACGAATGTTCGCCGTATGTTGAGGAATTGCCGAACCCGGAAATGTCGGCTTCTGATCGATAAGCGCGCCTGCGGATTCCGTAAAGAGAGTCAGCTTGTCATTCGTGAGATTGAGACCGCCCTTGGTGCCTCTCCACTCGAGAAACTTCTGTTCTTCCGCAATGTTTGACGCCCAACTGAATTCGATCTGAAGCGTTGCTCCGTTATCGGAGCGGATGAAGCCAGTGGCCAAATCCTCTACGTCGAATGTACCTTCCGGGATCCGACCCGACGCGTCCGGCTGATCCGCAAACTTGCGGTACGTCGCACCCGATACCGCGACAGGTTTCGGATTGCCGCTCAGCCACATCGCGAGATCAATCATATGCACGCCAAGGTCGATCAATGGACCTCCACCGGACAGCTCCTTTGTTGTGAACCAGCCGCCGCGCCCCGGGATACCTCGGCGTCGAATCCAGCCGCAACGCCCCGTGTACAGCTCTCCGAGCTCGCCTTGCTCGATGATTCTCTTCGCGAACTGCGCTTCCTCGCTAAATCGGTTGTTGCGCATCGTCATCAACAGCTTGCCCGAAGCTTTGGCGGCATCCGCCATCTTTTGCGCTTCGACCGGATTTACCGCATCCGGTTTCTCGCAAAATACATGTTTGCCTTTCTGTAACGCCGCGATGGCAATCTCCGAATGATACAGGTTAGGTGTGCTGATTCCGACGACATCAATGGAAGGATCGGCCAGGAGCTCCCGGTAATCATCGTAGACCTTCGCATCGGGAAAGTCCTTTGCCGCCGCTTCTGCCGAAGCGCGCAGCGAGTCGCAGAAGGCGACAATTTCAACTTCCTTATGCGACAACCATCCCGGAAGATGCGCCCACTTATAAATTCCGCCGGTGCCGACTACGCCTACTTTTAGCACCGTCATTATTGCCCCTTAATGATCTCTAGCGGCTTGGCATTGCCATAGACCGGATAATCACGCTGCACGGGCGCCGCCCACTTTACGGCATTGGAGATCACCTTGCGCACTTGCGGGTTGTAGTAAGTCGGATACGTCTCGTGCCCCGGCCGGAAGTAGAACACCTTGCCCGCCCCGCGCGTATAACAACAACCGCTGCGGAACACTTCTCCGCCTTCGAACCAACTCACCAAAACAAGCTCGTCCGGCTCCGGTATATCGAAGTGTTCGCCATACATCTCTTCCTGCGGAAGTTCAATGTATTCGCCGATGCCCTCCACGATCGGGTGGCCAGGCTTAACAACCCAGATCCGTTCCTTCTCGTCCGCTTCCCTCCATTTTAAATCGCAGGAGGTACCCATAAGCTTTTTGAATATTTTGGAGAAATGACCCGAATGCAAAACAATCAGTCCCATTCCCTTGAGTACGCGGTCATACACTCTATTGACAATTTCGTCCTGCACCTCGCCGTGCGCCGTATGCGCCCACCAGATAAGCACATCCGTCCGTTCCAGCACTTCGTGAGTCAAACCATGTTCCTCGTCGTCCAATGTAGCGATTGTAATCTCGCCTGCCACGTCCAAGCCCTGGGCAATTGCAGTATGCATGCCCTCTGGATAAACAGAAGCTACCTTCTCATTTTTTTTCTCATGACGGTATTCGTTCCATACGGTTACATGAATATGCTGGCTCATTCGTCTAATCTCCCCTTTGATCAACTTCCTCTCCATTTTAATAGAGGAACGATCTCCGTTCGATTACCGAATCTATTTAATTTATACGGTATTCTGTCATGATCTTTATCCAATTTCGGGGCTATATTACGATACCTATCGGGCTTCCCCGTCAATGATGCAAGCGATCTGCCGCGCAGTATCATACACGGCCTGCAGAGCGTTGCCGGCATAGGGACTGATCTCTGCGGTCAGCGACTCGCTGTAGCTAATCTCCTGCAGCGCGGTGCGCACAGCCGACCAATTGACATCGCCGGCCAGAAGCGGCACGAAACCGCCAAACGTGCCGACGGCAGGTCTGAAGTCCTTGACATGCACACGGAAAATGCGCTGACCGAGAATACGAATCCACTGCTCGGGATAGCCATATTTTAATACGTTGCCCACATCGAAATAAACGCCAATATGTGACGATTGCAGCTCATCCACATAACGGGCCATCTCCAGCGGAGACAGCAGGAAATTATTCCAGACATTTTCCACGCCTATCCGCACGCCGCGTGCCTCGGCTGCCTTGGACAACAGATTCAGCTCAGCCTGACTTCGTTCGTAACAAGCGTCATAACTCGTTTCCGGATCTACCTTGCCGGGTACGACCAGCACCGTATCAATCTCCAGCGCCTCGGCCAGCTCCAGCTGTTTGGAGATGACTTCGCGACCCTGTGCCCGCACCTCGGCATCCGCCGACGACAACGGACAGCCCCATAACAATCCGGTGGATAGGCTGCGCAGCTTGATGCCGTGCGCTTCCGCATGACGCCTGATTGCCTTTGCTTCTTCCGGAGTCGTGTCTGTCGTCAAACCGACATTGCCTGGCTCATATAAATTAAGCTCTACCGTGTCAAAGCCCGCCTTCCGGCTGACGGCAAATACTTCCTCCAGCGGTGTCTGGTTCGGAAAACACCATTGATTGACGCCCTTCAACATACGCAGTCATCGCTCCTTTTTTATATCTGCATTTGTCCTTTTCGAATACCGCCCCTTACAGAGCGACCGCTTTTCCCGATTCCGCCGATTCGTTAGCAGCGAGCGTGACGCGCAGCGTCTCTACCGCCTCGGCATAATCGCCCAGCACCAGATCTTGACGCTTGGCTGCAACCGCCTCGACGAATGCCTTATTCTGCAAATAATAGAAGTCATCGCGCGAAACCTCCGTGATGTTCTGCTCGGCGTCGATAATTTTTAAAGTATTGCCGTTAACCGACAGGTAGAAATCCAGTCCAAAAAACTCTACCTCGCCTCGATTGAAATGATTGGACAAGCAGGTGCTTGTAATATTGCCCACCCCTCCGGACGCCAGGACGAACGAGACCGCCCCCACATCATAAGCGGTTGCCTCAGGATCGGTCTGCTTAATATGAGTTTGCGCATGGAAAGCGTGAACAGAAGTAATTTCTCCCGCCAAATAGCGAACCAAATCGAGTTGATGCGTCGACTGCTCGACAAGCTGGCCGCCGGACATCTCCATGCGCGTCCACCATGCCATCGGCGGCTTTCCGCCGATCCGATAGGCTTGCACGAGGGAAATTTTTTTATCCTGCAAATAAGCTTTGGCCTTCTGCACAATATCCAGATAACGCAGGCAATAACCAGAGGAATGAACGACACCTGAGCCAAGGATCTGCGCCTCCCATTCCTTCGCCTGCTCCATGTTTAGCGCTACCGGTTTTTCGGCCAGCACGGCGATTCCTTTTTGCGCGGCCAATACTTCCGCCCCGTCGCGTGCAAAAGGCGGCGAGCAGACAAATACGGCATCTACCTGGCCAGAATCGAGCAGTTGCTCCACGCTTGCGTACGACGCCGCCTCATACTTGTCTGCGATCTCTGCCGCTCTATTCGGATTGACATCAAAGATTGCGGTAATCTTGGCCGTATGGATGCGTTGAAGTGTGTTCATATGGTGCTCGGCGATACCTCCTGCACCGATAAAACCGATTCTAACTGTCATGTGTAAACTCTCCTCCTGGTTATCATCCTTCGACGGGCAACTGCTAACCGTCTCTATGGATCAGCATAGAATATATGAATCAGGCTGTAGTTATCGAAAACGCTCAATTATTTACACAAAAAAACAGGCATCCCCTCCCGAAATTAGGGAAGGATGCCTGCTTTGAAGGGATTTCAACCGAAATTGATCTGCTGGGTTTTGCGCCATTGAGACGGGGACATGCCCTCAAGCTTACGAAACCATTGCGAAAAAGAATGCAGCCGCTCGAAGCCGATCTGACGGGCGATCTCATTAAGCTCCTTGTCCGAGGAATTTAGCAGCCATTTGGCTTCGGCCATACGGCATTGCTGCTGATAACGCTTCGGGCTCATATGGTAGACCTGCTCGAACAAACGCCGGAATCCGCTCTCGGCCATTCCCGCCAGCTGCGCCAGATCCGAAATCTGCAGTCCCTTGTCCAGATTCTCGCGGATAAAATCGGCGGCTTTGGCAATCGAGATCGGCTGTTGCCCGGTTTGCGAATGCTCAAGCAGAAACAAGAGCAGCACTTCGATCCAGGCGCGATATGCGCGGGCCGTCTCCTGGAGCGGTGTGGAGAACAAGCGCAGCCATTCGCGGAACAGCGCCTCAAAGCGCTCTTTGTCCAGACGGGACAACCGGAAGATTCGCGGCTCTCCGTTGATGCGAAATCGATTTAACAGCTCGACGACCGCAGGCGGGCAATGCTCCAGTTGGATCAGGCCAAAGCGATTGCGGCCCATTCCTTCGAAGCGATGCGGGAGATCGGGCGGCACGATGATGGTATGGCCAGTCTCCAGATCGCTTCTGCCCTGCAGCCATTCCACCGCTCCGCTACCTTCCAACAGGATAGTGATCTCCAGAGAAGGATGAACGTGAAAGCCTTCATCCGCCCAACTTTGATCCGCATTACCGATAAAGCTGCGCGCCTGCATATCTTTCTCCATCATCGCTTACCCTCCTGCCGCTAATTCGGATCTCCACAACTATATACATGTTATGACGCCCCGATTTTGCGGTCAAGCGGTAAATGCTTTTCGAATGCAACACTGATTCTATAAATGATTCTACTTACTTTGACATCAGATTAAACAGGATCTGCGCAGCCTCTGCTCTTGCTGCTGTTGCCTTCGGATTTAAACGTTTTCCGTATCCTTCAACAATACCGTTAGCTACAAACAATTCGAGGACATCTTTGGCGTAGTCGGATATGTCGTCGGCATCCATGAAACTCCCAATAGTTTTCCCGTTTGTACCTGCGGGAAGTTCATCCATCTGTTGCAGCACATTGTACAAGATTACAAACATATCCTCACGGCTGATTGACAATTCTGGCGCGTACCGATTGTCGCCCATGCCTGATACCAATCCGAGACGTTTCGCCGTTCCGAGATAGTTGGTGTAGTACGTATTCCCTGAATCAGAGAAATTATCGGTCGCGCTTTTATCAGGAACTATACCGTAGGTATTCATCACCATGATAAGGAAATCGGCGCGCGTCACATTATTTTCCGGCTTAAACCTGCCGCCTCCCACACCGTTCAATATGCCTCTGGCCGACATAAAACCGATAGCTTCCTCGTACCACGCATTTGCCGAAACATCGGTGAAATTCACTTCATTATAACCTACAGCATATTTAGAGAAATGGTTGACCGTAAATCTGACCGTCGCCGACAATGGATCGTATTTCCCACGTACGGGTACAGGTTGTCCCCCGTTGTCCAGGTAGTAGACTACAATCGAGTTCTCCTTCTCGCCTTTACCCGGAATATACGGAAGGGTGATTTCCGCCTTGCCGCCGTTAAATTCAGAAATTTGCATATCGCCTGACCGGATAGAGAAGTCATACACCGGCCTGTCTCCGATCTTGCTCCGAATCTCTTCGTTAAATGCCGCATTCTCCACTCTGCCGATACTAATTGTAATTGTCTCTGCCCCCGCCGAGCTGTTAATGGAACCCATTGCTTTGTTGTCGAACAGTATGGTTCCGATTCCGGCATCTACCTTCAACGATGCATGTGTATTATCCGCTACCTGCTTAAAGAAACTTCTCGGAATTTCCACATCGATTGATACAACATCTTTTGCTGATTCTACTTTGAATTCAAGCACCGCTTTTTGACCGGAAGCTTCGGCCTCTTGAGCCCGGCTAACGAGAGAAGCAACCGTATCCGCCCCAATCCGAACGGCAGCAGTGCCTGAAGCCAAATCCTTTTTTGCCGTTAACGCTGCCGACACAACGGTCATATCACCATCCGTTACAATCGAAATTTCAGCGGAAGGCGCCGGCGCTGGCGGCATTGAAGCAACTTTTTCATTTATCGAACCGGATCCCGCAAGCTTGCCATCCGGCCGGTTTATAAACACGACGTAATCTTCTGGTTTTTCCAAGATGCCCGTTGTGACGGAAGCGGATAGATATCCGCTTCCGTCTGCTATCGCTTGACTCATAGCCTTGATGCTTGAGTCGGACTGGTCAACTACTCTAACGGTGTAATTGACATGTACGGAGAAGTCGGTGCCGATTACATTTACGACACCATTATTATAAGTCGCTTCTACGCCTGGTTGATTGGCTGCCGCTGCCAAACCATTGAATTGCAGTGCCCCTGCGAAAACGGCAAGCATGACAGCTATGATTAGTTTGTTCATCTATGTTCTCCTTGGCCCGGCTTAGTTTGTACTGCCGTATGCGTAGACCTGAACGTTCATGTCTTCACCGACAAGATCCGGCATGCCGCTTACAAGCCACGCATCAACCTTTGTTTCTGATTTTTGATAGGATACGGTCGTTTTCGCGCTTGTCGCGGCTACCATGACTACCGAAACTTTCGCGTTTACTCCTGTTCCTTCGGTGAATTGAATAATAAGATATTTTCCGGACCATTCCTGTCCACCGCCGATATGAATATCTCTTGTGTAGCCGGCTCCTCCCGCTTGTTGTTCACCGATAGCGAGAGTAAAAACCGAATATGCCGGAACAATTACGGTGGCTTCGGCACCTGCGTTGTAACCTTCTTTGGCAGCATATCTTATTTGATAAGTTCCGGGAGTCAGGCCGGTAATTTCGTTTCCGGTTGCCGCTGTCCAATTTGTTCCGGCTGCACGCCTGTACTCCATTTCGGCCGAAGTGCCTGTAATTTTACCGTCGTTGTTCTCGGACGAAGTCGGGGCTGCGCCTGACAGGCCGGCTGGCGCTTCCTGATCCAGCGTCACTGTTCTCTTAATCGTGTAAGTATCATACAGGTACGGCATTTTTGTAATTTGTTGACTCGTCTGGTCATACTTGAACAAATAAGTATTAAAGGTTACGGAATCTGGCGTCACTGCAACGGTCACATATGCGGTTTCTTTGGCGACATCGCTCTGCGGCCCAAACACATTTAACGGATCGCCTGCTGGCTTGGCAGAGTTAACATCCAAGAACTTATAATCGGGCGTCAGGGGGTCGCCGGTCGAAATCGTATAATTTTTAGTACCGTACCATTTTAAGCCGCCGGCTGTAAGAGCCTGAATATAAAACGGTGCATGATCCGGCTGCTGGGCCATTGTCTGATCAAGCATTTCCGGATTTGCATTGGCGCCGTCCGCGGTTACGAATCCTCTCGAAAACACATGATCATGCCCCTGCATCACGATATCAATATCCAGCTCTGCGAATATGGGTGACCAATACTTTCTTAAATCAATGATGTCGGCATCTGTAATGTGGCTGGCCCCTGTATATATAGCCTTGTGCATGCCAACAAAAATCCACTGTCCATTCTCTTTTGCTTTTGCCGCCTCTGATCTTAATAATGTTTCTTGAGCCGCTTTTTGCTCTGCAGTAATGTTCTGGGTGTTAAGCATCACGAATTTGGCGGGACCGTAATCAAAGGCATAGGCTCCCCCGGATTGATCCGGTACGTTTATATGCCCATTAAATGCTGCATTATCGTGATTGCCTTGTACGACAGAGATCAGATTATTTTTCAGGAAATCCGTTCCTGCAGTCGGGTATGCGCCGCCGTTATTAAAAAACAATTCCCATTGTGTCTCATTGGCAGCCGTATCGGTCAAGTCTCCTCCAATATAAGTGAATGAAGAATCCGATATTTTTTTCAACTCATCGAATACGGCTCCTGCCGCAACTGAGTTTACCGCGTTGCTGATTTGCGGATCGGTAATAAAGTTGAATTTAAAGCTGTCTCCGTTCCCGGCTTCAGGCGCTGTTGTAAATGTTCCTGTAAGCGTGTTAGCGCCTTCTCCTGCCGTATACGAATATGATGTGCCTGGAGTCAGTCCTGTTACTTCTACTTTGTGAAAATACCTTCCGCCCGCGCCCAGCGCGCCAGTCCCATTAAATTCGGTCGGTTGACTTTCACCGGTTTTGTTCACTTTGAGAACAGCGTTGGTTTGCTTATTGGTTGTCCAGGCAAAATTTACGCCGGTCGATGCATCTGAGCCTATATGCATGGTAAGCTGTCGCGGTACATAGTCCGGATCCTGAACCCCGGCTTGCCATACTGTAACTTTGCTGGCGGCAAACATACCGCCCTGTGCGGTGGCGACGATATATGCTTCTCCATGGCCGACTGCGGTAACTTTGCCATTCGTGTCAACCGTTGCAATCGATTCATCGCTGGATGACCATTGTACCGTTTTGGCCTTGTCGCTTGTATTGCTTGCAAGGGTAGCCGCAAGCGTGACTTCCTCGGATGACTGTAACGTTACAGCATTCCTGTCCAGAGTCATCGTACTGGAATAGGTCGTATTGACATCATCCTCCGATTGAATGAAACTATCCAGAAGTACGCCTTCATAAGAGACGGACTGTACATGGATTTTTCCGTCTTTCAAAAGATCGACGATTGCAAAATGACTGACGCCCATTGCTTCCGGGTACGTGACAACACCTTTATATTCGTTCGATGTTCCATTGGTACCCGCCCCGAATCCGCCAACATGAATTTGATAGATCTGTTTATCGAAATTGTATGCCTTGCCATTGATCGTCTCGTTGAATTGATGATTAATCAATCTTCTTGCATACAAATGTTCATGGCCGACGAAAACGATCGGATTGGGCGCAGTTTCGATCAGTTCCCATAACTCATTCCTGGCCGCCCTGTTTCTCTCTTGCGCATTCCCGCTTTTCCATATCGAAAACGCCGGCTCATGGAAAATAAATATTGTACTTTTTTTAGCGCCGTTTATATGGTCTTTCACAAAATCATATTGCTTATTGATGACCGCATGTTCTTCCCGCGGATGACTTGTATTCAATCCGAATATACGTGTGTCTCCGATATCATAATACCAGACGCTATTGTTATATCCGTCAAGGAACACAATATCTTCTCTTGACGTAAATTCAGGGAACTTGGCGGCAAAGCCTGCTTCGAGATCGCTGCTTCCCTTGATTTCATGGTTGCCTGGGATGGTCAGGAACATATCTATTGGAAAATATTTTGTAAAACGCGCTCTGAAATTGTCCAGCTGAGTATTTTGTTCTTCCACATTGCGGCTCATCGATCCGGATACCAGATCGCCGCCTCCGATAATGAACTCCGGTTGTATATCCAAAGTTTTTATTTGAGCCAATACAGCTTCAAGCCTTGGACCCGTTCCATCATCGGTGCCGTTTAAAAGCCCATTATCGGTACCCTGGGAATCGCTTGAGAATACAAATCTATGAGCAATATCGTTCGGATCTATCTGGATAGGCGTAACAGGTTGAGTCGGATTAGGACTGCCGTAGCTTACGCTTATTATTGGAGATACAATTTTGATATTGCCGCTTGCAGGGAAGTAGGATACGGTCGCTCCAAAATTTTTTATGAAACCGGCCGGCACCATGAGCGACGAATTGTTACCCGCAATGCTTTCAAGTCTGCCGTTCGCATCGTCAAGCGCCTTTACAGCACCATTTAAATTAAAAGTGCTGCTTCCAAGCTTCAAGGTCGCCACATTTTTGGCTTGTCTGATTGTTGCTGTTTGCGTCTTTCCGTCCCACGCAACGCTTGCGCCAATTTTATCCATCACGTCGATGAGAGGGATATAAGGGGTTCCATTTACAAGAACCGGCTTATTTTTAATGGTATAGGCAGTCGTATTGAAACTACTATTGGCTTTCATCGTTTCATGGTTGACGTTTAGAAGGATGCTATACATGCCGGCGTGGCTCTCAATATCGCCGTCTTGCTCGCCGCTTCCAGGCGGCAGCGGTTCGGGCGTTCCTTCCAGCTCCGTCATCGGAACAATTTCAACATCATAACTCGTATTTGAGGCAGGACTCACTCTTTGATTTGCTTTCGGATCGCCGTCGGTATAAATCTCTTTCACAACAACATCATTATTTGTAATGGCGATATTGTCGTAATAAGCCGTAAACGTCTCCCCATCATTGTGGGAAGATTTATCGATTCCAACCGTGAAATCTCTAAGTGTCGTTCCAACAGCCGATTCCGGTATTTTCAGCTTTCTATGATACCACTTTCCGTAAGCTTTGCTGGAGATATCCGTGCTGGGAATACCCAGATAACCGTCCTGATCCACCCACTCGCCAGCTTTAAATTGTTCTCTGAACTTAAAGTCCGATGTCACCGGGCTACCGGTTGTATATATTTCCACTCCGCCCAGACCGGAGACGCTATTGAACAAAAACACATCGTATTCGACGTAATCACCGGGTTTGAATACATAGCTGTCCTTATTGATGCTCCACCAATAATTTCCGCCTTTAGAATTCGCGGTAAAGGTAACCTTTAAGGAGGTGCCGCCTTCGTTTCCAGGTTCGCCGCCTGATGTTCCTTTTACATCTCCAATAATGACAATATCATCAATATAGGTCAGGCCGCCTGACGACAACGTATTGGAAGGATTCGCCGCCTGTCCGTCTTGTGACACGACCCATCTAATATCCAGATTCGCAACGTCGGCGGCGGCAGACGGAAGGATTACCTCACTCCGTACTCCGGCCGTCCAGTTGTTTTTAACTTCATATTGATCCCCAACATCTTTCCAGTTTTCCTCATCTACGCGATATTGCAATGTAAAATACTGAGGACCTGTATTGGATGAACGCTGTTTTGACGATAATCTGATATTTTCGTATCCCAGCGTAGAGATGGTTGTCGTAAATCCTTTTTGACCTACGGTTGACGCACTGAATCCTTTTGCGCCGAAGTTTGGGCTCTCATGGCCTGCCGGGGTGCTCACTCCAACAGCGTCGGCATTCGTTTCGATAGTCGCCTGGCTGTTTGCTTCCACAGCCTGATCCGGCTGTCTCGTTGTATCCTTGTCAAACGACCATTGTGCCAATAGTTGATTCTGGCTATCTTCCTGTGCATCAACTGTAAGATTTTCAGGCAAAATGGAAACCAATAACATGATAACTAGCAAGGCCGTTAGCATTCTATTTAATAATTTCAACGTTTGTCATCTCCTGCTCAATGAAATTTAAATTCTACTGATTTTATGTTATAAAAAAATTCCTCACATGAAAGATACAATCACCTCATTTACAAAATAAGTTCTATTTCAAACAATCGTTCATATTTTATTACCATTTTGTTATGTGAATATCATTTCATTCTTGATGATATGTAAATTACAATTCGTATTATTTTCATTATCTTTCGCAATTTGAAAGGCATTTTGTACGGGCACGGCAGGCAAATATTAGCATGAAATAGAGCAAGAGGCTGTCCAAAATGGACAGCCCCTGATTACAACATCAATATGAAACTAATGCTCATTTTTCAAGCGAGGTTTGGCGCAGATGCCAGATTATGCGGCAATAAGAGGGAGGAAGCTCCCCTGCGCCTTCGAGCCGGCCGCACAGTACCCCGGCTCCGTCGGGAACAACAGAGACGCGATGCCAGCTTCCTCCGCCTCTCTCATAATCAAATGTTTCGCCATCGTCATCGTAAAGCATGCACATTCCCGGCGCATCGCCAAAATGGACCAAATGCAGCTCCGTCTTCGCGCCGTTCGCCGGCACATGCGACAACGGCGGCATCATCGGAATGATCGCACCTTCCCTGACAAACACCGGAATATGCTCCACACCGGACGCGACGCGAATAATTCCTCCGCCGATATAACGTATGCCGGACTCCAATCCGTACCATACGCCCTCCGGCAGCAGCACTTCCCGCTCCGACTCTCCCTCGACAAGCGGAGCAACAACCATATCGTTGCCATACATATATTGATCATCCCATTCCTTCGCCCTGCGTTTGCCATATGCTCCTGCAGTCGTGTCCAGCGCTCCGGCACCTTCTCCGCTCGCGGCGGCGAGTTGCTCGGGAGGTATTTCGAAGCTCATCGCGCGGATCGGCGGAATTCCCTTCTCCCGATATTCCGCGAATGCGGTGTAAAGATAGGGAAGCAACCGCATCCGAAGCCGGATATAATGGCGCACGACGCCTTCAACTTCGGGGAAGCTCCACGGCTTCGTGCCATCTCCCCATGCGTTAAGCATCGCAAGCGGCGAGAAACATACGGTCTGCATTCGCCTCGCCCAATCCTCGGCATTGCGCGCTTTCCGCACTTCGGGCGTCCAGAGCAGCCCGCAATAAGAGGCGTTGCAGAGCGCCCTGATGAACTGCTTGTGATCATACAGGTCCGAATAAAGCGCATAAGGCAGCGATGAAGCGCCGGCGCCGGACGCCCGGACAAGCCCGTAAGTCCTTCGATTTTCGGCGCGGTAAAGGTCATAGGTCATTTTCTGGAACATCAGGCCGTAGAGCTGGCGCATGCTCTCGCCGTCAAGCCCGGACGGGAAGCGCGCGTGGTCCGGGAACATCCAAGCGTTGTTAGTAAGCTCGCTGCCGTCGCACTCGTCCAGCTTGTAGCCGGCTACGCCAAACGAGACATGTTCCCGCAGATGATGTTCCTTATACACCGCACTTGCTTCGGTCAGCGCATAGTCGGGAGCAATGCCGCCCCATACCGTATGAGAGCCGGACATTGGACGAAGCTTCGAGTACATGCCGCTGTCCGGCGACAAGTAGGGATGCTCCCACAGATTGATGCGGAAGCCCGCTTCTCCCATCCGCCGCACGAATGATGGCGGATCGGGAAAACGCCCGCCGTCCCATTCGCCTGTAACGGGATAACTGCGGCTATGCCAGCCCGGCTCCAGCCCGATCACATCGCAAGGAACATCCCGCTCCCGGTATTCCAGCGCTTCCCGCAACGCCTCCTCGTCGGTATGGAGCGTCGGCACGCGATGCCAGAAGCCGAGCCCCCACTTGGGCGGCAGCGCTCCGCCGCCGCAATACAAATTGTAGCGGGCCACTGCGTCGCGTAATTTCGGCCCGCCGAATACATAGAGGAATGCGCCATCAGACGGCAGCTTGATTTCCACGCGCGGAGACGGCATCGTCGCCCTCCACTCCGGGTCAAGATTGCGATCCCGTATCCACTCCGTATCTGTATCCGATGTCAGCAGCGTCGAACCGAGATGCATCGTCACAATACGGGACGTATCCACCAGCACGCCGTACCCCTTATCGCTAACATAAAAAGGGACGGGAGCATGCGTTTCGCCCGTATCTTGTTTGGGGTCGCTGTTAACGCGCAGATAGCGAGTCCTGCCCCGTTGATTGGAACGTATAAACTGCAAGCCTGTGCCATACAACCGCTCTTGTCCATCAAGCGGCAGAACCAGCAGCTTGGCGTTATTGCCGCATTCCTCCACTGTAATATCGCTCCACCGAAACGGCGGCGGGGCCGCCTCCATAAGGCCGAGCGCCGCTATATCCGGCTCGGCTCCAATTAACGCCAGCGGCGAAAGCCCCTCCGGGCTGCCGATGCGGAGCCGCCATACGCCAGGCGCGACCTCCTTCCAACTCGTCGCGGCGTCAGAGGTTTGGTATTCGTACGCGTCATTCTCGTTAGACATGGCGCAACCCCTCCTTTGCCGGAAGCTCTATTGCTGTCCTCGTTCCGCTTTTGGCAGCCATATTCGTAAAATAGACAAGCGCCTGCGTCCGCAAGTAGTCGCCGGCGTTTGTCTCCGCTTCTCTGCCTTCTGCGAGAGAGGCAAGAAATTCGCCCAAGGCGTCGCTCTGCGGCATATCGTCAAAATCCGTGATCATCCTGACCTCATCGTCCAAATATACGGAAATGATGCCATTGTCGAGCAATAACACTCCCTTCGTTCCTTCTATACGCCAAACTCCGCACCACGGGGTCATCGGCCCTCGGGACACGATTGTCGCGGAATAATGGACCGGTATGCCCCCCTCCAGCTCAATAATCGCCATCGTCTGTAGCACGGCGCCTTCCTCATGCCATCCGCCGGATGGATTGAACATGCCAGCCTGAACAGCGATGCCTTCGCGTCCCGTCAAATATCGCAGCAGATCCAGATGGTGGACGCCAATATCGTCAAGCACCGATACCGCGTAATCGCGCTTAACCCGGTGATATCGCCGAAATGCAATATCGACCGTCGAAATTTCCCCGATCGCGCCTTCTTCCAGCAACGCCTTCAGCTTGCGGATGTAGGGGAAATGACGATAATTCTCCGCAATCATAAAAGGAATCCTCTCGCGTTCCGCCCTTGCCACGATTTCCATCGATTCCGCATAATCGAACGAAATCGGCTTCTCGCAAAGGACCGGCAGCCCCTGGTCGAAGGCCGCGTTGTTGACCGCCGTATGCGCGGCGGGCGGAGTAACATTAACAACAAAATCTGGCCGTTCGCTCTTAAGCGCCTCCTCCAGCGACGTATAAAAAGGGACGGGATCGTCTCCAAGCTTCGCCTGTCGCGCAGGGTCCTTTTCGACGACGGCCAGCAGAAGTCCCCTGCCGCGCAATCGCTTATACCAGCCCAATCCCGCTTCCCCTAGCCCTGCCAAAATAGCCTTCATATTTGTCCATCCTCCTTTGCGCAAAGCGTTATGCCGCCCTATCCGCCCGCACGCATGCAGCCCCGCCTCCCTCTTGCAAGGGAACACGGGGGCTGCAATGGCGGTGGTTTCAAGCCGTGTTCCGTTTCGAGCCTTGTACGGTCAAACCGATGCTTATCGAATGTCCTTCCGCTTCGCCGTCGCGTGCTGGCTTGGGTGGCATTCGGAACCGGCATGGCACCACAACGTCACAATAGGCTCCGTCTCGCTCGAGCAGAGGTGGTGATCTTCGCCAGGCTCAATGATAACGATATCTCCCGTCCGGACCTCATATCTCTCCCCATCAACTTCCATCACGCCGCGCCCCTGCAAAATGACAAACGCCTCCCTGTCGGCATGGACATGGATATCCTTGCCGCCTGGACCGTCGCTCGTATGACTCCGTTCCCCTGGAGCGGCGAACGCGAGCCCTCCCGAATAAAGATAATGCCCGGGCAGCAGGCCATTAAGAAAATGTCCGGTTTCCTCTGTCCGCAAATCATTCAACGATAGCCTGATCATTCGCCGCCTTCTCCTTTCATTGCCGGCTTGCCGCCGCTAACCTGCGTCGCCGCTTTCCTGTGCCGCCTCTATCCTGTGCCGCCGCCCAAAATATGATCGATTGCCCCGAGCTCCTCGTCCGTAAACGAGGCCTGGCTCAGAAACTTCGCAATATCGTCAATCTGCTCCGCTTTGCTCGCGCCGATCAGCGCGGAGGCGACGCGTCCCCGCCGCAACACCCAGGCCACCGCCATCTGCGCCAGACTTTGTCCTCGCTGCAGGGCAAGTTCCTGCAGCTTGCGCGACTTCGCGAGCTTCGCTTCGGTAATATCCTCGCGGCCCAGGAACACGCTGGCGCCCGCCGCCCGCGAGTCCGCCGGAATGCCGTCCAGGTAACGATCCGTCAGCAGCCCGCGAGCCAGGGGACTGTAAGCGATCGTGCCAACGCCGGCCTCCTCCAGCACATCCTGCAAGCCCTCCTCCAGCGTCCGCTCGTACATGGAATAGTGGCATTGATGGATCAGGCAAGGCGTCCCCAGCTCGCGCAAAATAGCGATGGCTTCCCGCGCTTGCACGGGTCCATAGTTGGAGATGCCGACATACAGCGCTTTCCCCTGGCGCACTGCCTGGTCCAGCGCCAGCATCGTTTCCTCCAGCGGCGTCTCCGAGTCGTATCTGTGCGAATAAAAAATATCGACATAATCCATATGAAGCCGCTCCAGACTCTGGTCGAGGCTTGCCAGCATGCTCTTGCGCGACCCTCGCTCGCCGTAAGGCCCCGGCCACATCCGATAGCCGGCTTTGGTAGCCACGATCATTTCGTCCCGGTAAGCGGCAAAATCCTGACGCCACAATTGCCCGAACGTCTCCTCGGCTGAGCCCGGCGGCGGCCCGTAATTGTTCGCCAGATCAAAGTGCGTAATGCCCAGGTCGAAGGCGCGGCGCAGCATAATTCTGCCATTCTCCACCGCATCCGCGCCGCCAAAATTATGCCACAGCCCAAGCGTTATCGCCGGCAGCTTCAGCCCGCTTCTGCCGCATCGGTTATACTTCATCGTCTCGTAACGCTCGCTTGACGCTGCGTAGTTGTTCATCTCAAACTTCCCCCCTCCGCGTATCACTGCTTTAAAGGTATCACCATGTTCCATGTGTCGGAAGCGTCCATAAAACCGTCGCTGCCGTTCGAGACGGCAGCGAACAAATGAGTCGGCTTGCCGTTCTGGAACAGCAGGAACGGCCGCTCCAGATTGCCCAGCGTCCGCA
>NZ_BDQX01000390.1:106669-112302 GCF_003112455.1 Paenibacillus agaridevorans
CGGGAATAGCTTTGCGGCTGCTCATGCAAGCTCCATTGCAGCCCGTCCGGCGACCCGGCGTAGATACCGCCGTATGTTTCTCCGCATAGATGACCTTCCATATCTTTGGCGATCAAGCTGTATCCTTCGGCTGTTCGCCAGATGAACGGGTCCTCGATATGGAATGACTCCGGCGGAAACACCGGCTCGTCGCTCAGCACCCGGTACGGCCCCTCGTAATGATCCGCATGCGCGACGCCAATCGTCATGCCGCCATGCAGATTGCCTTCGTAGCGGCGAGCCTTGTAGATCAGCAGCACGGAACCGTCCTCCCGAACGCACGGAGCCGGATTGGAAGTCAAAAAGCTGTCGAATCGACCGGGACGTGTCGGCAATATCGGTTCGTCCGCTCTGCGCCACGGGCCCAATACGCTGTCCGCGATAGCCAGCCCTACCCGTTTGTTCGCCCGCGCCACGATACATTGCGGATCGGTTAAGCCAAAATTCCCCGGCGGATCCGGATCGCCAAGTGGGTGGGTCGAGCCCGTATAATAAAGCAAATATTTGTTGTTGTGCTTGACGATATGGGGGTTGTGCGTGCTGCGCCCGTCCCAATATTCCGCTCCCCTCGCCGGAAGCACCACCTCGCGGAATCGATAAGGTCCCTCTGGCGTATCCGAGTCCGCCCTGACAATCTCCGAAGCCGTCATCCAGCCGGGATGCATCGGCAGCGTCTTCGGCCAGCGCGAGGCGAACATATGAAACTTGCCGTCCTCGCCCTTCACGACGGAACCGCACCATACCCAATAACCTTCCATCCGGAAGCCGCCGTCAAGCGGAGCCGGCAGCATTGCGCTAGTATGCATGAAACGTTCCTCCATAACCGAAATCACGCCGCGACGACCGCCTGCCGCGCACCGCTGCCTGAAATCCAATTTTCCCGTCTTGTTTTGCCCATGTATAATCGCTATTGCCGAGAATCATGATTTTCCCCTCCTGTTGCATCAATAACTGAACTGATCCACAACGACCCCTAATTTATGGTGTCGATATGATATTCCGGACAGTCGGCTGAACATTTTTACGAAAATACGGCCTTCGATCGGCCTTTTGTCGTTCTGCGCGGTGGTCCCCGGCCAGTCTTGCGGTTTTACGATAATAAGGCTGCTTTAGAAGCGCTTTTTATGGTACGGGGCTGCGTAGCCCTTACCCCGGCTGAACTTTCATCAGCTAGTTATGCCCAGCTGGCTAGCGCACATCGGGACATCAGCGACACTTAGCACACGAAATCAGTGCTTCTAAAATTCTTATGGACACTAGCGCCCTTTGCGCACGAGATCGGCACATCTCAAATTCTAATGGACATCTGCGACGCTTAGAGGGACCAATCAGCACATCTCAAATTCTAAGGACATCTGCGACGCTTAGAGCGCCCAATCAGCGGTTTTTCTCCACATTTAGCCTTCTAAAAGTCGCAATTGTCCGTTAAAAATACGAACTCCACGAAATGTGGCGCTAAGGTGCAGATTTGTCCGTTAAAGATTCGCTTTCCAGCCGCCGGCAGCGCCTAACTTCGGTAGCACCTAGCATGGCAGCACATAGCGTCGGCAGAGCTTGCGCATCTATCGCCCCGCTACGGCGTATTCAGTCCCACATCGCTGGCTACCAGCGGGCGATTTAGCAGAGGCGCGCCGGAATATTCGTCCGCTCCCACATCCGCTGTCGCCCGCGCTTGACCATCCATATCCTGCAGCACGAACGCGTATGTTCCCACAGCGGCGTCAATTGCCGAGCTGCTTGCGGACAGCTTCTGGATGCCGCTCACCGTGGTCAGCAGCGGATTGATATTACGGATCTGCCCCGAGCTGCGCGATACGTTGCTAATGGTGCTGCCATACCCGATATTACCCTGAAACAGCGTATTCGTTGTCGCCGCCTCGTAATAAAGCGTGCCGGTGCTGTTGCGCACGATATTGTTCGCAACGACGGAATCTTGCGGCGCATACGCTTTGCCCGAGCCGATCACGATACCGGTAGCGCTGTTGACTATCGTATTGTTGATGATAAGCGCCCGGTACACCTTCCATTGTTTGCGCAATTCTTCCACCGTCGGACTTGGAGGGGAGCCTCCAGTACCGCCGTCGAAGTCGCCGTTCGGCAAGTAGATCGCTTCGCCTGTCAAATTCTCGAAGTAGTTATTAAAAATTTTGTGATCATTGCCGAACAACCAGATACCTTCCTCAAGAGTATAGAAGCCGGGAGGATCTGTCTGCCCTCCCGGCTTCGTAATTTCGGTCTGTTCGATCATCCTTCTCTCGAATAAGAGGAAAAACGCCCTCTAATACTCCCGTCTTCGCCCTTGTTTGCGCTTTTGAGGGAAATCCTCCCTCTAATCCGGGTTGAAATGCTGGATTCGGGCAGAATCACCTCGAAGAAAGGGCGTTTTTCCCTCTAAATGGAGTAGATAACCCGTTTCATCCAGATTATAGGGAGCTTTTCCCTCTATTCTTCGATGCGGTATATATTCTCCGATGGGGTAATCGTATACTTTTCTATATTTAAAAAATATGCCGGCTCCAACCTTTGCTCTTAGCCAAAGCTTCAATATAGTAGTAATCGCCGTAAATCAGCGATACGTTGATGTTGCTGTTAACCGGCTTATGTCCGGTTGCTCCGAGCAGGATGCCTTCATACTCCGGCTGGTCGAGCGTACTGTAGTTGTTCGACAGCGAACGCATAATGCGCGTGGCCGCACGCTGGTATAAAGCGGCTTCCTCGGGCGTAACCTGCGACGCGATGTCGATCAGGCCGGATGCCGCGCAGCTCGCCGCCGAGGTGTCGCGCGGCTCGTCCGTCAGGTCGGTCGCCGCGCGGAAATCCCAATGCGGCACATCGTCTTCCGCCAAGGCGCTGATAAAATAGTGAGCCACCCGCTTCGCCGCGTTTAAGTAACGTACTTCGCCCGTATAACGATAAGCGCAGCTCATCCCATAGAGCGCCCAAGCTTGGCCTCGCGACCAGGACGACTGCGGCGCGAAACCCTGTCCGCCGTCATAACGCTCCACTTCGCCCGTCTCCGGATCAAAGATAACGATATGATGAACCGAGCTGTCGTCGCGGATAAACGTGCGCAGCACCATATCCGCATGGGCGATCGCAATATGCTTGAAACGCGGATCGCCGCTTTCTTCGCTCGCCCAGAACAGCAGCGGCAGATTCATCATCGAGTCGATGATCGACCAGCCTGTCTGGTTGCGAGGCCAAGCTCGAATGAACTGTCCGGCCGGGTTGTACCGACCCGCCAGATAGTTGGCGGCGAACAGTCCGCGCCGCCGCGCGTCCGGGTCGCCGGTCAGCTTGTAGCGGATAACCGAAGTCGGCAGGAACTGAAAGCCGACATCGTGGTGAAAATGGTTGTCGCGCAAGTAACATTGCTCCATGCGTTCGTCCCAAGGCTCCGCCGCCTCCCGATAACGGGTCTCGCCGGTCATATCATACAGAATCCAAAGCATGCCCGGCCAAAAGCCCGAAATCCATTGATCCACTTTGATCTGGTCATATTTGCCCGCTGCCGAAACATGCGGCGCCTCCGTCCAGCCCGCTTCGATCATATGATCGACTTTTATCCTCGCTTTTTCCCACCATGCCGACAGCTCGGACTGTTGCAGCTTCAATTTTTCATTGCTCATCCCCGAAGTCCACTCCTTCTCTGCTAACCTTTAATGGCACCGATCAAGGCGCCTTTTACGAAATACTTTTGCAAGAACGGATATACCAGAAAAACCGGAAGCGTCGCTACCATAATCGTGGCGTATTTCAACGTCTCGCCCAATATGATGATCTCATCCTGGGACGCTCCCTCCGCCATCGAGTTCGCTTCGCCGATAATTAAAATTTCACGCAGGATCAACTGCAACGGATACAGCGACCGATCCTGGAGGAAAATCATGGCGTTAAACCAGGAGTTCCAGTGGCTTACCCCGTAATACAGGCCTACCACGGCAAGCACCGGCTTGCAAAGCGGCAGGAAGATGCGGAACAGAATGCCGAAGTCGTTGGCGCCGTCGATCTTGGCCGATTCCTCCAGCGCATCCGGCACCGCCTCGAACGATGTCCGCATAATAATGAGGTTAAACGCGCTTATTGCGGTAGGCAGGATCAGCGCCCATAACGTGTCCGTAATGCCCAGTCCTCTGACAAGCAAGTAGAACGGAATCAAGCCGCCGCTGAAAAACATGGTGAACACGATAAACAATGTAAGCGGTTTGCGATATTGCAACGTTTTTCTGGACAAGGCGTACGCTGCAAAGGATGTGAGCAGCAAATTGAGAGCCACGCCTATAATGACAATAAATAACGTGTTGCGGTAGCCAAGCAGGATCATCGGATTGCTGAATACCGCCGCGTATGTCTCAAACGAAAAGCCCAACGGCTTCCATAAAATGCCTTTATGCGCCATCATCAGCGCCGGTTCGCTAAATGATGCAAATGCCACGTAAAGAATCGGGTACATTGTTGCAATCATGAGCGTGGACAAAAACAGCGTATTGCAAACCCGGAATATATGTTCACCCAAGCTTACTCGCATGCGAACCCTCCTCTACCACAGGCCCGTATTGTTCAACTTCCGGCTTATCCAGTTGGAGCCGATAACGAGCGCGAAGTTAATCACGGAGTTGAACAATCCGACAGCGGAGCTGAAACTGAATTGAAAATCTTGAAGCCCGATCCGGTACACATAGGAGGAAATGACATCCGCTGTCACATAAGTGGTCGGGTTGTACAGCAGAATAACTTTCTCGAAGCCAACGCTCATAATCCGGCCAATGTCCAGGATGAGCAATATAACGAAGACGGGCAGCAGCCCAGGCAGAGTAACATGAAGCATCTGCTTCCAGCGTCCACCCCCGTCGATCTTGCAAGCTTCATATTGCTCTTGATCGATCGCAGACAGCGCGGCCAAATAAATAATGGTCCCCCAGCCTACATGCTGCCATATATTCGACGAAACGAAGATCGTCCGGAAATAGGACGGCTCCAGCAACATCGTAACCCGCTCTCCGCCGAAAAATGCGATAATATCGTTGATGACGCCGTCACTGCTCGTGAAATCCTTGATCATGCCGGCAATAATGACAAGCGAAATAAAATGCGGCAAATAAGTGATCGTCTGGACCGAACGTTTGAACAGCGCATTTTTGACCTCATTAAGCAACAAGGCAAGAATAAGCGGTGCGGGAAAACCGAAAACGAGATCATAAAAGCTAATCATCAGAGTGTTTTTAAACACCCGCCAAAAATACATTCCGCCAAAAAAGTCTTTGAAATGCTCCAGTCCTGCCCACGCGCTGCCCCCAATTCCAAGCCGGGGATTAAAATCCTTGAACGCGATAATCGCGCCGTACATCGGAAAATATTGAAAAATAATGAAATAAGCCAAAACAGGAGAAAGCATAATGTATAAATATTTGTTTTTGACGATATCTTTCGCGATATTAAGCGGCAGACTCCCGGCATGCGCGACTTTGCCCCGTCCCAGCTTCAACTGAGCCATCTCCTACTCCTCCTGTCTACATGCAGCATCATCGGCAGGGGATGGGCTGCACCATTCCCCTGCCCCCGCGACGGCCTGGAGCCTGCCGCGAGACGATGCA
>NZ_BDQX01000390.1:112347-117692 GCF_003112455.1 Paenibacillus agaridevorans
GCCTGCCGCGAGACGATGCATGGAGTTATCTGTTGTTGTAGCGATCCAAGGCACCTTGATAGATGTCGATTACATCGCGAATACCCATATCCTCAAGCTGCTTCACGAAGCCGTCGAACTTGTCGATCGGCTCGTTGCCCATAATAAATTTGATAAACATTTCTTCCAGATAGGTGTTGATTGCCGTCATCGACTGCGCTACCTTCTTGCTTTCATCTACGGTAGGCGTTATGAACGCCGGCAAAATATGTTTTGCCGCATCGGTCTCCGACCAAATTTTGACCGCCTCATCCTGTTGCGGGAACGTGTTGGTCGATTTTTGCTCATGCATCGGGAACGGACCGTTCGGAATCGTATATTGCGCCAGCATCTGCTGCGACGTGTACTTGTCGTTTTTCACGATCATATCGGTAAATTTCGGAACGCCGTTATCCATTGTGTAGCTTTCGCCTTCAACGCCGAAGTTGTAAGTCAAGGTTCCTTGCTCGCTAAATGAGTAGTCCAGCCATTTTACGATCGTTTCCAGGTTTTTCGCCGATGTCGTCACTGCCGCGCTTGCTTTCGGGTTATATTTGAAATCGCGCTGTCCGGTAAACGGTTTTTCGCCTGCGTTTAATACCGGATAAGGAGCCGCTACCAGATCAAATGTCGGATTTTGGGCTTTGCCGGACTCCAGCCATTTGCCCATGCCGCCGCCCAGCAGGTAGACAGTCGCGCCGGACTCGCCGTTAAGAAGCCGCTTATCCAGCGTGTTGCGTTCGATGATCGGGAAGTCTTTGTCGATCAGGCCTTCGGAATACCACTTGCGGAACAACGTGATAACATCCTTGTATTGCGGATCAAGCGGGCCGTATTTCACTTTGCCCTCGTCGTCAATGTAGAATCCGTGCGACGTTTTGTATGCGCCAAAAAACGCGTCCTGCAAGTTCATTTTGCCCGCATATTGCGCCGTCAGCGGCGCTACGGCGCCTTTTTTCTCTTTGAACGCCGTCAGTACCGTATGCCAATCGTCTACCGTTACTGGCAATTGCAGCCCCAGCTCATCCAGCCAATCTTTGCGCAGCATGGGTCCGCGGAAGACTACGCCTTCCGAGTTGCGCACCATCGGGAAAGCATAATATTGGCCGCTGTCGGTTTTCACCATCTTATCCAGCTCCGGATCGGCTTCCAGCATCTTCTTCAGGTTAGGCGCATATTGGTCGATCAAATCGTTAAGCGGTACGATAACCCCGTCTGCAATCGCCTTCTCCGGTCCGCCCGGATAGATGCTCCAGTCGTACTCCAACACATCCGGCAGCTTAGTGGATGCCAGCAACAAATTAAACTGCTCTTCCGCTTGCCCGTCGGTCGGGTGGATGTAGGTTACTTTCACGCCGGTTGCTTTCGCGATTTCCTTGCCGATTGGCGCTTCCGCAAGATTCGTTGCAAAGGTAATCAGATTGCCGTTAATTGGAGCCCAGTACGAGAAAGTATCTTTGGTATCCATTGGATAAACCGGCTTTTCCTCTCCCTCGTTGCCCTTGCTTTCGCCATTGCCGTCCGTATTGCTGACGGCGCTTTGGGTCGGCTCCGCCTTGTCCTTATTGCCGCTCCCCCCATTACCAGAGCATGCGGTTAACAATAATGAAAGTACCATTGTGATCCCCAGTATGAGCTGCCACTTGCGCTTCTTGCTGTTTCGATGATTTGCCATTGTGCCCCTCCGTTCTATTCGCCCTCGAATTTGTTGGTGTGAATCCGCTATCATCGTAACGCCGATCCAGTGTCGCAAGCCATTGTCAAAACCTAAAATATACGGCAATTCCTCAAAAATGAGTGTAGCAAAACCGCGAGTTTACCGCTTTTTCTTGAAGTGCGGGTTCAACCTCATAAAATGAAAGTTCAAAAAGTTCGCTTTTCACTTTTCGAGCTACCTCTCGAAAAGAAAGCCCGGGGGCTACTTGACTTCCCTGTAGCGCCCGGGCGTTATCCCTTCAAATTTTTTGAATATGCGGTGGAAAGTATTCACATCGTTGTAGCCGACCATCAGCGATATTTCGCTGACCGTATATTTCTCGCCGGTAAGCAGCAGCTTGGCTTGCGCCAGCCGCGTCTTGTTAATATAGTCGAGCAGAGATTCGCCGGCATGTTCCTTGAACAGCTTGGAAATATACGACGGGGTCATGGAGAAAGCTTCCCCGATCATCGATATGTTAAGGTTCTCGTCATGGTAATAATCGTTGACGTATTTCATGACCTTATCGATCAGCGGATTGCTGCTGTATTCGCGGTTATTGTTAACGTAGCCGCAAAGTAGCTCCAGCATATCGTAAAGCTGGCCGCGCATCTCCCCTACCGTCTGGCATTGCATCAGACGTTCGATGGCGCGCACGCCGTCCGGCACATCGGGCTTGCCCGCGATGCGGATTTCGCCGATTACTTTTTGCAGCGTCGCCATCAGGTCGAACATCAGACATTTGGCCGTATGAAAGGAAAAGGGCTCCGTCGTCACATTTTTTTGAATGATCTCATGGGCTAACGCTTTCGCCTTATCGAGTTGGCCCTCGCGCACGATGGCTATCAATTGCTGCTCGGCCTTGAGCGGATAGAAATAGCCGCCTGGAGCGGCCCCTTGGCTGTCGCCTCCGTTTAAGTCCCCATAATGAATAATGCCCCCGCTGCCCGCAACAATACGGTATTCCATCGCCTCGACCGCTTCCTGGAACGCCTGGAAGATGCCATCTTCGCCTTCTTGCTGCATGCTGATGGCTGCGGTCAGTTGCACGTGGGCATGATCGGAAATAAACGACATGGTTTCTTCCGCGATGCGCCCGAGCTCCGCCCGCTGCTCCGCCGTCGATGCTAGCGGATGGTTGACGATGCAAGCGAGCAGCTCCTGGTCCAGCTCTACCGCGTAGGCATGGGCGGACTTGCGCGCGACCTCCTCGACCACGTTGGCGATCAGGAAGTGCAGCAACCGCTTGTTACGCACCTGCTCCTCATCTTCCCGATGGAACTTGCCGAAATGCTCGATGCGCAGCAAGATGACAGAAAAGCCGTCCTGCGGAAAGCGCAGGTCATAGGCCGAAAACGATTCGTGCAGCGGGATATGGCTGTCGAGCTGCCCCTTCAGCAACCGCTGCAGGAAATGCGACCTGAGCGTATTGTTATGCTGGTTCAGCTTGTAATGAAGCTCCTCCTTCTCATGGTAGGTGCTGCTCAGCGCCTGCTCCAGGAACGAATACTCATTGGAGCCGCGATCGAAGGTAACGCCCGCCTTGAACGACAAGCTCTGAATCAGCGCATGGATCGGCAGGTAGTTCCGCTTGAGCAGCCAATACGTCACGCCCCCGCCAACAACGAGGCACAGCAAGATGCTGACGATCGTCAATTGCTCCACCACGTTCATCTTCTGATGGTATACGGCCGCCGGCAGCGTCATCACATATTTCCATCCCGTAATGGATGAGGTTGTGTAGGAAGCGACAAGCCGGCCATCGGCAGTTTGGAACTCCAGTTGCCCCGATTCCTCCGGCATATCGCCGTATTGCACAGCAGGCTCCGCGAGAGGATCGCCCGTAGACGCAATGACCCGATCGTCCTCATCCAAAATAAGGATGGTGCCTTCGTCCGGCGCCGACGCTTGCTCCAGCAGCTTGCTCCGGTCGATCATGAACAGCAGGACAGCGCCCGGCTGATTGATAACGTTAGACATCACATTTTGGGCATACATAACCGTAGGCCTCCACTCATTCTCTTCGGAAACGACAACCGTGTGGTAGCCTTTAATGTACCATTGATCAAAAAATTCCCGGAAGGACTGGAACGGCATATGCTCTTCGAAGCGGATATGGTCGTACAACGTTTCGCTGTTCATACGGTTGTTGCGGGCGATGACCGTATCGCTGCTTTTGTAGTAAATATAAATGCCTTCAAGAAAATCGTTGGCAATTTCGTATACGCGCAAATCATTGGCGATCTGGTATATTTCGTAATGATCCGAATCGGACAGGTCGGCATCGGCCGTAATGAATGCCGCGATCCGCCTGTTGAGGCTCACCTCGACGCTCAGACTCTCGATTCCTTTGAACTGGTTATCTATAGCTTGCTCCATTTGCAGAAGGATAGATTGGTTGGCACGATTAATCTCGGCCTTTACAACGTTCAGCGTCGCGCCGTATATAACGCCGCTGATCAAAATGGGCACGAGCAGCACCGAGACATAGGAAAGCATCCAGGTCAGGATTACGCTGCGATTTTTGTGCCGAAGCTGCTTAAGATAGTTTGTCCAACGGTTTCGGGTCTTCGCCACAGGCTCTGCCTCCCATGTTTTTAAGATGTAGTTCAAAAAGTCCACTTTTGATTGCGATGTATGTCGGGTAGCGTATTCGACGTCGAATATTGAATTCAGCCGAAACTTCCGGTTCTCACGTAGCTTCCACTACGCTCCGATCCTCAGTTTCTAGCTTCATCCAATCTTCTCGACACTGAAAACTGGACTTTTTGAACCTTCATTTTAATCAGAGTCGGGGCCGACGTCCGTTCTTGTCAGGATGGCCGGACGGCGAATAGCCTCGGCATCCGCTTTCTGATTGTTGATGCAAACCGCCGGAGACGGCTGGTATTCGTAGATGGCCGGCTGATCCTTGCCGCATACAAGGTTGTAAGCGACAACGCATTGCTCCGGCGCATACGGAATCCGCTTCCCGAGCGTAATGCCATGCCGACAATTGACAATCGTATTATTGGTCACGTGGGCGCGATAGACGCGCCAATGTTTTCTCAATTCCTCTTGCGTCGGCGACTCGGGATAACCGTCCGGCCCCCCATCGTAGTTGCCGCCGTCAATTAGCAGCGCATCCAACGTCAAGTTTTCCATATAATTATCGAACAGGTGATGGTCGTTGCCGTAAATGCGAAACCCGCCCATCTCCTCCTTCACGCCATCGCCGATAAACACATTATGATGAAAGCGGTTTCCATGGCCGTGACGCGCCGTCACCTGGCCGGCGGAGTTAAGAAATGTATTGTACCGAATTGTATTATAACAGCTTTTTACCGAAATAATCTCGGGTTCTCCGTCGCATTCTTCAAACAGGTTGTGTTGAATGGTAATATAGCCGTTCGATAGAGAGATGCCGGACAAGCCGAGCCGGATCGCTTCGAGCCCATTGACGACGCGCGGGCTTATATGATGGAAATAATTATATTCGATGACGTCATGCTGCGATATTTGTTCCCCGTCGCCATCAAAAATGACGAGCGGTCCAGGGTCGGCCTTCGGCCCGAACTCGTTGCGTTCGATCCGGTTCCAGCCGCTGCCGCTCCCCACCACAGACAGCAGGCTGTACTCCGCCCCAACCCGT
>NZ_BDQX01000390.1:117764-119787 GCF_003112455.1 Paenibacillus agaridevorans
CAAATCTGTTCCGCGCAATTCTCACATGGCGCGAACCGTCCAAAATGATGGATTCTCGCCGCCCGACCTGCAAATGCAGCCCCCATATCTCTACGTAGGCAGAGTTCAAAATGTGTATACTAGATTCGCCAACTATCGACGCTTTTCCTTTGTTTTCTGTGCGGATGCTTAGTATGGCGGTGTCCGATCCCGCTTTGCCTTCAATGATATAGTCTTCATTCCGATCATAAACGCCGTCCGCCAACAAGATCGTGGAACCAGGCTCTGCCCGGCCAATGGCTGCCGCCAACTCGTCGCTATTCGATACCCGATAAATAGAAGTCATCTTCCCACCTGCTCCCTAAAGAATAGGCGGATATGTTCCCGCAGCCTCCGCAGGACCATATCCGCAACTTTGCAACACCTATTAGAGGATGTTCAAAAAGTCCGCTTTTGATCACGAAGTATGCCAAGAAGCCTACTCGACATCGAATATTGAATTCAGGCGAAACTTCCGGTGCTCACGTAGCTTCCACTACGCTCCGCTCCTCAGTTTCTACCTTCTTTCAATCTTCTCGGTGTTGAAAACCGAACTTTTTGAACTCTCACTATTATGAAAGATAAGTCCCCTGTACCATAGTGTGAAAAAATGAAGCAATCATAAAAATGTAAACTGGAGCGCCCTTTTTACCCGAAAAAGAAATACGCAACTCTCATATCGTCTTCCTTCAACTGCATTTTTTGTGCCGCCTTGAGCAGAGGCGTGCGGTCATAGACAAGACTTTTCATCGCTATTTCGCCATCGGTTATCGTAAAGTAATGCGCTTCTTTCGACGCATCGTCGCGACGGCGGTAAGACACGCTCCCCGGATTCAGCCACAGACTGGTGTCGCTCAAATAATGAATGCATCTGCGATGCGTATGTCCGAAAATAATGCGGCGATTTCCGGCGGCTTCGGTCGTCCCGCCGTTGCGTTCCGCCCAGAAGGCGTCGTACTTGGGCAAGCTGTCGATCGTCAAATAGTTGTCGTACAAATGTTGCATCGTGTAGCTATAGCCGTCCATCTCGAATGTCCGGTAGACCGGCATGCTTTCGAGAAACGAAATTTCCGCTTCGCCGAGCAGCCTGGCATTGTAATGCGCCCACTTGATCGCATCCTCCGCCACATCATGACCGCCGTTGCCGTTTCGGTACAGATCGATAATAGTGTCGTCGTGGTTGCCGCGAACGCAAATCACATCGTTTTTGTGCACCCATTCGATTACTTCCCTCGGGAAAGGCCCGTAGTCGACGAGATCTCCCGCGCAATAAATCAGATCGCAGTCTTGTTCCGCCTTTCGGATTGCTTCGAGCGAATAAACGTTGCTGTGGATATCCGAAATAATTAATGCTTTCACGATTGATTCAACTCCCATAATTCCAACATTCTCAACAGTACCGTCACCGCTTCTGCCCGCGTAGCCGTGCCGCCCGGCATAAAATGGTCCGGCTTCCGTCCTTCAATGATTCCCGCTGCAGATGCCAGGGATACGGCTTCGCTTGCCCAGTCCGGGATGTCTGCGCGATCCGCGAAGCTCCGCGGCGCGGTCCCGTCGTCCTCCAGCGGATAAGCCCTTAGCAGCATGGCAACCATCTCGGCTCGATTAATGGCGCGATTAGGCTGCAATGTGCCGTCATGATATCCTTGCAGAATGCCTGCCTGCAGCGCCGCCCCAAGCTCGCCGGCAGCCCATGTCGGAACATCCGCCCCGTCGGCAAACGGCAAGTCCGTCAACGCGGCATCCAGCTTCAGCGACCGCGCCAGCATAATGGCAAATTGCATGCGGGTGAGCGGCATGTCAGGTCGGAAGCTGCCATCCGGATAGCCGCTCACGATGCCCTGCTCGACCGCTTGGGCAATGTTTTTCCGGCCCCAGTGATTTCCGGTGTCCGGGAAATCCGACAGAAGAGGCGGCTCCGGCGTCTGACCTGGTTTTGGCGACTCGCTCGGCGCCGGCGTTGCCGTCGGCGATGGAGCCGGACTTGCCGACGGGGTTGGCGTCG
>NZ_BDQX01000390.1:119860-132220 GCF_003112455.1 Paenibacillus agaridevorans
GGGTACCAGCCTCCTCCCCCGCTTGCAACGGGACGTTTGACAGCGATCGTATACGATTTGTTTCTGCCGGATGGCATCGTCACTTCGACCAAAATGTGGCTTCCATCCGAAGCAATCGCCAGCGCCTCGCTCGGCTGGCCGCTCGCGACTGTTCGGCGCTGCGCGCCATCCACGCTGACCTCGATCAGTGAACCGTCGCTGAGCGCTGTCGGCACAAGGGTCACACTGCTTATCGAAGAAGGCGCCGTTATCGAATAAAATCTCACATCTTGTGCGAAACCGCTCAGCAGTTCTTCGCTTCCTGACTTCAGTTGCATTGCGCTCAGTCCCGGAGCGCCTTCGCCATCGGGCGGATTCGTCCCGATCCCGGCATTCGGGCCGACATCGGCTGTCGTCAGCGGCCGCCTGCTTACAGGGGCTCCCGGATTGTATTCATCCGCTCCGACATCGGCGCCGCTAACACGCTGCTGCCCGTCCATATCCTCGGACGCAACATAGGGCGGCTTGGCCGCATCGACAGCCGGACTGATGGCTGACAGACGGATCATACGGTCTGCGCTGCGCACCAGCTTTAATTCCTTTTTCTCAAACCCGCCTGTTATCGCATTATTATTTGTCGGATTTGCAATTCCTTCAATTAAATTGCCGGAATAGACCGGTCGTTCGCTCGGCGGGGCGCTCTGCACGGGACCCGTCTCGTTAAAGATCGTGCCCGCATTGCTGAATATGAGATTGTTGTACACCTTCGTTGCGACCGGCTGGTACGTTCTGCCGCCCAGACTGATCGCTGTCGTATTGTTGCCGACATTGACAATCGTATTGTTGAATATTTGTACGTTGTACTGCCGCCAGTGGCCGCGCAGCAGCTCCGTCCTTGTCTCCGCCGGAAGGCTGTTTAGCTCGGCCGTCTGCTCCGGCGATCCCCAGCGCACCGTCGGGTTCGTGCTGCCGTCCGGGCCCGCATCATGCGTGCCGCCATCGAGGCGGATAACGCGGTCAGTCAACCCTTCCATGTAGTTATTGTAAATTTTGTGATCATTGCCGTAAATGCGGAATCCGCTTAATCCCGGAGTCTCGCCATCGCCAATCATATAATTCCCGTAGAAGCTGTTGCGATGTCCGTGCCGGGCAACGATGCCGCCGTAAGAATTGCGGATCGTATTGTAACGAATAATGTTGTCGCTGCTTTTGACGGAAATAATTTCATCTTCGCCGTTAAGACCGTCGAACAAATTGTATTGGATCGTCACGAAGCCGGACGAAAGCGACAGACTGGACAGCCCCAGACGGATGGCCTCCAGACCGTTGCTGACGCGCGGTCCGATGCCGTGGAAGCGATTATATTCGATGACGTCGTATTGGGAAATATTTTGCCCGGAATGGCCTGCGCCGTCGTAAATGACTACCGCGCCGAAGCCCTTCTTGGGTCCGATGTCATTGTAGGACAAGCGGTTATGGCCGCTCTCGCCCTCAACCCGGATGTAATGGCGATGAGTGCCGTTAGCCGTCAGCAGAGACTGGTCGTCGTACGGAGTCGGCCCTTCGTAGACGTCTCCGCCCGTGCTGTCCAGCCCGCCGGTCCTGCAGCTTCCCGGAACGTCGATCAAGCAGGTTACGGTCCCGACGAGCGGGGCGGTGAAGCTGTACGGTTGTCCGGTTTCGTTAAGAGCAAAGCTGTTGCGCATGATCGAGATATGGCTTGCGCTTTGCAGTTGCACTCCCGGATGGACGCCTGTCAGCGTACGGTGCTCAAGGCCGCGATCTACCAAAGTTTCGTTGCTTCCCTCCGCGCCGATTCCGTTGCGGAAGGCGAAGCCGGACACTTCCACGTAAGCGGAATTCTCAATATGAAAATAACTGTTGCCGGATATGACGGCCTTTCCTTGCTCTGCTGCCGTAATCCGGATCGGATAAGCCGGCGAGGCTGTCTTATTAAGAATGACGAACGGCCCATTCTGCTCATACGTGCCGTTCTGAACCTCGATAATCGTGCCTGGCGCAACAGTATCAAGCGCCTGCTGCAATTGTTCCGCCGAACTTACCCGTACCGTTGTCAGCGCGGGCGGCGGCAGATCATCCTCGTCCACATCGCCCGCGGACGGCGGCTTCCCCGGTCCTTGCGGCTCCTCGATAACTGGCGCCTCGCCGATAAACAGCTGCGCTTCCATCAAGCTGTTCCAGTTGCCGGAACTTCCGCTTGCGCTATTGCCGTAACCGACGAGCCGCCAATAACGCGCTTCAATCGGATTCGCCATAACGTAAGGCTGAAGCACGGAATCTTCCGCCTGCAAAGCCCGGCCGCTTCGTTTCGGCAGCGCCACGACATGGCTCTCGAATGAGGCATCGTTGGATGCCAATACCTCGAAGCTGGACAGCCGTTCCCTTGCGTTAAGGAACGCCAGATTCATATAAGTCATGCGCTGCTTCTCCCCAAGATCGAACTGAAGCCACTGCCCTTGTCCCGAAGCCGACCAGCGGCTCTCCATGTCTGCCGCATCCTCGCCCCAGACGCCGTCCACAACATTGGCCGGAACATAATTTGTGCCCGGCTGTGACGAACTGGCTGTAACAGAGCCCGCATGCAGCCCGATTTGCCCATTCCCGTCAATCGGCAGTCGGCGAATAATAGTAAGACTGTAAGCATTGCGCACCGGGCCGTTCTCTTCGTCTTTTAATTCTATGCTCAATCGGTTCACCCCGGGCAAAAGCGGAATGCTGTCTCCCGCAGACCGCGGCACACGCTCCGACTCATAGTTGCTCAAATAAATTTCGATACGGGCGGCCGACGTCGCTTCCGGCGAGGCGACCGGCAATTGCGCTTCCAGAGCGACGCTCTCCGTCGTCGCAGGTACAAGCGCCTCATAACCGTCCGTCTTGTTCGGATCGAAGACCGTATTCAGCGGAACGCCTTGCGTACCGTCCTTAACGGTCAATCCGGATAGTTGAAGCTGCGGCATCTGTTCGGCAAACGTAAAGTAACTGCCGTCCTCCAACGTCGCTTCCCCCGCATAATAGGACTCGCCGCGAAGCGTTACTTTCGTCAGCGGGATTTCCGTCGCATCGCTCCAGTCGCTCGAAGCGCTCGTAAGCAGCAAGCCGCCCAGCGGCATGGCACTGAGGGGAATCGCGATCTGCACATGGCCTACCTCCCCTGTATTCTTGGCTTTCCATGTGCGGCTGAGGCGCATGTGGCCGGAACCGTAAGGCGTCGGATCAGCCGCATGGCCATCGTCGCCCCATAGCAGATACTGCTTGTCCGCGAGCGCCTCCCCGTCCGGCGTACCGATCAGCACCTGCACAGCGGTTGCTCCGCCCGTGCCGCTACGGCTCTGCCGTTGATCCAGAGCACCGATTTCATCACGTCCGATACCGGCTATGTTGTGACTATAACCTGTATGAGAAGCGGAGTCCCATACGGTCTGCGGCGCCGATCCGGCGCTTAAGTAATCTCCCGCGGGCAGCGTCAAGCCGTATTTGATCGCCAGATACGTCTCCACTTGGCGTTTCTGTGCATCCGTAAGCGCTTCCGTAAAGACGATAAACTCACCCATGTAGCCGTTAAAGCCCGAGCCGTTCGATGCGGCCGCGCCAAGCGACATAGTGCCGCCGGAGCCGACGAACGGACGCAGAGGCGTATTCGATTGGCCGATTGTCACGCCGTCACGGGCAACAGACTGGTAGACGGAGCCGTTGAGCTCCGAATTGGCATTGTGATGCAGTCCCCATATATTATATTGGGACAAAAACACCTGATCGCCCGCCGTTAACCGCTGATACGAGTTGTCTGTCATTTTGCTGCCGGAATCCCACAGAACAGATCCCAAGGTTGCGCTTGTCGAACCGTTTTTATGCGGAATATGCGCGCCGAATCCCCCTCGCGACAAGACTTGATTGAAAATCAGCGAGTTGTCGATCGCGCCCAAACCTCCGGTTACCGTATAGACGCTTGCGCCGTCAATCTCTTCCCCGTCCGCAAACAAGCCGTCCGCATCCTGAAGGATGCTGCCATTGTTCGAACGGATAAATTTCACTGCCGGCTGATTGTTCAAATCGCGATGTTCAGGCACGTAGCTTGGCTTGGTACGGCTGCTAATCGCCTCGATACTGCCGTCATTTACGAGATCGTGAGCGTTGCCGCTGCTGTCCTGCCATACCGTTACATCGTTGCCGACCCGTGTTACACTGTCAGGGTCAGCCTCCAGCCACAGTCGGAGCGCGGCTGCGTCTACGCCGCCCGGCGTTCCTGCCAGCGGCGCAGCCTGCGTCGTATCCGCCGGCAAGGCGGCGACTGATCCGACTGCCAGCATCGCCGCCAGCATAATATGTATAGCTTTTCTGGATGTGCGGCCTCGGCCTGCCGCTTTCGTTCCGAACAATTTGGTTAAAGTCAACTTTACTCCCCCTCGTCTCCCGGAGCGAACCCCGCTCCGGCATTTCGGATTAAGAGTTTCCCCCCTAGTCGAGCAAACTCTCTTCTTTTATATACAAAGATGGATACTGGAGAAATCGTCAAAAGCTGAAACCGCCCTCAAAAGTCCCGATTTCGATCTGCAATTTCTGAAATGGACATCAAATCCTAAAACGACAGCTTCCCCGAAGCGTTTTCCCGCCGCAACCTCTCCTCCCTTTATGTCGTCTATAATGGAAGCAGAAGCAAGGAGGTTTAACCGATGAGACGAAATAGAAAAAGGGGCTCGGCTTGGACCATAGTCGGGTTATCCGCCTTATTGTTGCTCAGCGGGTGCGGAGGCGCCAATAGCCCAAACGGGCCGATTCAAACCAATAACCCGAGTAACAGCAATACCTCGTATGAAGTGTCTAACGAGGACTCCGGCATTGAACAGGCAGCCTATACGATAGACGATTATGATGCGGCGGTAGCGAATGCCCAGCTTGCCTTCGCCTTCGACCTGTACGATGAAGTCCGCAAGGCAGACACGGACGCGGGAAGCAATGACTTCCTCTCTCCCGCAAGCATTGCTACCGCACTGGCGATGACCCTCAATGGGGCGGGCGGGGACACGCTCAACGCGATGAACCAGGTTTTGCATCTGGAAGGCATGGATGCCGAGGAACGCAATCGCGGCTATCAAGTCCTGCTGGATCTGCTCTCCCATAGCGGGGAAGAAATCAAGCTCTCCGTTGCCAACTCGCTCTGGGCAAGAGATGACTTGAGCTTCAATAAACAATTCATCCAGACGAACAAGGACTACTTTAATGCAGAGATGGAGTCGCTCGACTTTCAGGATGCGCAATCGGCGGATAAGATCAACAAATGGGTGCGTGAACAAACTGCTGGCAAGATAAACGAAATAATCAAAGCGCCGATTAAGGAAAACGCCATCCTTTTCCTGCTCAACACCATCTATTTCAAAGCCAACTGGGCAAGCTCGTTCAGTGAGGACCTTACGGAAACCCGCCCGTTTACGAATGCCGACGGATCGCAGCAGGATGTGCCGATGATGCTCAAAGACGGCAAGCTGAGCCATCTCAGTGGAGAAGGCTTCCAGGCTGTCCGTATTCCTTATAATGGCGGAAGCATGAGCATGATTGTTTTTCTACCGGATAAGGACAAAAGCCTTGATGCCTTCCTGGATGGTTTGTCTGCAGCACAGTGGAAGAAGTTGCTTGGCCAATTCAAGCCGGCTATAGGCCAGCTGCGGCTGCCGCGATTCAAGATGGAATACGAAATCACCTTGAATGACGCCTTGAAGGCACTGGGAATGGAAACGGCATTTGATCCGAATCGGGCAGATTTCTCGCCGATGATCTCGCACGACAACAATGTTTACATCGGAGAAGTCAAACACAAGACCTTCATTGAAGTGAATGAACAAGGCACGGAGGCTGGAGCGGTGACAAGTATCGGCATGGAAGTGACGTCCGCCCCCTCCAATACGTTCGAAATGGAAGTCGACCGTCCTTTCTTCTTTGCCATCCACGATGAGCGTACAAATTCGATATTGTTTATGGGGACAGTCCGGCAGCTGGATTGACCCCAGTCCAGCCCTGGACTCGACTCCGTTTGAATGCCGCAGCTCCTCTTGGCAGGTATAATTAGGAAGCATAGAGAAACAGACCATTCCCGAAGGAATGGTCTGTTTCTCTATGCGCGAGTGGACACAATTACCGCCCTGCCGTCTCCACAACAGGCAGGCTGATTTCGAATAGGCTCCCTGCTCCCAACCGACTGCGTACAGAGATCGTGCCCCCATGAACCTCTATGATTTTTTTGCATATAAAGAGGCCCAGTCCCGATCCTCCATACTTGCTGGAGCGAGATTTGTCCCCACGGTAAAAACGATCGAAAATATGGGGCAGATCCTCCTCCGCTATGCCGCTTCCATTGTCTCCCACCCGGATACGGAGAAAC
Source organism: Paenibacillus agaridevorans (assembly GCF_003112455.1). GTDB lineage: Bacteria > Bacillota > Bacilli > Paenibacillales > Paenibacillaceae > Pristimantibacillus > Pristimantibacillus agaridevorans. The sequence continues at coordinate 126,234 of NZ_BDQX01000390.1, forward strand.
GAAGCTTCCCTTTTAGCAGAGATTGTGATGCTAGATTCGCCGGCACCGGCATACTTTAATGCATTGCCCAACAAATTATCGAAAACCTGAGCAATTCGGGCACGATCTGCTCGAATCGGCAATGCCGGAAATGGCCGGTGAACGATCAGCTCAGCGTTGAGATCCATAAATTCCAGCTCGAAAGGCCGGATCAAATCCTCCAGCAGCTCCTGGCTGTTCTCCAGCTCAGCCTGCATGATCAGATGCCCGGACTCCAGCTGCGTAATCTGAAACAGCTCCTCGATCAGGCTGTCCAGCTTTACGGTCTTGTTTTTGATGATGGCCAAATACCTCTCATACTTTGCTTTGTCATGGACGATACCATCCTGCAAACCTTCCACATAACCTTTGATGGAGCTGAGCGGCGTTCGCAAATCATGGGAAATGGTTGTAATAAGCTCCTTGCGCGCCTGCTCGGATAAGCGCTGCTGTTCCAGAGACTCCTGCAGCTTCGATCTCATCACCTCGAAGGCCTCGCTAAAGCGGCCCATTTCATTGTTCCCACGGTAAGCAACCCGGAACTCATAGTCCCCCCGCACAATGTTATCCGCGGCGGTACTCAATTCCTTTAATGGCACCAGGATGTCTCGCGAAATGATTTTTGCCAGCATGACCGAAATACCCACAAGGATGAGGATCAGAGCCGTAATCCCTATCATTATATTCGTATACATAACACTGCCCGCTCCAGAGTTCCCGGAATCCATCGATCCGACTAATCCCAAAATGAGAATGGGCACGATGGCAACGATGACCAGGGAGGATATCAGCTTAAACCGCAGACCTGTTCTCATCGCCCGCTCCCATCCAGCTTATAGCCGATCCCCCACACCGTCTTCAGGTAGACAGGATTGGCCGGATCCGCTTCGATCTTCTCCCGAATCTTCTTGATATGTACGGTAATGGTATTCATATCGCCATACTGATCGTAGCCCCACACGTCTGCGAAGATCTGCTCGCGGGTGAATACCTGATTGGGATGGCGCGCCAAAAATCGCAGCACCTCAAACTCCTTGGCGGAGAAATGGACCGGCGAGTTGCGGACGGTCACCTCATAAGCCTTTAGATGGATAACCAGATCCCTGCAGACGATAACATCCGTGGGCCCCGGCGGACGCGAGAGCTGATTGCTCCTTCTTAACTGTGCCTTTACCCTGGCTACCACCTCGCTGGGGCTAAAGGGCTTGACCACATAATCGTCCGCTCCTAGACCGAGGCCTACTATTTTATCCGAATCTGTTTTTTTGGCGCTCAGGATGATAATAGGAATCTGTGATTCGGCACGGATCATTCGGCAGAGTTCCATCCCGTCCAACTTGGGAAGCATAATGTCCAATATGGCCAAATGGGGGGACAGCTGTCTAAATAAACGGAGAGCCTGTTCGCCATCCTCACACAGCACCACCTCGAATTGTTCTGCCTCCAAGTAATCCTTCATCAGATCGGCAATTTCCCGCTCATCTTCCACAATCATAATTTTGGCGCCTTGCATGCGAACGACTCCTTTGGTTGATGCACTCCCCTTTATCATAAAAGATGGTGATGTGGATGTAAATTGAATCAGATGCTCACTCGACTCCAACCATCATGATGAGCAGCAGTAGTGCAGCAATGACAATAAGGCCTATAAACATCAAACGTTTGATCAAAACGATCACCTCCCGGATTCCCCGTTATCAAAAGTCACTTGATTTCTTTTTTATTGAAAGCAAACATTCCCAGCAGCGCAAAGACAACCGCCGTCAAGCATGCTGCAAGGACTGACAGCAGAACCTGGTCACCGGCGATCCTATATTCCATCATCTGCAGAAACAGCTTGAATACAGAATGGTCATAGACCGTTCTATAAGCCGGAATAAGCCCTGCCAATGATTCGGAGATCTGATCAAAGAAAAGAAAAAACAGCAATGCAGCCCCGACCGTCACCCCGGCTTCCGTAGAACAGATCGCAAGTACAGCGACAAGCGCAGTGAATGCTGCGGCAAACAATGCGGTTAGAGCCAATGTTCTCCCTATATAAACAGCAGCGGTGATTTCCGTTAAGCTGCCGAAGCCATTAACGATGCTCCCGATCGCCATCGATATTAACGGACAAAGAAGAGACAAGGCCACGGCACCCAACATAAAAGCGGCCAGCTTCGCCAAATAAATCCGAGTACGCGAGTAGCCGGTTGAGCAGACGACCTTCATGACACCGGAAGCATACTCCTTGGAGATAAAAAAGCCTGCCAGAATACCTAACGATATTTTTAATAAGATCTGATTGGCCTGCACTCCGACAACAAAGGATTGAATGCCGGTCATTGGCGGTTTTCCGGAATTGCTCCCGACAAAGTAGAACATCACATATAACATAATCGGAGCAAAAATCATGACCATCAACAAGGCTTGGTACAGCGGATCATGGCGCAGCTTGTACAATTCGGAGCGGATAAGATTAATCATGGCTGTTTCCTCCGATCTTCTGGATGAAATAACGCTCCAGCTCTTCGCTCACAGGCATAAATTGCTCAATCTCCAACCCGGAAGCTGCCAGCAAGGAAGAAATCGCGCCCGGCCGCTCAGTGGATTCGTATAATCGAATGGATCCGTCGGGCATTCTATTGATCTTTGCCGGTGCCTGATCCATTAAAATCTCTACAGCCCGATCCGAATCATCGACCTTGATATGAAGGTATTGGCGGCATTTCTCATTCAACTCCCCCGCAGTCAATTGCTCCAGCAGCTTCCCTTGATGAATGATGCCGTAATGGGTAGCCAGCAGATGGAGCTCGCTGAGAATGTGGCTGGAGATCAGGATGGTCAAGCCGGTATCCCGGTTAAGCTTGGTCAGGAGCTGCCTTAATTCCATCACGCCAACAGGATCCAAGCCATTTGTCGGTTCATCGAGAATAAGAAATTCAGGGTCTCCCAGCAATGCAATAGCCAGGCCGAGGCGCTGCTTCATGCCCAGCGAGAATTCCTTGACCGGCTTGCTGCCCGTATGGTCCAGGCCAACAATGTTCAACAGTTTATCGAGGCTTGCTCTATCGGAAATGCCCTTCTGAAGCCGGCGGACCTCCATATTCCCTCTCGCTGTCAGATGAGAGAGCAGCGCGGGACTTTCAATCGTGACCCCCATGCGCTTGCGCGCCTGAACAATGCCGCTTGCGGAACTTTGCCCAAACAGCTCGAAGCTGCCGAAGCTGGGGAAGGCCAAGCCCGAAATAATTCGCATCAGTGTGGATTTGCCCGCACCATTCTGTCCGATAAATCCATAGATGCTGCCTTTACGAATCGACAGGTCCACTTGTGCCAGCGCAGTATGTTTCGGATATTGTTTGGTCAATTGCCGGGTTTGCAGAACATATTCTTCCACGTTGCAGGAATCCTCCCTTATTGTTGTGGCCACAGGCTGTCTATGACTTTTCTAATCATAAACTGCAGTTGTGAATAGCCAGCTTTCAATAAATAAACAAAGTATGGGGAAATGATTAACGTTTGATAAACAATGGGGAGAAGAAATACGAAGCATACTTTTTTACCTCATTCGGGGCTCGACCTGATCCTTCAACCGAGCCCACGTTAAGTCGGTTTCGAACAAAATCACCTGAAGGTAATTCAAAAACTCAAAGCGTTTAGTCACTCAGCGCCTATCGGACATAAATGACGCTATTGTTCGATTTTTTAGGTTTTCGAAAATCTATCGGACATACACGACCTTATTGGCAGCATCCTAGCGAAAATTGGCTCCCTAACAACCAAATAGCGTCGTTCCTGTCCTTTAGATTGAGGAGAAGTCGTAAATCGGACAAATAACGTCGCTGGTGTCTGTTAGATTTTTCAACCTTTTGTTCACCGACTGCGGCACACTAGGGAGGATTACTGCGCAATAGTGTGCCGCCGGCAGATGCGAATGTGTATGAAATTTCGAGTACAATGGTGCTGTAGAGGCGCAACTGATGCAGATGTGTATGAAATTTCGAGTACAATGCTGCAATCGAGGTACAACTGATGCAGATGTGTATGAAATTTCGAGTACAATGCTGCTAGTGGGGCGCAACTGATACGATTGTGTATGAAATTTCGAGTACAATGGTGCAATTGGGGCGCAGCTGATGCGAATGTGTATGAAATTTCGAGTACAATGACCCCGTAGAGGCGCAACTGATGCGATTGTGTATGAAATTTCGAGTACAATGGTGCACCCCTTTGAGTTGCATCATTTCCTAATATAACGAGAAGGACCTCATCTCCCACTTTACAGTGGAATTCGAGGTCCTTCCTTGCAAACCTAATGACTTACATTTTCTCGAAACGAAGCAGAATCACGCTGTGAGCGGATACGTTAAGCCCGTTTTCGACGGATACAGCATCGCGCGTAACGGGAACGACCTGCTCCGGAGCTTCCGGCGTATTGGAAGCGTGAATATTAGGATGATGCAGCGACCAGACGGTCGCGACGCTCTCGAATCCTTCCGGAATGCCGAGCGCAAGCTCGAAGCTCTCCTCCAGATGCCGGTTCACGATCGCCACGCGCAAGCTTCCATCTTCACCGATTGCTCCTACGGCGTCGATATAAGGCGAGGAGACAGGTTGATGCTTCCGCTCCAGCTCTGCGCTGTATTCCGGATTGCTCACTTGCGGCACCGGCGTCAGACGCGACGGAGATTGTACATCGACGCTCACGCTTTCGCCTACCATCCACTCCCGATATTGCTTGAACAGATGGTATAAAGGCGTCTTAATGACGGCGTCCTCCGTCACGTTCATAATACCGTTTCCGTTGACGAGGAACACATAGTTCGCCATGCCCACATGCGGGCTAAGCCGAATCATCGCATGAAAGATTCCCGCCGCGAATATCGAGTCTTGAAGATTGCGAGGGCTGTTGCGATTGAGCGAATAACCTCCCTTGCCCGACGGATTCGCTTCGTAATGGCGAATGTTCCATTCGTCCAAGGATAGTCGAATCGGGTGCTCGGGTTTCTTATGCATCCTGCTTAGCGTCGTATCCAGCGTGCCGATCATCTTGCGCAACTGGTTCTCGAAATACACCGGTGTAAAGGCAATCGGATAATATTCGTCCGAGCTCTCCCGGTCGACAGAGCAGCCATAAATATGAATCGTCAAATAGCTCAGATATTTGCCCGCGGCTTCGATGACCTTACGGTCCCACTCCTCGTCGTTTCCTTCGTAGGACCCGACGCCAAGCAACTGCAGCTGTTGGTCGTACTTCTTGGCGAACTGCGCCCAGTTGGCCAGCTTGGCCGCATATTCTTCCGCGCCGAGATTACCAGCCTCCCAGTCCCCCCATGTCTCGTTGCCAATGCCCCAGAGCTTGACGCCATATGGCTCCTCGCGTCCGTTTTCCTTGCGCCACCGTGCATCCGCCGTTTCGGTGCCGTTACAGTAGTCCATCCAGCGCAAAGCGTCGACCAACGTACCTGTTCCCAGATTTACGTTTACATAGGGATCGGCGCCGACTTGCTCGCACCAGCTCAGAAATTCGTCCGTTCCGAACCGGTTCGACTCCAAGCCGCCCCAGTGCCAATTCGGACGAACCGGGCGCTGCTCGCTGGGGCCAACGCCGTCCTTCCAGTCGTACAGGTCGACATAACACCCTCCCGGCCATCGGATGACCGGAACGCCCAGTTCCCGGGCTGCCTCGATGACGTCCTGCCGCAAGCCCTGATTGTCCGACCTGGGCGAGTCTCCGTCCCATACGGACGGGTACATGCAATTGCCGAGATGCTCGAAGTATTGACCGTATATATACGGGTTGATCTCGCCTATCCGTTCATGCCTATTCACCGTAACGCTAGCCTTCATTCTAGCTGTCCTCCCTTTGGCCGCCGCTTATCTTCGCGAATGGATTATGGTGGCTCGCCGTGCTGCCCGATCCCTCCGTCTTCGTCAGGCGCAAGCCGCCGTCGACCCGGTCCTCCACGCCTTCGGCCCCGAGCCGG
>NZ_BDQX01000390.1:132284-137160 GCF_003112455.1 Paenibacillus agaridevorans
TATTGGCCTTGTTCGATCAGCAGCCTTCGAACATCCGCCACGGGAACTTCCCGCGTGTTAAGCCTCCGGCTAACAGCCAGAGCCGCCGCGGTTCCTGCCCCTTGCCCAATGCCCATTGCCGTCGCCATGACGCGAACCGAACCAAACGCGTTATGCGTCGCCGAGATGCAGCGCCCGGCTACGAGCAAATTTTCGACTCCTTGGGGAAGCAAACTGCTGTAAGGAATTTCGTAGACCGCCTTGCCCGAACCGGTAAACACCTGCTGCTCTCCTTCCGGCGGGTGAATGTCGATGGCGAACGTGCCGCATGCAATGCCATCCTCGAACGCCCGGCTGTTCAGCACGTCTTCCTCGGTCATCGTGTAATCCCCGACGATATGCCGCGTTTCGCGAACGCCGACCTGCACGCCGGTATCGAGCACGTAGGCGTCCTCGAATCCGCCGATGTTCCGCTTCATGAATTCGGTCACAGCCCACGCCTGATGCCGCGTTTCGATCTCGGCCCTCGTCAGGTCCATGACATTGGTACCGTCGATGCCTTGAAGGCGGGTACAGTTCACTACAAATTGACCTTCTCGCGGAAGCTCGTACATCAGAATCCGCGGCGCGGCATCTTTCGGATACTCCCCGCGCTCGACCGCCGCTTGAATAATTTCCTTCATCCCGAGAAACGCCAGCGCGCTTTGCGCGTCTATCTCTTCGTCGCTAGGCGAATCTTTGAGCAGCTGCCGGTTGTCTTTCATCCAGGCTTTTAACCGGCCCACATCGACGCCGGCCACCCGGTAGAACAGCGTTACCGGCTGCATCGCTCCGTCCGACTCCCGTCCTTTGACAAAAGGAGCGCCGATTCTCGCGGCGACGTCGGCGTCCGCCGAGCAGTCGATTACCGTTTTTGCCCGAATCGCCTGCCGTCCTGATTTGCTTTCGACGATAACGCTGATGATTCTGCCGTCTTCCGCGTAGGCGTCGGCGAACGTGGTATGCAGCATCAGTTCGACGCCGGCCTCCTTCAGCATTTCGAACAGCACGAGCTTCATGCCTTCCGGATCGAACGGAGACATCGAAGCATTATCAAACGTCAAATCCGTGACGTGGCCCAGAGAGACCGTCTTCTTAACCAGCCGGTCAACCAGTTCGCCGGCTACGCCCCGGATAACTTGATTGCCGTTAACGTCATGGAACGTAAACATCGGATTGACCATAGCTACTGTCAAATTGCCGCCGACGAATCCGTACCGCTCAAGCAGCAATACTTTTGCTCCGTTGCGGGCGGCTGCTACCGCGGCGCCGATTCCCGCGGGGCCTCCCCCCACGACGAGCACATCCGGTTCCGCCGTTACGGGAATGCGCCGGGCCGTTTCTTCAATATAATTCATTTTCATGCCGCTCCTTCCAAGTGCAACGTATTCTCTATTTTTTTGTGCTGTACCAGTCGTTGATCGCTTTTATTACGTCGCTGCCTCCGGACGAATCCCATTTGCTGAGGAACTTGGCGAAGTTCTCGACCTTCTCGCCGCTGAGCAGCACCTGCAGGAAGAAGTCGTTCTCCATTTGAGTCAGGCTCGGCAAGTTTTTGCCGACAGCTTCGATTGGCGGCATAAACGCGATCGGATTGACTTTCGCATATTTGTCGAAATCCTTATTGATAGCATTAAAAGCTTCGAACAAAGTCGGCGTCCGGCGAAGACGCGCCAGCCACATTTCCGCATACTCGACTTCACGAATGCCGTTGAGGAAGAAATACGCGCTGCCTCGTTTTTCCGTGAAAATCGGCATAATCGGGCTGTAAACTCCGTTCTCCTCGTTAAACGTAACACCCTTTTCGCCCAACGTCAGAAACGTGAAGTTGTCTTTCTCCATCTTCATGTCCATAAACTTGATCGCTTCTTCGGCATTTTTAGAGGACTTCGGAATCGCATGCACATAAATCAGCTTGTCGGCCATTTCCACGCCGGCCGATCCGTCAGGTCCCTGCAAAGGCGAGATGTAACCCATTTTGCCGTTGGGCACGTTCGTTTTAAATGCATCGTTCATATTCGAGGCCAGATTCCAGTCGCCCGAGATCATCGCCGCCTGACCGCTGATGAACTTCTCCTGGGCTTGGGCCGATTTATTGATCGGCCAGTCTTTATCGACCAAACCTTCGTCGAACAGTTTCTTCATGAAGGCAAAATACTCTTCCATTGCCGGGTGCTTAATTCGCGGCAGCAATTGTCCTTCCACTTCGGACCACGCCGTATAGATGCCGTACGCGCTCCAGACCATAGGGACGTTCATTCCGTTCCCCGTAAGCGGAATCATATCCGGCTTCTTTGCTTTGATCGTTTTCAGCGTTTCGTAGAACTCGTCTAGCGTTTCCGGCGTTTTCAAACCAAGCTCATCCAGCACATCCTGCCGCACGATCATCGTCTGCTCAATGTTAGCGCGTTCGTTTTTCTGCGGAATGCCGTACAACTCTCCGTTGTATCTGCCAAGCTCCCAGGAAGATTCCGAGATTCCTTCCTTCAGGTTCGCTCCGTGTTGGTCGACCAAATCTCCGATCGGCTGAAGCGCGCCTTGGGCGACCAGCGTATAAAACTGCGGCGGGTTTAACGTGAGAATGTCGTAGTTCGCGCCGGACGCAACCTCGATATTAAGCTTTTCCTCCGGATTATCCTTAGGCAAAAGCGTATAGTTGATCTTATAACCCGTCGTTGCTTCGATGTCTTTGGCGACAGGATCGTTGTTCGGGTCGAAACCGACGTTAAAAGCAAGAACCTCCAGTTTCGGCTTCGCTCCTCCGGTTTCCGCCGAAGGCGAAGACGATGGGCTCGTTCCGCCCTGACCGGCTTCCTGCCCCGTTCCTCCCGAGCAGCCCGCAAGCACGGTTAATGCCGCGATCCCGGCAATTGCTGTTTTCATCCATTTCATGCGATTGGATAACATAGATGATTAGCCTCCCTTTTTGTAGCCTCTGTTTTTTATATTAGGGCACTTTGCCTCAAAACCTAACCTTTAACCGATCCGAGCGTCATCCCTGTCACAAAATAACGCTGCAGAAATGGATAAACCAATAATATGGGTACTATCGAGGAAATAACGGTCGCAGCGCGAAAACCTTCGGGCGCCATGCTGAGCCTGACCGTATCCGGCTGTTCCTGCAACAGCTCCTCCGTGTTAGCAATCGTTTCGTACAAAAACAGCTGAAGCGGCTTCAAATCGACCGAGCTGATATAAATCAGCGGGTGAAAATAATTGTTCCAGTAGCCGACAGCATAGAAAATGCCTAGAGTCGCGATGACCGGCAACGATATCGGCAGCACGATCGATCGCAAGATTCGCAAGTTCGTCGCTCCATCGATCTTGGCGGATTCTTCGATACTTTCCGGAATGCCCTCGAAAAACGTTTTGCAGACGAACAGGTTAAACGGCACGACGAGCAGCGGAACGATCATGGCCCAGATCGTATTGAGCAGTCCCAGCTCCTTCATCAGGATGTACCCCGGGATGATGCCGCCATAAAACAGCATACTGAATACGTACAGCAGCAGAATCGGCTTGCGTCCCTTGAATTCGGGCTTGGATAGCGGATAGGCTGCCAATATCGTAATCGTCAGGCTGAGCGCCGTGCCAATGATCGTTACGAGCAAAGTCACCTGCAGCGCTTCGAAGAACCGGGTATGCGCAAACACGAAACGGAACGCTTCGAGATGCATGCCGATAGGGTAAAACGTAATTTTATTCCCCATGACGGACGCTTGATCACTGAACGACTTCGCAAGCACGTGCAGGAAGGGCAATAGGCAGATGAGCCCGACAACGACGATCAGCGCATTGTTGACGGCATCGAACCATCGGTCCGATCGGTTGCGAATAGAATTCATGAAATGGTTCTCCCTTCTCCCGTCCCCGGGCTACCAGATGCTTTTTCCCAGAAACCGTTTGCTGGCCTGGTTGCTGGAGTACACCAGTATGAATGCGATAACCGATTCGAATAAGCCAAGAGCCGTCGACAGGCTGAAATCCATCTTCCCGAGTCCAATCCGGTAAACAAACGTCTGGATAATGTCCGCTACATCGTACACCGCAGGATTGTACATAACCAGAACCTGCTCGAAGCCGGCGTTTAAAATCTGCCCCAATCGCAATACAAGAACGAGCATGATAACAGGCATAATGCCAGGAATCGTAATATGCCAGATTCGTTTAAACCGGCCTGCCCCGTCTATGAGAGCCGCCTCCTGCTGCTGCGGGTCGATGGCCGTCATTGCCGCCAGAAACAGAATGGTGTTCCAACCGGTTTCCTTCCATCCTTCAGTAAAGACGAGCAATGAACGAAACCATGACGAATCAGAGAAAAAGCTGATGCTTTGGCCGCCGACGGCTTCGATCACTTTGTTGATCATGCCGTAGGAGCCGAACAAGGAATAGAACAGGCCGAAAATAATGACCCATGACAGGAAATGCGGTAAATACACGATTGTCTGGACCCAACGTTTCATCCAGCGGATTCTCAGCTCGTTTAGCGAGATTGCGACGAGAATCGGGATTGGAAACAGGAACACTAACTTGTACAAGCTGATGATCAGTGTATTGCTGATGACCCTCAGGAAGGCTTCGTCCTCAAAAATGCGGTTAAAGTGTTTCATGCCGACCCAAGGGCTTGCCATGATCGAATCGATGATGTTGTTGCCCGCAAACAGGTTAAAATCCTTGAAAGCCAGCGATAGGCCCAGCAATGGAGCAAATTTGTACACGACCAGGAAAATCAGTCCCGGCAAGCACATCAGATAAAGATCGTAATTCATCCGGAAATAGCGCCAAAATCGTTGGCCGTCCGGCTTGCGGCGGCCTGCCGCCATCGAAGGCGGCAGCTGTCCCGTCACTGCTTCGGACT
>NZ_BDQX01000391.1 GCF_003112455.1 Paenibacillus agaridevorans
TCACGGGAAGGACCTCCTTTCAAAAAAATTAGGAAAATGCTTCGATACTGTGGGCTTCCCAAGATACACGTTGTGTAATCACAACCTCGTTTACGAGAATATAATGACAAAGGGCAAGAGCTGCTTTTCCACCTTCTACTCAAGGTAGGCTTGTCCAAATGTCGAAACAGATAGTGTGTTGGTAATGATAACAACGGTC
>NZ_BDQX01000392.1 GCF_003112455.1 Paenibacillus agaridevorans
CACTTGGAAATGATTGCGACGATGATCTATAAGCTGACAAAGGATGCGACTCCGGAGCAGCTAATGGCGGCTGGGCTTGGTGCTCACTACGCGGCGCACGACAGCGCACTGTTCTACACCAACGCTGCGGGCGTACCATGGACGGCATCCTATATTCAGGCTAAAGGCGATCCCATTGCGGACCTCTATGAGGACA
>NZ_BDQX01000393.1:0-648 GCF_003112455.1 Paenibacillus agaridevorans
CCTGCCTCTAGCTCTTCTTCAAACTTGGTTCGATATTCGGCAAGGATAGCCGTGCTGTGGCCGCCCGCCGTCAACGCCGCCGAGGTGTCGGCAATGATGGTCTCGAAGTTGGCCGTACAAGTCGCTACCGCCGCTTGAATATCCGCCTTTAGCTTCTGTTTGCCCGCTTCGCTTGTATCGGTATAGCTCAGCACGATTCCCGTCAGCGTAGATTCGCAGCTCGAACGCAAAGCGTACAGCTTGGTTTCCGCACCCGAGGTAATCTGCGCATACGTCTGGTTCGCCGGCGTTCCTCCGCCAGGCGCGCCCCCTCCGCCGCCGTTGCCCGCTCCGGGAGCGCCGCCGCCCGTGCCGGAATTGCCGCTTCCGGGTTTTCCGCCATTGTTCGATTCCCCGTTCTCTGCCTGGTACGCCTTCGACTGTCCGCTGACCGTTCTTGTCGCAGGATCCCAGTCAATCTTGGTCCCGAGCGACTCTGCCAGAAAGCGCAACGGCACGTAGATCGATCCATTGAGGATAAATAGGGACTGGCCCTCCGGCAGCGCCTTAGCCTTGCCGTTAAAGATCAGCGACGCTTCCTTGACCTTCATGGTCAGCGTCTGCGTCGTCTGGCTTGGCTTGCCGCCGCTCGCCGCAAGCAGCTGCTTC
>NZ_BDQX01000393.1:744-1735 GCF_003112455.1 Paenibacillus agaridevorans
GCTCCGAGATGGTCACTTGATTTTTTGCGGGATCCCAGCCCACCTGCTTCAGCAAAGCATAGGAGAGATAACGGATAGGCACGTAGGTCCGCCCCTGATGGATAAAAGCGTGCTGCCCCTTAGGCAGCGCCAGTTCCTTATCGTCGAAGACGAGCCTGACCGGCTGCGTCTTGACCTGCACCGTCGTTTCCTTTTTAGGCTGCGCGGCCTGCGCCTTCACTGTCGCAGCTGCCGCTGCATAAGACACTCCCGCTCCAGTAACAGCGGACGCAGGCACAGCCGCCGCTCGTCCGGTGCCTTCTGCCGCTCCCATTGCCGCTTGCAGAGGTGTCGCCATTAACAACAGGGACGCCATTAACGTCATCCCCCATAATTTCTTCTTCCTTGCCATTCTTTAATCTTCCTCTCCGTCTTAGGGCGTGTCTGAATACTCCGAGGGGAGCAGATTTTGCCGAATTTTCGTTCCATGCAAGGAACTTTTGTGAAGGTGTACCGGGGGTACATCAAGCAAAAGTGACGAAGCAGGGGGCGGAAAGGCGGTGAAAGATGCCCCAGAGCGGGTTTTCAGTCACGCCCTAGTCCAGTGCCGCCGCAATCTCTACCAGCGCCGCCGATCGCGCATCTTGTTTGGCCCGCTCGTATTCCGAGCTCCAATCCGGCATCTCGCTTGCCGATAGGCCCGCATCCTTATACTTCGCCTGCGCATCGCCTACCAGTTGATTAAATTGCGCGTCGCACGAAGCCTCGGCGGCAACAACTTGACCCAGATACTCCGACTGGAGCGTCTCAAGAGCTGCCTCCTTATTCTCGGCAATCTCCGCCTTGATCGAGGACACCAGCTTCGAGCTTGTCGCCTTGCAAGTGCTGCGGAGCGACTCCATCGATGCCGTAACCGCCGCATCAATCTCGCTCTTGCTCGCCTTGCCGCCGCCAGTCGTTGGCGCCGTCGCGCTTGGCTCCGGTTTCGCGGCAGGCGTATCTGAGCCGCTGC
>NZ_BDQX01000393.1:1906-3827 GCF_003112455.1 Paenibacillus agaridevorans
AGGCTTGTCCGGCGTCACGCTGTCTCCAGGGTTGCCGCCAGGAGCCGGAGAGACGCTTTGGCCATCCCCGCCTGCTATTCCATCCTGATCCCCATCTTGGTCCCCGACGCCATCGCTATCCTTATTGCCCTCGCCTTGCGCCGGATCGCTCTCATCCGGTTGATCCGACTCTGCCAGCTGCTGCTTGAGCTCCTTGGCATCGTTCATCTTTGCTGTCAGTGTCACCACGCCATAAGTCGCCGCGCCCAATACGAGCAGCAGTCCGACGACGATAAGCGATATTCTTTGTTTGGCTCCCATATGTATAGTCCTCCTTGCCGCTTATTCTAGCTGCCAACCGCTTCGGCCTTATGTTCGCTCCCGTCCGAGGCTAGCACCGATCCGTGCCGCCCCCTTGAATAGGAGAATGCCGATTGAGGCTCCGATACTATCAATGATGACATCGCTGGCTTGGCCCGATCTGCCCGATACGAATAGCTGATGCAGCTCGTCGGACACGGCAAACAACACGCACACCAGCAGGGTGATCGCCACGCCGCGCCCGCCTCTTACGCCCAGCTTGGTCAAAGTGCCCAAGACAAGCATGCCGAGCACCAGATAGATCAGACCATGGGCCAGCTTGCGAACGACACGATTCAACTCTCCCGCATCCAGCTCCAATCCCGGCAGCATGACGCGAATCGTCGTCGCGATGGCATCCGAGAGTCCGCTGCTAAGCGCATTGGAATCCGACGCCTGTTGATTAGAGAAGCCGATAATAACCGCCATCCATACAAGCACGGCGGCACCGTACATAAACTTTCGCATAGGCAATTTCCTTTACTTTACACCATAATCCCCCACGTACCAGTCGCGAAGCGCAGCCATCCTGCCTCGCATCTAAGACGTGGAAAAAGACGGAAATGTTGCTCCATATGTCTGCCGTTATTCGGCCTTACACTTCCGTTAGCTCGAACGCTCTGTTCTTGATCCGGGCATTCTCTGTCGCGTGGCCCAGCAGATCCGATACGTGGACACTATTACGAACATTTCGAAGCGTATAGGAAGGAGTACTCGTATCCGTGGATACTATCGTTATATCCCCGAACTTTAGTATTCTCTCAAACAGATTCCGTTTCAGGGAAACATCGCGGATGCGGTACAATTGAATCTCCTCGCGCCGCTTCGTAAAGACGCCTTTCTCGACAATCAGTCTGCGATCCGTCAATTTGTAATGCGTAAACGTCGGAAATCCGAAATTAAAAGGTTTGCCTTCCCACAGCACAGTCTCATTCAGCATTCCAACAGCTCCTTCACACATAAGATTCGTTCCAGTTCTACATGCTTTCTCCAGTTGAAAGCCTCCGTTAATTGTACCCTGATGCCCGCCTGATGTCGACGGGATGGATCAAAAAGACTAGACAAAAACTCCGTGGCTCAGGAGCAACGGAGTTTTTGACAATAAACGATTTATGCCTTACGCGTCTTGCACATTAAGCCTTGTTCACCCCATAATACTCCACGTACCAATCCGCGAAGCGCTGCAGTCCTACCTCGATTGGCGTCTCCGGCTTAAAGTCCACCGCCTGCTGCAGCCGATCCGTCGAAGCGTAAGTCGCGGGAACATCGCCGGGCTTGAGGGGTTCGAATATTTTGTCGAAGAGGATCTCCCTGCCCGTCGCCTTGCTCAAGGCTCTCTCCAGCGTCTCGATAAACGTCATCAGCTTCTCCGGACTGTTGTTGCCGATGTTGTACACGCGGTGAGGAACGCCATCCGTTGGCGGCTGCGCAATGAGTCGCTCGATCCCCGTCACGATATCATCGATGTACGTGAAGTCGCGGTACAGATCGTTGTCGAAGTCCCCGTTATTGAAGATATGAATCGGCTTGCCCGCAAAATAACGATCCGCGAAACCAAAGTACGCCATATCCGGCCGGCCCA
>NZ_BDQX01000394.1:0-22701 GCF_003112455.1 Paenibacillus agaridevorans
AACAATCTTTTCTTTCGTTGCCGGCGTCAATCTCTCGCGGCGACAAGAAATAATATATCACAGCCACCCAGAGGAATGCAAGTCCTTTTTCAAAAAAACTTTTTAAAACGTTTATTCCTCTTTGTCAGGCGCGAAAATCAATGTATCATATCGAGCTGTATAGCGTCAACTTCGAATCATACATTTAGTTACATTACAGTCATCTGCAGTCCTGTCAGCAGCGCAATTCCCGGAACGCCGAGCACGAACACCGTCCCTATCGTAATGGGATTGAGCGGGATGTACATATCGGCAATCCATCCACTGTAATTCAATACATAGAGCACGCCAGCCGCCGCGATCAGATGCAGAGCAAATCCCTTAAGCCAACTGAATGGCATTTTGTTGCGAATGAGTATCCAGATTAATAGCGCCGACGAGCCGATCAGCATTGCCGCCCATACCGTTTTCATTTTACAATCCCCTCCCACTTGGGCCATGGACCCTGCATTTGCTTCGCCTTGCCCAGCAGCATATCGTATCGCTTCTCCGCCGTTATGATGTTATAGATGGCATAATCCACTTGTTCCTTGCCTACCGCGTGATGAAAGAACCTGTTCGCGTTCTCCCATTCCGTCAACGTTTCCTTGATCTCCTGCTTGAGCGCCTGCTTCTTCGAAAGCTCGTCTTTTTCTTCCTCGCTCAGTCGTCTCATGCCCTCACCCGCCTTGTCCAAGCTCTTATACTGCTTTCTCTTATGTGTATAAGCTTGTACGCCGAATTAGAACCGCCTGGGCGTCCAACCGTCCATGGATGGTGTAGTCTGGATGATTGATTGCAGCTACATTGCCAGTTTCGCACACAAAGAATCGACGGCCTCATAGTCGACCTTATTGGCATCTTTAAAGCGCCAATTGGCTTCATTAAAAGACCAAGCAGCGTTCCTCATGTCCGTTAGATTCGGTTGGAGTTGCATCATTTCCTAAATAAAAAACCGCCCCAACCACGCATATTGCGCAGCTAGAACGGTTCATTCTTGCTATAGGCGGAGCTATCGCTCCGATCAACTAAGCTCTCTCCGACCTTCCAGAGCCTTGGACAATGTCACCTCATCCGCATATTCCAGGTCGCCGCCCACAGGCAAACCATGGGCGATTCTTGTGACCTTGATGCCAAATGGCTTCACCAGCCGGGACAAATACATTGCCGTCGCTTCTCCCTCAATATTGGGATTCGTCGCAAGGATCAACTCCTGAACGCGCTCGTCGCTCAATCGACGGAGCAGCTCAGCGATGCGTATCTCGTCAGGTCCAATGCCTTCCATTGGGGAAATCGCGCCCTGAAGGACGTGATAATAGCCGTCGAATTCCTTCATCCGCTCCATCGCGACCAGATCCTTCGACTCCTGAACAACGCAAATGACAGAGCCGTCACGGGACTTATCCTGGCATATCCTGCAAGGATCGGTATCGGTAATATTGCAGCAGACCGAGCAATAGAACAAATTCCTCTTCACGCTGACCAGCGCTTTGGCGAAATCGATCACATCATCTTCCTTCATCCGCAGCACATGGAACGCGAGTCTTGCCGCCGTTTTGGGGCCAACGCCCGGGAGACGGGTAAAGGCATCAATCAGCTTCGCTATCGGTTCCGGGTAATACAAAAAAGTGCAGCTCCTTTCAGCCCTTCAGCCAGCCATAACCAAATTCGGAGCCGTTCGTTACCCGAGCGGCTGCTCTATTAGAACAAGCCGGGGATTTTCATGCCGCCCGTAAATTTGCCCATATCCTTGTTCGCCAGCTCATCCGCTTTCGTAAGCGCGTCATTGACGGCCGTCAACACAAGATCTTGAAGCATTTCGACATCATCCGGATCTACCGCTTCCGGCTTAATAACAATGCTAAGCACTTTCTTGTGTCCGCTCACTTCAACCGACACGACGCCGCCGCCCGCCGAACCTTCAACGACTTTGGTTTCGAGCTCCTCTTGTGCCTTCATCATCTGCTCTTGCATCTTCTTCACTTGCTTCATCATTTGATTCATATTGTTCATTAGTAGTCACCTCGTTAATTATTATAATTAAGTCTTATCCTTCACAACAACCAAATCTTCTCCGAAGAGCTTCACGGCTTCCTCGATCCATTCTGCCCTCTTGGGAGGAGGGGCGTCTACCGCCTCATGCTCCAATGCGAAATCTCCCGAATCTTGGGAAGGAGACTCCCCGGCGCCATCCAGTCCCGTCTGCCAATCCTTCTGCATCACGGTCACAAGACCATACGGCTTCCCGAGCACCTCTCCGGCAATTCGTTCAATGATTTCGCGGTGGTTCGGCTTCTCGGTCGTTTCTCTATGAATTTCATTTTTGAAGGCAAGAAGCAGGTTGCTCTCCGATAAGGATACGAGCTCCCCGTCCTTGAGCCAGGCATGCAGCGTCACCTTCTCTTCCTTGACCCGCTGCAGCACGTCGCCCCACTTCATGCGGGCCGCTCCCGATTCGGGACTGCCTGCGGAAGCGAGATAAGCGTCGAGCTTCACCTTGGCGCGAGCGATGCCGCTTCCGCCGCCGAAGGCTCCGCGGGAAGGGGAACGCGTCGCCGCTGCTCCCTGTCCCCCGCGTCCGGATGCTTCTCCCGCCGCTGCAATGGCTGCCCCTCCGCTGAGCAGTCCTTCCAGCTTGCGTTCCAGCGCAGCGATCTGCTGTCGCATGGCCTGCACCTCGGACGAGCTCGCCCCGCCTCCGGAAGGCGGGGGAGCGCCGCCGCTCCCAGCCGAAACCTTTGCCCCTTCGTCAAGCGTACACAGCTTGAGCAAGGCAACCTCGAATACGGTCTGCGGCTGCGCGGCGTGCCTAAGCTCCATCTGATACTTGTTAAGCGTATCGATCATCGCGAACAACCGTTCAGGCGAATAAGCCTCGGCCATTCCCTGGAACTTGTCGCGATCCACGATTCGCTCGGTGGCGGCTCCGCTGTTCGGCGCCAGCTTAAGAACCAGCAGGTCGCGGAAATAATAAATCAAATTCTCCAGGCACTTGTCCGGACTCTTGCCGGCCACCGTAAGGCCTTCGACCAGCGGCATAATAGCCGCGGCATTTCGCTCTTGCACGGCTTGTGCGAGCTGATAGAATTGCTCGGACGCCAGCCCGCCCGTCACATCGACGGCTGCCTCCAGCGTAATGTGCGAGTCGCCGAACGCGGCAACCTGCTCCAATAAGCTGATGGCATCCCGCATGCCGCCTTCCGATAATCGCGCTATATAAGCGATCGCATCCTCGTCGGCTTCGATACCTTCTTCCGAGCATATCTGCAGCAATCGTCCCGTCTGCTCTTGAAGCGACACTTGACGGAAGTCGAACCGCTGACATCTGGATATGATCGTAGCCGGAAGCTTGTGAGGCTCCGTCGTCGCCAAGATAAAGATGACATGTCCCGGCGGTTCTTCCAGCGTCTTGAGCAGCGCATTAAACGCTTCGGAGGTCAACATGTGCACCTCGTCGATGATGTACACCTTGTATCGAACCTCGGAAGGGGCATACCTGACTTTATCGCGTATGTCACGGATCTCGTCGATGCCGCGGTTGGATGCCGCGTCGATCTCGATCACATCCATAATATGTCCTGCCGTTATGCCTTTGCAAGCGTCGCATTCATTACATGGCTCCACGGTTGGCCCATGCTCGCAGTTTACCGCCTTGGCCAGCACTTTGGCCGTGGTCGTCTTGCCGGTCCCTCTAGGTCCGTTAAACAGATACGCATGAGATACCCGATCCTCGCGAATGGCATTCTGCAGCGTCTGTATAATATGTTGTTGTCCAACCATGTCCTGGAACGTCTGAGGACGCCAGGCACGATATAAAGCGATATGTGTCACGCGGCTCTTCCCTTCCGGTTGCATCAGATTCCCTTATTATACTACATTGCAGAGGGAAGCGTAAGCGCTAACCAAAGCTTGCCAGAGTATAACGGAATGGCAAACATCTGCTTGTCCGTGTTGACGTGCAAATAAGCCGCTTAGCCGGCTCTGCGCTTTTTTAGCCAAAAATGCCCGCAATTGCCGGAACCGGCAACTGCGGGCATTTGTTCAGGGCAACCAAGCCCTTATTGATTAGGCAGAACCGTGCACCTGCCCCCGATATATACGACCCAAGCGGCATTCTTGCTACACAGCTCGAGTCAGGCACTCCCCCGGCACATGAACTAACTTGCTTACGGCTGCTTCCTTCCGGACCTGACCGGGTTCACAAGCGTCCATTGCGGAGGACCCGACTGTCAACACTGCTTGCAAGCGCCAAGCCTCACATCAGTATAACCTCAGACAGGAATTCAACCTCGCTACAGCGGATTGCGAGTTACAGGGCACCGCTACCTCCCCGTCTAGCACGGCAAAAACAAGTATAGTACATTCCGGGACAAAGCGCAACCGATGGCGAAATTTACAACGGCTTGTTTAGACTTCAACTAGACGATCTTCGTATGTGCGTTTTGGAATGTCGCGTATACAAGCCCCTCAACGACTCGCTTTTACATGCACTTCGTATCTCGGCATATTTGTCTGTACGATCGCTTGGGCCCGCGCGCGCAGCTTCTCCAGCTGCGCATCCGTCATTTCCGGATCTGCCGTCAGCTGGACATGCAGCTCGCTGCCGTTAAAGCTGACCCGCGTGGAACGGATGCCGGCAACCGGCTTCAGCACTTGCTCGATCATCCGGGTATCCTTTTCGTACAGGAGCGTCGTATTGCGGTTCATCAAGCTTGGGTTGCTATTGGAATAACCCATATATCCGTCATGGCCGTAGCCCTTCTCTTTTCCCGGTTCCGCGCCGGAGCACCCCGCTCCAAGCAACAGCGCCGCGCCGATCAAGCCGGCAAGCATCCATCTATGCAGAGCCGTTCCGGACCCCGTATGCCTATCCAATTTGTCCATTAAAAAAACCTCCCTTATAACCATAGGATGGCTGAGGGAGGTCCTTGTATTCTGCCAAATAAAGGCCGAATTGGCGATAGGAATTAAATGCCGTATTTCTTCTTGAAACGGTCGACGCGGCCGCCGGCATCCAGGAACTTCTGCTTACCCGTAAAGAACGGGTGGCATGCGGAGCAAATCTCTACGCGAAGAGTCGGTTTAATGGAACCAGTCTCGAACGTATTGCCGCAAGCGCAAGTTGCTGTAACGACGTGGTATGTCGGATGAATACCTTGTTTCATCTCGTTCACCTCTTTCTGCCCTGAGCCACATGCGGGCCCAGAGTATAAATCACACAATGTGGATTATAGCACGACGCGGCTCTCCATGCAATGATTAACCACTGCATGGCTACAATTCCTCACAGTGGTCGTTCCACGCATTTATAGAACTACGGGATTAACACATTTTTTGGACGGCGAAGCTCGACAGGCGGCACATGCGTGTAGGAGCCGATGACGACATCCGGCAATTCTTCCCGGAAAATCTCGAGCATCGTCTTCATTCCATAAATTTCTCCTTGCGCCTTGGGGATAAGCTCAAGGTAGCTCTCGGGATCGATATTGAGATTCCGCATTTGGATCAGCTTGAGCCCTGTGCGTTTCGCGAAGCCGATCATGGCCTCAATCTCTTCCTCGCGGTCCGTCACCCCGGGGAAGATCAAATAGTTGATGGACGTATACACGCCCTTGTCGGTAGCGTATCTGAGCGACTTCTCGACATTTTGCAGCGTATAGCCGCGCGGCTTGTAATACGCATTATAATGATCGTCGAGCGCGCTGATCGTACTGACGCGCATCAAATCCAGACCGGAGTCCACAATGGCGCGAATGAAATCGGTTAGTCCTGCGTTGGTATTAATATTGATGTAACCGTTCGAGGTTACCGCGCGCACCCGTCTCATCGCTTCCACGATAATCTTTACTTGCGTGGACGGCTCGCCTTCGCAGCCTTGGCCGAAGCTGATAATAGACTCCGGCTCGCGAAGATGCTCCAACATGATGTCTACGACTTCGTCCACCGTCGGCTTGAAGTTCATCCTTGTCTGGGGAGCCAGAAAACCGCTGTCGTCCGGCTGCTCCGAGATGCAGCCGAAGCAGCCGGCATTGCACGAATAGGAGACAGGCACGGCGCCCTCCCAACGATTTAGAAACGTATTGGATGCCGTGAGACACTCATAGCCGAGCGCGCAGTTGGACAAGTGTTTGTACAGACGATTGTCCGGATACTTCTGCAGCAGCCGCTCCACTTGCACGCCAAGCTCCTGACGATCGCAGTTCAGCGGATCCCACCGCTCCGGATCGTCGCATTGCTCGGCTGCAACATGGAAACCGCCGTCCTTCCAGACAACGGCCGTGTAGCCGAAGAGCGGCAGCTTCTCGTTTTTGTCCGCCTTCACGTAGCCGGGCAGGCATAGCCGCGTATAACCTTGGGGCAGCAACGCGCCGACAGCTTGTGCGCCGCCGGGCAATACTTGCATCTCTCCGCTGTCCGGGTCAAGGCCGACGGGACGCGTAAACGGCAAGCTGACCAGCGTCGCTCCTTCCGGGAGAGGAATGAGTTCCTCCTCCATCATCTCGACGACCATGTCGCCGCTGCGTCCTAGACCGTAAAAATCGGGATGGTCGAACACATTGCCGTGTTCGTCCGCATATACGAGATTCATGATGTCCTCCTTCCAGCCGGGCTGCGGCCTCCTATGACCCCTGCGTCGAACGCGCTACGGGTCTGCGGCCTGCGGATGTCGACGAGGATGCGGGGCTCTTTGCCGGCGGTCTATCGTTCCTGGACGGCTCGGCCGTCGTATCCAGAGACATAAGGAACTGTTCGTTGTTGTCGGAGTCCTTCAGCTTTTTGAGGAAATTATCGACGAAGTCCGGCGAGTCGCTCATCGTTTTGCGGATGGCCCATATCTTATCGAGCTCTTCCTTAGTCAACAGCATCTCTTCCCGCCGAGTACCCGATCTGCGCATATCCAGCGCCGGGAAGATTCGGCGTTCCGCCAGCTTGCGATCCAGATGCAGCTCCATATTGCCGGTACCCTTAAATTCTTCATAAATGATGTCGTCCATACGCGAGCCCGTCTCGATCAAGGCCGTCGCCAAAATCGTCAGGCTTCCGCCCTCCTCCACGTTGCGCGCCGATCCGAAGAAACGCTTTGGACGGTGGAAGGCAGCTGGATCGATACCGCCGCTCAATGTGCGGCCGGATGGCGGGATAACAAGATTGTAAGCACGCGCAAGGCGCGTGATGCTGTCCAAAAGAATGACGACATCCTTCTTATGTTCGACCAATCGAAGCGCGCGCTCGAGCACAAGCTCGGCAACCTTGATGTGATTCTCCGGAAGTTCATCGAACGTCGACGCGACAACTTCGCCTTTTACCGAGCGCTGCATATCGGTCACTTCCTCCGGACGCTCGTCGATGAGCAGCACGAACAGCTCAATATCAGGGCGATTCTCGGAGATGCTGTTGGCGATCTCCTTCAGGAGCAGCGTCTTGCCGGCCTTTGGCGGAGCGACGATAAGTCCCCTTTGGCCAAGTCCGACAGGGGCTAACAGGTCCATCATACGGGTGGATAACTTCGACTTAGAGGTTTCGAGCACTAATTTCTTCTCGGGATATAGAGGAGTAAGAGCAGGAAAATGGAGTCGTTCTGCCGCCGTTTCAGGGTTTTCTCCATTAACGGCATTTACTTGGAGCAAGCCGAAATATCGTTCGTTCTCCTTTGGAGGCCGGCACTTGCCGGAAACAAGATCGCCGCTTCTCAGATCAAACCTGCGGATCTGGGATGCCGAAATATAAATATCTTCCTTGCTGGGCAAATAGTTGATGGGACGCAGAAATCCGAATCCTTCTTGCAGGACGTCCAATACGCCTTCCATAAACATAAGTCCGCTCTTCTCCGCTTGCGCCCGGAGGATGGCGAATATAAGTTCCTTCTTCTTGAGTTGACCGTAATAAGCAATTTGATATTGCTTGGCGAGCTTATACAGCTCCGTCAACTTCATCTCTTCCAGATCCGCAATCTGAAGATCCGACATATTCTCACCACTTTATTCGAATTGTTGAAAACCTTTTAATTCATCATTACCAGTTTTTACCTAATTTATTCCGAACTGTTCTCGCGCCATACTTCCGCACCCAGCCTGGTCAGATTCTCCACCAGATGATCGTACCCCCGGTCGATGTACTCTACGCCGGTAATTTCGGTTACGCCATCCTCCACGGTCAATGCCGCTACAACCAACGCCGCTCCAGCCCGCAAATCCGCCGCCTTTACCTTGGCCGCATTGAGCTTGCCGCCTTCGATAATGGCGGATCGTCCTTCCACGCGGATATTGGCCCCCATGCGCGTAAGCTCCGGCACATGCTTGAACCTCGTTCCGTAAACGTAGTCTGTCAGAATGCTGACGCCTTTCGCTTGCGTAAGAAGCGTTGTCATCGGCGATTGCAGATCGGTTGCGAAGCCCGGATAAACCAGCGCTTTCACATCGATGGCCGTGTATTCCGGCGAGCCGATAATCCGAATGGATTCGTCCATCTCGACGACCTGCACGCCCATCTCCTCAAGCTTGGCCGTCATGGCTTCCATATGCTTGGGGATAACATTATCTATAAGTACGTCGCCGCGCGTTGCTGCGGCCGCAATCATATAAGTTCCCGCTTGAATGCGGTCGGGAATGATGGAATGCCGGCAGCCGTGAAGTTTTCTGACACCTTCGATACGAATCGTCTCCGTTCCGGCACCTTTCACATTTGCTCCCATGGCGTTCAACAAAGTAGCTACATCTATGATTTCAGGCTCTTTTGCCGCATTTTCGATAATGGTGGATCCTTGGGCCCGAGAGGCCGCAAGCATAATGTTAATCGTTGCTCCAACGCTTGCAACGTCCAGGTAGATCTTGGCTCCGCACAGCTGCGCGGCCTTAATATGGATGGATCCATGCTCATTGGTTACGGTAGCGCCCAACGCTTCGAAACCTTTAATATGCTGGTCTATGGGACGAGGCTCGAAATTACAGCCTCCGGGCAAGCCTATAATCGCTTCTCCAAATCGGCCTAACATGGCGCCCATCAAATAATACGAGGCTCTAAGCAGCTTGACCTTGCCGTTAGGCATTGGTCTTGAAATAAGCTCTGAAGGATCGATTCGCATCGTATCCCCATCGCGAGTAACCGTCGCGCCAAGCTCTCGCAGGATGTCGCTATAAACCGCAACATCGCTAATCTCAGGCAAATTGTCTAATACAACTTCCGATTCCGCCAATATTGCAGCAGGAACAAGAGCGACCGCGCTGTTTTTGGCTCCACTGATCTGAACCGTGCCGCGCAGCGGTCGACCTCCGCGAATCATCAATTTCTCCATGAAAAGTAGGTTCCTCCTCTTAAGCTTAGAAGGCAGCAAAACTAGCAGCTTTAATGATTGACAGGCAGAAAGAATTGCGGCGCCCTTGTCAGAGGACGCCACATTTTCTGTTAAAATTCTAATCTAATTGGGACAAGGTAAAACGGCTGTTGCCGTCTTTCGGCGGTGTAATATCCGAGAAATAGAGGTCAAGTATGAAGTAAATCTATACAATCCTGTATTTCAAAAAACCGCCGCAGCCATAAGGCTTGGAGCTTGAAGGCTCGTCCTGTCGGCATTGTTCAGGCGGTCACTCTGAGCTATTATATCACACCGAAGAGCCAAATGGTAAGGTCTCTTTCCTTTCCGGAATAGCAAAAAGAAGCAACGCCGCGCGCCGCGCATGCGATGCTTCCTTCTTCAAAATACAGGAAAGCCTATGATCTCGCCCTACTTTCTCTATATTTCCCGGAATGAAACGAGCCGCGCTGCCGCGGGACGGCCACAGCCGTTTCACCTTGCTTCATTAAGAACCTACAGCGAACCGGCCCGACGAGCTGCCTCCCTGCAGATGGCGATTCACTTCCATTCTCATCTCGTCGATATCGAACGGCTTGGTGAAGTGCATCAGCGCGCCGAGATCCGTCGCTTCCTTAATCATATCGAGTTCGCCGTAAGCCGTCATCATAATGACCTTGATGGAAGGATCGATCGTTTTGATATGCTTTAGGATCTCCAAGCCATCCATGCCCGGAATCTTCATATCGAGCAATACCAAATCCGGTGAATCGCGTCGCACGATCTCCAAGGCGATCTTGCCGTTCGCAGCTTGAAACGTATTATAGCCTTCGCTGCTGAACACTTCTAACAACAAGACCCGAATTCCGTTCTGATCGTCGACAATCAATACCTTCTTCTTATCCAAGCTCCTCAACTCCCCGAGAATGAACGTCGTAATCTTCATCAAACGATAAGAGACTGCTCCGTCAATTTTTTATATCTATTCGAGAGAGAGAAGGGATTATCCTGCTATGGCATACAAAAAATTACTGGATGGAAGAAAGGATGACAACAATGTGTCAACTTCTCGCTAATTAGCGCGCCAAACGCTCCGAATACGATAGTGCCGATTGCACGAACCCTCTAAACAGCGGCTGCGGGCGATTCGGTCTGGACGTAAATTCCGGATGAAATTGTACCGCAAGGAACCAAGGGTGATCCTTGAGCTCGACCATCTCTACCAGGCGTCCGTCCGGGGAAGTGCCGGAAATGATCAGTCCCGCGGACTCAATGACTTCCCTGTATTCATTATTGAACTCATACCGATGACGGTGGCGTTCGTACACCAGCTCGTCCCCGTATTCGCGAATCGCGATCGTCTCGGATGCGATCTTGCACGGATACAGGCCAAGGCGCATCGTACCGCCCAAATCCTCGATATCCTTCTGGTCTGGAAGCAGATCGATAACCGGATACGGCGTAGAGGAATTAATCTCCGAGCTGTTTGCTCCCGCAAGACCAGCCACGTTGCGAGCGTACTCGATAACGGCGACTTGCATCCCGAGGCAGATGCCGAAGAAAGGAATCTTCGCTTCGCGCGCATACTTGATGGCGCAAATCTTGCCTTCGATACCGCGATCGCCGAAGCCGCCCGGCACCAAAATGCCGTGTATGCCTTGCAGCGCGTCCGCGACGGTATCGTCGGTCAGCTGCTCGGCATCGACCCAGCGGATCTTCACTTCGGAGTCCGCAGAGATGCCGGCATGTCCAAGCGATTCCACGATGCTAAGATAGGCATCATGCAGGGCAACGTATTTGCCGACGATTGCGATCTCCGTTGTGTGATGCAACGACTTCACTCGGGCGACAAGGCTCTCCCATTCGCGCATGTCGGGCTGCTCGGTCTGCAGCTTAAGATGGTTTACGACGAACTCGTCGAGTCCTTGCTCGCGAAGCATGAGAGGCACCTCGTACAAGGTCGACGCGTCGCGGCATTCAATGACCGCATTTTCGTCGATGTCGCAGAACAAACCGATTTTGCGCTTCATGTCCTCGGCAAGAGGATACTCCGTGCGGCAGACGATTACGTTCGGTTGGATCCCGATGCTGCGCAATTCCTTCACGCTGTGCTGAGTCGGCTTCGTCTTTACTTCGCCTGCTGCCTTAATGTAAGGAATAAGCGTGACGTGGATATACATGACGTTGTCCCGGCCGATATCGCTCTTGATCTGGCGAATCGCTTCCAGGAAAGGCAGGCTCTCGATGTCGCCGACCGTACCGCCGATCTCCGTAATGACAACGTCAGAGCCATGCTCCTTGCCCGCGCGGAAGACGCGATCTTTGATTTCGTTCGTGATATGCGGGATGACTTGTACCGTTCCACCCAGATAATCGCCGCGGCGTTCCTTGGTAATCACGTTGGAATAGATTTTGCCCGTGGTGACGTTGCTGTTCTTGGACAGGTTGATATCAATAAACCGTTCGTAGTGACCGAGGTCAAGGTCCGTCTCTGCGCCGTCGTCCGTGACGAATACTTCGCCGTGCTGGTACGGGCTCATCGTGCCCGGGTCGACGTTGATGTAAGGATCAAACTTCTGGATAGTAACTTTAAGCCCTCTGTTCTTGAGCAGTCTGCCTAGCGATGCCGCGGTGATTCCCTTGCCTAGGGAAGAGACCACGCCGCCGGTTACGAATATATATTTGGTCACTGTGATGATACCCTCCATGCTCCTATGTTAATAAATAGTTTACCCAAATCCGCTGCCTTATGTCGCACATGCGCCATGAATATGTAGCGCGCAAGGCCTATGATGCTATCCGATTGAATCCAAGATGAATCGGCTGTCGCCGTCTTTTGTCGGCGCAGCGCGTTTCATTTCGACAATTCTAAGTCCAAATAAGTTGCTAAAACTTATAAATTCTTAGAATTCAAACAAAAAAAGTGACACCCGTAGCTACGGGGGCACTTTTCTCTTATCGCATGTCATATGCGTATTATTGGTTAACCGAATCTGAAGCCCATGCAATAGTGTACTCTGCTTAATAGTACATGTCAAGCGAAACTAGGCGGACTTCCGATTACTTATCGTCGTCGTCTTCTTCGTCTTCGAAGGAGTCCTCTTCCTCGTCTTCTTCGGCGTCGAGTTCGTCTTCGCCTTCTTCCAGATCCTCTTCCTCGATGTCGATCTCCTCTTCGACCTCAGCCTCTTCTTCGGCCTCCTCGAAGTCTTCGGAGTCCTCGTCGTAGGCATCGTAATCTTCTTCCTCAGCCGCGAAATCGTCCTCTTCTTCTTCTGCGAACAGATCCTCGTCGTCGAGATCGTCGTCGTCGTTAATGATGCGCGTACGCTTCGCGTTGCCCACCGGATCCTCGGAGCGCTCTACCGGATACCAGCGCTTGAGTCCCCACATATTGCTGCCGACGCAAGCGAATCTTCCATCGATGTTGATCTCCGTATATACCTGAGCGATAAATTGATTGATGCCTTCCTGGGACAGACCGCGAATCTTGGCGATCTCCATCATCAAATCGCGATAATAGTATGGCGTGTTGGCCGCTTTGAGCACCTCGAACGCCAAGTCGACCATTGGCATTTCCTTCACGCGTTCAGGATCCAGCTTCAATGTAATATTGCCGCCGCTCATATGGACACATCCTCTCTCACTTGCTCTGGAATGATGTACGTTGCCGTACCTTATGCATTCTCGGACGAAGCTTCTAAGCCCGCTCCTAGCCGAGCGGCCTTTCTCCTTCGCACGCATTAGTCAAACTATAGTAAAACCTATTTCAATCGAAAAATCAAGTGCAGGCCGTTCTCGGAGCGCAGCTCGTCCGGCAGCCGTTCGACGAGTACCCTGCGTGCGGCAGTGCGGGAAATGTCGGAAGATGCCGGATCTGAGCGGTCACGGCAAAAAAGCGAAGGGAAGCTCCCTTCGCTTTGACTGTATCCATCCGACTCGCGTCGGAGATGCAAGAGCGTATCCAGCTCTTCATTCATCCTATGAGCGAACGCGGATTTTGCCACGGTCTGACGCCTATTTATTTGAAAAAAGGCAAGTGGCTCATGCCGTCCCGCTCCATCCTTCATACAATAGTGCAGCATCGTCCTTCGGGAGGGGGAGCTCTATTGAATATCGCCGCATTCATTCGTTCGCTGCAGCAATCGCGTTCGATATCTTCCACAGAAACTACAAAACGCATTATCCGATTCAAGCATGACAGCGATTATCGCACGTTCGTGCGGCAGCTGTCACAAAACGACAAACTTAGGCCGCTGCGCAAGCTCATAAGCCCCCTGCCCATCATTAGAGGTATCGTCTGCCAATTGCCAGCTTCAGCCGTGCTTGATTGCTCTGGAGGACACATCTGGATGGAGAAGGACTGCCTCATCAGCGTCAACCCCTCCTCTCAGAAGTCGCTCGCGCTCGATAACGGCATGCCATGGGGCGTGCAACAGATCAAGGCGCCGCAAGCATGGGGCGTCACGACCGGACATCGCGTCAAGGTTGGCGTCATCGATACCGGAATCGACTTTAATCATCCCGATCTGCGACATTCGCTGCTTCGGGGAATCAACCTGCTAAATCGAAGCAAAATGCCTTACGACGACAATGGACACGGCACGCATATCGCAGGAACGATCGCCGCGGCCAATGGCATGCATGGCATGATCGGCGTGGCTCCGCGTGCGCTGATTGCTCCGGTCAAGGCGTTCGACCACAACGGAAGCGCCTTTGTCTCCGATATTATACTCGGCATCGAGTGGTGCGTCCGCAATGGCATAGACGTCATCAACATGAGCTTCGGGATGAAGAATAGAAGCAAGGCGCTGCTAGGCGCTGTAACAAACGCCTACAACTCCGGCGTCATCATCGTCGCTTCCTCCGGCAATGACGGCAAGCTTCGCTCCGTCGACTATCCCGCCCGTTATCCTCAGACGATCTCCGTAGGCGCCACTAACCGCTCCCGCAGGGTCGCGCCCTTTAGCAACCGGGGGGCGCATATCGATATCTACGCTCCCGGCGAGAAAATCACATCGGCATGGCTGAGAGGAAACTATAATGAGATGAGCGGCACCTCTATGGCAACTTCTCACGTGAGCGGGGCCATAGCCCTGCTGCTGTCACTCTACCCGCATCTGACACCGGCGGAGATTAAGCTCATCATGAAACGTTCCATGCAGCCGCTGCGCAACGCCAAAAATCGGCGAAGCAGTACCGGCGAGCTGGACATCGTCCGAATGCTGCAAGCCGCGGAGAAGCTATAAGCTTCTTGCGCGGCTTGTCGTTTTTTCCTTTTTCAACAGCCGGATGCCGCCCTGACCTTGGGACACTTCCGGCAATACTCGGGCGCCATCTCGTAATACAAGCAGCATGTCAATCTCGGCCTGGCCGAATAAATCCCGGAAGCGCGCGCCGCACCCCCCATGAACTTAGCCAGCGGATTACGTTTTTCGCCGAATAGGGATGCCGACGAAGGGCTCGACATATAGACATAATCTTCTGCGGCATGCGGGTCCTCGAACTCCTCCTCTTCGTACGGCGGAGCGATACGCACGGCGGCGTTTTCCCACAAAATCGCCATCGGCACGCGAGCGCACTCCGACAGCGTCTTGAACAAAGGGGCCACATGGTCGGCGAACAATCCGCAGAGCACGTCCTCTCTCCACTTCTCCCGCTCCCCGGCCAACGGTACCGTCACAGTCAAGCCTTCCACTGCCAGCTCCGGAAAGCTGGACTTGCCCGCGGCGCAGCCGCTATAGTCCGGTGAGATCAGGCGGCATTGCATGGGCGTCAGCATCAACCCTTTATTGAAACCGGTCATCGCATGCAGCACGGGCGCGACTAGCAAGTAGCCATACCTCTTCGCCAGCATGGAAGCCGTCACTCTCCGGGACGGAGCCCCGATATGCTTTCCCAGCCAATCCAGATAGTCCCCGCACAGCTCCTTGTTCAGCAGCTCCGATACCCGCACGTCCGCCAGCAAAGGAGGAAGATCGGCCCCATCCTCGATCATTCGGAATTCTCCAGGGAGCTCCCTCCGTTCCTCCTGCGATAAAAACGTTCTTCCGTTAGTGGTCGCCAAGCAGCGTTTCTCCCACCTGATCCACGATCATATTAATTGCGATCGGGCCGTAGTAAGCGATCCATAACGTCGTGTCGACGTTGTATATCCGGTTGTGCTTAACGGGCTCCAGCGACTGCCAGGTTTCCGTCTTCTGGTACTCCTCGGCCTCTTCCTTGAACATATCGTCGGTCAGCAGGAAGTAATGGTCGGCTCCAACGCCGGGCAATGCCTCCAACGCGATCTGATAAGCGGTATCGTCCACCTCGGTTACCGCTTTCGGAGCGATCAATCCCAAGTCCCGGTATAGAATCGCTCCCGTGCGATGATCCGGCGTATGCACTCGAATGCCGCCGTCTCTAGGCCTTAGCAATGCGATGCTCTCCCCGTTCATCTTGTCCTGCAGCTTCTCCTTGAGGCTGGACACCTTCTCTTGGTAAGCCTTCAGCACGTCGGCGGCAGCCTGTTCCTTGCCGACGATCTTCCCGAACGTAACCAATGTGTCCTTCCAGTCCTCGTCGAAGTCGAGCACGATCGTCGGGGCGATCTTAGAGACGCTGTCATAGATTTTCTCCTGGAAGCCGGTAATAATGATCAGATCGGGATCCATCGCCACGATGGCCTCGAGATTCGGCTCGTCGCGCGTGCCCAGCACCTTGACGTCCGCCAACTGATCCGCCAGATATTCCGGGAAGTCCTCCGAAGAGCCCGCCGCGGTGACGCTGCCCGCCGGCTGTTCTTGCAGGGCGATCAACTGATCGACGAACTTCGTGTCGAGAACCGCGATGCGCTCCGGCTTCTGCTCCAGCACGATGTCATCCTTCAGATGTTTAATGGTAACTGGATAACCGGCTTGCTCCGCTTGGGCCGGACCGGGAGCGGCCGTCGAGGACGCCGTGGACGTCGGGGACGCTCCTTCGTTCGTATTGGACCTCGCTCCGCCGTTTCCGCCCGAGCATGCCCCCAGAATCAGGGCCAGACTCAGAATTAGACTAACGGCCAGCATGGATTTCGTACGTTTGATCACTTGCCATTCTCCTCCGCTTGGATATTGATAATGATTCGCACTATCAACATCACTATAAGGGAGTTTGGCCGCCTCTCCAATGGGATTTGGCGACAAGCCGGATGCACTTATGCGACAGGACCGGCGGCATTGGAGCGGAGAGATGCCGTAATGCTTCTTGAAGGCGCGGCTGAAGTAATAGCTGTCGGAGTACCCCGTCGCCTCCGCAATCTCGCGCAGCGTTGCCTGCGTCCCCATAAGCATCGCCTGAGCCTGGTCCATGCGGATCCCGATCAAATACTCCATCGGACCAACCCGGTGCCGCTTTTTGAACTGCCGCTGCAATTGTCGAGGTCCCGCTTCCAGTACGGTTGCAAGCTCCTGGAGGCCGAGAGGCTCCGCGTAATGGTCTTTCAGATAACGAACAGCCCTGGCGACAAGATCCGGCCGGTACACGTCCGTGCCTCCCTGCTCGTGAACTTGCCGCAGCATTTCGTACACCAATTGATGGAACAAAGCTCTGACGTGGAACCGGTCCAAGGCGGAGGGAGCTTGCCACAGCCCCAGCATCTGCTCCGACTTCGCATACAGCGCCAGCGGGTACCCCGGCACAAAGCCGTACGAAGACTGGAACGGACTATTTTTCTTCAGAACAGCAGCCAATTCCTTGCGATGAGGCGGCGCGGGAGCCGCTTTGTAAAAGATCAGATCGTATTGCACCGCCTCCCTGACCTGAACGATGTCCAGCAGCGAGCCCTTGCCTGCATGGCAGGCGTAAGCGCCCCGAACCGAGTGGCGGCGCTCGTCGATATAAATATCCGCGCACCCTTGATGAATCAGCAGGAACCCGCTGGCGGGCATGCGGAAGGAAGCCCGCTTCTCTTCCGGCCCGATCCGGGAACGCCTGATATCCAGCACTCTGATCGCGGAATGATTCCACAGCTTCAAATGTTCCTCTAACGAAATCCCTCTATTTCCCTCCATGACCATCTCATTCTCCCACTCGTTTAACTCGCGCGCCCCCAACCGGTTTCGATCGTTCGGGTTGGATCCGATTCGATTTGATTTGATTCTATTTGATTTGATATGGCTCGTTTTGCTTCGTTTAGATTGATTCGATTCGATTCGGATTGATTCGATTCGATTCAGATTGATTCGATTTGCACTGATTATATCAATAATAATTCTCATTATCAATTAAAGTGGTCTATCATAACACCAACACCAACACCGAAGCAGAACGTTTCAGCTCCGTTACTCACAATGAATCGACAGACTATTCCCGTCTGTTAGATCTAGTTGTGGCTAAAAATCTGACAAATAGAGTCGCTGGTGTCTGTTAGATTCTCCACCCTTTTGTTCACAAGTCATGGAGTATCATCATTTTTTATGCAACAAGGAGAAACGGCTGCGCCTCCTTTTGCCGGGCAGCTCGTCCGCTCGTTTCATGCCGAGAATTCCAAGTCCAGATAAGGTGCTATGGCTTTAAATTCGCGGGACAGGGTTCGGCCGAGGTCGCGCTTGATCTCGTCCAGTTCCTTCTTTTCTACCCGAACATGACGCCGGCAGAGATCAAAGCCATCATGCAACGTTCGATGCAACCGTTCAAAAGCAATAAAGCTCGCCGCAGCGTCGGCGAGCTCGATATTATGCGCATGCTATAAGCCACCAAGAAGAACTGATCCTCGGCTTGCAACTGCTCCCTTCATTGTCGCGAACCGCCGCCGTCGCCATACTCGACAAGCGCCCGCTCGTCCCTTTACCAATCGTTGACGATGATCCCTTCATTGATCATTGTAAAGTAGAAGGTATCCATCACATCCGCGAGCTGCGGCTCGCGCATGAGAATAAACGATTTTAGCTCTCGCCATTGCGGCAAAAGTTGTTCCTTCGGCGTCCCCGCCGCTTTGCGACTTAACAGCTCGGCCAAGCTTTTGTTGATCGTGGCGGAATCGGCAAGGATGTGCAGCATCTCCGCACGGTTCGGGCAGACAGCGGCCGCAGCCTCCGCCGCCTCCCGAAGCCGGGGCAAATACGCCTCGCACCATGCCGCCGCCTGCACGAAACCGTCATGCGCCCCCTTGTCCAGCATCGGCAGCTCATTGCGCGTGTACTCGTGGGACATCAGCCTGCTGATCCCCTCGAGGTATTCCCAAGCCAGCGCCGCGTGTTCGCCGTATGCCGCTGCAAAATATTCCTCCGCCAGCCGTTCGAAGGCCAAATCGCGATTGAACAGGGTATGCCCCATCGTGTACATGGCAAGACCGTTCGGAAAAAAAGCCCGCTGTACCTGGCAGCTGACCAAGCCGCCAAGCCCGAGTTGCTGCAGCCCCTTTATATCCTCGCTAATGACCCGCGCCAACCGAATGCCGGAATATTCCCGGTGCACATCCCACATCAAGTGGTAGTCAAAATCAAAGCTGTCGCCGGCGAACACCTTCTGCCACTCATACAGAAAGGCCAGGTTGCGCTCGATGTCGCGCGGATAGTCCACCTTGTTCAGCTCGAACGGTATACGCGGCGTCTTGCCCCGCTCAGGCGCCTTGCCTTCTTTTAGAAAGGTGCTGGTATACGTGCGGTGAATCGGCGCATACATCATAATGAACCGGTCCGGATTGTTCATCCGGACCTGCTCAGGCGTCCACAACAGCTCGAGATAGATGAGGAAGGCAATTCGGTTCTCCAGTCCGAGCGCGGTCAGTTGCCTATCCACCTCGTTGATCATAACCATATAGTGATCCGGCGGCGAGAGCCGGCGGCATTCTTCGCATTCGCAGAAATTGTTGAAGTTGTCCCCCAGCCATACATGCAGCACATCCACCTCGCGATGGGCTTGCACATAACGGACGATTTCGTCAATCATGGCTTGGCTGGCCAGCGGATTGGAATAGCAGAGCTGCGTATTAAGCGGAATCCCTTCAAAAAAGGTTCGTTTGCCGCCCACCTCGGCAAGCAGAATGCGCTTGTCCTCCGGAATTTCGCTATCCTGCACCTTATGCCAGCCGATGGACGGAAACCCTATGCTTTCGCATGTCCAGCCATGCCCGACCGCATGGTAGATCATCCCGCGCAGCTTGATGGCCGCAATGATTCGGGCGACGAATTCGAGAGAATGCTCGCGCGTAAACGGCTCTGCCGGCATGGTGTCGTTGCCCTCATGCTTATACCAGCGCTCGAAGAAGGTGAAGGAATCCCGGAATTGCAGGAAATACGCATTGAAGCCTGCTTTGGGCGCCCATTCGACAATAGACAGGACATGCTCCAGACTCGCCGCCCCTTCGATGCATATTCCGCGATGACGATGATCGGGCCTGGCCAGCAGCCTGACGCTGCATGCCGCCTTTTCCCGCACCGGGATATATTCCCCAGCGGGGGTCGGGCGATAGAAGCGGCAACCGAACTCATGGAACATCCGGTATACGCCCTGCAGGACGCTTCGGCTGTTCGTTCCGATAATAATCCCGCTACCGCCCTGAACATCAATAAGAAACGCATCATCCCAATATGCATTCAGGGGGGCGCTGTGCCATTGAATCTGAAAATCCGCCGGATCGAGGTCCGGAATCGTCGGCGCCTCATCGCCCGCACCCAAGCCAGTACCAAAAGCTGCCGGGTTGACGGCCAGCTTAATATTCAGTCCGTCGCCTTCGCCGGTCAACCGCCGACCGTAACGTTGCAATTCCGCATAGGCATAATCCAGCTCTGCCGTTGCCGGCTTCTGTTTGACATTCATTAATAATTTATTCATCTAATCCCTCTCTCGCCTTACATGATGCAAGAAACGACTGCGCCTCCGCACGCGGCCGGGCAATCGTTTCCGGATGGAATCCATCCGTCGTTTATTTTCGCTTCAGCTTCACGTAAGCCAATACTCCGACTGCCGCAACAGCCGCTGCTAGGATAACGCCCAGCCAGACGGGAAAAGAGGATGAGTTCGCTTTCTCTGCCGAATCGTCTCCCGAAGCTTCTGCCGCCCCAGACGTCTCGCTCCCTGAAGTCTCCGCTGCTTCAGCCGTAGCTTCGGGCGCTTCCGTAACCGACGCCTCCGGCATCTCGCCCGCTCCCTCCGCCTCGCCGGACGCATCAACCGAGGCTTCGCCTGCTCCTTCCGCCGCTTCCTGGCCGCTGCCGGCGTTGGCGCCGTCAGGGTCGGCAGGCTGCTCGGATACCGGCTCGCCGCCAGCCGCCGCTTCGTCGTCCTGCACTTCCACGCGCACATCGTCAATGATGACGTCGCCAACGCAGACATTGATGCTGATGTAGCCCGCGACATCGGTTTTCTTATTGCTGTAATCCACCAGGCCGACGACCTGATCATCCACATATGCCGTGAAGATGTTGTCTTCGGCAACGAGCTTATACGTATGCCAATCGTCCACCTTGTCGGCGAATGCGGCGGATTGCGTCGTATTTTTGGTCAGGGCCACTACGCCCGCGCCGCCCGGATAACCGCGATAAGCCTGGAACGAAATGGCGGATTCCTCGAATTTGAACGCGTGCAGCACATTGTTGCTGCCGTTATAGCGGTCATTCGTATCCTTGCGGACCGAAAAGCCGATCCACGAGCCGGTGAAATCCAACGATTTGGCCTTCATTGAAATCGTAAAATTTTTGGCCTTGATATCCTTGGGCGCAATATAGAAGAAGCTGCCGCCCGTCGCTTTATTATTGACATGCATAACCCCGTCTTTGATCTCGGCGACGCCGATGACTTCATCGTCGTCCACGGTCTCCGGATCGTCGTCCAGATGCCCGTTCGTCCATTGGGAAAAGTCGCCCGAAGAGAAATCTTCCGTAAACGTTTGATTCGCGGCATTGGCCGGGCCGACCAGCCCCAGCGTTGACGCCAGCAGCAAACCTGCCAGCATGCACATCCATTTGCGCATTATGGGACACCACCTTCATCTGTATTCGGCTTACCTGATGACGACCAGCGCGCCTTCGCCGGCGGCAAGCGCAAGCTCCAGGACGCTGCCGGAATGCCGGGACGACTCCGCTCCCTGAACGACTTGTAGCGTATGCTCGCCCGTCCATCGCAGCGTCGCCTTGCCGTCGCGATCGATCGTATTATTCACGACATAGTAGGCTTGCGTGCCGTCGTAATCGAAGGCGCCCGCAATAACGGGAATATCTCCCGACAACGCCGCCAGCGCGCCATAGCTCGGCAATTGATCGTCCTCCGGCACCGGGACAGGACTTTCGCCGTGGACGATGACCCCTTTGAACCGAGCGCCCATCAGCACATGGTCGATCGCGGCGATTTGCCGGTTCATCTCCTGCACGTCGTCGTATATCGGCGTCTTCTCGCCGTTCCGCGACACCATACCGCCCGTAAATCCGTCTTCGAACGGACACCAGAACGTGAAATATTGAATGCCTTGCGCCCCGTACGCCAGAGCCGTATTCACCTGCCAGAATGTCTCCGATCGAATCGGCAGGCGGGCGTTGGCATTCCAGCTTGCGGACTGAATGAACACCCAGAACGGAATGCCATGTTCGCTCGCGGTTTTCCGGACAACCGATAAATTGTCGTAAT
Organism: Paenibacillus agaridevorans; assembly: GCF_003112455.1. Lineage (GTDB taxonomy): Bacteria > Bacillota > Bacilli > Paenibacillales > Paenibacillaceae > Pristimantibacillus > Pristimantibacillus agaridevorans. The sequence goes on from NZ_BDQX01000394.1 coordinate 21,896, forward strand.
ACCCTTGCGTCAGTGCAGGGAAGGTTCCGTGCAGCGGGTAATAATCGTAAGAAATAAACGTAGGCTTCACCGCATCCATATAAGCGTCCAAATATTGCCGGTATTGCGCCGCCGTCGGCAATCCGCCCGTTTCATCCAACTTGTCGACGAACAATTGGTTTACCGATGCGTAATTGGGCAGCAAATTAATATAGAAATATTTATCGGGATCAAGCTCCGCAAACGCGTCATGGCTGGCTCCGAGCGAATCGAAGTACGCGGAAGCAGGTTCGTCTACGGCCAGATTGCCCAGATAGGCCGGATGCCCGCGATACGTATCCAGCGAATAGCGCATCAGCTCGGGGTCGTCCGCTCCCGCTTGAATTGCCGAATCGGACACCAAATATTTCAACCCGTGCTCATGCGCGTAATCAAGCGCGCGCAGCACCTGCGCCGGATCGATTTCGACCCGTTCATACAAGCCGTAAACGATATTCAACCCCGCCTCCTTCGCAAGCCTGTAGCTGTCGCTTGTAATATAGTCGGGATTGTCATGCCCGAACATCCCCGAAGGCGGCGGCGCCACCCACGCTCCTATCGGCATCACATCCGCTCCTAGCGGATGAATCGGCTTGCGGCTCTCCAATGCTATTCCTCCTGTTGCAGGGGCTTCTTGCTCCACCTGTCCCTGATTATTGCCCGAATCGCCGGCCGCTTCCTGCCCGCCCGGCGATTCGGTACGGTTGCTTTGCTCTGGCGATGCCGCGCCTTCCGACGGCACGGCGTCGCCAGGCGCTCGCCGGTCGCTATTGCTGCAGCCGGCGCGC
>NZ_BDQX01000394.1:22780-24008 GCF_003112455.1 Paenibacillus agaridevorans
CAGCAGCGCGGCCATGATCAGCCCGCCTAACGGTCGAACCATGTTGCAATTCCCCCCTTTCGGGCATGGTTCATATGCGCACGCAATGCCTCGTTCGCATGTGCAAGACGACATGCCCTTTCGCCGCCGTTCACCCTTTCAGTCCGCCTGCGACCGTGTTTTCGATCAAGGTTTTCTGGAACAGGCTGTATACGATCAGGATGGGCACGGTCGCCACGATCATCGCCGCGAACATTTTGGGCCAATCCGCCGCATACGCCTGTTCCAATACGATTTGGCGCAGTCCTAGCGCCAGCGTGAACTTATCCTTATCCGCCAGGAACATCCACGGCGTGAAATAATCGTTCCACAAGCCGATGCCCGTAATAATCGAGACGGCGCCAAGGGCCGGCATCGCTTGCGGAATCATGATCTTCGCGAACACCTGCCAATCGCTTGCCCCATCGACGAACGCCGCCTCCGCATAACTCCAGGATACGCCGAGGAAAAAGCCGTACAATACGATAAAATTAAGGCCAAGCCCGCTGGAATAAAGCAGAATAATGCCAAAATGGGTATTGTACAGACCCGTTTCGTTCATGAATTTGTACAAAGCCGAGATGGAACCGATCGCCGGAATCAGCATGACGGAAATCGCCGTTATATAGATCACGCGTTTGAGCTTGAAATCGTATTTGGCGACGATGTAGGAAGCCATGGCGGCGGAAAGGACCGAGATGGCCGTGCCGATGACGGTCAGTTTGATGCTGTTCCAGAAATAGGTGACCATATTGTATTCATTCCATACCTTCGCATAGTTGCTGACCATCCATTGCTGGGGCAGCGACCATACGCCGCCTTCGGCAAAAAACTCCCGATTCGTTTTGAACGAATTGTATAGCGTCCATAGAAACGGAAAGATCAGACTGAGCGCGTACAATACGAACAATACGAAAAACAAGCCGATGACTGCCTTCTGCAACTTCGTGCGCTTCATCACGTATCACACCTTGCTTCATTATTGCGGCTGCCGCTTGCGCGCAAACATCGTGTCGCCAGCGGCAACCGTCGGCGTACGGGCCGTTTATTTCTTCGCCGAATTGCGGCGCACGGCGATGACCGCGATGACTACGACCGCCAGGCCGGCAACGGCAAGAATGATGTACAATAGCGACCGATCGTTGTCCGAATCTTCCGCCTCCGTCGGCTCGTCGGTTGCCGCCGGCGTTTCTTCGCCCGCGGCAGGCGG
>NZ_BDQX01000394.1:24097-24774 GCF_003112455.1 Paenibacillus agaridevorans
GTCGGCTCCGGCGTTGCGGTCGCTGCGGATTCGGTCGCCTCCGGCGTTGCGGCCGTTGCGCCGATTGCGGACAGATCCGCTTGCGTATCGCCGGACACCGCAATGTTGTCCAGGCTGAACCAGCCTTGAATATCCGCGTTGCCGGAGGTCGTGAAGTTTACGTAACCGCTGACCTCGGACAAATTGGGAAATACGGCGCGCGGCGCCGCCATCAAATCGGCCGCTTCCGACGCCAGCTTGTAGTACACTTCCACTTTGGAGCCATCGTAAACGACTTTGACGTTCAGCGGCTCCTCTTTGACTGCCAACGCGTAGTCGCCGGGCAACCAGCGCTGCTCCGGATTTTCCCATTCGACGGTTTCGGTCGTGCCCTTGCCCAGCATCATGATGCTGTCATTGTTGATCAACAGCAAGTATGGCTCCGGCTCGCCGAAGAACGTATCCGGCTGCGGATTGCCGAAGGTCAAGCCGATCCAGCTGGAGTTGCCTTCGAACGTATGAATGTCGAATGAAGCCGCGAATGTCGAATAAGTGCCTTGGGGTCCAAAATAGGAATTGTCTTGCGCGCCGGCGAATACAAGCTCCCCATCCGCGACGGACAGGGCGTTGTCGTCCGGCGTGGCGGCCATCTGCCAGTCCGCCGCGTTGTACCCGCTGCCGAAGTCGGTTGCCGCGTC
>NZ_BDQX01000394.1:24825-29016 GCF_003112455.1 Paenibacillus agaridevorans
GAAGTCGGTTGCCGCGTCTTTGCCCGTCCCCTCCGCGGAGACGCTTCCCATCATCCCGAATAACGCCATTGCCATTGCCAAGCTCGCCAGCCCTAACCTTTTGCTCATGAGTCCTCTTCTCCTTTGGTCATGAAAATCATGAATGAATTCGGGAAATCTCTAATATTCCACATTGGACCCGATACGTTCCAGCACCAGCTTGAAGCCCATAACGACGGCGATGCCAATGACGGAGAAGAACACGCCTACCGCCGCCGCGTATTCCAGCTGCCCTGCCTTGACCTGCTCCAGGACATATAACGCGATGGTGTAGGAGCTCCCGTTCGGGCCGCCCCCGGTCAGCAGCTGAGGTTGCAGGAAGATCGTAAAGGCCGAAGTCGACCCCAGCACGAACACCGTCGTTACGGTCGGCCAGATCATCGGCACGACGACCTGGCTCAGCTCCCGCCACATGGGAACGCCTTCCAGCTGCCCGTATTCGATCACTTCCTGCGGAATGCGCGTAATGGCGCTGTTGAGCAGAATGACGTTAAAGCCGATCCCTGCCCAGATGCAATAAACGAATACCATCGGCATGGCCGTATGCTTGTCGCCAAACCAGGTGCGCTGCCAGCCTTCCAGCCCCAGTACCTGCAAGATGTCATTGAACACCCCGAACGTGCTATCGAACATGAAGGAGAACACCATGGTCAAGATGACGATGGACAGAATGGAAGGGAAAAAAAAGATCGCCCGGAACCATTGATGCAGGTACACCTTTTTGAACAATATATAGGAAGAAATAATCGAGAGCGGCAGTAGAATGCCGTTCGTCACCGGTATGAACAGCAAGGAATTGACGATAGCCTTGCCCAGCAGCGGGCTGCGCTTCATATCGGTAAAAATTTGCTCGAAGTTGCGCAGTCCCGCAAATTCCACGGTGTTCTGGAAGTAGTTCAGCTTCTGGAACGCCATGACGATCGTGTTGATATTGATGTAGACAAAAAACACAAGGAAATGCGCGAGCGGAAAAGCTAGCATCAGGAAAATGAACCAACCCCGCTTCGTCGTGCTACTCATGGCCCTCTCCCCTTACATGGCGGCTACTCAATGCCCAGATCAGCCTTTGTTTTCTCCCAGTTTTCCTTGGCGAATTGCAAGTTCCCCTGGAAAGCGGATTCCGGCGTTTCGTCTTCCATATAAATCATCATGTAAGGCGCTCCCGCCAGCGGCCAATCATAGTACTTGCTGTAATAAATCGGGTTTTGCGAGAAGAGATAGACGTTCCGGCTGTTCTGCCAAATATCGATGACGCTTTGCGAAAACTCGCTTAAGCCCGAGACGGATGCCGCATCGTAAACGAATGGACGGACGGAGCCGGTTTTTTCGGTAAAGAGCTTCAGCATATCGTCGCTGGCCGTAAACTTCAGGAATTCCTTCGCCAGCTCGACATTTTTGGCTTTGGCAGGAATAATGGCGAAATCCCCGCCTTGCGTATTGTTGACTTTGGCATCCTTGGCGCCGTCAATCGCAGGCAGCTGCATCATCTTCATGCGGAAGCCTTCGGGCAGTGAGGTGCGCATTTCGTTCTCCAGCCAAGCCCCGTTCGGAATAATCGCCGCCTTGCCCTGTACGAATGCCATCTGCGATTGAATATGGTCCATGCCCTCCGCGCCGCTGATGCTGTTCGACGGGTCGGCCAGCAGCTCGTAGAATTGCTCAAGCGCCTTGAGCCGGCCCTCCTGTCCGTACACGTCCGGGCTTGCCATCTCCTTGTAGGCTTCGACTCCCTCGGCGCCTTCGTATTGCGCCCACCAGCCCACCGTAGGGAAATCCCAGTAGGCCATCACCTTGCCGCCCCAGGCGAACGGCGCGATGCCCTTCTCCTTGATCGACGGCAGCAATTGCTCCAGCTCCGCCATCGTCTCCGGCACTTTCCAGCCGTGCTCCTCGAACATGCCGGCGTTGTAGACGAAGCCGGTTGCGCCGTCCGTCCAAGGCGCCACCCAATATTTGTCCCGGATCAGACCGTAGTCCGCCGCTCCGGGCTGCAGCTTTTCCTTGAACGTTTTGCCGTTGTCGATCGTCGATTCGTACACGTCCGTCAAGTCCGCGAGATAGCCCATGATGCCCCAACGCTGCCAGTTCGTCCGCAGGACGAATGCCAGATCGGGGAGATTCGCGCCGGATTCCAGCCGCGGCCCCATTTTTTCGGTAATGCCGGGGTCGCCTTCGATTTCCACTTTCACGCCGGGATGCGCGGCCTCGAATGCCGCCACCCAGCCTTTCAGCCACTCATCGCCATACCCGCCGTTGAAATACGCGATTTTCAATACTTGCTCCGTCTCCGAATTGCCGTCGCCTTCCTCGTTGTTGCCGGAACAGGCTGCCATCGTGAACGCCATGACGGCCGCGACCAGCAGGATTGCCCATTTTTTCATGCTGTGACCCTCCCTGTTTTTATTTTAGAAGCAGTATAAATTTGCCTTCGCCCGGCTCCAGGGTGACGTTGTAGCTGCCGCCCTTCACCTTGACGCGGTTGTTGCCGCCCATGCCGTATTCGCTGACTTCCTTGACCTTGTTGAATTTGATGGTCACTTCGTTGCTCAGCTCATGCGCCGGGTCCGTGAAGTTGACCAGCATAATCGCCTGGTTGCCATCCTTGTCTTCGAACGCGCCGACGACGACCGGATGCTCGCTCTCCACGTTTCGGATCGGTTCGAAGGACGGAAGCCGGTTCTCCATATACAGCTCCGGCGGCGCATCCTCGACAGGGAACGTCATGACTCCGACATTGTCATAGTTGAGATAAATATGATCGAAGTCGAGTATTTCATGGTTCACGTTTTTTACTGCGTCGTAAATCGGCGTTTTATTGCCTTCCTTGTCAACCATCGCCTCCGAGAAAACGGTTACATCATCCTTCAGAGGCGTCCAATAAGTAAAGTGCTGCAGTCCCCGTGCGCCGAAAGCGAGCGAGTTGTAGACTTGCCAGCGGATATCCGCTTCATTCGGGGGACGGTTCTCGGATCCGGCAACCCAATAGCCCATCGCCTGGATGAACAACCAGAACGGAATGCCCGCCTTCTTCGTGGCGGTGGACACAATGTCCAGGTTCAGCAAGTAGTTTTCCGTCAGGAACGTGCCGCTGGTCGGGCTGTTCTTCAGCGGGTAATGATCGTAGGACAAGTAGTCGGTGCCGACGACCGAGATGTATTCGTCAATGTAATCCTGATACGTTCGCCCATCCCGCTGATCCGGGCTGGAATAAATGGGATTCAAATTGACGTAGAACATGAGATCCGGATACAGCTCTTTAAACTTCTTGTTCAACACGCCCAGATGCTCAAACTTGGCAGCTCCAGGTTCATCGACAACCATGATGCCGCGCAATGCCGGGCTTTTCGCCACCTCGTCGAACATCCCCTCCATCAGATCGAGCTCATCCTCCGGAATGGAGAACAGCGATCTGCTGCGGGCCATATACTGGATGCCGTTCTGCTCCGCGTACTTCAGCGCGTCGAGCGCATGCTGGTCGATGTCCTCGTACAGGCCATAGATGATGTCGATGCCCGACTCCGCCACCTGCTTATACGACTCGTCGTTAATGTACCCCGGCGGCGGCGCTACCCAGGCGCCGATGGCAATCCGCTGATTGTCCTCGTAGTAAGGCTCCTTCACTTCCACTGAACATGCGGTCAGCTGGACCGTCATCCCCCCGGCCAATAGCGCTGCCACGACCCTTACCGCTCTCTTTGTCATTACCCCACCTCCACGTCTTGCTGTTGCATAACCCTATTTAACTACATCTTTTTTTAGATTGCAACATTTTTTAGTAAAGTTAAATAACTAATTTTTTACGCCAACTGGCGGGACTGTCTCCGTACTGATGTTTGAAGCGCCTTGTAAAATAATGGATGCTGTTGAAGCCGATTTTCTCCGCAATCGCTTTGATGGGAAGGTCGCTTTCCTGCAAATAGCGGGCCGCCGCCTTCAAGCGAATGCGGAGCAGATATTGACCGGGCGTGTACCCGGTATGCTCTTTGAACAGCCTGATCAAGTAGGATGGCGTAAGATGGACTTGGGCGGCCAGGCTGCGAACCGTAATGGATTCGCTGTACCGCCATTCCATATAGCGTTGCAGTTCGAGAACCACTTCCTCCGCGACATGCCGGCCGCCCGATCGGATGGCGGCAGGGCGGCAGCTGATCG
>NZ_BDQX01000394.1:29120-29317 GCF_003112455.1 Paenibacillus agaridevorans
GCGTACGCCAAGGCGGGCCAGCTGCTCCAGCTCCCGGCCGCTTGCGGAGGCGCTCGACAGCGCAAGCCCGATCAGAAACCCGACCATCTGGTACAGATGCTCGAACAGTTGAACGGCCTCTGCGGCCGGAAGCAGCAGCTCCTGCCCGGCAAGCCTTGCCGCATGCAGCACGACCGGCTCCGCGCCGTCGCCCCCCG
>NZ_BDQX01000394.1:29533-48441 GCF_003112455.1 Paenibacillus agaridevorans
TAATATAAATAACCTCCTTGTCTTCCGCCTCCTTTGTTCCAAGCCGTACCGCCGATTGTCCCCGCGCTTCCCCTTGGCCAAAAGAATGGATACGCATTGCATCGCCTCCCATAAAGCGAATTATGTGCAACTGTGTTTATTGAAAATTGCGATTCCGCTTCGATTCGCGGCCGGTAAAACTGTATGATTCCATGCAAATACGAACGGGCATCCCATGCTGTACACTTAATCACGAAAGACCATCCAAGTTACGGACAGGAGGAATTGTAGTGAAGCAAAAGCTCGCAAAAATGACAGCCTGCTTAATGACGATGACTTTGCTGGCCGGCACGTTATGGGGCAGCGCTCCCCCGCAAGCCGCGGCATCGGGAACGGAGTTTCCGATCGGCATCTTCTACCCGCCTTCCCCGGCGGAGACGACGCTTGCCAAGTATCAGCAAATCAAAGACATGAACGCCAATCTGATCGTCGGCGCCGCCGTCATCAACACGCCGGAAGCCAACGATGCCGCGTTGTCGCTTGCGGACAGCCTGGGTCTCAAGATGCTCGTCGACGATTACCGCTTCCACTGGCGGACGGAGATGGTTCAGCAGCCGGCCTATGACACCGGGTACTACGTCAGCAATACGAACCGCCTCGGCCAAACCTTCCGGACGCCCGCGGGATCGGGCTGGTACCTGTCTTATGCCCAATTGAAGATCGACCCGGTCTTCTGGGGATCCGGGACGACGCTGACGATGCGCATCTACGATTCTCCAGCCCGTGCGACCTTGCTCGGCTCCGCTTCCGTCGGCGGCCCGCAGACGGTCTACGACCATGGCTTCGGGTTCGGCATCCCGATCGCGGCCAATACGACGTATTACATGGAGCTGACCAGCAACAGCGCCAGTCCCGTCGGCTGGGTGACCGCCAATTCCGGCAATCCGTACGGAAACGGCATGTTTTACGACAACGGGACTGCGGTATCCGGCACCGATCTCTTGTTCTACATCTCCTTCTCGCAGCAGGCCTACAACGACCGGAACAGCCCGAATAACGCCGACGTCGACCTTGTAGCCAATTATTACAAAACCAAATCCGGCCTCCTCGGCTACCATCTCTACGATGAGCCGGGCGCGACTCTATTCAATCGCGTTGCCGCCGTCCGCGAGCGCATTCGCGCCATCGACCCGGGACGGATGGCTTTCGTCAACCTGTTCCCGAACCAGGCGACGGACGCGCTGCTCAAAGTCAATGCCATCTCCGGAGAGTTCTCGCGCCCGACAAGCGTGCTGGGACAATCCTTTACGACCTCCGCCGGCCAAACCGCCATCGATACGATACAGCTTTGGGTGGATCGCCTGCAATGGGGAAGCGGTGAAGCGCTTACACTTCGGCTTTGGAATTCACCGTCCAAAACCTCCCTCGTCGCCCAGTCGACATTGACCGGAGCGACCAACAACTGGCCGGTATTTACGCTGAACGCAACGGTAAGCCCCAACGCCTCCTACTACTGGGAGTTGACCCATAACGGCGGGGGCGACGGATCCATCGGCTGGGTCATCCGTACCGAGGACGGGCTCAAGCTGGTCAAGGACGGCACCGGGACCGGTTATTTCAACGGGACGCCGATCGATTCCGACTTCTGGTTTGTCGTCAATCAGAACATTCAGGGCGGCACCTACGAGGATTACGTTTATCGCTGGACGCTTCAGCAGCCCGACGTCATGGCCTTCGACCATTATCCGTTCAAAGCGGACGGAACGCTGACCGCGAACTATTACGACAATCTGGAAACGATTCGCAGGCAATCGCTGCTGGCCGACCTGGATTTCTGGAGCTATATCCAGTCGGTCGGCATTACAGGGCACCTGCGCAAGCCGTCGCAGAACGACATGCGATATCAAATCTATACGAACCTTGCCTATGGAGCCAAAGGATACATTTATTTCACGTACCGGACGCCGGGCATCGAATCCAGCGGAGAACCGTTCCATAACGGGCTGATTCTGCCCGACGGCACAACGAATGACACGTATGGCTACGCGACGACGCTGAATGCGGAAGTGCTGAAGCTAGGTCCTACCTTGTTAGGTCTGCAATCGCAAGCTGTCTATCATTCGGGAGCCTTGCCCGCGACGACCAGCGCCGTGCCATCCGGCTTCTTCTGGCAGCCGTCCACCGCGCTGCCGTCGGTCATCGGCTCCTTCACGAACGGCTCGGGCCGCAAATATGTCATGGTCGTCAACCGCGACGAAGCGAACAGCCGCACGCTTTCCTTTACCTTGCCAGGAAAGCCGGCCTCCGTAACCGAGGTATCCAAGTCGACCGGTCTGGAGATAGGCACCTCCTACAATGCCGCGACAGGCGTTATATCCGCTTCCTTCGCGCCTGGAGAAGGCAAGTTGTACGCGCTGCCGGCAGGCTTCTAGATGGGTTGGCAAAAGCAGAGGGCGCATCATGCGTGCCTCTGCTTTGCTTTGCATCAATCCCCGTTATTGACGATATTGTCCAATATCTTGTTGATGGCTTCGCCGATCGCCCCGAACAATACCGTCTTGTCGCCAAGCGTCGAAGGGACGATGCGTACCTGGGTCGAGATATGCGCGGACATGATTTCCTCAAGCGGCTCCAGATACAGCTTGTCCAGCTCCAGCATCAGGCCGCCGATGATGACGGCTTCCAGATCGAGCAGCAGGCAGATATTGCGGAGTACGCAGCCCAGCTTGGCAACGCCCTCGCGAATAATGGCAAGGACGCGTTCGTCGCCCGCCCGCGCCGCGGCAAACATCAGCTTCGCGTAATCCGCGATCCGATGCAGGTCTATGTCTCCTTCTCCCATCGAAGCGAGCACATCGGGATACCGCTCCTTGACCTTGCAGAGCAAGCCGAATACGGAGATATGATAGTCCGCGACATTGACGAGGGAAACCCCTTGCCCCTCCACCACAGGTTTGTTGTCCATGATCCACAAGCCGATTTCTCCCGCGGACCCGCGACTGCCCTCATATAATTGATTATTGAGAATAAGTCCGGCCCCTGAACCGAGATCCAGCTGAATATTGATAAAATTGCTGTAATCGACGCCTGCGCCAAACAACTGCTCGCCAACGGCCGAGCAGTTCAAATCGTTCTTGACGATGACGTCGGAGCGGAAGCGGCCGGCGAACCGATCCCGCAGCGCCGTGCCCGGCAGGTCGATGATCCGCGGGGCAAAAACGATGGCGCCCGTATCCGGGTCGATGATGCCCGGCGAGCCGAGGCAGATGCAATGCAGCTTCTCCTCGGGGATATCATGCTTGCTCAGCAATTCGCCGATCGCATCCATAATGCGGTCGGCCGCTTCCGGCGTGATTTGCCACGTATCCTCGACGTGCGCATAGTCAAGAACGTTCGTCCCGCTCAGATCGGATAAAGCAATGCGCGAGCTGCTGCTCACCATATCCACCGCAACGACGTAGCTGTAATTATAATTAAAGACCAGGTTAATCGGCTTCCGTCCCCGCGCCGACGTACCCGCTCCTTTCTCCAAAATGACGTTGCGCGAAATCAGATCGTCGATGTTGGCGGATATGCTCGGCGCGCTCAGCATCAGCTTCTTCGCCAGGTCCGATCTGGACAAGCTGCCCGCGGCCCGGATTTCGTTAATGATCAAACTTTGGTTGGTCGTCTTGATCTGCTTCTGGTTTACTCCTTTGGCTCTCATATTGGCGTTCCCACTTTCAAGTTATGAAATTGGTCAAAATATATCATAAAATAAAGTTACTGTCCATAATTTATTAATTAAGCTAATTAATAAAAGGAGGCTTGTCCAATATGTCCTCAAAATAAAAAGTTGAGCGGAAAATGTCTTCCGGCCAACTTTTTTTGCGAACCTGCTTTTTCGGGAAAGCGGCGAGGTGGATGCCTGCCACTTTTACCATTTAACCAAAACGGGGCATCCGGCATTCCGCTTTCGCTGATTTATTGGATAGCCATTTTGCCAGGTGCAGGCCAGTTTTCGAGCCATAAAGACAACGGGGGCTCCCTTAAAAGTTCACTTCTCGGACAGCCCCTTTTGGATTCAAAACGGCAGTTGCCAGGCCTACATCCGCTCAGGCGCCGATACGCCGACCAGGCGAAGCACATTGGCGATCGCGAGGCGGACAGCGCCTAACAAGGCCAGACGCGCCTGCGTTTGCTCCGCGTCGTCCGTAATGACGCGTTCCGCGCGATAGTAGCTATGGAATTCGGCTGCCAGTTCGTACACATAGCGGATCAAGCGATGCGGCGCGTAACCTGCGGCCGCTTCCGCAATCTCTTGCGGCAGCTCGCCGATCTTGCGGATCAAATCGAATTCCGCTTCGCTGTTCAGCTTATCCAGCGCGACGCCCGCTATACCCGCGATATCGATGCCCTGCTCCTCGGCTTGGCGGAAGATGCTGCAGATGCGCGCATGGGCATATTGCACATAAAATACCGGATTCTCGTTGGATGTCGAAATCGCCAGATCCATATCGAAGTCCAGATGGGAATCCATGCTTCTCATCGTAAAGAAGTAACGGATCGCGTCTACGCCTACTTCGTCCATCAGATCTTCCATGGTGACGGCTTTGCCGGTACGCTTGGACATCTTCATCTTCTCGCCGTTCTGGAACAGGCTGACCATCTGCGCGATCAGCACGGTCAGCTTCGCCGGGTCGTTGCCCAACGCTTCCATCGCCGCCTTCACGCGAGGAATGTAGCCGTGATGGTCCGCGCCCCAAATATTGATCATGCGATCGAAGCCTCGGCCGTACTTGTCGCGGTGGTACGCGATGTCTGGCGTAAGGTAGGTGTAAGAGCCGTCGTTCTTCACGAGCACGCGGTTCTTGTCGTCGCCGAACGGCACCGTGTTTAGCCAGGTTGCTCCTTCTTCCTCGTAAACGTGTCCGGATGCCTTTAGCGCCTCCAGCCCTTGTTCGACAAGCCCGTTCTCATACAGCGAGGTCTCGCTGTACCAGACGTCGAAGCCGACCCGGAACCGGCCGAGATCGCGCTTGATCTTGTCGAGCTCCTTCTCAAGCCCGAAGTTGCGGAAGTACGAGAAACGTTCCTTGTCGGATAGTCCCAACAGACGGTCGCCCTCTTGCTCTGCAAGCCCCTTGGCGAAGCCGATAATGTCTTCGCCGTAATAGCCGTCTTCCGGCATCTCCGCTTCTTGTCCGAGCGCCTGACGGTATCTTGCCTCTAGCGATACGGCCAGGTTCTCGACTTGTTTGCCGGCATCGTTAATGTAATATTCGCGCGTGACGTCGTAGCCGGCGAAATCCAGCACGTTGCACAGCGCATCGCCGACGGCCGCTCCGCGGGCATGGCCCAGATGCAGGCTGCCTGTCGGGTTCGCGCTCACGAATTCGACTTGCACGCGCTGACCCGCGCCTTCGTTTACGCGGCCGTAACGCTCGCCCGCTTCCAGCGCGCTCCGAACAACGGGGTATAGATAACTTTTGTCCATACGGAAGTTAATGAAGCCCGGACCTGCAATCTCCGCCGACTGGATCGAAGCGCTTTTTGCATCCAAATGCTCGATAATCGCTTCCGCGATCTGACGCGGATTGCGCTTCGCGAGCTTCGTCAGCTGCATGGCCGCATTCGTCGCCAAATCCCCATGGGTCTTGTCCTTCGGTACCTCCAGCACGAAAGCCGGCAATTGCTCCCGCTCCGCCAGTCCCGCCGCTACGGCCGCATCGGCGATCGCCTTTCTGACCTGCTCATACATAACCTCAAGTACATTGACACTGTTGCTCATTATTCATGCTCCTCCTGTATACAAAGACGGATATGGAACCGTCCCGATAATCGCTCTTCCACCAGCAAGCGGTATTTCCACTCCAGCGTGAACGGCAGCAAGGCAGGAAGTCCCTGCCCATCGTGCTCTGCACCGCCGCCTTGAATCGACAGCTTCGTCGTATCCGTCTCCAGCTCGAATGCCGTCATCGCGGACCGATAGCTCCCTCGTCGTCGCTGACCGTCCACGAAGGTCTGCTCCATCTTTACTGCCCCGCTGCGGGTCAGCGCGAGCTCCCCCCGCGAATAACGAATCAGCGTGCGGATCTCCCCGTCCGCTTCGGTATATCGAATATATAGCGATCTCGCCTTGCGGAACCACTCTCCGTGGTAAATCTCCTGCACCCGTTCCCCATCCTGTACGCTCTCCAGCGTCAGCAGGGCCTTGCCGCTTGCTTCCATAGATTCTCTAACTCCCGCGTTCATTGAAATGTCATGTTACTACTATATACAGGAAGTGCCGTAATTTCAACGTTCTCCTGCTGGGAGATGCCCTTGCGCATAGGGCAAAATCGTCTTCCATGCTTCGACCCGGTCATGGAGATTCCTCATATGCTTGGTCGGAATGGGACTCGTGGACGGCATCTTGAGGAGCGCCACCTTGCGCGGAAGAGCGCCGCCGTCCTTGCCGTAATATTTGCGGAACGTGTCGAAAGCCTTGCTTCCATTAAACGCGATGCAGACGATACCCGGATAATGCTCCAGCAAACCTGGAAAATCATTGGGCAGCTCTCCCTTAATGTTCACGTCCAGGCTCCCTTCCCGCTCGCAGGAATTAATTACGTCCCATAGGGCCAGACTGTTCGCCTGCAGGAAATCCAATCGTTTGCCATAGTCGGCGTCAGGCGAAGGATAAAGAAGCTCAGAAGCCGGCGTTGCGGCAGACTGCTCTGTTTGCGGTTCGCCGAATAACGCGTACACGACGCGCCAGAAAAAATTTTGCGGATGTCCGTAAAATTGTCCGTGCTCCAACGACTTCACGCTTGGCGCCGTGCCGGATATCAATACCCGTGCCCGATCGTCGATCAGGGGCGGAAACGAATAGATGCGCTCGCTCATGCGACGTCCTCCTCCGAATGGCTTTTTCTATAAGTAGATATACAATACCGCTATTGGGGGATGAATCGCAAGCAGCTGGAAGCTGCTCCGACCGTTCGAAAAAACCAAGGAGCCAAGCGGCAAGCCGCCTGACTCCTTGGTTTTGCACTTTCTATCCAATCAATGGCTCCGCTGCCGCGACTACTCCAATCCCTTGTATGTTTGGCCTTCGTTTGTTTCTCATACAGCAGTCTCTTTCTTGAGAACCGCTTGCTTCCGGTAATCTCCCGGCGCAAAACCCACCTGTTTTTTAAACACTCGCCCGAAAGACACCTGATGAAGATATCCGCATTCTACTCCTATTTCTTGAATCGACTTGTTTGTTGTGGACAGCAGTATTTTGGCATGCCGGACCCGCAGCTCCGTTACGTAATCCGTCCAATTGACGCCGGTCGCTTCTTTGATTAATCGGCTCATATGGCTGTTGCTAAGGCAGAAGTGTTCCGAAATCTTCGCTAATGAAAGATCCGGGTCGTGGAAACATTGCTTCATATATTGCTCGATCTGCTTGAACACCTCATATTTGTGATTGCCTGCTCGAAGCTGCTCCAGTTCGTCGGCCAGTGCGTTTACCGCCGTCAGCCAGCCATCCCGATATTCATGTACCGTTTCGAATCGGTCCAGCAGATTGATCAGTTGCGGTTCTATGCTCTTATCGAAGGTGTCCCGGTAACTCTCCGGTCCCTCCTTGATGACTTTGGACAAACAAAAATTCATATATTGAAACAGCGTGAGTAATCTGCTCCGCGAGGTGACGGACAGTTCGATCGTATCGAATACTTGAATCATCTGTTCCCGCCAATCGTCGGTTCCCATACGAAGAGTGTAGGCTGCCTGAGCCGTCATTTCGATGACATTCAGAATTTCTAATTGAGATCTTTCGGAATTCGGGATTGCCGTATAAATCCGATCGATCCCTTGCGTTGCCTTATAAGACAATAATTCCAACGCTTCCTCTCGAGATTCGGCGATTTGGCACGGTTCTTCCACTACTCCGCTGATTCCGATCGACATGGTCAACGGCAGATGCACCTTAACCCATTGCTTGATGCGTTGGGCCTGATCGTGCGGCTCGCCATGCGCGATTACCGTAAGTTGCTCCGATGATAACCAAGTCGTCCATATGCGAATGCCGTCCTCGCCGACCATCTCCTTGACTACCTGTTCGATCGCAAACTTAAACAGAGATTGATCGTTAGGCGTGTATTTCTCCTGGAAGTCTTTGTAATGATCGATTTCAAATACCAATACTCGCGACGCCGTCCACTCTTGTGCCATTCCTTCCTCGTAAGCGTGCATCTCCCAGTCTTCCCTGGAAATCGTACGTTCCCCGTTCAATACCTCACGAAACCATTGTTTGCGTGTGATATCGTGATATTGGTTGGAAGCAAAATGATATTCGCTTGCCTGATGGATAAGTTCATCCATTAAATTATCCAAATACTCGAAATCGAGGCGATTGAATTGTCTTTTGCTTGTCAGCCGATTAATTAAGGAGTCAATTGGATGAGCAAACCGCCGCAATAACCACAGCATGCCTACCGTAATCGCAATCACGCCTACAGTACCGGCAGCGATCCAGAGATTCAAGAAGGAAAAAACCTCTTCCGAGATATCCTTGCTCGTCCATCCGGATTCGTAGAAGTACCCGGAAACGGAGGAATGGACTTCCGAGACTGCTTTCGCCTCTTCGGGAATATTTGTTGTCGCCGCAATGATATTGCCTTCCGAGTCCACCATACGAACATATCCGACAGAATCGCCAGCATTTTCACGCAACAGGGTTTCAAGCCTGTTCACGTTAATATTAATCACTAACAGGCCATTCTTGCTCATAAACAGCGGGACTTTGCGCACATAAGAGATGACCCTGACATTTTGGCCCTCCACTTTGTATTCGAGCAGAGGATGATATTCGTTATAGGTCCGTACGGAAGACCACTGCTCCGTCAGCGCCTCGGAAGCTAGCCTGGAAACAAACTCCTTGTCGCCAAATTCCCCAAGCTGTCGAAAACTCCTTGAGCTTAGCACCGTTTGATCGATGTCGCGGTACACATAAATAGAGTCGATCAGGTGATTAAACTGAACGACCTTATTAAACGTTTGGGACAGCTGCGTTTTCAGAAATTGAAAAGCTTCCGTCTCGCTTTCCGTTTCGTACAGAAACCTCTGGAATTTCTCATTCCGATTCAATTCCATAATGACTTGCTGCTCGATTAAATTCAGCCAGCTATCCATCGTCTGCGCGCTCGTCTGCGCGAATTTGTAATTCGCTTGATCGGAATAAGTACGATGCGTATCCATAAGCATGATGATAAAAATAGAACTAAGGAGCGCCACCACGATATAAAAAAAAGGTAATATTACGAATGCCAGGCGACGAGAAAACTTGGGCTTTCTCATAGTTCCCCTCCCATATGTCCGGCGGCGCTCCATGCCCACTCCGTTATTTTAAGGATTCGGTAAATTCAATCAAATCCTTGGCTAATATGGCATTGCTGCTATTTTCAGCGTACCAGTTCGCATACCATTCTTCCAATTTCTTCCCACCCCCGCTATCCCAGACTTTTTTCATGTCCTGGATGGCTTGTTCCGCGCTATAGGATTTCGTAATAATGGCTTTTGTGCTGATCTCTTCCATTGTCGGATTAATCGTGCTGGTTATGATTTGCAAATCGTCGGGAAGCGTCGGCATATGCTCCGGATGGGTCAACCACGGAATATCTCTCCCGTTGAAGGATTCCTCGGCTTGGTGGTACAAGTCCAGGAAATCTTTCTGCATCGGAACTTCGGGATTCAGCTGCCCTTCAAGCGTAGCGCAATCGCCAAGCAATGTTTTGGAAAACATCATTTGGAAATCGACCGACCAGGATACTTCATTTTTATACAATTCATCATCCAAAATTTTGGGGCAACCGGTCGTGCTTTTTTCCCAATGCGTCCCTTCAAAACCATACAATAACGTTTCGCCCGTCTTTGCCTGCGTCATAAAATCAACGTACTTGATCACGGAAGCCGGATCTTTGGCAGTCGAGTTGACCACAGCCGTCATTTGAACCGGATTTTGAAAATATGATATGAAATTCCCATATTTCGTTTCCGGCCACGGGATGACGATCAACTCGGCATCCGGATTGTTTTTCCTGAACGTTTCATACAGATTGAAGTCGCCCATGTTTCCGATTCTGCCCGTATACACGCCTGCGCGTCCTTGAAGAAAAAATTGCCGTTGCTGCTCGCGGTTCTTATCCGTTAAGTAATCCTTGTCGATCAAACCTTCTTCATATATTTTCTTATGATAATCCAAAGCGGCTTGTTTGCGTTCCCAATCCTTCACTAATTGACCGTCTTGAACGATCCATTCCACGTCTTGGAACATCACATACAAGCCTCGTCCTTGGGCATTGGCAATCCCATACGTATCCTTTTTGCCGTTTTGGTCGGGATCTTGAGAGGCAAATGCCCTCATCACTTCCAATAGCTCTTGATCCGTTGTCGGAACCTTAAGATTCAGCTTATCCAGCCAATCCTTGCGGACGAACATCACTTCGTCCGGCAGCATCGGCGACAATTTCCCGATCTCATACAGTTTCCCGTCCGGCTTTGTTCCTGCTTTTCGCAGCACCGGATAGGTCTCCAACAGTTCCTTATAGCTCGTTGAATGTTCTTCGATAAGTTCGTCAAGCGGAATAAGTTGTCCGGTTCTGTACAAGGAATCTCGGAAACCGGTTGCATATTCTTGTATCAAGTCAGGCGCGTCTCCCGAGGCCAGCAATACATTGAATTTATCGGTGCTTTCCCACCGGGGGACCGTTATAAACTTCACATCCGCCGGTCCGTTCTCCACCACCCAATCCGTCCAGCTGTTTTTCTCCGCCGTTCCGGCTTCAGCCGGCACATTGCCCCGGTCATACATCGATACCGTGATCGATCCCCGTTTCGCGGGGGTTTCGCCCGGCGTATTTGTCCGTTCCTGCCCGCCGTTATTTGTTTCCTTCCCTGTATTCCCGTTGCCGTTGCCGGAGCAGGCGGCAAGAACCACCATCGCTGATAAAAGGACCGTTATGGTATTTGTCTTTTTGAACATCCACATAGAATTTTCCCCTCGCCATCTTTCTGAGATTTATTAGCCTTTAATGGATCCGATCATGACGCCTTTTACGAAATACTTTTGCAAGAAGGGATACACGACCAGCATTGGAGCCACTAGCACAAGGATGCCGGCTGCCCTTATCGATTCCGGCGTCATTGGAGTTTGACCCGCATCAGGCGCGTTATTAAGCCCTTCCAATATGGATTGGCTCTGGATCATCTGTTGTACGAGCAGCGTCAGATTTTGCATTTCCGTTTTGTTGATATAAATCAACACGGAGACGAAATTGTTCCAATAACCGACGCCGTAAAACAGCGCAATCGTCGCAAATACCGGTATGGAAAGCGGCAACACGATATGAAACAAGGTTCTGAGTTCTCCGCATCCGTCGATTTCGGCCGAATCGAATAATTCATCCGGCAAACTCAGGAAAAACGTTCGGATGATCAACATATTAAATGTGCTGATCAGGCCAGGCAGCCATAACGCCCAATAGCTGTTCAGCAAGTCTAGCGAATTGACGACCAGGTAAGTAGGAATGAGTCCTCCATTAAACAGCATTGTAAATACAAACGCAAGCGTAAAGAAACGGCGGGCATAAAATCTTTTCCGGGCTAATGGATACGCCGCCGCAGTCGTAAACACCAAGCTTAACACAAGACCTACCACGGTAATGATTACATTATTGAGCAACGCCCTTGGCACCCGTCCGCCTTCCAGCAGCAATCGAAAGGCTTCCGTCGACCACCCTCTGGGCCAGAGGGTAACAAGTCCGGACATCACCGCATCGAAATCGCTAAACGCAAGCGCGATAACATGCAGGAGAGGGAATAAACAGCTTAGCGCAGCCAGCAGCAATATACTTTCGTTCAGGAAATAAAATAGTTGTTCGCCCTTGGTCGGTTTCAACCGTCCACCCTCCTTACCATAAGCTTTGATTGAAACGCCGGGCTACTCGGTTGGCCGTCACAACCAGGATAAAACCAACCAGAGCTTCAAACAATCCAAGCGCCGTACTTCGGCTGAATTGCGCTCCGAGCAATCCGATCTTGTAAATATAAGTGCTAAGAACTTCCGAAGAGCTGTACACCACATTGTTTTGCAAGACATAAACATGATCGAAGCCGACTTCCATGATATTTCCCATGGACAGAATTAACAGCAAGAAGATCGTAGGCCGAATTCCCGGCAGCGTAATATGCCAGATCTTTCTGAACTTGCCGGCGCCGTCTACGCTTGCCGCTTCGTACAGCGTAGGATCGATCGACGTTAATGCAGCGAGATAAATAATGGCGCTGAAACCGGCTTCCTTCCAAATTCCCGAGCCTACATAGATGGAAATCCACGTATTGGCCTGGTATAAGAACGGCACCGGTTCGTCTCGGAACAAAGTGATGATTTTGTTCACGATTCCGGATTCCTGAGAAAATAAAGTGATGAAGATTCCTCCGATGATGACCCAGGAGAAGAAGTGAGGCAAGTACACAAGCGTCTGCACCGATTTCTTGAACAGCATGTTCCTCACTTCATTAAGCATTAATGCAATCAAGATCGGGAAAGGAAATCCGACGACGATATTGAGCAAACTCAGAAAAAAGGTGTTCCAGATGATCTTTAAAGTAAACGGGTCGTTAACGATCAATTCAAACCACTTCAATCCGACCCATGGACTTCCAAACACCCCATTGGCGAACGTATACTGCTTGAAAGCTATAATATACCCGAACATTGGAGCGTATCTAAAAATCAAATAAAAAGCTACTACCGGGATAAACATCGCTAACAAAGGAATATTTCGTTTGAATCTCGCCCATGATCTTGTTGCTCTCAAAGCATGCATGCGGTAATCTCTCCCCTCCTTTCCAAAACGAATGTTGTGTTCGAACACCTTTATTCTTAGTCCAACATAGGGTCCGAGCTCAATATACAATTGATGCGATATGCAACATTAACGCCCATAGCATTAATGGTTTAAATAAATATGTATGATCTAGCACCGCCGCAACGAATGATCGGCTGCTGCATAAACGCGGAACGTCCGTTAACGAGCGCTATTATTATTTGCGTAACGGTCATGGAGATGTCGTGCAACTTGCGGAACTCGGTGGCTGGTTTGCCAAGGTAAAGGTAGATTTAATCTAACTGAAGTATGTGTGCTGATTCTGTAGCACTTGCATATTTCTCTTAAAAAACTTCGGCCTGCAGCTGAAGCAGTTAAATTTTGAAGTTAAGATCACAAGTTGGTCGCTTGAGCTTTAATGGGTAGTAACTCTATCCTGTTACTCTAGGTAATTGTGGAGTCCTATCTTAAAAGAGCGGCGCTTATGTCTCTTTCAATCACCCTTCTCGAATAAGAGGAAAAACGCCCTCTAATGGCCCACTTTCCGCCCTTGCCTGTACTTTAGTGGGAAATCCTCCCTCTAATCCAGTCCAGATCGCTGAATTTGGGCTGAATCGCTTCGATTAAAGGGATGTTTTCCCCCTATAACAAGTGGATAGCCCGATTTGTCCCGATTAATGGGATCTTTTCCCTTTATTTTTCGATGGGGTGAACGGTGGGCGATGAATGGTATGTGGTATGTGGTATGTGATGTGTAGTGGGCGGTGGGCGGTGAGCGGTGTGTGGCTATATGCTTTCCACGTCAAAAGAAGACTCCAACCCACAAAGTCGTGGTGTTGAAGTCTTCTTCGCGTCTTGCTATTGCAAACCCGCCGCTTCTGCGCGACTATACCCGCTCGATCACGAACGAGAAGGACATTGGCGCGTCAGACGGAATCGTATACGGCTCGTGGACCGGAGCGCCCCAGCTGTCGTCGCCTCCGACGCCCATTTGCCACCCCGCGACGGTGATGACGGTGTAATGCGCCTGCGGCAGCTCGTAGACATGCTGCGCGTTCTCCAACTCGAACGCCGTGTAAGGCGATACGCCGCATTCCACGGGCGCTCCGTCCGCGGCGATCCGAATGCCGCGTCCCAGGACGTCCGTGACGTCCAGACGGCGCACGCCGGTCCGGTTGCCGGATTCCTGCGGCATCACGTAGCCGGACACGTTGCCGGCTGCCGTGCCTTCGAAAGAGCATAGGCGCGCGCCTTGGGCCCGATCGGCATAGTTCTCCTCCGGTCCCAGCGCCAGCCACTTCAGCTGATCGTAATCCGCCGACACCTTGAAGGATACCGCGAAGATCGGCAGCTTCGGCAGACCCGCCGCGCCGCTGTAATCAGCCTGTACCCGGATGCTGCCATCCGGCCGAACCGTATAGGCCATACGCGTCTCAAGCTCATCGCTGACTGAGAAGCGGAACCGGTAAGCGATCGTGATCGAACCGTCCTCGCCATCCTCTTCTACGTCGATTCCGACGCACTTGCGAGCCAGACTGGCGGCGTACCAGACGCCCGCGTCGAAGCCTTGGGAAAATCCTCTGTCATTGTCCGTCGTCGCCCTCCAGAAGAGCGGGGTCGGCGGAGTCGCTATCATCTCGCGTCCCGCATAATTGAGCGAGATCAGGCTCATCGCCTGCTTCGAGAAAATCGCGCTGAAGTCTCGTCCCTTCACGCCGATGTTGACATCGCCATGCACGACCGCGAGCTTCGCTGCCGCTGTCCCTGGGATTGCGCCGATGCCAGTCGTTCCACCTGGGACTGCGCCAATGCCAGTCGTTCCACCTGGAAGCGCGCAGCCGTCCGGACCGCATATGTCTGCCGCTCCGCCGACGAAGATCAGGCCGCCGGAAGCTCCGGCGCCAGCCTCCCCGGAAATCCCGGTTAAGCCGTCCATGCCGCCGCCGAGCCCCCATGCCGTGCCAATGCTTACATTTTCTGCGGCATCCTTCGCTCCTACTCCGTCATTTACTCCTGATGCGCTGCCGCCAAGGCCCCAAGCATCGCCGGCGCTACCCCCGAAGATGTCCATCGCGCCGACTTCGCTGACCGCCGCGCTCTCCACGCGGAACACATGCTGACCGAAAGCGACCTCATGGCCGGCCTCTGCCCACAGCGCGTCTTCCTTCAGGCGGAAGGAAGCGTCCACCGCGTATTCGCCAGGTACAAGCGTCAGCGCGCCTTCGGCGAATTCGAACGGAACGTAAGCTTCGCCGCCGGCAGCCACGTTAATCTGCTCGACGCGGCTGGCCAGCTCTCTGCCGTCGGCCGACAATACAAAGACCAAATCAAGCTCCGACGTATCCGCGAACAGATTTTCGTTGCGGATCGCAACGCCTTCGCGGTCCGGCATCAGCTTGATGTTCTGATAAAGGAATTTGACCTCCTGCATCTTCGGCGATTCCTTGCGGTCCGCGTACACAATACCGTTCGTGCAGAAGCCGTAGTCCGTCGGACGATCGCCGAAGTCGCCGCCGTAAGCCAGAAATTCCTTGCCGTAACGGTCCTTCTTATATACGGATTGGTCGATGTAATCCCAGATGAAGCCGCCCTGGTACATCGGGTACTTCCGCTCCAGATCGGTGTACAGGCTCATGCCGCCCAGCGAGTTGCCCATGGCGTGCATATATTCGCAGCTGATGTAAGGTTTGTCGGGATTTTGATCGAGATACTTTTGGATGTCGGCCGGCTTCGCGTACATCCGGCTTTCCATGTCGCTCGCTTCCGTAAAGGCACGGTCGTAGAACACGCCTTCGTAGTGGACGAGACGTCCGCTGTCTACCGAGCGGAAGTAACGCGACACGTTTACCAACACGTCGCCAACGTACGATTCGTTGCCCAGCGACCAGATCAGGATGGACGGATGGTTTTTGTCCCGCTCGTACATCGAGATGGCGCGGTCCATGACGATATCCTGCCACTCCGGCCGGCTGCCCGGAATGTTCCAGGATGGCTCGACGGCGCCCATCTTCTGCCAGGAGCCGTGCGTCTCCAGGTTCATCTCGTCGATGACGTAAACGCCGTATTCGTCGCATAGCTCGTACCAGTAGCTCTGGTTAGGGTAATGCGAGGTCCGGACGGCGTTCATGTTGTTCCGTTTGATCGTCCGAATATCCCATAACATATCTTCCTTGGAAATAGCGCGCCCGGTACGCGGGTTGAACTCGTGGCGGTTTACGCCCTTAAAGACGATCCGCTGACCGTTAAGCGTCATGATCTTGTTCTTCATCTCGAAGCGGCGGAAGCCGACGCGGTTCGGAATCGCTTCGACCAAAGCGCCGTTTGCGTCCAAAACCTCCACGATAAGCTCATACAGGTAGGGCTTCTCGGCGCTCCACAACTCCGGATTGCCAACCTTCGTCTCCAGTACGGCGTTCAAACCTTCGCCCAGTGCCGTCGCTGCGTAAGCAACCTCATTGCCCTCGGCGTCATACAGTTTGACGACCGCCTTCGAGCCCGCTGGCGGCGTCTCGCGAAACGTCAGCGACGCGCGCAGCGAACCTTGCGTCAGGCTTTCGTCCAGCTCCGCTCGCACGTCGAGATCGTAGACATGGATGGAAGGCACCGTGTAGAGATATACGTCGCGGAAAATGCCGGAGAACCTCCAGAAGTCCTGATCCTCCAGCCAGCTTCCCGTGCTGCGCTGGAACACTTCCACCGCCAGCTTGTTCTCCCCTTCGCGAACGTAAGGCGTCAGGTCGAACTCGGACGGCGTAAAGCTGTCCTCCGAATAGCCGACGAACTTGCCGTTCAGCCAGACGTAGAATGCGGTCTCTACGCCCTGGAACGAGATGCAAACCGGTTTGCCGGCCATATCGGCAGGAAGATCGAACAGCTTTACGTAGCTGCCGACGGGATTGTCTTCCTTGGAGATAAACGGAGGTCTAAGCACCTCATGTCCGTCCCACGGATACATCGTATTCACATATTGCATTTGGCCGTAACCCTGCGTCTGAATGTGACCCGGCACCTGGATATCGCCCCAGCTTGACGTGCCAAATGCCTCGCTGAAAAAGCCCGCAGGCCGGCTTGCCGGGTTCGGCGAATAATGGAACTTCCAGGAGCCGTTCAAAGAATGGCGCATCTCCATCGGCACCCGGCTTCGAGCCTCAGCCACCGAGCCGTAATAGGCATGGTCGGAATGCGCGGGCAGTCGATTTACCGCGAATACGCCAACGTCCTCCAGCCAATCCAGAGTTGGATTGGCTGTTAACGTTGCATTTTTATCATTAAATTGCGAAGTTGTAGTCATGTGGTTTCCCCCTTCACCCTTCTGTTACTTCACCGAACCCGTCATGCCCGCCACGAAATGCTTCTGCATCAGAAAGAACACGATGGCGGTAGGCAATGTCGCGATCAGAATGACAGTCATAATAACTCCGTAATCCGGCGAATAGCTCGAGCCCAGATTCGAGATAAGCAGCGGAACGGTACGTTTCTCTGGCGATTGTAACACAACGAGCGGCCACAAGTAATTGTTCCAGCTCGACATAAACGTAATAATAGCCGCTGCGGCATAAGTCGTCTTCATCGTCGGCACGTAGATGCGGAAGAAGACGCCAAGCTCGCTAAGTCCGTCGATGCGGCCCGCTTCCAGCATATCCCTCGGAAACATCTTCGTGCTCTGGCGAAAGAAGAAGATCAGGAACGCCGTTGTCACCGTCGGCAGAATAACCGAAGAGATCGTATCGATCCCGATAAAAGGCATCGTCCGCGAGATGCTGCCGAACATCCGGTACAGAGGCACCATCAACGCGGCGAACGGAATCATCATGGACAGAAGCAGAATGCTGAACACGATATCCTTCGCTTTGCTCCGGTAAATTTCGAAGCCGTAACCCGCCAGGGAGGCGATCAACATGGCGAGAATCGTCGTCGTGATGGAAATTTGGGCGGAATTAAGCAGCGCCGGCACCAAGTCGACCGTGTCGAACACTTTGCGAAGGTTCTCGAACAGCTCCGCGCCGGGAAGCAGTCTGCCTTGCGTGACGTCGATGGATTTGTTGGTGGCGCTGACGATCATCCACAAGAACGGGAAAATCGAGATAACCGCTGCCAGGCTGAGAAAGACGTACATCAGTGCTCTTTTCACTTTATGCATTCTTATCACCTGCCAATTTGAACTGTAGAACCGAGAAGATCACGATAAGTATAACGATCGCGTACGATACGGTCGCCGCGTAGCCGAAGTCCGGCGTATATTTGAAGGACAGGTTATAGATATACTGGGACAGCGTCATCGTCGCATTGCCCGGTCCGCCCTTCGTAATGTTCATGACCTCGTCGAACAATTGCAGCGTACCTATCGTCGACGTAATGGACGTGAACAGAATGATCGGCTTGAGCAGCGGAACCGTAATGCTGCGGAACTGCCTGAATGCCGATGCGCCGTCAATGCGCGCGGCTTCGTAGATGGAGCTATCGATATTTTGCAGGGCCGACAGATAGAAGATCATGTTGTACCCTGTCCAACGCCAGGTAATGGCGATTATGATCGTAATTTTGGCCCAGAAGGGATCCGTGATCCATTCGATAGGAGCATTCACGATATGCAGCTTGATCAACATCGTGTTGATAAGGCCGTCAGGCCCGAACAGGTATTTAAAAATAACCGAATAAGCAACCAGCGACGTAACCGCCGGAAGGAAAATCGCCGTACGGAAGAAACCTTTGAGCTTCAAGTTTTTGTCGTTCAGAAGCACCGAGATGAACATGGCAAGCAGGATCATGATCGGAACCTGAATAATCAAGTAAATAAACGTATTCTTTAGCGCCGTGATAAATGTAGAATCCGACAGCAGCCGCTTATAGTTGTCGATCCCGACGAAGTCCAGGTTCGTCCCCGTACCCGACTGGAAGGACATGATAAGCGCCTGGATCATCGGGTAAAAATAAAACAAGCAGATCATGACGATCGCGATGGCTACAAAGGACCAGCTGATGGTGTTCGTCTTCGCCTTCAGATTCATGGCCAGGGCCTCCTCTATTCCAAAAAGAAACCTCGGAAGCCGCCCGCCTGCCACTTCTCGTATAGGCAGCAAGCGGCTGTCC
>NZ_BDQX01000394.1:48507-93404 GCF_003112455.1 Paenibacillus agaridevorans
GTTCTCGTTCTCTGTGTTATTGCTTATTTGATTTGGGAATCGGCTTGCTTTTGAGCGTCTGCAAGAACAGCGTCAACGGCTTTGCCGTTCAGGTAGTTCTGCATTTCCACGACGAGGATGTCTTCGATCGCGTACGTGTGCATGCCGTAGTTGACGTTAGGGATTTCCGCAGTCCATTTCGCGAAGTCCTGCACGATCTCTTGACCGCCGAAGAAATCGTTTTTCGCTTTGTACGCTTCGCCTTCGGATGCAGGCTTGTAAGTGCCTATCGCGCCGATCTCTGTGACGAGCTTCTGGTACAGATCCACGTCTTTGCCAAGCGTAGCGCCGAGGAATTCGGCTGCCGCCTCTTTGCCCGGCACGTTCAGGACGTACCACGAGCTGCCGCCGAGGCTGGATGCGTGTACGGAATTGGCGTTGTTCGTCAGCTTAGGCAGCGGAACGATCGCCCATTTGCCGGATTGGTCGGCTGCCGCCGTGATGGAAGGCGTGAACCAGTTGCCAGTCGGTACGGATGCCGCCGCGCCGCTGTTGTAATTTGCCACGAATTGGCTCCAGTCGGAGTGGATTTTTACAATGTTGGCGTCCATCATTTTTTTGTACGTTTCAAATGCTTCTTTCAGAGCGGCGTTACCGGCCAGATCTGCCGTCTTGCCGTCTTCCTTCAGATACCAGGAGCCCGCGGATTGAATCATGACGCGCAGGATGCCGAGGTCATTTGGATCAAGGGACAGCATTTCTTTCCCCGTTTTTTCCTTAACGGCCTTGCCGATCTCGATGTACTGATCCCAGGTGATGTTTTGCATATCTTCTACCTTATATCCGGCTTGCTCCAGATAGTCGGTTCTTACATATAAGCCGGTAACGCCGGAGTCGAATGGAAGTCCGTAGTTTACGCCGTCCACGCTAGTCGGTCCCAGCTTGTATTCCGCGAAGTCGGAAGCCTTGAAGCTGTCCGTCAGAGGATGGAACATGTCCGGATAAGCCTGCAGGAAGCTTTGTGCCCGGTAGTCCTCGATCAGAACGATGTTCGGAAGACCTTTTGTCGTGCCGGAGCTCATGCCCGTGTTCAGCTTCTGAACGATATCGGCTTGCGCGTTTTCGATGATTTCGATCTTTACGTTAGCGTTGTCGTCGGCGTAAGCTTCTTTCGCCAGATTCATCGCTCTAATATTGAAGTTCGGATCCCATGCCCAAACCGTAAGGTTGGTTGTTTCCGCCGCGTTGTTGCCGCCGTTCGCGCCGCCTTCGCCCGCCTTATTGTTGGCGTTCGATGAGCACGCCGCCGTAACAACCATCATGCCGGCAAGCAGAAGAGCCATCATTTTTTTCATTTGTCCAGACCTCCATTTTATATATGTGGCGAAAGCGTTTCCCGCCTTCTGATAACATCTTAGCATCGGGACAAAAGCGTGCGTTATGAGGATCTTTGCCTTCAATTGTCGGATTGTTATCAGTTGCGCATTAGTCACTTTCTGTCATTTGGAGTATCTTTGGATTATTGGACGATTTTTATTCCTCAATCAAAGGAATGCGGATCTTCACCTTTGTTCCTTGCCCCGGCTGGCTCGTCACCGTCACGCCGTAACTCTCGCCGTAGAGAAGCTTGATGCGCTCGTGCACATTTTTCACCCCGATGCCGGTAAACAGCTGCCGCCGTCCCTCCCGCTTCGCCAGCCTGTCATCCTCGATTGCCGCCGGATCGAAGCCGTCGCCATCGTCGACGACCTCGCAGACAAGCGCGTCCGGTTCCTTCGCCGCCATAAAGTAAATACTGCCTGTCGCCTTGCGGTTGAAGCCATGAAAGAATGCATTTTCGATAAAGGGTTGGATCATCAGCTTCGGCACATGGTACCCCATGCAATCCGGCGCGACAAAATAGTTCATCTTGATCCGATCGCCGTACCGGACATGATTGATGAATACGTAGTTGCGCATATTGACGAGCTCCTGGCTGAGCGTAATCGTCTCGCTGACGTTGCCGATCGCGTTCTGCAGCAGCGAGATCAGGGAATTGATTGTATCCGCCGCCTTCTCCTTGCTGCCCTGCTGCACCATAAATTTTACCGAGGCAAGCGTGTTGTAAAGGAAGTGCGGATTAATCTGCTGCTGCAATGCCTCCAGCTCCGCATTGCGCTGCTGCTTCTGGGTATGCACCAGCTCCTTTACGTATTCTTGCAGTTCGTCCATCATAGCGTTAAATGCTTGACCCAGCTGCCTCGTCTCGTAGCTCCCGCCTACGTTGACATGATGGTCGAATTCATACTTGGAGATTGTGGAAATTTGTTTGACGAGCCGGGTCAGCGACTTCGTCAGTCTCCTGGAAATAAGAAAGACGATAATCAGCGCCGCCGCGACGATGGCAATAACGCTGAGCGCAATGGTCCTCGTATCGGTGAGCTGGCCGATCGCCGCTTCCTTGTCGACCAGATTGATAAGATAGAGCCCGAACGGCGCCAGCATCCGGGATAACACGATACCTTCCTTGCCCATAATCTCCGCATTTACGGAGGCCAGCTTCTTCTCCTCAATATCCTTCGCGTATTGGAGCAGATCGGGAAACGGCTGTCCCAGCCAGGCCGTACGGTTGCTCGATACGATAGAGCCCGCTTCGTCCATGATCGCGACGTCGTTTCCGAAGCTGGTAAAGCTTTCGAAAAACTTCTTGAAGTCTCTTTCCCGGATCGCAAAATAAATCGCGCCGTACACGTCGTCCGTCGTACGGTCGATGAGCGCCTTGGACGCGACGATCGTCGGCTCCGTTGCCGCTACGCCCGAGCGGCTCGAATCGTCATATTGATAGTGGATCTTGCGCGGCTCCGCAAGCGTTCGATCGGTTAAGGGATGCTCGCGAAGCTTGGCCCCGTACACCGGCCAAAGCGCGGGATCCGTCGTATAGCTCCTTCCGTTCATGCCGATGACCGTTATGCCTACCTCATAAGCGTCCACCAGAGATTGAATTCGTTTAACCTGTTCCACCAAATTGTAATAGGATCGATATTGCTCCAGGGAGCTGCCGTCTCCCTCGGACAGGGCGCCTCTGATCGTGCCGCTCTGCTGGGCGTTGTTAGCCGCCATAACGACGGCATAGCTGAACGCGTCCATATTGCTCGTAATCTGAGCGATGACCTTGGCGTTTGTAATACTGAAAGTTTGCATAAATACCCGTTCCGATGTATTGATCGTGGTCCAGGTAGACGTCACGGATACGGCAATAATCGAGACCACCATAATAATAAACATCTTAATAAACAAGCCGTTGTACTTGAATCGATCGAATACGTTCCTCATACCCGCCCCTTCTCTTCTCCCACGAATTGCCTCCTGTAGCGGCTCGGCGAAAGCCCCGTCGACTTCTTGAACACCTTGCAGAAGTAGCTGTGGTCGGAGTAGCCCACCATGCCGCTAATCTCGGAGATCATCGCGTCGCCCTTGCGCAGCAGCTCCTCTGCCTTCTCGATTCTGACCTTGTGCAAATAATCGACGAACCCCTCGCTGTTATGCGCGGAGAAGTAGCTGGACAGATAAGAGGCATTAAAGTGGAAGTGTTTCGCCATATCCGTCAGGTTCAGCGGCTCCGCATAATGCTGGTGAATGTAATCAAGCAGCTTCTTCATGTTGGCGTTGCCCGGCAAAGCGGCCTTGTCCGAGATACATGCCTCCGCCTCGGCGATAAAGGCATCCAGACAATTCAGCGCCTCGGAGGCGGACTTGGCATCCTCGATCGCCTTGAAGTGGCGATACTTATCCTTCTCAAGCTCTCGGGCGTCATACTCCATATTGCCCAGCAGCACCGTTATATTGAAAACGAGATTGCCCAGGAACGACTTGAAGGCGAACACATCCGTCGTATAATCGCCGGCCATCGCCTTGGCGTGATCGCGCAAATAATGGAAAGCCTGATGGAACTGGCCTCGCTTGAAGTCCTCCGTAAAACGGTTCAAATGGAAGCTCTCCGTTTGCAGCACCGGCGGAGGCAGCTTGCCCTCCTGCAGAACGCCCATATCCGGCAGATAGAAAGCATAACCCAGCAGCCTGGTCAAAGAGCCGTTGTACACGTCGCGCAGCTCTTTCACATCCGGGAACGGATTCGTGACCGCGATCGGAATACGCTGGCCAGCAGCGGACAAGCTGACCGCCGCCATGCCTGCTATGCGGACCGCTTCGTCCATCGCGCTCTGGTCGGCGTTGATCAAGACGGCCCTCAGCTGCCCTTCTATTGGAAGTGCCCGTATAACGGGCAGGTTCCTTTCAGAGCTGGAGCTCGACGCCAGCAAGCCCGTTAACTTCTCCTGCAGCTGAACCGCAGAAAGTTGAACGCCTTCCTCCAGTACTCGCGGGTCAAAGCCGGCTAGCAAGAAGAGCGGATGCGGAAACGTCTCCCGAAGCTCGTCCGCCGAGAAGTCGGCATCGTATCCGGATAAAAGACGCTCCAGCTTCTGCTCCAGGGAAGGAGCGTAGCCGCCCCCCGACGACTCCTTGGCGCCGAGCGAGGGAATACGCTGCGCCGTCATCTTAAGCACCGTCAGCAGATGCTGGAGATCGAGCTTCGGCTTTAAAATATAATCCGCGACGCCGCTCTGAAACGTCGAACGGACATAATCGAATTCGCCGAAGCTGCTTAATACGATCACTTCTATCTCGGGGTAATGCTTCTTGATCTGCCTGGTCAGCTCTTCTCCATCCATGACCGGCATCACGATGTCCGTAATGACAATATGCGGCCTCAGCTCGGCGATCCGCTCCAACGCCTCTTGTCCGTTTGACGCCTCTCCGACAATATGGAAGCCTTCCTGCTCCCACGCCATAAAATGTTTGATTCCCTGTCTAATGAGTACCTCGTCGTCGACGATGAGCACCCTGCAGTATTCGGACGCTGCCATATGGGCCGCACCTCCCGCGCGTAATGAATGTGCTTCTAGTATAGCCGTTCTTCACGACAACTGTAATGCCCCTTGGGAGAGCATGAGCGTAAGCCGTCGATATGACTGGGAAGATGAGGGGGGCAGATGGGGAAAGAACATGAACGAACGCCGGACGGATGGAGAACGAGCGTGGAAGGAACGCGGAACGGATGGGGAACTATCGTGGAAGTAACGCGGCGGAAGTCTAACGGACATGGTTGCATCTTAGACGCCGTTATTGTATCAGCTACGATTCTAACGGACACAGTGGACGCTAAGCCGGGCGAACGGGGCGATATACCTTGCATTTGATGCTCAAAGAGTTGCTGATGTCCGTTAGGAATTTGAATTTGTGTTTTTGGTGCGCTAAGCGTCGCTAATGTCCGTTAGAGGGTTCGCCAACAGAAAGCTGGTCGTGATTTTTCGTGTTTCGTATAAAAATCTCTGACGGCTACGGCCAAGTCCGGCTCAATATAGCGGACTTTTCCACTATATTGAGCCCATCCGAATCGAGCCGATCAACTTCGACAGCCTGATCATCGGCCGGCAGATACACCCCATTATTTGACCAAATCCTCTACAAACTTCGGCAGCACGAATGCCGCTTTGTGAAGGCGGGGCGTGTAATACTTGGTCGCAAGCTCCGGAATGGACGATTCCTCGACTTCAAGCGGATCGTAAGTCTTGCTGCCCATCGTAAATGTCCACAGGCCGCTTGGATACGTCGGGATGTTGGCGCCGTAAACGCGCACGATCGGGAACACTTCCTTCACGTCGCGGTTCACGCTTTTTATTAGTTCCGCCTTGAACCAAGGATTGTCCGTCTGCGCGACGAAGATGCCGTCCTCCTTCAGCGCTTCGTAGATGCCTTGGTAGAAACCGCGCGTGAACAGGTTCGCCGCAGGGCCGACCGGCTCGGTGGAATCCACCATGATGACGTCGTACGCATTTTTGTGATCGTGAATATGCATAAATCCATCGCCTACGAGCACTTCGACGCGGGGATTGTCCAGTTCGCCGGCAATGCTCGGCAAATACGTTTTGGAATATTCGATGACCTTGCCGTCGATGTCGACAAGGACCGCTTTTTTTACCTTGGGATGTTTCATCACTTCGCGAATCACGCCGCCGTCGCCGCCCCCTACTACGAGAACATGCTCCGGATCAGGATGCGTGGACAATACCGGATGCGCGACCATCTCGTGATAAACGAACTCATCTCTAACGGTTGTCATAACCATGCCGTCCAGGACCAGCATCGTACCGAACTCTTCCGTTTCGATCATATCCAACTGTTGAAAGTCGGTTTGCTCATGGACATACGTTTTCGTAATTTTAGCCGTTATGCCGAAGCTTTCGGTCTGTTTCTCGGTATACCACATTTCCATCGTTGATCCCTTCTTTCCTTTAAAGGTTGTTCAAAAACTCCGCTTTTGAGATTCATACACTCCTGTGCTAAAAACCAAACTTTTTAGCTCGCATATTTAGAAGCGGCACGTTTGCGCGCGGTTCAGCCTGTTTTATAGTGTTTCAAACCCGTGCACTTCGTATGACAACAATATCGGCAAATGAATAGCCTATGCCGCAATTTTCCATACTAAAGGTAGAACTTATCAACATGAAGAACAGAACAACCTCTGCGAAAGGGAGTCGGCAGCTATGACCAAGTCTTCCAATCAGCCCGTCAAGCGGCAGGGCAAGCTGCGCCGCGCCGTCAAATTCCCTCGCCTGTCGGAGCGGCTCCTGGGACCCGCTCTCGCTCTCCGCAAGTGGTCGATTAGGGCAGGTCTGGCCGCTCTGGCCTGTCTGATCCTGCTTGTCGGGCTTTATCTCTATATAAGGTCGCAGACCCTGCCAGCGTCATCGGTGAGCCAAACCTCTCAAATGCTGGATATCCATGGAAACGTCATCGACACCTTCCATGCCGGCGAGAACCGACGGTCGGTCGCTCTGGCGGACATCGCGCACGAACTGATCGACGCGACGCTTGCCATCGAGGATCGCCGCTTCTACGACCATTCCGGATTCGATCTGAGGGGGATGGCGCGAGCCGTCGTCGTTAACGTGCAAGGCATGTCCAAGCTTCAAGGAGCCAGCACGCTCACCCAACAGCTCGCTCGCAATCTCTACCTGAGCCATGAGCGGACTTGGGAACGCAAGCTTAAGGAAGCCGCGTACACAGCCCAGCTCGAGATGAGCTATTCCAAGGACGAGATTCTCGCCATGTACTTGAATCAGATCTATTACGGTCATGGCTCGTACGGCGTCGAAGCTGCGGCCATGATGTATTTCGGCAAACACGCCTCGGAGCTGTCGCTGGCCGAAAGCGCCATGCTCGCCGGCATACCGAAAGGACCAAAATATTATTCGCCATACATGAATATGAAGAACGCCAAGGACCGTCAGTACATCATTCTGGAATCCATGCTGGAGGGCGGCTCTATTACGGAGGAACAAGCGGCGGCGGCTTATGCCGAAGTGCTGGAATTCCAGCCGTTCGGCGGGACGGAGCAAGAAGGTTTCGCCCCGTACTTCCGGGACTACATTAGAAGCGTTGCCGTAGATAAGCTCGGCTTCGACGAAAAGCTGCTTAACGAAGGGGGCATTACGATCTATACGACGCTGGATCAGGAAGTGCAGGCCGCGGCCGAAGAAGCCATCAAAAACGGCATGCCGGAGAGCTCGGAGCAGCAGGCCGCGCTAGTCTCCATCGATCCCCGTACCGGCTATATCAAAGCGATGGTGGGAGGACGCGATTATTCGAAAAATCAATATAATCGCGTATTCGCAAGCACTCGTCAGCCTGGTTCGTCGTTCAAGCCCTTTTTATATCTGGCCGCCATCCGCAGCGGATTTATGTCTCCCATCACCCGTTTCAAAAGCGAACCTACCGTCTTTACCTACGACGAAGGGCGCAAAACTTACAAACCGAGCAACTACGGGGACAAATATACCGGCGATTATATCGATATGCGGAAAGCCATCAGCGGCTCCGACAATATCTATGCGGTAAACACGATTATGACTGTAGGGGCCGATAAGGTGATCGAGACGGCCCGTACGTTGGGCATTGACAGCAAGCTGACTCCCGTACCGTCGCTTGCGCTCGGCACCTCTCCGGTCAGTCCGTACGAGATGGCCTCCGCATATGGCACCTTCGCGAACGGCGGAACACGGATCGAGCCCGTTGCCATCCTCCGGATTGAAGACCGGAAGGGCAACGTATTATATGAAGCGAAGCCTAAGGCGCAGGAAGCCATTACGCCGGCCGAAGCCTATGTCATGACGAGCCTGCTGGAGAGCGTGTTCGACGAAGGCGGCACCGCCCATCGCGTAGAGGCTACCATTAAGCGCCCCGTCGCCGGCAAGACGGGAACGACGTCGACCGACGCATGGCTCGTCGGCTATACGCCGGAGCTGGCGACGGCGGTCTGGGTCGGCTACGACAAGGACCGCATGCTCACCGTCGCGGAAGCCCATCGTGCCGCGCCGATCTTCGCGAACTTTATGGAGGATGCTTTGGATGCGGTGCCTCCAAAGATGTTTACGGTGCCCGAAGGCGTCGTAAACGTCTACATCGAGCAGGAAAGCGGCAAGCTGGCGGCGGCCGGCTGCTCCGGTACTACGCGGCTGGAGTCCTTCCTCGCTGGCACGGAGCCGACTGAGGTATGCGGCAACGCGGCAGTCGGAGGAACCGGAGATTCGGGCACCGATGGCAGTGGAGGCGCAGGCAAAGGCCGTGCCGGTTCGGAGAAACAGCGCTCTTGGTGGCAAGATCTAAAGCGTTGGTGGACGAACTGACGTTTCGCACGCCGAGATCGTTCCCACGTTCATGCTTCCATCCATTTGTGCCATCCCGCGGCCGAGGTAAGTTCGTCAAGTTTCGCATGCTTTTGATCGCATATGCAGCAGGCAGGATCGCCCAGTTTTGCGACGGCGGTCCTGCTTTTTCTTTGGCGATTTAGGCATATAAACCTTGTCTCCGGAGGAAGCAAGCGCTATTTGTGACAGCCAAAATAAGATTCCGTGTCAAAAATATGTGCAAATCGTGAATTTTCTTTGAACAATCGACATAAGATGTGTTATAGTGGGTATAAGAATGAAAGAAAGCACTTACATCAATACGTAAGGAGTGTTTCCCCTATGACGACGAAGACTGCAACTATAAGCCAACTGCGGCCAACCAAATCCGACGTAAAACGTCTAGTAAACGTAATGACCCTGATTGCATGGGGAGTCCTCAGCATCGGCGTCCTGCTCTGCCTCATTAATCTTAGCCACTTCAGCGACAAAAACATCGGCCTTATGGTCGGGATCGGCTTTTTAATCGGCAGCGTTCATATCTACGTCATCGGTACGGCTATCGGTCTCGTTCATGCGTGGAAGTCCGAGATGGCGAAGTCGCACTCGAACAATCAATCGCAAGAGTAGCTGCAAACGGCGGATATCGGCCTTGAGTCGAGGCGTTAGCTTTTCGAGGTCCATTTGCGCCAGCTTATGGCGAAGAAAAAAGAAGCGACAGGGCAACTGTTTCGCTTCTTTTTGTTTTGCAAAAATATCACAGCCCTCCTTGTGACAACTTTCCCATATCTGGTTGTGGCCGCGGATGCCTGAAACTCGTTTCGACGTCCACGGACAAGCCTGTTTCAAGCCTCCTGTAATCGCGTTACAAATAGAGGAATGCCATTTTACGGGAGGGCTTCATCGCTTTTGTCTAACTGGTGACTGACAAGTGACGGAACTTTGTCAGAACTAAGTCGAATTGTTTACATCGTCTTCGCGATAGTGTTATTCCGGTGTGATTTTGTTACATTATTCACAAGCTAATGAAATCGAGGAGTGGAACCGCAATGAGACGTTATTATCGAATGCTGGCAACAGCGCTCTTTCTGGCGATGATTGCCGTGATCTCGGGCTGCAGCAGCGAGCAGTACATCGTGCTTGACCCGAAGGGACCAATCGGACAGCAGCAGAAGGATCTTATCATTATTACTACCCTTCTGTGCGCGGTTATCATCGTGCCCGTCCTTATTTTAACCGCGGTCATCGTTATGCGTTACCGTGATCGCCCCGGCCGCAAAGCGCGCTATACGCCGGATTGGGAGCATAGCACGAAGCTTGAAGTGACATGGTGGACGATTCCGATTGTCATCATCATCACTCTTGCTGTCATTACCGCTATCTATACGTATAAGCTCGAACCTTCCAAGCCGCTTGAATCGGCGAAAGAACCGATTACGATCGAAGTAACGTCTCTCGACTGGAAGTGGCTGTTCACTTATCCGGACGAGGACATTGCGACCGTCAACTATATCAAGTTTCCCGAAGATACGCCGGTCCGTTTCCAGTTGACGTCCGACAAGGCGATGAATTCCTTCTGGATTCCGCAGCTCGGCGGACAGCTCTATACGATGTCGGGCATGGCCATGACGCTGTTTCTGCAAGCGGATGAGCCAGGCATCTACTACGGCTCGGGCGCTAACTTCAACGGCGAGGACTTCGCTCAGATGACGTTTGACGCAGAAGCGGTCTCGGATGAAGAGTATCAGGCTTGGATACAAGAAGTGAAAGGCGATTCTCCTGCACTGACCCTGGATGGTTACGAGCAGCTCAAGAAGCCGGGACGCTCCGACGTGCAGCTGTTCTCGAGCTTCCCGGAAGGACTGTTCCAATACATCGTGACGCAGTATGTTGAGGACGGCAGCGGCGGTGCGCATGCCCATCACGGTCAAAGCGGGGACAGCGGACAATAACGACCCGCGCATACGAAAGGAGAAAGCTTCATGTGGGATAAAATCAAGGAATTTTCATCCGAGTTTTTCGTGACGGGTGACCCGCTCATTCTCGGCGCACAAGTCTCCATCGCGCTGACGCTCGTAGCGATCATCTTCACGCTGTCTTATTTCAAGAAGTGGCGCTGGCTCTGGACGGAGTGGCTTACTTCCGTCGATCACAAGAAAATCGGCATTATGTATATCATCGCATCCATTCTGATGCTGTTCCGCGGCGGCGTCGATGCCCTGCTCATGCGTGTGCAGTTGGCAGCGCCTGAGTTGGAATTCCTGAACGCCGAACACTATAACGCGATATTCACGACGCATGGCGTTATCATGATCCTGTTTATGGCGATGCCGCTCATGTTCGGTCTGTTTAATATCGTCGTGCCGCTCCAGATCGGCGCGCGCGACGTCGCGTTCCCGTTCCTGAACTCCCTGAGCTTCTGGATGTTCTTCTTCGGGGCGATGCTGTTCAACGTTTCGTTCGTTATCGGCGGCTCTCCCGATGCGGGCTGGCTCGCATATCCGCCGCTCTCGGAGCTGTCAGGCAGTCCGGGCGTCGGGCAGGACTTCTATATATGGGGCATACAGATATCCGGCATCGGCTCGCTCGCGACGGGCATTAACTTCGTCGTCACCATTCTCAAGATGCGTGCTCCCGGCATGAAGCTGATGAAGATGCCGATGTTCAGCTGGTCCGTTCTGTCTTCTTGCGTAACCATCATGCTAGCGTTCCCGATTCTGACTGTTACGCTGTTCCTGCTCTTCTTGGACCGCTATCTCGGCGCGCATTTCTTTACGCTCGACGGGGGCGGCAACCCGATGATGTACCTCAACCTGATCTGGATGTGGGGACATCCCGAGGTATATATCGTTATCTTGCCGGCATTCGGTATCTTCTCGGAGATAGTCGCTACCTTCGCGAAAAAGAAATTGTTCGGCTACAAATCGATGGTGTTCGCACTGATGTCCATCAGTTTCTTCTCGTTCTTTACCTGGGCGCATCACTTCTTTACGATGGGCTCAGGCGCGAACGTCAACGCGTTCTTCGCCGTTACGACCATGATTATCGCGATTCCGACCGGGGTCAAGGTGTTCAACTGGTTGTTTACGATGTATCGAGGAAAGTTATCGTTCCCGACGCCAATGCTTTGGACAGTCGCCTTTATCCCATGTTTCATCGTGGGCGGTATGACCGGGGTTATGTTGTCGGTCGCACCGGCGGACTTCCAGTTCCATAACAGCTACTTCCTGATCGCTCACTTCCACCAAGTGTTGATCGGCGGCGTCGTGTTTGGTTATTTCGCGGGTCTGTACTACTGGTGGCCGAAGATGTTCGGCTTCAAGCTCCACGAAGGCCTTGGCAAATGGGCGTTCTGGTTCTGGAACATCGGCTTCTACGTCTGCTTTATGCCGCAATACGCGCTTGGCTTCATGGGCATGACACGCCGCTTCAACGAATACAACTTCGACATGGGCTGGCAGCCGCTTAACGTCGTGTCCACAGTGGGCGCGTTCCTGATGGGTATAGCATTTCTCTTCCAGGTATGGCAGATCGCGCACAGCATCAAGTTCCTGAAGATGGAAAAAACCGGCGACTCGTGGAATGGCCGTACGTTGGAATGGTCGATTCCTTCTCCGGCGCCGCACTATAACTTCGCCAGAATTCCTGTCGTAACAAGTCAGGACGACTTCTGGGAGAAGAAGCAACGCAAGCTTCGCGGAGAGAAGGATGCTCCGGAAGTCATCGCGGCGGAGCAGGCTCCGCTTGAGCCCATTCATATGCCAAAAAATTCCGGCATACCGTTTATCATGTCATTGTCCTGGTTCGTCGCCGGCTTCGGCTTCGTCTGGGATTGGAAATGGATGATCTTCGTCGGCATGGGCGGCGTCATCGCATGCATGCTTGCAAGATCGTTTACCTACGATACAGACTATTATATTCCGGTCGATGAGGTGCAGCGTACGGAAGCTGCGGCAAGGGGGGCTCACTAATGGCACTACTGAACAAATTTCTGTCCGGCGGCAAGAGTCAGCCTCTTGCCGCGGCGCACGGCCAAGGCGGCGGTCAAGCCGCGCATGGCGGCCATGACGCCCATGGGCATGATCACCACGATCAGGAAGGCATGAAGGTATTCGGCTTCTGGCTGTTCCTGATTACCGACGTTATTCTTTTCGGCACCTTGTTCGCGACCTTCGTCGTGCTTCGTCTCAATACGGCAGGCGGTCCGACGGGCGCCGAACTGATCGAAATCAACGGCATCATCATCTCCACGTTCATCTTGCTGACGAGCAGCTTTACCAGCGGCGTCGCGCTGCTGGAGATGAACCGCGGCAACAAAAAAGGACTGATCACCTGGCTCGTTATTACCGCGCTGCTTGGCGCATCCTTTATCTATCTCGAGGTAACGGAATTTATCCACCTCGTTCATGAAGGCGCCACGATCGGCACGAGCGCTTACTGGTCTTCGTTCTTCACGCTGGTCGGCACGCACGGTCTTCACGTCTCGATCGGCCTAGTCTGGATGGTAGCGCTGATTATTCAGCTCGCAAGACGCGGCATTACCGATGTTACGAAACGCAAGGTCAACGTCATCAGCTTGTATTGGCACTTTCTCGACGTTATCTGGATCTTCGTCTTCACGATCGTATACTTGATGGGGGTGATGTAAGATGGCCAATCCTAACGCTCACGGCGCTCAGCACGGTCATGACAGCCACGGAGGCGGCCACAGCGGCTCGCTGAAGTCTTACGTTATCGGCTTCGTCCTCTCGATCGTCTTGACGGTCATTCCGCTCGTCGTCGTCATGAACGATATGTTCAGCAAGCAAGTCAACACCTTGATCATCCTGGTGATGGCCATTCTGCAATTCGCCGTACAGCTTCTGTTCTTCATGCATATCCGGGATGAAGAGAAACCTCGCTTCAACCTGATTGCCCTGATCTTCGGCCTCGTCATCATGCTGACGATCGTCGCGGGCTCCATCTGGATCATGACTTACAATGCGGTAGCAACTTAAGGCGTGTTGGCGAATACAAGGTGAATCGGCTGTCGCCGTCGTAAACTTATACCTTCCTGTAATTTAAACGGTGGACCCACAACTTGTGGGTCCCTTTTTGTTTGAAGATTTGGTTGGCACTTTAAAAACGTAAAATCAACATATTACACTATCAATCTACCCATACCCTTTCTTTTCCTCTGAATAGTATAGATTATTCGGAACGGAGAGGGGGGATTGGGATGAAAAAAATCATCGTAATTAGCTGCGATCGTGACCGTGACCGCGACCGTGATCGTGACCGCGACCGCGACCGCGACCGTGATCGTGACCGCGACCGCGACCGTGATCGCGACCGTGACCGCGACCGTGATCGCGACCGTGACCGTGACCGCGACCGTGACCGTAACCGCCGCTGCAGCAGACGCGACCGCGAACGCATCCGCAGACTCAGACGCTTGATCAGACGTTTGGAAAGACGCTTACGCCGTTTGATTCGCATGGGCGGCAACCGTAACGAAATCCGCAGACTGAGACGTTTGATCAGACGCCTCGAAAGAGAATTGCGCCGCTTGGAAGATCGTTGTGACCGTCGAGGTTTTTAATCTGAGAGAAATATAGAGATAGTATGGCAAAATCATATACCTCCCTATATTTGAACGAAAA
The DNA here is from genome assembly GCF_003112455.1 of Paenibacillus agaridevorans. Lineage (GTDB taxonomy): Bacteria > Bacillota > Bacilli > Paenibacillales > Paenibacillaceae > Pristimantibacillus > Pristimantibacillus agaridevorans. The sequence continues at coordinate 62,855 of NZ_BDQX01000394.1, forward strand.
CCCGCAACTGACACTTGAATAAGTGTCTGATGCGGGTTTTTGCCGTACTAGGGCTTAGCCTTGGATACATACCATCCACTTGATAGAAGGCCGTGACGAGGGTGTTCAGACGCAGAAATATGGCTAGGATAACCAATCCGAAAGCAGCAGTATCAAGATACCTAGCAGCAAGATCGCCGCCAACGTATAGCCGAAATATCGAAGCGGTTTAGGCATCTCGCTCATGTTCACCTTGCGAATCGGCCCGCCGCCTTCTACACGCTGGATGCCGTCCATATTTATGTCCCTGTATGTCTCATCGACCGCTCTTTCCGTTTCCGGCTGCGTCTCGTGGGTATTATTAGGATATGACATCTTTTCCGCCTCCTTTGATTCTTCGGCCAAACTTCATCCTGCTTCTGGAAACTAATACTCCATGCCGGCGTATAGTTGGATAAGACTTTGACATCAGACGACAAGGAGGAACGTCCATGTTTTTTGTATTCTGGCTGATTGTTTTGGTTATTGGCATTGTCATTCTGTATAACAATCGTGAGCAAGAGGAAGAGCTTCTCGCGTTAAAGCTGGTGGGATACTACCTTCTCGGCACCTTCTTTTTTTCAATTAACGGCCTCGTTCTCCCCATCGGCTTTGTCATTAGCTTGTTTATGAGGCCTAGTCAAAACAGGGGCGTCAAACGCGGTTCCGCGATCTTCGGCCTGGTGCTGATGATTATCGGGCAGTTTATCATTTGATAGATTTTTAATGAGTTGAAAGGCGGCAGCCATTGTGGTTGTCGTCTCCTTTTATATGCGTCTGATCCCGCAGTGATTCAAAGTAAATCCTCGACTACAATTCCTGCTTGCCATACAGTTGCCCGAATTCGCTTGCGGTCATGCCGAAATGAAGTTCGTCATGGTATTCTCCATTCGTATAAATCATGTCCCGCAGTCGTCCCTCTTGGACGAAACCCAGCTTCTCATGCAATCGTATGGAAGCCGCGTTAAATGAATAGACATGCGGCGTCGCCTTGTGATAGTTCATCTCGTGGAAATAAAAACGCAGCACGGTGCGAATCATCTCGCTCGCATATCCCTTAGAGCGATGCTCCGGCAGCAGGGCGATGCCATATTTGAACGTTCCATATCTTTTGTTGCACAAAAACGAATTGATCGTCCCGACGAGTTCTCCGTCACTCGTCTCCGCAACCCATCGGAACGCATCGCCCATTCGATTCCGTTGCTCGGCCTCCAGCCATTGGATCTGCTTCTCAGGAGATTGCGGGAAGTGGATCATGTCCACCTTTCGGTTCACCTCGTCATCCAGCGCTTGAAATAAAGCAATATCCGATGATTGCAGCGCTCTTAACGTCAGTCTATCCGAACGCCAATAATGGAAAGGCATATACATCCTCTTTTCGTCTCGTAATAAAAGCGGAAGTTCCAGTTCCTATCCATTCGACAAGTGAATTTCAAATCCCTTCCAAAAGACAACACATAAGGACGAGCGAAAAGCCAGACCTTTCGATTGTTGCTGCGGAAAAGGGTATAATACAGGTAACCAATGTCAGAAGAAACGGGTGAACCGATGAGCGATATGCAGAACAAAGCCGGAACGACCGGTTGGAACTTGAAAAATAGCTATGCCGAATTGCCTGCTGCCCTGTTCACGGCTGTAAAACCTACTCCCGCGAGCGAGCCTCGGCTCGTTGTATTAAACGAATCGCTTGCAGCCTCGCTGGGACTAAATCATGACGAGTTGTCCGGCGAAGAAGGCGCCGCTGTGTTGGCGGGAAATAAGATTCCCGAAGGAGCTTTGCCGCTCGCTCAAGCCTATGCGGGGCATCAATTCGGCAATTTCACGATGCTAGGAGACGGCAGAGCCATCCTGCTAGGCGAACAGATCACGCCGGACGGACGGCGAATGGATATACAGTTCAAAGGCTCCGGCGCTACGCCCTACTCGCGGCGCGGTGACGGGCGGGCTGCGCTGGGCCCCATGCTGCGGGAATATATAATCAGCGAGGCCATGCATGCGCTGGGCATCCCGACGACGCGCAGTCTGGCGGTCGTCGCGACGGGTGATCCCGTCTACCGCGAGACTGTTCTGCCCGGCGCCGTCCTGACCCGCGTCGCGGCCAGCCATCTACGCGTCGGCACGTTTCAATACGCCGCCAATTGGGGCGGCGCAGAGGAGCTTTACGCGCTCGCGGACTATGCGCTGCAGCGTCATTATCCCGACATCCCGCTGGATGACGGGCGTTATTTGGCCTTGCTGCGCGGGGTTATCGCCCGCCAGGCGGAATTGATCGCCAAGTGGATGCTGGTCGGCTTCGTCCACGGCGTCATGAACACCGACAACATGACCATCAGCGGCGAAACGATCGATTATGGACCGTGCGCGTTCCTGGATGCTTTCGATCCGAAGACGGTATTCAGCTCCATCGACGCGAACGGCCGCTATGCCTACGGCAATCAGCCTTATATCGGCGTGTGGAATTTGGCGCGGCTTGCAGAATCGCTGCTTCCCCTGCTGCATGAGGATGAGGAGCAAGCGGTGAAGTTAGCCGAAGAGGCCTTGGGCGAGTTTACGGACTTGTATCAAGGTCACTGGATGGCTGGCATGAGAGGCAAGCTGGGTTTGTTCGGCGAAGAGGATGAGGATGAGTCGCTCGTGAAAGAGCTTCTGGGACTGATGCAGCAGCACGGAGCGGACTATACGAATACGTTCGTTGCTCTTACGTTTGGCAAGACCGGAGGCGAAGCGCTGTACGGTGACGAGGCGTTCGCCGCGTGGCGCGATCGGTGGCAGGGGAGACAGAGCAGGCATCGCAAGCCGGAAGAGGATTCGCTGCGGCTCATGAAAGCCAGCAACCCTGCCGTCATCCCTCGCAACCATCGCGTCGAGGAAGCGCTGGACGCCGCTGTGGAAGGCGATCTCAGCGTCATGGAGGATCTGCTGCGGGCGCTGGCGGATCCTTATGATCATCGACCAGAGCAGGCGGAGTATGCGATTGTGCCGGAGGCTTGCGGGCCTTATCGGACGTTTTGCGGGACGTAGGTTTTTGGTGTGCATGTCATTTTAAGAAGGTCTTGTATCCCTTTATGATTAGGGAGAGCACTGCCTTCTTTTTTTGTCGGTTCCCGCCTTTATAACGAAATCAAGCTATCACTGTCAGTAGCATACCGATACTGTTTCGTTTCATTATTGATGATCATCTCGAACACGTTTGTTTGACTGTTGTACGTGACGCTATTCGTGGTGCCGATCTCCTCGTTCAGATTAACCTTCATGATTTGATCGCCAATCCTTTTGTAGACATGGATCTCGATTTGGGGAGAGCCTTGCATCATAACTACTTCTTTCTCGCCATCCTCGTTCAGATCAGCAACCAATACATGTCCGCTAAGTCTCAAAATGAGCTGAGGCTGCCCGTCCACCTGCTCAAACAAATAGTTTTCGACGCAGTTTGCCCCACATATCCCGGTTAAAAGCGTCATCGGTCGTCCGAATAACGACTCTTCGTTTTTCGTAAAATCTTGAATATAAGTCTCCTCGCCAACAAAGCCATATTCCGTTAATTGTTTGTCGCGCACAGAACCGAGATATAAGTGAGAATCGGTCGTCGTTTTTTTATAAACCATAAACGAGTTATCGAATTTCTTAACCTCATGAACGTCATCGTACGCGAGCTGAACGCCTGCATCGGTAATCGTCTCTGTTTCCGAAAACTCCAGGATTATGCTGCTGCCCGTCGCTTCGCCCGATTCTTGACTGAAAGAACATCCCATCAAAATCGTCAAAAACAGGGTCAGCAGGCAGATGCTCATCGTTCTCCAATTTTTCATTGCGATCTCCTCCTCTATTTAAATCCGCTGATTCCGAATATATCGCGTTCCGCTTTCGATTACTCTACTTCATTGACAGCTTTTTCATTCAAAAAGTTGCACTCCAACCAAGAGCCAAGATCAATTACCGCTCATAGGTTTGCTTGGCCAATTGATGCGTCAGCACCGTCGCTCCTGTTACGAGAATGCCCTGCAGCACTCCCTCGAGCGGGGATTCCAGCAAAAAGACGCCTCCTGCGATTCCGCACGCCAGAAGTGTCCACGGTATAGTCCAGTCAGGTACCTTGGGGGAATTCTTAAGCAACAGGCCGATAACAAAAAGCGCCGGCATCAATGCCAGCGCTTCTTCTTTGATATAATGGATGATTTCGTTCATCATGTCGCGGCTTTCGCCTCCTTATCGAGTAATTGCAGTCGGTCCAGCAACACAGCAAGCTGCGCCCTCGTGATGGGCTCGTCTGGACTGAATCGGTCTGCCGCCGTTCCAACGAGCAGTCCGGTTTGCAGCGCTTTGAGAATGGATTGCTCTGCCCAGTGGCCTTGGATGTCCCTTATGACGGGGGTAGGCTTCGCTACAGGCGTTGTCTTGCTTGGTGCGGTTGCAGCAGCAGGAGGCTTATAGGGATGGGCGATGTAGGCGCAGAAGCCTTGAACGACCGCTTCCGCGTAGGTCTTCCACTTGTTCTTGAGCCGTTCGGCATCCTGTGCGTTACTGCAAAACCCGTATTCGACGATGACCGTCTCGACTTTGCCCGTATTGCGGTGCATAAAGTAATAGTCGCCACCTGACTCATTGGAGCGAGAGAACGCACGTCTTCGCGGCTGTCCCGCGCCAACAATGGAGTCCAGCAAGGCGTTTGCCATTTTGCCATTCGCGTACACGCTGTAGATCGTCTCCGCCCCTGCCGCCGTGCTGGATGGCGCCGCATTGATATGATTGCTGATGCCGTATTGTGCACCGCTTTGCTTCACCATCTCCGCTCTAGGCGTTGGCTCCAGCGTCGTGTCGCTGTTCCTGGTCAATGCGACTTTAACTCCCAGCTCCCGGAACCGGTTGTACTGGTATAACGAAATATCGAGCGTCATCGCCTTCTCCACGATGCCGTTGCCTCCCGCTCCTGGATCTGCTCCCCCATGGCCGGGGTCGATGATCAGGAGAGGCTTCGAATCTCTAATCAAAATGTGATCTCCTTCTTTCTTGTTGTAGTTAGTGGAAGTGTTTGTTCAAACCGCCTTTGTACGACGCGAGCAGCGCACGATGTAGCCGGCGCCTGACAAGAGCGATCGTCTCCATCAGGCGCGGCTTTTCCCCTGCTCTATGCGGTCGATTCGATGATGAGCCGATTTCGCATACTCTTCCAATCTCGTTACTCGTTCGGACAACTCGTCAAATCGCTTGCTTTGAGCTCTCTGCTCCAGCCGGACTTCATCGATACCCCGCTTGATGTATTCCATATCGGCGCTTATGCGCGCATCCCGGTGCACGTCGTCCTTGAGCTCCTGCTTTGCCGCCCGGGCCCGCCCAATCCAGCCTAAGAAGATACCGCTGATCCCGGACATGGCCCCGACGACCGCGATAAACGTTGCAACGTCTTTCACCATCCGTTCACCTCGATTTCATAAAAATAAGGCTCCGGTTGGGGCGGAGCCTCTGTGTGGCATATAAAAGTTAATTTATTAAAAGATATCAGAATTTAAGCGATTATTTTCTTGTCCCACTCTTTCCACCATGTGCTTTTCTTCGCGGCATCTTCCTTGATAAAAAGTAAATGTACCCTACCCATTTTGCGGCTCCATCCGTTATGTGGCCACAGGTAGGCGCTGCCGCCTCCGTCACCATTTACTGCATTCGGACAGCCCGGTGCGAGCATAATTCCCTCTCGTGTGTCCACATAGACCTTGTCGAGCGTTCTCTGGGCCGGTACAAGCCTACCGTCAGCCGTAAGCCTGTGACCCGGTAGTTCTTCCCTTTCCAGGAGCTGTCGGAGAGTTGGTCACGCTTAACGCTTTCAGTGGTAGAACTCGTGCCATCCATAAGAATGTGCGGAGAACCTTGTACAGCATGTACCGCGTTAGCTGGTGCCTTGCCTATATGCCATGCCCCGTCAGGCAGCATGTAGAGCTCGTCGCGCGCTTTGGTCTTTGGACTATCGGAATTGACTGTTTTTCCTTCAACAATGACTCGCCCGATCGGTACACCGTTGTCTGTGTCAGCAAAATTAAAGTCGATTGCAGCGTCAGCACCAGTTGCCTGCCCGATGTCTTTGACCGTCGCCCCGATCTTGTGAGAAACAAATGCCTCGTCGACTCCTGGAGTTGCAATTGCTAAACAACATTGACTCCATTTTCTGAAGCAAGGATTAGTCACTCCCTACAATAAAATAGGCCCCGCTTATGCGGAGCCCTCGTATGGCTGACCTGTGATTTGTTCGTACTGTGCAGCTGAAATCTTGTTACCGACCACAAAAACCGCGACTTGTGTGTCCGTGTACCGTCCCGCATCATAGTGGCGCTTGATTGTCGCAAACCAATCCATCTATAACACCCCCTTATCAACAAGCTCAAATAGAAGGCTTGCGTGATCTGTTTCAGACTGGTCGAGTCTTATTTGCGTATCGACAAGTTCTAGCGCAAGCATGGCGGCTTCATCTTCAAGTTTTGCTACACGATCAGAAGGTATAATTGGCGCAGGATGTGGCGTGAGTTCTTCCATTTCGTACTCAATTGGAATACCCTTATCGATGCAGTCTGCAAAGTATTGCGCCTCTTCTTGTGTCATCGGGACACGTCCTGCTTTATATGGATTGTGTTCTTGAGCGAAGTTTGTTAGCTCATTCTCAACAGTGAATCCATATCCACCATTCACTTCATAAATTTTATACAAGGGACATCCTCCGTTCTATATGGTGTAAAAGAAAGTGCTACTAAATCCAGTAGCAGAAAAGTGTGCAAACACCTTACCCGAAGGAGATATTGTTGACCTTCCTCCAACAGTAGAGGCGAAGACCATACCTGGAATCACCCAATATTGCCTAGTTACTGTATCAAAAACAAAACCAGCCACACCTTGATAAGCCGGAATGACTACGTGTCTACCATCTGGTGAGTAACAAGAATGACCTTGAATCGCCATTGTACCAGCAGTTGAACTAATTAAGTAGTTGACAAAAGGGTTGTTTATATTTTCTGGAATGAGAGTGTTTAAGTGGAAGATGACGCTATTACTACTATTTACACCCGATCCACCAATAAAGAATAGGGCATGTTTATCTTTGAGATAAACCATGTCAAAAGGGGGAACACTTGCACCACCCCAGATGTTACCGTAGTAAACGACAAGTGACCATGTGTTGGTCGAGATTCGATATTGATAAACAGCGGAATCTACCCCTGTCCAAGTATTTGTGCCAAAAACAAACCACATCAAATCATCGCCATCAAAAGCAGAATAAGTGGCTTTTTTATTAGCGTATGGACATTGTGCCAACGCAGTAAAAGCACCAGTTGTCTTGTTAATCCATCCGAACGGTGTTGCGTGCGTCTGACCCATGTAAGCATAAAGCCTATCATTAGATTGTTTATAAAACATGTGTGGATTGTTGCCACTTACAGTTGTATTCATAGTGATATCTGCACGAGCGAAGTCGTTCGTGTGGTTAAGAGTGTATAAAGTATTAGAATTAGTCATTATCACATAAATATGCGTGTCACTAGCCGCCATATCAAAAATCTCAGCATTACCAGGAGACAAGCCAACATTCTTATAAGCAGTAGGATATTTAAAACTAGGTGCACCGCCTCCACTCACACTCTTCCACTCCCCTCCATCAAGATATTGTAATGCGCCATTCACGACGCGAGTATTTGTAGATACAGAAGTCCACGCTGTCCAAGCTGCGCCATCATAGCGTGTACGTTGATAAGTTAATCCAGAGACAATCTCCGTGTAACGCTGAATCAGATAATCTGAACTCACAAAGACTTCAAGCAACCCATAATCAGCCGTGGCAGGCGGGCGATTCGCAGAGTCAGAAATGATTCCCAACTTATATATGCCGACATTTGTAATCGTGTTGAAGTTCGTGTTATTCACAATAGCTCCAGCGTCACGAACCACGTTTGCAATCGCATTATCCACCGTGTCTTTACGTGCAATATCTGCCGCCACAATTGGAGCCGCTACTTGCGCGCGACCGCTTCCGTCTCTCTGGATGATCTTATTAGGCGTCGCGATAGATGTTGAAACAGCAGCAACAGCCTGCGATACCCTAAGTGGTGTCATATCTGTAGCGTTGTCTGTTCCAGCTTCCGCTTGGGCTTGCGTGGCAATGACACGGTTCACCTGCGCACCTGTTGCAATACCGCCAAGCTTCGTTCGTTCCACATCTGTCATAAAGCGGTTATTGGCGTCCTGAGTAATGATGGATGGTGGATGATTCGCCGGATGCGTATAGTTATTTGCTCCAGACGCGATCCCGTCGAGTTTAGACTTGTCCGCTGCGGACATAAAACCAGCTGCTGCTGTCGTAGCTGCAGCGTGAGCGGTACCTCCAGTGCCAACATGAGTTAGTGGAGCTTGCTGCACATTATCCACGTTACCGAGCCCTACGTCAGCTTTCGCCAAGGTGACAGCCCCAGTCTTGCCAGCAACACTGCTCACAGTGTTCACCTGAGCTCCAGCCGTGATACCGTTGAGTTTTGATTTGTCTGCCGCTGACATTCGTCCCGCTTCCGTCGTGCTGGCGAGCTTCGTCACTTCCGCATCCAGAATATCCGCATTCCCGTTCAGATCGTCAATGTTGACGTTGTCCGTGCTCCCTGGCTTCTTCAAATTCAAATTCGATGTTAACTGCATTCGTTATCCTCCTCCATAAGTTCTTAATTGCCCCCATGTCCGTGTTCCGGCTTCCTGCCATGTCAGATCAGACACCATGTCCCATGTGGTGTAGGTGTAGAGGAACGAAACGGACAGATGGGCGGGCTTAATCTGATCCAGCATCGCCATGAATCCGGCCAAGTTAGCCGGAACACCTAGCACCCCGATAAATTGAATCACGAACCGGTACTCATCCGGATATTCCAACACGTCGACCTCGCCACCACTGAATGCAGCAGCAACGCCGATCAGCATTTGTTTGGTTACTGTGCCATGACCGCGAAGCTTGGCGAAAATGATCTCGCGACGCCATTCGTACGACATGGACGGGTCAGTCGCCAACCCAAACTCCCGCTCCCAATGAGCCAACCCCCAGGTAGCCGTAGACACATAGAACTGAGCTGCCAAGTCGGAAGCCGAAGCGATGCTGATACCAAGCTCCTCTGCCAATGTCGACTGCAGCTCAACCATGTCGCGTATGCCGTGCCAATATGCCGGCAGGTACGCCATCAAGTCAGGCGGCATCACATCAGGCGGTTCCGGAGGCGCTGCCGTATCTCCAAACAAAAGTGTTCCGTATAGACCATCGCCGTACGACATCAAACACCACCTCGCAATTGACCCCATGTGACTCCGGGAGAAAGCTTGCCCACTGCCAAATCATAGGCAGCTTTGACCGCGCTTGGCGTAGCTGCTTGCGTCGTGCTAGTGCTATTCGTCGCACTATTCAATTGTGCGATGCCCGCAGCGCTCGTACTCGCCGTAGGGAGCCGCGCTGCTGCCACGGTACCGGACGCGATGTCCGCGCCGCTATGCTGATGGGCAGCCGGTGCAAACGTTGCAGGTTTGCCGCTAACTCCAGCCCAAGGCACACTATCCGCCGCATCTGCGCTATCCACTTTGCCGTTATTGTTCGTGTCGTAGATACTCTTGAGCATGTCGCCTGCGGTCTGAGCGGCAACGAGCAGTACATTTCCGCCTGCAGAGCCAATGTACAGTTTTTTCGTATCCGTGCAGAATCCAAGCTCACCTGTTTCTAAGGTGCCGATGTCCGCTTCCAGACCTCGACGCACCTGCATTAATACATTTCTGGGCATCCTTTAGCCCCCTTAGAACGTCCCGCCATCGACGACCGCGACCATCAGGCGGTTGCCGTTGGCGGCATCGTAAACGATGCTGGCCGCATCTACATTAGCTTCAATGCCAGTGCCGTTTACCAGAATACCCTTACCCGGCTTGGCCGCAACCGTTGTCGATCCGACAGTAATGCCGTTGCCAGCCCCAACTGTCAACGTCACCGTATCCGCGGTGCCGCCTCCAGTCAGGCCGTTACCTGCTGCGATCGTCTGCAAAGCGCCGCCAGTGCGAACCCACTCCGTTCCGTTGTAGGTGTACTGCTTCGCCTCGTCGTCGACGATACAAGTCATGCCGACCGACGGTACGATAAAGCTCCAAGCCGAGCCTGCCCATTCAGCTATCTGGTTTGCGCGGCTTGCCCAGGCACCCGTTGGAGATGCGCCGATGATATAACGATCCTTGACAGCAGGCGATCCCGGAGGCGCGGCCAAGTCCTTATCCTTGACGCTGTCCTGATACTCTTGTCCCGCACGAGCCAAATCCAGCTCGTTCTTGACCTTCTGCGCAGACCATAACTCGGTTGGAGAGGTGCCGGAGTCATTAATAATGCGGTGCCGAGTGGCATCGTCAATATGCGTCTTGATCTCCGCTGCCGTCTTCGTGTTCGTTCCGTCGGATACCCGACTCACACGCCCTCCGGTCAACTCCGTCAGTCGCACCTTGCCGAAGGTCGCGCCATCCGCAATATCGTCCAGGTCGCCGGTTAGGTCAGCCAAATCGAGTACATTCACATTCGCCCAGGCTGCGCCGGTATCCAGATACAAGCGGCCAATGTTTTCACCAGTCGTAACGTAATACATACGGCCAGAGCTGGCGGCCGATGGCCGTGCTGCATATGTCCCAGACATCACCCGGCCTACAAAGACGTTAGACGTCCCGTCTCCGATAAAAACTTCTTTCGTATCGCTGCAGAAACCCATCTCGCCGCTTTGCATTGCGCCATGAGCCTGCAATTGCGCTTTTGTGCCGCGCATAATCAATATGGTTTGTGCCATTCGCTACATCTCCTCATCAAAATATCCACCGTCGATGATGCCATTACCCTTATACTGCACGACTTCCGTTTGCACAGCCGATACAGCGGTCTGTAGACGATTAATGTCATCAGCGTCCACCTGGTCGCCTGGCGTTTGGTACGTGACATAAGCTGCTTCGGCACTAGCGAATACACGAATATACCTCCGCCAAGGTGCATCTGCTGGAATAGATACGGTAAAGGCCGTAATCTCGGTACCGCTCATATTCGGACCGGTATATACACGCACAGTACTATTGGCTATATTGTCATGAGCGAGCAGCCCCTCGAATTTCCCATCAGTCATCCTCAGCTCTTCCTGAACCGTATAGTCTGTTCCGTCAGCCCGCTTGTTCAACTTCTCGGGGAATACCTCTATCGCATCCGGATATGGCATGGTCTACACCCCCAATTCGGCGCCGGCCAGAGTAGGAATTTCTTCGTCATCCAGCGCGACGTTGCCCGTTCCGCCATTCAAGGTCAGTCCCGTATAATCCAGCACGCCAGGCACGGATAGCAGCAGAACCCCGATACCGGCAATGCTGACATAGGAAGCCGAGAACGCGATGGATCGGAAGTGAGTCTCGAGCGCCGCAGCAAAAGCGTCCGTAACTGCCTGCAGTGTATAACCAGCCGCCAACACGACTGTAGATGTCACCGTGATCGGAGCCGCCGAGGCCGATACCACCGTTACCGCCGCGCCGATGGGGCGTTTCGTCTCGATTTGTCCAGCCGTCTCCGCCACCAGAGTCGGACTGGCGGGTCTTTTGTCGCTATCCACGATGACGACCTTTACCGTGCCGGGTCCGTCCCATAACGGATACACCTTAGCCCCTCCGACTCCCGCGACCGACATCGCCCAGTCCCGATAATCCGCCGCATTGCCTCCGCTGGAGGGATTGCGTACCCGGTGCAAGTAACGCGCTCGCAGAGCTTCGTCCGACTCGTCGTCCTCGCCCGGCACCAGCACGTCCCCCAGTTCGGCCCGATCAAGACCGTTCACGTAATCAACCGGAAGCAAGGGGCCATAATACGTATTGCCAGCCGCGCCAGGCGTCTCGCATTCGAGCACGAACACCCCGCTGCCCATTTTCTCCCGAACGACATAAATCAAATCCTCGGCGCTGTATCTGCTGCCGATCGGGACGTCAAGCGGTTCATCCCCTCTGCCAAAAAACAATCCTTCGCGGCGCGATGGGGAGGCAAGCTGTCGATCCACGCCGTAGTCCGCAGTGCGCAGCGCCAAATACTCGCCGCTGGACGTCGTGCCGTATGCAAATCGCAGCTGCAAGTCCAATTCGATATACAGCTGTGCGAGCTCGGCCGCCGCAGGAGCAAGCGCATCATAGATGATGCTGCCCTCCCGCTTGTCGAGATCGTTCGGAATGCGGTCCAACATGCGCCCCATAATGCTCTCCATCGTGGTTCCTTCGTTCAAGTCATCACCTCCCAAGTAGAAGAGAAAGAGCCGTGGCGGGTGACGACCGTAAACGTAATGACTGCCTGGTCGCCCCTTACCACAGTCTCTATCCCCTCTATTCCTTCGATTCTTTCGTCTTGGCCAAGCGCCTCTTTCAGCATCCGCTCGGCTTCCATCGGAATTGCAGACGGACTGCGTCCGATAAGGCTTCTCCATTCGCACCCGTAATCGGAGCTATAGATGAGGTGTTGGAAACGCTCGGTCTGCAAAATTTTATACACGGCTTGCCGAACGGCTTCCAGTCCATCCGTCATCCCGCCGGCCCGGCCCTTCTCGAAGTCGATCCGCCATGTACGGGAGGGCAGTTCCGCCCTCTCGGTCGACGCATCGATCGACGCTCCCGTCGGAATCATGGCGTCACCATCCGATCCAACACCACGTAGCTCTGGCCGCCCTGCATGCGAAGCAGAATCAGGCTGTCTCCGACGGCAAGCGCGCGAGCTGCCAGACTTTCCGGCACGACAAGCGCGCCTGACGGAAGCGTTAGTCTCTGGTCGAGCCGGACAGCAAGCGGCTGTAACGACACGACCTGGCCAAATTGCACCTGCACGGGCTGGCCGGCTTCCACTGCGCCGATCCCGGCTTTTTTGATCACATCCAACATGCTCATGAAATCACCTTCACATCCAGCGACATCGTATGGACGGCGCCTTCGAATTTATGCGTGCATTCGTTGACGAGGAACGGCGCATTCAGCCCCTGCTCCTGCAGCAAGACCCGGACGTAGCTGCCCGCCCGGACCCGGAGATCGCCCAGCGCGTCGAGCTTGAGCGTCTTCGACTCCCGGTTGTGCAGCGTCGTAAGCGTCGTGAGCAGTTCGTTGATCTGCGCATCGTTCTTATTTTCGTCAACGGACTGGTAAAGCTGGAGAATGCCCCACTTCGCGATATTGGCGCTATCCTGAGCCATGTACACATCCCGCTTGCCCGTCGTTTGATTGTTTTTGTACAGCACGATCCGGTTGTACGTATCCCCGTCGATAGAGGTAGACATGCTGTAATCCGTCAGCAAGCTGCCGTCCCCAATATAGAAGTCGACCAGCAGGTCTTCCACATTCCGCAGGGCCAGTGAGCCGAAATCGTCGTAGAGGACGTAGTTTTTGCCCCCATGGATTAACGTCAGCGTCAGCGCCTTGCCGCATAGATCCAGCAGCTTCTCTCCGTCGCCGATCAACACGGGAATGACATAAGGCGTCTCCGCGATCGTCCCCGTGCGCAGCTTATATTTGGCTGCAATGGTACGAATGACGTCGGAAGCCCGTTTGTTCTCGAAGGAGTAGTGGTCCGCCGTCAGCAAATAACGGATCTGATCGAACGCCTTGATTCGAATACTCTCCCCGCGCCCGTCTTCCACCGTAAACACATAGCCGTAAAAGATCGGCTGCCCGTCCTTTTTCGCCCAAATGACATCGCCGTTCTGAATGCGGTAGTCGGCCGACTGATTGAGTCCGCCTTTCACCAGCGTCAGATCCAGACTGCCTGCCTTGCCGATTCGGCTGGTCTGCCAGCTCATGCTGACCGCCAGCTCCGACACATCCCAGACGTTGCCGTTCTTGTTGTCCACCCACACCTCGATCATGGCAGCTTCAGCACCTTTCCGACCGGCAGCCGTCTGATTTCGGCGTCCTTGATTCCATTAAGGCGCTGAATTTCTCCCCAGCGTGAACCGTCGCCCAGCATGGTCTGCGCCACCTTCCACAGCGAGTCTCCGGCTCGGAGCGTGTATGTCTTGGGCTGTATCCGTTCATCAGGGCGCTTCGATGACGGAGCAGTCGCTTGCCCGTTCTGTACCGTCATCTTCCGGGCCGAGTAGAACACGTAATGTTTCAGCTTAATGGAGTACTCAATGTCGCCTCCGCCGCCGGCCGTTTCCTTCCATTGGAATGATTCGATGCTGACCGGTGTGTCGATGCCGAAGGTTGAGCCGTTATATTTGAGACGAATGGGCCGCTTGGACTCCATCCATTTCATAATCAGCCTGACGCATTCCCGGGGCGGCTTGTAATCCTCCTTCACCCGCGGTGCCCCGGTGTCCTCGGGAGCCGGTTTCACGAGCTTCGGCCAGAAGGGCGAACCTTCTTTCGGGAAAAAGCTCGCGAAGCTGTACTCCGACAGCTTCCTGTCCTTGATGACGTTGATTTCCCCCAGAGCGGCCACGTTGAACGTGGAGCCGCTTCCGCTCTCCGACATTTCGATGGAAGCCGGCAGCACGGGAATATAGAACCACTCTTGCCGGTTGTTAAAGCTCAGCTCCATCCAATAACTCATGCGTACACCCCTTCCGCCGATGCCGCGATCTCTTCCTGCAACGCTACGGTAATGGCCTGAACCATGGAGCTAACATCCATGCCATTGCGAATATCGCCAGTCTGGACGTTCACCGAAGGCGTTAGCGTGACAAAGTTTTGGATATTCTTCAGCTCCGCGAGCTCACGCATCGTCTTCAGATCCTCGCTGTTGATTTCGACGGTATCGTTTACGCGGCCAACCTCGTCGAGGCGGCCTCCGCCCACCACAACGGACTCCGTCTGCGCAATGACTGGATTAACCGCATTCAGGGGCTGTGCCACTTCTTCTTCCTTGTTTCGCGCATCCTCGCGATCCTTCAGAAACTTCGCCAGATCAGCTTCCCGATCTGCTGCCTTCTTTGCGGCAACACCTTCCATACCCACCTTCAGAGCACGTACCACTTGAAGTTTCCCATCTGCCCAATCTTCTATTGATTCTGGAGAAGGCAACTTGAGATCCTTATCAAACAACTCGTTGTATATCTTGATCAAAGGATCGAACTTCTTAAATAATCCGCCTAAAAACTTTGATATAATCTCCGAAAACTTTTTGAACACAATCAATACGCCTTCAACCATACCGAGGAAAAAAATCGGAATTTGATCGACAAATCCCAGGATCCAGTGCCAAATCCGAATAAAGAAAGCCGCAAACTGATCATTGGTTTTCCAGAGCGAGATGAGCGCCATAACAATGCCAACGATTGCGGAAGCAATGAGAATAAACACATTGGCCTTCATCGTAGCATTCATAGCCGACCAAGCATTCTTGAGTCCAAGTGTGGCTAACCGCTGCCCTTGCTGCGCGACAGTCACAAGGACGGTGTATGCCCTGCTAATGAGCTGAAGCGTATTGTAGGCCGAGATCGCCGCGTTCACTCCCTTGTAGACATGCTCGAATGCTCCCCAATTATCAACAACAAATGCCGATACAGCGGAATTTTGTGTCATGAATGCGCTGAAAGCTTGATTTAATCCCGCCACCTGATCTTTAAGATTTGGCATGGGTGCCACATTAGGAACAGACTGTCCGCTATTGTTCATAGCCCCTGGGGTTGGAACGGCGCTCCCTGCCGCATTATTAGCGGTAAGAGCGTTGTTTGCGATCGCTTCCCGTGAAACTTGCTGCTCGGTAGATTTCACCGACATTTCCGTTTGTTTTCTTTGCTGAGCTTTTTCCTGCTCGGACATCGCCTTAGCAGCTACCTCCACCGCTCTCGCCAGCGGACCTCCAGGATCCGCATTGTTTTTCGACGTTTGCTTTACCTGTTCGGTTTTCTCAGCCAAGGCTACCGCTTTGTTAGCCGTTTCTACCGCTTTTGCTAGCGGGCCGCCTGGATCCACATCTCTTTTGGACGCTTGTTTGGTCTGTTCCGCTTTCTCGAGAGAGGCCACAGCCCTTGCAAGCAGTCCTCCTGAATCCGCTTCGCTGGTCACCGCCGGCTTCGCCTTCTCAGCCAAAGCTGCCGACTTGCTTGCTTCCGCCGCTAATCTTGCTAGCGGGCCGCCTGGATCCGCTTCGCTGGTCACCACCGGCTTCGCCTTCTCAGCTAAGGCTGCCGACTTGCTTGCTTCCGCCACAGCCCTTGCTAGCGGGCCGCCTGGGTCCACATCGCTGGTCACCGCCGGCTTCGCCTTCTCAGCCAAGGCTGCCGACTTGCTTGCTTCCGCCGCTAATTTTGCTAGCGGGCCGCCTGGATCCACATCTTTGTTTGCCGCAGGCTTCGCTTGTTCCTTGGCCTTAAACTCTCCTAAAGCTTTATCCACCATCTCCGCCGCTTTAACGAGACGGCTTCCAGATTCCTTCTCCCCGTTCTCCTGCGTCGATTTCTCTGCCGCCGCCATCACCTTACTGGCCGTCTCGACTGCCTTGGAGACTTGCATCCGGGCAGTCTCTTCGCCTGCAGCCTGCTTTTCCGACTTCTCCTGCTGCTCGCTAAGTTTTTTCTCTCCGCTTGCTTGCTCTACCTTTTGGTTCAGTTCGAATATAGGAATAGCGCTCGTCAGCATTTCGCCAACTCTTGCAAACGCAGGGAGCACTTCCTTCTTGACCTTATCCTCGATCTGCTTCTTCTGATCTTGCTTGTCCGACCCAACGGCTGCAGCCAAAGCCGGGCTTGAGCCCGACACGCTCGCAGCCGCTGAAGCCCGTGCGGTCAACTGCATAGCGCTCATATGCTTGGTCATGCCTGCCAGCCGCCCGCTCGCTTCCCGAATCGCGGCATTCATATCCGCCAGGCTGGATGCCGCTTCCGTCATGGGGTCGACTAACCGCTGAACGGCGCGCTCCATTCGCTCCACGCTCTTGTTCAATCGTTCCGGCGCTTGAGCGTCATAGGCCGACATGGACCGGTTCAAACCCTCAGCTGCCCTGGCAGCCAACCGCATCATTCCCGACAAGCCGCGCACCGAGCCAAGAAGCTTTCTTTGCTGCGTATCCAGCGCCTTCGCCGTACTCAATTCCATCACCACCTCTCCAATGCAAAAAGGCACGTATCGCTACGCGCCTCCGCTCTGAATTTTCTCCTTACTTCCGTCGCGCCGCCTGCTTCTTCTCCTCGGCGATCCGCTCCTGGATGCAGGCGATCATAAACGCCTTCTCCTCTCGAGTCTGACCCATGTATTCGCGCGGCGTCATATGGAATTTCATGAGGGCGTAGTACGCGTAGTTCGCGTCGCTGTCGCCCTCGCGAATTAGTTTTTTGCTTCGTCGACGAGCTCCTCGAAGTTCGTGTTATAACCCGAGATGCGCTGAATCTCCTTCGCCAGCTCCTCGATCTCGCCGGCCAGCAGCACCTTCTGCAGGTAGCTGTCCGCATCGAAGCAGCCAAGCTCGCGAATGCTCTCCGCATCCTTGAAGCTCGGGTTCACCGTGTGGTTCACCACGATCGCTTTCGTAATAGCGCCGGAGTCGATCTCCACCTTGCGGTCCTTGCTCTTGGGGTTGATCTTCATCGCCCGCTTCTGGTAGGAAGCCATATCGTCTGCGCTCATGGCGCGGATCGTGAACTTCATTAACTGGCCCTCATCATCACGGAACCGGTCGGAGATGACGACCTCCTCCGTCAGATTGTCCACGGGATGCCGATTCAAAAATTGTTGCAGTGTGCTCATCTACAATAGCCTCCTTTAATTTGTCGTTGCTAGGGATGTCTACAGCGCCGTGAAAGGTGTGTTAATCGTGAAGTCCTCGAAGGTGAACGGAAGTTCCTCCTCCAACGTGTCCTCTCCGGCCGCGTCGAACTTCGCCAGAAGCACGCTGTCCAGGTTGCAGCGCTTCAGCGTGACCGCCTGCTTGCCCGTGCGGGAAGCCGGGTCCTCGTTCACGATCATAAGTTCGAAATAAAAGTCAGTGCCTTTCGTGGCGTATTCCTCCATAAGCTGGCGGAATTTGGATGTGACATAATAAATCGTCAGCGTGCCGGTTCCCGTCCAGCCCATCGTTTTTTTGCCGATAGACGTTTTGCCGAGCATCGGCACGTCCGCTTTTGTCTTCTCGATCGTCGCTTCGCCCGTCTTGGCGTAGAACAATTCCTCCTGCTGTTTGCCGATCTTTATAATCGCCTTCGCTTGCTTGCCACTAATCGTATCTTCTACATTCATATAGGCCATATTAGACTACCTCCACGGAAATATAGATTTTTTCGACGGCATCCACCGGCTGCACGCGCAGCTCGACCAATACGCCGTCAGTCTGCCCTTCGATCGGCTGCACGATTACGTCGGCTCCGGGGTCGAAGTTCTGAAGAGCGCCCAAATTGACCAGATTCGTCAAATAGTTGACGCATTCGTTCTTGAACAGCTCCCGGCCATTGGCATCGTTGGAGATTTTGCCAATATAATAGTTGCTGAACAATCCGGACAGATCGTTATTGATGGCATCCAGCGCGCGAATGACGCGGTTCTTTGAGAAGGCGCGTCCTTTGTCTGGCGCGAACGAAGTAAATGTATTAATATCCTGCTCGACGAACGCTCTTCCGCCATCCTGCGTGAACAAGAACTCACCGTTCTGCAAAGCCGTCGTTGTCTGCGTATGCGTGTAACGCGGGGACGCGTCCACCGCGCCGTCGTACGAAGCGTAAGTGAGCGATTCGTTCACGCCGGCCGCTGCCGATGCTCCCGCCACCCATGCCGTCGCTTGTGCCGCCGTCAACGCGGCGCCATTCTCCAGAACGACGCCGTTTTTGACGCTGATGACGCCCTCGCTGTCGGCACCGGGATAGTTCTCCAGAACAAGCGTCGCTTTGCGTCCCTCATTGTTCCGAAGCCCGTTAACGAAGGCAACGAATACGGCCTTCAGATCTGTGTCGGTCGACGGCAGAGCCATCGTCTGGAACTGCTGCGTTTCAACCGCGTCCAGATAATCCGAATAATCTTGAGCGGCAGCCGTGCCGTTCGAACCGCCTGCAAGCGGAATGCCCGCGCTGACCGCCAAGTCGCCGGTCGCATTCCACGTCACCCAAGCATTATCCTGCAGCCCCGCAATGTCTGCCACCGTCTGCGCATCCAGCTCCACGCCAGCCACTAACGTTCTGACGTCGAACAACGCTGCGTTGTCCACATTCGTCTCGACAACAATTGTAATGTCGTTGCCTCGAACGCCGCCGTATCGCGCGGTCGCCACCAGCTCGCCGGCTGTCGCCGTAGCCTTTACGCCCTCATTTACGCGATACAGCAGGAGCGTCTTCGCCCGCTTTAGCGTCTCGCGCACCAGCAGCAGCTCCGGCGCCGACACCGGGTAGCCGAGCTTGTCCATCGTGTTCTCGCCCGCTTCGATCGCGATCAGTTGCTTGGATGCCCCCCACGGCAAAATCGCCGGCAAGGTAGCCACGCCCCTTTCGCCAACCGCTCCCAGCGGCTGCGGCGCATTTTTGAAGTTTACGTATACGCCTGGTCTTGTTTTGTTCGTTACCGTCCAATTTCCTCCGGTCATGTTACTCCACTCTCCTATTCGTAAAAGTTTGGTTTAGCCGCTTCGCCTGCTGAACCGTGTACGACTCTTCGTCCTTCAGCAAGGCAGCGAGCTGTTCTCGTTCTCTGGAGCTCCAGCCGCGTCCGCGCAGCAACTGCGCTTTCGTGAATCTGGGCTCCTCCTTGGCCGTCGTTTTTGTCATTTGACGCCCGCCTCCTGTTCCAACGCGCCCATCTTGGGAAGCCCCTGCTCGGATCGCCGCAGCCGCATCACCATCTCGAAGCGGAAAGCCAGCTTCCCTTCCGCGACCTCGTGACGCATATTCGCCGTTCGATAACGCACGCCGCCCAAGTCCACTTGATCCAGCGCTTCGTACAATTGCTCCGCCACTCCGTGCAGTTCGGCCGCGCCGCCTCCTCCATCCGAATAATGGATGGCGAAGCCGAATGTTCGGCTGCACATGTTGCCAAGCATCGCCGTCTGCGACACGGCTGGCAGCTCGACCAGCAGTTGCATGGCATCGACGCTGGCCGACATGTCGCCGATTACGTCGTATGCGGGGAGCTTGGCCGCCAGCATCGCGATCATGCCCGTCCTTACGCTATTGGCGGTTACAGCCACCGCGCACCGCCTCCTTTGTGCCTGTCGTCCAATGGGATTCCGTATTGTGCAACAATTCCCAACCTCCTTTCTCTTACCTCGAAACAAGAACGTTAGTTCGCATTTCGACAACTAAATCTTATCACGGGAATCGCCCCGAGTGCTCCCCAAGTTACCCCCACTTTGCCCCTTAGGACCACGACACAACAAAAAAGCCCCTTCAACGGACGGGTCCGCGAAGGAGCTTACTTAAGAGAATATAAGTTCAAACTATACTTGCACCAGCATCAAAATAATAGAAGATAAACCTAAGCATGTGCTTAGCAGCATGAGTACCATCAGCGCCTGCTTGTGATTGAGTCCCGCGCGCAGCAGTCGGTAGTGGGCTTGGCTGGCGTCCGCCTGGTACATCGGCTTGCCTTGCATAAACCGCTTGACGACAACGAACAGGTTGTCGAAGATCGGCACGCCAAGCGCCAGAATGGGGATGAATAACGACAAAACCGTTGCTTGCTTAAACGCGCCGTCGAGCGCGATCACAGCCAGCAGGAAGCCCAGGAACGTCGCGCCGGCGTCTCCCATAAAAACTTTGGCGGGAGGTTTGTTATATTTGAGATAAGCTAGCGTAACCCCTACCAATATAATCGCCATAATGGCCGAATTGGACTGGCCCATCGTCAAAGCTACAATAAACAGCGTGGCGGCGGAGATGGCCGAAAGCCCTCCCGCCAGTCCGTCCAGCCCATCCGAGAAATTGATGACTGTCGTCACGCCGAAAATCCAGAGGATCGTCAGGACGAACTGCAGGATGACGGGCAATACGATGTAGTCGCCGGAGAACGGATTATAGAATCCCGTGAACACGTTGCCGGAAACGTAGACAAGCACGGCCGCCGACAACTGTACGATCAACTTCGGCAGAGCCGGGAAATCCTTGCCCTTGGTCTTGTACCAATCGTCCAACGTTCCGATGGCCAGCAGCAAAATACCGCCTGCGAACAGCGCGCCGGTCTCCCATGTAATTTCTCTGGAGACAGCCAAATACGCGGCAAAAAATCCTATAAATATCGCATAACTCGCGGTTAGCGGAATGGGTTCCCGGTGCAGCTTGCGTTCGACGTCCTTACGGGGCTTGTCCACAAAATCGAGCTTGAAGGCCAGCTTGCTGAAAGGCGGAATAAGAATATACACGACAAGAAAAGACAGCAGAAACGCTGCTAAATAAAGAATAACACTCACCACCGATAATAAATTGTTAATGCCATCCGTATTATACCTTTTTTCGGTGAATGCTGTCGACTTTTGCCGCAGCCCATCGCGTTCAAGCCTTTCCTTCCCACGCCAGCAGCCCCCAGAGCTTCAATGTACTTGCAACGGAAGAAACGCCGTCGTTTAAGCGTCGGTCCAGCGTTGAGCTTTTTTCGCCGCGTCTCATATAGTAGAGCGTCTCCGAATACGAGTGTCCCTTTAAATAACGAAGCGTGACCGCCTGCCGGGCCTCATCGTCCCGAATCATCCCAACCGCCCGCTCGATCGCTCCGCTGACCAACTCGCATTCCTCCGCCGCCAGCTTCTGATTATGCGCGACCTGGACGGCGTTGGCCGTCCGATTGCCGTACAAATCCTCGCCGTCCAGTCTGCGCGTCCTTTCGCTCTCATATAGCGTCGTTTTAATCAATTCTTCATGCTCCTTGTAATCCTCCACGACCCTCTTTAGTTCCATATAATTGCGAAGCAAGCGCTGCGCCTGCTTCTTCTCATCCGTTGTAGGCTTGGCCAAATAAGTCATCGCGGTTTTTCCGTTCATGTAGGTCCCCCCTTAAGGTAAAAAACAATATAGACTCGAACACCAAAAGTACAAGATACTTGTACTTATAGCTTTATGGTACGAACAAATGATCGCTAAGTCAATCAAAAAGTACAAGAATCTTGTTTTTTATTGCTTTTTCAGCTGCATCATGTACAATATACTTGTACTTTGTTTCCGCAAGATTTTTGTCATCCTAAGAAGGAGAGATCCCCTTGTTCAGAGCCGATCGGTTAACGGAACGCAGAAAGCTTCATAAACTAACGCAAGAGCAGCTCGCGCGACAAATTGACCTGACCAAGGCCGCGATCAGCAATTACGAGCAAGGGCGAAGCGTCCCGCCGCTAGAAACATTATCTTCGCTGGTGGACGCACTGCAGACAAATGCCGATTATTTGCTGGGACTTACGGATGACCCCGAAGCGAAGACTCCCATCCAGTCCTCCCAGGAGGAGGGTTTGGCTCCTGTCTATCTCGCCTTTCTCGGCGGACCGCCGGAGGAAATGGACGAGGAGGAAGCGGAACACCTGAAGCGCGAGCTCGAGATGTTTCGCGCATTCAAAGAGAAGCGCCGCAAGGAAGGGCAACCTTACAACAACCAAGACTAGCATCAGAACCCCATGCGGGTTTTATTTTTGGTCATACATACGAACATACATTCTTATAAGTAGGAGGAGCATTATGGAAGAACTGGATTTCGAGCTGTATCGCCCGACGGATTTGGAGCTTTGGATCGGATCTGTCTATGAGAAGAACGGCATTCATTACCCGGGGGATCTGGATGATCTGGATCATATCGCCACGCTGTTCGGGTCACATCTCGCCTACACGCAGGGGAGTACAAAGGTAATCTTCGACGAAGAAGGGTTTTTCATGATTTTCCTGAATATTCACTTGGATCAGGCGGATCAGAGACTCGCGTTTTTTCACGAGCTTGCTCATCCGGCCCTTCATTCTGGGGATCAGCGCCAATTGCCGCCGGCTTTTGTCCATCTGCAAGAATCGCAAGCGGCGCACTTCCAGCTTTATAGCGCAATACCCTACCACATCCTGAAAGAGCTTGAGCATCTCAGGCACCAGCCTCACTTTCCCCGGTTGATCGCAGGCGCGTTCGGGGTGCCGCTCTCCTTCGCGGAGACCCGGCTGGAACGAATGGCGGCACGTATGCGACAGGAGCACTCGGACCGCAATCTGCGCGCCAAGCTGGCTTCGCTGTCGGCGAAAGTATGCGGCTACGATCATCCGGAAGCGGCAGAACGGCTTCTTGCACAGCTAGCCAGACAAACCGCGCGGAAGAAGCTGAAGAATACAGCGAGGTAAGATGGGCAGATATAGGGAGGGAAGTCTGGTGAATAGGGAAGTGACGATATAGGAGGGAGTCTTGTGAATAGGGATAGAAGTATAGCAGGGATGTCTTGTGATTAGGGATAGAAGTATAGCAGGGATGTCTTGTGAACAGGGATAGACGGTATAGGGAGGGTCCTCTGGAATGGAGATTGGAAAGTTGCATGTATTATATGAGAGAGACGGGGACTCCGGGCATCAGTTGCCAGTATGGGTTATGCTTACGGAGATGAGAGGAACGGATTGGGGGCAGACCTTATATATTCGGCTGGATGCGCCGTTTGAAGCTTATGCTTCCGATGTGTTGGATGCAGACACACTGGCCGTCGCCGTTCCGGATCACGTTTACGTGCGGCATAAGGATGATCCTGACGTGATCGGCATTCATATGCCTTCTTTGAGAACCTATGTAGAACGATATACTGCCCTGGCGGAATATCCCGTTCACTATACGGAAATGGACCGACTGCTGCTGCGCATATCCGATATTGAGGATATGCTGCAATATGATGTTCGGGTGCTGCTGCCATGGAACGAGATTTGACCGCCGACGTGTGAGCGAACACCGCGTGCCGCGATGGCACTGCGCTCCGGGGGGCGCGCGGCGGGAGGCGAGCGGTTCGGAGAGATGATCATCTCGTAGAAGGATCGCCCTAGTTGGGCTTGTCCGGAAGTAGGGCATCAGCTGAGCTATTGAAAACAAAGGGAAAAACTCCCTCTAATTCGTTGGATTGTGGTTGCGAAGAAGAAACAGAGGGATTAGCTCCCTCTATTTCTTCTCAAAAAGCTGTAGAATCCAGGCTGATGGCAAATCAGAGGGCAGAAATCCCCTTATTTTTGCTTTTCTGCAGATTTGGGATGAAATAAGGGGAACTTTTCCCGCAATTGGGTCAGGCCGTAACGTACGGCCAGCTCGTCCCTAAGAGCGTCACTCTACACACTTACACAAGCTTCTTGACGGAATCCTCGTCCCCCGCGCATTTTGCTAATAACCTCGACGTCCCCTTTCCTGCTAATGACTCATGTGATATAAAGCATGAGACACCCCAAGCACTGGCCCAACATTTATCCGCTCTAACGGACAGAGATGTCATTACTTCAGGGATATCGTCGATTTTCGAATTCTAACGGACGGCGCAAACTTTATATGCGTGCTGCACCACTCCAAGTAACCAGATTTGCCCCAATAAGGTTTCACACGAGACTGCGATTCATAGTGTGCAAAGCTGTAAATGGAGCTACAATGGATCATCGCCAGCCTGCAAACGGAAATGAGAGCTCTTATTTTGATCGTATTTATTTCCGGACAATTGCCCGCAGTTTCACCTATGCACAGTTAATCACCGTTACTAAACCTGCCCCACCGACTCGCCTTCCACCAGCGAGACGTAGATGCGCTCGTGCTCCGCGCCGCTGCCTTCGATCAGCCGGATGAGCTGCTCCGCGGCGACGGAGCCCCAGCGACGCTCGGAGTAGTCGATCGACGTCAGACGGGGCTGCAAAAAGTCGGCAATATCGATATGGTCGAAGCCCACCACATGAACATGCTCGCCTATGTGGTACGGCGTATCCTTTAAGCCATGGTACATGCCGATCGCCATCTCGTCGTTCAGGCAAAAGACGCCGACCGGTCCGTCGTATTCGGACGCGATTCGCTTTGCCGCGGCGGTGCCGCTCGCTTTGTCAAAATTGCCTGGAAGCTCGCAGTAATCCAGCTCCGGATCGCCGCGCTCCACGGTCTGGCGCGCGGCCGCGAGACGTTGTTCCGAATCAAACGAGCCCTCGGGCCCCGTCAACGCGTACAGCTTCTTGTGCCCCTGGCGGATCAAATATTCCATCGCGAACGTCGCTCCGGCCTTATTGTCTAGCAAAACCTGCACGATGTTATTGTGGCTTAGCTCACGGTCGAGCACAACGAGCTTGTGCCCGCGGTTCGCATGCAGGATCAATTCCTCATCGGAGAATCGTTTGTCGAGGACGATCGCGCCGTCGAGCATGCCCTCCGGCAGCATGCGATGCGACTGCGTGCCGCTGCAGATGACAAGGTCATACCCGCGTTTGTTCAGTTCCTCCTTCATGCCCTGCAGCAGCTCGCCGTAAAAAGCTCCCTCAAAGGTCGTAAGAAACGCGCCGATGATTCGGGTTTCACGTTTCTTGAGCGTACGCGCAGCCGCGTTCGGCACATAATTTAATTCCTTGGCGACAGCCAATATTTTTTTGCTTGTTTCTTCCGTTACTTTCGAATTCCCGTTTAATGCATAGGATACGGTGGAAATCGAAACGCCTGCGTGTTTGGCAATATCCTTGATGCTTACCACAACATTCCCCATCCCCCTTCTCTTGTTGTCGTTAAATATTATTGCGAAACGTTTCAATTTCTTACTCTCCAACTTAAAAACCGTATTTTTCCGCGAAAGATATACGGTTGTTCGCTTCGCCCAATGCAAGTTAAACGTTTCAATTCATTTATATTTCTTATTGTAAACGCATTCAACGTGGTCTTGTCAACAAAAAATTAGGGTTTACAATCAAAAAGAGTGATGATATATTCTAGGAGAAGCGTTTTCATTCCAATGAAAGCGATTACCCAAAACGAATCCATGACTAATTTTCTGTTCCAACCGTTTTTTTATCCGAAATATAAACGTTTCGATGATGTACTGTGAAAATGCTCATACGTGCTCCAACCCATTCTTGCAATGCTTCATAAAGGAGGTCCAAACGTATTGTCAGCCTTTTTATGAAAGGGTCTCCAACAGTAACCCCATCCTTATTGAAAACGTTGCCAATCGGTCGACCGAACGGTTTCTATCCATGATCAAGGAGTTGGTAATCATGCGCGTCCTAACCAGTCTAAAGCTTCAATGCGGCAATATCGCGCGCGAAGTCATGAAGAATAAAATTCTTTTCCTCATGCTTCTGCCCGTTATTCTGTACTTCATCATCTTTCATTATCTGGTTATGCCGGGCGCTTACGTCGCCTTCGTCGACTTCAATATTAGCAAAGGGATTTTCGGAAGCCGATTTCTCGGGCTGGATAACTTCAAGTTTCTGATTCAGACCGGCGATCTTTGGAACATCACGAAAAACACGCTCCTCTACAATTTCGTATTCCTGGCGCTCGGCAACGTCATTCAGGTCGTATTCGCGATCATGCTCACTGAGGTGGCCGGGAAATGGTTCAAAAAAATTTCCCAATCGATCATTCTGCTGCCGCACTTCATCTCGATGGTTATCGTCGGCGTGTTTGCCTACAACATGCTGAACTTCAACTCCGGCTTTATCAATACGCTGCTTGTTCAGGCGGGACTTGAACGTTACGAATTTTATTCGGATCCGGGAATCTGGAAGTACATCATCGTCGCCTTTAAAATCTGGAGCATGACCGGCTACGGCATGATCGTCTACCTGGCCGCCATAACCGGCATTAATAACGATCTGTACGAGGCCGCGTACATGGACGGGGCGAGCAACTGGCAGCGCATCCGCTACATGACGCTCCCGATGCTCAAGCCGACGTTTATCCTGCTGCTGCTCTTCGGGCTCGGCGGCATCATGAAAGGCTCGTTCGACCTCTTCTACAACCTGATCGGCAACAACTCGGTGCTGTATCCGCAGACCGATATTATCGATACTTTCGTATTCCGCAGCTTGGTCGGCCAATTCAACTTCTCGATGGGTGCGGCGGTCGGCTTCTACCAATCGGCATTCGGCCTGCTCCTGGTCCTATTCGTCAACTACATCGTGCGGAAGGTCGAGCCGGACAGCGCATTATTCTAAAATGGAGGCGAAAATCATGACTTCAGCCAAAATCAAGCAGGACCGCGGCACACTCGCGATCAAGGCGATCAGCTACTTCAGCATTACCGCATTCGCCTTGGCTTGCCTCTTCCCGTTCGTTTTGATGATTTCTTCTTCGTTCATGAACGAACGCGAAATTCTTCAGGAAGGCTACAAGCTGTTCCCGAAAGAGATTTCGTTCAAGGCCTACGACATGATGCTCAACAATTCCACGGCGTTGACCAAAGCCTACGGCGTCACCATCTTCATCACGGTCGTCGGCACGCTGTTCGGACTGTTCATGATGTCGATGGCGGGCTTCGTGCTCAACCGGAAGGACTTCAAATACCGGAACTTCTTCTCGTTCATGATTTATTTCACGACGTTGTTCGGCGGCGGACTGATCCCGACCTATATTCTGATGGTCAAATACCTGGACCTCAAGGACAGCTTGTACGCGATGATTTTGCCCGGCATCGTCGGCGCTTGGTCGATCTTTCTAATGCGGAACTTTATGAAGGCTATACCCGATTCGCTCTACGAATCGGCTACGATAGACGGCGCGGGCGACTTCCGAATCTATTGGCAGGTGTTCCTGCCGCTCGCCGTCCCGTCGCTGGCTACCGTCGGTTTGTTCACGGCGCTGGGCTTTTGGAACGAATGGTATAACGGCATGTTGTACATTCAATCGCCCGATAAGTTCCCGCTTCAATACTTCCTGCAGCGAATGATTAACCAGACGAACATCCAGGCACTCATTAACCAAGGCGCCGTCATCGACACGGCGGATCTGCCTTCGCAGTCCATCAAGATGGCGACGGCCGTGCTCGCCACAGGCCCGATCATTCTGCTTTATCCGTTCTTGCAGCGGTACTTCATCACCGGTCTGACGATCGGCGCGGTAAAAGGGTAAGATCATTTTCGTTAATAGACGGCCCAAGGACCGTTTATTATATAGGGCTTCACGGATTCGTTCATTTACCAAGGGGAGGTTTTCAAGATGAAAGGGAAAAAGCTGTTAGGAGTGGCTCTTGCAGCCACAATGTCGATGAGCTTGCTGGGGGCGTGCTCGTCCTCGAATGGAAATGAACCGACGAATACTGGATCCAATAACGGGAAGACGCCAACCAGTACGGCAGGCACGGAGTCGAGCGGGGTGGACACCTCCAAGGAAGCGAAGCTCGTTTATTACCTGTGGGGCGGAGAAGGGGTCGCCAACAAGGATATTTTGGCCGAAATCAACAAAAAGCTGAAAGCGGACATTAACGCAACCATCGAAGTGAAATACATCGACTGGGGCGATATCGCGACGAAATATCCGCTGCTCTTCGCTTCCGGCGAGAAGTTCGACATGTCCCACGCGTCCCCGGGCGCCCAGGTTTCCTACTATACGCTCGCGTCGCAGGACGCGCTGGTCGATATCACGGACATGCTGGACAAGGTCGCGCCGAAGCTGAAAGCCGCGATTTCGGAAGCCGCGTGGAAAGGCACTATGGTTAACGGCCGCATCTACGGCGTGCCTTCCATGTACAGCGAATATACGCCTTCCGGTTACGCATACCGTTCCGACCTGCTCAAGAAATACGGCATGGAGAAAATCGCTTCCATCGAAGACATGGAGAAATACATGGACAACGTCCTGGCGAACGAATCGTATGCGCCGATCAACGGCAACGCGGCGGATGCACAGAACATGTTCCGCATGCTGGTCGACACGACGGGCAAGTGGCTGAACGCGCCGGGCATTTCGTTCTCCGAGCTGAACCTTGTGACGGAAAGCCCGGAAAGCTTCAAGAAAGTGTTCCACCCGGCCTTTACGCCGGAATTCGAGGCATGGGCAGTCAAAATGCGCGAGTGGTCCGATAAAGGCTACTGGCCGAAGGACATTCTGTCCTCGCAAGTCGGCGCGAACACGAACTTCCAGGCAGCCAACTCCGCGGGTTATCTGACGCACGCGCAGGACTGGATCGGCAAATACGGCGCCGACAAAAAGGCTCAACCGGAAGCCGATCCGTACTTCTACACGTTCGCGGAAGCGAATGGCAAGATCAAAAGAAAGATCGGCGTCGAAAACTCGACGGTCATCAGCACGAACTCCGGCAATCCGGAGCGCGCCCTCATGGCTATCGAGAAGTTCATGACCGACCCGAGCTACTACAACCTGATCCAATACGGCATCGAAGGCCGTCAATACGAGATCGTCGACGGCGTGAAAAAGACGCCGGAGAGCTTCAACCAAGAGAAAGACGGCGGCGGCTTCGCGGCTTGGTCGCTGCGTACAGACGAGTACAACCTGCCGATGGATTCCGAGAACCCTGTCCGCAAATCGCTCTACGAAGAGTGGGATAAAGTGGCCATCAACGATCCGTACGTCGGCTTCAGCTTCGATCCGTCCAAGGTTACGACGGAGCTGGCGGCGATCTCGAACGTCAACATGCAGCTCGGCATGCAGCTGATGCTCGGCAAAACGAGCAAAGATCCAAAAACTGCCGTTGAAGAATACAGAGCAGACCTCAAGAAAGCCGGCATCGACAAGGTTATCGCCGAAGTCGAGGCTCAACTGGCGAACTTCGATCCAATTCAATAATAACTCATATGAGAAAAACCGTCAGGGACAAATCCCTGACGGTGCTTTGCGTTCATGTGTCGCCAAATAGCATGAACATAACGGGGTTTTCGCATACGTTTGGAGTATCCCTGCATGCGTGTATCAGTAACCCCTCTAGCCCCTCTATACATGAATCTATACATGAAAATGAATATGCAACCTTGTCTGAGTCGACGGGATATCGTTCAGAGGGATTCGTTTGCACATGGCAAGGCCCAAACATCGGCATCTCTGCACATTTGTGCATTACTCCCTAATTTCCGAACCATATTGGGCCCCTGTACAGCGATTTGTACGAAAATACACAAATTCTCGCTTCAAATCGTCGTTCGGGCCCCCTCTGAACCAATATTTATGTATATATGTACAAATATACGAAGGAACGGCTCTTACCTCACCATCATTGTGTATTTTCGCTCAATTATTGCGTAAACAGCACAAACTAATCTGCATCTGAGAGCGCCATAACCAAGCCGACACGATAGCAAACTTATATTCCCCCTTAATTCAAAAAAAGGGGCTGTCAAAGTGACAGCCCCCTCTCTTTGCTCGTCGTTTATTCGATGCGCCCGACCGACTCGCCTTCGATCAGAGATACGTAGACGCGCTCATGCTCCGCGCCTTCGCATGCGATCAGCTTAATAAGCTGCTCTGCGGCAAGCGCGCCCCAGCGGCGCTCCGAATAATCGACCGTGGCCAATCGCGGCTGCAAATAATCGGAGATCTCGATATGATCGAAGCCCACCACATGCAGATGTTCGCCGATCCGGTACGGCGTATCCTTTAACGCTTGATACACGCCGATTGCCATCTCGTCATTTTGACAAAATACGGCGGCCGGACCGTCGTATTCGCCTAGGATGCGTCTCGCCGCCGC
>NZ_BDQX01000394.1:93496-98329 GCF_003112455.1 Paenibacillus agaridevorans
TGCCGGGAATTTCGTTGTACGTCAGTCCCGGTCCACCCCGCTCCACCGCTTGACGCACGGCTGCCAGCCGCTGATCGGAGTCGAAGGAGCCCTCCGGCCCCGTCACGACGTACAGCTTTTTATGCCCTTGCCGGATCAGATACTCTATCGCAAACGTCGCGCCTGCCTTGTTGTCGAGCAGCACCTGCACGATGTTCTCATGGCTCAGCTCGCGGTCCAGCACAACCAGCTTATGGCCTCTCCCTGCATGAAGCAGCAGCTCCTCGTCGGAGAACAGTCTGTCCAAAATAATGGCGCCGTCCAGCATGCCTTCCGGCAGCATCCGATGGGATTGCGTTCCGCTGCAGATGACGAGGTCGTAATCCCGCTTATTCAATTCTTCCTTCATGCCTTGCAAGAGCTCTCCGTAAAAAGCCCCTTCGAGGGTTGTCAGGTAGGCTCCGATAATTTTGGTCTCCCGCTTCTTGAGCGTTCGCGCTGCCGCATTAGGCACATAATTTAATTGTTTGGCCACGGCCAGAATTTTTTTGCTTGTTTCTTCCGTGACTTTGGGATTTCCATTTAACGCGTACGATACGGTCGAGATGGATACCCCCGCGTGCTTGGCAATGTCTTTTATACTTACCACAACTATCGCCCCTATTCCTTACTGCCCGCTTTCTTATCTCAGTCGATTATATAGTAAAAAGAGCAGCGATGGGAATACTACCCCATCGCCATCGCTTAACCTTCACTTATGCCATTGTAATGACGACTTCGTTCGAGCCCTCGGCGAACATGCCTTCCAGCGTCTCGCGAGCGATCCGCGCGCCGCCCGGGCGATAGCAATTCGTCGCCTTGACAGTATCGACTGCCGCTCCGTTTACCGTCACGCCGCGCACCGTGCCGCCGGCGATCTCGTAGCGGAACGTGACGTCATGCCCCGCCCACCGGAATGCGAACCGAAGTCCGTCCAGCTCCGCAGGCATCACGGGATCGAGCACAAGGTCGCCGCCTTCCTGGCGGATGCCAAGCGCGTTCGAGATGAGCTGATTCATGTAGATGCCGGGACCGCTGGAGTAGATCCGCCAGCCGCCTTTTACCTGCACTTCGCCGGTACGCAGCTTGCCAAAGCCTTCGCGCGCCTCGTAGCGATCCGCGAACTTGCCGTCGGAGCTGCTGAAGTACGAGTTGCTTTGGCGCCAGTCGGCGTTAGGCACGACGTCTCGGATGCCGACCGGATTGATGCTCGCAAGCGACGTCCACACTTCGTCCGTCTTGCCCAGCTTCGCCATCGCCTCGATGTAACGAATATGCGCATGGACGTATTGCAAGCCGATCTCGCGGCCAAAGTTCGCCGCTTGCTCCGCGCGCTTGAAGCGCGTGCTGACGCCGCCCGCATAATCGGCCGGACGGTTCATCAAACGAACGCCGTCCGGGCAATACAGCTCCTGCTTGATCAGGCGATAATGCGACTCCGCCTGTTCTGCATCAAACAGTTCGCCGATCATGCTGCGCGTCATCGGCAGCAAACGGTATTCGATGCCCGTCTTGCTATCGCCCGGATGCAGCATCAGATCGATGCGGCCCGGTTCTTCCATATAGGCAAAGCCGGAAGTGACGCCATCCTTGACCAGGAAGCGGTTAAAATCGGTTTTGATACCTTCGGCCAGCTCCTTCAGCTCCGCCGACAGCCCGTCCAGCTCCTCGCTTTGACCGGCCAACGCGGCCGACAGCTGCGAGAACGTCTGGAAGGTCAGCGACACGGTCCAACTGCTGACCATGAATTGCTTAAGCTTCGCGTTAGCAGGCTGCAGGGTGTCATCCCAGTCTCCATCGCCGTAAGACGACAACCGAGTGCCATGAAGGAAATGATCCTTGATGTAGCCAAGTTCCTTGCGAGCGTGCTCCAGAATCGTATACGTATCCTCCGTCTGCTCGCCATCATGGGTCGTATATGGCACGCGTTCTTCCAGAATCGTATAATCCTCGGTCACTCTCAGATAGTCGCCCAGCACTTTGAGCGGCCATACGATGATGTCGCCGTGGCTCTCTTCCTGCTGAATCCGGTAATAACGGTCGAACATGAACCATTGCGGCCAGTTGCCATCCTTCTTGTACTGATGCGAGTAGACCGTCTTTAAAATGTCTTTCACTTGTTCGTGCTTGCCCATCGCCATAAAATATTCCGTCGGTCCCTGGCACACATCCCGCGTTCCCCATGCGGCGCCGCTGTATTGCTCCAGGCCGTGCGGCACGGAATAATGAACGAGCATGTTGTGGGTGTACCACCATGCCAACGCGTTGAACTTCTCCAGCTTCCGCGCCTTCTCTTCCGAGTCGTGCGACAAGCCGAAGCCGTTCATGACGGAGGAGAGGAACGAACGGTATTGTTCGATATCCGCTTCGACTGGAAGGTCGTCCGCACCATCGGTTGCACCAGTCGCAACAAAAGGGCCATCCGTCTTGTCCAGCCTGCCCTCAATCGTTAGCCGCCACTTGGCGGACGGAGCAAGCTCCAGCACGACCAGCGAAGCCGAACCTGGCTGTGCTCCGGCGACGAATGCCCGCTCGTCCAGCACCTTCATCTCCGCGCCGCGCAGACCGAGACGGAATTGCAGCTCCGGATAGACGCCCGAGCTTAGCGATTCCGCATGAGCGCGAAATACCAGCCCGCCCTCTTCTGTCTCCATCAGATATGGCAACTCGTATTCCTTGTCGTTCATCGTCATCTGATTCGACACGAGGAACCGGTACGATTTGCCCTTTCGGGAGACAACTTCAAGCGCCAGTTCGGGAGTGTCGGCTTTCGTCCACGCGGTGATGACAAGAGTGTCTCCGCCTGTTTTGTAATACCAGCGCGCATAGTTGAAGCCGATCTCGTATAGGGAAGGCATCGTCAACAGGCGGAATTGCCCGTCGGTCTCCACATAGATCCGCTGCCCGGACGTCTTCAGCACGTTCAGCGCGTTCCGAGCGTTCGTCATCAGCTTGTTGAACGACGTATTGCCGATCGTGATCTGCGAGTGGAAAATGCCGTACATATAATTGGTCGAGGACAATACGTTGTCGTTTATCCGGGCATTGTCGCCGCTCATCAAAATATGGCCATGCGGACGCTCCATACGCAGCTCCTTGGCCTTCAGCACCACGTGCTCGTACGTCGGGGTAAAGAAGGACAGCAGCTCGTCGCCATCGCGCTCTTCTTGCAATCGCACAGGGAACAACGTTTCGATCTCTTCCGGGGTTACATTCTCGGTACGCAGCGGATTTCCGATCCGATCACTCCACGAAACGCGTTCGCCAATCGGGCCAGGCTCGCCTTTTTCCCTCAGTGCCTGAGCGCCTTCCCATGCCGCAAGAATGTCCTCCGCATAAGCCAGCTCGCTTATCGCTTCCGGATGGTTCGGCTTCAGCAGGCCATAAAATACGAACGATGCCTCTTGACCGGCGGTTAGCCGCACCGTCCGAGATTGCAGCGCCGTATAAGCGAATTCGTATTGATAGACCTTATTGTCCAGACGATCGCGACCGAGTGCTTCCGGCACGTCCGTTTCCTTGTAGGATAGTCCGAAGAACTGGAAGCCGTCGGTCGAATACGATACCGCTCCGGTGAGCGATCCTTGCTGCAAATACGGGAATCCGGTCGACATCGGCTGATTCTGTCTCGAGCAGACCGCGTATCCTTTCTCCTCCGTCTGGAAAACGGTATGGCCCAAGTATTGGGACATGTACGCTTCGTTCGTGCGCACCGCGCCTTTGTCGGCGAGGCCCACATCCTGGCCGTACACCAGATCCGCTTCCAGGCCGTCGCCGCTAAGCCGGACATCCCAGAACCAGATCAGCCCCGGCATCAGCGTAAACGTCACCTGATAGGCTATGCCCAGCGTCTCCCCGCTCCAGACAACCCGGCGGTCGGAAGCCGCCACGCGGCTGTTCGACCTTACGCCAAGCAGCGGCGCAAACAGGTAACTGCCCTCCTTGCGCACGCGCACATACAAATTGTTCATGGATCCGTCCAGCGGATTCGACATGACTTGATTGATCATCAGATCTTTGTAGCCGATCTCGCGCAGGTCTCCGCTGCTCAGAAATGTAAACGTCAAGCCGTCCGCTTGCACGGCAATTGTTTTCTCTTGCTGTTGAGTACTCATCTCCGGGCTCCTTTCCCACTATCTCAATTCAAACGCAAGCTCCCGTACGTCTCGGCTGTTCGGTCCGACCATGGCCAGAAATCGGCCGGGATCGCTGTTATATTGCAAGTCGGAATGATGATACCTGAGCATCTCTTCCGTTATTTCGAATGTGACCATCTTCGTTTCGCCCGCTTCGAGCCTCACCTTCTCAAACCCCTTAAGCTCGCGCAACGGCCGGACGGTCTCGCCGGCCATGTCGCGCACGTACAGCTGCACCGTCTCTTCCGCTGCGAACTCTCCCGAGTTCGTCACCGCAACGGTCAGCGTCAGCTTGCAGTCCGCGTTCAGCGTGCCGGAAGACAACGAGGCTTCGCCATATCGGATGTCCGTATAGCCAAGTCCGTATCCGAACGGCAGCAACGGCTCGTTCGGAACGTCCAGATACTGCGATACGTATCGCACGCGCTCGCCGTTCGGATCTTGCGGACGGCCCGTATTAAATACGTTGTAGTAAACCGGAATCTGTCCCGCCGAATGCGGGAAGCTCATCGTTAATCGGCCCGAAGGAGCCGCGATGCCATACAACAGCTCCGCCACCGCCGCGCCGCCGTTCGTGCCGGGGTACCATGCCTCCAGCACGGCATCCGTCTCGTTCAAAACGTCTCGCAAATCCAGCGGACGGCCGTTAAACAGCACGGCGACCGTCGGCTTGCCCAGC
>NZ_BDQX01000394.1:98400-99392 GCF_003112455.1 Paenibacillus agaridevorans
GCCGAACCAGCTCAAGCTGGCGTCCCGGCAGCGTAAGCTTCGAACGGCAGCCTGCTTCCCCGCTCATTTCCGAATCTTCGCCGAGCGCAAGCACAACGACGTCCGCCGAACGCGCGGCATCCAGCATGGCTGCGAGCTCTTCGTCCGACAAACGCTCCGCACCGCCGCAGCCGACGGCCGTAACGGCTGAGGATCCGGCAATGCCGCGCATGCCGTCTGCAAGCGTAACGACTTCTTCTCGTTTGCCCATGCACGACCAAGGACCGAGCAGGTCATCGCTGTTCGCGAACGGCCCGATCAACGCCACCTTGGCCACATTGGCGAGCGGCAGCGTTTTTCCTTCGTTCTGCAGCAGCACGCATGACTTAAGCGCCGCTTCATGCGCGGCAGCGCGATGTTCCCCGCTTAAAAGCACTTCGCGTTCAACAGCAGAATCCGCATAACGATGCGGATTCTCGAACAGTCCCAGCTTGCGCTTCAGCTTTAGAATGCGCATAACCCCTTCGTCCAGCAGGCGAATGTCCACGTCTCCGCCCTCGACCAGCTCTTGCAGGTGATGCGGATAACATGGCGACATCATCTCGATATCAACGCCCGCTTCGATCGCCTTGCGCGCGCATTCCTTCTCGTCTTCCGCGACGCCGTGCGGAATCATCTCCTTAACGGCGCCCCAATCGGAGATCAACACGCCGTCGAAGCCCCATTCGCCGCGAAGCAGGTCGCGCATCAGCTTGCGGTTGGCCGTCGCAGGGATGCCGTCCACCGTATTAAACGCCGTCATGACCATCTCGCAGCCTTCTTCGAGCGCGGCCCGGTAGGACGGCATGTAATACTCGCGGCGCATCCATTCCGACATATCGACGGTGTTGTAGTCCCTTCCGCCCTCTGCAGCGCCATATGCCGCAAAATGTTTTATGCACGCGGCAATTTTATACGGCTCCTTGGACACGTCCTTACCTTGATAGCCGCGCACGAAGGCGCGGGCGGACCGG
>NZ_BDQX01000394.1:99472-103307 GCF_003112455.1 Paenibacillus agaridevorans
GATCCTCGCCCGTAGACTCCATCACCCGTCCCCAGCGCGGATCGCGGGTCAGATCTGCCATCGGAGAGAATGTGACATGAATGCCCGCCACGGCCGACTCTTTCGCCGCAATCGCAGCCGAACGTTCCGCCATGTCAAGATCCCACGAACAGCCTAGCGCCAGAGGCACCGGAAAGATCGTGCGATAGCCATGGATAACGTCCGCCATCGTTAGCAGCGGGATGTTTAGCCGGTTATGCTTCAGGTGGGCTTCCTGAATCGCGATCGCTTCTTCGGCGCCGCCGAGCCCCAGCACGGATCCGGTCTGGCGAACCGTCTCCTCGGTAATGCCCATCCCTTCGAGCGGTCCCGTAATTTGGCCGGCGCTGTTCGCCCCTTCGTAGAAAGCAGGCGCCAGCTGTAGCAGTTGATTAACCTTCTCCTCCAGCGTCATCTCGTCCAGCAATCGTTGCAATTCGTAATCGTTCACTGCGTCATTCCTCCAAGCTTCCACTGAAATCCCGACGTTCGCCGAAGCCGAATAGGATTCCGACGTCTTCTAGTGGATATATTCGTCCTGCACCTCGTCCATCAGACGCTCCAATTGCTTTGTAAGCGCGGCAATCCGGTCTGCATAATCAGGGTTGTCGTATACATTGTTTAACTCGTACGGATCCTGCTCCAGGTCGAAGCACTCCCATTCCGGCGGCCGGTTTTCGTCCCGCGAGTCCGTCGTGCCTAACGCCTGCGCGTAATAGTAGATAAGCTTGTAGCGATGAGTGCGGATGCCGTAATGCGAATAAACCTCGTGAATGCCGTCCAGATGCATCCAATAGCGATAAACCATCGCCGTTCTCCAGTCCTCCGGCCTTTCACCGTTTAACAGCGGCCGAATGCTGCCGCCCTGCATCCGCTCATGAACCGGCAATCCGGCATACTCCAGAAACGTAGGCGCAAAATCCGTGTTCAAAATGATATCCCCACACACGCCGCCCGGCTTGATTTCCTTCGGATATCGAATCAGGAACGGCATGCGCAGCGATTCCTCGTACATGAACCTTTTGTCGAACCAGCCATGGTCGCCCAGAAAGAAACCTTGATCCGACGTATAGATGACGATCGTATCCTCAGCCAGCCCTTTCTCGTCAAGGTAGTCCAGCATCCGCCCGACGTTATCGTCAATGGAAGCGATACAGCGCAAATAATCCTTGATGTAGCGCTGATACTTCCACTTCCGTACTTCCTCCGGCGACAAGCCTTCGGGAGGCGGTCCTTTCGTATCGAGCTCGTTCAGGTCATCGATGCGCATCTTCGCCTGGACGGCAGCCTGCGAGCGGGTCGCATAATCGTCATTAAACGTCTCCGGCTCGGGAATATCGATATCCTCGTACAGATGCTTGTGCTTCTCGTCCGGTTCCCAATGGCGATGCGGCGCCTTATGATGGCACATCAGCATAAACGGGCGTTCCGGATCCCGATTATCGATCCACTCCAACGACTTGTCCGTGATGACATCCGTAACGTAACCATCGAACGTTTTCCTTGTCCCCATTTCGTAGAAATCGGGATTAAGGTACTCACCCTGATCCGGCAACACGCTCCAATAATCGAAGCCGGTCGGATCGTGAAATCCCCCATGGCCCAGATGCCACTTGCCGATGATGGCCGTCTGATAACCGTCCGCCTGGAGCAGCTTGGGAAAGGTAACCTGCCTGCCGTCGAGATCGTCGCCAAGCGTCTTTACTCCGTTGACGTGATTGTAAGCACCCGTCAAAATCGTAGCGCGGCTCGGGGCACAGATCGAATTGGTGCAAAAGCAGTTATCGAAGCGCATCCCCTCGTCCGCCAACCGATCCAGATTCGGCGTTGCGTTAATCCGGCTGCCGTAAGCGCCGATCGCATGCGAAGCGTGGTCGTCCGACATGATAAACAAAATGTTCGGGCGACTGCGTAAAGCTGAAGTCATCCTCGCACCTTCCTTTTCCCATGAAAAATACTCTTATTTCAATCCGGAAATCGTGAAGTTTTCAATAATGTGTTTCTGGAAGTAAGTGAACAACACGATGACCGGCGCCACCATAAACGTAGCTCCCGCCATCTGCAGACCGAAGTTCGCCGCGTATTGTCCCTTTAGCAAGGATAGTCCGACGGACAACGTATACAGGCTCTCGTCGTTCGCGATAATGAGGGGCCAAAGGAAGCTGTTCCAGCCCGCGATGAACGTCAAAATCGCCTGAACCGCCAAAATCGGCTTCGAGATCGGCAAGGCGATCTGCAAGAAGATGCGGTATTCGCTTGCGCCGTCCAGACGCGTAGCCTCCAGCAGCTCCGTCGGAATGGTCGACATAAACTGTCGGAACAAGAAGATCGCGAATGCGCCTACGAGACCCGGCAGGACAATGCCCGTCATCGTATTCGTTAAGCCCAGCGAGTTTAGAATGAGATAAACCGGGATCATCGTTACCTGGCTCGGGATCATCATCGTGGCGAGCACCAGGACGAACAATCCGTTGCGGCCTTTAAAATCGTATTTGGCGAAGCCGAAGCCGGCCAGCGCGTTAAGCATCAGACCTCCGAACGAGAACAGGACGATGATCAGCGTGTTTTTAAGGTATACGCCAAAGTTCATATTCTCGAACAGGTAGCTGAAATTGTAAGTCGTAAACGTTGCCGGCCAAAAGGTTGGCGGAATCTGCACGATCTCGCTCTCCGGCTTAAAGGAGGACAAAACCATCCAGAAGAACGGCAGAAGGAAAAATATACCGCCAATGGTCAGCAAGATGCCGGATATCCACTGGAACGTTAAGTTGCCTTCGCGATCCCGCGCCCCTCCTTTTTTCCCTGCGACAGTTGTACGCATGATGTTATCCCCCCTTTAAGTCATGTCCGACTCGTTCTTCTGCAGCCTGAGCTGAACGAGCGTCACGGCGATAATGCAGACAAACAGAACGAAGGAACCGGCGGCTGCATAGCCGAAGTTGTTGAATTTAAAGCCGTTTTGGTAGATAAAGAGCGCTACGGACAACGTGCCGTCGAGCGGACCGCCTTCCGTCATGACGAACGGCTCTTCGAAAAATTGCAGCCAACCGATCATCGTCGTGATGGACACGAAGAAGATCGCGAAGCGCAGCATTGGAATCGTAATGCTCGTCACTTGCTGCCAGGTGTTCGCTCCATCGAGCTGGGCGGCTTCATAATAAGTTTTCGGAATGCCTTGAAGCGCCGCGATGAAGATAATCATATTGAGGCCGATCGCTTTCCAGATCGCAAGCAGGATCAGGGACAGCTTGGCTATCGTCGGTTCCGTCAGCCAAGGCACATCCGGCAGACCTACCGAGTTCAGGAGGTAGTTAAACAGGCCAAGCGCAGGATTATAAAGATAACTCCAGACAACCGCAACGGCAACGATATTGGTTACGGAAGGGAGGTAATAGACGACTCTAAAGGCTTTGAAGATTCGGGACGTGCCCAGATTGATCAGCAAAGCGATGGTTAAGGAGAACAGGATAACGAGCGGTACCCCGATTGCGACGTAGAAGAGCGTGTTGAGTATAGCCTTCAGGAAGACGGGATCCTTTAGCACTTCGACATAATTTTCGAAGCCAATAAACGAAACCCTGTCCCAATTCGCGAGTCCCCTTAAATCCATGTCCGTAAAGCTGATCACAAGCGCGACCACAATCGGTACGATGGAGAACAACGTAAGTAGCAGCAAAGTCGGCGCAATAAAAAAATATGGCGCCTGCCTATTCATAAACCCTTTCATCACCTTGAACCTCACATCCTTCTTCATGCCGAAAACGGCATATATAGGAAGCGGGCCGGCCTATACAGCCGGCCCGCTTCGGGCGCTTGC